>NZ_JBPXMS010000016.1:0-500 GCF_051842815.1 Microbacterium sp. A84 | reverse complement strand
ATCAACCACCCCACGTGACCGTGGCGCTCAACAATGATGGTTTCGTACGTCATGACTGCATTCTCCTCAGTTAGGCGGTGGGTCACTTGCTGGGGGACTCGAGGCAACGCTGTGCTCCGCCGACCTGTTCGGTCGTCAACAGCGCGCGGCTCACGGCTGGTGGGTGCACCAAGCGGGTAAGGATGGCGTCGGTCGATTTGAGGGAAGTCGGCGGTCTCATCAGCCGAGACTATGATCATCGCCACACCTTTATCGCACTGATCGCCCTTTCCTTGCTATCTTACACCTAGAGGCGATGATCCAGGAGGAAATCGGTGAATCGCGACGGCACCCCAGGGCGTCGTTAGCGCGCTGTGGGCGGGCGTGCACTGAACCGCCCTGAGGCGGGTAGCGCGATAGATGCGGCGAAGATGTCGACGCAACCCATCGCAGATGATCTTGAAGTCTCAAGTCGGTGCAGCAGTGCTGCGCCTTGGTCAAGGAAGGCTGTATAAGAATGA
>NZ_JBPXMS010000015.1:0-993 GCF_051842815.1 Microbacterium sp. A84 | reverse complement strand
TTGGGTGGCCATTTTGTCTAAAAGAAGTCCGGCGGTGTCCTACTCTCCCACAGGGTCCCCCCTGCAGTACCATCGGCGCTGTGAGGCTTAGCTTCCGGGTTCGGAATGTAACCGGGCGTTTCCCTCACGCTATGGCCGCCGAAACACTATTGATGTTTCAATCAAACACATAACAAAGTCATTGTTATGTGGTTCTCGACCGTACATCGAGAACCACTCAGTGGACGCGTAGCACCAACAAACGGTGTGTTATCAAGTCATCGGCTTATTAGTACCAGTCAGCTTCACACGTTACCGTGCTTCCACATCTGGCCTATCAACCCAGTAGTCTGGCTGGGAGCCTCTCACCCGAAGGTATGGAAATCTCATCTTGAGGCCGGCTTCCCGCTTAGATGCTTTCAGCGGTTATCCATCCCGAACGTAGCTAATCAGCGGTGCTCCTGGCGGAACAACTGACACACCAGAGGTTCGTCCAACCCGGTCCTCTCGTACTAGGGTCAGATCCTCTCAAATTTCCTACGCGCGCAGCGGATAGGGACCGAACTGTCTCACGACGTTCTAAACCCAGCTCGCGTACCGCTTTAATGGGCGAACAGCCCAACCCTTGGGACCTACTCCAGCCCCAGGATGCGACGAGCCGACATCGAGGTGCCAAACCATGCCGTCGATATGGACTCTTGGGCAAGATCAGCCTGTTATCCCCGAGGTACCTTTTATCCGTTGAGCGACAGCGCTTCCACAAGCCACTGCCGGATCACTAGTCCCGACTTTCGTCCCTGCTCGACCTGTCAGTCTCACAGTCAAGCTCCCTTGTGCACTTACACTCGCCACCTGATTACCAACCAGGTTGAGGGAACCTTTGGGCGCCTCCGTTACTTTTTGGGAGGCAACCGCCCCAGTTAAACTACCCACCATGCACTGTCCCTGAACCGGATTACGGTTCGAAGTTAGATATCCAGAGTGACCAGAGTGGTATTTCAACAATGACTCCAC
>NZ_JBPXMS010000014.1:0-1249 GCF_051842815.1 Microbacterium sp. A84 | reverse complement strand
GGGTTATAGGCCAAAAGGAGTGGATGGGTTCTTGATCTAGCCGCGTGATTCTGCGGTGAAATGGGCATCGGTATGGTCCGTGATGCTTAATCGTGGACCTTCCCTCGAATTCGACAACGTGCATGGTATGTGGTTCTCGGTTGGTGAAGAATGGCCGGCACCGCTCGGGAACGCAACGGTGGCGATGCCCGTCCTGTGGGGCATCGAGCGTGCGCCGCCGCCCCGATGTCTCCCGCCGGGAACAACTCGTGCGTTTCGTGTCCTGGCTGGTCGGGAAGCAGACCCAAGCCGAAATCGATGGGACCGCGACAGGGCGCACGTTTCGCCGAGAGACGGCCTGGTGCTGGGCGCTCGAGCCGCGCCTGCCGCCCGCGACCGAGATCCACCACGCTGTCCTCGTTGACGGGTTCTGGGTGAGCGGCTGGTGTCTGTTGATCGCGTTCAGCGACAAGGGTCGTGTGTTGGCCTGGCAATGGTCAGGCGGGGAATCCGTCGCGGCCTGGAAAGCATTGCTCGAGCAGGTCGCCGCCCCGGGCGTGCTCGTCTCCGATGGTGGCACCGGGATCCCGACCGCGCTCAAAGCGGTCTGGCCGGAAACGAAGCATCAACGCTGCCTGTTTCACGTGCAGATGCGTCTCACCCGGCACCTGACCCGCACCCCGAGGACCGACGCCGCCAGGGCGCTGCGCGCGCTCGTGATGCGCGTGTCCGCGATCGATGAAGACGACAAGGACGCCGCGATCGCCTGGCAGATCACGCTCGATGAATGGTGGCGCACGTTCGGACACCTCACGAAAGAGAAAACCCGGTTCCGTAACGGGCAGATCGGATACACCCATGATCGGCTCCGCAAAGCGTGGTCACTCATCCACGGCGTGATCCGCAACAACACACTGTTCACCTACATCACTTACGGCAACCCGCGCACCACGTCACCGTTAGAAGGCGCAATCAACAGCCAGATCCGCGAGCTCCTCCTCCGCCACCGCGGAATGAGCGAGCACCACCAGAAACGAGCCATCGAATGGTTCCTCGTCCTCCACGAACTGCCCCTCAACGAAGCAATCGCCCTCGCTAAACCAGCCACCCCGCCCGCACCACCCGCTAACGCAGACACCGCAGACGCCCCAATCGAACCCGCCCTCTACGACACCGGCCTCGACGCCGCCGAAGGACTCTGGTCACGCGCCGGATGGGCAGGAAGGGGATGACACGCCCGGACCCATCCACTCTTTTTGGCCTATAAGCC
>NZ_JBPXMS010000013.1:0-1267 GCF_051842815.1 Microbacterium sp. A84 | reverse complement strand
GGCGAAGTCATATGGTGGCAGCAACGTTCTTCTTGAAGGAGCGTTTCATGGTCAAGTTGTTCCCGCCGAATACTCGTACGCAGTTCGTTGATCTTGTGTGTGCGGGGGTGCCCGTTCAGCGTGCTGCGCTGAGCTTGGGTGTGTCTGGCACGTCGGGATCTCGCTGGTGGGCTCAGTCTGGAGGGATGAAGATCAACCTTGGAGCCGATGGAGGCCTCGATGACCTGGCGCCAGTTGCGCCCCCTGCTAGCGGACGAATGTTGACTGCGACAGAGCGCGGCGTGATCCAAATGGGGTTCCGTGCAGGGCTGAGTTACGCCAAGATCGCCGCCGAGATCGGTCGAGACAAGTCCGTGGTCTGGCGGGAAGTGCGACGCAACACAAGCGCCGACGGGGTGTATTACGCGTCGGTCGCGCACACCCGCGCGCATCAGGCCAGGCGTCGACCGAAGCCGTTCACGTTGATCGAGAACGAGGCGCTGTGCCGGTTGATCGAGGGGTGGATGGACGAAGGGTGGAGCCCGAAACTGATCTCCACGATGTTAGAGGTTTCCTTCCCGGACGATCAGACTATGCACGTGAGTCACGAGACGATCTACCAAGCCCTTTACGTCCAGACCCGCGGGAAATTGCGGGCAGATCTCGCGGAGAAGCTCTCTCTGAAACGGAAGAAGCGTGTTGCCCACACGGCGCAGAGACGTAAGAACAGCCCCTATAAAGAAGCGTTCAAGATCAGTGATCGGCCGGCCGAGGTCGAGGATCGGGCTATCCCTGGGCACTGGGAGGGCGACTTGATCATCGGTTCTGACGGCACTGCGATCGGCACTCTCGTTGAACGCACGACACGCTTCACGATTCTGCTCCACCTACCCGGAGACCACTCCGCAGATACTGTCGCTACCGCAATGATCCGCGAGATGGGCGCGCTGCCTGAACACCTGCGCCGTTCGATCACCTGGGATCGCGGAACAGAGCTCGCCGAGTACGCCAAGATCCAGACCGCGTTAGAGACAACGCTCTACTTCTGTGACCCGCACTCACCCTGGCAACGCGGGACCAACGAGAACACCAACCGGCTTCTACGATTCTGGTTCGAGAAAGGATCAGATCTCTCCGCCCACTCTCCCGAGGACCTCGCCCGGACCGCCGCGATCCTGAATCGCCGCCCCCGCCCGACCCTCGAGCTTCAGACCCCGGCCAACCGGCTCAACCAGCTGCTCCTCGCAGCCTAACTACCAACGTTGCCCACACCATTTGACTTTGCCGC
>NZ_JBPXMS010000012.1:0-1849 GCF_051842815.1 Microbacterium sp. A84 | reverse complement strand
ACCCATCGCAGATGATCTTGAAGTCTCAAGTCGGTGCAGCAGTGCTGCGCCTTGGTCAAGGAAGGCTGTATAAGAATGACGCTCGAACAATCCCTGGTGGATCTGCAGGTTCGCGAGGATGGCGTAGCGACACTGACGCTCGACGATGCCGCACGGCGCAATGCCGTGTCCAGGCAGATGAGTCTTGATGTTGAAGCAGCGTGTGAGCGCATCGAAGCCGATTCCCGGGTGAAGGTAGTGGTGGTGACCGGGGTCGGCTCAGTGTTCTCCGCGGGCGGGGACGTTGACGCGCTGGCCAACCCGGATTTCGATCTCGCGCCTCTCTACCGTGGCTTCCGCGCGGTTCACCTGTTGTCGGTTCCAACGATCGCGGCCATCAATGGGCCGGCGATCGGTGCGGGCGCCAACTTCGCCTTGGCGTGTGATGTACGTGTTGCTGCACGCTCGGCCAAGTTTGATGCGACGTTCCTCGACATCGCTATCCATCCGGGGGGAGGCTACCTCTGGCGGATGAACAATGCGATCGGCAAGCAGGCGACTTCGGCCGTGGTGTTGATGGGCGAGAAGCTCACTGCCGAACGAGCGCTGGATCTTGGCCTGGTGTGGAGCGTCGTCGACGACGCCGACCTGATGGGGGAGGCGAACAGGCTCGCCACGCGCGTGGCGGCGCGTTCGCCCGAGGTCGTCCGCCGCACCAAGGCTTCTCTGCGTGCGAGCATTCCTCTCCACGATGAGCGACTGGCCATCGACTTAGAGGAGATCGGTCAACTGTGGAGCATGGGACGCCCCGCCTACCGGGAGGCCACCGCGAAGTTGCTGGCGCGCCTGCGTCCCTCGTCCGATCGATGATCACCCTCTCGGCCCCGGTCAGCGGCGTTCTTCAGATCAAGATCGATCGCGGCGGCCGCCGCAATGCCATCGACGCGGACGGGTTTCGTCAGCTCGCTGCGGCCTGGGATGAACTCGAGCAGTCAGACGCAAGGGTCGGGATCATTACTGGAGCGGGCGGCGACTTCAGTTCCGGCGCCGACTTGGCCAGCATTTCACGCGAGGTCGCTGCGGCGAATCGTGAGGGCGGGGGCGGCTCGATCTGGGCCGCAATCCACCGTGCCGTCCTGCGTGACCAAAACCTGCAGAAGCCGGTTGTCTCGGCGATTGAAGGCATCTGCTTCGGCGCCGGCATGGAACTGGCGGGTGCCACGGACATCCGGATCGCCTCCCGGTCGGCCCGCTTCGCACTACCGGAGGTTCGTCACGGCGTGGTTGCCAGTGGAGGATCGTTGGCTCGGCTGCCGAGGCAGGTGCCCTACGCTGTCGCGATGGAGATCCTCCTGACCGGAGAGGAGAAGTCCGCGGCGGACATGGAGCGTTGGGGATTCTTGAATCGTGTGGTGGAAGACGGCGCCGCGCTGAGTACCGCGCTCGAGCTCGCACAGCGCATCGCCGACAACGCACCGGCAGCGGTTCGCGCGACCAAGCGCACGGTGGCTCTGGGGTTCAGGGACACTCTCATGGAGGCGTACGAAATCGAACGGGCGACTGAAGCCGAGGTCATGCGCGGTGATGAGGCCAGGGAGGGTGCCCGCGCCTTTGCAGAGCGCCGGTCGCCCTCTTGGCGGCTCACGGGTCAGTGAGTGCTGACCTGATCGGTGTGGTGAGTGCGAGTTCCACCTCGCGGATCAACTGATCAGGACGTTCGAGCGGCACGTGGTGGCCGCAGTCGGAGATGGTTCGAGACGTCGCGAGCCTGCCGAGCTTGGCCAGCATGCGACGTTCCATGTCGGCGTCGACCAGACCGTCGTCGCCGCGGATCAACACCGTCGGAACCCGCGTGGGCCGTAGATCATCC
>NZ_JBPXMS010000011.1:0-2387 GCF_051842815.1 Microbacterium sp. A84 | reverse complement strand
TGCGTCAGGACTCGGCTTGTAGTTCTGACGCACGGGCCCGCAGGGCCGCGCGATCGATCTTGCCGACGTGCCCGCGGGGGAGTTCGGGCAGGATCCGGATCTCGCGGGGCACTTTGTAGTTCGCCAAGCGGGATCGGGCGTGCGTGATGACGTCGTCGACCGTGAGCGTGGCACCCGCGCGTGCCACGATGAACGCCACCGGCACTTCTCCGAGGCGTTCGTGTTCAAGTCCCACGACTGCGGCTTGACTGATATCGGCGTGCTCCGCGAGGGCGTTCTCCACCTCTGCCGGATAGACGTTGAAACCGCCCACCAGGAGCATGTCGGTGGATCGCCCGGCAATGTGGACGTATCCGTGCTCATCGGTCCAGCCGGTGTCTCCGGTGTCGAGCCATCCGTCGCGAACGGCTGCGGCCGTGGCCTCGGGGTCGTCCAAATATCCCAGCATGACGTTGTCGCCTCGCACTTCGATAGGGCGAGGTTCGTCAGCAGTCGCACCATCAGTGCGAACATCGACACCAGGTAGTGCGCACCCGAGCGATTCGCTGACCAGATCGACGGAGTCTCCCCGCCGCGTCATGAGACACACGCCGGTTGCCTCCGTGAGTCCATAAGAGATCATCACGTCCTCGACGCCAAGCGTGGTGCGAAGGTCCCGGACCAACTGCGGCGGGACGATCGCCGACCCCATTACGACGGTCCGCAAGGTGTTCGCCAAGGGCAGCTTTCCGGCGTCACGCTCATCGAGCAGCGTTCGCAGTACTGCGGGTGGGCCGTTGAAGAATGTGACGCGATGGCGGTTCATGATCTCGACGATCGATTCGGCTCGCACAATGGGGACCAAGATCGCGGTGGCCCGGGCCACCAGTGTCGTGATGAGTCCGGTCTTGAACCCGCCGATGTGGGCGAGCGGATACACTACCGGATAGGTGTCGCCGCGGTGCAACCCGGCGACATCGGCCCACGCGGCGCTCGTCCTCAGGAGGGGTCCTTGCCGCAGCCGAACTCCTTTCGGTCGGCCCGTCGTACCCGAGGTGAACTGGATGATTGCGACCTCCTCGCCGGTCATGGAGTCCACGCGTGCGTCGATCGTGGCAAGCGAGATGCTGTCCACTCCGGCCATGAGTGCCGTCCAGGGAAGGGTCCCGGAAGGAGCGACCGGACCGAGACACACGACAGGAGCATCACCGGCAATGCGCAGCGCTTCCTCGGCGATGGCCCTGCCTCCCGCTTCAGCCGGCGCCATCACCAGCACCGGATGGGTGCGGCCGATGATGTGCTCGACCTCCGCGGCGGTGTAGCGGGTGTTGATCGGGACGATCGTCGCACCTGCGGTCGCCGCGGCGAGCAGCGCGACGGCCGTCGGTCTGTCATTGGCAGCCCACACGATGACGAGGTCGCCGAGTCGAACACCCTTGCTCACCAGCGCGGCGGCGGCCTCGCGAACCTCCGCCCACTGCTCGCCGAAGGTGGTGGCCGATTCGCCGTGCAACCAGGCCACGCCATCGGGCGCCTCCCGAGCCGCGTTGCGTAGCTCCGCGCCGATGCTCTTGGCGGGACTGATCTTCGTCACCGCGGCTGCCGCCAAACCGGCTCGCGCTTCTCGAGGAAGGCTCGCGGGCCCTCGGCCTGGTCGGGGTGACCCCAGACGCTGATGAGATGTTGCGAGCCGAGTCGGCACGCGTCGGTCAGCCCCATCTCCAGTGCCGACCAGAGCGCCTTCTTCGTGGCACGCATGGCGGCGGGGGAGTTCCGGGCGATCTTCTCAGCGAGTAGTTGCGCCTCCTCGCGGAGCTTCTCAGGCGGATCGACAATCTGGCTCACCATGCCGAGCTCGTAGGCGCGTTGGGCCGATATCCGCTCGTGACGGCCGAGGAGTGCCATTCTCATCACGGCTTCAAAGGGCATCTGCTTCGCCAGACCGATGGTCTCGACCGCCGTGACCTGACCGACCGAGACATGAGGGTCTGAGAACTGAGCGTCGGATGCTGCGATGACGATGTCCGCGTCCGCTACGAAGTGCAGGCCCCCGCCAACACACAGTCCGTTGACGGCTGCGATGACCGGTTTGCTGACATTTTGATGCCACGACGAGAAGTGGAGATTGAACGAGAGCATGTCGCGCTCGAACCGTTCCATGCCGGCCTCGGACACCTCGCTGATGTCGGCGCCAGCATGGAAGGCCCGCCCTTCACCGGTGTGGACGATGACCCGAACCTGCGGGTCGTTCTCCAATTCCAGCCAGGCGTCCGCCATCTCGTCACGCTGCTGGACGTTCTGGGAATTGAGGGCTTCCGGGCGGTTATTGATCAACCACCCCACGTGACCGTGGCGCTCAACAATGATGGTTTCGTACGTCATGACTGCATTCTCCTCAGTTAGGCGGT
>NZ_JBPXMS010000010.1:0-2514 GCF_051842815.1 Microbacterium sp. A84 | reverse complement strand
ATCAACCACCCCACGTGACCGTGGCGCTCAACAATGATGGTTTCGTACGTCATGACTGCATTCTCCTCAGTTAGGCGGTTACGCGGTGACTCGCTGGCGGACTCAATATGGTGGACGATCGCGTCCACGTCGTGCGACTCGGTGCCGAGTAGAACTTGCGCCAATCGCTCCGATCCCACCCATGGGTGTTGCCATGAGCTCGCGTACTCGGGAACTGTCCTCCGCCCCCAACGCTGTACGCGCGCTTGCGCGGACGTCGGCGATGTCTCAGCCGGCATTCGATCATCGTCCCACCCTAGTCGCGTTGATGCCTCTTTCTTTGCTATCTTATGACTAGAGGTCATAATCCGGAAAAGGAGAGCCATGAATGGCGAGGTCATCGAAGTCCGCCGAGAGGGCGCTGTGGGCTGGCTCGTGCTGAACCGCCCTCACGCAGGCAATGCGATGGATGCGGCAATGATGTCTGCGCTTCCGCGTGCCTGGCGTGAACTGGACGCGGATCCTTCGGTGCGCTGTATCGTCGTGACGGGCGCGGGGAAGTCGTTCCAGACAGGACTTGACGTCGCGGCACTTGCCAACGAACCGGAGACCTTAAAGGACTCGTCGAGGCGGACTCGCAATGCCCGGTTGCAGTTGACCGGATGGCACCTCGGGGTCCGCACCCCGGTCATCACGGCAGTGAACGGGATGTGCGCCGGCGGCGGACTACACTTCGTCGTCGACTCCGACATCGTGATCGCATCGACTTCGGCGAAATTCGTCGACCCTCACGTGTCCGTCGGGCAGGCCAGTGCGTGGGAGGCCATCGGCCTAATGCTGCGCATGCCCGCCAGCCGGGCCGCACGGGTCGCACTGATGGGAGCGCACGAGCGCATGAGCGCTGCGGAAGCTCTGCGTTGGGGGCTGGTGTCGGAGGTCGTCGAGCCCGATGATCTCGTACCGCGCGCTCAAGAACTGGCTGAACACATCGCATCGCGCCCCCCTGAGGAGGTACGCGCAGCCAAGGCCGCGTTGTGGGCGGCACTGGAAAACGATCGAACGTCATCGTTGCGATGGGCTGAATTGAATCGACCCCCTGTGGAGGAGACACCATGAATACAACGTCGAACCATCCGGATCTGGCGGAGTTCGCCGGGCCAACGACCACGCCGGAACAGGCCGCGCAAGCGGTGCGGGATTGGGCGCAACGAACGATCCCGCAGGCGTGGCTCGATGCCGGGGCCGAGGGCGGCCCTGTGGCCGTGCGTCAGGCACGGACCCCGAGCGAGTACCGGGAATGGTATCCGGCCTTCGGTGCGTCGGGGCTTGTTGCGGCGGCGTGGGACGTCGAACATGGAGGTCTGGGCTGGAGCCGTGCGGCGGTTCGCGCAGCAGAGTCCGTTCTTGCTCCGTACCACTTGCCACGCCTCAATCCGCTTGGCCTGAACCTTGCGGCCCCGGCGCTCTTCTCCTACGGCACCGAGGAGCAACGACGCCGTTTCCTGCCGCCGATCGTCCGGGCCGACGAAATCTGGTGCCAGTTGTTCAGTGAGCCCGGGTCGGGGAGTGACCTCGCCTCCTTGTCGACGCGCGCCGAACGAGACGGGGATTCATGGATCATTACGGGTCAGAAGATCTGGACCACCTGGGCTGACCAGGCAGACTTCGCCATCCTTCTGGCGCGGACGGATCCGAGCCTGCCGAAGCATCAGGGCATCACGTATTTCCTCATCGACATGCGCCAAGCCGGCGTTTCTCCGATGCCGCTTCCCCACATGGGAGGCGAGACAGAGTTCTTCCAGACTTTCATCGACGGTGCGGTCGTGCCCGACTCGCAACGCGTCGGCGAGATCGGGGAGGGCTGGCGAGTGGCACAGGCCACGCTCGGCGGAGAGCGACAGATGGTGGCAGGCGCCGGCTCCGGTGGAGTCGACCGGGTCGGTGGGGGGAGCGCCTCGCACTTGGTCAGGCTCGCGCGTCGTCGTTCAGACGAGGGTCTGGCCGGTGGATGGAGCGATCCCGCCGTTCGCCACGACATCGTCAAGCTTTGGTGTGAGGAGATCGTCCGGCAATGGACCAATCGTCGCGTGCTCGAACAGATTGCCCAGAAGGTGGCACCTGGTCCCGAGAGTTCCATCGGGAAGGTTCATGGATCGGACCTCAATCAGCGGATCCAGAGCGCGGCGGCATCGTTGCTGGGTATGAACGGCATCGCGTGGAACGGAGACCCGGGCGAACCGGACCAGTACGCCTCGACGATGCCGAGCGAAGTCAAAGGAATGCTGCGCAGCCGAGCCAACACCATCGAAGGTGGAACGACCGAGGTCAACAAGAACGTCCTGGCCGAACGTGTGCTGCGCATGCCGAAGGAACCGGACCCTTATAAGGGCAAGCCGTGGAGGGAACTTCCGCGTGGCTGAGGACCAGTTGTTTCGGTACCTTGGGCGATGGTCAGCACCCATCGCAGATGATCTTGAAGTCTCAAGTCGGTGCAGCAGTGCTGCGCCTTGGTCAAGGAAGGCTGTATAAGAATGA
>NZ_JBPXMS010000009.1:0-4503 GCF_051842815.1 Microbacterium sp. A84 | reverse complement strand
GCTTCGAACAATTACTCGAATTTGGGTCTGACGGCGTGTCGGTTTGACATGCTGAATGGCTCAGGTAAGATAGAGAAGTTGCCCTGCGGGCCTGGTTGTGATGACTGGGTCGTGGGAGCATCCGATCCTTGAGAACTCAACAGCGTGCACTTGTCAAATGCCAAATTATCCTCGTCGGTCTTCGGACTGGTGAGAATTCCTTTGGATCAAAGACCAGCCCTTCCGGGGGTTGGCATTTTAAATGAAGTCAGTTTGATTCATTTCTTTGGTCAGTTCAAACTCGCTGCTCACACCTTTTTCCGGTGTGTTCAGTATTTTTCTTTTACGGAGAGTTTGATCCTGGCTCAGGATGAACGCTGGCGGCGTGCTTAACACATGCAAGTCGAACGGTGAACCAGGTGCTTGCACTTGGGGATCAGTGGCGAACGGGTGAGTAACACGTGAGCAACCTGCCCCTGACTCTGGGATAAGCGCTGGAAACGGCGTCTAATACTGGATACGAGACGTGATCGCATGGTCAACGTTTGGAAAGATTTTTCGGTTGGGGATGGGCTCGCGGCCTATCAGCTTGTTGGTGAGGTAATGGCTCACCAAGGCGTCGACGGGTAGCCGGCCTGAGAGGGTGACCGGCCACACTGGGACTGAGACACGGCCCAGACTCCTACGGGAGGCAGCAGTGGGGAATATTGCACAATGGGCGAAAGCCTGATGCAGCAACGCCGCGTGAGGGATGACGGCCTTCGGGTTGTAAACCTCTTTTAGCAGGGAAGAAGCGAAAGTGACGGTACCTGCAGAAAAAGCACCGGCTAACTACGTGCCAGCAGCCGCGGTAATACGTAGGGTGCAAGCGTTATCCGGAATTATTGGGCGTAAAGAGCTCGTAGGCGGTTTGTCACGTCTGCTGTGAAATCTGGAGGCTCAACCTCCAGCCTGCAGTGGGTACGGGCAGACTAGAGTGCGGTAGGGGAGATTGGAATTCCTGGTGTAGCGGTGGAATGCGCAGATATCAGGAGGAACACCAATGGCGAAGGCAGATCTCTGGGCCGTAACTGACGCTGAGGAGCGAAAGGGTGGGGAGCAAACAGGCTTAGATACCCTGGTAGTCCACCCCGTAAACGTTGGGAACTAGTTGTGGGGTCCATTCCACGGATTCCGTGACGCAGCTAACGCATTAAGTTCCCCGCCTGGGGAGTACGGCCGCAAGGCTAAAACTCAAAGGAATTGACGGGGACCCGCACAAGCGGCGGAGCATGCGGATTAATTCGATGCAACGCGAAGAACCTTACCAAGGCTTGACATATACGAGAACGGGCCAGAAATGGTCAACTCTTTGGACACTCGTAAACAGGTGGTGCATGGTTGTCGTCAGCTCGTGTCGTGAGATGTTGGGTTAAGTCCCGCAACGAGCGCAACCCTCGTTCTATGTTGCCAGCACGTAATGGTGGGAACTCATGGGATACTGCCGGGGTCAACTCGGAGGAAGGTGGGGATGACGTCAAATCATCATGCCCCTTATGTCTTGGGCTTCACGCATGCTACAATGGCCGGTACAATGGGCTGCAATACCGTGAGGTGGAGCGAATCCCAAAAAGCCGGTCCCAGTTCGGATCGTAGTCTGCAACTCGACTACGTGAAGTCGGAGTCGCTAGTAATCGCAGATCAGCAACGCTGCGGTGAATACGTTCCCGGGTCTTGTACACACCGCCCGTCAAGTCATGAAAGTCGGTAACACCTGAAGCCGGTGGCCTAACCCCTTGTGGGAGGGAGCTGTCGAAGGTGGGATTGGTAATTAGGACTAAGTCGTAACAAGGTAGCCGTACCGGAAGGTGCGGCTGGATCACCTCCTTTCTAAGGAGCATCTGACGTTCGTTGTTCATTGAACGGCGTGACGTCCAGAACCCAGATCGAAGACATACGTTCTTCGCTGGGAGCTCATGGGTGGAACATTTGACATGGTGTGAAGGAAGATTCCTTCTCTTAGTACATCACTTTCGNTGCGAGGAGGGGTACCGCCCGTACTTTGAGAACTACACAGTGGACGCGAGCATCTTGCAGCTGATCTTCGGATCGGTTGCACAAGATGATCTTAAAGATCATTAGTCAATTTCAGACACACACCTTTTGGGTGTGGGTCGAGTTTTGATTCAAACTCATGTGATTTATCAAGTCTTTAAGAGCAAACGGTGAATGCCTTGGCATCTGGAGCCGAAGAAGGACGTAGCAATCTGCGATAAGCCTCGGGGAACTGATAAGCAAGTTTTGATCCGAGGGTGTCCGAATGGGGAAACCCCGCTGGGCGGCGTGCCGACCTAGTGACTCCCGCCTGAATATATAGGGCGGGTAGAGGGAACGTGGGGAAGTGAAACATCTCAGTACCCACAGGAAGAGAAAGCAACCGCGATTCCGTTAGTAGTGGCGAGCGAAACCGGAACAGGCTAAACCGAGCATGTGTGATATCCGGCAGGAGTTGCATGTTCGGGGTTGTGGGACTTTTCAGTCAACTCTGCCGAGTTGGCAGCGTTACAAGATGGTATAGACGAACGGTCTTGAAAGGCCGGTCATAGAGGGTGACAACCCCGTAGTCGAAATGCCAACCTTGGCGCGAGAAGTATCCCAAGTAGCACGGGGCCCGAGAAATCCCGTGTGAATCTGTCAGGACCACCTGATAAGCCTAAATACTCCCAGATGACCGATAGCGGACAAGTACCGTGAGGGAAAGGTGAAAAGTACCCCGGGAGGGGAGTGAAATAGTACCTGAAACCGTTTGCTTACAAACCGTTGGAGCCTCCTTAGTAGGGGTGACAGCGTGCCTTTTGAAGAATGAGCCTGCGAGTTAGTGATATGTGGCGAGGTTAACCCGTGAGGGGTAGCCGTAGCGAAAGCGAGTCTGAATAGGGCGATTCAGTCGCATGTCCTAGACCCGAAGCGAAGTGATCTATCCATGGCCAGGTTGAAGCGCGTGTAAGAGCGCGTGGAGGACCGAACCCACTTAGGTTGAAAACTGAGGGGATGAGCTGTGGATAGGGGTGAAAGGCCAATCAAACTTCGTGATAGCTGGTTCTCTCCGAAATGCATTTAGGTGCAGCGTTGCGTGTTTCTTGCCGGAGGTAGAGCTACTGGATGGCCGATGGGCCCTAAAAGGTTACTGACGTCAGCCAAACTCCGAATGCCGGTAAGTGAGAGCGCAGCAGTGAGACTGTGGGGGATAAGCTTCATAGTCGAGAGGGAAACAACCCAGACCACCAACTAAGGTCCCAAAGCGCGTGCTAAGTGGAAAAGGATGTGGAGTTGCTTAGACAACCAGGAGGTTGGCTTAGAAGCAGCCATCCTTGAAAGAGTGCGTAATAGCTCACTGGTCAAGTGATTCCGCGCCGACAATGTAACGGGGCTCAAGCACGCCACCGAAGTTGTGGCATTGACATTATTGGTAGGCCTTCGTGGTCCAGCCGTGTTGATGGGTAGGAGAGCGTCGTGTGGCCAGCGAAGCGGCGGTGTGAACCAGCCGTGGAGGCTACACGAGTGAGAATGCAGGCATGAGTAGCGAAAGACGTGTGAGAAACACGTCCTCCGAAAGACCAAGGGTTCCAGGGTCAAGCTAATCTTCCCTGGGTAAGTCGGGACCTAAGGCGAGGCCGACAGGCGTAGTCGATGGACAACGGGTTGATATTCCCGTACCGGCGAAGAACCGCCCAAGCTAATCCAGTGGTGCTAAGTATCTGAATCCCAGTGACTGATCCCTTCGGGGTGACGGATTGGGCCTAGCGTACGACCCCATGCTGGTGCGGTTAGCGTATTAACAGGTGTGACGCAGGAAGGTAGTCCAGCCGGGCGATGGTTGTCCTGGTGCAAGTGCGTAGGCCGAACGGTAGGCAAATCCGCCGTTCACATAGGCTGAGACACGATGCGGATAAAAAGTGGATGATCCTATGCTGCCAAGAAAAGCATCGACGCGAGGTTCTAGCCGCCCGTACCCCAAACCGACTCAGGTGGTCAGGTAGAGAATACCAAGGAGATCGAGAGAATCGTGGTTAAGGAACTCGGCAAAATGCCCCCGTAACTTCGGGAGAAGGGGGGCCTTCGGCGTATAGGGATTTACTCCCAAAAGCGTTTGGAGGCCGCAGAGACTAGTGGGTAGCGACTGTTTACTAAAAACACAGGTCCGTGCCAAGTCGCAAGACGATGTATACGGACTGACGCCTGCCCGGTGCTGGAAGGTTAAGAGGACCGGTTAGCCGCAAGGCGAAGCTGAGAATTTAAGCCCCAGTAAACGGCGGTGGTAACTATAACCATCCTAAGGTAGCGAAATTCCTTGTCGGGTAAGTTCCGACCTGCACGAATGGCGTAACGACTTCCCAACTGTCTCAACCGCGAACTCGGCGAAATTGCATTACGAGTAAAGATGCTCGTTACGCGCAGCAGGACGGAAAGACCCCGTGACCTTTACTATAGCTTTGTATTGGTGTTCGGTGTGGCTTGTGTAGGATAGGTGGGAGACTTTGAAGC
>NZ_JBPXMS010000008.1:0-16737 GCF_051842815.1 Microbacterium sp. A84 | reverse complement strand
GCATTGCCAGTTCCGGGGCAATGTGGTCCCACCAGTGCTGGTTCGCCGTCGCGCCGTGAACGAGCAGAACGACGTCGTTGTTGTTCTCACCCCACATTCGGCAGCGGACGGGACCGTTCGCGGAAGCAACCGTTACGTGCTGGCCGAACCCGTCGGCATCCGGTATGGGGGCGCCAATTGCCGCGTTATGGGACTGCCAATCGCCGAAGGCGGAATAATCATAATGCCGAACGCGCAATCAGCGGCGGGAGTCGTTGGAGTCCAGCCGGAGGTAGTAGTTGCGCGGCAACCGCAGGCGGGACTGCTGAAGGTTTGGGTGATTCCAAAACTGCATCACGTTGTGGTGCGGGAGGATGGGAATCATGCCCAAGAAGTACACGGATGAGTTCAAGCGTGACGTGATCGCGCTGCCCAGCAGGACGGCGTCACACAGCGGCAGATCGCGAAGGGCTTCGGAGTCTCCAAGTCAGCGTTGGCGACCTGGCTGCAGAAGGCCGAGCTTCAGGAGCGTGGTCTTGTCGCCGCGACGCCTGGCGGTAAAGCGGATGATGCGGATGATGCGGCGGCGTTGCGGGAGGCACTCAAACGGATCCGCCTGCTCGAGCAGGAGGCCGAGGTGATGCGGCGCGCGGTGGCGTATCTCTCGCAAGCACAACTCCAAAATGATGTACCCCCGCTGGTCCGTGACCTTGCCGCGAAAGGTGCCCCGTTCCGGGTGCCCGTCGTGGTGGCCTGCCGGGTGCTCGGCTTCTCGAAGCAGAGCAACTACAAATGGGCGGGAAGTCCCGTCTCGGGCCGGGACTGGGACGAAGCACACCTGATCAACGCGGCGTTCGACGCGCACGTCGACGACCCGACATTCGGCTACCGGCTGATCAGCGACGAGCTCGCTCTCAGGGGCTTCACCGTCAGTGAGCGACGGGTGTGGCGGGTGTGCTCGCAGGAACGATTGTGGAGCGTGTTCGCGAAGAAGAAGGGCAAGAGCCGTAAGGCCGGCCCGCCCGCGCACGACGACCGCGTCAAGCGTGACTTCTCCGCGAGCACGCGGAACACGCCGCTGCGGCAGTACTTCCCGAAAGGCACCGACCTCTCCCGATAGAGCGCGGAGGACCTCGACGCCGTCGCCGCCACGGTCAACAACCGGCCCCGCAAGAGACTCGGCTGGCGGACCCCCGCTGAGGTGTCCGACGAGCAGCTACGCTTGCTCCAACAAGCCGGTGTTGCGACGACCGATTGAATCCGCCCCCGTACAGTAACCACATCCCCGACAGCAGATCAGCAGTCGTGCGCGTCGGGATCATCGCGCCGGCGATGAACTTCGAGAACGACGCAACGATCACCAGCACCGGTGGTGTGTTTCGCCGGACGGAACCGATCGGGATCTGCGCCGGCGGGAACCGCAAATCACACTGCGCCTGATCCCCGGCGCAATACACGATCCGGTCGGCCGGGTCGGCGGGCGCATACTCGGCCCGGAGCACCGCGATCTTCTTCCGAAACCACGACGCAGGGCCCTGCCGGCCCACCCGTTCCGCGATCACCGTCACGGGCATCGCCGGGAACTGGTGGAGCAGCGCCCGGACCGGCCACTCGTAACCATCGAACACCGACTCCACCGCCGGTCTGCTCGCATACCGGGGCGGACCATCCGACTGGACTTCTCTCGCGACCGTGTCTCGCGGCAGCCCGAGCCGGGCCGCTATCGCCCGAATCGAGATGCCTTCCGCACCATGAAGATGCCTGATCTCAGCCCAATCCTGCAAAGTGATCACCCAAACAATCGTGTCTGGGTGGGCTACTTTTCAAGAAGCGTATCCGGCCTACTTTTCAACGAACGCTGACAGCATTGGGTTCGGTCCTAGAAGCCCGTGAATCAGCTACCAACCGCTGCTCTACAGCGATTCGCAACACGCGCCGCGAAGAACTTCCCCCGCTATCTCCAGTGACGGCTGTTCCTCTCGACCCTTGAGTTGTGGCGGGGTCGCTCGCGATGAGCCGAACCAGCCGTCCCCACCGCGACACCGCCGAGCTCCTCCTTGACCGACGCGGGCATTCCAGGACGAGGTGCCGCGACCGCAGGCCGTGACGAGAGTGCCCATCGACTTGGCATGGGTTGGACCGTCGATCTCGAAGTGGAAGGAGCCTCGAGCAGGATCCTCCCCCCAAGCGGACGCCGTCGCGAACCCGAGCCGGCGTCAGGCTCTCCTCACCGACGAGTGCCCGAATCTGTTCGGCCACGTCGACCGTTCGCCGGACCTTCGCCTCAGCGCTGCTGCCGAACATCTGGTCTTCGGCAGGGCGGTTGCTGGCTCCGATCCCGAGGTCCAGACGGCCACCGCTGATCGCATCCACAACGGCGGCTTCCTCCGTGAGGTGGCGCGGATGCCGGAAGAGCGCCGACACGGCGGCCGTGCCGATGCGCACGCGCGACGTCCGTGCGGCGACGGCGGCCGTGTACACCAGCGGTTGGGGCAGGTACACGTCGTCGAATCCGTGGTGCTCCGTGAGCCACACCGAGTCAGCACCCAACCGTTCTACTTCCTCGCATGCCTCAAGGATGAACCCGTGGTGCCGAGACCACGACCACGGTCGCCTCCGGGGACACGCAAGTCGAACATAAGCCCCCAACTTCACGATGCGACCTCCATTTCATCGACCTGGCGCGGCGTCCCGGGTGGCCGCGCCAGCAGGCGGCAAGTCTGGTTCGCTGTCGCGAGAAGCACACCTTCGGTCGACCAGAGGCGCACGCGGCCCGATGCCGTTGTCGAGTCGACAGGACCAACCTTGGTCTCCACGAGCATCCAGTCTGATGACGACGCCGCGTGCATCACCAGATGCGCGGTCATGGTCGGGACGAACGGGAACTGTGGCATGACCCGACGAACCGCAGACGGGACCGCGTCGCTCACCACTGCAACGGCAATCACTGGATCCACGGGCACCGCGACTCGCATCCACTGCAGGACTATCGACGGGTCGGCGCCATTCTCCAGCCGCACGGGACGCGATCGGACAAGCCTCGACGTCCCGAACCCCACACTCGATCCGAAAGCTTTCTCTGGCCAGTCTTCCGGTTTCCCCGCGACCCGAGCCGGATCGCGCCGGCCGGGTTCGAGCGGCGGACCAGTGACTGCCTGGGCTACGGCTGCCATGCCACGGACACCGATCGCGCTGATGCGGACGTGCCGAAATCGACCTCGGCCCAGGATCGGTTCTGCGGTCAGCTTGAGCGACTCGCCAAGCGCCACAGCGTCGGGATAGCCAACTGTCAGCTCCCGAAGTGTGCCGCTTGTCGCGGCCTCGGCAGCGCGAGTTAAGGCGCCCAGCATCCAGCCGCCGTACAAGAAGTTCTCTGCGTTGCACACTGAGGAGTGGGCCATCCAGGTCCACGGCATGTCCCCGACCGGAGGATTACCCTCGACAGGCCATCTCAGGTGAAGCTCGGCGTCGGCCACTTCGCCTTCGCTCATGCCGTCCCGCCTTCTTCCCACTCACCGTGGACCGACTGAGTCCAACTCACGATGGCCCGATGCTCGGTGATGAGCCGCTGCGCCTCCCTGTCCCAGTGGTAGGTGTCGTCGTATCTCGTTAACGTCACCCGATCAATCGTCATGCCGTCAGCCGCGAGAAGGTGGTGAGCGACGTGGTGCCCGCGGATCTCCCGGCGATGTCGGCCGCCAGCGTCAGCCTCACCTTGGAGCGCTCGCTGACGAAAGGGCGGCATTCGTACCCGACTGGTCGTCCAGCGGATCGCCTCTGATCGCCGTGCAGTCGCGTCGTGACCATTTGGCCACGTACGCGTCGGGCTCTGCCCGTTACGACGTGGATACGGGGGAGGACTTGCAGGCAGCCATGACCCAGGATCTTGTCGAACACTGCGGTGTCCATGGTCCTCACCTACCCATTCATCATTCTTATTAGAACAATCATAGCGGGTGCAGGCATTCGCGATCTTGGGCTCCATGTCGACCAGCGCCGACAGGACCACCCCTCGCCTTACCGACGCGGGCATCGCGGAACTAGCGCGCTCGGGTCGGCCGCACACCGGCACCCCATGCGTCCGCCCTACTACCTCAGCCCGGGCGCCTACGCCTTCCCTCTGGTGGCGCGGTCGTGCGGCGACGACAATCCGCTGTAGTGCGACCCTGAGCGCGCCACCCGCTCCCGGTGGGGTCAGCCCGTCGCGCTCCGCCCTCACCTGTCGGCGGAGAAGCCTTGATCGGTCAGCAACGACTGGGAGGCACCGACCGATCCTGTCCCTGCGCTCGGTCAGCACACCGACACAATCCTGGGTGAACTCCGGCTCGACCCGGAGACCATCGCCAGCATGCACGCGGACGGCGTGGCCTGAGGGCATAGGCCGCGCTCGGCCCGGTCAGGAGGGCGCAAGCAGGGTAACGGTTGACGCGACGCAGGACATGCACGCCGGCAGGGACAGGGGCCAGAAGTGCACCTGCTCGAGCCCGTAGTTCACGCGGACGCAGGGAAGTCGCACCGCCCGAGGTCCTGGACGAGTCCGTTGATCAGCGAGAGCGTCAGGCGTCCATGAGCGATCGTCGTGCCGTACGGACCCGATGCCGCTCGATCCGGACCCGGGTGTGGATCCACTGCTGGTCATTGGTCACGTCAGCGAAGCCTGAATTCTGCCCTTGGCGACTGTCGTCCACTCGCTCGCGCCCAGCGCGGTCCCGGCGGCCTAGACGTCCTCGTCAGGCTGGAGAGGACGCTCGTTGTCACCACCCACTCAAGATAGCTATCATTGCAAGCATGATTGCAGCCATCCACGAGTCGTACGCGAGCCCCCGCTGGTTCGAGGAGGCACTGTCCCACACTCCGGTCGACATCGAGGTAGCGCTACCGCACCGCGTAATCGCCTGCAGGGCATGGGGACCGACGGACGGCCCGCTCGTCGTGCTGGTGCATGGAGGCACCGCACACCAGCGCTGGTGGGACCACATCGCTCCTGGGCTGGCCGACGGGCGCCGCGTCATTACGTACGACATGGCAGGTCACGGCGACGCCCCGTGGCAGGAAGCCTATTCCTACGAGAGCTGGGCGCAGGAGCTCGCCCAGCTCGTCGACGCCCTGAGCCCGGATCGCCCGTCGACGTTGATCGGCCACAGCATGGGCGGGGTCGTCGCTCTGATGGCCGCCCAGTCCTCGGGTTCTCGGGTGCAGCACGCCATCACCATCGACTCCCGCGTGCGACAGGACGGCGATGAACGCGTCGTCGGGCGCGACCTGCCGGACGACCAGCGACATCGTCCATACAGGACGGTCCAGGAGGCTTTCGCGCGATTCCGGACTCTGCCCCCCACGACGCGAGCCGCGGACCACGTGCTGGCCCACGTAGCGAAGCACTCGATCCGGGAGACCGCAGGTGGGTGGGTCTGGAAGTTCGACCCTCTGGTCCGGGCGCAGGCGAGGTCGTTGGTAGCCGAGCTCACCACGGCGACGTGTCCCACACTGCTCCTGCGGGCCGACGACGGCCTGCTCGACGACGAGCGGCAGTCGATGATGCAGGGGCTGCTCGGTCCGTTGGCCCGCACCGAGATCCTCACCGACTGCGGACACCACGTCCCGCTCGATCGTCCCCTCGAGCTGATCGAGACCATCCGCGCCGAGTTCGACCGGAACGCTGTCGCGCCGCTGCGCGGCATCTCGACATGACCACCACTTCGAAGGAGCGTTCCTGCCTGATGCCGTCATCGTGGCCGCCACCCGCTCGCCCATCGGTCGCGCCCGCAAGTGGTCACTGAGGGACGTCCGACCAGACGACCTCACGACCTCAAGACATAGGTCTCGTCTGCGCGCCTTGGCCCACGTCCCCGAGCTCGACCCCCACGACGTCGAGGACCTGATTCTCCGATGTGGCCAACCGGGCGGGGGGGGGGGGGGGGCAGGGTCGCAGCTTCGCCGGGTCGTGGCCCTGCGGGCGGGGCTCGACGACGTGCCAGGAACGACGGCCACGCGGTATTGCGCGGCTAGCTGTACTGCCCAGGGACGTTGATTAACCGGCTGATGGGCGGTTTGGCTCCGATCGCGGTGTGGGGCTGTGGTGATTGTATTCGTGGAGCCAGGCCGGGAGGACGTTCCGGCGGGCTGATTCGGTGTTGTAGATGGCAGCCATCGGTGGCGTTCGCCGATGCGAGTACACCCAGCATCACGTCCGAGGGTGTGGAACGACTTCGCCAGAAGGTCGCAGCGTTCAGGGACGCTGCGGGCCGGCAGGCGGCTCTCCATTGATGAGGCGACCACCCCATGACCATGAACGAACTCATCTGCTCTTATTACACGGTCGCTGGAACCCCGCCTCGAACCCCCGAACAGAGCCGGCGACCCCTTGCCGACCGGGCCAAGGCATGCGCGGACGCAGGCTTCGCCGGAATGGGCATCCACTTCCGTGACTATGCCGCCATGCGAGGTGCCGGAGCATCCGACGCCGACCTCCGAGCGATATTGGCGCACAACGGGATGCGCCACGTCGAGGTCGAGTTCCTGCTCAACTGGTTCGCTGACGGGAAACTGGGAGACGTCGCCCGCCGGGACGACCGGACCATGTTCCAGGCGGCCGAAGGCCTCGGGGCCCGGGTCTTATTCCTCACCGGAACACTGAACCCCGAGAGCGCGGTTCCCAGGGCTCAACTCGTTGAACAGTTCGCAGCACTGTGCACACGGGCATCCGAGCACGGGATCACCGTTGGAGTCGAACCGTGCGCCTGGTCAGACATCGACGGGACCGAGAGTGCGCGCTCACTGATCACCGATGCTGGCGTTCGCAATGCCGGGCTCTACGTCGACGTGTGGCATCTCTACCGCCGACACACGCCGTGGAGCGACCTGCGTCTCGTCCCGCCGGAGATGATCGTGGGGATCCAGTTGAGCGATGCCCGGGCGGCTCCTATAGGGGACCTGCCGCACGATGCGCTGCACCACCGCCTGCCACCAGGCGAGGGCGACGCCGACGTCGTCGGTTTCGTGTCGACTCTGCATGACATGGGTGTCTCCGTGCCAGTCAGCGTCGAGTTGTTCTCGGACGCTCAGCGTGGCCGATCACTGGAGGACGCAGCCAAGGCGGCCGGCAGCGCGCCGGGTGGTCAATGAGGCAATCGGCGTTCCCCAGTAGACCGCGAGACGCTCGACCACACCGCCGATGCCTGAGCGGCCTGGCGCTCAGGCCTAGGGGCCATCGGCCACGTAAATCACGTGGTCGCTCACGAATCCGGCAGACGAAGACCAAGGGTCCGGCACCGTCCCCGAGCGGGTCCATCGCTCAGGCACACTGCCGCGACCGTAGCGGGATCAGTCACGAAACCGATGCCAGAGACGAAGTGCGGCGGCTCCTAAAATTCGCTGCGGGTCATTGATCGGGGCGGCCTGAATAGTGCTCGACAAGGGTTCGGCCACACTCCTCTACGAGTCGCGGGTCGGCCACGGCGTCCGCTATGACGACACCGTCCATCCCGATCTCGTCGAACTCATCGAGCTTCCGGCGCAACTCGTCGCGGCCCCACGGCATCGCGATGCATGCGGTGCGTACCAGGGTCGAACGCTCTCTGCCCATCTCGTCACAGAGTCGGTTCACGACCGCAACCTTGGCCCGCGAGACGTCCAGATCACGGATGCCTAAGTTCCAGATGTCGGCGTGCTCGACGGCCAATGGGAGTAAACGCCGCTCGCCCGCGCCGCCGACCATGACCAGCACACGTCCTCCAATCGCGGAGGGCACGTTGCGAGCCTCGTGGATCTGGTGCACGCGTCCCGAGACGCTCACTGGCGGGCCGGGCATCATCGCGCCGCAGATCTCGAGGGTGTCCGACAGCGCATCCATTCGCGATGCGATCGTGGGGAAATCGAGCCCGAACGATCGGTGCTCGGCCTCATCCCACCCGGCGCCGAGACCCAAGATGGCGCGCCCGCCTGACAACACGTCGAGAGTGGTGACCATTTTCGCCAGCACCGCCGGCGGTCGAATCGTCACCGGTGTCACGAAGGCGCCCAGATGAACGCGCGTTGTCGCCATCGCCAGCGCACCGAGCAGCGTATACGCCTCGAACATCGGCGAATCAGATCCACCGCCGATGGCGTTCTGCATGAGGTGGTCCGGCACGAACACCGCGTCGAGCCCAGCGTCCTCCGCAGCCCGAACGTTTTCCAGAACGCCTCCGACCAGGCCTCGCGGGTGCATCTGCAAGGGGGTCACTGACGCAAGAGACAGGCCTGTACGCATTCGGTGGTCCGTTCTTGAAGCACTACTAAACCCGGCGTGTACTTCCGATGACCTATTATGCTATCTTTGCAATAATAGGAAAGTAAACTATCTCACAGCCATCACTATCGGAGAGCGAATGATTCTGAATAGCGAAGAGGTCGAATTGCGCGCCGCCGACCCCGCGCTCGAGGCGGCACTTTCATCGACGAAGATTGCGATTCGCGACGTCGGCAAGGTTTTCTCTGGCAAGAATGGGGACGTCGAAGCCCTATCTCGCATCAACCTTGACGTGCGAGATGGCGAGTTCCTCTGTCTCCTCGGGCCGTCAGGCTGCGGAAAAACCACGCTGCTACGAACGATTGCCCAGCTGGAACGGCCCTCGAGCGGAACGATCAAAATCCGGCACGACGACCCTGCCCGGCAACTTTCTGCCGTGGTGTTCCAAGACTATTCCGTCTTTCCGTGGAAGACGGTTCGCGACAATGTGATGTTCCCGCTCGTCCAGGCGGGGGTACGGCGCAGGGAAGCACGCGCGCAAGCCGACCACTGGCTCGAGATGCTCGATCTCGGCGGATTCGAGAACGCCTACCCCGACAAGGTGTCCGGGGGGATGAAGCAGCGGGTCGCCATCGCTCGCGCTCTTGCCGTGCAGCCGGAAATCTTGTTGATGGACGAGCCGCTGGCTGCCCTCGACGCACAGTTGCGGCTCCTGCTTCAGGAGAAGTTGCTCCAGCTGTGGCAGGACAACCAGAACACCGTCGTGTTCGTGACCCACTCGATCGATGAGGCCCTCCTGCTCAGCGATCGGATCGCAGTGATGACCAAACGCCCCGGAGAGATCGGCACTGTCTTCGATGTGCCGTTCGAACGGCCGAGGGATCCGGACAAGATTCGCGCCGCCCCCGAGTTCGCGGTGCTCCGCGAAGAGATCTGGCACATCCTTCGACGTGAAATTCAAGAAGGAGGCGAGGCATGACCACCATGGCATCGGAAACCTCGACCGAGTGGATCTCGGTCGAGCCGACAGAGGCAGAACTGAATCCGCACGCCCACCGGCGGAGGCAGCGGCGCATCGAGCGTTCCGCAGCCATCGCGGTTCCTTTGGCCGCCTTGGCGCTGTGGCAACTGGCGGGGGAGGTGGGCTGGCTAGACGACAACTTCTTCCCTGCTCCGACCAAGATCGCTGCGTCCTGGTGGGACATGATCCAGAACGGAGTGTTCTGGGATTCGCTGGTCGCGAGCACCCGGCGCATCGTGCTGGGCTATCTCATCGGCACGACCTCCGCTGTCATTCTGGGACTCATCATCGGATCGACGAAAACACTGCGCGCGGCCCTCGAACCGACCATCGCAGCGCTCTACACCGTGCCGAAGTTGGCGATCCTTCCACTCCTGTTGTTGATCTTCGGGCTCGGCGAGACGAGCAAGGTCCTACTGGTCGCCCTGACCTGCTTCTTCATCGTGCTGATCAACACGATCGACTCCGTCAGCAGCGTGCCGAAGAGTTACCTTGATGTGGGGGAATCGTGTGGAACCGGGCATCTGGCGACACTGCGCCACATCATCCTTCCGGCCGCACTGCCCCAGATCCTCACCGGTATGCGGCTCGCGTCAGGCCTCGCTGTCATCGTGATCGTCGGTGCCGAGTTCGTCGCCGCAGACACCGGACTCGGTTTCCTCGTTTGGAACTCCTGGAACCTCGGGATCCCCGAGTACATGTACGTGGGGATTATCTCCATCTCGATCCTCGGCGTCACCGCCAGCGCGCTGGTTCGTGGCCTAGAGCGAATCGCCATGCCGTGGAGGCGCGGCAGTTGAATCGACTTTGACCACCTGACGGACCGCCGGTCTGTGCCACGTCACCAAAAGGAGAAGGTACCGTGAAAAAACAATCCACCACGCTTGTTCGCGTACTCGGAGCAGTCGCCGCAATCGCCATGATCAGCGCGACCGCTGCTTGCAGCGGAACGGATCCGGACGACGAATCCACCGATGGGACGAAGACGCTCAAAGCCGGATACGTCGCCTCGTTGGGCGCGGCAGCCCAACCATTCATGGCGGAGCGCCTGGGTTGCTATGACGGCTTGGGCATCGAAGTGGAGCTCACGCCGGTGGCCAATCCCGCCGACGCAATCGCCTTCCTCGCCAACGAGAAGCTGGACATCTACATCGGCTCGCCCACTGCCGGAATGTTCAACCAGGTCGCCCAGGGCTCGCTCATCAAAGCCGTATCTGGCCAAGCGACAATCAACACGCCCGGCGACGCGCCCGCACCCAGTGGGTTCTTCGCCGCGAAGAAGCTGGTCGACTCCGGCGAGGTCAAAACAGTTGCTGATTTGAAGGGAATGCGCGTCGGAGCGATCGGGGCAATGGGCACCGCCAGCTCCTACCTCATCGGCAAGTCCCTCGAGCAGGGTGGACTGACTCCACGTGACGTCGAGCTCATTCCTCTCTCGCTTGCCGACACCGTCACGGCTCTGGAGAACGGCGGCATCGATGCCGCGTTCCTCGCCGCCCCCTACAGCAGCATGGCAGTCGACCAAGGCGTCGCAGTCCCAATCGTCGACTCCAAGGAGGCGTACGGCGATGAGACGACCGCCACGATAATCTTCGGACCTACTCTGTTGGAGAAAGACCGCGAGTCCGGCGCAGCCTTCTTGAAGGCGATGGAGTGTGCTACGGAGCCTCTCCAGGGCGATTATCGCAAGAACCCTGATGTCGTCGCCGCGTTGTCCGAAGGGCTGAAGGTCCCCGAAGACACCATCACCGATGGTGCACTCTACTACTTCGATCCCGCGTTGACGCTCAACGAGTCAACCTTCGACGGAATGCAGAAGATGTTCGCTGACTACGGTGGACTACTCACCTACAAGGATCCGCTTCCGATCGACAAGTTGGTCGACAGGGAGATCCTGGCCGACGCGCTCAAATAGTTTGACGGCGTGTCCACAAGCGCACGTTTGATCTTGAACGTTGTGGACGGCTGCGCTGGCGAAGACCTCCGTGGATGTGGGTTCCTCGACCCACGCGTTCCCGGAGGTCTTCGTGATTCATGGGGCAGCGTTCTCAGATCTGCCGCCCGGCTCACTCCGGCGGGCTCCACGAACCACTTGGATGAACTGGGCGATCGAGAGAAGTGCCGCGCTCACCACTCGACACCGGCGACAAATCGTCATCTGCCGCAGGATGCCGCCACCACGGTGAGGTTGGCACCTGGTGGTCCCGAACGCGACCGCGTGTGGTGTCGCCGGGACCGGGTGCAGCCGGCGCGCTCATGCGCGAGCATATGGTCCGGCGGCCGCTTGGCGACCCGATGGGCACGGGTGTTGACCTTGTGACAGAACGCCTCGCACGCCGCCTAACGGCCGCGGGCGCCACGAAAATGCGGGTCAAGATGACCGAAGCCCTCGCCTTGGCCAAGCTGTTCGACCCCGTAGCTGGCCGCGTTGCACGCGGCAACAGCTATCTGAGTGGCATGGCCGAACTCGGAGAGTTGATCGATGACGGTGCTGTCAAGGTGAACGATGTGACGAGCCTGGCCGCAACGATCGACGCTCGGCGCGAGCAGTGGGTGGCCAACATGCCGGAGTCGGCTCCTGACGGGGTGGACAGTCCACAGGCTCTCATCGATTCGTACCATGAGAGTCTGGAGAACTGGACGCAGGTACTCGTGACCTCGGGTTCGAGTTGATCGCGACAGATCCAGATTCCGTGCGCACGTCCTACTCAGGGCTTGGTGACGTTGATCTGGCCGAGTTCTTCGAGCGCTTCAAGGACGAGTTCGTCGACAACACCCCCCGGAATGATGGCAGGTGCCTCTCACCCAGGCCGGGGCGGTCCGGGTGAGAGGTGATCGTGCGGTCGGCCAGCCGGCCCCGCCGATTCGTGCTCTCTCCGGTCGCATCCGCGGCCGGTCGTGTCCCGCGAGCGCACGGATGAGACAGCCATACCGATCTGTGGCGATGGGTTACCAATGTGTAACTGACGGAGTCCTATGACAGTGGGTCTTGGGTTTTCTGTTTAAGGCGTTCGTAAGGGGTGCTGCCGGCGAGGGCTCCGTGGGGTCGATCGTCGTTGTAATAGTCCTCCCATTCTTGAAGCTTGTTGTTGAAGAAGTTGACGTCGTCGATGACTTGGCCCTCGAGGAGTCGGTAGAACTCTTCGGAGTCGATTCTGGGAGAACGTTCGACCTTGCCGTTGAGCCTGGGGAGTGGCGGGCTTGATGTAGACGTGACCAATGCCTTTATCGAGCAGATGTCAGTGGAAGATCTGTCCGAACTCCTTGCCGTTATCGGTCAGGACTTTCTCGACTTTGAACGGCAGCTTCGACAGCACATGGTCGATGAACCGGATCGCCGTCTTCTGGTCGTGGGTCGGATAAGCGCGAAGCACGCGAAGCCTCGTGTAGTCGTCGATCGTGGTGTATTGGTAGTAGCGCTTCTTCTTGCCAGTCAGTCCGAGCGGCTCGATGAACTTCACATCGACTTGCAGTGCGTGACCTGGCCGTTGCTTCTCGTAGCGTTTTCACCGAGTCTCTTCGCGTTTGTAGCGCCGAGACGCCAGCAGCCGGTTCAGTCCGAGCTTCTTCATGATGCGCCAGACCCCAGTCGGACTGATGGTTAGGTCGTGGTAGCGCTTCAGATACATGGTGATCTTGTGTGGCCCGAAATGGTATTGCTGGCGCAACTAGAGGATCTTCTCGATCACTTCGGCGTTAGTCGCGGTTGGTGAGTGGTGTGGGGCGCTGGAGCAATCCTTCAGGCCCTCGACGCCTTGTTCCTCGTATCGCTTGAGCCATTTGTAATACGCCTGTCGGCTGATGCCGTAGCAACGGCAGGTCGCCGCGACGCTGCCGCTGACTTCCTCGACGTGGCGCAGCACGGCCACCTGATGTTTCGCCCGACGTTCGAGCTCCCGCTCGGCCGACGCAGAGATAGTTGAGTTCACAGAATCTTCCTGTCAAATGGAAGACCCAACTGTCAACAACCTCCGTCAGTCTTATAAGAGCATTCTCGATGAGATCAGGCGCAGATATGGGAGGACCACTGCGACGACTACTGCGCGTTCGGGCTCCTTGAGGATTGGACGCCCGCCACTGTCTCGGGCGGGATCCTTGCAACGGTGGAGTCGTGGGAGTCGCACCAGCATCGCAATCGCGCCTGCATCACAGCCCAGCGGGTTGCCATCAACGAGCGTCAGGTCCACTACCACCAAGTGTTCATTGACCCTCTGATGGGCGAACGAGTCGCTGTGGGCGAAGTTCCCCGCCGACAAGGCCGAGCGCCGTGCCTCGCTGCTCATTCGGATGACCGCGGCCTACCTGACGACGTGGCTGATCAACGGGTGGAATGTCATCGCGGTCTCAGCGTCGCCACTATGACCGACGTGTGGATGGACGTTCTGCACGTCGCCCAGTCGCCGGCGCCCGCTTGACAGCGACGATCAGGCGTTGAGGAAATGTGGATCCCGAGAATTTCCGATCTGCTATCATGGCAATGATTGCAATCATCAAGGCTCGCCTTTCCGAGCCGTCGACGTCGGGAGCGGTAGTTGAAGACTCGATTCACTGAGATGTTCGGTGTGCGGCACCCCATTGTTTGTGGCGGCATGACCGGAGTCGGTACGGCCGACCTAATTGGGGCCGTTGCCAATGCTGGCGCCCTAGGGTTCATCAGCGCGCTCACCGCAGGGTCACCCGAGGCGCTCGTGCGGGAGGTGGCGCGCTGTCGCAGCCTGACCGATCAACCGTTCGGCGTCAACCTGACGATCCTGCCGAGCGTCAAGCCGGTGCCGTACGACGAGTATCGCGACGCCATCATCGCCAGCGGAGTCAAGGTAGTCGAGACAGCAGGTCGCAGTCCCGCGCCGCACATGGATGCGTTCAAGAGTGCCGGTGTGAAGGTCATCCACAAGGCTGTGAGTGTGCGACACGCGGCCAAGGCGGAGTCTATTGGGGTCGACGCCGTGACGATCGATGGCTTCGAGTGCGCAGGTCACCCCGGCGAGGACGACGTGCCCAGCCTGATCCTCGTGCCGGCCGCAGCACGGAAGTTGTCGATTCCGGTCATCGCTTCGGGTGGATTCGCCACCGGCGCCGGGCTCGTGGCGGCGCTCGCCCTGGGCGCAGAGGCCGTCACGATGGGCACTCGATTTGTGGCGACCGCCGAGGCTCCGGTTCACCAGCGAGTCAAGGAGCAGATCGTCGCCAACGACGAGCTCGACACGATCTTGGTCTTCCGGCAGTTCGGCAACACCGCCCGGGTTGCTCGGAACTCGGTCTCCGAGCAGATCGCAGAGTTGGGGGCGGCTGTCGGTGCGACGTTCGCCGACGTGGCGGAACTCGCCTCGGGGGAACGAGGCCGGCAACGTGTGCTGGTTGAAGGGGACATCGATGACGGCATGTGGTGGGCGGGGCAATCGCAGGCGTTGATCCACGACATTCCGTCGTGCCGCGATCTTCTGACCTCGCTCATGGCAGAGGCCGACGCGATCGCCGCTCGAATGTTTGAGGCCGGGGCAGGCGTCGCCTGACATGTCGACGATCGTCACGACCGAGAACGACGCCGGCGTCCTCACGCTGACCCTCAACCGCCCTAGTGAACTCAATGCTTTCACGCCAGAGATGGCGGAGGAGCTCGAGACCGCCTTCGACCTGGCCGCGGAGGACGAAGCGGTGCGTGCAGTTGTGGTCACGGGTTCGGGACGCGCCTTCTGTGCCGGGATGGATCTCAGCGGGACCGGCAATGCGTTCGGTCTCGACGAGTCGGCTGAGCCGAACCTTGACGACCTTCGCGCACGCCCTGAGGCGAGCGAATACCGGCGCGGTGTGCGGGATCTCGGAGGACTAGTTGCACTAGCCATCCTCCGGTGCCCCAAGCCGGTGATCGCCGCCATCAACGGCCCAGCGATCGGCGTAGGCGCGACTATAACCTTGCCCATGGACGCGCGGCTTGTCTCGACCGACGGCCGCTTCGGCTTCGTGTTTGGTAAGATCGGAATCGTTCCCGAATCGTGTGCGTCATGGTTCCTTCCCCGTATCGTGGGAGTGCCGCAAGCACTTGATCTCGTTTACACGGGTGATGTCATCGATCCCGAGCGTGCGCTCTCTATCGGGCTGGCGCGGTCGGTCCATGCCCCAGGTGAGCTGATCGATGCAGCTCACCAGCTCGCGCACCGATTCGTCGATGGCCGATCGGCAGCTGCGACGGCGATGACACGCAGCATGATCTACCGGCACCTCTATAACACGTCGCCGTTCGAGGCACATCTGGTCGAGTCGATGGCGATCTTCCATGCGAGCCAGAACGACGGGAAGGAAGGCGTCGAGGCATTCAGGGAGAAGCGGCGACCCCAGTTTAGCTCGACCGCAGACTTCCTGGTGTCGACCGTTCGTCGTGGGCGGAGACCTGGGGGCCTCTCGTAAGTCGTCTCTGCCCTGCTCCACGTCGGATGCTGGCGTGCCATCGGCCAGCGCGCTGAGGCTCACCCGCGGTGCTTGAGCGATGCCGTGAGAGTCGTCATCCGTCGGCGGACGAGGCAACGTGGGTGGGAGCACACCGTCACGGGCGCGGTCCGTTCCGATCGGCTCGGCCTGGTGCTTCCCCGCGAGCACATGGTCGGGGGTGATACACGCTGGCAGGCCGACTGGTCCACCGGGGCGCTGAGTGCCGACCAGATCCTTTCCCACGATGTCGACACGTTGGAAGAGCCCAAGGACGCCGGGGTCGACACGATATTCGACCGGGTCCCGGGTGAAATGAGCGGTCTACACGTGAGTTGGTAGAGTTTCTTCGGATATGAGCTAACCCACGGCGACTGATCCGTGGTGCGCGCGGGGCGCGGGCGTAATACTCGATCTGCGATGCCGCCTCCGAACCGATCATCACGCGACCGCCAGCTCGGTCGCGGCGATGTCTGCATTGACGGCGAACAGCTCATCGTGGTGTGCCAGCGACGCGGGCTCGGCGACGTCGGCTGGTGGCCCGGGGCGGCGGGTTCGTTGGGCCTGGAATTAGGCGCGCAGCTCGGCCGCGCGGGCAACGCGGACCGGACCGGTGACGGTCAATTGCCTGGCCCATCTGCGGGCGTGGCTGCCGATGAGAACCCCGTCGTGATGAACGGCGACGGCGTCAAGGCTTGCGCTGACCTCCACGATGCGGCCGATCAAGGCCGGGTCCACTGAATAGTCGTTGCTGAACGCGCGAACGTAGTAATCCCGCGGCAACCGAATGCTGGTGCGGAACATCACCCCCGGCGCGACCGCCGGCAACCCGCGCATCGCCGCCCGATCGATGCCGACCAGATCACTGGGTCGTCCCCGCCGCGACCTGGACATGTGCGCGTTCGCGATCGGCAGCCAGGCGTTCAGTTGCTGGTTGAAGTCGTCCGGCGAAGCGAAGGAACGCCCCGGGAGAACTCGCCCTCCACTAAACCCCGGGCGATTCACTGCGTCAGGACTCGGCTTGTAGTTCTGACGCACGGGCCCGCAGGGCCGCGCGATCGATCTTGCCGACGTGCCCGCGGGG
>NZ_JBPXMS010000007.1:0-27077 GCF_051842815.1 Microbacterium sp. A84 | reverse complement strand
AAGGACTCTGGTCACGCGCCGGATGGGCAGGAAGGGGATGACACGCCCGGACCCATCCACTCTTTTTGGCCTATAAGCCCCTATAACCCTCTTTTTGGGGTCTCACGTACTTCCGGGACATGCAAAAGGCCCGGAGACTCTTGCGAGTTTCCGGGCCTAAATCTGTCGGGCTGACAGGATTTGAACCTGCGACCCCTTGACCCCCAGTCAAGTGCGCTACCAAGCTGCGCCACAGCCCGTTGTTCTTCGCTCACGCGGAGGCAACTCCACTATCTTAGCCGCACTGCGACGCCTTCGCGAACCAGACATCTTGCCTCTGTCTCACCCCGGGCGTAGCCTGCCCTGCATGCCGACGATCACGACCGCGCTCGCCAGCGCCGAGATATGGGAAGACATCCAGCACGCGCTGAGCGGAGGCGGTGACGGCCGCAGCTGCCAGTGCGTCTGGCCGGTGCTCACCAACAAAGAATGGGACGCGACGACCCTCGACGAGCGCACGGCATTGTTCCAGAACGAGATCGCCGACGGCCCACCTCCCGGGCTCGTCGCGTACGTCGACGGTGAAGCCGCAGGATGGATCCGTATCGGGCCTCGCCCCACCCAACGACGTCTCGCCCGCACCCGCAACATCGTCACCACTACGCGTGAGCCACTCGACGATGACAGCGCATGGGCCGTCACCTGCTTCGTCGTCAGAAAAGAGCACCGCGGCCAGGGTCTCAACGCGGTACTGCTGGAAGCGGGCCTCAACTTCGCCCGCGCATCCGGAGCCCACGTAGTCGAGGGCTATCCGATCGACACCGCCACCACTGAAGTCCGCGTCAACGACCTGTACCACGGCGCACTGTCAACGTTCCTCGCGGCCGGCTTCACCGAGATTCCCAGCACGAAACCGGGTCGCCCGTTAGTGAGCCTGAGTCTCAACATGTGACTGCACCGATCTACGATGGAGGCATGCAGCGCAGCACCTTCCGTCGAACATCCCTGATGTGGTCGTTCGTCCCGTACATCGTCATGTCGATCGTGCATGTCACGGCACTCGCTCTGCAGAGCGACCTCGCTGCCCCGACCAAACTCTGGCTGATGCCGCTGCTCACGATCCCTGTGCTGCTCGCGCTGCGGCTACGCCCACCGAGTGCGATTGCTCTCCTCCTCGCGGCAGTGGTGCTCTCATGGATCGGTGACGGCGCTGGCACCTTCTTCCCCGGCGGCCCCGAACTGCCGCTCATGCTGCTGTTCTTCGGAATCGCCCACATCGCGTACATCGTGTTGTTCGCCAGGGTGCTGCGCGTGCGACGGATGCCATGGTGGGCACTGGTCTACGCCGTCTGGTGGGTTGCGATGATCGCCGTACTCGGGCCACACACCGGCCCGCTATTGATCGCGGTCGCCGTCTACGGCCTCGTACTCGGCGGCACCGCGGCCTTCTCCACTCGCTGCCACCCGCTCGTGATCTGGGGTGGCGTCTTCTTCCTCACCAGCGACACGGTTCTTGCATTCCGCCTCTTCATCCCTGACGCCATGCCCCAGTGGACGAGCCCTCTCGTGATGCTCACCTACACGCTCGGCCAAGGACTCATCGTCGCCGGCGCACTGGTGACACTGCGTGCAAGGAGAACAGCATGACGGATGCTCCGGTGCGAGTGGACAGTTGGCTATGGGCCATCCGCGTCTACAAGACCCGCTCCGCCGCAACGACCGCATGTCGCGCAGGGCATGTACGCGTCAACGGCGACAAGGTCAAAGCCGCGCAGACCGTGAAGCCGGGCGATGAGCTGCGCGTGCGCATCAGCGGATTCGACCGCATCCTCTTCGTCCGTAAGACCCTGGTCAAACGCGTCGGTGCACCGGTCGCTGCGCTCGCCTACGACGAACGCACTCCCCCACGCGAACCGCAGGCTGCTCTCGGCCTCCGTGATCGCGGCGCGGGCAGACCAACCAAACGCGAGCGTCGAGACATCGACAAGCTACGCGGACGCGACGAAGACTGATCAGCCCAACTGCTCACGCAAGCGCGGCCACGCATCAGCGAACCCCGGATGCAACGGCCGGTCAGTGACCTCGTCTACCGGAACCCACTCCAGCGCCACGCTCTCCGGGTCGCTGATCACCGGTTCGAACGGCGTGACCACGTCGGCGATGACCGTCGTATACGACCAGATCTTCAAGTCCAGCACGCTCGTGGACCGCGGCTTCACCGCACCTTCCGGGATACCGGCTTCTTCAGCCGCTTCGCGCAGGGCGCCGTCGATCGCCGACTCACCCTCGTGCAAGGCCCCACCGGGAAGGCCCCATGTTCCGCCGAAGTGACTCCAACTGACGCGGTGTTGCAGCAATATGCCACGATCGGCATCCACTGCGAGCAGTCCTGCTGCACCGAAGCGACCCCAATACCTTTCCCCCGTATCTGCAACGACCCACGCATCACCCGGATCCCGCGGCCCCTCAGGGCGTCGCGGTTCACCAGGGGCCGGAGGAACTATCGTCACTCCCCCAGCTTTTCACAGCATCCGCCATATCGGCGCACACTCCGACAAGAGACGTAACGTAGCTCTGGGAGAATGGAACCGTGAAACTTCTCGTCGCCGCTCTCGAATCCGAACTCGATGCCTTCCCCGACCCGCTAGACGGCTTTGATCGCCTGGTGACCGGGCCTGGAAAGCTCAAAGCCACGTACGGCCTCACTCGCGCGCTCGATGCCGGCGAATACGAAGAAATCCTCGTGGTCGGCACGGCAGGAGCCCTCGATCCAGAACTAGACGCAGGCGTGTACGACATCAACGCGACCTTCCAGCACGACGTCATCGATGAGGAAGGCATCCGAGGGCAGCACGTGTCGATGCCCCAACAGATCATCCTCAGCGACGGCGACGCCGTCATCGCCACCGGCGACAGCTTCATCGACGATGCCGCCGCAGCCGAGCTGATCCTCGGACTCGGCGGCAAGCTCGTCGACATGGAGTCCTACGCCTACGCCTGGGTTGCAGCCCAGTTCGGTGTGCCGATCCGCATCTGGAAGGCCATCTCCGACCGCGCACAGGACGACGCGAACACCACCTGGAACGACGCAGTCACGGCGTGCAGCCACCAGCTGCGCGACCGGGTCCGCGAGGAATACGGCGTCTGATCACACCCCTCAGACCCGCGCGTTCAGTCGTGCGAAGGCGCTGCCCACGACGAGCAGATCCGACGCACGCCCCTGCTCGACGACGCGTCCGCGGTCGATCACACTGACCTCGGCGTCGCCAGGAAGCAGATCGGTGCGGTGGGTGATCTCGATCACGGTCGGTCGCGACACCATCGCTCTGAGACGCTGCCGCACCAACTGTGCGGTCGCCTCGTCGAGCTGGCTGAGCGCCTCGTCGAGAACGAGCACGCGCGGGTACTGCAGAAGCGCTCTGGCCAGCGCCACTCGATGCAACTGCCCTCCCGAAAGCGCCGAACCACGCTCGCCAACCCTGGTACGCACACCATCAGGCAATGCATCACCGTCGAGCACCACGATCCGCAGCACCTCCTCCAATTCGGCATCTTCGGCTGCGGGTCGCGCGAGCCGAAGGTTGTCGGCTACCGTCCCGGGGAACAACACCGGCCGCTGATCCACAACCGCGACGATGCGCCGCAGCTCTTCCAACGGCATCTCTGCCACACCGAGACCGCCGATCAGCACCCGACCGTGACCGGCATCGTGTGCGCGCAGCAGGAGCGAAGCGATCGTCGACTTACCGCTGCCTGAGACCCCGACGAGGCTATGCCAATCACCGGCTGCAACATGGAATCGTACCTGCTCGAGCGCCGGCGGGCCTTCCGGATAGGAGAAGGAGACATCCTCAAACTCGACCATCAGTGCGTCCGTCCCCGGCAGATTGGATGTTCCGGCATCCGTCACCAGGGGCGGGGCATCGACGACACGGCGCACGCGATCACAGGCTGCGAGTGCGGCATCGAGCCCGCTGGCGAAGTCATCGGTGCCCGCACCGCCCAGCCAAAGACCGACGAGCAACGCAATCGCGAGCACAGCTGTCCGCGCATCACCACTGTGAACGACGACCAGGAGCAGAGCAGCACCCCACAGGAGGCGCTCAGCGACCTCGCGCACCGCGACCGCACCGGCAATGCGCAGACGGGCGTGACGTACGAAACCTTCCCTGCGGCGCCGCTCCCGATCGCGGAGATCACGTGCGTCGAAGGCGATCACCTCACGCAGCCCTTGCACGTCATCGGCCACATGCACCGCGACCTCGCCACGTGCGGCGAGCTCCTCTCGCGCGGCCGCGGCCGTACGACGAGCGGCCAGGAACGGCAGCAGCAGGGCGATCGCGAGCGGCACGGCGATGAGGGTAGCCGGAAGCGGGTTGACCTGGACCGCGAACCACGTCAGGGCTACCGCAGGCACGACCACTGCCGCGATCATCGGCGGGATCGTGTGCGCGAAGAACACCTCGATGCGGTCGATGTCTTCCGTCGCTCGTGCAGTCAGCTCGGCGGACGCCTTGCCAGTCGTGGCTGCGGGAGCATGTGGGATGAGGCGGCGAAACAGCAACTCACGCAGCCGCTGCAGAGCAGCGAAGGCAACCCAGTGCCCCGCATAATGCTCGACGTACCTCAGCACGGCCTTGCTGAGACCCAGCACGACGATTGTCAATGCGAGCGGCCACACTGCGACCACTTCACCGATCATCGCGCGGCCCAGACCGTAGGCGGCGACGACCAGCACGGCGACGTTCAGTAGATCACCGACGATGCGAGCGAGCGTCGCGATGCTCAGCGGCCAGAGCAACGGCCAGGTGTGCAGGATGAGCCAAGCTGCGAGGCCCCGTCTCGTGGACATCAATGATCCTCCGAGGATGAGAGATCGATCACGCGGTCGGCGGCGATCATCGCGGCAGGACGGTGCGCGATCATGAGCACGGTACGTCCGGCGGCCAGCCCGTCGAGTCTGTCGAGGAACGCCGCTTCCCCGGCCAAGTCAACCTGAGAGGTCGGCTCGTCCAGCAGAAGGATCGGGGCGTCACGGATGAAGGCCCGCGCAATCGCGAGACGCTGGCTCTGTCCGCCCGAGAGCGCGAGTCCATGCTCTCCAACGATGCTCGCCAGGCCCGCAGGCATGGCACGTACCTCGGCGGCGAGACCGGCGCCTTCCAGAGCCTTCCACATGCGGTCCTCGTCGATTGACGCATCGGCGAGACGCAGATTGTCTGCGATCGTGCCGTGAAAAAGGTGGGTCCGCTGCTCGACGACGGCGAGGGAACGTCGGATGCCGACGGACGATGTCTCCGTCGTGACGGCACCCGCGACCTCGACCCTGCCGGAATCCGGCGTTAGATGCGCTTGGATGAGCGCCGAAACAGTCGATTTCCCGATGCCGCTCGGGCCGACCAGCACGACCCTCTCGCCCTCTTCTACGCGAAAGCTCAGATCACGCAGCACAGGACGGTCCGGCGTCCATCCAGCGGTGACATTGCGAAGGACAATCGAAGCGGTCTCCGCCACCGATCCGTCCGTCTGCGTCCGTACGGCGCGCTCACGCTCGCGTGCGAGGTGGGCGCCGATGGCCCGTTGCGAGGCCCTCCCGCCGATGCCAATGTAAAAGAACTGTCCGACCAGGTCGACAGGTCGGATGACGAGCAGCGTGCACAGCACAATCGCGAGCCCCTGCCCCGCCGTGAGCGTCCCGTTCCCGACACGTACCAGCGAAAGCAGCGCGGCCATCAGGACGACGCCGAGAGAGACGGCAGCATCCATCACGAGAATGAGAATCTGATTGGCAGCCAGCACGCGCATGAGCGCACGACGGTGTCGCTCGCCCTGCGCGGCGAGGTCACGTTCCGCCCGCTCCGCCGCCCCCGCAGCAACCAACGTTCCCAGCCCCTGGATGCTCTGCAGGAACTGTGCGGCGAGTTCCCCGCGCTGCCTACGGCTCTCAGCACCGGCGTTCCCCGCCGCCCGCTGAGCGATTCCGATGAGCAGGGGCACCAACACGACGAGCACCGCCAGTACGGCCGCGATGAACGGATCGAGCGTGAGCGCGATGATGCCGAGAATGAGCAATGGCGTAGTGAAGGCGCCGAGCGTCGGTCCGAGGAAGGCCGCACGGTACCGGGCGGTGCGCTCGACGGCCCCGGTGGCCAGCGCCAGCATCGCGCCGGATTGGGGCGCCGCACGCACACCTCCATCGAACAGTACGTCCGTCACGCCCTGGCGCAGCACGGCCTCCGCATCACTCTGAGCGCGGACGGTGAGTAGCCCGCTGAGTCCCGAGGTCACGGCAGCGAGCACGACGCCGACGGTAGCGGTGATGATCGCCGGGCCGAGTCCTTCTTTACCGGACGCATCCACGGCCGCACCGGTCGCGATGAACACAACAGCGAGCGAGGCGGCCTGCATCCAGGCGAGCACTACGGCGATCGCCGTAGTCGTCCACGGGACCGACGCCCGGATGAGCGGATGCGGCATCGCGCTCACTCGGAGAGCTCTGGGTGCAGCCAGGAGAGCACCGCGGCGCTCCCGGAGACGACCTCTCGTCCGGCGAGGGCGTAGACATCGCGCCCTAGGAACAGCTTTACACGTCCTTCCTGCACGGCAGGCAGCGCCGCGACAGCAGGATTGCCCAACACCGCATCAAATGATGCCTCGCCCTTACCAGTGACGTCGACCAGCATGATCGCATCCGGATTCGTGGCGACGAGCTGTTCGGGCTGGATCGGCATGGTCTGCGTGATCCCGATCTGCTCTGCAGCATTGGTGCCACCGCCGTTGGCGAGGAGCTCCGACACGAGTGATGATCCGGCGTTGATGAACGGAACCTGCGCCTGGTTGCTGAGGATCACGACGCTCGGAGCGGATGCCGCCTGCGCTGCGCTTTCGCGCACCTCGGCGAGCCCTTCGCCGATCTCGGCAACGAGTGCCTCTGCTTCGTCGGCGGTGCCCGTTGCCGTGCCGATGACTTCGAGGTTCTCGATGACGGCATCCGATGAGGACCATCCGTTCGTCAGCGTGAGCACCGGCACACCGGTCGCGCTGAGCACATCTGAGGCATCCTGTTCGCCGGTGTGGCGCGCGGTGACGACGATGAGATCCGGGCTCAAGGCGAGCACCTGCTCTGGTTCCGGGCTGTTCTCCCCCGCGACGATGTTCTCGACGTCGGCCATCTCGTCGGCGTACGGGTTCAACGTAGCGTTCCGGGCAGCGGCGGGAATCGCGATGAGTCGCTCGGTCAGGCCGAGCTCGTGCAGGGCGATCGCTGCGTCGGATGACAGCGCAACGATTCGCTGCGGTTCCGCCGTGATCGTGAGGGGCTCAGCTGTGCCCGGCACGGTGACAGTCACGGGAAACGCCGCCGTGACGGATGCAGTCTCCGCGGCGATGTCGGCCGGGTCGGCAGCGCATGCGGCTGAACTCAGGACGATTCCGGTCAGGGCGATCACGGCGAGGGGACGAAGATACTTCATTGGGGCCTTTCTCAGGCATTCAGATGTGCTCAGGGACCGCGGAACGGATCCCGAGCGGATGGATGTGCGGATAGCCGAACTCGTCGGCGTACACACGGGCTTCGATGTCGTAGACGTCGGCGAGCATGTCGGCAGTGAGGATGTCGTGCGGCGAGCCGATAGCACGAAGACCGCCGCCGTGCACGACGGCGATCCGGTCGCAGTGCCGTGCGGCCTCGTTCAGATCGTGCAACACGATGCCGATCCCGATTCCCGTCTCGGCCTGGGAACGCAGCACCGCGAAGATGCGCAGCTGATGGTGCACGTCCAGCGCCGAGGTCGGCTCGTCGAGGAGCAGGTGTGCGGCTCCCTGTGCGAGCGCACGGGCGATCTGCACGAGCTGACGCTCCCCGCCGGAGAGCGCGGCGACCTGACGATCAGCGAGCGCCACTGCGCCGGCATGCTCGAGCGCCATGTCCACGGCGTGGTCGTCGACTGCCGTGAGCGGAGCGAAGCGGCGGCGGTACGCGTACCTGCCCATGAGTACGAGTTCGCGCACAGAAAGATCGTGGGCGACAGGGCTGTCCTGCGCGACCACGGCGATGCACGCGGCACGCTCGCGCGGGGGCAGCGAGAGGAGGGGACGGCCATCCACATGCACCTCGCCGCGCGACGGCGTCAGCAGCCCGGCGAGTGCACGCAACAGTGTGCTTTTGCCGGCGCCGTTCGGGCCAATGATGCCGAGGATCTCTCCCTGACGCAGTTCAAGCGAGACTCCGCCGATGATCGGCACTCGCTCGAGAGAGACCTCGAGGTCGCACGCGCGCAGGGTCACAGCATCCGCCGTCCGTGCTTGGCCCGCAGCACAAGTGCGAAAAACAGCGGCGAGCCGACGAGCGCGGTCACGACACCGGTCTGCCACGACGTTCCGGCAGGTGCGAGGCGCGCGACCGTGTCGGCCGCGAGAAGGAAGAGTGCTCCCAGCAGGGCGGAGGCTGGTAGCAGGATGCGGTGATCACTGCCCACCAGCATCCGCACGATGTGCGGGGCGACGAGTCCCACGAAGCCGATCACACCGGTCACCGCGATGATGCTGCCGACGAGAACCGACGTCAGCACGAGGATCCCCAATCGAGTCCGCGCGACGTCCACACCCGTGGAACGGGCGATCTCTTCGCCCAGCAGCAAAGCGTTCAGCTCGCGTGACATTCCAAGCAGCAGCAGCACACCGACGGCGACGGGCGCGGCCGCGAGCGCGACGTCCTGCCAGTTCGCCGCGGTCAGATCCCCTTGCAGCCAGAACATCGCCCCACGGACGGTCTGCGAGTCGTCGGCATTCGCGATGAGAGCACCGGTCAGCGCGCCGCAGAATGCATTCATCGCAATGCCGAGCAGCAACACCGTGGTGATGCCCCGATCGCGCGACAGCATCGCCACCGCCTGAATCACCAGAAGCACGGCCATGGCGCCAGCGAATGCCGCGACAGGCAGCGTCCAGGGACCAAGCACAGAGATGCCGGTCACCAGAACGAGCACCGCGCCGACTGCAGCTCCACTGGCGACACCGGTCACGCCGGGATCGGCCAATGGATTGCGGAAGTAGGCCTGCATCGCTGCCCCCGCGATCGCGAGTCCGGCACCGGCAAGAAGCGCGAGGATCGAACGTGGCAGCCGGACCTCGGTGATGACGAGGGCGTTCGCGACCTCCGTCGCCCGACCGAGGACCGCGTCGCGTAGCGCGATTAGCGTGTCAGCCGGAGCGATTCCCACCGGCCCGATCCCGAGCGCGATGATGAGAGCGAGAAGCGTCCCGGCGACCAGAACCGGCAGCGCCAGCACGCGGCGCGATCGGCGTACGCGGGGCGCATGCCCATCACCCGGCGCGTCAACAGACTCCGATGCGGAGGTGATCGGGGTGGAGGCAAGTGGCACGGGAGTCCTCGGAGCTGCGGAAGGTGAACGCGATCCACAGTATCGGTAATGAGAATCATTCTCAATATGACACACTGCAAATTAACGTCCAGCGCCCGTCGTCGCTGAGGAGGTCGTCGCTTAGGAGGTCGTCGCTTAGGAGAGGGAGAGTTCCTCCGCAGGAACTGCGCCAGCGCGCAAGCGTGCCGCGGCCAATTCCTCCGCTGCGGCGAGCGGCGTGATGTCCCGCTCTGCGGCATCCGCAAGAATCGCTCTGACGGTGTCGCCGATCTGCGCGACGCGATCCATGATCTCGGCGCGCGTGCCGAGCTTCTTCGCCTCGTGATCGAGATAGATGACTCCACCCGCGTTCACGACGAAGTCGGGTGCGTACAGGATGCCGCGCGCTGCCAGCCGGTCTGCGCCGCTGTGCGAGGCGAGTGGATTGTTCGCGGGCCCGCAGACTGCGGAAGTGTCGAGCGCATCGATGACGTCATCCGTTAGCAGTCCGCCGATTCCGGCAGGCACGAACACGTCCGCCGGCACAAGGTGCTCCGTGCCCGGCTCCACCCACTTCGCCCCCAGTTCGCTGGCGAGATGCTTACGAGCCGGGTTCACGTCCGTGACAGTCAGGACCGCACCCTCGGCAGAGAGTCGCACGGCGAGACGCCCACCAACCTGACCGAGTCCGGAGATCGTAATACGTCGCCCAGCGACATCGGGCGTTCCGGTGACGCGCTCCAACACGGCGCGAAGCGACTCATACACGCCCAGGCTTGTGGGGCCCGCGGGCTCACCGGATCCACCGACGGCATCCGGCAGGCCGACCACGTGCGCCGTGCGCTCGCTGACCACGGCCATGTCTTCGGTGGTTGAGCCGACATCCTCGGCGGTCCGGTAAAGTCCGCCGAACGATTCCACGGCATCGCCAAGATCGAGGAAGGCATCGCGACGCCGTTCAGCATCCAGAACGGTGCCCAGTTCGAGCCCAATCACGGCCTTGCCACCACCAGCATGAAGACCGGCTGTCGCATTCTTCAGAGTCATCGCCGCAGACAGCCGCAGGGCGTCGCCCAGCGCGTCACTCCAGTGCGGGTAGGTCCACAGCCGTGCGCCGCCGAGCGCGGAGCCGAGCACAGACGAATGCAGGGCAACAGCGATGAAGAGGCCGCTGCGCCGACCGGTGAGCACCTCCACACGCTCGTGGGAGAACTCGGGCAGGGGCAGGGTGTGGTGCGTCATTGCATCCTCTTTCGGCGGGCCTTGTGGGCACAGAAGGTGGATGCCGCGTTGTCGCAGCATCCACCTTCTATTGCACCACTCAGTCAGCCGTTAGGCAACCGTCAGACCACTAGTGCTGACGCTTCTCCCGCACACGCATGTTGATGACGAGCGGCGTGCCTTCGAACTCGTAGACCTCGCGCAGGCGGCGCTGGATGAACCGGCGGTAGCCGGGGTCCAGGAAGCCGGTCGTGAACAGCACGAACGTCGGCGGACGCGTCGATGCCTGTGTACCGAACAGAATGCGCGGCTGCTTGCCACCACGCAGAGGGTGCGGGTGCTCAGCGATCAGCTCAGCCAGGAATGCGTTGAACTTGCCGGTCGGGATACGGCGATCCCAGTTCTCCAGCGCGGTCTCCAGCGCAGGAACCAGCTTGTCGAAGTGACGACCGGTCTTGGCAGAGATGTTCACGCGCGGAGCCCACGTGACGTGGGCGAGGTCCTGCTCGATCTCGCGCTCGAGGTAACGACGGCGATCCTCGTTCTCCATGTCGTCGTCGGTCAGACGATCCCACTTGTTGAACGCCAGAACGAGCGAGCGTCCAGATTCGAGGACGAGGTCGATGATGCGAATGTCCTGCTCGCTGATCGTCTCAGAGACGTCGAGCACGACGACGGCAACTTCGGCCTTCTCCAGCGCAGCAGACGTGCGCAGCGAGGCGTAGAAGTCCGCGCCCTGCTGCAGGTGAACGCGGCGACGGATGCCGGCGGTGTCGACGAGACGCCACAGCTTCCCACCGAGCTCGACGACCTCATCCACCGGGTCACGGGTGGTGCCAGCGAGTTCGTTGACGACGACACGCTCTTCGCCGGCAGCCTTGTTCAGCAGCGACGACTTGCCCACGTTCGGGCGGCCGAGGATCGCGACACGACGCGGGCCACCGATCTCGTACTTCGCGACGGCCGAGATCTCCGGAAGCTTGTCGAGCACGGCATCCAAAAGGTCTGCCACGCCACGTCCGTGCACTGCGGAGGTCGGGTACGGCTGGCCGAGTCCGAGGCTCCACAGGGTCGCGATCTCCGGCTCCTGGCGGGCGTCATCGATCTTGTTGGCCACGAGGAACACCGGCTTGCCACTCTTGCGAAGCAGCTTGACGACGTGCTCGTCGGTGGAGGTCGCCCCCACCATCGCGTCAACGACGAACAGCACGATATCGCACAGGTCGATTGCGACCTCTGCCTGCGCTGCGACCGAAAGGTCGATGCCCTTCGCGTCGGGCTCCCAACCGCCGGTGTCCACCAGCGAGAAGCGGCGGTCATTCCACTCAGCCTTGTACGTCACGCGGTCGCGGGTGACACCGGGGGTGTCCTCCACGACGGCCTCACGACGGCCAAGGATGCGGTTCACCAACGCAGACTTACCCACGTTCGGGCGTCCGACGATGGCAACGACAGGCAGCGCAGGCAGGAATTCGATCCCGCCCTCTCCCTGCGTGATGCCGGCCAGAAGTATGGCATCCTCGTCATCCAGGTCGTAGTCGGCGAGACCAGCGCGCAGGGCCTCCGCGCGCTGTTCGGCGAGCTGCTCGTCGAGCTGCGCCATCTTCTCGGCGAGGCGGTCGGGACCGCCTTCGTATTCTTCGTCAGCGGGCATTTTCCGCTCCTTGCTTTCGTTCGATCACCGAGAGTACGGCGTCGATGGTCTGTGGGAAATCGAGGTCCGTCGAGTCAACGACCTCAACGCCTTCCGCGGCGTTCAGGAAGTCGACGACAGCACTGTCCGAGGCATCACGCTTGTGCAGCGCTTCTGCCACGGCAGCGGCATTCTCGCCGGCGAGTTCGCCGGCTCGTCTGGCAGCCCGCACCTCGGGGGCAGCTGTGAGTAGAATCCGCACCGGCGCGTCAGGGGCGACCACCGTGGTGATATCGCGTCCCTCGACGACAACCGCACGGTACGGCGAGGACGCAACCAGCGAACGGAAGAGGATGTTCACCTGTTCGCGTACGGCCGGAACTCGCGCGACGCCGCTGACGGCGCCAGAGACGCGCGGCTCGCGGATCGCCGCGGTGATGTCGTTGTCGCCAACGGCGACGGTGCGGTCGTCCGGGTCAAGACCCAGACGAAGATCGAAATCGGATGCCGCGGCGAGAACCGCGTCGGCATCGTCTGTCTCGGCACCACGGTCGAGCACGTACCAGGCGAGCGCGCGGTAAGCCGCTCCGGTGTCGAGGTAGCCGTAGGAGCGGGCCCGCGCGACAGCCTTGGAAACGCTGGACTTGCCAGAACCCGCTGGCCCGTCAATTGCGATGAACTTCGCTGCATCGGTCTGGGTCGCATCAGTCATTGGTCGCTCCCGCAATTCGCCATCCGCGCTGCTGCAGTCCTTCGATCGCACCGAGCAGTGCTGCCGGGGCCACGCTGATCTCTGCGAGGCCGAACTGTGCGCCTGGCGAATGTTCCAGGCGCAGGTCTTCCACGTTCACGCCCAGCTCCCCGAGCTCACCGAACAACCGACCGAGCTGGCCGGCGGTGTCATCGACCATGACGACGAGCTGATCGAACCTGCGGTTCTGTCCGTGCTTGCCAGGCAGCCGCTCGACGCCGTCATTGCCCTGGCGAATCGCCTCAGCAATGGCACGTCGTGCGCCCGGCGCTTCAGGCTCGCGGAGAGCATCCGAAACGGTACGCAGGTCGGCGGCAAGTGCGTCAAGCACGTCGACCACTGGTCGTGCGTTGGCACCGAGAATCTGCACCCAAAGTTCTGGAGCGGATGCGGCGATCCGCGTGGTGTCGCGCACCCCTTGGCCCGCAAGCCGGAGGGCGTCTTCGTCGGCCGTCGCAAGACGCGCCGCCAGCAGACTCGCAACGACCTGAGGCACGTGCGAGGTGAGGGCGACGGAGCGGTCGTGCTCCTCTGGCGTCATCTCCAGTGGCATCGCGCCGACGTCGAGCGCCAGCGCCTCCACCAGGGCAAGATCGGCGGTGCGAGTCTCCTCGTCACGGCAGACGACCCACGGACGACCGATGAACAGGTCTGCACGTGCGGAGATCGCTCCCCCACGCTCTCGCCCGGCGAGCGGGTGCGAGCCGATGTAACGGGTGACGTCGACGCCGCGGGCCTTGAGCGCGCGGAACGGCTCAAGCTTCACGCTCGCGACATCGGTGACGACAGCATCCGGGTAGCGTGTGAGTTCCGCCTCGATCACATCAGCCGTGACATCCGGCGGTACGGAGACGACGATCAGCGCGGGCGCATCATCCTCGCGCGCAGCGCGGCCGGCACCGTAATCGATCGCAAGACGCAGCTGCGCAGGCGATGTGTCAGAGAGAACGACGTCAACGCCCTTGGCCGTCAGCGCATGGCCGATGCTCGCGCCGAGAAGGCCGGCACCGACTATGCGCACCGTCCCCGAAAGCCGCGGCGCATTGCCGCTGCCATTCGTTCTGGCGGTTTCGCTCACTGGTTCTCCTGGGCGTCTCCCGGCGTAGCGTCCGCGGGGGAATCATGGCGCGAGAGAGTCAACAGCGCACCACGTTCGATTTTAGTCAGTTCCCGAGTCTTCCCCGCAGGGAGAGTTCCCAGGTGGAGCGGGCCGAACTGACGACGGACGAGCTCGGTGACCGGATGCCCGACCGCGGCGAGCATCCTGCGCACGATGCGGTTGCGACCTGAGTGCAGCGTGAGCTCTACCAGGCTCGACGCCCCGCGGCCGCCCACCGTACCCTTCGAAGAGTCCAGTAGCCGTGCTTTATCGGCCTTGATCGGGCCGTCGTCGAGCTCGATTCCCTTGGTGAGCTGCGCGATCACCTGCGCGGTGACCGTGCCCTCGACCTTGGCGATGTAGACCTTGGTCACGCCGAATGAGGGATGCGCGAGCACATGCGCGAGATCGCCGTCGTTCGTGAGGATGAGCAGACCACTCGTCTCGGCGTCCAGACGTCCGACGTTGTACAACCGCTCTTCCCAGTCGTCAGTGAACTGACGGAGGTCAGGTCGGCCGTTCTCGTCACTCATGGTGCTGACGACGCCGGTGGGCTTGTTCAGCATGACGTAGCGCTTGGACACATCCAACTGGACCGCGACGCCATCGACGTCGACCAGGTCGGTCTCCGGGTCGATGCGGCGGCCGAGTTCCTCGACGACCTTGCCGTTGACGCGGATGCGCCCCTCGACGATGTACTGCTCGACCACTCGGCGCGATGCCACGCCGGCCGCGCTGAGTACCTTCTGCAGCCGGATGCCTTCCGGCGCGTCACCGCTGTCTGGAGTGGGTGTAGGGAACTGGTTGTCATTCATCGGATGCTTCCTTCTTCAAATCCTTCGGCACCGTCAGCAAGCAACGGTGAAATCGGCGGCAGTTCGTCAAGCGAGTTGATGCCGAGATTCTGCAGCAGCGCATCGGTCGTACCGTAGTTGATCGCGCCGGTCTCTGAGTCGGCGAACAACTCGGTGATCAGGCCACGAGCCAGCAGCGTGCGCACCACCGAGTCGACATTCACCGCACGGATGGATGCCACCTGGCTGCGTGTAACCGGCTGCTTGTAGGCGATCACGGCAAGAGTCTCCAGCGCAGCCTGCGACAGACGCGCCGGAGCCTGTCCCCCGACGAAATCGGCGACCAGGGCGTCATGGTCATCGCGGACATACAGCCGCCAGCCGCCGCCGACCTCACGCAGTTCGAACCCTCGACGCGGGCCCTGGCCGTTCCCGTCGTAATCGTTCACAAGGGTTTCGATCGCTTGACGCACAGCAGGCACTGGCGCGCCAACAGCGGCAGCAAGCGCGATGAGGCCCAACGGCTCATCGATGATCAGCAGGATCGCCTCGAGCTTCTCGGTCAGCGGGAGAGTCTCATCGGTCATAGTCAGCCCCCAGGCTCGCGAGTGTCTCATCCGACCAGGAGTCGGCGGCCCAACGAAGCGTCAGCTCGCCGAGCGGTTCCAGTTGCACGAAGGAAAGTGCGGCGTGTCGGTAGAGTTCGAGCACCGAGATGAATCGTGCGACGACGATGCCGGGCTCAGTGGCGCCGGCAACGAGCTCACGGAAGGTGATCGATTCGGTGTTCCGCAGCAGCGTCACGACGATCGCCGCCTGCTCACGGATGCTGACCAGAGGCGCATGCAGGTGACCGAGCCCGATGCTGGGGATTTCCTTGGGTGCGAACGCGAGCATCGCCAGCGCCGCGAAATCATCGACGTTGAGCGTCCAGACCAGTTCGGGTGCCTGCTTACGATGCTTTTCATCCAGGCGCACGGCGCGGATGTGACGGCGGTCTTCGCGCTGCAGGCAACGTGAGAACCACGTCGAAACTTCTTTGAAGGCACGGTACTGCAGCAGGCGGGCGAACAGAAGATCCCGCGCTTCGAGCAGAGCGACCGCTTCTGCGTCGACGAGCTCGCCCTGCGGGAGCAGGCCTGCGACCTTCATATCCAAAAGGGTCACCGCAACGACGAGAAACTCGGATGCCTGATCCAGCTCCTCGTCCGAATCCAGCTCCCGCAGATATGCGATGAACTCGTTCGTGACCGCGCTCAACGACACCTCGGTGATGTCCATCTCATGCTGAGAGATCAGGTTCAGCAGCAGATCGAATGGCCCGTCGAAGTTGGACAGCGAGACGCGGAAGCCTTCGACCGGGTCGGGCTCAGTTTCTTCGGAGCTATGCGACAGCGCCACGGGCGACCAGTTCCCGCGCCAGTCGCAGGTACGCCTGGGCGGCGGCATGCTCCGGCGCGAACTCGGTGATCGGAACGCCCGACACCGATGCGTCGGGGAACTTCACCGTGCGACCGATCACCGTTTCCAGCACGTCGTCCCCGAATGTCTCCACTACCCGTTCCAGAACTTCACGGGAGTGCAACGTGCGCGCGTCGTACATTGTCGCCAGAAGGCCGTCGAGGGTGATCCCCGGGTTCAGCCGGTCGCGCACCTTCTCGATTGTTTCGATGAGCAAAGCAACACCACGGAGAGCAAAGAACTCGCACTCCAGCGGAATAAGTACGCCGTGACTCGCCGTCAGCGCGTTCACGGTCAGCAGTCCGAGAGAGGGCTGGCAGTCAATCAGGATGACGTCGTACTCTCCGGCGACCTGACGCAGGACGCGGGCGAGGATCGTCTCACGGGCGACCTCGTTGACCAGGTGCACCTCGGCGGCCGACAGGTCGATGTTCGCGGGAAGAACGTCAAGCCCGGGCGTCGCCGAATGGACAATCACTTCATGCGCGTCGCGCTTGGTGTCCAGCAGCAGGTCATAGATCGTTGGCACGTCGTGCGTGGGAATGCCGAGCCCGGCAGAGAGTGCACCCTGCGGGTCGAAGTCGACCGCGAGTACCTTGCGCCCGTACTCGGCGAAGGCAGCCGCGAGGTTGATCGTCGTCGTCGTCTTACCGACGCCGCCCTTCTGGTTGCACAGCGCGATGATGCGCGCAGGACCGTGCGATTCGAGCGGCGTTGGGGTGTCGAAGCCGTGGTAGGGGCGCCCCGTGGGTCCCATCAGGATGTCGTCGCCCTTAGACGACGTCTTACCCTTGGACTTCGCCACGTTCTGACTCACCGATTCTCCTGCTTCCCTCGTGCGTCCTCAATTCTAGCGACCCCGCGCCCGTTGTCCTCGTTGCCGCCCCGCATTCCCGCCTTTCCCAGCTTGCGAGTGGGCGGGTGTGGCTGCAATTCTTCGAAAAAATGAGCCACAAGTGCCCGCTCGCAACTAGCGGGCGCGGGGATGCGACGTTGCGTAGATGTCGCGGAGCGTGTCGACCGACACGTGCGTGTAGATCTGAGTCGTCGCCACCGATGCATGACCGAGCAGCTCCTGCACGACGCGCACATCGGCACCACCCTGCAGCAGATGCGTGGCGAAAGAGTGCCGCAAGGTGTGCGGCGACACCTCGGAGGTGATGTGCGCGGCGCTAGCCGCAGCGCGAATCACTAGCCAGGCACTCTGACGCGACAGCGGCGCTCCGCGAGCGCCGAGGAACAGTCGCGCCGACGACTGTCCCTTCGCCGCGAGGGCGGGTCTCACGCGGGTGAGGTAGGCGTCCACCGCATCCCTCGCGAAGGAACCCACCGGAACGATGCGCTCCTTGGATCCTTTGCCACGCAGACGCAGCACGTCACCGTGCGCGAGGTCGTCGACGTCGAGACCCACGGCTTCCGAGACACGCGCGCCGGTCGCGTAGAGCAGTTCAAGCAGCGCCCGGTCGCGGATGCCGATGGGCTCCTCGGCCGACGGCGCGGCAAGCAGCCGCTCCACCTGATCGATCGTGAGTGCCTTCGGGAGCCGCTGCGGAGCCTTCGGCGGCCGGAGCCTGCCGCTCGGATCTTCGAGCTCGATCCCCTCCCGCACGAGATACCTGTGCAGCCCCCGCACCGAGGACTGCAGCCGCGAAAGACTCGTCGCCGCAGGAGCTGGAACCATCGCCGACCGATCAGCGATGAAGCGGCCAATGATCGAGCCGCTGACCGCCGTGGTGTCATCGATTCCGACATCGGTCAGCCATGCCAGGTACACGTCCAGATCACGGCGATATGCGCTGATCGTGTGCTCGGACAGTCCGCGCTCGATCGTGACATGCCGGATGTACGTATCGATCGCACGGTCCAGCCGCATGACTACTCTCCGGTTCGCCTGAGCGTCGCGGCGAGCACACCGTTCGCCAGCAACGCGTTGCGCATACGCCCGTCGAGCACTGCAGCCACGGCATCCGCCAGCGGCACCCACTCAATGCGGATGTCGGCTTCTTCGTCTTCGCGAGTGTGCGAGTCCGGTGCTGCGGACAGCCCCGTTGCGAGGAAGAAATGGACGATCTCGTTGCTGCCACCTGGAGTCGTGTACGTCGACAACAACGGCTGCCAGTCCGCCGCCACGATGTCAGTCTCCTCTGCCAGCTCACGCTGCGCAGCGATCACCAATTCCTCCCCCTCGATGTCGAGGAGGCCGGCCGGTAGTTCCCAGTCACGGTGTCGAATCGGGTGCCGGTACTGCTGAATCAGCAGAACGCGCTCCTGATCGTCGATCGCCACGATCACCACCGCTCCGGTGTGATCGACGTACTGACGAGTGATCTCGGAATCGCCGTAACGGAACGTATCCGAGCGGATATCCCACACCGCACCCCGATATGGCACCTCGGTGGAGATGACCTCAGGGTTCAGTGGTTCGTCGCGCAGCTCGTCAGTCATCGGCCGAGACGTCGAACAGTTCGCTGGAGCGGTGACGCTCGATCGCTGCGCCGATCAGACCGCGGAACAGCGGATGCGGCGCGGTCGGACGCGAGCGCAGCTCTGGGTGCGCCTGGGTGGCGATGTAGTACGGGTGCACGGCACGCGGCAATTCGACGTACTCGACGAGGTCGAGCTCGGGGTTGAGGCCGGAGAACACGAGACCCGCCTCGGTGAGGCGTGCACGGTAGGCGTTGTTGACCTCGTAGCGGTGACGGTGACGCTCGGATGCTTCCAAGCTGCCGTAGAGCTCGGCAGCCAGAGATCCTTCGGCAAGTGTTGCCTGGTACAGCCCGAGACGCATGGTGCCGCCGAGGTCGCCACCGTCGATGATGTCGACCTGCTCGGCCATGGTCGCGATGACAGGCTCAGCCGTCTCCGGGTCGAACTCGGTCGAGGACGCACCGACGATGTCGGCCATGTTGCGGGCGTACTCGATGACCATGCACTGCAGACCCAGGCACAGGCCGAGGGTGGGGATGCCCTGTTCGCGAGCGAACTTCAGCGCGCCGAGCTTGCCTTCGATGCCGCGGATGCCGAAGCCGCCGGGGACGCAAATGCCGTCGACGGTGCTCAGCGCCTTCTCCGCGCCTTCTGGCGTCTCGCAGGAATCAGAGGGAATCCAACGGATGTTGACCTTGGTCTCCTGCGCGAACCCACCGGCCTTGAGCGCCTCGGTCACCGACAGGTACGCGTCGGGCAGGTCGATGTACTTGCCGACGAGACCGATCGTGACCTCGTGCTTCGGGTTGTGCACGGCGTGCAGAACCTTCTGCCACCGCGACCAGTCGACCTCGGGTGCTGCTTTGGCGTCGAGTCCGAGCCGGCGCGCGATGTACGAGTCGAGTCCCTGGTCGTTGAGCGTCGAGGGGATGTCGTAGATGCTGGGGAGGTCAACCGTGTTGATGACCGCTTCTACCTCGACATCGCACATCAGCGCGATCTTGTTGCGGTTGCTGACGCTGACGGGTCGGTCGCTACGCAGCACAAGAGCGTCCGGCTGGATGCCGACCTGGCGAAGCGCTGCGACGGAGTGCTGCGTCGGCTTGGTCTTCTGCTCGCCGGAGGCGCCCATGAACGGGACGAGCGAGACGTGCACGAAAAATACGCTGTCGCGGCCGAGTTCGTGGCGCAGCTGACGCGCAGCTTCCAGGAACGGCTGCGACTCGATGTCGCCGACTGTTCCGCCAACCTCTGTGATGATGACATCGGGCTTCGGCGATTCGCCGGCCTGCAGGCGCATGCGGCGCTTGATCTCATCGGTGATGTGCGGGATGACCTGCACGGTGTCGCCGAGGTACTCTCCGCGGCGCTCCTTCGCGATGACCTGCGAGTAGATCTGACCAGTGGTGACGTTGGCAGCCTCCGACAGGTTGATGTCGAGGAACCGCTCGTAGTGGCCGATGTCGAGGTCGGTCTCTGCACCGTCGTCGGTGACGAACACCTCACCGTGCTGGAAGGGGTTCATCGTGCCTGGATCGACGTTCAGGTACGGGTCAAGCTTCTGCATCACAACGCGCAAACCGCGCGCGGTGAGAAGGTTTCCCAGGCTGGCCGCCGTGAGCCCTTTACCCAAAGACGAAACGACACCGCCAGTCACAAAAATGTGCTTGGTTGTGTCGTTTTTAGGTCCCGCAGCAGAAGAGTTCATCACGGGCTTAAATCCTAACAGTTCGCTCAGGCACTAAGGCTGAGAAGTTCTCGGGCATGGGTGAGGGCAGCATCCGAATCAGTAAGTCCCGACAGCAGTCGCGCCATCTCCGCCTCGCGATCGCTGCCCTCCAGACGCCGGACACTGGACGCGGTTACCGCGCCATCATTAGCTTTCACGACAGAAAGATGGTTGGTGGCGAAGGCTGCGACCTGCGCCAGATGTGTCACAGCAATCACCTGAGATGTCTCTGCAAGTCGGGCGAGTCGCCGTCCCACTTCGATTGCGGCGGCACCGCCGATTCCGGCATCCACTTCGTCGAACACGAACGTGGGAACAGGATCGGTTCCGGCGATCACGACTTCGACGGCCAGCATCACACGCGAGAGCTCACCACCGGATGCGCTCTTGGCCACCGAGCGCGGTTCGGCGCCAGGATGCGGGGCCAACAGGATCGCGACATCGTCACGGCCGTGTGCACTCGCCGATCCCTCGCGTATGGAGACCTCGAGTGTGGCGTCCGGCATCGCCAGCGCGTGCAGCTCTTCGGTGACCGCACTGCCCAGTCTGACGGCGGCTTCGGTGCGAGTCGAGGTGAGGATCGCCGCGACGTCATCGAGCGTCGCTCTGGCTGCGTCGCGCTCCGAGTGCAGCCGTTGCAGACGGTCGCCGTCATCGTCGAGCTCTGCCAACCGCGTAGACCCGCTGTGCCAGAGCTCGAGCGCTTCGTCCAACGATCCGTGCGCGCGGATCAACGTGGTCAGAGCCGCGCGGCGTTCTTCGACGGCGGCGAGTTCATGGGGGCCAGTCTCATCGAGATCGGCGAGATATGCGGAGAGCTGGAGTGCGAGATCTGAGACGCGATAGCCGACGTCGGCGATCTGCTCGGAGATCTCGGTGAGCGCCGGGTCCGCGACGCGCTCGAGGTTTCTTCTGGCCTCCGCCACGAGCGCGGATGCATCGGGTTCGCCCTCTTCGCTGGAGAGCGCATTGCGCGCGAGGGATGCGGCGAGTCGCAGCTCTTCAGAATTGGAGAGCCGCACGGCGCGCTCCGCGAGCACGGCATCCTCCCCCGGCTCTGGCGCGGTCGCTTCGATCAGCGCCAGTGCCTCACGCAGGCGATCCGCTTCTTCAGCGCGACGATCACGATTCTCGGTGATCTCGGCGATCTCGGTGTCCAGCTCACGCCAGCGTGCGAACGCCGTCGAGTACGCCTCCACTGCCGTGGCGATCGGTTCTCCGCCGAAGCGGTCGAGTGCGTCACGCTGCGCGGCCGTGGAACGCAGCCGCAACTGCTCAGACTGACCGTGTACGACGACGAGTTCATCGGCGAGGGCAGCCAGCACGCCGGCAGGCGCCGCACGTCCGCCGACGCTGGCTCTGCTGCGGCCTTCGGCGTTCAGCGTTCGCGAGATGTACAGCTCGCCCCAGCCGTCATCGAGTGGCTCCAGTTCACCGCCTGCGTCTGTGACGATGTCCGCCACTCGACCCTTGATCGGTACGATCCATACCCCTGCGGCCGAGGCCTGAGCCGCGCCAGCACGCACAGCGCCTGAGTCGGCACGCTGGCCGAGCAGCAGCCCGAGACCTGTGACAACCATGGTCTTGCCCGCACCGGTCTCACCGGTGATCGCGGTGAAGCCGGGACCGAGAGGCAGCACGGCGTCTGCAATGACGCCGAGTCCCTGCATCCGCATCTCCTCGATCACGCCGGAGCTCCCCCGGCCTGTCCGCGCCAGCCAGCCACAGGCAGCTGGAACTTGCGCACGAGACGGTCGGTGAACGCGGTCGGGTGGAGCCTGGCGAGACGTACCGGCCGTGAAGAACGGCGTACCACGACACGGGCTCCGGGAGGAAGTTCATGCGATCGACGCCCATCGCACCACAGGATGCCGGATCCGTCGGTGCGCTCGAGCATCTCGATCGCGACGGAAGCGTCAGGGCTGACCACGAGCGGACGGGCGAACAGCGCATGAGCGGACAGCGGGATCACTGCGATCGCCTCGACGCTCGGCCAGATGACCGGACCGCCGGCGGAGAAGTTGTAGGCAGTGGAACCGGTGGGAGTGGAGATCACCATGCCGTCGCAGCCGTAGCTCGACAGCGGTCGGCCATCAATCTCGACGACGACCTCGATCATGCGCTCGCGACTGGCTTTCTCGACCGTTGCTTCGTTCAAAGCCCACGTTTCGAAGACGACCGAGCCTGTGGCATCTTTCACGCGCACCGCGAGGGCGAGCCGCTCCTCGACGTCGTAATCGCGGGCGATCACGCGATGCACGGCGTCGTCCATGGCATCGCGTTCAATCTCTGCCAGGAAACCGACGTGGCCCATGTTGATGCCGAGCACCGGCGCGCTGTTCGTGCCACGGACAAGCTCAGCCGCACGCAGGATCGTGCCGTCACCGCCCAGCACGATCGCCAGCTCCAAGTCATCAACACCGACGACATCGCCCAGTGCGTCGACGTCTCCGAAGACGGGATCGACTGCAGCGAGCTCTGCCCTGTCATCGACCGACAGCACGGGACGGGCACCCGCACCACGCAACAACTCGATGACGCGACGGGCTGCGGCGACGGTATCGTCGCGGCCGGCATGGGCAACGACCAAGATATTTCGCTCGTTCATCGGCCCCCTGCCAGCTCGTTGATGCGTTCCGTCCATTCTGTCGGATTACTGCCGCGTGCGGGCGACATGTGGATGAGGAATTCGGCGTTGCCATGGGTGCCGAGAATCGGCGAGGCAATGATTCCGAGCATGCCGAGTCCGGCATCCCAGCCGTTCCACACCACACGGGCGACGGCGTCGGAGCGCGTGGCAGGATCGGTGACCAAGCCGCCGCGCACAGCAGTGCGCCCGACTTCGAACTGCGGCTTCACCAACAAGACGATGTCGGCGTCGGATGCGGCGACACCTGCGACCGCCGGAAGAATCAATTCGAGCGAGATGAAGGAGAGATCGCCGACGATCAAGTCGGGTGCGTCAGTCTCGCCGGTCGCTTCTGCCAGATTCTCGCGCGTCATGTACCGCACGTTGAATCCCTCGACGCTCACGACCGCGTGGTCTTCGGCGATGGATGCCGCGAGCTGATCATGCCCGACATCTACGGCCAGCACCTTACGGGCACCGCGTTCGCGGAGAACCTGCGTGAACCCACCAGTGGACGCACCCATGTCGAGGGCGAGGCGGCCTTCGGCCTTCACGTCGAAGGCGTCGAGCGCGGCGACGAGCTTTTGGGCGCCGCGGCTGACGTAGTGGTCAGACTCAGCCAACGTGATCACGGCGTCGTCGCCTACGGCAGCCGAGGCTTTGATGATCTGTCGGCCATTGACGCTCACCAGCCCCGCGACGATCAGCGTGGCAGCGTGCGTGCGGGAGCGTGCCAGTCCTCGGGATGCGAGGGCGGCGTCAAGGCGAGTCATCTGTCTCCGGACGTAGTCTTTTCTCGGGAGTCGAGCTTCGTGCCACTCTCAAGTCGGCGGAACAGCTCGTCGTGGAACGTCGAGTACGCATCGGCGCGCGAAGCAAGCGGCTGTCCCTCGATCAGACGCAGCCGACTCCACAGACCATCGGTCGGCGCGGTCGCATTCTCTTCGCTCACAGTTCCACTTTACGTGCCGTCACCGACATGGCAGCGAGGCGCACTCAGGGACGGTAGAACGGATCTTCGTAGAGTTTCTCCGGAACGTTGAGCACGAACACCGGAGTGCCCGAATCCCAGATCGCAATCGCCCCGGCACGGACGAGATCAATCTGGCGAGTACCTTCCGAGAGGATCTCGACGTCTCCCCCGATCACCCGAACGGATGCCCCGTTGACGGTGACCACGCCATCCTTGCGCTGCGTCTGCGGGTAGGGCTCGTGCAGTTCGCGAAGGTCACTCAGGATGAAGGTCGGACGCGATCCCTCGGGAGCCGCAAGTACATGCTTCGGTCTGTCGATGCCGGTGAGCACCAGCACGGAATCGATGCCGACGCGTGCCGCACCTAAGATGTCGGTGTCGAGTCGGTCACCGATGAAGAGTGTTTTGGTCGCACCGAAGCGCGCGATCGCTTCTTCGAAGATAGGGATCTCGGGCTTGCCGGCGACAGTCGCGAGACGCCCCACAGCGGTGTGAACCGCCGACACAAGCGTGCCATTGCCAGGAGCGACACCGCGCTCACGCGGAATCGTCCAGTCACTGTTGGTGGCGATCCAGGGGATGCCGCCTTCTTCCTCCGGAACCTTGAGCGCGAACGCTGCCTCTGCCAAGTCGGTCCAGGCCACCTCGGGGGCAAAGCCCTGCACGACAGCATCCGGGGAATCCTCGGCGCTGCGTGTAACCGTGTAACCGGCCTTCTCCGCCTCGACCACAAGGCCTTCGCCCCCGACGATCAGCAAGGTGGCGGGCGGAGGGACCATGGTGACGAGCAAGCGCATCGCAGCCTGCGGACTGGTCACGACATCGTTCGCCACGACCGTGAGGCCGAGGGACGTGAGGTGCTCAGCGACTGAGGCGTCAGTGCGGGAAGCGTTGTTCGTGATGTAGCCGACACGACGAGTGTGTGCGACCTTGTTCAAACTTTCAACGGCGTACGGAAGCGCACCAGGGCCGGCGTAAACAACGCCATCAAGGTCAGCGAGGACGACGTCGACGCCATCGAGCGGAGTGGGGCGCGATCGAGAGAAAAGACCCACTCAGGAATCCGCCTTCGGTGCCTCGACGGATTCGTCTTCGACGATCGTTTCGGGCTCGGTTTCGAGCTCTTCAGCCGGCTCGTCGACCGGTTCGCTAACGGTTGGCTCTTCCACAGCGGAAGCAACCGGTGCATCGACGCTCTCGTCGTCGGGGAACTCCCCTTCGATCAGACCGTCTTCGACAATCATTTCGTCGTCATCTCCCATGCCGAGAGCATCCGCAGCAACTTCTGCGCGGTCGAGCCAGAAGGCGGCCTCATCGTCACGTCCGAGGTCTTCCAGAACAGCAGCGTGCGCGCCGAACAGCGCAGGACTCCATTCGAAGGCGCGGTCGGGATTGAGCTCGGGGATCTGAAGCTCACCGAGTGCGAGCTCGGTCTCGCCCTGGTCAAGGCGGGCACCGGACATCGCAATTGCAAGGGCGACGCGAACGGGCGTCGAAAGATTGGAACGATCCGCAGCACGACCAGTCTCGAGAGCGCGATCGGAACGGCCGATACCGCGCTCACTGTCGACCATCAACGCGATCTGATCATCCTTACCGGAGATGCGACGGTACGTACGCAGCTCACGAAGAGCGAGGGCGAAGTCGCCGGTCGCGTAGGCAGTGATGCCGAGCGACTCACGCACGATTGCGATGCGACCAGCGCGACGGGATGCAGCAAGTGCGTGCTCGTGGGCGAGTGCGGGATCCTCTTCGATGAGGCGCGCGGCCATTGCAAGGTGACGTGCGACCTGCTCGGCGTTCTCCTTGCTCAGCGTCTTCAGCTCATTGCGTGCCGAAGTGTGCAGATCATCCGGAGTGACGTCTTCCGGCACCTCAGGGTCGTTGAAGCGAGGGCGATCGTCTGAATGGCGATCCGGACGTTCCCGGTCAGCGCCTCCGCGCTGCGGGAAGCCGCGGCCGCCACTGCGGTCGTCGCGGCGCGGAGCGCCACCATCGCGGTTGCCCTGATAGCCGCCCTCACGACGCGGAGCAGCACCATCACGGTTGCCCTGGTATCCGCCCTCACGACGCGGAGCAGCACCATCACGGTTACCTTGGTATCCGCCTTCGCGGCGCGGAGCGCCGCCGTCGCGGTTGCCCTGGTATCCGCCCTCACGACGCGGAGCAGCACCATCACGGTTGCCCTGATAGCCACCCTCACGACGAGGAGCAGCACCATCACGGTTACCTTGGTATCCGCCTTCGCGGCGCGGAGCGCCACCATCACGGCTTCCCTGATAGCCACCCTCCCGACGCGGAGCAGCACCATCACGACGCGGAGCGCCGCCATCGCGGTTGCCCTGGTATCCGCCCTCACGACGAGGAGCAGCACCATCACGGTTACCTTGGTATCCGCCTTCGCGGCGCGGAGCGCCACCATCACGGCTTGCCTGGTATCCGCCCTCACGACGAGGAGCAGCACCATCACGGTTGCCCTGATAGCCACCCTCACGACGAGGAGCAGCACCATCACGGTTACCCTGGTATCCGCCTTCGCGGCGCGGAGCGCCACCATCACGGTTGCCCTGGTATCCGCCCTCACGACGAGGAGCAGCACCATCACGACGCGGAGCACCGCCGTCGCGGTTGCCCTGATAGCCGCCCTCACGACGAGGAGCAGCACCATCACGGTTACCTTGGTATCCGCCTTCGCGGCGCGGAGCGCCACCATCGCGGTTGCCCTGATAGCCGCCCTCACGACGAGGAGCACCACCATCACGGCGAGGTGCAGCACCATCACGGGCTGGAGGCGTCGAGCGATCAGTGCGCGGAGGACGGCCCTGACGGTCGTCGCGCCGGGCATTGGAACTGTCTTCGCGTCGTGGTCGACGCTCGTCCTCGTTAGGCATGGTCCTGATTCTCTCAACTTCCTGTAAAACGCAAAATGGCCACCCAGCGTTGGGTGGCCATTTTGTCTAAAAGAAGTCCGGCGGTGTCCTACTCTCCCACAGGGTCCCCCCTGCAGTACCATCGGCGC
>NZ_JBPXMS010000006.1:0-88399 GCF_051842815.1 Microbacterium sp. A84 | reverse complement strand
GGACCATACCGATGCCCATTTCACCGCAGAATCACGCGGCTAGATCAAGAACCCATCCACTCCTTTTGGCCTATAACCCGTTATAGGCCCGGCTTTGACGAGGCGGGCCAGGACCTGCTGCCCGGAACGGAGTCTTTGATGGATGAACCACCATCTCTGGCCGGGCCGTGCCCAGGACGGCGGGGCCACGCGGGAAGAGGCGTAGGTGCGCTGTCTGTCATCGAAACCCCATCTTGAACCCCTTTTGAATCTCCATCTGAACCGCATTTTTCCCAGTTCGCGAGCGTCGCTCGCGGGTGGTTTTGGTTGTTTTGGAGCGCGTGACGCACCTGGTCTGCATGACCGATCTACCGCGGCTGCTCGATATCCGCGAGCTGTTGACGTATGTGAGTGCCCATCTCGACGATCTGCGACTGGTTCTCGCGCGGCCTCGGCACCTCGTGCCTATCGCGTCGGCAAGCACCTCAAGTTCGCGATCACTGATGTCATCGAGGGGATCGAGGAGCGTCGTGACCCGGCGCCTTCTGCACAGCCTCAAGTTTCCCGGAGGTAACGCGATGAGTCACCCACGCCTGACGATCGGCACCTACGGCGAGATTATGACCCGTCGCCGCCCGAGTCGACGCATCGAAGCCCGCGCCCGCCGTCGCGACCCGGGCGGTGTCGCCCGGCTCGTGCAGGTGAGCGGCGATACTGCAGTTGCCGCGACGCACGCGTTGAAAGCAAAGTGCGTCGACCGTGATCTGATTGCACCCAGCGCGGGACCGCTCGCGGCCGACAGCCTGTTCCCCTATCTGGTGGCGTACTGGCTCGAAGACATCGAGGTGGAGGATCGGTTGGCGGTTGCGACCCGGCAGCTGCTTGGCCTGAGCATGCCATCTGTGCGGATCAGCGGAACGATCATCAGCCCGAGAGGTGAACCGACGGCGTGGCAGGAGCACCCGAAGACCGCGCGGTCGCGACGCACGGTTCAGCAAACCGTCGCAACCACGATCAACGAGCATGCTGGCGTCGAACTGGTTTCGCAACTGCTCGGACATGCCGACCCGGCAATCACGATCAACCACTACATCTGCCGCAACGAGGCTGTCGACCCCACGACTGCGGATCTGTTGGAAAAGCGTTCGAGAGATGAACATCTAGTGATCCAAATGGGTAACAGGTATGCTGTATGTGTAACTATTATTGTCCGTTTAGGGGGTGGCCATGGAGACGACGCTGCCAGATCTGTTGGGATACCGAGACCTCGCAGATGCAGGACTCACGCGGAGGCAGCTCGAGCGACTTATCAAGGCTGAGGAGTACGAACGGATTGCCCCGGGCCAGTTCCTGCGCACCGGCGCAACCGACGACACCACAGCTGCGTGGATGGCAATCGCTGCAAAGCGACCGCAAGCGACGCTCTGCCTGCTGACGGCGTTATCGATTCATGACCTCACGGACGAGATCCCGACGCGCAGCAATATTGCGATTCCGCGCGGCACGAAGCCACTGAGCATCTGGTCTGCGCCGATCACTTGGCACCACTTCGATACCGCAACTTTCGACATCGACCGCACTGAATACGCACTGCCTGCCGGGAGAGCAATCGGACTGTATTCCGCGGAACGCACGATCATCGATCTGTTTCGTCTCAGCCACGAATGGGGCAGCGACCTCGCAGTCGACGCGCTCAAACGATGGCTCCGCGCGCGAGGAAACAGCCCTTCTCGGCTGCTCACTATGGCCAAGCGCTTCCCGAAAGCGAAGCCAGCTCTGCAGAACGCCTTGGAGATACTGCTGTGACACCGAAACCGCAGCGCGGCACGCCTGAAGGTGACGCGACCCTGGCAATTCAGAAGCTCGCGCGTGAGAACGGCGCAGACGTGCAGGAATTGCAGACCCTGTATGTAATCGAAGCACTTCTTGCTCGCATTGCCGCGTCGTCGCATCGCGATGATTTCGTACTCAAGGGCGGTGTGCTGTTAGCTGCTTTCGCAGCACGACGCCCGACCAAAGACATCGATCTTCAAGCCACTGGGTTCTCGAACGATGCCGACGACGTTGCCGAGCGCATTGGTGCGATTGCAGCGATCGAATTCCCTGATGGTGTTGTCTTTGACATGGACAGCATCAATGCTTCCCTCATTCGAGACGGGGATCCCGACGAGTACGCTGGCGTGCGTGTTCGACTCGTCGGACTCCTCGGTCGTGCTCGGCTGACTGTCGGGATTGATGTCAACTTCGGCGACCCGATCTGGCCTGAACCGCAACTCATCGACCTGCCTCGCATCGTGCCACTCGGCCACCCGCCGGTTACCCTGCTCGCCTATCCGCTCGCGATGGTGCTCGCCGAAAAGATCGTCACCGCGATCGACCGAGGAGAAGGAAATACGCGCTGGCGGGACTTCGCTGACATCTACACGCTTACGCGTCTTCACTCTGTGGAAGCGGTCATCCTCCGAAGCTCGTTGGAAATCGTGGCGGCTCACCGAGGCGTCACCCTCACTCCGGTGCTACCTGCATTAGGGGAGATGCCAGCGCGCGCTCAATCCAAATGGCGCGCCTGGCGCACGCGGGTGAACCGTCAGAAGGAACTACCCGAAGCCTTCGCGGAGGTGCTCAATAGCATCGCGCGCTTCAGCGACCCCGTGTTGCTGAGAATAGCCAAGGGGAGCTGGCATATTGCAGATCAGATTTGGGACGCGCATCCAATGGGCGGACCCGTGGGCGGAAGGGGCGCGTGAGAATACCTTCGGTCAGATCGGCGTAGCTCCGTGCGGCAGATCATGCAGCAGAAGCTTCGCGCGAGGGAGACCCTTGGCGGCACAGTTGCAGAGGTATCCGCCGTTCTCGAATGAGCGGATGTCGCACCCACCGCCGCGGCAAAGAGCTTTCGATTGACGACTTCCAACGCATGCCGCGCACGACCGTAGAGTGGGGGCATGTCAGACCCTGTCGAGTTCATCCGGGCGGCCCCGTTTGGCACTCGGATGACGGTACGCACACGCATCGAGGGGGGCTTCACCGATGCGGTCGGCTACCTGCGCGAGCGCGACAACGACAAGTGCGTCCTCGAAACCCGTCGCGGCCTGGTCACCATCTCCTTGGATCGGGTCCACTTAGCCAAGGCTGTGCCACCTCCGCCGCCGCGCCGGGCGCCGCGCATCTGAGCTGTTTCGCGGACAGTTCACCGTGTCGCCGTGTCGTCGTCATCTCTCACCGGTACCATTCCGGGAAACCGCGGCCGAGGCGAGGAGCCGAAACGATGCGCAGCGCTGAGTATCCCTTCCCTGGGCAGACCCTTCTGCACCTGAGCGACACCCACCTGACTGCGGAGGGCGCACTCCTGTTCGATCTGGTGGATGGCACCGAACGACTGGCCCGCGCGCTCACCGTCTTTGAAGCATCCGGCATCACACCCGACGCGATCGTCTTCACCGGCGACCTCGCCGACCTGGGTGAGCCCGCCGCCTACGCGGCCCTGCGTGGCCTTGTCGAGCCGTTCGCCGAGCGATTGGGTGCGCGCGTGCTGTGGGTCATGGGCAATCATGATGAACGTGGGGCGTTCCGCGAAGGGCTGCTGGATGAAGCAGCCGACCTGCGGCCGGTAGACCGGGTCGACGAGCTCAACGGGCTGCGCGTGATTACTCTCGACTCGACCGTTCCGGGCGAGCACTACGGCGAGCTGCGCGACGAGCAACTGCAATGGCTTCGGGATGAATTGGCAACGCCGGCACCGCTGGGGTCGATCCTCGCGATGCATCACCCTCCCGTGCCCAGCGTGCTGCCGTTGGCGGTGAGCGTCGAGCTGCGCGATCAGTCACGGCTCGCCGAGGTGCTGCGCGGCACCGACGTGAGAGCGATCATCGCCGGTCATTTGCATTACTCGACCTTCGCGACGTTCGCGGGCATTCCCGTCTCGGTCGCATCGTCGACGTGCTACTCGCAAGACCTTACTGTGCCGACCGGTGGCATGCGTCCGCAGGACGGCGCACAGACCTTCAACCTCGTGCATGTGTTTGATGACACGATTGTGCACTCGGTAGTGCCGATCGACGCGCCGCGCACACTGGAACACATCGACGCGGCGGAGGTCCGCCGGAGGCTCTCCGCCGCGGGCATCCGCCCGTTCAGCGCGCCATCGGCGGATGCTCCGACTGGGCCGAGCGCCCTGCATCACTGACGTCGGCCCGCTCCCACGGCGGCAGCACCGGGAACATCCGATCCAGCGTCGCGCGGATAGTGCGGATTCTGATTTCTTCGGGGAGTTCTGTCTCGCCGCCGTCATTGAGGCAGAACATATCGACATCGGTTCTTTCAGCGAGCCGCTCCATGCGGCGAAGTGCGGTCGCGAGCGTCGTATGTACGTATCGCACTCGGGGTTCCTTGGTGGCGACTGCCCGCCCGGTCATGAGCGCGTAGTAATGGAAGAGGCTGTTGGTCACTGAGATGTCGGCGGCAGAGCGGAATCGAGATGCCGCGGTGCGCTCGAAGTCCTCAGGAAACTCATGTTCAAGCTCGGCCATGACGCTTTTGCGCAGCGGGGTGGCGCAGTGTGAGAGGTCGCGCGAGATCGTGCGACCGAAGCGGGTTCTCAGGAGTTCCCGGTTCACTCGCAGGCCATTATCGTGGCCGCTGCGATGCGGCGCGGGTATCCCGGTGCCGATGCGCACCTCGGACTCGACGAACTTCGTCACCCCGGCCGACGTGAAGAACAGCTCTGGGGAGACCAGCCGACCGAAGAACATGTCGTCGTTCGCATAGAGGAAATGTTCGGCGATGCCCGGGATCCGGTGCAACTGTGCCTCGACAGCGTGTGAGTTGTGGGTGGGCAGCACTGAGGGGTCGGTGAAGAAATCCTCGCTACGCATGAGCGTCACCTTCGGGTGATCGATCAGCCATACGGGGGCGGGGGAGTCGGTCGCGATGAAAATTCGTCGCACCCATGGGGCGTACATATGAACGCTCCGCAGCGCGTAGCGCAGTTCGTCGACATGACGGTACCGGGCGGGGCTGTCATCACCTTCACCGACGACGTACTCCTCCATGCGTGCCGCCCGCTGGCGCTGGAACTCACTCGTGGATCCGTCGACCCATGAGAAGACCATGTCGACCTCGTCGATGAACTCGTGCGGCTGCGGATCGAACATGCCCGCGATCGTGCGCCACTGGCGACCGTAGCGTTCGATGGTGGCGAAGGCGAGATCGTCGCGAGGGATGACGCGGCGTGTGAGCGCATTGTCGTTCGGAGCTTCGACGAGATCGTCCTGTAGGCGCCAGAACTCAAGTCGCACTCCGAGTGACGCGCCGTAGCGCAGCGAGCGATTCGGTGTGATGCGTGGGCGATACACGCGCACGGCCCGTGGGTCGGCAGTCTGCTCAGCAAGCGGGGCGGATGCTTCGCTCGCGAGCGCGGGCGCCTGCTGTTTCGCTTTGATGTACAGGGGTTCGCGATCGCACACGGCCGCCAGCGCAGCGATGACTGCAGCATGTGCATTGACGTCGACCACGAGCGCGGGGACGGAGTGATCGCTTCGGATCAAGACAACCTCGACCCCGGCGTCCTCCAACGCGGCCGCGACCAAGAGCAGATCTTCGCTACGCGCCTGTTGCGGTGTTACTGAGTCATGGACGATGTGCAACACACCCCCGTCAAGGACGACGTCATCGCGATCAAGCAGACCAGACCACGGACTCGGTTGTTCAGGGACGAGTGTGAGTGTTGGCACCGATACCTCTTTCGTGACGCGACAGAAGCTACAGGCACCGAAGCGCCGGAAGACGGGCGGAGCCCGGGCGCGAGCGTCACACTGAGCACCACAAGGTACAACACGCCCGGGGGTCGGATCATTCCATTTCAGGCACAATTGGTTCAGTCCATGCCGACCTGGTGTATGAAGGTCGTTTCGTTCGCGAAGCTGCATCTTGGGCCCTGGCAGACGTTACTGGCGCGATCCGATCTCGACGATTGGCGCGCTGCGCATGGCAGCCCGAGTCGCGACAGCCAGCGAGATCAGGCCGATGATGCTCAAAGAGCCGACGATCGCCACGCTCTCGACCAACGAGATGCTCGGCAGTAGCTGTCCCGATATGCCGTAGCTGATCCCGATCAACGGGGGTCCGGCCACCAGTACTCCGAGTGCGACGGCGAGCACGACGACCATCATGGACTCGGTGCGCATCATGGCCCGCACCTGCCTGCGCGTGGATCCGACCAGCTGCATCAGCGCGAACTCGCGTCGCCGCTCTCCGGTTGCCATCACCAGCGTGTTTACTACTGCAATGGCGATGTAGCCGAGGATGACGGCCAGCGCGATCAGGTTGACGAGCGAGTTCGCACCGCGCTCGCCGTCGCCTGCGGCCTGCAGTTCGCTGCGGTTCGTCACGGTGAATCCGGCCGCATCCAGTGTCTCTTGCACATGCGCCTGCTGCCCGGGCTCCGTGCCCACGAGCACATAGTTGTTGAGGCCGGTCGTCGTGTGGGCGAGTAGCGCAGGATTCGTCATGGTCACGTCTCCGAAGCCCAACCCTCGGGTATAGATGGCAACCACGGTCGAGGTGACTTCCGCTCCGTCGCCGAGATGCCCGCTGATTGTGTCGCCGACACCCACGCCCGCCGCTTGCGCTGCGTCAGAACTCAAAGCGATGGTTTGCGTGCCGGTCAAAGCGTCGAGTGTGCCGGCCACGACGCCCAAATCCATCGTTGCCGCCGTTGCTGCCGGGTCGATGCCCTGTACGGGGTATTGGTCGGATGTCGGATCGCCGAGTTGGACGAAACTGTAGATCATCTGGCTGAGGGCCACCGGGTTCGCTGCACTGACACCCGACGTCTGGGCGATGGCTGCGACGGCGTCATCAGAAAGTCCGGATGCTCCGCCTGTCACCATCAGCTCGGCTGTCACTCCGGCCTGTGACTGTGTCGTTGCTTCGGCTGCGACGATCGACTGCGTACCCACTTGCACAAGGCCCAGGCCGATGCCGAGAGCCAATGGAACGATCGCTGCCGCCAGTCGCCGCGAGTTACTGCGCGCATTCGTTGCTGCAAGGAACGCTGAGGGCGATTTCAGATGCCGTAGCGGCCCGCCGAATACCGTGATGGCGCCGCGTACCAGGCGTGGCCCGAGCAGACCGACGGCAACGATGAGGAACAAAGCGGCCGCGGCCGGCCCGGCGACCGCGATCGTGCCGGGGACGAACAGCGGAATGGCGGATGCGAGCAGGCCGATGACTCCGAGAATAACGCCAGTGATCGTGCGGCCACGCCCTACACGCGACGGCGTGGTCGACGCTTCCTGCAATGCTTCGATCGGGTTGATGCGTGCGGGGCGCCGTGCAGCGACCGCAGCAGCGAGTTGAGACGCCACGACCATGACCACGACGGCGATCAGCGCGGGAATCGGACCGAAGGTGAGTGCGAAATCGAGCGGAATTACTCCAGCTTGTGCGAAGCCGAATCGCATCACGACGGCCAGAAGGAAACCGGGAATCACTCCGACGAGTGCACCCGCGCCTGCAACCAGGAGCACCTCTTGTGCGATGATCCGATGGATCTGCAGAGGGGTTGACCCGATGGCTCGCATGAGAGCGAAGTCTCGTCGTCGCCGCTGGATCGACAGCGACAGTGTGCTTGCGACGACAAACAGAGCAATCAGGATGGCGGTGCCGGCGAACGACGAACCGATCGCCACGAGCGTTGCTCGGGCGGCGCCGGCGTCAAGAAACTCGGCGGCGCCGCGCTCGTACCCGGTGTATGTGACCGCGTCGGGCACCTGCGTGCGAATCTCATTCGCCAGATCGTCCGGCGAGATTCCTTCGCGGGCGAACACTCCGACAACCTCGGCAGCACCGCCGCGCGGCGCCAGAGCGGATGCCGTAGCATCCGTCAGGAACACGTGCGCGGCACGGTCGGGCTGGTCACTTGAAGTGACAGCAGCGATCCCGACCACGAGATAGTCACCGTCGATACCACCGTGGGCGAGCGTGATGGTTGCGCCAAGTTCCGTACGCGCCGCGAGGTTGCTATCAACGACTACCTCGTTCGCAGCACGAGGGGTCTGCCCGTCACTGATCTCATACGGGGTGAGCGCCGCGGAACTCCAACCGTGGGCCTCGATCAGCGATCCGTCCCACGACAACGGAACGGTCGTGTCTGTGACGACGCGCGCCGCGTCCGGGAGCGATCGAATCGCGTCGAGTTCATCGGCGGGAAGCGGCACACGCTCGGGAAGCGAATACGTTGCATTCTCTGGGGTCTCGAAGGACTGTGGGCCACCCACGATCACGTCGGCAGCGGCGTAACGTTCGGGGTCGACCCCGCCGCGTGAGCCGGACTCGATCAGAACGCCGAGCCCGGTAGCGAGCATGGTTGCAGTGAGCACGGCGACGAAAACGCCGATGAGCGTGCCCTTGTTCTGGCGGATTCCCGCCCGGATGAGCGTGTTCACCATTTCCCCAATTCGGTCATGCGATCGACGATCTGCTGTGTTGTTGCGCCGTCCTCGTATCCGACGAATGCGCCGTCGGCGAGAAAGATGACGCGGTCCGCGCGGGCTGCGACGGCCGGGTCGTGGGTCACCATGATGACGGTCTGGTTCAGCTCGCGCGTCATCTGTGCGAGCAGGTCGAGCACCTGTCGGCCGGTACGCGAGTCCAGCGCGCCGGTGGGCTCGTCGGCGAAGACGGCATCCGGTCGCGTGATCAGCGCACGTGCGATGGCCACCCGCTGCTGCTGACCGCCAGAAAGCTCCGCCGGGCGCCGCTGTCGAAGCTCGTCCAGACCAACCGAGCGGATGATGCGGTCGAGCCAGTTGCTTTCCACGCGTGAGCCTGCCAGAAGCAGCGGCAGCGTCACATTCTGCTCGACCGTCAGGGCCGGGAGCAGGTTGTATGCCTGGAAGACGAACCCGACGTGCTTGCGACGGAACTTCGCGAGCTTGTTGGCCCGCATCCGCGAGATATCGGTGTCGCCGATCCACACGGACCCGCTCGTCGGAGTATCCAGACCGGCCGCGGTGTGCAGGAAAGTGCTCTTTCCCGAACCGGATGGCCCCATGATGGCGGTGAACGACCCGCGCGCTAGTTTGAGATCGATGCCGCGCAGTGCAACCACTGCCGATGGGCCCGTGCCGTATTGCTTGACTACCGCCTCGAGTCGCACGGCTTGAGTCGTGGCTTGGTTCGCCGCTCGTGAGTCGATGGCGGTCGCAGTGTTGCCCGAGCCGATGTTGTTGGTCATGATGTGTGTTCCCTTCGGGGATGGATCAGATGGTCGTTCCGAGGTTGACGGCGAGCGAGAGGTTGAACCCCAGGCCGTTGCGCGCGAGGCCCATTTCCAGCAGCCCCGCGCCCTCCAACCAGTGCGCCATGCTGAGGTCGCCGGCGTCCCGAGGGCGCAGTCCGAGGCTCGTGATGAATGCCGAGACGTTCGCCTTGGCCTGTGTGTTATGGCCAGCCATGAACACATCCACCGGGCTGCCCGCGGCCAGGACGTGGCTGAAGAGGGTGTTGAACGCCTTCACGACGTGGGTGCTTGCGGGGGCGGCCTCGGCGATCATCTGCGCGACGGAGGTGTCTTGAGGGATGGCCAGCCCGGTGGCGTCAGCGTTGAAAGGGTTCGTGATGTCGACGACGATCTTGTCGGCCAGCGCGTCCCCATACTCGCGGACGATCGGCACGGCGCCGGCGAATAGTACGGCGAGAATGACGATGTCCCCCGTCGGTACGGCGCCCCATGTTCCGGCGGTAGCGCCGTTGCCGAGCGTCCGAGCCAAGGCCGCGGCCTTATCCGCATCCCGGCCTATGACCTCGACCGTGTTGCCGCCTTTGAGTGCCTGGGTGCCAATGGCTGTGGCCATGTTCCCCGCGCCAATGATGCTGATGCTGCTCATGATGTGCTCCTTCGTCGTGTCCGTATCGGTGGGCCGGGGGAGCCTCAAGGTGAGGCGTCCCTCCGGTTGGTGGATTCAACCGGAGGGATGCCTCATCTATTCCAGGCGCCGGCGTGAAATTTCGGAATCGGAGGGTACCCTCCGATTCCGAGGTAAATTAGTTGCATGAGCATCATCGACGTTGAGCAGACACGAAAGCCCCTGCGTCGCGACGCCCAGGAGCGCCGTGACAGGCTCATCGCTGCGGCACGGCACGAGTTCGCCGCTCGAGGCATGGATGCCTCCCTAGAACGGATCGCTCGCGACGCCGACGTTGCCATCGGGACCCTCTATCGCCACTTCCCGACCCGTATGGACCTGCTCCTGGCCGCCCTTGAGCCGCGACTTCGGGAGTTCCTCGACGGTTCCACGCAGGCTCTGGAGATCGATGATCCGTGGGAAGGGTTCGTCTATTACGTAGAGAACCTGTTTCGCGTGCAGGCGGGAGATCGAGGGTTCAACGACTTTCTGTCCCGTCGCTTCCCCGGCAACGCTGACACCGAGCGCATCCACGACGAGATGTGTCGACAAATCGAAGACGTGCTCACCCGAGCTCAAGAATCCGGCCAGGCGCGCCCCGACATCACGCGGGCCGACATCGTCAACCTCATCTGGTTCAACGGCCGGATGCTCGACGCCACCAGCACCACCGCCCCCAATGCGTGGCAACGTCACCTCTACCTCATGCTCGACGCCTACCGGGCTGAGCGGGCACATCCGATCCCCGAGCCGCCGATGACAGACGAGCAACTCTACGACGCCATGGTCCGTCTCAACACGGTGGACTAGATAGCGGTCTGCATAGGCTGTTGCCTAAATGGAGTAATAAGCAGGAGTGACATGAAGATCGAACTGACTATTGACGCCACCCGCGTCGAAGCGGAACTGCACGACCATTCGACCGTTGAGAGTGGTGCTCTGTGACCCGTGTCGGCGCGGTCTTCAGCCCTTATCAGAATGCGCCTGAGGCCTTCCGTGCGGCTGTGGAGGCGGCAGAAGAAGCCGGTGTTCCGGAGTTGTGGCTCTGGGAGGACTGTTTTCGGGAGTCGGCGTTCGCCTCCGCGGCGGCAGCGCTCGCCTGGACGGACAAATTGCGCATTGGCATTGGGATCGCTCCGATGCCCCTGCGCAACGTTGCCGTTACCGCGATGGAGATCGCGACGATCGAGCGGATGTTCCCGGGCCGGCTCTACCCGGGGATGGGGCACGGCGTGCTGCCGTGGATGGCGCAGGTTGGTGCACGAGTCTCCTCGCCGCTCACCTTGATGCGCGAGTACATCCCCGCGCTGCGCGCACTTCTCGCCGGTGAGGAGATGACGGTTTCGGGGCGGTATGTGACGCTCGATCGGGTGCGACTCGAATACCCACCGGAAACGGTACCTCCCGTGTACGCCGCGGGGGAGGGCCCGAAGACTCTCGCTCTTACGGGCGAGGTCGCCGACGGTACGATCCTTGTCGGCGGACACACACCGGCGGAGTTCGCGGACCAGATTCGTACAGTGCACGATGGTCGTGCCCATGCAGCCCGCGGAGACTCCACCGCGATCATCGCGTACGTCACCGCTGCGTTCGGCGATGGCGCTGAGGCTCGGGTGCGTGCTGAGCTCGGTGATCGTGGGATCCTCGACGACCGCGCAGTGTGGGGAGACGCCGACGATGTCGCGGCGGCGGTAAAGAGGTTCGCTGCCGTGGGCATCGATGACGTGGTTCTCGTCCCCGCAGCAGGAGAGTCCGATCTCGACGGCTTCTTGCGCGCGGTCGGGAAGGTCGCGCAGCTGGTGGCGTCGCGCTGAGCACGACGGCCAGAGCTATCCGGCCAGCCCGGCGAGCCGCGCGAGCCGCTCCGCCATCGCCTCCGGCTCCCACGAGTGCCAGGCACCGGCCAGCTGCTCCGAGCGTCCGTCGGACGCCGAGGCCGCGAGTTCGTCGGCGGTCGCCGTCATGCCCGGAAAAGTCTCGGAGCCGACCAGGGCGAGGAGAGGGGCCGTGACAGATGACAGCACATCCCGATAGCCGCGTTCCTCGACGGTACTGAGCGCTTCGCCATCCGGAACCCAGCCGAGCACGATCTGCGGGTAGGCGGGGGACTGCTTGAGCTCCTCAAGCCATTCCGGCGGCATCCCGACCATGTATCGGGCGACCGCGTCCTCGAGGTCGTCGGCGTCGATCGCGGCGCGGACGCTGGCCCACCACGATGGTGCGCCGCCCTCGAATAGTCCGAGTGGTGCCTCCCACAACACCATCCCGGCGAGGTCCGTGGTGCGGGCGGCGGCGAGCATCGCGATCGCACAGCCGGAGGAGTGCCCGATCAGGATGACTGGGGTGTCGGCCTCACGTGAAAGCGCATCAATCGCCTCGAGTTGCGCGTCGAGGTCGATCGGGCCGGCCGGTATCGAATCGCCTCGCCCCAGCCGATCGGCAATGAAGGCGCGCCCGCCACGTGCGGCGAACGCCTTACCGGTCGCGAGTGTCACAGGGTCTTCGGCACGAGTGGGGCCGGCTCCGGAAATGAAGATCGCAGTCGTCGCCCCGGTTGAGCCCAGGTCGTCGTAGACGATGCGATCGCCGCGTGGGGTGATCAGCGCGCTCACGCCGCGGCCCTGATCCGCACCCGCACGCGGTCGCCGACTGCCTTGCCGATCAGCTTCCTTGTCGCTGCTTTCACGGGGCCGAAATGGAGTCCCCGCCCAGTGGGCATGAGCGTGATCTCCACCGGCGTCTCGTCGATCGTCCCGGTCACGCGCACCGGGTTTCCCGTGCCGAAGTGCTCGATCGAGCCGGGTACCTCGAACACGGTCCAGGATCCCGCTTCATCGGGGTGGATGAGCTCGGCATCGAACTCGAGAGCGGTCTTCGTGCTCATCATCATCTCCTATTTCAAGACTGAACAGTCTGATTTCTCTAAACTAGACTGGTGGGTATGAATTTATCAAGCGGTGCCGCGGATCTCCGTCCGAGTTCCGCGCGCAAACGCGAGTCCATGCTGGCGGCTGCGCAGGAGCAGTTCCTGGCCAACGGGTACGAGGGTGTGACCATGGAATCGATCGCACGAGAGTCCGGTGTCGCCAAGCAGACGCTCTACAGTCACTTCGGAGGCAAAGAGGGGCTGTTCCTCGAGCTCGTCGGATCGCAGACCCGCGCCGCGAGCGAACGTGTCCTCAGCTCGCCTCCGGTGATCTCGGAAAACGCCGATGCTCGTTCCGTGCTCGCCCCGATCCTCGAGCAGCAGCTCTCCACCGTGTTGGCTCCAGCTCTGCTCGCACTTCGACGCCTCGTGATCGGACTCTTGCCGCAGTTCCCTGATCTCGCCCGCGCTCTGCATGTGCACGGTCCGCAGCGTGCGATCGACTCTCTCGCCGAGGTGCTCAGGCGATTGGATGCTGCGGATGCTCTCAACACGCCCGATCCGGTTCTCGCGGCCACGCAGCTCAATTGGCTGATTATGGGCGACCCCGTCAATCGCGCCATGCTGCTCGGAGATGACGAAGCGCTGTCCGGCATTGACATTGCGACCCAGGTCGCGCGAGGGCTCGACGTCTTCCTCGCCGCCTATGGTTCGACAAGCGACTAGGTTATCGGCTGAGGATCGCGCGAGCCGTGGATTCGGGCCGAAGGTCGAGGCGACGCAGCAACTGAGCGTTGACCGCGACGACGATGGTCGACAGTGACATGAGAACTGCGCCGACCGACATCGGCAGGACAAATCCCACAGGTGCGAGGACACCAGCCGCAAGCGGCACAGCAAGAAGGTTATAGCCAGCGGCCCACCAGAGGTTCTGCTTCATCTTCCGGTACGCAGCGCGCGACAGTTCGATCACCGAGAGCACGGAGCGAGGGTCGTCGCTGGCGAGGATCACGCCTGCCGAAGCGATCGCGACGTCCGTGCCGGCTCCGATCGCCAATCCGACGTCGGCTTGGGCGAGGGCAGGGGCGTCGTTGACACCGTCGCCGACCATCGCCACTTTTCGGCCCTCGTTCTGAAGCTCTTGAACCTTCATGGCCTTGTCTGCCGGACGTACGCCGGCGAAGACCCGATCGATTCCCAGATCCTGCGCGACCGTCTGGGCGACAGCTTCGGCGTCACCCGTGATCATGACGACCTGCACGCCCAAGGCGCGCAGCGCATCAACTGCTTCGCGTGACTCGGTGCGCACCTCGTCGGCCAGTTTCAGTGCGCCGATAACCCGGCCATCCTGGATGACGTGGAGGATGATGGCGCCGTCGACGCGCCATTGATCGGCGATGGGAAGCTCTGCCAGATCCTCTTCCGACAGCAAGTGCGGGCCGCCAACGCGGACCGTGGTGCCGTCGATCGTTGCGGTGACGCCGACGGCGGGAGACGAGGTGAATTCATGGCTTCCGGGCACCGCGAGCTTCTTCTCGGCCGCGGCACGGACGATCGCCTTCGCGAGCGGGTGCTCGCTGTCGGCTTCCGCGGCCGCAGCGAGGGCGAGCACCTGGTCCGCGGTATTGCCGTCAACGACAGAGACGGCGGAGACGACAGGTTCTCCCTTCGTGAGGGTGCCGGTCTTATCGAACAGCACCGTGTCAACCGTGCGCATGCTCTCCAGCGCGAGCCGATCCTTGACGAGAACGCCACCACGAGCTGCACGCTCGGTCGCAATCGATACCACGAGCGGAATGGCTAATCCGAGTGCATGGGGGCAGGCGATCACAAGCACGGTGATCGTGCGGATGACCGCGGCGTCGGGAAGACCCCACACGCTCCATGCGATCGCGGTCAGGACGGCGGCACCCAGCGCGAACCAGAACAGCCACCCGGCGGCCTTGTCGGCGAGGCGCTGAGCACGAGAAGAGGAACCCTGCGCTTCGGCCACCAAGCGCTGAATGCCCGCGAGAGTCGTGTCGTCACCGGTCGCGGTGATCTCGACACGCAGCCCGGAGTCGGTGGCCACGGTGCCCGCTGTGACCGAGTCGCCGGTGCCACGGGTGACGGTGCGGGATTCACCAGTGACCATGGATTCGTCCATGGACGCGCGACCGTCGACAACGCGCCCGTCGGCGGGGATGCTGCCACCCGGGCGGACGACGACGATGTCGCCGACGACGAGATCGGCCGGTGAGACGACGACGACCCGGCCGTTGGCGACGCGTTCGGCCTCATCGGGCAGGAGCGCGGCCAACGAATCGAGGGCGGAGGTCGTCTGGGCGAGGGAGCGCATCTCGATCCAGTGACCGAGAAGCATGATGACGATGAGGAGCGCCAACTCCCACCAGAAATCGAGCTCGTGATGCAACAGCCCCAGGCTCGCACCCCACGATGCGAGGAACGCGACAGTGATGGCGAGACCGATGAGGAGCATCATTCCCGGCTTGCGGGAGCGGATCTCGCTGACCGCACCGACCAGGAATGGCTTGCCACCCCAGACGTACATCACGCTTCCGATCACCGGGGACACCCAGGCGAGGCCAGGGATGTCCGGAAGAGCGTAGCCGAGGATCATGGCGAACATGCCGGAGAAGCCAACGGTGGGGACGGCCAAGATGAGCATGATCCAGAACAGTCGCCGGAACTGCCCGACGTGCTCGCCGTGCCCGGCATGACTGGGGGATGGGCGGTGCTCGGCCAAGTGTCCAACATCGTCGTTGTGCGAGTTGCTCATGGAGTTTCCTCTTTGGGATGTTTGTTGCGTGCGGGGCGGCTCAGCGGTATTGATGTGCCCAACCGAATACCCACCCCGGGTATTCCGAGTGGGCATGAACGCCGAAGCCTGGAGCCGCTGATCTTCACAATCGCCAGGGGTGGGAACTCGCACAGCGCGTGGACGATGGCGTATGAAATCTAGACCATGCGCCATGGCGCATCCAGCATGAAGCGACTGAACTGAGTGTGACACGACACACACACACACCCAAGGAGGTCGTCATGAAGGTAATCGTCTTCGGCGGAACAGGCAGTATCGGAACGCTCGTGGTCGGGCAGGCGCTCGAGCAGGGGCACAGGGTGACGGTGTTCACGCGAAGTGCAACATCAGTCGACAAGATGCAGACGCGACTCACCGTTGTCGAGGGCAACGTATTCGAGATCAGCGACGTCGCATCCGCGATCGAAGGACACGACGCGGTCATCGTCACACTCGGCGACGGGGCGAAGGGGGAAGTGCGATCGAGAGGCACCGCGACTATCGTCGCGGCAATGCAACAGCTCGGTGTACGCCGACTCATCGTGCAGTCGACACTGGGAGTGGGGGACAGCTGGGAGAACCTCAACTTCATGTGGAAGCGCGTGATGTTCGGCTTCCTGCTGCGCAAGGCCTACGCCGACCACGTCGAGCAGGAGCGAGTGACGCGCGACAGCGGCCTGGACTGGACAATCGCGCGGCCAGCGGCATTCGTCGACGGACCGCGCACCGGGCAGTATCTGCTCGGCTTCGGACCTCGAGAGGCGGAGTCATCGCTCAAGATCGCTCGCGCCGATGTCGCTGACTTCGTCGTCTCGCAACTCACCGATCACGCCTGGCTCGGGAAGACCCCGGCGCTGGCCTACGCGTGAGGTGAGGTGTCGCTGTGGCGAAGTGGATCGCGGACGACGTGGCAGATCAGCGCGGATGCACCGTCATCATCACCGGGGCGAACAGTGGGCTCGGCGCCGAGATGACGCGTGTGCTCGCAGGTGTGGGCGCGAGAGTCATCGCAGCATGCCGCGACATCGACCGGGCATCCGCGTTCGCCCAAACTGTTGTTGGCGAGGTCGAGGTGCATCACCTCGACCTCGCCGATCTGGCCTCGGTGCGGGCCTTCGCGGCCGGCATCGACACCGGCGTTGATGTGCTCATCAACAACGCCGGCGTCATGGGCGTTTCGAAGGGGCGCACGGCCGACGGCTTCGAACGGCACATCGGCACCAACCACCTCGGGCCGTTCCTCCTCACGAACCTCCTGCTCGACCGGCTTCGCGCCCGCGTCGTGACGGTCACGAGCGGGCTGCACATGCTCGGCACGATCTCGCCCGACCTCAACTGGGAGCATCGCCGATATCAGCGGTGGCTCGCCTATGCGCAATCGAAGCTCGCCAACGCGCTCTTCGCCTACGAGCTGCAACGTCGGCTCGTGGCCGACAATCGCGACGTCGTCTCGATCGCTGCGCACCCCGGCGTCGCCGCAACCTCGGGGCAACGCCGCGACGGCTCTCTGCAGGGCAAGATCCTTGTCGGTGGTCGCGCCCAGCCGCCAGCGATGGGTGCGCTACCCATTCTTTTCGCTGCGACGGCGCCGGGTATCCGGGGCGGAACCTGCATCGGGCCTGACGGCCGATTCCAACGCAATGGTTTCCCGACCGAAGTGCGCACAAGCCGCACCTCCCGCGACCTGACGATCGCGGCGAACCTGTGGCGCGAAAGCGAACGACTCACCGGGCTGCGTTCGCCGGTCGAGCGGCTACGACGTGAGTGATCGCGCCCGGTGCTCTTTCGGGCTCATGCCGCGCTCGCGCTTGAACGCCGTACTGAGGGCAAAGCCGCTGCTGTATCCGACCTCGCGGGCGACCGCTTCAATCGTCGTGTTCGGTTGCAACAGGCGGTCGGCCGCAAGTGCGAGGCGCCACCCAGTCAGATAGGTCATGGGCGGCTCTCCGACCAGCTTCGAAAAGCGTAGGGCGAGCGCCGCCCGCGAGACGCGCACACGCGCCGCGAGCTCTGCGATCGTCCACGGGTACGCGGGGTCGTCGTGCAGCAGTCGCAGGGCGTGGCCGATGATCCGGTCGCTCTGTGCGCCGTAGAGCCCGGCACGTTCGGGCTCTGCGTGTGTGACCCATGCGCGCAATACCGCGACGAGCAGCACGTCGAAGAGACGATCGAGCACGGCTGACTGACCGGGTGCATCTCGCACGATCTCATCGGCCAGGATGCTGATGAACGGGGTATCGAAATCGGGCGCACGCACGTGAATGACGGGCGGAAGCGCGCTCAACAGTCGCTGCGTGACTTCACCGCGAACTTGGTAACAACCCATGAGCATGACGGTCTCGCCGTCGCGATCGTTGCCCCATGATCGCAAGCCCAGTGACCACTCGTCGTCGACATCGCGGCCCTCGGGGCTTTCGACGCGCATTCCGGGCAGGATAACGACGTCGGGACTGACGCCGGGCTCATCCGAAACGGTGACAGCAGCGGGACCGCGCGCGATCGCGACATCACCCGCGCGCAGCTCAAGCGGGGCGCCTTCGTCTCCTTCGACCCAGGCGGAACCGCGCAAAATCGCGATCAGTCCCAGGGGTGACTCGTCGGCGAGCCGCACCGACCAGGGTGGCGTCAGACTCGCGCGCAGCAGGTAGGCGTCGCGACCGCGAGGAGCGTCGAGCAGGCGTGCGAGCGCATCCATGGGTTCAGCCTAATAGGGGTGCACCGACGACGTACCGTGGCCGGATTTTTCCGTATGTTGGCAGTGTGACGCCTTGCCTCGCCGCAGGATACGAAGCCAGGATGGATGCATGACAACCGGAACCGACACCGCTCTGCTGGTTATCGATGCACAGGAATCCTTCCGCCATCGGGTGAGCGACTGGGCGGCGACGGCGAACCCCGAGGTGCTCGACAACATCGCGCGGCTGGTGGATCACTCGCGGTCAGTTGGCGACGTGATCGTCTGGATCACCCATGCCGAACCAGGATCGGGCGGGGTGTTCGATCCCGCGCTCGGTCTTGTTCGAGTCGTATCGGACTTCGAGCCTCTCGACGCGGACATCCACATCACGAAGACCTCGATCAACTCCTTCACCACGACGAATCTGCAGCAGCAATTGATGCTGCGCGGCATCCGTCACCTGGTGATCTGCGGCATCCGCACTGAGCAATGCTGCGAGACGACCGCCAGGGTGGCGAGCGATCTCGGTTTCGCGGTCGATTTCGTCACCGAAGCCACCACGACCTCCGGGATCGAGGCCGGCAAGGGGTACGCCGCTGTGACTGGCGAGGAAATCATGCGGCGAACCGAGAGCGTTCTCGGAGCCCGCGGCTTCGCTGCGATCGTGACTGTGGCTCAGCTGGTGGAGGCTCCGGCGGTCAGCGCTTAGGGCGCCGCTTCCACAAACCATTCGTCAAGCCTCCGTGCGAGCCACACGGGTTTCTGCAGCGGGACGCCGTGTCCGGCACCCTCCACAATTTCCCCCGTGCTGTGGGGGAGTGCGTCGTGCAGAGCCTCGGCCGACGACCTCATGATTCCCTGTTCCTTCGACCCGGCGAGTATGAGCGCGTGCCCGGGAAACGCGCCCCAACGCGCGGGAATCGTGAATCGGATGTTCTCGCCGACGGCCGCGAGCAAGGTGTCTCTCGACACCGTGGATGACGTTCGCAGATAGTCATCGAGGAGTTCGGGCGGGATGAAGAGCGCTTTTGCCTGCAATCTCGCGAACCACGTGTACTTCGCAAGGCCGGCGGTCGCACCGAGCAGGGCAAGAGTCAGGCCGGGCGCACGCGTGGGCTTGGCCTGTGCGCTGATCACGACGACACGATCGACAAGATCCGGTCGCCGGGCGGCGAGCATGATCGCCAGCTGTGCACCGAGCGAGAATCCGATGACCGTGACGGGCGAGGCTTCGCCGGCCAGCAGTGATTCCAGCTCCGCGATCGTTTGATCGTGTGAACGGTAGATTTCGTGCGCGCTGTGGTCGTGGCCGGGGAGATCGGGCACGATGAATCGATTGCCCGCTCCCATCTGCGTGCGCAGAGGATCCCACATCCACCCGGCGACGCCGCCGCCGTGCAGGAGGAGAACGGGTCGGTCGCTCACCTCGCCGAATTCTCTTACATGCATGGGGGCGCCAATCAGCTGGGACTCGGTGCTCGAGCTTACCGGCCTCGGCGGACCACATTCGGTAGGGCCGCCCCGGGGCATCCGCCACTGGATAGGGTTGACCACAGCCGTGCCAGAGGAGACCAGAATGACTTTTTCCGACGAGATCGACGCGACCTCCCTTGAAATGCTCCGCGCAACCGGTGGGATGAAGTGGACGGATCCGCAGGTGGCCATCGGAGCGTTCGTCGCCGAGATGGACTTCGGCGTTGCTCCCGTCATCCGGGCAGCTCTGCACGACGCCGTGGATGCGGGCGTCTTCGGATACATGCCGACCGCGATGAGCGATGATCTCAAGCAGGCGACGGCCGAGAGACTCCGCGACCGGCAGGGCTGGACGATCGACGCCAAGCAAGTGTTTCCGATCCCGGACGTGATCAAAGCCCTGGAAGTGACGATCGAATCCTTCTCCACGCCGGGCTCGAAGGTGATCGTGCCGACACCTTCGTACATGCCGTTCCTCTTCGTTCCGCCCACCATGGGGCGCGAAGTGATTGAGGTCCCGATGTTGGAGGTGGACGGCGTGTGGAACCTCGACCTCGACGGCATCCAGCGCGCATTCGACGACGGCGGCGAAGTTCTCATCCTCTGCAACCCGTACAACCCGCTCGGTCGAGTCTTCACACGCGAAGAACTGGTGGCCGTGAGCGAGCTTGTCGATCGCAACGGCGGACGCGTGTTCTCGGACGAGATCTGGGCGCCGGTCGTCTACGGTGAGGCGACGATGGTGTCGTATGCGACGATCTCCGACGTCGCGGCTGGGCACACGATCACGGCGGTCTCCGCGTCTAAGGCCTGGAATCTTCCTGGGCTCAAGTGCGCACAGCTCGTCGTCAGCAATGACGCGGATCAGGCGAAGCTCGACGAGATCGGAGGATGGATCGGCCACGGCACGTCCAACCTCGGCGCGGTCGCGAACACTGTCGCCTACCGTGAGGGGCAGCCGTGGCTCGACGAGGTCATCGACTACCTCGACGGCAACCGCCGTGAGCTCCTGTCGTTGGTGGCGAGGCACCTCCCCGGCGTGCGCATCTCCGCCCCCGAGGGCACGTATGTCGGATGGCTGGACTTCCGGGGGCTCGGAATCGAACGGCCGGGAGACTACTTCCGCGAGCACGCAGGCGTCGGACTCACCGATGGCAGTGCATGCGGGGCGGCCGGCGTAGGCAGCGCTCGCCTCATCTTCGCCATGCCTCGCCCCATCCTTCGCGAAGCGATCATGCGCATGGCGGCGGCGGTCCCAGTGGAGCGCACATGACGACGCTCTACTTTGCTCGGCACGGCGAAACCGAGTGGCATGCCGAACATCGCTACGCGGGTTCGTCCGACGTGGCGCTCGTGCCGGACGCGATCTCTCAGGCCGCGGATCTCGCTGCATGGGCAGGGACGGCGGGACTCTCGGCGATCGTCACCTCGACCCTGAGTCGTGCACGGCTGACGGCCGAGCCCGCTGCCGAGGCTGCGGGTCTGCCGCTTCGCATCGACCCGCGTCTGGTGGAGATCGATTTCGGACGCGGCGAAGGGCTGACACCGGCGGAGCTCGCGGTGGCGTTCCCGGATGACTGGGCGGGATTCGAGCGGCAGCCGGCGCAGCATCCACTGCCTGGCGGAGAAGCAGGACGCGCCGGTATCGCCCGCGCTATGCCTGTGTTCGACGAACTCGCGGACGAGTTCCCCGATGGTCGAGTGCTCGTGGTCGGACATGCGACTCTGATGCGACTCATGCTCTGCGAGCTGATCGGGCTTGACCCCAACTGGTACCGCGACATCTTCCCGGCGCTCGACAACTCGGCGCTTCTTGAGCTCGACTTTCCGTACCTGGGTGAATCGAACTGGCCGGGACGTGCGCGCATCCTCGGCATCAACGTGCCCCCGATCTAACGAAGCGCCTCACCGCGTGCCCGTGCCACGACGATTCCTCGCTGCGATGTCGGGAAATGGTCGAGCATGTCTCGTAGCCCTGCGGCGTCGACATCCGCTCCGAACGCCTCGGCGCCGGATTCCAGCATGATTCCCGCGGCCAGCGGACCGGCGACTACCGGATCGAAGCCGAGGTCGTCCACGAGTGCTGCGACGATGGCAACGCTCTCCGCATCATCACCCGCGATCGCGATGGCCTTGCGCCCTGGCGTGTCACGAGGACGCGCCTCATCCTCGAGATCCTGGTAGCTCATGTGGCTCAGCGCCTTCACGACGCGCGCTCCGGTGAGGTGCGCCTGCACGAGTTCGCTGGTCGAGGTGCGCGGATCGCTTAGATCATCGCGGATGCCATCGGTTGCCCACCAGTAGTTCATCGCGTCGATCACCAGGGTGCCGCGCAGCAACTCTGCGGGCAATGTCCGATATCGGCCGAGAGGCATCGCCAGTATGACGGCATCCGATTCAGCGATGACCGTCTCGGTAGTGGCTGCTGTCGCGCCGATGGCGTTCATCAGCGGCGCGATGAGGGTGGGGCTTCCCGACGCCGCCACGAGAACGCGATACCCGGCGGATGCGGCGAACTGTGCGAGCACGGTGCCGAGTCTGCCTGCACCGAGGATGCCAAGGGTTCGGATCGTGCGCGTTTCGCTCTCCACAGGGTTGCTCTCCACAGGGTCAGCGTACGACGGCATCGTGCAATGGCATCGTGCGGCAGGCAGTGCAGAGGGTCAGTCGACAGCGACGCGGTTGCGACGTACCTTACGCACGCGCACCACGATCCACGTGGCAACAGCCACGACCACGACCACGATGACGACCTTCTGGAAGACACCGGCATATTCCTCGACGACGTGCCAGTTGGCTCCGAGGAAGTACCCGGCGAGCACGAAAATCGTGTTCCAGATCGCGCTGCCCGCAGTGGTGAGCAGGGTGAAGCGCAGCAGTGGCATCCGCTCGATGCCCGCGGGAATCGAAATCAGGCTGCGGAAGATGGGGATCATTCGGCCGAAGAACACGGCCTTCGATCCGTGGCGTTCGAACCAGGATTCCGTGCGCTCGACGTCTTCCCGCTTGATCAGCGGCATCCGCTCGACGATCGCATACATGCGGCGCCGGCCCAGCCAGGCGCCGATGCCGTACAGCGCGAGCGCGCCGACGACGGAGCCCACAGTGGTCCAGATCAGGACCTCGATCAGCCCCAGCGTGCCCTGCGCGGCCGTGAAACCGGCCAGCGGAAGGATGATCTCACTGGGCAGCGGCGGGAACAGATTCTCCAGCGCGATGGCGAGTCCTGCGCCGGGCCCGCCCAGCGTCTCCATGAGGGTGACAGCCCAGGCAGCGATCGCGTTGAGGTTCTCTGCTCCGGCATCCATGACTTCCAGCGTAGGAGAGCGCTCCTGAGTATCCCCGCAGAGCCACCCGATGCTCAGCGTGTTGCTCGGAGCGAAGCGGGATGAAACGGCGTGAGTCGCGGCATCCAGCACCGCACTGCGCGCACGTAGTCGGCATAGGCGGCGCCGAAGCGCTCCTCGAGGTCTGCCTCCTCGAGTGGGCGCACCACCGCGTTCCACACCAGTGAGCCGCACAGGGCGTAGATCACCACCAGCCACGACCCGGCGAGGAGCCCGACGGCGACGCCCTGCGCGATGCCGGCCAGCGCCATCGGATTGCGAACGAACCGGTAGGGGCCCGCGATCACCAGCAGTCGGGCGGTGGCAGACGGCAGTGGAGTGCCCTCGCCCTGGGTCGACATGGATACTGCCGACCAAATGCCGAGCGTGCTCGCCGCGATGAGGAGCATGACTCCTGCCCACCGCACGACGTCAGGAAAGGGCAGATGCAGTTGCCAGCGCTGTTCGAGAGCGACGATGATCGCTGGGATCACCGCGAGGAACAGGCCCCAGAACAGGATTATCTGGACTGTTGTGCGTGCAATGTGTCTGCCGGTGGATGCAACGGATGCCTCCCGGATGGCGAACGGCCCGAACAGGATCCACTGCGTGGGCAGCCTGCCGAGCCACACGAGTAGCCCTGCGGCCACGCTGCCTGCGGTCGCAGCGATCATGAACAGCACGCCCCACCCGGCTTCGCCGGTCACCGTGGCGTACAGTGCCATCCCGACCGCGACCAGCGCCGTCCACGGCACGATCACCCAGACCAGGGCGCGCAGCCCGCAGGCCACCAGCGCGGAGGTGAGCACGAACAGTGGAATGTCGAACCACGCCACCAGGACGGGATCGAGCCTGCCGAGAGTCAGGGCACGGATGTCCGCGCTGAAGAAGACACCAATCCACCATGCTGCTCCCGCAATCGCCTGAACCGCGAAGTACAGCCGCCCCGCCCGTGGACCGAGGCGCTGGAGGAGGGGCATGGACCGAGTATATGAGTCGTTCAGGGCGCGCCGGGCTCTTGCACTCGGGACAGGACTTCATAGGCTGGAGCCATGGACAGAACGATCGTGATCGCGGTGCCGGCGGCGATCCCTCACGGGCATCGCATTCAGGTGGTCGAGAGTGTGGACGAGGTGGGCGAACGCACCGTGGTCATGCTGATCGATCTGGAGACGCGGATTCACTACCGCCACAGCGGGCAGACGCCCTCCTCCTCATCGACCTGGACCGGACGAGTGCTGGAATGCACGATCGCTCCGACACGGCACGGAGTCAGCACGACACTTCTCGTGGATCCGGTTGGTCCTGGTGCGGCGGAATCGGACGTCGCTCTGCGTGGCGCGGATGCTGCTGCAGACGCCGCCAGAGACGAAGCACTGCGCTGGGGCGGCGGAGACCGAGTACCCGAGCCCGAACCGCCGCGCTTCTGGTGACGGTGACGGTATGCGTGACGTAGAGCTCAGCGGAAGTCACGTGAGCGATGCTCGATGCCGGTGCGCAGATCTTGGAAGGCATCGGCGAGCACGTTGATCACGCCTTCGGGGGAGCGCTCCAGCATGCCGCGCACGATCAGCGCGGGCGAATCCCTGGCGACCTGGCGATAGCGACTCCACACTCCGGTTGAACAGACCACATTGACGAGCCCGTGCTCGTCTTCGAGGTTCAGGAACGTGACACCGCCCGCCGTCGCCGGACGTTGGCGGTGAGTGACCAGACCCGCAACCTCGATGCGCCGACCGATCTCATGGTCGCGCAGTTGTGCCGCGGTGAGCACGCCACGTTCGGCAAGCGCTGTACGAAAGTGCGCCATCGGATGATCATCCGTGGAGATGCCGGTGATGGAGAGATCAGCGGACAGTTGCTCGTAGCTGGTCTGGTCGGTGAACAGCGGCGGCTGCACAGACACGGTCGTACCGGGGATGTAGCGGGCGCGATCCTCAGCGGCAGCGCCGGCGAGCCAGATCGCTTCGCGCCGCTTCAATCCGAGGCACTCGAACGCCCCCGCGGTTGCCAGTGCTTCCAGCTGGGCGGCCGTGGCATCGGTGCGACGCACCAGATCATGCAGATCCCGATATGGCCCCTTCTTCGCTCGTTCGTCGACGATGCGCTCGGCCATCGACATTCCGATACCACGCACCTCGCTGAGGCCCAGCCTGACGGCGAAGGCGGAGTCATAACGCGTCTCGTCTGGAGCAGCCGACTGCTCCGATACCTGCCGCAGAGAGGTCGTGGCATCCGAATCATGCAGATCGGGTCTGAGCACCTCTACGCCGTGACGGCGGGCATCCGCCGTGAGCGTCGCCGCTGAGTAGAAGCCCATCGGCTGGGATCGCAGGAGACCTGCCAGGAAAGCACCGGGATAGTGCAGCTTCAGCCACGAACTGGCATAGACGAGCAGCGCAAAGGACAGTGAGTGCGACTCAGCGAAGCCGAAGTTCGAAAACGCCTGAATCTGCGCATAGATGCGATCCGAGGTCTCTTCGTCGAGGCCCTTGCGTTCCATGCCCGTGTAGAGCTTCTCCTTGATCCGCTCGATCTTCTCCAGCCCGCGCTTGGAGCCCATCGCCCGGCGCAGCAGGTCAGCTTCATCGGCCGTGCAGTCGCCGAGAGCGGTGGCCATCTGGATGAGCTGTTCTTGAAACACGGGGATACCCAGTGTGCGCTTCAGGATCGGCTCCAGATCTGGGTGGGCGTATGTCACCTCCTCCTGGCCGAGTTTGCGGCGTACGAACGGATGCACGGCACCGCCCTGGATGGGCCCGGGGCGGATGAGCGCGATCTGGATGACGAGATCGTAGAAGCAGCGTGGTTGCAGCCGGGGGAGCAGACCCATCTGCGCCCTGGATTCCACCTGGAACACGCCGATCGAATCGGCTCGGCAGAGCATGTCATAAACGGCGGGCTCTTCTTTGGGCAGGTTCTGCAGCGTCCAGGTTCTGCCGGTGGAATCCCGGATGAGATCGAAACAGTGCTGCAAGGCTGCCAGCATCCCGAGCCCGAGCAGATCGAACTTCACCAGCCCCATCCACGCCGCGTCATCTTTGTCCCACTGGATGACCGTACGGTTCTCCATGCGCGCGTGTTCCACCGGCACCACCTCGCCGACAGGCCGTGCCGTGAGCACCATGCCCCCAGAGTGGATGCCGAGATGCCGTGGCGCTTTCAGCAGCTCACCGGCGTACTCCAACACGTTCTCTGGGATGTCATGCCCATCGGCAGGCTGCAGGCCAGCGCCCCAGCCTTCCACCTGCTGCGACCAGGCATCCTGCTGGCCGGGGGCATGACCGAGCGCCCTGGCCATATCGCGGATCGCGTTCTTCGGGCGGTATTGGATGACGTTCGCGACCTGAGCTGCGCGTTCGCGTCCGTACCGCTGATAGACCCACTGGATGATCTCCTCACGGCGACGGGAGTCGAAATCTACGTCGATGTCCGGCTCTTCCTCGCGCGTGGTGGCGAGGAACCGCTCGAAGGGCAGTCGGTACAGGATCGGGTCGACAGCGGTGATGCCCAGCAGATAGCAGACCGCGCTCGCCGCGGCGGATCCTCTGCCCTGGCAGAGGATGCCACGGCGCTTCGCCTCGGTGACGATGTCATACACGATGAGGAAGTATCCGGGGAAGTCTTTCTCCTCGATGACGTTGAGCTCACGTTCGATACGAGCACGGCCGTCGGCATCAAGCTGCGGATACACCTCCGGCACCGCAGCCCATACGAGTGCGCGGAGATGACTCATCGGGGTTTCCCCTTCAGGCACCTCTTGTCTGGGCAGCGCAGGGCGCGCACGGCGTAGCGGAAAAGCGGATGCCGCGGCGATCTCTAGGCCGTTCGTGATCGCCCCTGGATACCGCTGAAATCGGGCGGTCATCTCTGCACCACTGCGCAGGTGCGCGGAACCGTGTGAGGGAAGCCAACCGTCGAGCTCATCCAAACCGCGAGTGGCACGCACCGCGGCGACGGCCTCCGCAAGCCGCGCACGCTGTGGCACGGTGTAGTGCACATTGTTCGTCGCGACGAGGGGAAGACGCAGCTGTGCGGCGAGGTCGGCGAGGGCATCGTTGCGCCTGTTGTCTTGTGGGTCACCATGGTCGATGAGCTCGACAGCGACGTGCTCCTGGCCGAACAGATCGACGAGTCGCCGGAGGGGAGTCTCGGCATCGCCACGGGCAAGACCCTGCCTCACTCCGCCTTTGCGGCAGCCGGTGAGGATTGTCCAGTTGCCATCTGCGCTCGCCGCAAGATCATCGAGGTCATAGATGGGGCGGCCCTTCTCTCCGCCACGCAGCTGCGCCCTGGTGATCGCGCCGGAGAGTCGGTGGTATCCCTCCAGGCCGCGAGCGAGCACGAGCAGATGTTCACCGACCGGATCGGGCACCCCGTTCTGCGGTGCAGGAAGGTCGAGGGAGAGCTCGGCGCCGAAGATCGTCTGCACCTGCGCTGCACTCGCATCTGCAGCCTCGGCGAAGCGGGCGGCACCGTAGAAGCCGTCGTGGTCGGTGATCGCGAGCGCGGTGAGTCCGAGCCGTTCGGCCTCTGCAACGAGGTCTTCCGGAGAAGAAGCGCCGTCCAGGAACGAGAACGATGAGTGCGCGTGCAGTTCGGCGTAGGGGACAGCATTCTCTGGGCGAATGATCTCAGCAGGTGGCGTGCTCTTGCGTTTTCTGCTGATGGGGCCCGGGTCGGGACGGCGCGCAGGTTCCGTGCTGGTTGGATCACTGGTTGATTGAGCACTGGTTGCGCGGCCGCTGAGGGTCTGCTCGAGCTCTTTCCAGGAGAGCGGCGGATTGTGGAATCCCATCAGCGGTATCGCCCCTCCGCCCACCAGGAGTCGGCCTCCCAGAGCACAAGCCAGGCACGCTGCGACTCATCGACAATCTGCAGTCGCTGGGCGAGCCGGGCGTTGTCGCGGTCCCAGGCGCGCTCGCGCAGCGGCCATGGACCTGCCCAGCTCAGCACCGGAGTCTCTTCAATCCACGCAGGAGGGGCAGAGAGTTCTCCTCTGTCGTTGACGGACGGCTCGGTCCTGTCAGCGGCAGCGAGCCGTATCGGCAGTGGTGTCGTGTACACCTCTGAGGGGTACGGCGGCGGCAGGCTGCCAGGCCAGGGCAGGGCAGCATCTCGTTCCGGAGGTGCCAGGTCACCCCAAGGCTGGAGCAGCTGTCGATCGGTAAGGCGACGGCCGCCGATGACAACAGGGGAGACGACGCCACGATGGCCGAGCATCGCCTGCACGCGGGATACGGCATGGTGCAGTCGCTGTTGTGGTCCCTGTCCGAACAGTCCCGGCTGATGGTGGGCGCTGTCATCGACTCTGGTGGGGGTGATTCGTACTTCGGTGATGCCAGCGGACTCGCGGTCGGATTCGACGGGACGGAGCCCCTCCAGCTGCCAGCGCACCCGATCGACGAGGTCACTGGCTTCGAAGGAGGTCGGATGCAACCACACCCGTGATGTGATCGACCCGTCATCGTCGGTCAGGTCGATGCGCACCTCTGTGCATACCTGTGACAGTTCAGCGAGGGCAGCGGTCACGGCATCCGCTGTCTGTCGCACCGCGAATGCCACCTGATCGGCTTGCTCGAGCGGGCTTTCGAACACGATCTCGCGCGCGAGCTCCGGCTCGGGATGCTGAGGCGTCAGTGGGCGAGAATCCGCGCCTGATGCCAGAGCGTGCAGCCGGACGCCTCGCTCTCCTAGCCGGTCGCGGATGTCGCTCTCGGCGAGGGCGGCGAATTCGGCAAGGGTGCGGATGCCGAGCCGTTGCAGTAGGGCTGTCACATCGTCGTCACCGAGAACCTGCACCGGGAGAGGCGCGAGGAACTCCTGTGATCTGCCGGGATCAACGACGAGCGCAGGAGCTGCCAGCCGTGCCGCCTGCTCTGCTGTGAAGAGTCCATCGGCGACCGCGGCACGGGCGTCAGGATGGCCGTGTGCAGCGAGGGCAGCGATGAGTCGCAGCGCGGACTGTTCTTCTCCGCCGTAATAGCGGGCGGCGCCGCGGGCGCGCAACGCGGCGAGCCCTGGGCGCAGCGGTTGTACGCCGGGTACCAGCTCTTCCAATAGACGCAGCACGGGCAGGAACGCGCGCTCGTCACGGCGCGGGTCTGCCGGGATCAGACGCAGGGCAGGAGAGAGTGACTGTGCAAGTCGTCGGCGCTGGCCGCGGCGCACACCCTGTGCTCGGGCAGCCGCAGAACAGGCGATGATCGTGTTCGCGTGAAATATGGCGACAGGTTCATCGGCGACAGGTTTATTGGTAACAGGTTCATGGGCGGACGATGCGCCGAGCGCAGCACGCACCGGCCAGTCCGGAAGCCACAGCACCAGATGGCGTGGGGGCATCATCCTGCTACCGCCCAGCGGTCGGTGTCGGTGTCAGTACCGGTGCGTGATGGTGCCGGCGACGGCAACGATGTCATAGGCAACGATGCCACCGGCCGCAGGGGAGCGGGCGCCGCATCCACCCGTCCGAGAGAGGTGGGCATCTGCACGCGCACTCGACGTGGAGATTCGTGTCGCCGGCCCGAGGAGCTCAACGTCACGGTGCGCTCGGCGAGGAGTCCCCAGCCGGAACCCAGACCGTGCCATTCGGTCTCTTCCACTCGGATCGTCGCCTCACTCTGTGGCCAGGGTGCCGTGACCAGCAGTGTGCAGCCGCGATCGCGCAGTCGTGCATTCAACCGGGCGATGTCGGCATCTGAGACCCTGCTGCGAGGGTGCACCGCAATGAGCGGAACCACCTCGGAGAGTGCCATGGCGACAGTCAGCCAGCGAGGACCAGGATCGGGCACGAGGATGAGGCGCTCCAGTTCGACGCCGAAACCGTTCATCGCCTCGACGCCGATCGTGGGCATGCCGATGATCGCGCACCATGAGCCCTTCTGCGATGGGGCAGCGAGCAATGCGCCCAACAAGCTCGGCGAAGGCGAGAGGGAATACGAGGAACCGACTCGCAGGCCAGGGTCGGGTAAGAGTCCTTCCAAAGCCGGATCGAGGGGGAGGAAGGGGACGTCGCTGCGCCGACGCTGCATGCGGGAGATCTCGCTGCGCAGACGGTGAACCTCCTGAGCGCGGGAAGCGATGCTCTCGCGGGGGAGAGCCGAGGGGGCGGAGAGTGCGGTGCCCATGCATCCATCCTCGAATATATCTACGAATAAATCAAGTAACACTCCGATCGTAATTCGCACATCGGACATTCGGTTTCGCGTTACCTTTGATGAATGCAGATCGAGTTCGAGAGCCCCGTCACCCTCTGGGACAAGCGGGTGGAGGCGTGGTACTTCGCGACCATGCCAGAGGAGCTCTCTCTGGAGCTGCGTGAGTTGCCTGCGCCGCAGCGAGGCTTCGGGTCTCTGCGCGTGCAGGCGAGGATCGGAGCCTCGATCTGGCGCACCTCGATCTTCTTCTCCGGCAGTGCCTTCGTGCTCCCGTTGAAGAAGGCGATCCGCGAGGCGCAGGGGATCGAAGAGGGCGACGTCATCACCGTTGACCTCGACATCATCGATCTCTGAGTCATTCGCACTGAGTGATTCAGCGCCGAGTTATCCACAGGGCTCGTACGCGGCATCCGATCTTCTCGTAGCCTTCCGGCATGCCTTCTGTCGCTGTGGTGCGTGACGTCATCGTCGTGCTTGCGCATATTGCGCTCGCCGGAGTAGGCGTCTGGCTGCTCGTGATCGATGCGCGAACACACCGATTGCCGAATCGAATCGTGTTGCCGACTCTCATCGCACTGCTCGCGCTGGTTGGCATCGATGCGCTCGTAACACAGCGCAGTGCCCCATTGGTCAGCGCGCTCATCGGGATGCTCATTCTCGGTGGTTTCTATGCCGTGATGCGTGCCACCAGCCGAGGCGGAATCGGCGGTGGAGACGTCAAACTCGCCGCTGTCATCGGCCTGGTACTGGGGTGGCATGGCTGGCAGGCGCTCGCCGTCGGTGCGGCATCCGCCTTCGTGCTTGGCGCGTTCTACGCACTCGCCCTCATGGCGCTGCGCCGAGCGAACCGCTCCACCAGGATCGCCTTCGGCCCGTGGATGATTATCGGCGCGGTGCTCGGTATCGCCGTGGCATAAGACGATGCGGCGCACTCAGCGCTATGGTGTGCACATGGCAATCGCACGACTTCACGGAGGCCCGCTCGACGGGCAGATTCTTCCGCTCGAGAACACTGAGCAGGACAGCCTGATCGCGCCCTACGGTGCGACCCAGGTCATCTATCGACGCACCGGCGATGCTCTCAATACCGGTACGAGTGACGGACCCACCGAGGTGGCGTTCTGGTTCATCGAATCCAGCGACGACATCACGCCCAGTGACGACTGAGCCCGCACAGGCCGGTCCCTCACAAGCTGATCCCTCACGCACTGTCGAGGTCGAGCGCAAGTACGACGTCGACGACGCAACGCCGCTACCTGTCTGGGATGCGATCCCAGGTGTGGATGCGGTGACCTCCGGCGAGCTGCGTGAACTCGACGCCCGCTACTTCGACACCGCGGATGCTGCGCTGTCGCGATCGGGCGTCGCTCTACGTCGTCGCACCGGCGGACCCGACGAGGGCTGGCACATCAAGGGACCTCGTGAGGGGGACGGACGTCTCGAACTCGGCTGGCCGCTGGGCGATGACGAGATGCTGCCGGATTCTGTCGGCACGGTGATCGCACGATGGACGACCGAGTCGCTCACGCCGCTCGCACGCATCGAGAATGATCGCACGGCCTATCTGCTCACCGGGCCGGCCGGCGTCATCGCGGAGTTCGTCGATGATCGAGTCCGTGCCACCGATCTTCGAGCCGGAACAGAGCGCGAATGGCGCGAATGGGAGATGGAACTGGGGCCAGCAGCGCCCGCAGATGTCGCAGGTCGCGAGGAGTTCTTCACCGCGGTCGAGGCAGCGATCTTCGCAGCCGGCGGTCGACACGCGGCATCCGGATCGAAACTCGCCCGCGCTCTCGGCATCTGACGCAACCCCTTCCCTGACGCCCCGGGTCGTGCTTGAGTGGCGATATGACCCGGCCTGCCGTGCTCCGATCACTCCAGACGATCGTTCCTGATACCCAGCTCGTGCAAGAAGACGTCCGCGATGTCTTCGCAGCCCAGCCTGATATTGGTCGGCTGGCGAAGCGGATCGTGTCCGCATCATTCAACGGCTCTGGCATCGATACGCGATATACGGTGCTCGAAGAGCTGTCGTTTTCTGCCGCAACCGAGTCGCCGCAGTTCTTCGATCGAACCGCAGGCCTACTCCTCGAGCCCGGTACGAAAGCGCGCAACGAGGTGTATATCCGTGAAGCGGGCAGGCTTTACGTTGAGGCGGCCAGACGTGCTTTGGATGCCGACAGCGACAGCGACATCACCGCCGCCGACATCACCCACGTCATCACCGTCTCGTGCACCGGTTTCTACTCCCCAGGGCCCGACTACGAGATCGTTCGCGCTCTCGGACTGCGCGACAGCACTCGGCGATATCACCTGGGATTCATGGGATGCTACGCCTCGATGCCGGCACTGCGAGCGGCGAGCGAGATCTGCGCCGGAGATCCGGATGCTGTAGTGCTGGTGGTCAGCGTTGAGCTGTGCACGCTGCACCTGCGTTCCTCGGATGACCCGGACATGATCATCGCCACCTCACTCTTCGCCGATGGGGCTGCCGCGGGAATCGTCACTGCACGCACATTCGATTCTGATGTGCCCGGACTCGTGCTCGACCGGTTCCACACCGCGCTCATCCCCGAGGGGAACAAGGACATGGCGTGGACAATCGGGGACCACGGTTTCGAGATGGTCTTGTCGACGGCGGTCCCGCAGCTCATCGGCGAGCACATCCACGACGCGCTCCGGCCGCTGTACGTCGGAGAACCTCCGCTCGCCGAGGCGTTCGATGGCGGTTCGATCAGCGAGCAGATCACGCACTGGGCGATCCACCCTGGCGGGCGCAGCATCCTGGACCGTGTGGAAGAGAAACTGGGCCTCACCGAGCAGCAGCTCGTGCCGGCTCGCGAGACTCTGCGGCAGTACGGCAACATGTCCAGCGCGACGGTGCTGTTCGTGCTGCGGAAGATTCTGGAAGACGCCAGCACACGTAACGGAGACCGCGTCACCGCGGTGGCGTTCGGCCCTGGCCTCACCGCGGAGACCGCACTCCTGACCGTCGTCGCTCCCGGTCGCCGTGCGGAGTGATCTCTCGGCGAGAGAGCTCGAGACACGCGAACTGATGGATGATCCGCACGCGGATCTGCGGATGCTGGAGCGCACCTATGAACGATTCGCGCTGATCAACGGCGTGGTCTCGCGCTGGGGCGCGGTGTACCGCCGTGACATCCGGCCACGCGCGCATACCCGGCCCATTCGGCTCCTCGACGTCGGCGCCGGAGGAGGAGATGTGTCGCGGGCGATTGCGGCCTGGGCGCGAAGGGACGGGCTGACAGTGCATGTCACGGCACTGGATGCCGATGCCAGGGCGATCCGCTGGGCGAAGAGTCGAGGCGGCGCGGTGGCATATCGGTGTGCGCACACGAGGGAGTTGGCAGAAGCCGGCGAGGTCTTCGACATCGTGATCTCCAACCACCTACTGCACCATCTGAGCCGTGAGGAACTGCAGGAGACGCTGATCGATTCGACCCGGCTCGTGAGTAATGATGGGCTCGTTGTTCACCGTGACATAAAGCGCAGCAGGTTCGCCTACCGAGCATTCTCCGCAGGAACCCTGCCGTTCGCGAGGAATCTGTTCGCGGGTTCCTTCATCCGGCCGGATGGGCTCACCAGCATCCGGCGCGCGTACACCGCGGCAGAGCTCTCGGCCGTCGCCCCGAGCGGCTGGCAGGTACGCCGTGCATTCCCCGCCAGGCTCGAGCTGCGATGGGAGGCGATCCGTGCCGAAGCATGAGGTCGCGATCGTGGGAGCTGGCCCGGTCGGTCTTCTCCTGGCCTGTCTGCTGGCACAGGCTGGGGTCGCAGTCGCCGTGTACGAGCAGCGCGCCGACGCTGATGATCGTTCCCGGGCGATCGGGATCCACCCACCGGGTCGAGCAGCGCTGGATGCGGTGGGGCTGGGGGACGACGTTCGCCGTGAGTCGCTCGGTCTCGACGGGGGAGAAGTGCTCTGCGGCGGCCGGATGATGGCATCGGTGTCCTTCACGGCAGCGCAGCGCGTGCTGATCCTCCCGCAGCGCCGCACTCACACGCTTCTTCGCGAGCGCCTCGCTCGCCTGCAACCCGGAGCACTACAGGTCGGCCACACCGTTCTCAGCCTTCGTGACGAAGGTGACCTCGTGCGACTGAGCCTCGGCGGGGACGGTGCACTTGGCGAGGCGACGGCGTCGATCGTCGTTGCAGCTGACGGCGTGCGCAGCGGGATTCGGAGACAACTCGGAATCGAATGGCAGGAACGGCCAGGCGCTGGCTCCTATGTGATGGCAGATGTTGCGGTGATGGCGGATGTTGCCGACGAGATGCTCGGTCGGCGAGTGCAGCTGCACTGCGAGCCGAGCGGACTGGTCGAGTCTTTTCCGCTCCCGCAGGGGCGCAGGCGATGGGTCGTCGCGGATCCGCATGACCGACTGCAGGATGCGACGGCCTTCGCTCACGCGATCGCTGAACGCACCGGCATCCATCTCGAGATGTCAGAGGCATCTTCGCCGACGCCGTTCCGCGCACAGCAGCATCGTGCGGCGAGGCTCGCCGTCGGCAGAGTGGCTCTGGTCGGAGATGCCGCCCATGAGACCAGTCCGATCGGCGGGCAGGGGATGAACCTCGGTTGGATGGGTGCCAGGATTCTGGCATCCGCCATCGAAGTGTCACTGCGGGCTGGCACGGCGGACTTCACTGACTATGAGCGCAGGATGCGGTGTTCTGCAGGGCGCGCGCAGCGCCGCGCATCCTTCTATATGGCGATGGGAACCCCAGCGGCTGGACTCACGTTGAGCGCGCGCAACGCGCTGATCCGAATGCTCGGAGCCGCGCCTTTGCGCCGGCGCGCTGCCGATCTGATCACCATGCGTGGAATCTGATCTCCGCGGCGTCGCCGGAATCAGGAGCTTCGACCCAGAGCAGGAGGAATCTGCAGAATTGTCCTGATCTGGGGGCATCCTCCTGATTCCAGGTGCAGCAGTCGACGCAACGACGAAGGCCCGGCCACGCGTGAGCGTGCCGGGCCTTCAATGCTGACGTGATCAGAAGTTGATCATGTGTCCTGCGAGGCCGTGGAAGCCCTCCTGCAGTGCCTCCGACAGCGTCGGGTGCGTGTGCACGTTGCGGGCGAGCTCGAGTGCCGTGAGGTCCCACTTCTGCGCGAGCGTGAGCTCGGGAAGCAGTTCGGAGACATCCGGGCCGATCATGTGGGCACCGATGAGCTCAAGGTGCTCGGCATCCGCAATGAGCTTGACGAAACCGACCGGCTCGCCGAGGCCATGCGCCTTGCCGTTCGCCATGAACGGGAACGACACGACCTTGATATCGCGACCCTCGTCCTTGGCCTGCTGCTCGGTGAGACCGAATGACGCGACCTGCGGCGAGCAGAACGTCGCGCGCGGCATCATGCGGTAGTCGCCCAGTGTCTGCGTCTCGGCTCCTCCGATGGTCTCGGCGGCGACGACGGCCTGTGCCTCGGCGACGTGCGCAAGCTGCAGCTTGGCGGTGACGTCACCGATCGCGTAGATCCCGTCGACGTTCGTCTTCATGTAGTCGTCGATGTCGATCGCGCCGCGCTCGGTGAGCTTCACACCGGTCTTGTCCAGACCGAAGCCCTCGATGTTCGGGGCGAAACCGACCGACATCAGAACCTTGGCGGTATCGATCGACGTCTGCGCGCCGTCCTTGCCGGTGTAGGTCACGGTGACGGAAGAACCGTTGTCGACGATCGTCTCGACCTTGGTGGAGGTCAGGATGTCGACACCGTAGTTCTTGTACTGCTTGGTGATCTCCTTCGACACATCGGCATCCTCATTGGGAAGCGCACGGTCGAGGAACTCGATGATGGTGACCTTGACGCCGTAGTTCGTCAGGACGTAGGCGAACTCCATGCCGATGGCACCGGCGCCGACGATGACGATCGACTCGGGGAGCTCACGGGTGAGGATCTGCTCCTCGAAGGTGACGACGTTCTCACTGAGCTGCACACCGGGCAGCAGGCGCACCTTCGATCCGGTGGCGATGATCACGTTGTCGAACGTGACCTCTTCGGTCGTGCCGTCGGCCTTGGCGACCGAGATCGCCTTCGGGCCAGTGAAAGTGCCGCGACCGTCGTACTCGGTCACCTTGTTCTTCTTCATCAAGAAGTGGATGCCCTTGACTCGGCCGTTCGCCACCTCGCGGCTGCGGTCGAACGCCTTGCCGAAGTCGATGGTGAACTCACCCGAGATACCGAAGAATTCGGCCTTGTGATTCAGGGTGTGCGCGAGCTCGGCATTCTTCAGAAGAGCCTTGGAGGGGATGCAGCCTACGTTCAGGCAGATTCCACCCCAATACTTTTCTTCGATGATTGCGGTGCTCAGACCAAGCTGTGCACTGCGGACGGCGGCGACGTAGCCGCCAGGGCCCGCACCGAGGATGACGACATCGTAATGTGGCATGGCTCCAGCTTATCGCTCTGCGGGAACGTCGGAACCGGAGTCGGTAGAGGTGCGGCGCGCACGCGCGACCAGCCAGGCGATGATCCCAGCGATGACGAGGATGCCGGCAACGACGCCCGCCCAGATCCACCCGGTGGCGGAGTCTGAATCGGATGCGGCGGGAGTCTCTGTGGCCTCGTCAGTGGGAGTCGTGGTCGCGTCGTCGGTGGGATTCATCGTCGACTCGGCGCTCGGCTCGGCCGTGGGCTCGGTTGAAGGCTCGATCGTTTCCGCGAGTGTGCTCGTCGTCACGGTGAAGGTGAGTTCTTCGTTCGTGTTGTCCGTGGGATGCCCGTCGCTGGAAAGCACCTGCCAGAACACGGTGTACTCGCCCGCCATAGCTTCGGCGACGAGAGGCTGAACCACCATCGCGCCGTCCACGGTCGGCGCACCATCCGTGACCGAGTTGCCTTCGGCATCCAGCACCTCGACTGCGGTCGTGCCTTCTCCACTGATCAGCGCCGCGCTGAATGTCAGCGTCAGCTCATCGGGAAGCGTCTCGACCGTCGAACCGGCCGCAGGGGAGGAATCGACCAGCGCGTCATGAGCGGCAGCGGACTGCGGCCACGCGAACAGCACGAGGAGTGTCGCGAGCAGTGTTGCAGCCAGCGCGACCGGGGCAAGGGAACGTCGAAGTTGGAGTGTGTGCACATCTCCACCATAGGAAAGGGCGATATGCGGTGGCTGAGTCATCCAGACACTCCCGGCGGTGGCATCCGATCAGTTAGTCTGGGGGGAAGAGGAGGGCCAACGTGACAGATTACGAAAGCCGATCGGCACAGAACACGGCGATTCACCGTGACGGCGAGCAGCGACACGACGCCACACAGACGTTCGGACACGATTCCGATCTTTCGTTTGTGCCGTTCGGAGCCGACCTCACCGATGTGGAGCAGTCGGCGATCGCCGCACTCCCGTCTGGGTCTGCCCTCCTGCTGGTTCGTTCCGGCGCCCTCGCTGGCGCACGCTACCTGCTAGACACCGACGTCACCACCATCGGCCGACACCCAGAGGCAGACATCTTCTTCGACGATGTCACCGTCTCGCGTCGTCACGCCGAGATCACCCGGTCTGCTGGCACGTTCGAGATTGTCGATCAGCGTTCGCTCAATGGCACGTACGTCAACGGAGAGCGCGTCGACCGCAGCGCCCTGGCGACCGGCTATGAGCTGCGCGTCGGCAAATTCCGCCTGAACTTCTTTGCGTCGCCCGCAGATATTGCGGCGGCGAATAACTGATGGCAGCACTTCACGCCCGCGATCGCTCAGCGTCCGCGGGTCTTCTGAGTATCGGTCAGGTACTTGCGAGGCTGACTCCGGAGTTTCCCGATCTCACCTCCAGCAAGCTACGTTTCCTCGAGGTTCAAGGCATTGTCAGCCCGTCGCGCACTGAGTCCGGCTACCGCAAGTTCTCGCAGGCAGACATTGACCGTCTGCGGCTCGGACTCACCCTGCAGCGCGATCATTATCTGCCGCTGAGCGTCATCCGCGAACAGCTCGACGAGGCTGAGGCAGACGGCGAGACGGCGTCAACGCTCGCGCCTCCGCCCTCCATCGCACCCGTGCCGCGTCGCTACCGCCGCGATGAGCTGCTGTCGGCTGCTGGTGCGGGCCCCCAGATTCTGAACGACGCGATCAGCACGGGCATCATCGCTGCGGCCGAGACGTACCCAGAGCCGACTGTGATGCTCTTGCGTGGTCTGGTCGCACTCGATCGCCATGGCATTGAGCCACGACACCTGCGGAGCCTGCGTCAGAGTGCCGAGCGGGAGGTGTCGCTGATCGAATCGGCGATGTCATCGCTCCTTCGCCGAACGGATGCCACGTCCCGCGGTAAAGCGCGCGAAATGGCTCCGGAATTGGCGACAAAAATCGATGAAGTGCGCTCGCTCTTCGTCAAGGAAGCGCTCGCTCGAGTGCTTCCGTAACGAACTGGTTGCGACACACCTTCCACCAAGGGTGGATGTCATTGCCGGTGCCCCGGCACTGCTCTAGCGTGGAGGTAACGGTTCCAGAGAGGATTTCAAATGAATGCCGATGAGCTTGCAGGCGACTCACGGTTCGTGCCCGAACTTCTCTTCACGGACGGTCTGCCCGCGATGGATGATGAAGTGGGTTACCGCGGTGCGATCGCTGCTCGTGCAGCCGGCATCACCTACCGTCAGCTGGACTACTGGGCACGCACTGAGCTTGTCGTTCCCACCGTTCGCGGCGCCAGCGGATCTGGCTCGCAGCGTATGTACGGATTTCGCGACATCCTCGTACTCAAGCTCGTCAAGCGACTGCTTGACACCGGCATCTCGCTGCAGCAGATTCGCATCGCCGTCGAGCAGCTTCGTGCTGCAGGCATCCGCGATCTCGCCGGCACCACGCTCATGAGCGATGGCGCATCGGTCTACCTGTGCACGTCGAACGACGAGGTCATCGACCTCGTCAGCCGCGGTCAGGGTGTATTTGGCATCGCCGTCGGCAAGGTCCTTCGCGAGGTCGAATCGACCCTCGTTGAATTCGACCCGGCCGCTCTTAACGCCACCGCCCTTAGCACCACGGCTTCCGACCCGGCCGACGAGCTCGGTGCTCGTCGTGCCAAGCGCACGGCCTAAACGACTTCACCAAAAAATCCCGCTCGGCGATGCCGGGCGGGATTTTTTCGTACGAGCTGTTAGGCCTGCGGGCCGGACTCCGGAACAGGAACGCGGCCGGTGCGGACGATGCGGTCCAGCAGCAGGTCGAAGTCGGCTGCGAGCTCCTGAGCGGAGTCGCCGGGCCAGATGTGCAGTGGCTTCGCCGCACCCTGCGCCTGCTGCAGCGACGTGCGCTCAGGCAGTTGCGGGCTCAGGACGAGGGGCCCGAACATGTCGCGAAGTTCCTTGATGCGGAACTGGTGCTCGATCGACTGCGGTCGCACGCGGTTCACGACAATGCCGAGCGGCTGAAGACGGGGGGAGAGACCACGGCGGATCTCTTCGATGGCGCGAAGGGCGCGGTCGGCTGCTGCCACGGAGAACAGACCAGGCTCGGTGACAACCATCACGCGGTCACTCGCCGCCCAGGCCGTGCGGGTCAGTGCGTTCAGCGAGGGAGCGCAGTCGACGAGAACGAGGTCGTAGTCGCTCTCGACAGAGGCCAGGGCCTCTTCCAACTTCCACACGTCGCGCACGCTCGGGTGCGGGCCATCGAAGTTGATGGCGGAGGGGCTGCCGATGAGAACATCGATCGTCCCCGGGTGCACCTTCGCCCAGCCGCTGGACGTGATCGCCTGCCGAACGACCTTCTCCTTCGGGTTCGCCAGAACATCAGCGATGTTGAGTCTGCCGGCGACTTGAATGTCCATTCCGGTTGACACATCGGACTGCGGATCGAGGTCAACGACGAGGGTCCGGACGCCTCGGGCGAAGGCCGCTGAGGCCAACCCGAGAGTCACGGTCGTCTTGCCGACGCCTCCCTTGAGAGAGCTGACGCTGAGTACGTGCACGTAGACCACGTTACAGTCCCCTAGGCTTGGAAGACACTCAGCCCCGCCCCGTGTGCGTCAAAAATGCCGTACGTCGAGTCATCAGAGGTGTGCATGTTCCAGAAGATTCTTGTGGCCAACCGTGGCGAGATCGCCATTCGTGCCTTTCGAGCCGCCTTTGAAGTGGGAGCGCGCACTGTCGCTGTCTTTCCTTACGAGGACCGCGGTTCGCAGCACAGGTTGAAGGCCGATGAGGCCTACGAGATCGGGGAGCGCGGGCATCCGGTGCGCGCCTATCTCAACGTCGACGAGATCGTCCGTGTCGCGCTCGAGTCGGGTGCCGATGCGATCTACCCCGGCTACGGATTTCTCTCCGAGAATCCCGAGCTTGCCGAGAAAGCCGCAGCGGCCGGCATCGTCTTCATCGGGCCGCCCTCGAACGTTCTCGAGATGGCGGGCAACAAGGTCGAGGCGAAACGCCATGCGATCGAGGCTGGTGTCCCCGTTCTTCGCTCAACGGAAGCGTCCTCCGACGTAGACGTGCTCGTGGCTCAAGCCGACGAGATCGGCTTCCCGCTGTTCGCCAAGGCTGTGGCCGGTGGTGGTGGCCGCGGTATGCGTCGCGTGGCGAGTATGGGCGAACTCGCCCCGGCACTTGCTGAAGCGATGCGTGAGGCAGAGAGCGCTTTTGGCGACGCGCGCATGTTCCTTGAGCAGGCGGTTCTGCGCCCGCGTCACATCGAAGTGCAGATCGTCGCCGACAAGACCGGCGAGACAGTGCATCTGTTCGAGCGTGACTGCTCGGTGCAGCGCCGCCACCAGAAGGTCGTCGAGATCGCCCCGGCGCCGAACCTGGATGACAGCATCCGCACTGCGCTGCATGGCTACGCCATCGCCTTCGCGCGTTCGATCGGTTATGAGAATGCCGGCACCGTTGAGTTCCTGCTGGAAACGGCGGGAGAGCGCACCGGTGAGGTCGTCTTCATCGAGATGAACCCGCGCATTCAGGTCGAGCACACGGTCACCGAAGAAGTCACAGACGTGGATCTCGTGCAGACGCAGATGCGTATCGCCGCAGGGGCCACGCTTGCCGAACTCGGATTGCAGCAGGGGGACATCCATCTGCGCGGTGCAGCTCTGCAGTGCCGCATCACCACCGAGGACCCCACGCAGGGCTTCCGCCCTGACACGGGCAAGATCACCACCTACCGCTCGCCGGGCGGTGCAGGCATCCGTCTCGATGGTGGCACGGTGCACCAGGGCGCGCAGATCAGCCCGCACTTCGATTCGATGCTCTCCAAGCTCACCTGTCGCGGACGTGACTTCGAAGCAGCCGTCGGACGCGCCCGTCGCGCGCTGGCGGAGTTCCGCATCCGCGGCGTTTCCACGAACATCCCGTTCCTGCAGGCGCTGCTGGCCGATGATGCATTCGTCGCAGGCGATGTCAGCACGTCCTTCATCGACGAACGCCCCGACCTGCTCCAGGGCCGCGTCTCAAAGGATCGTGGCACCAAGCTGCTGAACTGGCTTGTCGATGTCACCGTCAACAAGCCCAACGGCGGGCACCCCGGTGCGGCCGATCCCGTGTCGAAGTTGCCGAGTGTCGACCTGACCACGCAGCCGGTACCTGGTTCACGTCAGCGTCTGCTGGAGCTTGGTCCAGAAGGATTCGCGAAGAGCTTGCGCGAACAGAGCGCACTGGCGATCACGGACACGACGTTCCGCGATGCCCACCAGTCGCTGCTGGCCACGCGCGTGCGCACCAAGGATCTCGTCGCCGCGGCGCCCTACCTTGCTCGCCTCACCCCTGAATTGTTGTCGGTCGAGGCCTGGGGAGGCGCGACCTACGACGTCGCTCTCCGCTTCCTTGGTGAGGACCCGTGGGAGCGTCTGGACAAGCTGCGCACCGCGCTGCCGAACGTCAACATTCAGATGCTGCTGCGTGGCCGCAACACTGTGGGCTACACGCCCTACCCGACGGCGGTGACCGAGGCGTTCGTCGCCGAGGCCGCTGCCAGTGGCGTCGACATCTTCCGCATCTTCGACGCGCTCAACGACGTCTCACAGATGCGCCCGGCAATCGACGCCGTGCGCGCCACAGGTACGGCGATCGCTGAGGTGGCGCTTTGCTACACCGGCGACCTTCTGAATCCGGCCGAGGACCTGTACACGCTCGATTACTACCTCGGCCTTGCCGAGCAGATCGTGGATGCCGGGGCGCACATCCTCGCCATCAAGGACATGGCAGGGCTCCTGCGTCCGGCCGCGGCGGCAAAGCTCGTCACCGCGCTGCGCGAGCGCTTTGACCTGCCGGTGCATCTGCACACCCACGACACCCCTGGCGGCCAGCTTGCGACTCTGCTCGCGGCCAGTAACGCCGGCGTCGACGCGGTGGATGCCGCATCCGCTCCGTTGTCTGGCACGACCAGCCAGCCCTCGCTCTCGTCGCTCGTGGCGGCGCTGGCGCACACCGACCGCGACAGCGGTATCGATCTGGATGGCGTATCCGATCTCGAGCCCTACTGGGAAGCCGTGCGCAACCAGTACGCGCCATTTGAATCGGGGCTACCTGGCCCCACCGGACGCGTCTACCACCACGAGATTCCCGGTGGACAGCTGTCGAACCTGCGCCAGCAGGCCAAGGCGCTGGGACTTGCGGATGACTTCGAGCTCATCGAGGACATGTACGCCGCAGCCGACCGGATTCTTGGGCGAGTGCCGAAGGTGACGCCGTCGTCGAAGGTGGTCGGCGACCTCGCCCTGCACCTCGCCGCAGTACGCGCCGACCCCGCAGACTTCGAGGCCAACCCCGAGAAGTACGACGTGCCGGACTCGGTCGTCAGGTTCATGGCCGGTGAACTGGGCGATCTGCCTGGCGGCTGGCCTGAACCCTTCCGTACCAAGGTGCTCGCGGGTCGCGAGGTGCGACTCGGGGTCACGGAGATCTCTGCAGACGATGAGCGGGCGCTGGCCGGTACCAGCCAGGAGCGACGCGAACGTCTGAACACATTGCTTTTCCCGGAACCGACGCGCGAGTTCGCCCAGCAGCGCGAGCTGTTCGGGGACCTGTCGGTGCTCGACACAAGCGACTACCTATACGGGCTCGTGCAGGGCCAGGAACACGTGGTGGAGATCGACCGCGGCGTGCAGCTCTACGTCGGTCTTGAGGCGATCGGTGAGGTGGACGATCGCGGAATGCGCACCGTCATGACCACGCTGAACGGTCAGCTGCGCCCAGTGTTTGTCAGGGATCGCTCGGTTACCGTCAATGCGCATGTGGTCGAGAAGGCTGACACCTCCAAGCCCGGTCAGGTAGCAGCACCATTCTCCGGCGTGGTCTCGCTGAAGGTCGAAGTCGGAACGTCAGTTCGCGCCGGTGAACCTGTCGCATCCATCGAGGCAATGAAGATGGAAGCGGCCATCACCGCACCCGTCGACGGCGTGATCGAACGGCTCGCAATCGGGGCCACCCAACAGGTTGACGCAGGTGACCTTTTGGTTGTAATCAGTCCAGCCAAGTAATCTTGTGCAGGCGACACGCTCGCACAAGCTTGGAGTGACACAGTGACATCGAAGAACACACCCGACTCTGCGGGGGATGATTCCCACGGCGTTCTCGACGAGGCAGCCTCGTTGGACACGACCGCCCTGGGAATCATTGGGGCGACCGCGCAGGTCAACGTCGCGCTTCCGCGTGATGAAGACGACGACCTCGTCGACGATTCCGTCCTGGACGGAGAGATCCTTTCAGAACTCATTGTCGACGAGGAAATCGTGAAGGACGTGCCGCCGGAGAAGGATGAAGTGCAGGTGGGACGCATCCAGGAGGATCGCACCGGCATCGTCATCGAACTGCCCATCGAGGAGCCGGTGGAGGACGTCGTGGAAGCGATCGTCGAACCCGAACCGGATGCATCCAAGGGCGCGGATGCTGCGGACAACGCATCCACCGACGACGCAGTGACCGCCGAGGTGATTGTGGAACCGGAGGTTGCGGTCGCCGCTGCGCCCGCAACGGCGAAGTCGAAGAAGGCCAAGCCGAAGGCGAAGCCTGCGCCTGCGGAGAAGCCGGCGCCTGCGGAGAAGCCTGCGCCTGTCGAGAAGCGGGTCGAGCCGAAGCCCGAGCCCGCGAAGGCCACAGCAAAGCCGGCGGCAGAGAACGTGTCAGCCTCCGCGCCGCGCAGCGAGAGCGCCACATCCGCGTGGATCGCCGCAGAGCTGAAAAAGGATGCGAAAGCATCCACGACGCCGGAACCGACAGTTGCGGCATCCGTGTCGCCAGAGAACGTGTCGCCAAAGAGTGCGTCGAGAGAAAACGTGTCGACAGAGACCCTGTCCGCGGAGAAGACGAAGAGCGAGACCGTGAACACTGCCCCGAAAGATCCGAAGCCCACTGAGACGGCAATCGTGCAGCGACCGGCTGTCACGCGACCCGAGGTCGCGCTGACGTCAAGGCGTCTGGGCGACCAACTCGGCCAGTCGACTCGCGAATCCGCCGATCTGCTGACCGCCGATCGTCTGCTCGACCCGCACCAGCAGACCAAGCCAGAGCCGGAGGGTGCTTGGAGCCACTTCCTGTACACGCTTTCCGGTCGAAAGATCAACATCGGCGACGGTAAGCGTGCACGCGCGCGTAAGGCGCTGACCGCGCGAATCGCCGCTCCGCTCGTCGGCGGCGCCCGGTTCGTACCAGTGCTGTCGCGCAAGGGCGGCGTCGGTAAGACCACGATCACGGCACTTTTGGGCATGGCCCTGGCAGACGCCCGCGATGACCGTGTTATCGCCGTGGACGCCAACCCCGACCGTGGAACGCTGGCTGACCGCATCGTGCGCGCCAACGGCAAGTCGGTGCGTGATCTTGTGCGCATCCACGAAGAGGTCAAGGGCTACCACGACATCTCCGCGATCGTTGCGCGAGACACCACGCGACTTGATGTGCTCGCATCCGACACCGACCCTCGTATCGCCGAGGCGTTCAACGACGACGACTATCGTGATGTCGCGAACGTCGCTGCGCACTATTACTCGCTCGTGCTCACCGACACCGGAACGGGCATCGTGCACTCGGTGATGGGCGCGACGCTGGATCTGGCTGATCAGCTCATCGTCGTGTCCGGGCTCAGCGTCGATGAGGCACGTCTGGCATCGGAGACGCTGACCTGGCTCGAGACCAACGGGTACGAGGATCAAGCGCGTAACGCAATCATCGTGCTCAACCAGTCGACTCCTGGCAGCCCGCTCGTTCGTCTGAACGAGTTGGAGTCGCACTTCGCAACGCGTGCACGAAGCGTCGTGCGGGTGCCGTATGACACTCAGATCGCCGGCGGCGGCGCGATCGTCTTCGCCAATCTGCAGCCCGAGACCCGCCAGGCGGCTCGCGAGCTGGCAGCGCTCCTTGTCGAGGGCCTGCGCACGAGCGCGGCCTGATGGCGGTTCGTGAGATCCGGGTCTTCGGAGACCCGGTATTGCGTACGGTGTGTGCGCCGATCGAGGAGATCGATGACGGCGTGCGATCCCTGGTCGCGGACCTCGTCGACAGCGTTGAACTTCCTGGCCGTGCCGGCGTCGCAGCTCCCCAGATCGGTTTCGCCGTGCGGGCGTTCAGCTACAACATCGATGGCGACATCGGCTACGTGCTCAACCCGGTGCTGACCGAGGTTCGCGGAGAGGCAGTACCGACCGGCGAAGGGTGCCTGTCAGTGCCCGGCATCTGGCACGACGCGCTGCGGCACCCGTGGGCACGCGTCGAAGGTATCGACCTCGACGGGAATCCTGTTGTTCTCGAGGGGGAGGGGCTGCTCGCTCAGGCGCTGCAGCACGAGACCGACCATCTCGACGGAAAACTGTACCTCACGCGGCTCACGCCGCAGGATCGCAAGATTGCGATGCGCGAAGTGCGTGAGAGCGACTGGTTCTGAACGACAAATGGCCCCGCCGTGGCGGGGCCATTTGTCTCGGTATATGTATCAGCCGCCGAGCGCCACGTTCGTTGTGGTGACCGGCTCGTCATAAATCGCGGTTACTTCGTCGGCGAAGTCCGACATGATCACGTTGCGCTTGATCGACATCTTCGGCGTGAGGTGGCCGCTGTCTTCGGTCCACTCGGAGTCGAGGATCGTGAACTTGCGGATCGACTCGGCGCGCGAGACTTTGCCGTTCGCGACATCAACAGCACGCTGCACTTCGGCTCGGATGGCGTCATTCTTCGACGCCTCCGCGAGAGACATGTCTGTGGCAAGGCCGTTGTTGCCGAGCCAGGTCGGCAACATCTCAGGGTCGAGCGTGATCAGAGCCGAGATGAACGGCTTCTTATCGCCGACGACGACGACCTGGCTGATGATCGGGTTCGCGCGAATCGGATCCTCGAGCGCCGCGGGGGCGACGTTCTTGCCGCCAGCGGTGACGATGATCTCTTTCTTGCGGCCGGTCACGGTGAGGAAGCCCTCTGAGTCGAAGCTGCCGATGTCACCGGTGCGGAACCACCCATCGCGGAAGGACTCGGCGGTGGCCTCCGGGTTGTTCCAATACTCCTTGAAGACGTTGATGCCGCGCACTTCGATCTCGCCGTCATCCGCGAGACGGACGCCGACGCCGGGCAGCGCGGGGCCGACCGAGCCGATCTTGGACTTGTCTGCCAGGTTGACCGTCGCGGGCGCGGTCGTCTCGGTCAGACCGTAGCCCTCCAGGATCACGACGCCCAGACTGTGGAAGAAGTGGCCGAGGCGCGGACCCAGGGGAGCAGACCCCGACACGGCATAGGCGATATTGCCGCCCATGGCCGCGCGGAGCTTGCTGTAGACGAGCTTGTCGAACAGGACGAACTTGATCTTCATCCCGAACGGAATCTTCTTGCCCTCTTCGAGCAGTCGAGAGTGCTCGATCGCGGTGGCGGCGGCGGCACGGAAGATCTTGCCCTTGCCACCTGCCTCTGCCTTCTGCTCCGCCGAGTTATAGACCTTTTCGAACACGCGCGGCACAGCGAGGAGGAAGGTCGGCTTGAACGAGCCCAACGCCGGCAGCAACTGCTTCGTATCGGGCTGGTGCCCCGTGCGCACACCGGCGTGGATGTTGAGGTGCGAGATGAACCGCGCGAAGATGTGCGCCGTGGTGATGAACAGCAGGGTGGAGGCGCCGGGGTTCTCCACGACGGCGCTGAGCGCCCTGGCGGAGTTGCGGCAGAGCTCTACGAAGTTGCTGTGCGTCAGCACGCATCCCTTCGGACGGCCGGTCGAGCCGGACGTGTAGATCAATGTTGCGATGTCCGAGCCCACAGCGAGATTGCGGCGACGTTCGATCTCGGCATCCTCGACACCGATGCCGGCTGCGGTGAGCGAGTCGATCGCGCCCAGGTGTAGCTGCCAGACCTCACGGATCAGTGGCAGGTCGCCGCGCACCTCGTCGAGCTTGGCGAAGTGATCGGCCGACTCGATCATGAGTGCGATCGCGCCGGAGTCTTCCATGATCCACTGGATCTGCGCGGGGGAGCTGGTCTCGTAGATCGGCACCATCACGGCACCGGCGTAGAACAGAGCGAAGTCGACCAGCGTCCAATCGTAGGTGGTGCGGGCCAGGAATCCAACCTTCTCACCGGGCTGGATGCCGGCCGCGACAAAGCCCTTAGAGAGAGCGATCACGGCGGTCTGGAAGTCGGCAGCGCTGATGTTGCGCCATCCCCCACCATCCGGAACAGAGAACAGTGCGAGGTCGGGTGTGCTCTCGACGCGCTTCACCAATAGATCGGTGATGTTCGCATCGGGATCAGCAGGGACGATCGCGGGGACTTCGAATTGAACCACGGCAACTCCTTCGGTACCGGTCGAGCACGGGTTCCCACGAGTCTAGGGCACAACAGTCTCTAAAATACGGCGATTTTGGAATTCAGTCGCGTGTTTTATGACACTCAGTTGCGGTCGCGTCGGGCGCCATCCGCGTCGTCGTCATCATCGAGTGCGGCCTCAGGGATAGACTTCGTGACGATGTTCTACTGGCTGATGAAGTACGTCGTGGTCGGCCCCGTGGTCAAGGCGATCTTCCGCCCTTGGATCGTGGGGCGAAACAACGTGCCCACGCACGGCGCGGCGATCCTGGCGAGTAACCATCTCTCCGTTTCCGATTCAGTCTTTCTTCCGCTGCTGATCGATCGACGGATGTCGTTCCTCGCAAAGAGCGACTACTTCACCGGCCGCGGCATCAAGGGCTGGGCGACGAAGTTCTTCATGCAGGCCACCGGCCAGATCCCGATCGATCGATCCGGCGGCAAAGCCTCGGAGGCATCGTTGAACACGGGGTTGCAGGTGCTCGGAAGAGGTGACCTGCTGGGCATCTACCCCGAGGGGACACGCAGCCCAGACGGCAAGCTCTACCGCGGACGCACCGGCATCGCTCGAATGGCGCTCGAGGCGAAGGTCCCCGTCATCCCGATCGTCATGGTCGACACGGACACCGCGATGCCGATCGGTCAGAGCGTTCCGCGCGTTGTGCGCGTCGGAATCGTGATCGGTGAGCCCCTGGACTTCTCCCGGTATGCCGGGATGGAGAACGACAGATACATCCTGCGGTCGGTCACGGACGAGATCATGGTTGCCCTGCAGAGGCTGGGCGAGCAGCAGTATGACGATGTCTACGCCTCGAGTGTGAAAGAGCGGATGCCTCGCCGCAACTGACGGCGCGTGAGGATGCCAGCGGCCAGTAAGCTGGGGAAATGCCTCAGCAGCACGACGCCGCCCTGGACGCCTGGCGCACACTTCCCATCAAGCAGCAGCCGACCTGGCCCGACGCTGACCGCGTTGCGGACGTATCTCGCCAGATCGCGGCGCTTCCTCCGCTGGTGTTCGCCGGTGAAGTGGACAATCTTCGTGATCGGCTCGCTCGCGCAGCATCCGGTCGTGCGTTTCTGCTGCAGGGTGGTGACTGTGCCGAGACTTTCGCTGGCGCCACCGCCGATCAGATCCGTAACCGGATCAAGACGGTGCTGCAGATGGCGGTCGTGCTGACGTATGGCGCCTCGATGCCCATCGTGAAGATGGGCCGCATGGCGGGACAATTCGCCAAGCCACGCTCCAGCGACTCCGAGACTCGTGGTGACGTCACGCTTCCCGCTTACCGTGGCGACATCGTCAACGGCTACGACTTCACCGAGGGCTCACGCCAGCCCGACCCCGGTCGTCTGCTGCAGGGCTACCACACGGCGGCATCCACGTTGAACCTGATTCGCGCGTTCACGCAGGGTGGTTTTGCGGATCTGCGTGAGGTGCACTCTTGGAACAAGGGCTTTGCGTCGAACCCCGCCAACCAGCGCTATGAGCGCATGGCCGCCGAGATCGACCGGGCCATCAAATTCATGGAGGCCGCAGGAGCCGACTTCGAGGAGCTCAAGCGCGTCGAGTTCTTCACCGGCCACGAGGGCCTGTTGATGGATTACGAGAGCCCGATGACGCGTATCGACTCGCGTACGGACACTCCGTACAACACCTCGGCGCACTTCCTGTGGATCGGGGAGCGCACGCGCGACCTCGACGGCGCGCACGTCGACTACTTCTCCAAGATTCGCAACCCCATCGGTGTGAAGCTCGGCCCGACCACGACTCCCGAGACTGCTCTCGCGCTGATCGACAAGCTTGACCCGAACCGCGAGCCGGGCCGGTTGACCTTCATCACGCGTATGGGTGCGGGCAAGATTCGCGATGCGCTGCCGCCGCTGCTGGAAGCAGTCCGCGACTCGGGTGCGACCCCGCTGTGGGTCACCGATCCGATGCACGGCAATGGCATCACGACGCCCACCGGCTACAAGACGCGTCACTTCGATGACGTGGTCGACGAGGTGCGCGGCTTCTTCGAGGCACATCGCGCCGTCGGGACGTTCCCCGGGGGCATCCATGTCGAGCTCACCGGCGATGACGTCACCGAGTGCCTCGGCGGCTCGGAGCGCATCGACGAGGCCGCCCTCGCGACCCGCTACGAGAGCCTCTGCGACCCGCGCCTGAACCACATGCAGAGCCTCGAGCTCGCCTTCCTGGTCGCCGAGGAGCTCGAGAAGCGCTGAGCGCGCTTCCGCAAGCGTCGAGAACACACAAACCGTCCTTCCTGATCGCGGGGAAGGGCGGTTTGCGTGTTCTCGGCCGGGGCTGTGGACAACGCGAGCGGGGATCGCCGGATGCGCGGCAGGATCGGGGCATGCGACCTCGGATTCCACTGCCTCGTCCACTCAAGTCCACTGCGTTTCAGGTGCAGTCAGGCTCCGCGCGCGGCCTGGGCGAGAAGCGGATGCGAGGACACGACCTCCAGCGACCGTTCCACGGCGTGCGTGCGGCTGAGTCGCCGGAGAGCCTCTCGGACCGCTGCGCGGCACTCAGCAAGACGCTCCAGCCCCACCACGTGTTCAGTCATCGGACGGCGGCTGAAATCTGGCGGATGCCGCTGCCGGCTGATGACGACCATGAGGACGATGATGACGATGTTCTGCATGTCATGGCTTTGGGGAAGCGAGGCCGCATCCGTCGGCCCGGCGTGGTCGGCTGGGAACGAACGGAGAACGACCTCGTCACTTACTTCGTGGGGAGCATCCACGTATGTGCGCCCGCTGATGTCTGGTGTCAGCTGTCGACGCTCATCTCTCGAGAATGGCTTGTCGCCGTCGGAGACTTTCTCATCAGCGGCGAGAGAGATGACGATGGGCGCCGCCCGGCGCTGTGCACGATGGAGCAGCTGACCGAGGCTATTGCCCGGCACGGGAGACGGCGTGGTGTGGCGGCGCTGCAGTGGGCGTTGGGAATGGTTCGGAGTCCCGTGGACTCTCCGCGCGAATCATTGTTGCGGCTCGCGCTGGTCGCCGGTGGGTTACCCGAGCCTGAAGTGCAGCTCGCGGTGCGGACAACGAAGGGGATACGGCACGGTGATCTCGGATACCGCGATGCGCGGCTGATCATCGAGTACCAGGGCGATGAGCATCGCACTTCACGTCGCAGATGGCTGCAGGACCTCACGCGAGTGCAATTGCTGGAGGATGCCGGATATCGAGTGATCCTGGTCGGTTCCGACGACCTTGAAGACGGTGCGGCGGCACTGATCGCTCGCATCCGCCGCATTCTGGCATCCGCTGGTTGAGCAAGCCTGATCGAGAACACACAAACCGCCCTTCCGGATGCTCGGGAAGGACGGTTTGTGTGTTTTGGGCTAAAGAACGCCACGGATCTGCATGTACACCTCAGTGGACGCACGTCGCATCGAGCCTGATGCCGGGTCGGTGCCGGTGACTTCGGTGTTGCCGTTGTCGAGCGCACTCCACAGGCCGTTCCAAGTGGGCTCGAAGCCGGAGTCTCGGAGCTTCTGGGCGGCTTCATCGCGGGTAAGTCCGGTGACATTCGGCACTTCGAACAGCTGAGGCCCCTTCGAGACCACGAGTGACGTTGAATCTCCCCGTTGCCAGTTGCCTTGCTCGGAGCGCTCCGCCATCGAGATCACGATGCCCTGTTCGACGGAGTCGCTGAACTCCTCGAATTGCTCCGTGACTGTGATGCCCTTCTCATCGAGGGTGGCGACAGCATCCGCCGCAAGCATCCCGACGACATCGGGCAGACTGCCGAGCGAAACGAACAGCTTCACGGAATCATCTTCGAAGAGCTCACAGCCGTCACCGCAGACGTAATCCTCGCCGCCTGCGCGAGGAGTCACATAAGCATTGATGACGATGTCTGCCGCGGCGTCGGAATACAGCTCGAGAGTCTCGTCCGCGACGTTGACCTTGAGAGTCGACAGATAGTCCCTGGCTTCCTGCTCAGCCTTGCCATTCAGCGCCTCAACGGTGTGCGCAGCCGGACCGGTCGAGATGATCACGTGCACCTCGGCGCCCTTATCGAGCTTTTCGCCCTTGCCTGGTTGGCTTCGGATGGCGGTCTCGGCATCCACATCGACCGAACTCTCATCGACACGCACAGGCAGGAAACCTTCTTCGATCAGCGATGCTGACGCAGCCTCATAGCTGAGGCCCGCGACGGGCGGAACTCCAACGAGAGATCCCGGCCCTGAGCCGAACCACCATCCGGCGCCACCGGCCAACACCGCGAGCAGTAGCACCAGCGACAGCAGGAACGCCCCGCGTGCACGCCGCTTGGACGTTCTGCGTCGCAGCAGCGTCGCGTTGTCCATGGGCTGAGCCGCAATCACGGGACCGGTCGGATCGTCGATCACCATCATCGATGGCATGACCTTGGTGAGCTCGCCGGAGTCGCTCTGCGAGCGCAACGGCGTGGTCGCTGTCGTGGCGGCCATGGGGGAGACCCCGAGATCGCGTTCGATTTCGCGCAGGCGATCGAGCATCTGCTGGGCGTTATCGGGTCGCTCGTCCGGTGACTTCTCGGTCGACCACAGCACGAGTTCGTCCAGCTGCTCAGGCACGCCGGGATTGCGCACGCTGGGGCGCGGTACCGACTCTGTCGCATGCTGGAAGGCGATCTGCATCGGCTGCTCGCCCTTGTACGGCTGCTCACCTGTGAGCATCTCGTAGAGCATGATGCCGAGGGCGTAGATATCGCTACGGGCATCCGCAGTGCCGCGCGTGACGAGTTCGGGGGCGAGGTATGCGATCGTGCCGAGCAGCTGCGCGCCCGTTGCCGTGTTCGCCGACGTCGCTCGGGCGAGGCCGAAGTCACCGATCTTGATCCGACCGTCTTCAGCGAGGAGGACGTTCTCCGGCTTCACATCGCGGTGCACGATGTCGGCTTTGTGCGCAGCGGCAAGCCCAGAAAGGATCGCATCCATGATCGTGATGGTCTGCGCAATGGTCAGTCGACGCTGTTCACGCATCAACTCACGCAGCGTGATGCCAGGGAGGTACTCCATGACCAAGTAGGCGAGCTCGCCATCCTGACCCTGATCGAAGACGTTGACCACGTGCGGATCGGCGAGTCTGGCGGCCGCGCGAGCCTCCTGGATGAACCGGCTCTGGAACACGGTGTCATCGCTGAGGTGTCCGTGCATCACCTTCAGCGCGATGCGGCGCTCCAGCCGAAGATCGGTGGCGACGTACACCGTGGCCATCCCGCCGCGCGCGATTCGTGCACGCACTCGGTACCGGCCGTCGACAAGCCGCCCAATGAGGGGGTCGGCCTGCTGATTGCTCGTCACGTACAGAGTCTATGAAGAACTGGCTGAAAGCCAGGGGAGCGGCTCACCCTTTCGGCGCGGAAACACCGGGGAATCAGCCATAAAGTGCGATCCATTCGTAGGCAGCGGTCTCCCAGGCGCCATAGCGCTCTGGGTACGCCGAGATCTGCACGGACTGTGCGGCCTCGCTGAAGGTCATGCTCTCCCACCCTGGGATGTCGAGCAGACCGCGGGTCGTGCTGCCGTTCGGGTCTGATTGACCACCGTAAAAGACGCGGATGCTGCGATCGCGATCCATGACCTGCTCTGGTGTGCCCCAGCCCGTACTGGGACGCTGCTGGAACAGGCCCAGTGAGTCGCGGTCGCCCCAATCGAGGTTGCGCAGCCACGACTCGACCATCGAGGTGGCCAGGGCAATCGCGATGCCGCGTTCTGAAACGCCCAGTTCACGCCCGATCCCGATGATCATGGCCGCGTTCTCGGCCTGCGGCGCGTTGAGCACGGCCGTTTCGGCCGGCGCCGGGGTGGATGCTGGCGCCTCTGCGGCGGCGGCGACGATGATGCTCTGGCCGGGATAGATGATCGACGAGGGGCCGAGACCGTTAGCCGCATACAGTGCAGCCACCGAGGTGCCGTACTTCTGGGCGATCGCGAAGAGAGTGTCGCCGACGACAACCATGTGCGTGGTGCCAGCAGTGTCAGGCGCGGCGGGCGGCACCGCGGCGGGAGCCGGCGCGGGAGCGGGCTGGGGACTGGCAGCAGCGGAGATCGCGATGACCTGCCCTGGGTAGATGACCGAATCGCGGCTCAGCCCGTTCGCCGCCAGAATCGCGTCGATCGAGGTGCCGTACTTCTGTGCGATGGCGAAGATGGTGTCGCCCGCGACAACGGTGTGCGTCTGCGCAGACGGAGCAGGTGCAGGAGACGGTGCAGGCGCTGGAGCCGGTGCGGCTGCAGGCGCGGTGAGCCTGAGGCTTTGGCCCGGGTAGATCACTGAGCGCCAACCGAGGTCGTTCCACGTGAGCACATCGACGGTCGCCAGGCCGAACCTGGCGGCGATCGCGGCGACGGTGTCTCCGTATTGCACGGTGTAGGCGGCTGGCGTCGTGTGGGCCGGGACCGATTTCAGCACTGCTGATGTCGGTACGGTGGCGAGGCGCTGATGCGAGCCGGTTTCCGCAGGCATAGCAGGCATGGCAGCGCTGGCTGGGGCGGCACTGAATGCGCCCGCGAGAACCCCCAGAACGGCTGCTGGGACGCCGATCTGCGCGTAACGGGTGCGGTGTTGCTCGGTATCGAGTCTCAAAGTTCCCCCTTTTGGGCTCGTAAAACGCTGACACGGATGTATACAGATGTCAACCAAAGGGGCAGATGTTACTTAAGTGAATAATGGGACGATGTGCGATGTTCCCCGGGAAATGAGATAGTCAGAACGTGTCTGAGACTGCTCCCGAAACCCCCGCCATCAAGTGGCTGACCACGCCCGATCTCGTCGAGATTCTCGATGAGCCGCTGGGACGGGTGCGGCGCCTCATCGCCGAGCACTATCTGATCGGCTCGACCCGCAACGGAACGTTCGGGGTTCCGTCGATCTTCATCGTCGACGGAGAGCCCCTCGCATCACTGCGGGGCACGATCATCGTCCTCAAGGATGCAGGGCTCACCGATGACGAGGTCATCGACTGGCTTCTGAGTGAACAGGAAGAACTGGGTCGCACTCCGATCGCCGCGCTCCTGGACGGTCACAAGAGCCCGGTCCGCCGGATAGCGCGCACTCTCGCCTGAGATCAGGCCGTTCGTACTGTCGCTGCCCGGGCGAGGTCTCGCAGCTCGCTGACGGAAGCATTGTCGAGCCGTGCGCCGGAGAGCGCCCGGTCGGCCTGCTGCGCGTAAGAAGCGATGAGTTCTTCCACTCGGGCGAGTGCGCCGGAATCGGCGATCGTTGACTGCAGGGCCGACACCTGAGCGGGTGTGAGGTCCGGATCGCCGAGAAGTTCATCCAGCACTCGGCAGGCCGAGGCGCTCAGTCGCTCTCGCGTGAACGCGATCAGAACCGTTCGCTTGCCCTCGCGCAGATCATCGCCCGTCGGCTTTCCGGTGACCGTCTCATCGCCGAACACTCCGAGGACATCATCGCGCAGCTGAAACGCCATGCCGATCGGATGCCCGAATTTCCGCAGCGCATCCTGCTGAGCCGCATCTGCGCCGGCGAGGGTCGCGCCGAGCAGCAGCGGCTGTTCGATGCTGTATCGCGCTGATTTCAGGGAGACGACCCGCAGTGCACGATCCGCGTGCTCGGATGCAGGATTCACCTGCCACGCGGATTCCTCAGCGATATCGAGGAACTGCCCTGTGGTGACATCGCGGCGCATGCGGGCATACTGCCGGCGCACGTCAGGCGCCTGCGGGTGTCCGGCCAGCGACTGCTCGAGCAGATCATCGCTCCACGCGACAAGCAGATCGCCGAGCAGAATCGCGGATGCACGGCCGAATGTCTCAGCATTCCCAGACCATGTCAGCGTGCGGTGCTGCTGCTCCAGCGCGCGATGCGCTGCCGGGCGCCCGCGTCGGGTGTCGGAGTTGTCGATCAGATCGTCGTGCACGAGTGCCGCTGACTGGAAGATTTCCAGCGCGGCGCAGAGGTCCCACACGGCATCTGTCTCAGCGGCAGCGCGGTCGGCGAAGCGTGCCACCGCGCGCCATCCGGCATGGCAGAAACGTGCGCGCAGACGCTTACCGCCCTGCAGCGTGTCTGCTGCGGAGTCGATGAACATCGCGGCATCAGAGCCGTATTCATCGGACTCTGATCGAAGCAGCGTTAAGAAAAGATCCAGGTGGGTGGCGACGGCATCCTGGACTAGCGTGGGAGAGGGCACGACATTCAGCTTAGGTTCTCAGCTGATAGGTAGCCTCGGCTGTTTTGCGAGCGTAGACTAGAGACACTGAACCCGAGGGGGGCGTTATGCCACTGTCAGAACAGGAGCAGCGTCTGCTCGATGAGATGGAACGCCATCTCCTGCACAATGATGCAGACATCGTCACTGCGCCCTCAGGCGATCGCACGCTCAGCTATCGCAACCTTGTTTACGGTGCGGTCCTGCTGCTCGTCGGCATCGGCGCACTGGTTGCCGGTGTCGCGCTAGGAAGTCAGCTCGGCGCTGTGGGCAGCATTATCGTCGGCGTGATCGGATTTGCCGCGATGCTCGCTGGCGTCATCCTCGCAGCCACCCCGGTTCGCCGCACCGGCCCAACGCACGTGTCTGGTTCGGCCAGTCGGGCGAAGTCAAAGCCGCCGCAGGACTCGTCCTCTTTCATGGATCGCATGAACGACCGTTGGGATCGTCGCCAAGACGGTCGCTGACCTCACCACCGCTTTACAAGCCCGGATGCATTGCGCATCCGGGCTTTTTTGTGTGCTCTGACGGGTCACTTCCGCAGATCCGACGGTGATTCCCCATTTGACCCCCACCGTCCTCCACTTCTATTCCGCCGTGTATTTCCGCGGAATATCGGGGGACTGGAGTGGCTACGGACCCAGACAAGCGATGCTGTCTTCGCCTTCCCATATAAAAGTGGAGCAAAGTGGAGTAAAGTGGGGGACACCTCGAATTGGCCGGAAACAGAGGGGGTGATGGCTGATGTTGTTGGGAACGCACGCACCGAAGCTCGACGACAAAGGTCGAGTCATCCTGCCAGCGAAATTCCGTGAGGATCTCGGGAGCGGCATCGTCGTCACCCGTGGCCAGGAACGCTGCCTTTACGTCTTCAGCACGGCCGAGTTTGAGGCGATGCATGAGCGGATCCGTCAGGCGCCGCTCGGCAACAAGCAAGCCCGTGACTTTCTGCGCATGTTCCTCTCCGGAGCCAGCGCAGAGATGCCGGACAGCCAGAACCGCATCACCATCCCTGCACCTCTTCGTCAGTACGCCGGGCTCGAAAAAGAGCTCATCGTCACTGGCGTCGGCGCGCACGCCGAGATTTGGGATGCCGCGGCCTGGAACGACTACCTCGCCGCTGGCGAAGACACTTACTCAGAACTGGAACAGGAGGTGATTCCGGGACTCTTCTGACCCTTCGACTGTGATGCCCCGCCGCTCCCGCCCCGACACACTTCCCCGGTGCCGGGTCGAGAAGCGGAGGGGAATCAGAGTCGAAGGTCACCGGACATGATCATGAATCTCCGCGACATTCACACCCCAGTCCTCCTGGAGCGCTGCATCGAGCTACTGGCTCCCGCGCTGCAGCACGACGGTGCCGTACTGGTCGACGCGACGCTCGGTATGGGCGGCCACTCCGAAGCCCTGCTCGAGCGGTTCGACAACATCCGCCTGATCGGCCTCGATCGCGACACCGACGCACTGCGCATCGCCGGCCAGCGGCTGGAGCGCTTCGCAGATCGGATCACGCTCGTACACACGGTCTACGACGAGATCGGCCTGCACGCGCACGGTGCGTCCGGCATCCTGATGGATCTCGGCGTCTCGTCCCTGCAGCTTGATGAGGCAGAGCGCGGCTTCGCGTACTCGAAGGATGCTCCGCTGGACATGCGGATGGATCAGACGAAGGGCGTCACGGCCGCTGAAGTTCTGGCGACGTACAGCGAGGGAAACCTCCGACGCATCTTCGAGCGCTACGGCGAGGAGAAGCTCGCCGCGCGTTACTCCCGCTTCATCGTGCAGGCCCGCGACGAACACCCGTTCGTGCGATCTCAGGATCTCGTGGACCTGCTCCAGGCTGCGACGCCGGCTGCCGTGCAACGCGCAGGGCATCCAGCCAAGCGCGTGTTCCAGGCGCTGCGTATCGAGGTCAATTCCGAGCTCAGCGTGCTGGCCGATGCCATTCCCGCAGCCATGGACGCGCTGACCGTCGGTGGGCGCATCGTGGTGATGAGCTACCAGTCGCTGGAGGATCGCCTCATCAAGCAGGCCTTCGCAGCGGCATCCAAATCCACCGCTCCCGCCGGGCTCCCTGTCGAACTGCCACAGCACGCCCCCCGGTTTCGGACCATCACCAAGGGTGCAGAACTCGCAAGCGATGAGGAGAAGGCACGCAACCCGCGAGCCATTCCCGTTCGCCTGCGTGCCGCCGAACGAATCAGGGAGGCAGTGTGAACCGCGCGACCGCCGCAGCACTGCTGCCGCAGCCGAAGGCTCCAACGACGCGTCCTGCGCGTCAGCTCAAGCCCGTCACCGCCCCTGCACCGCGCAGTCGGCCGAAGCTCGCCTACGCGCTCATCGCGCTCGGCGGGGCTGCGGCGATCGGTATCGGTCAGATCGGGCTGTCGCTCGCCATCACGCAGGACTCCTTCGTACTTGCCGACCTCGCCTCGCAGCAGCGGGAGCTCAACTTGCAGGCGAGTGCGCTTGAGGATGACATGGCGGGACTCGCCTCGCCTCAGATGCTGGCGACGAAAGCTGCCGAGCTGGGCATGGTCGTCAATGGCGCTGCGTCCTACCTGCGTCTCAGCGATTCGGCGATCCTCGGTGCGAACGTCGGGGCCGGGCCGCAGTCCTCGGTAGATCCGATGGGCAGCGGAGCAGTCAACAACGCGCTCCTGGATGCACCGGTCGCGCCGGTTGCCACTGCAGAAGAAGAGCAGACCGCTGAGGATGCTCCAGAGACCGTCGATCCGAGCCTTCCCCCGCCAATAACAGAGGGGCTGCCCAGCCCCACCACCCGCTGAACGGACACTGAGGGAATCCCATGACGACACGAGCCACGCGCGGCCCACGCCGACGCACCGTCGTCGCCCTCGCGGTGATACTGGCGGTACTGGCAGCGTTCGTCGTTCGCCTCGTCGACATCCAGGTAGTGAGCGCGACCGAGCACGTGGAGGATTCCCTCAACGTCGGCAAGCTCGGCAGCACGGATGCGCTCTACGGCAACAGAGGGTCGATCGTCGATGAGAACGGCATCATCCTGGCGTCGAGCACGAAGGTCTATGACGCCGAGCTCAGTCCGAAGGTCTTGATGCTCTTGGAGAACGACGAGAACGGCCCTCCGGAGACACCGTGGTCTGAAGCAGCTGACAAGATCGCTGAGATCACGGGTCAGGACGCGGATGAGTTGCGTGCCGGCGTCGCAGCCAACCTGGAGAACAACTCGGAATCGGAGTACTACCTGCTGGAGAAGGGGCTCAGCACCGAGAAGTACCTTGAACTGCGTGACCTTGGGCTCATCTACCTGCACATGACACCGCGCGAGACGCGTGTCTACCCGAGCGGCGCGGTTGCGGGCAACGTGGTCGGCTATCTCGACACCGCTGGCGTCGGGCAACTCGGTGTCGAGCAAATGGAGGCCAAATGCCTCGCCCCGACAGATGGCGAGCGCACCTACCTGCGTGGTACCGACGGGGTCATCATCCCCGGCAGCGAACGCACTGTCGACGCGCTGAACGGCGGCACCGTACAGCTGACGATCAACCGAGATCTGTCGTGGTATCTGCAGCAGATGGTTGCAGAAGAAGCGCAGAAGCAGGGCGCGAAAGCGGCAACTGCTGTTGTCGTAGAGGTCAAAACGGGAAAGATCCGTGCCGCGGCCGAATGGCCGTCGCTCGACCCCAACGACCTTGATTCCTCATCACCGGATGACTGGGGAACGCGGGTGTTCACCACGACATTCGAGCCGGGGTCGACATTCAAAGCCGTCACCGCTGCGACACTGCTGGACACCGGCGCTGTGGACGGCAACACCACGGTGAGCGCGGCAAGCCGCGAAACTTTCCCGAACGGCGCTGTCATCAACGACGCGTTCGTGCACGGCGCCAACCAGTACACGCTGGCCGGTGCCCTGATCGACTCATCCAACGTTGCGGTATCGAAGTTCGGAACCATGGTCGACCCGCAGGTGCGCTACGACTACCTGAAGAAGTTCGGCGTCACGGAGAAGACGATTGATTTCCCTCGTGAGGAGGGTGGCGTTTTGCACCCGGTCTCCAAGTGGGACAGCCAGTCGCTGTACACGACCACGTTCGGACAGTACTTCACGGTCACCGCGCCACAGGTTGCCGGTGCCTACCAGGCCATCGCCAACGGTGGCGAGAAGATCGATCTGTCGCTCATCGAGTCCTGCACGCTGGCCGATGGCACCGTCGTGACCCCAGATGCACCGGAGCATGAGCAGATCATCTCCGAGTCCACTGCCGATGAGGTGGCGCGCATGCTGGAGAACGTCGCCGTGCAGGGCGGTCTCTCCGAGCAGGTGGAGATTCCTGGCTACCGGGTAGCCATCAAGACGGGTACCGCGGAGAAGCCGAACGAGAACGGCCCCGGTTACAAAGCGAACGCCTATTACACGAGCATGGTGGGCTTCGCCCCTGTGGATGACCCTGAGTACGTCGTTATCGTCACGCTCGACGAGCCGACTAGGCTTGCATCATCAGCAGCGACGGCGTCCGCTTTCCACAAAGCGATGACTCAGGTTCTGAAGACCTATCGCGTGTCACCGTCCACCGAACCGATGGACGAGCTGCTCCCCAAATTCAACTAGCCGGCGCCTCGCCGTGCATGGAGATGTCATGATCGCCCTGTCGTTTGCAGAGATTGCTGCCATCACCGGCGGCGAGCTGCGTGTCGTCGACGCCGATACCGCGGAAACCGTGGTCAACGGCGTCGTCGATACCGATTCCAGGAAGATGGCGCCCGGCGGCATCTTCATCGCCAAGCCAGGCGCCGAGACTGATGGGCACCGTTTCGTCGGTGCTGCCGTCGATAATGGGGCTGTGCTTGCACTGGTCGAACACCCCGTGGATTTCCCAGTGTCGCAGGTGGTCGTTGCAGATGTTGTGGCAGCGTTGGCTGATCTCGCTCGAGCCGTTGTCGCGCGCGTGCGCGAGGCAGGCCAGCTGAAGATCGTAGGGATCACCGGGTCCAACGGTAAGACGACGACGAAGAACTTCCTTGCGCGCATCCTCGAAGGCGTCGGCGAGACGGTGGCACCGATCGATTCGTACAACAACGAGGTCGGCGCGCCAGTCACCATGCTCCGGGTCACCGAGAACACTCGCTATCTGGTCAGTGAGTTCGGTGCGGCTGGCCCCGGCAGCATCGCCCACCTCGCAGGGCTCGTTGAGCCCGATGTCGCGGTGGTCCTGATGGTCGGTATGGCACATGCCGGTGGTTTCGGAGGCATCGAGGCGACCGCAACCGCCAAGGCAGAGCTGATCACGGCATCCCGCCCCGCCGGTACGGCAGTGTTGAATATCGACGACCCTCGTGTGGCCGCCATGCGCGAAAAAGCCGTCGATCACGGGCTGAGCGTCGTCGGCTTCGGCCAGAATGACACGGCAGACGTGCGCGCGAGTGATGTGCAGGTTGCCGCAGACGGCACGCGAACGGTGATCAGCGTCGCCGGAGTTGAACTTCCGCTACACCTGAAGGTTCTCGGCGCGCACCACGTAGGCAACGCGCTGGCTGCGATTGCAGCCGCCGGCGTGCTCGGCGTCTCACTTGCCGATTCCATCGCACGACTCGAGACCGTCGAGATCGCCGAGCGCTGGCGCATGCAGCCGATGGGAAACGAACGGGTGCGCATCATCAATGACGCGTACAACGCCAGCCCCGACTCCATGGCGGCAGCTCTCCGCACCCTGGCACAGATCACCGGACCGGATGAGCGCACCGTCGCTGTTCTCGGCGCGATGAGTGAGCTGGGCGAGAGCGCAGGGGAGGAGCACGACCGGATCGGGCTGCTCGCTGTGCGCTTGAACATTCGCCGCATCGTCGTAGTGGGGCCAGAGGCACGTCGCCTCTACCTCTCGGCGGTCGGCGAAGGCTCGTGGGACAGTGAGGCCGTGCACCTCGCAGACCAGGACGCGGCATTCGAGTACCTGCGCACTGAGTTGCGCGACGGTGATCGCGTGCTCGTCAAATCATCCAATTCCGTGGGCCTTCGGCATCTCGGCGATCGTCTGGGAGAATTGTTCTCGTGAGATCACTCCTGATGGCGGCGGCGATATCGCTCGCCTTCACCCTCTTCCTCACTCCGGTCTTCCTGCGGCTGTTCCGCCGCTGGGGCTGGGGGCAGGTCATCCGCACCCCGGAAGACATCGCGAACCCGAGCCATGAGGCAAAGCGTGGCACGCCCACGATGGGCGGCCTCATCTTCATCGTCGGCACGATCGTCGGCTACTTCGTCGGCGTCTATGCCGGGGGAAGCACACCGGCGCTCTCCGCGATCCTCGTGCTCTGGCTCATGCTCGGGTTCGGAGCGGTGGGCTTCATCGACGACTACATGAAGGTGAAGTCGCAGCGCAGCCTCGGACTTTCCGGTTGGCGCAAGGTCATCGGTCAGCTGATCGTCATGATTCCGTTCGGCGTCGTCGCCCTGAACTTCCCCAACCAATGGGGGCAGACCCCTGCGAGCGGCCATGTGTCGTTGTTCCGTGACATACCGTGGCTGGACCTCTTCGCCTTCGGCGTGGTCATCGGCTGGGTCGTCTACCTGATCTGGATCGCTGTGATCGGCATCGCGACATCCAACAGCGTCAACCTCACCGACGGCCTCGACGGTCTTGCTGCCGGCGCGGGGGTGTTCGTCGTCAGTGCATACAGCCTGATCGCGTTCTGGCAGTTCAAGCAGTCCTGCACGGGCGCGGGCGCGGGCACCGGCGCCGAAGACGAAGCGCTGGCTGCCTGCTATCAAGTGCGAGACCCCTTCAGCCTCGCGATTGTTGGGGCATCGTTCGCCGCAGGACTCATCGGGTTCCTCTGGTGGAATGCGCCCAAGGCGAAGGTCTTCATGGGTGACGTCGGCTCGATGGCCATCGGCGGCGTGATCACCGCGATGGCGATCCTCACCCGCACCGAGCTGCTGCTCTTCGTGATCGCCGGTGTCTTCGTGCTCTCGTCCGGCTCGGTGATCCTGCAGCGCACCTACTTCAAGCTCACCCGCGGCAAACGACTCTTCTTGATGAGCCCGTTCCATCACCATCTGGAGATGCGCGGCTGGCCTGAGGTGACGATTGTCGTCCGGCTGTGGATCATCTCGGGCTTGCTTGCTATCTCGGCCGTGGGCATCTTCTACGTCGAATGGCTCACGCTGGTATGAGTGACGTACGTCTGGATGCTCTGACCAGCTGGCACGCCGATTGGAAGGGGCTGCGCGTCGCTGTCCTCGGGCTTTCGGTGACCGGATTCTCTGCGGCTGACACTCTCACTGAGCTCGGTGCTGATGTCCTCGTGCTGTCGGAATCAGCGTCTGAGGAGTACGAGCGGCTCGTTCCGGTCATCGGCGCACACCTCGAAATCGGTCCGCTCGACGTGGTGCCGCAGAGGGTTCGTGACTTTGACCCGGAGGTCGTCGTGGCCTCACCGGGCTTCTCGCCGTCGCATCCGCTGATCCAATGGGCGCAAGATGCCGGGATCGCGCTGTGGGGCGATGTGGAGCTCGCCTGGCGCGTGCGCGACAAGGTCGTGCGCGCAGACGGCACCCCTGCCGATTGGGTGCTCATCACCGGAACCAACGGTAAAACGACGACCACTCAGCTGACCGCGACGCTGCTCGCGGAGGGCGGGCTACGCGCCGCGCCGTGCGGCAACATCGGTGTCCCGGTGCTGGATGCCGTGCGCGACCCGGCCGGTTTCGACGTCTTCGTGGTCGAACTCTCCAGCCACCAACTCTGGTACATCGGGCAGAGCAGTAGTGCGGGCGAGCTCGTGCCGCACTCGGCGACGTGCCTGAACCTCGCCGACGATCACCTCGTCTGGCACGGCAGCACCGCGGCCTATCGCGATGCGAAGTCGTTCGTCTACCGCAACACCCGCGTCGCCTGCGTATACAACAAGGCGGATGTGGCCACGCGCCAGATGGTTGAAGACGCCGAGGTTGCGGAAGGCGCGCGGGCGATCGGTTTCGACCTTGGCGTGCCAGGCCCGAGCGATTTCGGCGTGGTCGACGGTATCCTCGTGGACCGAGCCTTCCTCGATGACCGTAGGAACAGTGCACTCGAGCTGACCACACTCGCCGAGCTCGATCGTGCCGGGCTTGCGGCCCCACACATGGTGCAGAATATTCTCGCTGCCAGCGCGCTTGCACGCGCACTCGGCACACCGCCTGAGGCCATCCGACGTGCCCTTGAGACGTTCCGGCTTGATGCGCATCGCATCCAGGTCATCGCCCGCCACCAGGGCGTCACCTGGGTCGACGATTCCAAGGCGACCAACCCGCATGCTGCCGCCTCGTCGCTGCGGGCTTACCCCGGCGCCGTCTGGGTTTTGGGCGGAGATCTGAAGGGCGTCGACCTCTCGGACTTGGTGGCGGATGCCGGGCGCACTGCGAGCGCCGCGCTCATCATCGGTGTCGAACGCGCCGAGTTGGTCGCGGCATTCGAGCGACACGCGCCCGCAGTCCCGGTGATCGAGGTCGTCACTGGTGAGACTGAAGATGTCATGACTCGCGTGGTGGAACTTGCCGCGGGGATCGCCACTGACGGGGGAACAGTTCTGCTGGCCCCCGCCGCGGCGTCCTTCGACCAGTTCACCAGCTACGCGGATCGCGGCCACCGCTTCGCCGACGCGGTACGCAGATGGATCGACAGAGGGAGCGCCGATGACGCAGGCATCCCGCCCTCCGCGCACTGAATCTCGAGGACTCGCCGCACGCGTCTCGTTGGGGCGCATCTTCACGCCACCGTCGAACGAGTTCCTGCTCATCGCATCTACGGCTTTGCTGCTGACGGTTTTCGGGATTGTCATGGTGATCTCGGCGACGAGTGCGAAGGAGAACGGTGTCATGGACACCGCTCTGAAGCAGACGATGTTCGCCGCTGTCGGCATCCCGATGATGTTCCTGGTGAGCCGGCTTCCGATCAGCCTGCTGAAGAACATGGCGTGGCCCGCGATCATCGCGGCGACGGTGTTGCAGCTGCTCGTGTTCACACCTCTCGGCATTGAGGATGCCGGAAACCGCAATTGGATCCGCATCGCCGGGTTCACGATGCAGCCCTCGGAGTTCCTCAAACTCGCCCTGGCGCTTTGGATCGCTTACGTGCTCCTGCGCAAGCGCGCACTGCTGGGAACGTGGAAGCACGTGTTCATCCCGGTCGTGCCGATGGCGGTGATGGTGCTTGCCACCGTCATGGCCGGGAACGACCTGGGTACCTCCATGGTCCTCGTGCTGATCACGCTGGGCTGCCTGTTCTTCTCCGGTGTCAAGCTGCGGTTGTTCATCCTCCCGTTGCTCGCCGGAGCCGGCGGCATCTTGTTCTATGCACTCTCCAGCGCCGACCGGATGCGGCGAATCACTGCTCTCTGCGCGAATATCGACCCCGCGGTCGATATCGAGACGTACCGGTCGAATTGCTACCAGTCTGTGCATGCAGTCTGGGGCATGGCGAACGGCGGGTTCTTCGGCCTTGGTCTTGGCAACTCACAAGAGAAGTACGGGTGGCTGCCTGCCGCTGCCAACGACTTCATCTTCGCAATTGTCGGCGAGGAGCTCGGGCTCATCGGCTGCATCGTCGTGCTCGGCCTGTTCACCTTCTTCGCGGTCGGTGCGTTCCACATCATGCGTAAAACGCAGGACCCGTTCATTCGCGTCGCCTCCGGCGGAATCGCGGTGTGGATCATCGGGCAGGCCCTGATCAATGTCGGCGTCGTGATCGGCATTTTCCCCGTGATGGGCGTGCCACTGCCGTTCATGTCGCAGGGTGGTACCGCGCTTCTTGCCGTGCTGCTCGCCTGCGGCGTGCTGCTGGCATTCGCTCGCACGATTCCTGCAACTGAGCGAGGTAAGGTCACCAAGTGACCTCGTACCTCCTCGCCGGCGGTGGCACCGCCGGCCACGTCAATCCTCTGCTTGCCGTCGCCGATGGGCTGCGCGAACGCGACCCGGAAACCGACGTCCTTGTGCTCGGAACGAAAGAGGGCCTGGAAGCCCGTCTCGTTCCTGAGCGCGGATACGAACTGCTGATCGTGGACAAGGTGCCGTTCCCGCGCCGACCGAATAAGCAGGCCGTGGGCTTCCCCGGACGATTCCGGAAGGCGATCGCCCAGGTGCGCGCGCACATCCGTGAGCATCACATCGACGTGGTGGTCGGGTTCGGCGGCTATGCCTCGGCGCCGGCATATATTGCGGCCCGTCGCGAGAGGGTGCCGTTCATCGTGCACGAGGCCAACGCGAAGCCCGGACTGGCGAACGTGCTCGGTGCGCGCCGAGCAGCGGGCATCGGCGTCGCGTTCGACGGCACGCCACTCAAGGGCAGCGAAGTCGTCGGCATGCCGTTGCGGCGCGAGGTTGTCGACTTGGACCGAGCAGCTGTCCGGGCAGAGGCTGCCGAGTACTTCGGCCTGGATGAGGCGCAGCCCGTCCTGCTGGTCTTCGGCGGTTCGCTGGGAGCGCTGCGGCTCAACGAGGCCCTCGCCGACTCATGGCGCGATGTGCGTGCCGCGGGCTGGCAGCTGCTGCACGTGACGGGGGAGCGCAGCGACCTCGTCGACCCCGAGGCTCCCGGCTACGTCATGCGTCGCTATGTCGACCGAATGGACCTCGCCTTCGCCCTTGCCGACCTGATCGTCTCTCGTGCGGGCTCGGCGACGGTCAGCGAGATCAGCGCCATCGGCATCCCCGCCGTGTATGTGCCGTACGCGGTCGGAAACGGAGAACAGCGGCTCAACGCCGCATCCTCCGTCGATGCGGGCGCAGCGATCCTGCTTGACGATGCCGGATTCTCCGGAGACACGGTGCGCGATACCGTCGTGCCTCTTCTCGGCGATCGTGAACGGATCGAGCGTATGGCCGCGGCAGCCGAGAACGTGGGCATCCGCACCGGCACCGAGAACGTCATCGCGCTGATCGATCGGGCACTCGGCGCCTGAGCCGGGCGGCGTGCCCAGGGGCCGCTGTCAGGGCAGCGAATTAGGATGGACGGGACATGATCAGACCTGACCTCACTCTTCCGATTCCCGAGTCCATCACTGCTGCCCACTTCATCGGTATCGGTGGATCGGGCATGAGCGGACTCGCGAAGATGTTCCTCGATGCTGGCATTCGCGTCTCCGGATCAGACCGTGCAGATAGCGACAGCCTGCGCGCTCTTGCCGAAGCGGGGGCGACCGTTCACGTCGGTCACGATGCCGCCCACCTCGGAGACGCAGACACCGTCGTGCACACCGGCGCGATCTGGCCGGAGAACCCCGAGTACGTCACGGCGAAGGAACGCGGTCTGCACGTCATTCACCGCTCCCAAGCACTGCACTGGCTCATCGGCGGGCGACGGCTGGTCTCGATCGCCGGCGCGCACGGCAAGACGACGTCCACCGGCATGCTCGTCACGGCTCTGCAATCGCTCGGGGCAGACCCGAGTTTCGTCAACGGTGGTGTGATCGAGCAGCTCGATGCGTCGAGCGCGTCCGGCACCGATGATCTCTTCGTCGTTGAGGCAGACGAGTCGGACGGCACCTTTCTGCTGTACGACACCGCGATCGCCCTCATCACGAATGTCGATCCTGATCACCTCGACCACTATGGCTCGGATGAGGCGTTCCATGACGCGTTCATCCGCTTCGCCGACGCGGCGAGCGAGGCTGTCGTGATCTCCAGTGATGATGCGGGTGCACTGCGGGTGACTGCCGGCCTCACGCACCAGAACGTCATCACGTTCGGCCTGGCAGAGCACGCGGATGTGCGCCTCAGCGACGTCTCGACTGCTGGTCCCGTGGCCGCCACCGTCACTCATGACGGACAGAGCGCGCGTATGCAGCTCGCTATGCCTGGCGAGCACAATGCGATCAATGCCGCGGGCGCCGTCGCGGTGCTCCTGACGTTGGGGTACGCACTGAGCGATGCCGTGCGCGCCGTGGAAGGCTTCGCCGGAACGGTGCGGCGCTTCGAGCTGCACGGCGTCGAGCGCGGTGTGAGCGTCTTCGACGACTATGCGCACCACCCGACCGAGGTGAAGGTCGCTCTCGAAGCAGCGCGCAGCGTCGTCGGCGAAGGTCGCCTCATCGCAATACAGCAGCCGCACACCTACTCGCGCACGCAGCACATGTACCGCGAGTTCGCCGAGGTGTTAGAAACCTACGCCGACCACACCGTCATGCTCGATGTGTACGGTGCCCGCGAAGATCCCGTTCCCGGCGTCACCGGCGAGCTGGTCAGCGGCGCCTTTGCTGATCAGGAACACGTGCACTACGTGGCTGACTGGCAGGAAGCAGCCGACTACACGGCCACCGTGGCGAGGGAAGGCGACTACGTCATCACGCTCGGCTGCGGCAATGTCTACCTGATGATTCCGCAGGTGCTCGAGTCGCTGCGAAAGACGACCGAGGCCTGATCGATGCGTCGTCCGGCACCGCTTCCGACCTCGCCAGAGCAGGAGGAGCAGCCTGCACCCGGCCGCCCCTCCCGCTTTGCACGCTTCACGCGTGAGGCGCAGGTTGAGGCGGAGTCGGTAGACCCGCGCGATCCCGTTGATCTTCACAACCCTGGCTCCGCATCCGCAGAGGAATCGGCAGACATCGCCGCTGCGGAGCCGCAGACGCTCAAAGGGCTGACCGCCCGGGATGTCTGGCGTGCGGCCCGCGCGCGTCGCAAGACGCTGCGGGCGGAGATCCGCCGCTTCACGCAGCGTTCTCGCCGGCGTCGCCTGATCTGGCTCGGTGCGCTTGGCGCTGTCATCCTGTTGATCGGAGGCAGCGCAGCCGCCGCTTACAGCCCACTCTTCGCTGTTCGCAAAGTGACAGTGGTCGGGGCATCCGCTCTTGATCCGGCCACAGTCGAGGCCGCACTCGCCGATCAGATCGGTACCCCGATCGCGCTGGTGGACGACAACGCGGTGAAGGCCGCCCTGATCGCTTTTCCGTTGATCGAGACGTACTCGCTCGAGGCAAACCCGCCGCACGACCTCACGCTGCGCATCGTTGAGCGCACGCCGATCGGTGTGATCGAGTCGGACGCCGGCTTCACTCTCGTCGATGCCGCAGGAGTCGCGCTGTCGACGACACCTGACCCTCCGGCTGGACAACCGGTGATCGACGTCACAGGCGGGACGAAATCCGTCGCCTTCGAATCGGTCGGACTCGTAGTGAGATCGCTGCCGGCTGAGGTGCGTACAACACTGAGCTCCGTGCAGGCCAGCACTCAGGACGACGTGACGCTGACACTGTCCAGCGGCGTGGTCGTCGTTTGGGGGAGTGCAGAGCGATCGCGTGACAAGGCCGTGGCTCTGGCATCCGTGATGACGGCAAATCCGGGCGCACACACGTTCGATGTCTCCTCGCCAGAGGTCGCCGTCGCCGGTTGAAGCCCGTTCCAAGGGGAAACCGGCGACACACCCGTGTCGCTGCGCGTGCACGCGCATACTGCGCCTACCGTCAGTCAAGAGAACGCAATACCGGGAAATACTTTACACCTCTAGTTGAGGTTTAAAGTTCACACTCTTTCCAGGCTCGACACATCGGAGGCCGGCCATGAGCCAGAACCAGAACTACCTCGCCGTCATCAAGGTCGTCGGCGTCGGCGGTGGCGGCGTCAACGCCGTCAACCGCATGATCGATCTCGGCCTTCGTGGAGTCGAGTTCATCGCTATCAACACTGATGCGCAGGCGCTGCTCATGAGCGACGCCGACGTCAAGCTCGACGTGGGCCGTGAGCTCACCAGGGGTCTTGGTGCTGGCGCCGACCCCGAGGTCGGCCGCCGCGCTGCGGAGGACCACGCGGAAGAGATCGAGGAAGCCCTCACCGGCGCTGACATGGTCTTCGTCACCGCGGGTGAAGGTGGCGGTACCGGTACCGGTGGCGCTCCGGTCGTTGCCCGCATCGCGAAGTCGATCGGCGCACTGACCATCGGTGTCGTCACGAAGCCGTTCTCCTTTGAAGGCCGTCGCCGGCAGAGCCAGGCTGAGGCCGGCGTCGCGAAGCTCAAGGAAGAGGTCGATACCCTCATCGTCGTGCCGAACGACCGTCTGCTGGAGATCAGCGACCGCGGCATCTCAATGATCGAGGCCTTCGCCACCGCAGACCAGGTGCTCCTCGCCGGTGTGCAGGGCATCACCGACCTCATCACGACGCCCGGTCTGATCAACCTCGACTTCGCCGACGTCAAGTCGGTTATGCAGGGTGCCGGATCCGCTCTCATGGGCATCGGTTCTGCCCGCGGTGCTGACCGCGCGATCAAGGCCGCCGAGCTTGCGGTCGAGTCGCCGCTGCTCGAGGCATCGATCGAGGGTGCGCACGGCGTGCTGTTGTCGATCCAGGGTGGTTCGAACCTCGGCATCTTCGAGATTCACGACGCCGCGGATCTCGTCAAGGAAGCGGCTCACCCCGAGGCGAACATCATCTTCGGTACGGTCATCGACGACACCCTCGGCGACGAGGTCCGTGTCACGGTCATCGCGGCTGGCTTCGACAACGGAGGGCCCTCCCTGCGGATCGACCCGATGGTGGTCACTCGCCCGGCGGCACCCACGCTGCCTGAGGTCGCGCTGTCGGATTCGGCTGAGGAGAACACCGCGGCGGAGCAGGGGGCCACACAGCCCGCACCGCGCATCGCCGCGACCAGCCTGGAGCCGGCGTTCGCTGACGATGACATCGACATCCCCGAGTTCCTGAAGTAAATTGACTGACCTTGCCGCGCGGCTGTCCGCGATCGACTCGCAGATCGCGGATGCCGCGCGCATTTCCGGACGGGATGCCGCTGAAATCACCCGAATCGTGGTGACGAAGTTTCATCCCGCATCCCTGGTCAGCGAACTGCATTCACTCGGTGTGCGTGACGTCGGTGAAAACCGGCAGCAAGAGCTTTCTGCGAAGGAAGCCGAGCTGGAGCTCGACGGCTTGCGTTGGCATTTCATCGGTCAGGCGCAGACGAACAAGGCCGCAGCGATCCGCCGTAGCGCGGATGCTGTGCACTCTGTCGATCGGATCAAACTGGCCGACTCGCTGCACCGCGTCGCGGAAGACGGCGACGATGTGCTCGACGTGCTCGTGCAGGTCAACCTCACCGAGGATGCCGGTCGAGGTGGCGTCGCCCCTGGCGACGCTGAGCGCTTCGCCGAGCACATCCTCTCGCTGTCGTCACTGCGGCTGCGTGGAGTGATGGGTGTCGCACCGCTCGATGAAGCTCCGGCATCCGCTTTCGCTCGCCTGCGCGGCATTGCGGACAGCATCCGAAGAGTCGAACCGAATGCCACCTGGATCTCTGCCGGCATGACCGGCGACTTCGTCGAGGCGATCGCTGCGGGTGCGACACACCTGCGGATCGGCTCGGCAATCACTGGACCCCGGCCTGACCGGGGTTAACCTCGAAACAGATCAGCCCATGCCAAACACGGAGGACACGATGGGAAACCCGCTGAAGAAGACCATGGTGTACCTGGGCCTCGCCGATGAGGAAGAGGCCTACGAGGAGGAGCTTGCTCCGACGCCTGCGCGTGCACATCGCGAACGTGATCGCGACCGCGATCACGACAAGGATGAGCCCGCTCCCGCGCCCGTTACTCCGCTGCGTCGCCCGGTCGCTGTCCGTCAGCCCACGGCAGGCACAGTCAACGAGATCCTCACGGTGCACCCCAAGCAGTACCGAGACGCCCAGCTGATCGCTGAGAGCTTCCGCGAGGGCATCCCGGTGATCATCAATCTGTCCCAGATGAGTGATGCTGATGCGCGTCGTCTGATCGACTTCGCGAGTGGTCTCTCACTGGGCCTGTACGGCCGCATCGAGCGCGTCACCAGCAAGGTGTTCCTGCTCTCGCCGGAGAACATTGCTGTTTCAGGACACGGCGGCATTGCGCACGCAGATCCTGATTCTGCGGGCTTTGATCAGTCCTGAGCCGTGACCTCGCTGGTTTCAGGGATCGCATCGATCGTTCATCTGGTCCTGCTGATCTACATCTTCGTGCTGTTCGCGCGGCTCATTCTCGAGTACATTCCGCTGTTCAATCGTGAGTGGCGGCCCAAGGGTCCCACCCTCATCGCGGCGGAACTCGTGTACACCGTGACTGATCCGCCCATCCGAATGTTCCGACGCTTCATTCCGCCGTTGCGTATCGGCACGCTCTCGTTGGATTTCGGGTTCACTCTCACCATGCTGGGCGTGCTGATTCTGATGTCGATTGTGCGCGCATTCATCTACGTATAGCCACCGCCCCCTGCGCGCAGATGTGACCTCTCACATCGCGTCGTCGGCGAGCGGGGACTATGCTTGCACCCAGGTGCGCGCCCCGGGTACGCGCCGAATCAATACCGAGCCATGCTTCAGCCACTGGCCACAGAACTCATCGAAAGAGGAGCCGAGAAAATGGCACTGACCCCGGATGACGTCGTCACCAAGCAGTTCCAGCACGTCCGATTCAAGGACGGCTTTGACCCCGACGAGGTTGACGACTTCCTCGACGAGATCGTCGTCGAGTGGCGTAAGGCTCTCGAAGAGAACGCTGAGCTGAAGACGAAGCTCGCGGCGTACGAGTCTGGCGAAACGCCGGCCGTTGCCGAGCCTGTTGCTGCTGTGGCTGCCGCAGAGCAAGATTCAGTCGTCGACGAGGTTCCTGCCCCGGTCGTCGTCGCTGCTCCGGTTCCGGTTGCTGAGGCTCCCGTTGTTGAAGCCCCTGTCGCTGCGGCTCCGTCCGACGCGACCGGTTCGACCACCGCTACTGCCGGCATCATCGCGCTCGCTCAGCGTTTGCACGACGAGCACGTCGCCGAGGGCGAGGCGAAGAAGAACCAGCTGATCTCTGATGCTCAGACTGAGGTTGACCGCATCCGCACTGAGGCGCAGGCCCAGCAGCGCGAAGAGTCTGCCCGCCTTGAGCGCGAGCGCAACACGTTGGAGGCTCGTATCACCGAGCTCCGCAACTTCGAGCGTGACTACCGCAGCCAGCTGCGTGGCTACATCGAAGGCCAGCTGCGTGACCTTGACGAGAAGGCGAACTCGACGGATTCCACGCCGGTCTCCGCGATCGGTCTCTAGGTCGTCCCTTTGTCAGGACGTCGCCAGATTCGTCGGTCGGCGGCTGGCATCATCGTCGCGATTCTCGCGGCAGTGGTGTTGGCCGCCGATCAGTTTGTGAAGCACCTCACAATCGAGAACCTCCCACTTCATGAAGTGGTACCGGTCTTCGGTGAGTTCCTTCAGCTGTACTACGTGCGAAACCCTGGTGCAGCGTTTTCGCTCGGCAGCGAGGTGACGTGGATCTTCTCGATCGCTCTGGCCGTTGTCGCCGGGGTCATCATTTGGAAGGCGTTCGCTCTGCAGTCCCGACTGTGGGCGATCGTGCTCGGTTGCCTGCTGGGCGGTGTTCTGGGTAACCTCACCGACCGACTGCTGCGTGAGCCCGGCTTCGGTGTCGGGCACGTCGTCGACATGATCTCGATGCCGTGGATGATGCCGGCGATCTTCAACGTCGCCGACATCTTCATCGTGTGCGGCATGATCTCTGTCGCGTTGCTCGTCGTGCTCGGGCTCCGTTTCGACGGTACCCGTGAGAAGGACGATGTCGCTCCCGAGTCGGATTCGGATCTGGACTCTGACGTCGCTGACGTCGCTGTTGATGCTGATGCTGTTGACGCCGTTGACGCCGACGTCGCTGTTGACGCTGATTCTGACAAAGGCGCCTGAACGTGGATTCTCGATCTCTGCCCGTTCCTGACGGGCTGGAAGGCTCCCGCGTCGACGCGGCTTTGGCCAAGATGCTCGGCTTCTCCCGGACCTTCGCCGCCGAGATCGCTGAGGCGGGAGGCGTGAGCCTGGACGGCGTCACGCTCGGAAAATCCGACCGGCTTCGCGCCGGCGGGTGGCTGAGCGTGGAATGGCAGCCGAAAGAAGAGCCGAAGATCGTGCCGATCGTGGTCCCTGAGCTCGGGATCATCCACGACGATGACGACATCGTTGTGGTGGACAAGCCATCCGGTGTGGCCGCGCACCCTTCCGTGGGGTGGGAGGGCCCGACAGTGCTCGGTGCGCTTGCCGGGGCAGGATTCCGCATCGCCACCAGCGGCGCAGCCGAGCGAGCAGGCATCGTTCATCGCCTTGATGTCGGCACGAGCGGCCTTATGGTCGTCGCGAAGACTGAATCGGCGTACACGGCACTGAAGCGTGCGTTCAAGGAGCGAACGGTGGAGAAGATCTACCACGCGGTGGTGCAGGGGCATCCTGATCCGCTCGCGGGAACGATCGACGCTCCGATCGGACGGCATCCGAATCATTCGTGGAAGTTCGCCGTCACGCCGTCCGGCAAAGACTCGGTGACACACTACGAGACGCTCGAGGCGTTCCCGGGGGCGTCGCTGCTGGAAATTCATCTGGAGACGGGCCGGACGCACCAGATCCGCGTGCACATGGCCGCACATCGTCATCCATGTGTCGGCGATCCGCTCTATGGTGCAGACCCGACGATCGCGGCCAGGTTGGGCCTCACCCGCCAGTGGTTGCATGCGCACAAGCTCGCATTCACTCACCCGGCCACAGGGGAGTGGGTTCAGTTCGAATCGCCCTACCCTGACGACTTCGTGCACGCCTTGGACATTCTGCGCGGCGACTGACTCGACGAGTTCTGAGAAATCGTGAGTTATAGCGTCTGATCGGGCGGTCCCGAGATCAGGAGCTATTACCGAGATCAGGAGGTTTCCGGGGAAATCTCCTGATCTCGGGACGACCTCCTGATCTCGGCGCTACCCCATATCAAAACCCCGGCGTCTGTGCCCCGACGTAGACTCGAATACGTGGCATCCGACTCCTTCGTACACCTTCACGTGCACAGCGAATACTCGATGCTGGATGGCGCCGCCAAGATCGCCTCGATGACGAAGGCTGCCGCTGATTACGGCATGCCGGCCATCGCTGTCACCGATCACGGCAACACCTTCGCGGCCTTCGAGTTCTACAACGCCGCAAAAAATGCCGGGGTGAAACCGATCATCGGCCTCGAGGCCTATGTCACACCCGGCACCCACCGCAGCGACAAGACCCGAGTGGCCTGGGGGTCGCCCGATCAGAAGCGCGACGACGTCTCCGGTTCCGGCGCGTACACCCACATGACCATGTGGAGCCAGAGCACCGAGGGCATGCACAACCTGTTCCGGCTCAGCTCTCTTTCGAGCCTTGAAGGACAATACTTCAAGCCGCGCATGGACCGTGAGCTGCTGCAGACCTACGGCAAGGGACTCATCGCCACGACCGGATGCCCGTCCGGCGAGATCCAGACACGCATTCGGCTCGGTCAGTATGACGAAGCTCGTGCCGCTGCGGCCGAGTTCCAGGACATCTTCGGCAAAGAGAACTACTTCGCCGAGATCATGGATCATGGGCTGTCCATCGAGCGCCGCGTCATTACCGATCTGCTGCGGATTTCGAAAGACCTCGGCATCCCGCTGGTCGGCACGAATGACTCGCACTACACGCATCAGCATGAAGCAGACGCCCACGAAGCCCTGCTCTGCGTGCAGTCCGGCTCGACGCTCGACGACCCGAACCGCTTCAAGTTCGATGGTGACGGCTACTACATCAAGACGGCGCAGGAGATGCGCCAGCTCTTCCGCGATAACCCCGAAGCGTGTGACAACACCCTGCTGATCGCGGAGCGTTGCGAAGTCGAGTTCAATACTTCGGCGAACTACATGCCACGCTTCCCGGTGCCAGAAGGCGAAACCGAGGACAGCTGGCTGATCAAGGAAGTCGAGGCTGGCCTGCATTACCGGTACCCGGCCGGCATCCCTGACAAGGTGCGCAAGCGGGCCGAGTATGAGACCGGCATCATTCTGCAGATGGGTTTCCCCGGCTACTTCCTCGTCGTCGCCGACTTCATCAACTGGGCAAAGAACAACGGCATCCGCGTTGGTCCTGGTCGTGGTTCCGGTGCAGGATCCATGGTCGCCTACGCCATGAAGATCACCGATCTCGACCCCATCGAACACGGACTCATCTTCGAGCGGTTCCTCAACCCGGACCGCGTCTCGATGCCTGACTTCGACGTCGACTTCGATGACCGGCGCCGCGGTGAAGTGATCGACTACGTCACCCAGAAGTACGGCTCAGAGCGCGTGGCGCAGATCGTCACCTACGGCACGATCAAGTCGAAACAGGCGCTGAAGGACGCCGGTCGCGTGCTGGGCTTCCCGTTCAGCATGGGCGATCGACTGACCAAGGCCATGCCACAGCCCGTGATGGGAAAGGATATGCCGCTGACCGGCATGTTCGACTCCGCACATCCCCGTTATAAGGAAGCCAGCGAGTTCCGGGCGCTGCTCGAGATCGATCCTGATGCGAAGACGGTCTTTGACCGCGCTCTGGGGCTTGAGGGACTGAAGCGTCAGTGGGGCGTGCACGCGGCCGGCGTGATCATGTCGAGTGAGCCGATCATCGACATCGTCCCGATCATGCGCCGCGAGCAGGACGGCCAGATCGTCACGCAGTTCGACTATCCGTCATGTGAGAGCCTCGGCTTGATCAAGATGGACTTCCTCGGGCTCCGCAACCTCACGATCATCTCCGACGCACTCGATAACATCCGCACGAACAAGGGTGAAGACCTCGACCTCGAGCACCTCGAGCTCGACGATCAACCGGCATACGACCTGCTCTCGCGCGGTGACACGCTGGGCGTCTTCCAGCTTGATGGTGGGCCAATGCGGTCGCTGCTGCGGCTGATGAAGCCTGACAACTTCGAAGATATCTCGGCTGTCATCGCGCTGTACCGGCCTGGCCCCATGGGTGCGAATTCGCACACCAACTACGCCCTGCGTAAGAACAACCTGCAGCCGATCACCCCGATTCACCCTGAGCTTGAAGAGCCGCTCAAGGAGATCCTGAACACGAGCTACGGCCTGATCATCTATCAGGAGCAGGTTATGGCGATCGCGCAGAAGGTCGCAGGCTTCAGCCTCGGCCAGGCAGATATTCTGCGCCGCGCGATGGGTAAGAAGAAGAAGTCCGAGCTTGATAAGCAGTACGAGGGCTTCGCGGCCGGTATGAAGGAGCGCGGCTTCGGCGACGCGGCGGTCAAGGCGCTGTGGGAGATCCTGCTGCCGTTTTCTGACTACGCCTTCAACAAGGCGCACTCGGCCGCCTACGGACTCGTCTCGTACTGGACCGCGTACCTCAAGGCGCATTTCCCGGCCGAGTACATGGCAGCACTGCTGACGAGTGTCGGCGATTCCAAAGACAAGATGGCGATTTACCTCAACGAGTGCCGCCGCATGGGCATCAAGGTGCTGCCGCCAGATGTGCGCGAGTCGATCAATTTCTTCGCCGCAGTCGGGGAAGACATCCGCTTCGGCCTCGGTGCAATTCGTAACGTCGGAAGCAACGTTGTCGATGGGATCATCCAGGCGCGCAAGAAGGAGAGCTTTGACTCCTTCCATGACTTCCTCAAGAAGGTGCCGCTGCACGTTTCGAACAAGCGCACCGTGGAATCGTTGATCAAGGCTGGAGCCTTCGACTCGATGGGAGACACCCGCCGTGCTCTCATGGAGATCCATGAGGATGCCACAGAAGCAGCTGTTGATCAGAAGCGCAACGAAGCACAGGGAGCGATCGGCTTCGACTTCGACAGCCTGTATGACGCCGTGGAAGAGACTATTCCAGCGAAGGTTCCTGACCGACCGGAGTGGGTCAAGAAGGACAAACTCGCTTTCGAGCGCGAAATGCTCGGCCTGTATGTCTCCGACCACCCGCTTGCGGGCCTAGAGGTCGCGATCGCAAAGCACGCCTCAATTTCGATTCAGAATCTGCTCGCATCGGAAGACCTCCAAGACGGTGACCAGGTCACCGTCGCCGGCCTCGTGACCAGCGTGCAGCACCGAGTGGCCAAAGCCAGCGGAAACCCCTACGGCATGATCACCGTCGAGGATTTCAACGGCGAGGTCACCGTGATGTTCATGGGTAAGACCTACACCGAGTACCAGCACACGCTGCAACAGGATGCCATCCTGGCGGTGCGCGGACGCATCTCGCGCCGTGACGATGGGCTGAACCTGCACGGACAATCGGCATTCACTCCCGACATCGGATCCTTCGATGCCGCGGGGCCTCTTTCGCTGGTGCTCGCCGAGCAGCGCGCGACCGAGCGCGTCATGCACGATCTGGCGGAGGTGCTGCGCCGCCACAATGGGGAGACAGAGGTCATCCTCCGGGTACATCGTGGAAGAACCGCGAAGATATTCGACGTACCCATGCCGGTGAAAGTAACTGCCGATCTATTCGGTGATCTGAAGTCACTGCTGGGTCCCGCCTGCCTCGGCTGAGGCTTCACCGGAAGTCACGCTGACGAGTCGCACGGGCCCACCAGGTAATATCGGGACGCGTTGGACGCGCCGGATCAGACGGTGCGCACCAAATGGAAAGGATCTCGCTTCATGAGTACAGATTCCCCTGACGAGCCCTTCACCGAAGAATCTTTCACCGAAGAGGACGGTGTCCTTTACGACGAAGAGGTGGCGCCGGAGTACGGAATCCTCGGATTCACGCTGCGCGAACTCCTTATGGTCGCGGTGTGGCTGGTCGCTTTCGTGACCTCGTTCTTCCCGCTGTACCCGCAACTGAGTGGAAGCACGATCTGGATGCAGGGAATCTCGTGGATCCTGCCGATCGGTCTGCCGACCGTTGCCGTGTTCCTCGTCGTACTGCGCAGGCTCTCTCCGGAGGGAATCCGCCGCGTCGGGTCACTGGGCATCGATCAGTTCGCATCAGTCGCGTTCTCTGTTTCTGCAATCCAATGGGCGAGCGCGAACTGGGAAATCTTCGCGGCGGGTGCGGGGCGGGGCTACTTCACGTTGAGCTGGGTGACGATTGTGCAGTCGGTCGCAATGCTCGCGCTGGTTGTGCTCACAGTGTTCGCACCGCTCATTCCCGGGTTGCGTGAGGATTTCCGCGGCCGCTTGGTCACTCTCGCGCATCGCAACGCTAACCCGGTACGCCCGGTGATCGCTCGACCGCGTCCGCAGCATCCGGCCCCGGTCGAGGCGCACGCAGGGGAGTCTGAGCCTTCCGTCGCATCCGAGCCCGCGGTCGAAGATGAGTTGGTTCTCGACACGGAGCTTTCCGGGCAGGACACGGCCGATGGGCTCGACCACCTCGGCCTAGCGAGCAGCGTGCCGTTGACCTCGCATGCGTCGGGCGGCGAGCTTGGAACACTGACTGACGCTGACGAGAACGATTACGTTCCCGGCTATGCCCGCTCCTCACACGGTCAAGATGACGCAGAATCGGATGCCGAGCAGCACCTCGAGCCCGACCCCGAGCCTGAGCCGGAAGCGAATGCTGATCCTGAACCCGAAGCCCCGTACGTCGCCGCTGCGCAGCCGTTCTGGGCGCTCGTGCCCAACGTGCGCGATGTGTTCGACGCACGTGGCGAGCCGCTGTTCCGGATCGGTCCTGACGCATGGGCTCTGGTGATCGAAGACCGCGGCGGTGCCTATGTGGTTCGCCACGATGACGGGCGCGTCGGCTACCTGCACGACATCGAAGACATCACGAAAGGCTGAAGTGCGCACGATTGATCTACGGGGGCAGCAGCTCTCGCCGGCAGACATGCTCGCAGCCGTCCCTCGCGCCGCGCAGGCGCGTGCGGAGGCGCTGGCGACCGCGGCACGGATCGTTGACGAGGTCCGTGAACGCGGTGAAGACGCTCTGCGGGAGCAGGCCGAGCGCTTCGACCGGGTCACCGGCCACGCCATCCGCGTTCCCTCTGAGCACATTGCCGAGGCTCTCGCATCCGTCGATCCCGTCGTGCGCGAGGCGCTGGAAGAGGCGATCCGCCGAGTGCGTCAAGGCTCTGCGGCACAGGTACCTGCCGCCCAGACCACTGTGATCGGCGCGGGAGCGCGGATCGTGCAGCGCTGGCAGCCTGTCAGTCGTGCGGGCGTGTACATCCCCGGCGGCAAAGCTCCGCTCTCGTCGAGCGTGGTGATGAACGTTGTTCCCGCGCAGGTCGCCGGGGTGACCAGCATCGCACTCGCGTCCCCGCCGCAGGCGGACGGGCGAGTCCACCCGACGATCCTCGCTGCCGCCGGGCTCCTCGGAGTCTCTGAGATCTACGCCATCGGTGGCGCTGGAGCGATCGGCGCGCTCGCCTGGGGAGTGCCGGCCCTCGGCCTCGACCCTGTCGACGTCGTCTCCGGTCCTGGCAACAACTACGTCGCATCCGCGAAGCGTGCTGTCGCCGGCGTCGTCGGCACTGACTCGGAGGCTGGCGCGACGGAGATTCTGATCGTCGCGGATGCCGCTGCTGACGCGCGACTGATCGCCGCTGACCTTGTGAGTCAAGCCGAGCACGACGAGCAGGCATCCGCAGTGCTCGTCACCGATGACGCTGCGTTGGCTGACCGTGTGGCCACAGAGGTCGCAGAAGTCGCGGCGGCGACCAGACACAGCGAACGTGTCGCCGTGTCTCTGGCCGGTCCGCAGTCGGCGATCGTCCTGGTGGATGACCGGACCATGGCGACGGCCTTCAGCAACGCCTATGCCCCGGAACACCTCGAACTGCACCTTGTCGACGCGGAGGAAGCGGCATCCGCCTTCACCAGCGCTGGAGCGGTGTTCGTGGGAGACCAGACGCCGGTGAGCCTCGGCGACTACATGGCGGGAAGCAACCACGTTCTTCCCACCGGAGGTCAGGCGCGCTACGCGCCCGGTCTCGGTGCCTACACGTTCCTTCGCCCGCAGCAGGTGATCTCCTACGATCACGCCGCGCTGGCTGCGGTGCGTGCCGGGGTCGTGGCGTTGGCAAATGCTGAGGTGCTTCCCGCTCACGGTGAGGCTATCGAGGCGCGTTTTTCGACCATCGAGAAACTGAGCGAGTAGGCTGGAACACCATGCACTGCCCCTTCTGTCGCCATCCTGATTCGCGTGTCATCGACTCCCGTACGAGTGACGATGGCCTCTCCATTCGTCGACGCCGGCAATGCCCGGAGTGCGGTGGACGCTTCAGCACGACAGAAACCGCCAGCCTCAACGTGATCAAGCGTTCGGGCGTCATGGAACCGTTCAGCCGGGAGAAGGTCATCGCTGGCGTTCGCAAGGCATGTCAGGGTCGCCCGGTGACGGAAGCAGACCTTGCGATCTTGGCCCAGCGCGTCGAGGAAGCGGTACGCCAGACCGGCGTCTCGCAGCTGGAAGCCAACGAGATCGGCCTGTCGATCCTTGGTCCGCTTCGAGATCTCGACAAGGTCGCATATCTGCGTTTCGCCAGCGTCTATCAGGCGTTCGATTCGCTGGAAGACTTTGAGAGTGCCATCGGTGATCTGCGGGCAGATCGGGCAGAGTCAGGGCAAGCGCCCGCCGACCGGTAATCTGGCAGGGATGTATCCGCTGCTTTTTCGCGCCGTTCTGTCGCGCTTCGATCCCGAGTTCGCCCACCATGCCGGCATGGTGGTGATCCGTGTGCTCGGCGTTCCGCCATTCTCCTGGGTCACGCGCGCGATCGCCGCGCCCAGCGCCGACCAGAAAGTCAGTGCTCTGGGGCTCACTTTCGACTCGCCGTTCGGGGTCGCCGCCGGGTTCGACAAGAACGCTGTTGGCGTGCGCGGACTTGCCGCGCTGGGTTTCGGCCACGTCGAGGTGGGCACGCTGACGGCGATCGCACAGGACGGCAATCCCAAACCGCGTCTGTTCCGCCTGGTGGCGGATCGTGCCGTCATCAACCGGATGGGCTTCAACAACGAGGGGGCGGATGCCGCGGTACGCCGCCTCGAGAAGCTGCGCCGCCGCCGGCCGAAGACGGTCATCGGTGTCAACATCGGCAAGAGCCGTGTCGTCGAGGTTGAACGAGCGACGGCCGACTACGTCGCGAGCGCAACGAAGCTCGCTCCGCTGGCAGATTACCTCGCCGTTAACGTCTCCTCGCCGAACACCCCTGGCCTTCGCGGCCTGCAAGCGGTCGAAACTCTCGCGCCGCTGTTGCGTGCTGTGCAGGCCGCCGCAGGGTCAACACCTCTGCTGGTGAAGATTGCGCCAGATCTGCCGGACGAGGAGATCGATGCGATCGCGCGACTTGCCGTCGCGGAGGGCCTGGACGGAATCATCGCCCACAACACCACGATCAGTCGTGACGGACTCACAACGGATGCTGCGGCCGTGGAGGCCGCCGGTGCGGGCGGACTTTCCGGAGCGCCGCTGCGCGAGCGTTCCATGGAGGTGCTGCGTATTGTCCGCGCAGCCGTGCCGAATGAGTTCTGTGTGATCTCCGTCGGGGGAGTGGAGACCGCGGACGACGTGAGAGAGCGCTTGGACGGCGGTGCCACCCTGGTGCAGGGTTACACCGGATTCCTCTACCGCGGCCCGCTCTGGGCGCGCCAAATAAACCGCGGCCTGCGTCGCCCCCGACCCTGATCCCCGGTTGCGAGAGGGCGCGCGTGGCTCGATTTTCGCGTCGCGACGAGCCACAAGCGCCCACTCGCAAGGAGTGAGAGGGGAGTTAGGCGGGGTACTGGCCGCGCTTGACCTGCGGCTTGGGCAGGCGCATGAAGCGCATCTGGAGTGAGCGCATTCCGGCATACCAGCCGAGACCCTTCTCCAGACGGTCCTTGCCGAACTTCGCGGCGCCCTTCCGCTTCACGCGCAGGCCGAGCAGGATCATGTCGATCACAGCGACGATGATGAACGCCCAGAGGCCGATGAATGCGAAGAACGAGAACGTGGGGTCTGGCACGAGCGAGACGAGGATGACGACGACCATGAGCGCCATCACCCACTCGGATACATGCCAGCCTGCATCGACGTAGTCACGTACCCAGCGGCGCTGCGGGCCTTTGTCACGTGCGGGCAGGTACTTGTCCTCGCCCGCTGCCATCCCCGCCTGGGCACGCTCGCGCTGTTCGCGCAGCTGCGCCTTCGCGGCGGCGCGTGCCTCTTTGGTATCGGCCACGAGAGGCCGGCGACGGGCAGCTTCCTGCTCGGCGCGACTGGGCGTCGGCCGTCCCTTGCCGAGACTCGGCGTCTCGGCGGAGTCGTCGTTCGTCGGTGGGATGGAAGTGGCCACGAGGCTCCTCGGGTAGAAAACAGGGATCGGCCTAAGATTACTCGCATGACATCCGTCCCGCCCAATGCAGACCCCGCCGTCGAATCCGCTGTCGCAGAGGCTGTTGCCATCGGCATCCCCTCAGCGCTGTCTGATCTCGGTGATCTTGTACGGATTCCCGGCATCGCCTGGCCATCGTTCGACCAAACGCAGCTCGAGCGCAGTGCCGAGCGCGTTGCGGCGCTGGCCACCGACACGGGCGTCTTCGACGAGGTTCGCGTGCTGCGCGCCGTGATTGGCGGCACCGAGGAACTCGGTCAGCCTGCAGTGCTCGCGACGAGGGCGGCACGGGGTGGCAAGCCCACGATCCTGCTGTACGCGCATCACGATGTGCAGCCTCCAGGGGCAGACGAGCTGTGGGAGACGCCTCCGTTCGAGCCAACCGTGCGTGATGGCCGGCTCTACGGGCGAGGTGCTGCCGATGACAAGGCGGGGATCATGGCGCACATCGCGTCGTTGCGCGCCGTCTCCGAGGTGCTTGGCGATGACCTCGAGCTCGGTGTCTCGATGTTCATCGAGGGGGAGGAAGAGTACGGCTCTGCCTCTTTTGCTCAGTTCCTCAGCGATAACGTCGATGCCCTTCGTGCCGACGCGATCGTGGTTGCCGACTCCGGCAACTGGGACGCCACGACGCCAGGCCTCACCGTCTCGCTGCGCGGGAACGCACGCTTCACGCTGAAGGTGCGCACCCTTGACCACGCCTCACACTCCGGCATGTTCGGCGGAGCGGTGCCCGACGCGATGATGGCGACCGTCCGATTGCTCTCCACACTCTGGGATGACGATGGTGCGGTGGCGGTCGAGGGGATGACGCAGCGCGATACGCCGACTCCTGAATACACCGAGGAGACGTTGCGGGATGAGGCGGGCCTGTTGCCCGGCACGTCCCCGATCGGTCGGGACAGCATCCTCAGCCGAATCTGGAACAAGCCGGCCGTCACGATCATCGGAATCGACGCGACGAGCGTGGCATCGGCATCCAACACTCTGCTCCCAGAGGTGAGCGTGGTCATCAGCGCCCGCGTCGCGCCGGGACAGCCCGGCGAGGAAGCTTACGCGGCACTCGAACGGCACCTGCGCGCGAACGCGCCGTTCGGCGCCGAGCTGACGTTCTCCGATGTTGATCTCGGCAACGGATTCCTCGTCGATACCAGCGGTTGGGCTGTCGAGCTGGCACGCCAGGCCATGGCAGACGGTTACGGCGTCGAGCCTGTCGATCTCGGGGTCGGCGGATCGATTCCGTTCATCGCTGACTTGGTGCGCGAGTTCCCCGCTGCACAGATTCTCGTCACCGGAGTGGAAGACCCCCACGCGCGTGCGCACAGCCCCAATGAATCACTGCACCTCGACACGTTCCGGCACGCGATCGCGACCGAGGCGCTGCTGCTGACCCGAATGAATGAGATCACTCTCTGATCTGTCCGGCATCCGGCGCCTTGTCTGGCGACCGAAGGTAGAATCAGAGCAACCAGCCGCGTGCGCGGCCTGTCACGAGGAGCGACATGAGCGACACCACACTGACCACAGACACCACAGAGGCCACGACCCCCCACGGCGTCAAACTGACTGACGCTGCAGCGATCAAGGTGAAGAACCTTCTCGCGCAGGAGGGACGCGAAGATCTGCGTCTGCGCGTTGCAGTTCAGCCCGGCGGATGCTCCGGTCTCATCTACCAGCTCTACTTCGACGAGCGTTACCTCGATGGCGACGAGACTGTTGACTTCGGTGGCGTCGAAGTCATCATCGACAACATGAGCGTGCCTTACCTCGATGGCGCATCGATCGACTTCAAGGACACGATCTCCGAGCAGGGATTCACGATCGACAACCCGAATGCCGGCGGCAGTTGCGCATGTGGAGACAGCTTCCACTGAGTGTGAGCCGTGCCCGACCTGCGTGGTTGGCATGAATCAGGTGTGAGCTTGCCCTAGACTTGGCTAAGCCCTGTCCGCGATATTGAAAGGTGAATCGTGCCCTCGAAACGCCGCCTTCGTTGGGCCGCAATTCCAGTAGGAGTTGCGGCAGCCGTGGTTCTGGCGGGATGTTCTCCCACCGAACTTCACGGATTCCTCCCGGGCTTTGTGGAAGACGGCGCTGCCGCCACGAACCAGACTGAACGTGTTGCAGGACTCTGGGTGAACTCCTGGATCGTCCTCCTCATTGTTGGCATGATCACCTGGGCTCTGATGGGATGGGCCGCGGTCGCATACCGTCGCCGCAAGGGCCAGACCGGCCTCCCCGTGCAGATGCGCTACAACATGCCGATCGAGATTTTCTACACGGTCATCCCGTTGATCCTCGTCATGGGCATGTTCTTCTTCACTGCCCGTGACCAGGCCGCGATCGAGACGCAGTGGGACGACCCAGACGTCGAGGTCACCGCGATCGGTAAGCAGTGGTCGTTCGACTTCATGTACGCCGGCGAAGACGACGATCTTTCTGACGCCGTGTGGACCATGGGTATTCAGGCCCAGCCTGACGCCAACGGCAACGTTGACGTCGAAGAGCTGCCCACGCTGGTGCTTCCTGTTGACCAGAAGGTGCACATCAGCCTGCAGTCGCGTGATGTCATCCACTCGTTCTGGATCATCGACTTCCTCTACAAGAAGGACATGTACATCGGGAAGGACAACTCCTGGTCCTTCATTCCGACGCGTGTCGGCGAGTATGCCGGCAAGTGCGCCGAGCTCTGCGGCGAGTACCACTCGATGATGCTCTTCAACGTGAAGGTCGTTGAGCAGGACGAGTACGACGATTACGTCGAGACGCTCCGCGAAACCGGCAACACGGGCGACATCACTGACGCATATGACCGGCTGAGCAACTTCCCGGGCACTGGTGCACCCACGTCCGAGACAGACTCCGAGGAAGAGGGAGAATAAGCCTCATGTCGACCAATTCCGCCACCGGAGCCGCACACGGCTCGCGTCCGACAGACACCCCGGCGCGTCAGGCGGCTCTGCTGAGCTCCTCGCGCACCGAGCAGAAGGGCAACATTGTTGTCAAGTGGATCACCTCCACTGACCACAAGACCATCGGGTACATGTACCTGATCGCCTCGGTTCTGTTCTTCCTCCTCGGCGGTGTGATGGCTCTCGTCATCCGCGCCGAGCTGTTCGCTCCTGGAATGCAGATCGTTCCGACGAAGGAGCAGTACAACCAGCTGTTCACCATGCACGGCACGATCATGCTGCTCATGTTCGCAACCCCGCTGTTTGCCGGGTTTGCCAACGCGATCCTGCCGTTGCAGCTCGGTGCTCCTGACGTGGCCTTCCCGCGTCTGAACGCCTTCGCGTTCTGGCTGTTCCTCTTCGGCTCGATCATTGCGGTCGCCGGCTTCCTCACCCCGCAGGGTGCGGCATCGTTCGGTTGGTTCGCTTACCAGCCGCTCGCGAACGCGACATTCTCACCTGGCGCAGGTGGAAACCTGTGGATGGTCGGGCTCGGAATGTCCGGTTTCGGTACGATCCTCGGTGCGGTGAACTTCATCACCACGGTTATCACCATGCGCGCTCCTGGCATGACGATGTGGCGTATGCCGATCTTCGCCTGGAACACGCTGATCACCAGCCTGCTGATTCTGATGGCGTTCCCCGTGCTGGCTGCCGCGATCTTCGCAGCTGCTGCCGACCGTATCCTCGGTGCTCACATCTATGACCCGGCCAATGGCGGTGTGCTCCTCTGGCAGCACCTGTTCTGGTTCTTCGGTCACCCCGAGGTGTACATCATCGCGCTGCCGTTCTTCGGCATCGTCTCCGAGATCTTCCCCGTGTTCAGCCGCAAGCCGATCTTCGGGTACAAGACCCTGATCTACGCGACGATCTCGATCGCAGCACTTTCTGTCGCCGTGTGGGCTCACCACATGTACGTGACCGGTGGTGTGCTACTTCCGTTCTTCGCGTTGATGACGATGCTCATCGCTGTGCCGACGGGTGTGAAGATCTTCAACTGGATCGGCACGCTCTGGCGAGGATCTGTGACCTTCGAGACTCCGATGGTGTTCGCGCTCGGCTTCCTGGTCTCGTTCGTCTTCGGCGGACTGACCGGAGTCATCATGGCGTCGCCGCCGCTGGACTTCCACCTCAGTGACTCGTACTTCATCGTGGCTCACTTCCACTACGTCGTCTTCGGTACCGTGGTGTTTGCGATGTTCGCCGGCTTCTACTTCTGGTGGCCGAAGTGGACAGGACGCATGCTCAACGAGCGTCTCGGATACGTGCACTTCTGGATGCTGTTCATCGGCTTCCACATGACCTTCCTCATCCAGCACTGGTTGGGTGTGGACGGCATGGTGCGCCGCTACGCGGACTATTCGGAAGCTGACGGCTGGACCTGGGGTAACCAGGTATCGACCATCGGTGCGATCATCCTTGGTGCCTCGATGCTGCCGTTCTTCCTGAACGTCTGGATCACGGCACGCAAGGCGCCCAAGGTCATGGTCAATGACCCGTGGGGCTACGGCGGATCGCTCGAATGGGCGACCAGCTGCCCGCCTCCGCGCCACAACTTCACGTCGATCCCGCGCATCCGCAGTGAGCGTCCCGCGTTCGATCTGAACCACCCTGAGGCTGCTGAGCATCCGGTCGAGGCACCTGTGCCTGTACTTGCCGGTGCGAGCGGAGAGGCCAAGTAAGCCATGCGTTCAAATATCGTCCTCTGGTGGATTATCGCCGGCTTCTTCTTTGTCGTGGCCGTGGTCTACACCGTGTGGAACATTCTGGCCCACCCCGACCTTCCGCTCAACAACCAGATCGAGTGGGTCGGCTCGGTTGCACTCCTGTTCACTGCATTCATGGGTGGCATGGTCGCGTTGTACCTTGCACGCACTCACAAGGCGCAGGGCGGCGAGCTGCCGGAAGACATCCTGACTGCCGACATCGACGATGGCGATCCTGAGCTCGGCGAGTTCGCTCCCTGGTCATGGTGGCCGATCGTGCTGGCAGCATCGGCCGCGATCTTCCTCATCGGCATGGCTGTCGGACACTTCCTGCTGCCGATCGGCGTCGCGATCTTCGCTGTCGCGATCGTCGGCTGGGTGTACGAGTACTACCGCGGCAACTTTGCTCGCTAAGTTCGTGACCGCTAAGTTCTAGCGCTAGCGTGCGAGAAGGCCCCTGGATCATTCCAGGGGCCTTCTCTGTTCCCCCATAGCTGATTGCGAGTGGGTAGTTGTGGCTCAAGAAGTTGCGGCAAAGTCAAATGGTGTGGGCAACGTTGGTAGTTAGGCTGCGAGGAGCAGCTGGTTGAGCCGGTTGGCCGGGGTCT
>NZ_JBPXMS010000005.1:0-179487 GCF_051842815.1 Microbacterium sp. A84 | reverse complement strand
AGACCCCGGCCAACCGGCTCAACCAGCTGCTCCTCGCAGCCTAACTACCAACGTTGCCCACACCATTTGACTTTGCCGCGCAGAAGCGAGCCACACCTGCCCACTCGCAACTGCGGTGTGTGGTGGGGTGGGGCGCAGTAGGCTTGGCGCATCATGGATGCATTCTTTGCCTTCGCTGGCGAGTACTGGTGGCTGATCTTTCCCATCGTGGCGATGGGTGGCGGCGCAGCGAAAGCGTGGGAGCAGAACGCCAAGCGCAGGCATGAGCGCAGGCTCGAGACGCTGCGAATGAAGGGCGAGCTCAAAACCGCCCAGTTAGCCGCGCGCGGGAATGCAGCGCCGATAGCGAATGCGCAGCAGATCGCCTCGGACGCAACACTGCCGTCGGACCAGTTGCTCGAGCGCCTGTTCGCCGAGCACGACGAGATCACCGCACGCTGGCTCGATTACGAGCTCGACGTCGCGAAGCTCATCGCCTTCCCCGCCATGAGCGACGGTCGCCAGCCGCTGACCGCGACGTTCCTGCGGGCGCGGAAGACGGCGGATGCTCTGCGTCCGGCATCCACCGAGACGAAGGTCAGCGAGCAGCGCGTCACCGAGTATTTGGATGCCGTCGGCAACTACGCCGTCGCATTCGAGATCGCAGAGAAGGATGCCAGGCGCCTGCGCAATTCCACCTTCACCGAGCCCGAACGCAAGAAGCTCGACCGCGCGCAGCAGCTGTTGAAGGTCGCCGTCGACGAATCTGCGACCCAGGCCGAGCGCAACGTCGCCTACAAGCGCGTCCGCGAAGAACTGGACGGGCTCATCGTGCTCTCAGACGACGCTGTCCAGGTGCTCGAGAAGCAGGTGGCACGCGAGTTGCCGTCAGGTCGAGCCCCGGAGGCCGCGCCGACGCCCCAGCCCGAACCTCTTCGCCAGCCGAAGCGCGACGCACCGTAGTATCCGTCCGAGGGCTCAGCGCAGCGACGAGCGCGCCGTCGCGGCGGCAGCGAGAACGTTTTCGTAGACGACCGCGGTGTGCGGGGCCGTCACCGCGGCATCCGCGCCACGCGCCAGTCGCAGCATCGCGTCGGCCGCACCGTGATATCCGAGCTGCGCGGCATCGATTGGCAGTTCGATGGACGACGTTCCGGCATCAGTGACGGCGCGCACCGCGTAGACATCCGAGGCGCCCACACCCGAGACGGTCACGATCAGGGCCACCTCTCCGATGCGGCCCCGCACGGTTCCTATCGCTTCGGATGCCGTAAGTAGGCCCTCCCGCGTCGCGGTGCCGGACAGGATCTCAGCGCGCTCGCCCGGCAACAGCACCTCGATCATCTCCCAGGCGTGCACCCCGAAGTTCACCAGAGTGCCGCCCGCGCCATTCAACGCGTCCTGCCAGCTCCTGTCCCCGCTGAGAAGGCCGGAGATATCGTGCTGCGCACGGACATCGAGTGCACGCAACCGCTGTGGCCGCACGGCGTCTGCGAACTCCGCGAGACGCGGAGCGAAGCGCAGCACCGAACTGGTGAATCGGCGCGGATCGTCTATCGCCAGCCAGTCGTCGAGAGCCGCGCGGGAGGAGGCGATCGTCTTGTTGAAGAAGCTCGGCACGCCGGCCGCGGTGATCGCGCGCGAAACAGAAACCGCGCGAGGAGTGCGCACCGTTGCGACGATGAGATCCGGTTGCTGGCCCAGCAGCGACGCCAGAGACAGATGCTCAGGCACCCCGAACTCGGCAGCGAACTGCACGAGCGGACCCGGGTCGTCGGCGTCCCATACCCCGAGTATCTCCGCTCCCCGCGCCCGCAGGTTCCGTGCGTCGCTGAAGGCGTGCGAGTGCGCTGCCCCGGCGAACGCGACGCGGACTGCTCTCACCGCAGCCACTCATCCCGATGCTCGGCCACGAACTCATCGTCGTGCAGGTCGGGGTAGGCACGACGGACGCGCTCGATCTCGCGTGCCTGCCCCGGTGACAGGCCCTCCGCCGGATCGAGGCACCAGACGCCCTCGAGCAGGCCCTGCTGGCGCAGCACCTCGTGCACGCCGGCGATGACCCCGGCGAAGTCGTTGCCCGGGTCGAACACCGCTTGATTGACGTCGACCATGTCGGCGGCCCGAGCGCCGAGCGCGCGGTATGCCTCGGCATCCCCTCCGACCGCTCGATGTGCCTGGTCCAGCATCTGCACTGCGGCTCGAGTACCGACCGCCCATTGCCCGAGCAACCCACCGATGAAACGCAGGGCCTGCGCACCCCGAGCGGTGTCGACGTGGAACTCTGCGAGCAGATCCGCCACGATCGCATCGTCGTTGCCCGTGTACAGGGCGATCTCGTCTGCGCGCCCGGATTCGGCAACTCCGCGCACCAGCTCGAGCGTGCGGTACCGGTCAAATGGCGCAGCCTTCACAGCGACGACCGCAGGGATCTGAGCGAACTCGCGCCAGAAGGCACGGTCGAGGACCGGACCGCCGATCGCCGACTGCAGGTAGAAGCCGATCACGGGCAGCACCTCGCCCACGGCGCGGGCGCGATCCAGCAGCATCGCGTTATCGGCACCGGGTACGCGCGGACTCACAAGCACGGCGTCGTATCCAAGCGATTGCGCCAACTCTGCTTCGGCGACCGCCTGCGCGGTGGCTCCGGTCACACCCGCCACGCGCACGACGCTCTCATCGGCGCGCGCGTCGAGCTCCTCGGCCGCAAGCGCCAGCACCGGTTCGAACAGCCCGTGCTCCGGATCGCGAATCTCGAACTGCGTCGTATGCACGCCGACCGCGATACCGCCGGCGCCCGCGTCGATGTAGTACCGGGTGAGCGCACGCTGACGTCGCTCATCCAGTCGCCGATCGGCGGTGAGAGCGAGCGGGTGCGCCGGGATGACCGCGCCCCTTTCGAGCGTCGTCGCTGCTGCAGGGCGCAGAGCACCCATCAGAACTTCCCGTCCCGTACTGCCCACTTCGTTGGCTTCGCGATGAGCGGAAGCCCATCACGCAACCAGGCTGCCTGCCAGCCGATGAGCGTCTCCGCCGGCACCGCCGGATAACCGAAGAGTGCCATGCATCGCCGAGAATCGTTGAGAAGAGCCGTCGGTTGGGGCTCATCCACCAGCGTCACCTCCCGCTCCAGCAGGGCACCGAATCGATGGGCGATCGATTCGACGCTCAGCAGTTCGGGGCCGGTGAGGTTGACTGTGAACACATCGGGTGTCGCATGGTGGAGGCTGCGCAGCACAACCTCATTCGCGTACCCCTGCCAGATGACGTTGACGTTCGCCGTGGAGACGGAGACCGGCTGCCCGTCCTGCACGGCGCGGCCGATGTCGGCGAGCACGCCGTATCGCAGGTCGACCGCGTAGTTGAGGCGGATGATCGAGACCTTCGTGCCGCGTTCCTGGGCACCGAATTCGAACACCCGCTCTCGCCCGAGGCAGGACTGCGCATACTCGCCGATCGGTGCCGGGGGCATGTCTTCGGATGCTCCGCCCGAGGATGCCGGGACGAAGGGGTACACGTTTCCGGTCGACAGCACCGCGATCGCACTGTCGCGGTAGCGGCGGGCGACCCGATCCGGCAGCGCGGCATTGACCTCCCACGCCCAGGAGGCGTTGGTCGCGGCGCCGAACTTCGCCCCGACCATGAACACCACGTTGGGGGCATCCGGAAGCGCAGAGAAATCGTCGTTCTCGATGAGGTCGAAGGAGATCGTCTTCACGCCCGCACTCTCCAGCCGTTCGCGCACGGCGGTGTCGCCGAAGCGAGACACCGCGTAGACGGTGTCTGCCCGTCGCTCCGCCGCATTCAGCGCGCGGCGCGCGAGCAGCGCGAGAGTGGGGCCCATCTTGCCGCCAGCCCCGAGAATCAGCAGGTCGCCCGCGCCGCGCGCCAGGTCCTGGATGAGAGCAGCACTGGGCGTGGCGAGCGCCTCCTCGAGTGCCGCTTCGGAGGGGAATCGGGAGTTGAGTGCATCTTCGCTGTCGGTCACACCCCTGATTATGCAAGTCGGCGAGCAAGAATGCAACCGATTGCAAGCATCGTGGATACGCTTTAAGATCAGAGGCGAGCCCTTCCAGAGCTCCCCGCCGGAAGGACTCCATGACCACTGCCGAGGCATCCCGCCTGCACGACGCACTCGCATCCGACGCTCCCCTCACCTGGGTGATCACGGGCGATTCGATCACGCATGGCCTCGTGCACACGCAGGGCGAACGCAGTTATCCGGACCACCTGCACGAGCTCATCCGCGGCGATCTGGCTCGCACCAGGGACATCGTCATCAACTCCGGAATCAGCGCGCACCGGATCACGAACATCCTCGAGGATTGGGACCGTCGAGTCGCCGCATGGTCGCCCGACGTCGTGACACTCATGATCGGCACGAACGACTGCGCCACCGGCGAAGCCCGGCCTTTTACGACGCCAGAGAACTTCACCGCCTCGCTGGGCGAGTTCGTCGCCCGAGTACGCGAATCCGGCGGCATCCCGGTGTTGGTCACACCACCGAGCGTCGACGCCGCGAATGCACCGGAGCGCGCCAGGATCGGTGAGTTCGCGGAGGCAATCCGTGCGGTCGCCCGCGAATCAGACACGATCCTTGCCGACCCCTACGAGCGATTCGCCGCGTTGGGTTCCGGCGGAGTGCCATGGCGGCTGATGAGCGATCCGTTCCACCCGAGCGCGGCTGGCCATGCCCTGCTCGCCCTGATCCTCGCCGAAACCCTCGGCATCGAACCGGAAATCACGCGCACGATCGCCCGGCTCGAGGGCATCGTCAGCGGGGCATAGCCTCAGGCACAGAAGCAGGCGCGGAAGCAGGCTCCGCAGCGTCGAGCTCAACGAGCTGCATGAGATTGCGCGCGATGTGGAACGGGTCCTTCACCGGAAGCGCCACGACCTCATCACGCGGGGTGCCGTCGCGATTGCGGATCTGCACCCACTCCGCACCATCAGCACCGCCGGGGAAAGTATCCAAGCTGTACTCCCAGATGCGCGACGCCCACTCGGCGCACTCCGTCCGGCCGTAACGGCGCGCCGCGATCGCCGTCACCGCTGACGCCTCAGAGTGCACCCACCAGAGCTTCGCATCCCATGTCGTGCGGACGAGGTCTTCGTAGGGAGCGGACCCACCGGGCCCCTGCGGTCGCCCGCCGTCGCGGTCGGTGTAACGAAACAACCCGCCGAATTCGGTGTCCCAGCCGAGGTCGCACAGCGGAGCGATCGCGGCGAGCGCGTTCTCCCGGTGCGCGGTCGACGCCTCAGTGCCGAGCAGCTCCATCGCCTCCAGTGCGATCCACATCGCTTCCAGCGCATGCCCCGGCACACGATGCCGCGACACGAGATCGCTCGCATCCCCTGCGACGATGAGGGGCATCTCAAAGAACCCGGCACCCGTACTGCGGAACGACATCACGGCGTCCACCTCACTGCGCAACAGCTCTTCCCGCGTCGCAGATCCCGACACCGCGCGCTCGGCGCCGGTGAGCACGACCAGCGCATTCAGAAGAATCAGGTGTGGGCCGAACGCCCGGCGCCCCACCGGAACCGCATAGGGCGGAGTCGGGGCACTTCCGGCATTGATGTCCGCGGCAGCCCGGTCAATGATGGTTCTGGCCTGGCGCAGCCACGATTCTTCGCCGGTGCGGCTCGCCAGTTCAGCGAAGCCCATGGCAGCGAACAGGTCGGCGTAGACGCTGCGATCCGGCTGCCCCGGCACCGCGTTCCAACCATCACGCGACAGCGCGAATGCGCATGTCCCGTCATCGCGCAGGGCATTGCGGCTGAGGAACTCGGCGCCACTGCGCGACAGATCTACCAGGGAGTCGGCGCTCACTCCCGGAACATCGAGCAGATCCGCCTCGACAAGGGCCGCCGCCCGCGCCAGCAGCCACACGAACCGGCCCTGCGACCAGGTGTACTTGTCCTCCGAGACGCGAGTTCGGCCTCGGTTGTCGAAGCAGGTATGGAATCCCCCCTGCTCCGCATCAATTCCGTTCTGCATCCAGAAGGGGAAGATCACCTGCTCCAGGTGCTGGCGTGCATTGTGTGACATCGAGGCTCCTTCGCAGCGGGACGTCGAACGTTGACCTGGTGAAGTTCTTCTCGTAGTCTAACTTGCAACCGATTGCATACGGAGCCAAAACATGGATGTTACCCACTCATCACCCCCGAGTGTCTTCACTGCCGACCGCGAGACCGATGCCGGTCGCGAGGCCGCAGCACACGCCGCCGCTGCTCTCCGTGAGGCGATCGCCGAGCGCGGCTCGGCGCGGGTGGTGTTCGCGAGCGCGCCTTCCCAGCAGGAGATGCTCGCGCATCTCGCCCAGGAGCCGGGTCTGGACTGGTCGCGCATCCGCTCCTTTCATATGGACGAGTACCTCGGCCTCCCGGCCGACCACCCCGCCGGCTTCGGTCTCTGGCTCCAGGCTCGACTCCCCGAAGCCGCGCATGCCGGCTTCGAGCGCATCCACACAGACGGCGCGCTCGACGACGAAGCGGCTCGCTACGCACGCCTGATCGATGAAGCGCCGATCGATGTCGTCTGCCTGGGCATCGGAGTAAACGGACACATCGCCTTCAACGAACCTGGGGTCGCCAGCAGCACGGATCCTGAGATTGTGCGCGTCGTCACCCTCGACGTGGCATCCCGTCAGCAGCAGGTCGACGAAGGACTCTTCGAGGCTCTGAGCGATGTCCCCACGCACGCGCTGTCCCTCACAGTGCCGGCACTGCTTTCCGCCCGCACGCTCATCTGCACCGTCATCGGGGAGCACAAGGCAGCCGCCGTGGCCCGCGCACTCGGCGGCGGGATCGACGATTCCAGCCCTGCGAGCTTCCTGCGCACCCATGCGAACGTGTCGTGGTTCCTGGATGCACCGGCAGCGAACGCGCTGGATGACACGATCCGAGGCGATAGCCTCCCGCTATGACCTCACACCGCTGGCCAGGGCTCATCGACCTGCAGGTGAACGGCTTCCGCGGCCACGACGTGAACGCCGACGACGTCACCGCCGAGACGATCGTCGCACTCACCCGTGCGCTGTGGGCGGAGGGCGTCACCCGCTACCTTCCGACGGTGATCACGGCGAGCGAGGAGAAGATCCTCCACGTTCTTGCCGCCATCATCGAGGCACGTTCCATGGACGCGCTGATCGCGCACTCGATCGCTGGCATCCACGTGGAGGGCCCGTCCCTTGCTCCCGACGACGGACCTCGCGGAGCCCACGACATTAACCATCTCCGTGATCCCTCCATAGACGAGTTGGACCGCTGGCAGCAGGCTTCAGGCGACCTCATCCGCATCGTCACGCTCGCACCCGAGCGGGAAGGATCCCTGCCCTACATCGCGGATGCCGCCAGCAGAGGAATCCGGGTCTCGCTTGGCCACTGCGCCGCGAGCCCGGAGCACATCCGTGAGGCCGTCCGCGCCGGGGCGACCCTCAGCACGCACCTCGGCAACGGCGCACACGCCACTCTCCCGCGCCATCCCAACCACATCTGGGCGCAGCTGGCCGCGGACGAGCTCACAGCGATGTTCATCGCCGACGGCCACCATCTGCCCGCAGACGCCGTGACCGCGATGATCCGCGCCAAGGGTGTCCCGCGGAGCATCCTCACCTCCGACTCCGCGGCGCTGGCCGGATCCCCCGCCGGCGACTATCTCACACCGGTGGGTGGGAGCGTCACGGTGTCCGCCGACGGCCAGCTGAGCGTGACCGGCACGAAGCTTCTCGCCGGCTCCGGTCGATCACTGCGTCAATGCGTGGCCTGGGCCCGTCGGGCACTGCCCTTCGATGATGATGAGCTCCTCGCGATGTCCAGCCGTAACCCTGCGCGCCTGCTCGGCATCAACATGAACACCGACACCGATGGCGACAGCCTCGATGTCGAACTGGGCGATGACGTCGTCGTACGAACAGTCAGGGTGGCCGGCGCCGTCGTCCACGAAGGAACGGGAGCAGCAGCGTGACACCGAGAATCTTCATCGCGATCGGCGACACGGACTTCGCCCGCCTGTACGACGCCGACGCGCAGCACCGGCTGGCACAGCTCGGCGAGTTCGTTCGCCCTTCCACGCCAACCGGCAACGTGCGTGTGCCGACGACGATCGGCGACGACTTCGACGTGCTGATCACGTCGTGGAGCACCGAGCCGTTCGATCCGGCGGTGCTGAACGGCTCCCGCCTGCGCCTGGCCGTGCACAGCGCGGGCTCGGTGCGGCGCCTGTTCCCGATCGAGGCGCTCGGCAACGATCTGCGGATCGCGCAGGGAGGTTCGGATGCCATGGCCGAAGCGGTCGCCGAGATGGCGGTGACGATGACCCTCGCGCTGCTGCGCAATCTTGTGCTGCATGATCGCCGATTCCAGTCCTCGCGCTCGTGGATCACCGGCGGCGTCGGGATGCTGGGCCAGAGCATCGCCGCGCAGCGGATCGGCCTCGTCTCGCTCAGCCGGGTGGGGCGCCACTACGCGAGAATGGTCCGCGGACTCGGCGCCACCGCGGTGCGTGCCTATGACCCCTACGCGACCGCCGACGAGGCCGCGCAGATGGGCGTGGAGCTGTGCAGCCTCGACGAGCTGTGCGCCACCAGCGATGTGCTCGCGATCCACGCACCGAGCACGCCCGACACCGCGCAGATGATCGGCGCCCCGCAGCTCGCACTGCTGCGCGACGACGCAATCGTCATCAACACTGCCCGCGCCGAGGTGACCGATGAGCAGGCGATCCTCACCGAGGTGCGGTCTGGGCGCCTCCGCGTGGGGCTGGACGTCTACTCGTCCGAGCCGCTGCCCGCGGACAGCGACTTCTTCGGCAGGGAGAATGCCCTGCTCACCCCGCACGTCGCCGGCGGTACGGTGCAGGCCCGCTTCGGCCAGGGCCATGCGGTGATCGATGAGATCGAGCGCTTCCTCACGGACGGCACGCTGCACGCCGAGGTGACAAGCGCCAACTACGAGCGCCTCGGTTAACACAGCGTCTCGGCTGACACAGCGTCTCGGCTGACACAGCGTCTCGGCTGACACAGCTATGCCCCGACCGCGCCGATGTGCGCGCCGTCGGGGCATCCGCTCTGCTATTTGATCCCGCTCATCACGATGCCGCGGACGAAGTTCTTCTGCACCGAGATAAAGATGATCAGCGTCGGGATGAACATGAGCACGGCACCGGCCATCGTGGTCGAGAGCATCGTCAGCTCCTCTTGCATACTGTTCAGCCCCACGCTCAGCGTGAAGTTGTCCGGGTGCTGCTGCGAGACGAGCGGCCACAGGAAATCGTTCCAGTGCGCGAGGAACACCATCACGCCGAGGATCGACATCACCGGTTTCGTCTGCGGCAAGATGATCGAGAAGAAGATGCGCATCTCGCCAGCGCCATCGATGCGTGCCGCCTCGATGATCTCGTCGGGAATGTCTCGGATGAACTGACGCATAAGGAACATCGCCTGCACGTTGGCGAGCGTCGGAACGATAAGGCCCCACATCGTGTTCAGCCCGCCGAGGTTCGTCACGATGATGAACTGCGGGATGAGGGTGAGGTTTCCGGGCACCATGAGCATCGCGACGAACGACCAGAACATCACATCTCTGCCCCAGAAGCGCTTCTTCGCGAAGGCGTAACCGGCCATCGCGGCGAAGAGCAGCACCAGCACCACGGAGACGACGGCGTAGATCAGGGTATTGAGGAACCATCGCGGCACCCGCGTGGAGCTCAGCGCAGCCACGAAGGAATCGAGAGAGATATCGGTCGGGAAGAGTGCCCCCGGCATCTCCAGCCCGCGTCCCGGCTGCAGCGCGATGACGATCATCGCGTAGAACGGGAAGGCCGTTACGACGGCGATCAGGATGAGGAGCAGGTGAGTGGGGCTGGGCAGCTTGCGCTTGCGCTTGCCCTGCCCCGGCGCACGACGGGTGAGCGACTCGCTGATCGCGGGAGAGTCCAGGGTCGACTGAGCCATCAGCTTTCCTTCATGACGCGACGTTGGATGAGAGAGATCAGAAGGGTAATGACGAGCAGCACGAGGCCGGCCGCACTGGCGTATCCGAACTCGAAATAGCCGAAGCCCTGGTCATAGATCATGTAGGTCAACGTGTAACTCGCACGCGACGGACCTCCGCCGGTCATCACGTAGATCGTGTCGAAGGTCTGGAAGGACTTGATGATCTCGAGAATGATCACGAAGAACAGCGCAGGCTTCAGCAGCGGCAACGTGATGTAACGAAACCGATGCCAGGCATTCGCACCATCGAGAGAGGCAGCCTCGTAGTAGTCACTGGGGATGGCGAGGATGCCGGCCAAGAGAATGAGCATGTCATAGCCGAAGTTGCCCCATGCGTTGACGATCGCCAGAGACGGGAGAACGAAGGCCTCGCTCGTCAGCCATCCGATGGGCTGCATACCTGCATTGCTGATGAGCCAGTTCAGTGCGCCGTCTTCACTGAAGATCCACACCCAGATAATTCCTGCCATCACCGGGCTGGTGACCACCGGGAGGAAGAAGATCGACCGGTAGACGGCCATTCCGCGCAGCGGCCTGGACGCCAGTACGGCGACCGCGAGCGATAGCACCACCACCATGGGCACGGCGAGCGCGACGAAGACCAGAGAGACGACGAGCGCCTTCTGGAAGATCGGATCTGCGAAGAGGCGGACGAAGTTATCCAGCCCGACGAGTTCAAACGCCCCGGAGATCTTCCAATCAGTGAAAGAGAGGAAGAGACCGCCGAGTGCGGGGATGATGCGGAAGGCGAGGAAGAGAATCAGGTACGGCGCGATGAACACATAGGCAATGACCGCGGTGTCCGATCGCAGTGCTTTACGCAGCCGGGACGGCGGCTTGTCAGCGCCCGTGGCGGGCGCCGCCTCCTTGCGCGGGAGGAGTGTGGATGTCGACACATCGGGCCTCTCGGTCGATCGGTTCAGAGACGGTGGGCGATACGGACGTTCGCCCACCGTCTCGACGGGTTCTTCTATCCGCGGCTGAGCAGAGAGTTGATCTCTGCTTCGGCGGCATCCAATGCTTCCTGCGGGTCGGTGCGTCCGAGGATCGCGTCCTGCACGTGCGGGGCGAGGAGGCTGATGATCTCTCGGGCCTGCGGGTGCATCTCGCCCGCATAGGCATCATCGAGGTACGCGGTCTGGAAGTCCTCGAGGCTGCCTTCCTCGAAGAGACCGGTGATCGACGGACGGGGCGACTGGTATCCCGTGGCCTCCAGGAACGGTGTGAGCTCCTCGGGACTGGTGACGAACTCGATCCAGGCCTTGGATGCGTCGACGCTGTCGGTCGTGTTGAAGATCGAGAGTCCGCCGACCGTTCCGAATCCGACCGTCTCCTTGTTGGTGAGCGGGGGACCGGCGATCATGTTCTCGCGGTCGTAGAAGCCGTCCAGTGAGCGCGGGGTCGACGTCGCCATGAACCCGATCTTGCCGTTGCCGGCCGGGGTCTGCTCGAACGAAGTCAGCGTCGTCAGCTCCGCCGACGGGAAGTACTCGTTCTCGGCCATGAGCTTCAGGAACTCCAGCGTCTCCAGCCCCTCAGCGCTATTGAACGTCGCCTTGGAGCCGTCATCTGAAAGGACCGATCCGCCGGCCTGCGCGAGAGCGGTGTAGAAGGTGCCGTTCAACGTCACCTGCACTGCCCCTTCATACTGCGTCGAGAAATATCCGGCTTCCTTCAGCGCGGGCGCATTCTCGCGAACGTCATCCCATGTCTCCGGGCACTCGATTCCGGCTGCTTCCAGCACATCGGCGAAGCAGACCGTCATCCCTGCGTTCATCAGGATCGGAACGCCGTAGACCTCGCCGTCATAGGTCATGGCATTGATCGCCGATTCGCGCCAGTCGTCATCGCCTTCGACGATGTCGGTGACGGGCTCGAGTACCCCCTCCTCCGCGAACCGCGGAATGAAGTCGGGGTTGAAGTACACGACATCTGGCGCCTGTTTGCCTGCGAGCGAGACCGTCAGCGCCTCTTCGCGACCGCTGAACGGCTGCACGACGACTTCGACGTTGACGTTCGGGTACTGCTCGTTGAAGCGCTCGATGACCGGTGCCCAATAGGAGTCTTCTCCGGAGTCACCGATCGTGTAGTGCCAATAGGTGACGTCTCCGGTGACCTCGGTCGGCTCGGAGGCCGGCTCCGCCGCGGGTTCCCCTGCACACGACGCAAGCGTCACGGCGAGTAGGGTCGCGGTCGCCAGCGCTGCAAACTTAGAAAGTTGCTTCATTGCCCCATCCTTCTATCATCAACTGCAATCGGTTGCATTTCACGCTACGGCCCGTCGGGCTCTCTGTCAAGAGCTCTTGCAACCGGATGCATCACAAAGAGATCACAACCACAGTGGGGGCCGCGCGAATGGCGCGACCCCCACTGTAGAACGTTCACAGAGACATCATTGTTCGACGCATCCGCTGATCGCGCCGCTGACGGTGTTCGCACTCCCCTCGTCATCAAGGGTTGCGGCGTTATCCGCACACGTCATCGATCCGCGCAGCTCGTTCCCCGAGAACACAAACGCGCCGGTGGTCGCCGTCACCGCGACCGCACCGCGCACCTCGGTGTTGCGCACCTCGATGCGCGCAGCGCCATCGGCCTGGATTCCACCGCGAACGTCGGTATCCCTCATCAGCAGAGCGCCACCCGCTTCGACCACGACCCCCTCATCCACTCGAATGCCATCGATGCAGACGACCTCGCCGGAACGAACGACCAGGCCGTCGGCGATGTCTGCCGCCGGTTTCTCGGTGCAACTGGCCCATTCCACCTCTTCCACGTCGTAGCGGAAGAGGTTCGCGCCCGCGCTCACGTAGACGTCGCCCTCACCGTCGACCGCGCTCCACTGCAGACCGTTCGCAATGCGCGTCGTCTCGCCGGTCGCAGGGTCATGCACGCTGAACCGATAGCCCGCCGTGACATAAATCCTGCCGTCGGCATCCGATCTGCTCACCGTACCGTAGGCCCAGTACGTCGTCCCGGCGCTGTAGCGGCCGCCGACCGTCGCCTCGACGGTGGACTCGCCCGTGGTCGGGTCATAGGCGAACAGCGCCTCTTCCGCGACGCCCCAGACGACGCCATCCGGGTCGACCATCAGGCCGCTGACGCCCTCGCGCTCCTCCCCGGCCGGGTCGATCGTCTTCACGACCGTCCTCGTCGCCGGGTCGAAGACGATCAGCTTGCCCGCGGTGTGCCCACTGGGCACTGACCCGAGACCGCCGTCCACGGTGCTGCCGAGATAGACCAGACCATCGTTCGGGTTGTAGGCGACCGAGATGATGTTCTCGTCCTCGCCGATCTCGGTCGTCAGCCAATCGTGCTCGCCCGTCTCGGCATCCCAGATCGCGAGAGCGCCCTGAGTCTGGCCGTAGGTAGCCACCGACCCCATGTAGATCTCGTCGCGGTCGGGGTTGTACGCCATTCCGAACGGACGGTCCTGCCCCTGCGCGACACCGTCGAAGAGTGTCGGCACGGTGCTGGTGTCGACAGGGTCGTAGGTGGCCGGATCGAGCACGTCGAAGCGCGCATGACCATAGCCGCCGAAGTACATCTTGCCGTCGCGCACCGCGGCCGACTCAAATTGACCGCGCTGCATTGTCGGCCCATGGTTCACGCCCGCCTTGTCGATCTCGGCAAGGCCGACCATGTACCCGGATGCCCACACGCCGCCGTCGGGGCCGGGGAACAGCTTCTGGATCAGAGTCGGCTGCGCGAACTCGATCGGCTCGTTCGAGACGAGTTCGCCCGTCTCGAGGTTTGCGACGAACACCGCCTTAGACGATGTGCCGTACAGAAGCGGCGTGCCGCCGGACGTATCGACCACCCCGTTGGAGAGGTAGCCGCCGATGTCGATGCCGGTGGAGGAGAACGTGTTCGCCGGAATGTCGTATGCCAGCAGCTCCCCGCCGTCAGTGGAGAAGATCGCCGTGTCAGCGGTCGCGCCCTGGATGACGTGGTGCCCGAAGAAAAAGCGGGTCTGATCCGGGTCCCAGTGGACGACGTTGCCGTCGAGGTCGAGCACGAGCATCCGCAATCCGACCTGCGCGAGGATCCGATCACCCACGATGTCCATCCGCCCCACGAACTGGGTTCCCTCGTTCAGACGCGGCGCGGTCGTCTCATCGGCGATCAGAGTCTGCTCGCCGCGACCGCCCTCGGTGATCTTCCAGATCTGGGGGACGCGCCCGCCTGAGCCGACGTAGAGCGTGTCGGTCGGGGCGTGGTAGGCGATCGCGTGGATGTAGTCGATGCCGTCGCCGATCTTGCGCAGCAGCTCGACCTCATCGGTCACCGGGTCCACCTTGAACAGGCGGGCATCCGGGTACGAGCCGATGTACATCGACCCATCGGAGCCGGGAGACATGCCGAAAGTGGAGTCCTTCACATCGCTGATCCGGCCGAGATCGGTGCATTCTCCCGTCGCCGGGTCGTATCGCCAGAGCTTGGAGTCGTGATAGGTGCCCCAGTAGACGCGTCCGTCGTCGGCGATGTTCAGGTTGCGCGCGTGGTCTGCACCGTCGATCGTGCAGATGCGCAGCTGTGCCCCGCTGGCGACGTCGGTCACCGCGAACGTGGCGGGGTACCCACTCGTCGGGTTGCCCTTGAACGCCTGGTACGAGACGTGCCTGCCGTCCTCGATCCCCTGCGCCGCCTGGCTGGGAATCTGGCTGGTCACGGGCGCCCCGAGGTAGTCGATGCGCTCATCCTGGACGAGGATCTTGTCGACCGGCGAGAGCTCGGGCTCTTCGGGGGCTTCCGTGGCCAGCCCGAAGAACGCGTCGTCGACAACGGTGTCGACAAGACCTTCACCCGCACTGTAGAACATCACCTTCGCGGTGACGGCGCCTGCCGGCGCAGTGAACTCGCTGACCGAACGCTCCCACTGCCCGATCGTCGATCGCTCCGATTCGTACGGCCGGCTGATCTGCGTGCCCTCCTCGTCGAAGAAGTACGTCATCAGCAGCAGGTGGCCCGAAGTGCGGAGCTGGTCGTAACTGAACTCGTACGACTGCCCAGCTTCAACCGGAACCTCATCGCTGACGAGCCCTGTCGCCCCTGCGTCATTCTCATCGAGGATCCGAAGGCTCTGCTCCCCGTGCGAGACCGGGTCGCCGGTCACGGTGAAGAACTTGTCTGAGCCGATCCACAGCGGTGACCATGCGGTCAGCTCGAGCGTCGTGGCACCCTCTTCGAAGCTGGCGTTGGCCAGCAGGTTCTGCGCCTCGGCGGCTGCAGCGGGCCGTGCATCGAGCTGCGTCGCCCCGGTGAATGCGGTGGCGAGCAGCGCTCCGGCGAGCAGGCCCACCCCCGCCCTGTATCCCGTCGAACTTCGGTATCCCATTGTCATGATGACTCCGTTCCGCCGGCAACCGTGCCGGCATTGCGATGATTGATGGATGTCGCTGATACGTGACCGGTTGCCGCCTCACACACCGTCGCAGCCCTGGCTGACACCGCGGACGGCGTTCGGATGGCCGAGGTCATCGATGGGATTCTCGTTTCCGGAGCACTGCAGAGAACCACGCACGTCATTGCCCGCGAACACATAGCCGCCAGTGGTCTCCGACACCGAGACGGTCCCCGATATCGAGCTGTCCTGGATGCGGATGGCATCCGCACCGGTCGAGATGACTCCGCCGCGGATGACGCTGTCGACGATCCGGAGCGCGCCGCCGCTCTGCACAGTCACGCCGCCATTCACGGTGACGTTCGTACCGCAGACGATCTCGCCCTCCGCGACGATGAGCTCCCCATCGACGCGATTTTCCAGCTCCACGGTGCAGGCAAGTTCCGCCGGCGCCGGCACGTCGTAGCGGAACACGTAGGGGCCGTGCGAGAAGAGGATGTCGCCATCGGGATTAGCGACCGCGTTCATGATCGGCGATCCCATCACAGGGTCCGGCACGATCTCGGAGTACTCCATCGTTTCGGCATCGATCCGGAAGAACGAGAACCGATCGGTGCCGTATACGTTCCCGTCGGAGCCGATCTCGAGGTCGCCCCACATCCACACGGTTCCGGTGCCGTATCGGTGCTGGAGGATCGGCTCGGAGTAGACGATCTCGCCCAGCTCCGGGTCCCACTTGAAGATGGTGTTCTCGGAGACGCCCCAGATCAGACCGTCGGGTCCGGCCATGAGTCCGGTGACGCCCTCGTTCCCGGCGATCGGGATGACGTCGTGCACCACGGTCTCAGCATCCGGGTCCCAGACGACCATGTGTCCGTCCGTCTGCCCGGAGGGCACGGCTCCGAGGCTGCCATCGATCGTCGTTCCGAGGTAAACCAGGCCGTCATGGGCGAGCACGCTGACCACGGACTGCTCGTCGACGATCTCGGTCGTATAGGTCTTGCGTGTGTTCGTCGCGAAGTCGTAGGCGGTCAGCCCGCCCTGGTTGTGACCGTAGTGCGCGACGGTGCCCATGAAGATGCGGTCGGATTCCGCGTCGTAGTCCATGCCGAACGGGCGATCCTGCCCCTGGTCCTGCAGCGAGAAGATCTGGCGAGGAGCCGCCCCCGTCGCGGGGTCGTACTCCATCAAGCGGGCATTGCCGTACGTCGCCAACAGCAACTTGCCGTCACGCACCTCGGCCGCTTCGTACTGGCCGGATTGGATGGAGGCCCCGGCCTGACCGGTTGCGTCGTCGAACGGGGCAAGGCCGATCAGGTACCCCGAGGCGTACATTGAATCCGGGCCATTGAACAGCCGCTGCGCGGTCGTCGCGCTCGAGTAGACGATGTCGTGCGCCTCGGAGATCCCGGCCTCGATGTTCATCCGGACCACCCCATTGCTGGTGGCGGCGATCATCGTCCATCCGGGCCAACCTGCCTCGTCCAGCTGCACCCAGTACGAGTCATTGAGGTATCCATTGTTCGGGATGCCGAGGTTGCGCATTGCTTGGGTCGTGGAGTCGTACTCCCAGAACGTGGACCCGAACGAGTAGATGTACTTGTCCGGGGCATCGGGTCGCTGCGAGACGTGGTACCCGTGGATCTCGTTTGCCCCACCACGCCAGTACTCGATCTGATCGTCGGCACCGACCACGATCAGTCGATTGGAGATCCGGGCGAACAGCCGGTCGTTCACCCAAGTGAAGGTCGACACGAACGATTCGGTGGTCGCGCCGGGCGCGTTCTGCTCGTTCAGCAGGGGCGTCTTCGTGCCGTCGGCTGCGACCTTCCAGATCTGGGCGCTGTTTCCGCCCGCACCGACGTAGAGGTTCTTGCGCACCGGGTCGTAGGCCATCGAGTGGATGTATGACTGGGTGGGATCGACGGCTCCGAGGTTCGTAATCGAATCGTCGGCCGGCTCGTAGAGGTAGAGGTAACCCTTGGGGTAGCTGCCGATGTACATCCTGCCGTCGTCTGCGGCGGCAAGCGACCAGCCGTACCCTTCTGCGGGGCTGGCAGGGTTGATGACGCCGATTTCGCGGAGCTGGGTTGTCGCCGGATCGTAGACCCACAGGCTGTAGCTGCCGGAGGTGGCGATGTAGATCTTCCCGTCGCTGGACTTCTGGATGTGCTGTGCGAAGTCCGCTCCTGCAAGGGGCAGCGTGCGCACAATTCCACCGTCGGAGGTGCGGGCGACCACGAGGGTCGCCGGCGTGCCGGTCTCCTCGACACCCTTGTACAGGCCGTACGTCATCGAGACGCCATCCTCTTCTCCGATGACCGCGTTACGCACAACGCGGCTGCCAACCGGAGTTCCCAGTGAAGTGAGAGACTCGTCATTCGCGACGATCTGTTCGGGCACCGACGGGGGCACAGGCGGCACGTGGCCCGATCCGCCTGGGAGCCCGAAGTACACATCGTCGACGTACACGTCGGAGGTCGGCAGGTTGCCCGAGTAGATCATCACCTTCGCCTGCGACGCCCCGGCAGGGGCGTCGAACTCGAGGAACGCGCGCTCCCATGCACCGGTGCCGGTGCGTACCGTCTGCCACTCTGAGCCGATCTGCACACCTTCGGCGTCGTGGAAGTACGCCCAGATGCTGAAGCTGCCCGACACATGGAAGACATCGAGGTTCACCTCGTAAGTGGTGCGCTCCGTCACCGGCATGAGCGCGCTGACGAAACCACCGCCGGTGGTCGTGGCCTGGTCGTTCACGTGCAGGCTTTGGATGCCGTCGCTGACGGGGTCGCTCGCAACACCGAAGTGCGTGAGGGAAGTGCTCGACCACGGCGACCAGCTGTCGAGTGCGTCTGCGCTGGCGCCAAGCTCGAAGCTCGCGTTCGGCAACAGATTCGCGTCTCCGGGTGCTGTCTCCGCATGCGCTGCGGAAATGAATGTCGTCGCCAGGAGTGCCCCGACGAGCAGTCCCGCCGTCGTACGCCGTCGCATTTTCATCGTGTCTCCTCTGTCGCGGCTTCATCGCCGTTCAGTTCGGGGGAAATTCTTGCAATCGGTTGCAGTAGCAGGGTAGCCTCGACCGTGATGAGCACACAAGCCCCCCAGCAGATTCGTATCGCGGTGTTGCCCCCCGATGAACGTCCGAACACGGCCGGCTACGCCGCATGGATCGGAGCGTGCAGCGGAGCCGACGTGATTCTGCCTCCAGCTGCACTCATGCCGCGCTTCCGCGAGCCCGCCGACACGGCAGGATTGGCCGCATGGCTCCGCGAAATCGATGGCGAAGTCGACGCCCACGTCATCTCATTGGATCTCCTGGTGCACGGCGGCCTCATTCCCTCACGGCTCACGCACGATCGCATCGCCGATGTCATCCCTCGTCTCGACGTTCTGCGGGACCTCCGCTCCCCGATCAGCGCCTACCAGGTCATCACCCGGCTTCCGCACTATGACAACGCGACCCGTAGCAGGCAGGAGCCGGAGTATTGGGCGACTCACGGTCGCCACCTGTTCGCACTGTCCCAGGCCTGGGATCGCCAGGCACGTGGCGAAGCCGACCTCGATGAGGTGCGCGCCGCCCGCGCCGCCGTACCTGCCGAGTACGCGGGCGACCTGGTCCGGCGGAGGCTCCGCAACCACGACGTGAATCTCGCCGCGCTCGGTCTCGCCGCCGACGGCACCGTCCGCGACCTGGTCATCACCTCGGATGACACCGCGCCGCGCGGGCTTCCGGCCGCGGAGCGCCTCGCCCTGAGCGCGTGGAACGACCGACTCGACGCCGGAGCGCTGCTGTATCCGGGCGCCGACGAGGTGCCCAGTGTCCTCGTTTCCCGGGTGATCGGCCAGGCTCGCGGCATCATGCCGCGCATCTTCGTCACGAGCCCGGATGCTGCCGGATTGAGCCGCATCGCCCCCTACGAGGACCGGCCAGTGGATCAGGGCATCAGCCAGCAGATCCTCGCCCTGGGTGGCGTCCGCGTCGATGTGGCATCCGATGCCGACCTCGTTCTGGTCATCCATGCGCCCGCCGAAGAGTCCGGGGACTTCACGGGGACGCCGATCGACCAGGACAGCCGGCCCGCCAGCGCCGCGGTCGCCGCAGAAACCGCCGCGCATCTGGCAGCGGGGCGACGGGTCGCCGTCGCAGATGTCCGCTACGCCAATGGCTCGGACCCGGCGCTGGTCACCGCGCTTGACGACGTGGATGCGCTCGGCGAGCTCGCCGCCTTCGGCGGGTGGAACACGGCGGGCAACACACTCGGCACGACGCTCGCAGCCGGCGTCAGCGCGCTCTTCGACAACTCCGCGGCAAGCAGTGCCGCCCGCCGGCGCTACCTGCTCACCAAGATCATCAAGGACGGTCACTACCTGCCGGTGCTCCGTGTGCGCCTGTTGCAGGAGCTCGCAGAGCGCGGACTATCTGACCCTCCGTTGGAGGAGATCCCGGCACTCGCCGAGCGCGTTGCTGAAGAGCTGACGGAGTGGGCGAGCGGGATCCTCGCACTCCGTGGCATCCGCGTCGTAAAGGTGCGCTGGCCATGGTCGTATCTGTTCACCGTCGACTTCGAGATCGAGACGACCGCCGACACGGAGCAGATGCCGTGACCGATGCTCGCCAGGCTCTGCGTTCCGAGTGGAGCGACTTGATCGGCGCTGAGCGTGCACCCGATGCGGCCTGGCGAATCGGCGAGAGCACGGCGGGACCGGACGGCATCATGCGGACGACGGTGCATCTCACGAGCTTCGGCGTCACGCTCGACGCAGTGTTGCTGCTCCCGCCGGGGCAGAGCGCAGTGATCGTGGTGCCGTTCTACGACGTCGAGTCGTTGCTCGGCATCCCGAGCGAGCGGTATCCGGATGCCGATGCTCGCCCCACGAAGGCGTTCGCCCGAGAGATCGCCGCCCGGGGACTCGGTGTTCTTGCCGTGCCGTGGTGGGCAGAGATCGAAGCCCGACCGAGCCCGGCCGTCGAGCTGCATGCGCGCTATGGGCCGGTCGCCGCAGCGAATCGCGCCCGCTTTCCCGGCGTCACCGGGCTCGGCCGCAGCATCGCCGATCTCCGACTCGCGCTCGACGCCCTCACCACTGTCCCCGGCGTGGATGCGCAGCGACTCGGCGCCTTCGGGCATTCCCTCGGCGGCAAGCTCGCGCTCTTCCTCGGCGCCCTGGATACACGCATCGCCGCGACGGTCACTCATGAGCCTGGCCTCGGATTCGCGCACTCCAACTGGGAGGATCCCTGGTACCTGACTGATCGTGTGCCGACGGACCGTGATCTGGATGAGGTCCTGGCGCTCATCGCTCCTCGACCCGTGCTGTACGTCGGTGGCGGTGCGTCGGACGGCCCGCACAATGCGAATCTCGCCGAACGAGCCGCCACTGCATGGCCCGATGGCGGCCTGGATGTGCTCCAGCACGGCAACGGACACCCGCTCCCCGAGGACGTGCTGCACACCAGCATCCAATGGCTGAGTGATCACCTGCAATACTCTGGAGAGCGCTCTCAATGACCCAACGTGCAGGAGGTGGACGCGTGAAGGCGACGATCTATTCGATCGCAACCGAGCTGGGGATCTCCGCTTCGACCGTTTCGCGAGCCTTCTCCCGGCCACACATGGTCAACGAGTCTGTCCGCGAGCGCATCATGGCCACCGCAACAGCGCAAGGCTACGAGCTCAACCGTGCCGCTCGCGGCCTCGCCACCGGCAAGACCGGGCTCATCGGCCTTGTGGTCCTCGACATCACCAACCCGTTCTTTCCCCCACTGGTGCGCGCGATCGAGCGGGCGGCCTCCGCGTCAGATGCCTCGGTGCTGCTTGTCGACGCCGAATCCGGTGGCGCGGATGCCGCCGAGCAGCTGCGTCGACTCAGCGGTCAGGTCGACGGACTCATCGTCGCATCAACGCGGCTGCCCAAAGCAGTGTTGCAGGATGCGGTCGGATCGACACCGACCGTTCTCGTGAACCGTGCCGAGCGCGGCATCCCCTCCGTGGTCTGCGACAACTCGGAAGCACTCCGACAGGCGGCCGACCATCTCGTCACCCTCGGCCACCGGCGGATCCTGCTCCTGCAGGGCCCCGACGGATCGTGGGCTGCGAAACAGCGGACCGCCGCCGTACGCGGTTGGGCGAAGGATGCGCCGGGCGAAGTCGAGCTGATCGAAATCGGCCCTGTCGAGGCGACGTTCGAGGCCGGCTGGGCAGCTGCTTCTGAGATCGCCGCACAGCAGGCCACAGCGGTCATGGCCTTCGATGACTTCGTGGCCTGCGGAGTGGTCGGCGGGCTGGCGGAAATCGGGCTGAGTGTTCCGGGTGACGTCAGCGTAGTCGGCTGCGACGATGTGCTCCTCGCGCGAACAGTGACACCGCAGTTGAGTACGGTGAAAGTCGATTTCGATGAACTGGGTGGGCGCGCGGTGGCGCTGCTCAGCGATGTCTCCGCGGGGCGGACGGCGCGCAACGTCGTCGTTCCTGGTTCCTTCGCACCGCGCGGGACGACCGCCGCGGTGTAACCCGCGCTCGAAGCCTCATCGGGCGCTGAACAGCGCCCGTGTCGCGGCGGCGTATTCCGCCATCTCGGCTTCTTCCTCGGGATAGCTCCGATGCCCGGCAGTCATCGCCATGACACGTCGATGCCGCTGCGGAACAGCATCCGCGACGGCGAACTGGCCCACCGGAGGAACCGAAGGATCCTCACGGGCGGCAGCGATGATCGTAGGCACATCGATCCGGCTAGCGGCTGTCGCTGCGTCGAAATAGTCCAGCACGTCCCAGGCCTCCGGATGCTCCTGCACCCAGTCCCTGAGGGCGGAACTGCTGCCGCCGTTCGGAATCGCCAGCCGCCGCACGTGCGCTCCGAAGGCGGGCACATACAGAGATGCCGCATCGATGCGGTCATCCCAGGGGATGGCCAAGGCGCCGATGCCGCCGCCGAAGCTCGGCCCGAAGTAGCCGAGCCGGACGCCGCCGTGTCGCTCGCCCAACTTCGCGCCCAGGAGTTCTTCGAGCGCAGAGATGGCACACCAGACATCCGCCGCACATCCACCGTGCACGTAGGTATCGCGTGACTGGATGCCGTGCAGCACATGTTCTCGCCCGACCGAAGGAATGCCGTCGATCAGCGAGAGCGTCGGCATCCCTCGCGCGATCGGATAAAACACTGCCGCATCGGCTGGCGCCCACCGCGAATCCAGGGCGGCGCGGCCCCCATAGCCGTGGGCGATGATCACTGCGGAACGGATCTCCCCTGGAGGCAAGGTGAGCCAGCCGCCGAGGCGGAGTCCGTCGAGCGAGGTGAACTCGACGAGGCGGGTGCCGGGTTCGGGTGACCCCGCACTCGTCGGTTGCACCACGACCTCTCGCGCACGCCTGACGAGCGAACTCCAAAAATCATCGAAGTCGTCCGGTTCAGCGCGCGTATCAGCCACGCTCGCATTCTCCCAGAGCGGTCAGCATACTGCAACCGATTGCAAGCACGTTCCGGCTCACCGCAGCCCCGACGCTGGCACCACCACCCGCCGCGGATCCCTCACCCACACGACCCCATCCCGTCGCCGCTCCTCCCGCGTCGCGAAGCGGTAGCGATACGACACCGCCCGCACCCAACGCGGCGGACGCCCCTCGAACGGATCGCTCCTGAGCAGTGCGAGCGTCGGGGCATCCGCCTGCAACAGCCGCGCGAGGAACGTCGTGAACCATTCATCGAGCGACCGACCGAGCGGCAGGAACCACATCAGCCAGTCCAGCCGCAGATGGTACGGCGCGAACTGCCGGGGCACGCGCCGCACATCCCCCGGCTTGCCCTTAAACTCGTACTCGCGCCAGGTCGCGGCATCCGGATCCTCGTCCGTCGTGCCCTCGACGACGATCTCGATCCGCTCTTTCGTCACCGTGCCGAACGCGCCGTACGCGTTCGCGAGCTGCCAGCGGTTGAAGCTCGCGTTCATCAGCTGCCGTCTCGCGAAGAGATTGCGCAGTGCGGGCCAACTAATGACGACGTAGAGGATGCCGACGGCCGAGGTGATCACGAGCCAGTAGTTGGGGAGCCCCGACGCCGGCGTCGCGGCCTGAGGCACCCCGATCGCCGAGAACGCGATCACGATCGTCGCCCAGTTGAGCCATGCGAAGTTCCCGGTGGCGACCAGCCAGAGCTGCGTTGCCAGCACGATCCCGCCTGCGACCGCCCCGATGATCGCCGGCGCAGGCCCATCGATCCAGAGACCGAGAAGCGGAGCGAACAGGAAGAACGGCACTACCAGCTGCGCAAAGTGGTTTCCCAGCACCTCGCCCTTGTGGAACCAGCGCGGCATCAGATGCGCCTGACGACTCAACGGCCCCGGCATCGGCTGCGTCTCGTGGTGAAAGGTGAGGGCGGTGAGATCGCGCCACTCGCGTCCACCGCGAATCTTGATCATGCCTGCGCCGAACTCCAGCCGGAACAGCAGCCACCAGAAGAGCACGATGACCACCGTCGGCGGCGGCTGGTCTCGAGAGCCGAGGAACGCGGCGAGAAATCCGGCCTCGAGCAGCAGCATCTCCCACCCGAAACCGTAGAACGTCTGCCCGATGCTCGTGATCGACATGTACCCGAACCACAGCAACAGGAAGCACACCATCGGCACCCACGGAGGTGCAAACTGCGGGATGCCGACGACCAGCAGCGCACCGATGACGATGCCCACCCAACACAGCACGACGAGACGTCGATCCGTATAGCGGATGCGCGCGAACAGCGTGGGGCGCAGCATCCGCCCCCTCGCCCTCGAGGCGGATGCCCAGGCGAGAAGATCCGGGGCGGGCAGCAGCCCTCGCTCCCCGAGCAGCGGGCGGAACTGATTCAGCGACGAGACGAAGGCGACGAGATACAGCGCCGCAATGCCCCGCTGCAGCACCTCGCGCGCGAAGTTGTAGTCGACAGCGGCGAAACCGTCCATGCCATCAGAATACGACCGAGCACCGTACACCTGCACGACCGGGGGACGGATGCACGAGGCATCCGCCCATTCGATCGTGCAGGTGTACCAGGATCGCCGCGGGCCGATCCGGCGCTTTACTCGGTGACGACCCAGTCGAACTGGTCGCCGTTGGCCTCGAGCCAGGCGTCGACGGCGTCGGCTTCCTGGCCCTCACCGAACTCGTTCACGACGAGGTCCTCGAGCGTGCCGTACTGGTCATCGTCGAGCTTGATCTGCTCGACGAGTGCAGCGGCCTCGGGGAACTCCTCAGCGAAGCCCTTGTGCGCCATGAAGTTCAGCGTCTCCGCGTCACCCATCGCACCCAGCGGGTCTTCGAGGTCCTTGACGTCATACGTGCTGTTGGCCCAGAACGGGCGCCACAGCGTCACGACGACGTCTTCCTCGTTGTCGATGGCTTCACTGAGGACGGTGAGCATCGCGGCGGTCGACGAAGTCTCGAGCGTGTACTCGTCTTCCAGCTCGTAGGCCGGAATCATCGAGTCCTGCGTCTTCGCCGTCAGGCCAGCGCCCGGCTCGATGCCGATGATCTTGCCGTCGAAGCGGTCGCCCGCACCCTTGAGGTCTTCGATCGAGTCGATGTCCATGTAGCTGGGCACGGCGATCGTGAGCTTGGCGTTCTCGTAGTAGGCGCCGAGGTCTTCGAGGTCGGCGCCGTACGTCTTCATGTACTCGGCGTGCGTGACCTCGGGCCACGCAGACGGGAACATGTCGATGTCACCCTGTGCGAGTCCGGTGAACAGCGGGCCCGCCTCGGTGAGCGTCTCCAACTCGACGGTGTAGCCGATCTTCTCAAGCTGGTCCTGGACCAAGTACGCCATGCTCAGCCCATCCGACCAGGAGGGGATGAAGCCGAGCGTGATGGTGCCCATTTCAGCGCTTTCAGCGCTGTCGCCGTCTGCGTCTGCGCCTGCGCCTGCGTCACCCGAGTCTGTCGGGGTGCCCGCGCAACCTGCGAGGGCGATGGATGCTACGGCTCCGAGAGCCACGATGGCTGTGATGTGCCGGTACTTCTTCATGGTGCTTCCTTTCGTATGTTCTGCTGCGTTACGTATAGGTGTGGGTTTCAGGGAGCGGCTGGACGACGCGGTGCCACGAGCGCACGTTCGACCTCAGCCGCGGCATCCGCGGCCTCGTCGCGACGTTCCGCCTGGCGACGCGCGAGGATGCCGAAGAGCGAAGAGCGGTACTGACTCGGCGTGCCGAGCGCCGCGGTGACCCGGTCGAGGAAGACGGCGATCAGCACGACGCCGAGGCCGGCCTCGACGCCCTTGCCGATGTTGACGGTCGAGATGGCCTGCACGACCATCTTTCCCAGGCCGTCCGCGCCGGCCATACCGGCGATGACGGCCATCGACAGGGCGAGCATGATGACCTGGTTGACACCGGCCATGATGGTCGGCATCGCGAGCGGAAGCTGGATGCCGCGCAGAATCTGCGATGGCGTCGCGCCGAAGGCCTGACCGGCCTCGACGGTTTCGGAATCCACACCGCGGATGCCGAGCTCGGTGAGTCGCACGCCAGGGGGCAGAGCGAAGATCACGGTCGCGACGAGCCCAGGCACGACACCGATGCTGAAGAACACGATCGCGGGAATCAGGTACACGAAGGCCGGCATCGTCTGCATGAAGTCGAGCACCGGCTTGAGCACGGCACGGACCGTGTCGTTGCGCGCCGACCAGATGCCCAGTGGGATCGCGATCAGCACGGCGACCACCGCCGAGACGAGCACGAGCGAGAGCGTCTGCATCGCGGGCTCCCACAGGTCCATGCCGATGATGAGCACGAACGAGATCACGGTGCCGACGGCCATCTGCCAAGAGCGCACGAACCACGCGATGAGCGCGAAGATGGCGATCAGCACAGGGAACGGCGTGGCGAGAAGAGCGTCGCTGAGTCCGTTGACGAAGAACTTGACGACGACCGCGATGAAGTCGAGCAGACCCTCGAGGTTGTCCTTCACCCAGTCAACGATGGTCGCGACCCACTCACCGAGGGGAATACGGAAACCATCCATCAGCGCACCTCCCTTTCGATTGCGACGCCGGCGACGGCATCCTCTGCCGCCTCCAGAACCGCATCGATCTCGGCCTGCGGAACCGGCAGGTGCGGCAGAGTGATCTCCTCGGTCGCATTGGGCCCCGGGCCGAGAGCGGCGAGCAGCGTCACACGGGGAATGACACCGGTCAGGCGCCCCTCAGCGTCGAGAACCGCAAGCGGGAGCTGCGACTCGACGGAGGGGATGAACAGGTCCATCAGCACGTCGTCCTCGGAGACGCTCAGCGGCACGGGCTTGAGGATCGACTCCAGGGACGTCTCCCCCTTGCGGACAAGCTTGATGGCATCGCGATCGGTGACCATGCCGATCAGCTTGCGGTCACGGCCGGTGACGTACGCGGCCGACATATAGGTATCGCGCATCTGACGCAGCGCCGTACGAGGGCCGGCGTTGTCGGCGACGACCGGTCGCGGACGCTCCATGACGTTGCATGCCGTGAGCACACGCGCGCGATCGACGTCCTGCACGAACTGCTCGACGTAGTCGTTGGCAGGGTCAGTGAGGATGTCTTCGGGCGTTCCGATCTGCACAATGCGCCCGTCGCGCATGACGGCGATCCGGTCACCGAGGAACATCGCCTCGTTGAGATCGTGAGTGATGAACACGATGGTCTTCTGCAGCTTTGCCTGCAGCTCGACCAGCTGCTCCTGCATTTCTCGACGAATGAGCGGATCAAGCGCACTGAACGCCTCATCCATGAGCAGAATGTCGGTGTCTGCGGCGAGTGCACGGGCGATGCCGACGCGCTGCTGCATTCCACCGGAGAGCTGAGAAGGCAGCTTGTCACCCCAGCCGGTGAGCCCGACCATGTCGATCACTTCTTCTGCCTTCGCCAGTCGCTCAGCCTTACTGACGCCCTTCAGTTCCAGCGGGTAGGCGACGTTCGCGGCGACCGTGCGGTGCGGCAGCAGGGCGAAGTGCTGGAATACCATCGACACGTTCTCGCGGCGGATCTCACGCAGGCGCGATGCCGGGATGCCGGTGATCTGATCCGAGCCGATGGTGACGGTGCCGTCGGTGATCTCGTGCAGCCCGTTGAGCATGCGGATGATGGTGGATTTGCCCGATCCGGACAGGCCCATGATGACGAAGATCTCGCCTCGATTGACGGTGAAGCTGGCGTCGATGACGGCAGCCGTTCCGACATCCAGGATGTCATTTCTTCCCTCGCCTGCCTTCAGCCGGCGGACGGCTTGGTTCGGATTCTTTCCGAACACTTTGAAAAGATTGCGCGCGACAAGTGCGGCTTCGGTCACGATTCCCCCGATGGCTCACCCGCATTTCGGGTGCTCAGTGAGCCCGTCTCGGTTACGCCCGGGTGATACTCGAGGCCGTTTCGACATTCATCACGCTGGCGGCACTAACGGTGGATTCGGCTCCACCACAGGAGCATCGACCGTACGTCCACGCCTCTTCGCAGCACAGCTCATCGAAAGAAGGACGTGTCCGCGGACTGGTCATAAGGCCAAAAGGCCTACATTCCAAAGTAACAAAATGGCCGGTCAGAGGCAAATCTCGGTCGACAGAAGGGTGTGGTTTTTGTCGCGTGAACGGGGATTTGTCTAATGTCGACAATCTGCGGCGCGGACAGAATCAGCGCTTGATACTGCGCGTCACCGTGAATTTTGCCGTGCGGTGCAGTTGCTCGGTCGGGCCGATCAGACGGGTCAGCTCGGGCTTGTAAGTGAGGCTCGAGTTGAAAACCGTGAGCAGCTCACCTCCCGGCCGGAGGAGCCGGGCGGATGCCTCGAACAGGCGGGTGGCGGCACCAGTGTGCACGCTCGCGCCGAGGTGGAACGGCGGGTTGAGCAGGATTAGATCGGCGCTCGCATCCGGCAGCTCGGCGCCAGCATCGTCGTGAGTCACTGTGACTCGATCCGCGACGCCGTTGGCGATCATCGTCTCGCGAGCGGATGCCGCGGCTGCCGCCGAGCGGTCAGTGGCGATGACGCGGGCGTCGAGGTGGTGCAGGGCGTAGTACGCGGCGAGCGCGCCGGTGCCGCATCCGAGGTCGATGACGTTCTCTGCGGTGGGTGCACCGCCTGCGGCGAAAAGTTCCAGCAGCACCCGGGTGCCGATGTCGATTCGGTTCGCGGCGAATGCTCCCCCATGCGCGACGAGAGTGAGAGCGAACTCCGGATGCTCCGCACGCTGCGGGTACGGTGGCTCTTCCGCCACGGGCAACGGTCCGGTCGCCACGATCAGCCGCGACTTCCGCTCTGAGCGCTGCGCCTGCACGGTGTCGAAGTTCCGCCCGAGCACCTCGTTCTGCGTGAGGGTCATGTGCTTGACTCGCCCACCCGCGACGAGAGTCACGTCGGGCGCGGCCCAGCGAGCGACGGCATCCGCGATCTCTTCCAACTCGGCGAGCGCCTTCGGCAGCTGTAGCAGCACGAGGCGGGCGCCAGCGACTAGGTCGGTGTCGAACTCGTGTGCGGCGAAGCCGGTCAGTTCCAGCTTCTGCGCGTTGTTCGCCAGAGCCAGTCGTCCGGTGGCGGAATCTTGATGCACGCGCACACCCGCGAGCCCGGTATCCGCCAGAGCCAGCGTGATTGCGCCGTACTCGTCACCGATCACGACGATCTCGGGCCCGCTCAGCCCACGTTCTTCGACCAGCGCGAGAGCGCGCTCGACCAGCTGCAGATCGGTGGCGTCGTACGCCTGGAGGTTGTCCGCTTCGACATCGGGGAAGCGGCGGAGGCGGTCATAAGCAAAGTCGGGCACCTCCCCAACTTACGCGCGTCTGCGACCGCCGCTACGCACCTTCGCTCACGAGGTGGATCTCGTCGGCGACCAGTCCGTGTGCTTCTCTGTGCACGGTGTTCGCGGCCTCGGCATCCGGTGCGTTGACCAGGCAGAAGATCTTCCCGCCCGGCTCATCGACCCAATAGCGCAGATACTGCACGTCGTGCGCGTCCTGCAGCTGAAGATCGGCGGCGTGCGCCTTGGCGACATCCTCCTTGCTGACGGCGTCACCGAGCGTGTGGACGTCCATATACAGCGGCATGATTCCATTCCCTTCATCAAGGGTCGCGAAAGTCGGCGCGATCGAGTGAGGCGCCCCAGCGGCCCGACACGTCGGATGCTACGCCGATCCAGGGTCCGCGGCTACAGCAGTGCTGTCGCCAGCATCCGATCAGTTGCGTCGAATCGGTTCCATCCAATCGGCGGCATCCGCAAAGGCTTCTATCGCTGAGCGCCCGCCCGGCCTAGTGTGCTGTACAACGCATCGCACCAAGGAAGGGGCGAACGCCATGAGCGCGGCGATCGACATCAGTCAGCTGCACAAGAAGTTCGGACAGCACACCGCTCTGCACAGCATCGACCTGCGCGTGGCGCCCGGCACGGTGTTCGGACTGATCGGCCCGAACGGCGCCGGCAAGACCACGACGCTGCGCACTCTGGTGGATGTCATCCGGCCCACGTCGGGCGAGACCATGGTGCTCGGTGAGGATCCTCGCACAGGTGGGGCCGCGCTGCGACGCCGGATCGGCTACGTGCCAGGAGAGCTCCGGCTCGACGGGCGCGTCACCGGACACCGCCTGCTCGCGTTTTACGCAGAAGTGTCCGGGCCGGTCGCACCTGGCGCCACCCAAGAGCTCGCCGGACGCCTCGGCGTCGACCTCTCCCGCCCCGTGCGCACACTCTCCAAGGGGAACAAGCAGAAGATCGGCCTGATCCAGGCGTTCATGCATCGACCAGAGCTGCTCATCCTCGACGAACCGACCAGCGGCCTCGATCCTCTCGTTCAGCGCGAGTTCCTCCAGATGGTGCGCGAGGCGCGGGATGCGGGGCAGACCGTACTGCTCAGCTCGCACGTACTCAGTGAGATCCAGCAGATCGCCGACGAGGTCGCGGTGTTGAGTGACGGCCATATCGTGGCCGAGGGAAATGTCGCCTCGCTCAGACTCGGATCGATCCGTCGTGTGCGCGCAGGAATCACAACGACGGATGCCGCGGCCGACCGCGCGCGCCTCACGACGCTTCCCGGATTCGTAGGTCTCGAAATCAGCGATGAGAACGGTGGCCTCCGCATTACCGGAACCGTCGACGGCGCGATCGACCCGTTCGTGAAGGCGTTGGCCCCGTTCGAGGTCAACGACCTCACCGTGGAGGAGCCCGATCTCGAGGAGTCGGTGCTGAGGCTGTACGGGTCGGGTGCGGGAACGGTCGCCAAAGACGAGACGCGGGCATCGCGGCGGGCCCGGCGCGGAGGTCCTCGTGCGTAGCATCCTGCCGGTATTCCGGCGCAGCATCCGCGAGTCTTGGCGCAGCACGGCCGGCTGGAGCGTCGGCGTCGCCGCCGTCTTGTTCCTCTACCTGCCGCTGTACCCGAGTTTCGGCGCCTCCGGGCAATTGCAGGGCATCATCGACTCCATGCCGAAGGAGCTGATCGACACCCTCGGCTACGACCAGATCGCCACCGGGGCCGGGTACGCGCAGAGCACCTTCTATGGCCTGACCGGGTTCCTGCTGCTCACGATCGCAGCCGTGATGTGGGGCTCCGCCGCGATCGCCGGCGCCGAGGAGAGCGGACGCCTCGAACTCGACCTCGCGCACGGTGTCGGACGAGCGCAGTACGTCGTCGAGTCGGCACTGTCGGTTCTTGTCCGGATGCTCTGGCTCGGCGCCTTCGCGGGGGTCATCGTGTGGGCTGTGAACGGACCCGCCGAACTGGACATCAATCCGCCCCGGATCATCGGCGCGAGCGCCGCACTCGTCGGACTCGCCTTCCTCAGCGCGTCCGCGGGGCTCCTCGCCGGAGCTCTGACCGGCCGCAAATCGTGGGCATCCGGCGTCGGCGCCGGGATCGCCGTTCTCGGATACGTCTTCCAGGCTGTTGCAAAGCAGTCGGACGATCTCGAGTGGCTGAACGTTTTCTCGCCATACGCCTGGGTGTACCGCCAGTCGCCGCTGCTCGACGGCGTGCATCTCGGCGGTCTCGCGGCGGTCTGGGGACTTGCGCTGCTGTGCGCCGCGGCATCCGCCGTCGTCTTGCAGCGCCGCGATATCGCGGACTGAGACGCGCGGCTCGGAGAGCAAGGCTTGACACTTCTTTGGGTTCTATGGTTAGTTAGTCGAGTAAGTAACCAACTGACCACCTGGAGGCATCGTGATCGAAGAAGGCAAGCCGCTCTTCCTCCAGATATCCGAGCAGATCGAGGACTCGATCCTCGATGGCTCACTCGCGGAAGAGTCCCAGGCGCCGTCGACGAATGAACTCGCCGCCTTCTACCGCATCAACCCCGCCACCGCAGCCAAGGGAGTAGCCATGCTCGCCGACAAGGCAGTGCTGTACAAACGCCGTGGAATCGGCATGTTCGTCGCCACCGGAGCACGCGAGCTGCTGCTCGGCGAGCGCCGTGCAGCCTTCGCTGACCGTTACCTCGATCCGCTCCTCGCCGAAGCCCGCACACTGGGCCTCGGCGCCGAAGACCTCGCAACCATGCTGCGCGAACGCGCCGCAGCATCCACAACCACCGAAGGGAACCCCGCATGACCGCCGTCATCGAGGTGCAAAACCTCACCATGCGCTACAAGGACAAGCGCGCGCTCGACAATGTGTCTCTCAGCATTGAAGGTGGCCACATCTATGGTCTGCTCGGCCGCAACGGCGCCGGCAAGACCACTCTGATGTCGATCCTCACCGCTCAGAACTTCGCGTCGTCCGGCGACGTGAAGGTGTTCGGGGAGCACCCGTACGAGAACACGCACGTGCTTTCACGGGTCTGCTTCGTCAGGGAAAGTCAGAAATACCCGGAGGATGCCACACCTCGGCACGCGTTCAAGGCCGCGAGCCTGTTCTTCAGGAACTGGGATCAGGAGTTCGCCGAGCAGCTGATCAAGGACTTTCAGCTGCCGATGAAGCAGACGATCAAGAAGCTCTCGCGCGGGCAACTCTCTGCCGTCGGCGTCATCATCGGTCTCGCCTCACGCGCCGAACTCACCTTCTTCGACGAGCCGTACCTCGGCCTCGACGCGGTCGCACGGCAGATCTTCTACGACCGACTCGTCGAGGACTACTCAGAGCACCCGCGCACGATCATCCTGTCGTCGCACCTGATCGACGAGGTCTCCAACCTCATCGAGCGGGTCATCGTGATCGACGACGGGCAGATCCTCCTCGACGAGGAGACGGATGCCGTGCGCGACCGCGCGGCCACGGTCGTGGGCGATGCGGCAAAGGTCGAGGCCTGGGTATCCGGACGCGAGGTTCTGCATCGCGAGTCGCTGGGCCGCGTGGCATCTGTCACGGTCCTCGGCAAACTATCCGCCACCGAACGCGCAGCGATCACGGCCGATGGGCTCGACGTCGCACCGGTGTCACTCCAGCAACTGATCGTGCGTCTCACGCAGAAAGCGGCGAGCGCGAAGGCCGAGGAGGTCAACTGATGCTTCGCGTACTGAAGGTCGTCCGTCTGCAGCTCATCAACAAGCAGACCTACATCTGGGTGCCCCTGATCGTGTTGGGCGGCGCCTTACTCGTCTCGCTTCTCATCTACGCGATGATCCCGGGCGATGGGCCGAAGTACGGCGGTGGCAGCCAGGCGCCGCTGTGGTCCTTCCTGTTCGTGGGGATCCAGGCGATGACGATGTCGTTCCCGTTCTCGCAGGCAATGAGCATCACGCGGCGGGACTTCTACCTGGGCACGCTGATCACCGCGATGATGACCAGCGCCATCCTCGGGGTGATCTTCATCCTCGGCGGGCTGCTCGAATTGGCGACGAACGGCTGGGGGATCAACGGTTATTTCTTCCACCTGCCCTGGGTGTGGGAGTCCGGTCCGCTCGGAGCCGGATTCATCTACTTCACTCTCGCTCTGCTCATCTTCATCAGCGGCTTCACGTCTGCGACGATCTACAAGAGTTGGGGGCCGATGGTCTACCTGATCATCAGCCTGGCATTGACGCTCCTCCTCCTCGGCCTCGTGTACCTGGTCAGTCGACTAGAGCTCTGGGGCAACGTCTGGATGGGCATCCTCGATCTCGGCGCACTGGGACTCGCCCTCTGGGGCCTGGTCGCGATCGTGGTCATGGCCGGGATCTCGTTCCTGGCCTTCCGTCGCGCGATTCCTTAGGTCACTCGCCTCGTTGAACGCCCGCCTCCACCATTCGGTGGGGCGGGCGTTCTGCGTCGTGGCCGGGGTTCAGATCATGTCGTCGGCGCCGATGATGTCGAGGGTCCAAGTGCGGGTGTCGGGATCGTCGGCGTCGTGGGCGTCGGTGACTTCCTTAATCGCCTCGTGGATCCGCTTCTCCATGGCGGCATACTCCGCCGAGTTCAGCCGCAGATTGTGCTGAGAGAAGGTGCCGTGCGGCTCGGGGTCGCGGCCGGTCACATACTCCGGCACCCACTCCAGCACACGACGAACCATGTCGAAGTGGTCTTCGGCGAGCGCACTCATCAACGCCCCGCCGAGCATCTCATCCTCGACCGGCCGCGCCGGGGAACCGATGCTCCATGCCCCCTCGACCGCCGTCCAGACTCGATCTCGGCGGTCACGAGCCCGCTCCGGCGCCTCTTCGATGAGTCCGGCATTCGCAAGTACACGCAAATGGAAGCTCACGCCGTTGGCCGGCAAGTCCAACTCGGCCGCGATATCAGCGGCACGGGCGTAGGTCCGTCCCACCAGCACCTTCGCAATCCGACGGCGCAGCGGATGCGCGTATGCCTTCAGCATCGCCGACGTCGCGTGCTTCGAATCGGGATACGGATCCTCGTGAGGGGTGTCATCCGTCATGCCCTGATCCTATCCGCACCACAAGTTGCGCACATTTACTTGCGCAACTTCTCTTGCGCATTTATCCTGGACCGCATGACCACCACCGCACTTCCGCATCGACTCAGTCGCAACAGCCGTTACATCACCTGGCTCATCAGCGACACCGCCAAGGGCCTCGCCGGTGGACTGTTTGGCTTCGCGGTCCCACTGATCGCCCTGTTCGTCACGAACGACCCGACACAGGCCGGCATCATCGGCGCAGTGGGGATGACGATCCGCACCGTTACCACTCTGCTGGGCGGAGTTCTCGCCGACCGACACCGACGCATACCGATGATGGTGCTGGGCTCGGCTATCGGCATTCTCCTCGCCGGCGCCTTCACCCTGCTCGCCCTCGCCGACGCGCTGACCTTCACCACGCTGCTGCTGCTCGACGTGCTGCTCGCGGCGCGCGCAGGCCTATTCGATGTCGCCGGGGAGAGTGCACTGAAGGAGATCGTCCCGGATGATGCGATGGGCAGAGCTCAGGCCGCCAATCAGGGGCGCAATGCCGTGCTCGAACTCGCCGGCGGCCCGCTCGGGGGTGCGCTGCTCGCCGTTGGCGGCTGGCTGATCGGCGCCGTGATGGCTGTGAGCCACGCGATCGCCATGGTGACGGCATGGATGCTGCAGCGCTCTGCCGCAACCGGGGCCTCGTCCCCTGCCGCTTGGGAAAACCCAGACGAACACGCCGCCGGTCGGAGTGTTACCCAAGGACACGCCGCAGACACGCCAGATGATCCCCGTTTTCCGACGGCGACGACGGAAGTCGCAGTATCCGGGGTGGCCACGGCAACTGCGGCGAGCGCCATCAGCAAGCCGAATGCGATCCGCGAGATGACCGAGGGCTTTCGGTGGCTGTTCTCCCGACCAGACCTGCGCGGCGTCCTCTTCGTGGCGACGATCATCAACCTCGGTTTCACCACAGCGCTCACGTGCATCATCTACGCGCTGCAGCAGCAAGGGCACACGCCTCTGACGATCGGACTGTTGTCGTCCGGCGCCGGTGTGGCGATGCTCATCGGCGCTCTCTTCGCACCAATGCTGGTCTCACGGGTGCCAGCGGGCATCATCATCATCGCCGGACTCGGCGTGTCGGTGATCGGCGTCTTCGCTCTGCTGCCCGTGCACGCACCGTTGGCCCTGGCCGCGGTGCTGGGCGCGATCGTATTGTTCATCCCCGCGGTGAACGCGGCGCTCATGGGTTACTTCATGGTGGCAACCCCCACCGAATTGCTGGGACGTGCGAACAGCGCAAGCTCCGTGCTCGGCATGGGTGCGATGCCGCTGGCACCCCTAATCGCCGGCTTCGGCCTGTCACTGATCGGCCGCGAGAACACCCTGCTCGTGGCAGCGGCGCTCTGCCTCACCGCGGTGCTGCTCGCGTTCGGCAACCGTGCACTGCGCGCTCTGCCAGCCGAGGCCGGCTGGTCCGCCCACGCCGCACAATTCCTCGTGCGCTGACGGAATACTTGACTCTGACACGATGCTTGACTCTGACACCGTGTGAGGTGGGAGAACTGAGACATGTTATCCATCGGAGCGTTCGCGCAGATCGGCCAGGTGACCCACCGGATGCTCCGGCACTGGGACACCGCGGGCCTTCTCGTGCCCGCCCACGTGGACGAGTTCAGCGGTTACCGTTCCTACGATCCGTCGCAGCTGGAAAGGCTGCACCGGATCGTGGCACTGCGCCAACTCGGCTTCGGCCTCGACGACATCGCGCTGATCCTCGAGCAGGGAGTGGATGCCGAACGCATCGGTGTCCTGCTGCGGATTCGCCGGGCCGAGGTCGCCGAGGAGCAACGCATCGCGGCCGCACGCCTCGTCGACGTGGAGCGACGCCTCCACCTCATCGAAAGCGAGAATCAGATGTCCACAATCGAGATCATCGAGAAGCCCCTCCCCGCTGTACGTTTGGCCGCACGGCGGGCGATCGTCGCATCCCAGCCGGAGATCGCCGACGTCGTCGGCCCCGCGTTCGGGGCCGTCGCGGCAATCATCGGAGACAAGCGCGGCTCCCTGACTACGCCGATCGCCCAGTACTCGGCGGCAGAGGACGGCACCGAGGTCATCGCCGGCTACGCCTACGACGGGCCTGCACAGGACGGGTTCGAGCTCGTCGACCTCCCCGCCGCGGCGGAGGCGATCTGTGGCATCCATCTCGGGTCGATGGATCAGATCGCGAACAGCTGGATGCAGATCCACACCGAGATCATCGCCCGCGGCTTCGTGCCGACGGGTCCCTGCCGGGAACTGTACGTGCGGGCAGTGTCGGACGATCAGTCCGACTGGGTCACCGAACTGCAGCAGCCCGTCGCGCGGGCCTGAGCGACGCCTACAGCACCCCGGCGAGCGCGGCGATTCCGGCAATCACTGACACGACGGCCAGAACCAGCGCGATCGCGATGAGGATCGCGTGCACCTTGAGGAACACGGTGGCCTTGCCATCGGCATCCCGAGCACGCGGATCGTTCACGACCCGCTTGTAGAACCGCGGCCACACGATCACGTTGAAGGCGGCGTTGATGAAAAGAAGCACGGCAAGAGCGATCACACACCCAGCGTAGGCCGCGAATGTATCAAGAAGGGCTTGCCCTGCTCCTAGTAGGTGTGAGCACAATGATCTTCATGACCGACGCCTCCCCCGAAGGCGCCGTCAGCGATGGTTCGGCGCGCTGGGAACGCGCCGCCGATCTGTTCGCCGACTGGCGCTCTGGAAACGTACGCGCCATGGACGATCTGGTGCGCCTCATGACCCCCGTCCTATGGCACGTCGTGCGCGCCTACGGGCTCGAGCGGACGCTGACGGAGGACGTCGTGCAGTCCACCTGGCTCGCTCTCGTGCGCGGGCACGAGAAGATCGCCGACGGCCGCGCCGTCTCCGGATGGCTCACCATCACGGCCCGCCGCGAAGCCTGGCGGGTCAGCAAGAGTCACAGACGAGCGGATGCCACCGCAGACGAAATCCTCGAGCCGATGCTGCCGCCGACGGAGTCCACTGAGACGGAGGTCGCGGCATCCGATGAAGCGCGCCGGCTATGGACCGCCGTCGCCACCCTCGAAGACCGGTGCCGGCGCCTGCTGCGAGTCGTCGCATTCGACGACCGGCCGGACTACGCGCGCATCGCCACCGACCTCGACATGCCGATCGGCAGCATCGGACCGACACGCAAACGGTGTCTCACGAAGCTGCGCACCGCGCTGGTGAACACGGGGTTCTCCGACGAAGGGGGTCGTGATGGCTGAATCCGATGAACTGATGCTCGCTCAGCTGCGTGCAGCGTTCGAAGAGCTCGACCCGGCACCGAGCGACCTCGCCGACCGCATGATCGCGGCCATTGCGATCTCCGATCTGTCCCGCGAGTACGCCCTGCTCACCCTGATCGAGAACGCCGAAGCCGCAGTGCGCGGCGACAGTAAGACGACCACGCTGCAGTTCAGCGATGGCACATCGAGCATCCTGTTGCACATCAGTCACACCGCGAACCGGCGGCGCCGCATCGACGGCTGGGTGGATGCCGGCGCCACCGAGGTACGGCTCACCCAGGGCGAACGCGACTGGAGCATCACGCCCGATGAACAGGGCCGCTTCGCATTCGACGACGTCCTGCCCGGCCTCAGCCGCGTGCTGCTGGTCACCGGCGAAGGACACAAAGATCTGCTCACACCTCAGTTCGAGGCGTGAGCTCGCACATCAGCGAGCACGCGGGCGCTGAGCCTGCCGGAGAGGGAGAGCAATGGAGCATCCGAAGGGCTGGAGTTGGCAGGACCGCGCGGAGGGGTCGATCGCCCGCGGCACGGCACTTGATCCCAGCGTGGATCCCGTCGACGGCATCCGTGCGTATCCGACCGCGTATCTCCCGGATCGGCTGCTGATCGCCGATCGCAGCCTTGAGGAGAACGAGGGCCCCGATAGCGAGCTGCGCGCGCTCATGGCGGCCGCCGAGTCGTTCGGTTGGGAACTTCTGGTCGAGCCGGATGACGTGGTGCGGGCAGGACACGGAGCGGAGATGCTGCCCGGCATCCCTGGGCTTCGTCGCGCGCTGCTACGCACGCAGGGTGTTCTTACCGAAGGGGAGTCTCCGGTGGCGCCGGATGCCTGGCGCGTGCTGCAGCGCGCCCGCCGGATCGTCGGAAACCCCATGCCTCGGGCCGGACTCGAGCACATGCTGGCAATCGACCCGGTCGGGCTAAATCCGTTCACGCGCACCAACCCGTTCACCAGGACCAACCCGTTCACGCGCACGAACCCGGTGCGCGGTGCGGGCGCCGTCGGCAGCGACGACTATCTCGAACCCGGTCGCGGTGGGCGCCAGCCCCTCGCGTGGATCGGCGCGGCGCCGGTACGCGGGGCAGAGCCTCGAAAAGGGCGGCGGGCTGTCGTGGCGGTACTCGACACCGGTTGCGGCGAACACGACTGGCTGCCCGATTCGGTTGTCACCCGCGCGATCGAACTCGATGGTGTGCCGATCGGGTTGACCGGCAATGATGATCCGGAGCGGTATCCGGATCTGTACGGCCAGTTGGACGGCGAGATCGACGCGGTGGCGGGCCACGGCACGTTCATCGCGGGGCTGATTCGGCAGACGGCTCCGGATGCGGACATCCTCTCGATCCGCGTCGCAGGCTCTCTCGGCGTGGTTGATGAGAGTACGTTCCTTGAAGCGCTCGCGGCGGTGATCGAACTGCAGCGTCGATTCGTGCACGGGATCGACGGCGGGCATCCCGTCGATGTGCTGAACTTGTCGCTCGGTTACTACCACGAGACCCCGATGGACGGTCAGTTTTCACTCGTGCTCTACGACCTGCTGCAGGCCGCGCGCGAGCTCGGCACAGTCGTCGTGTGCTCGGCAGGAAACGATGCGATCGACCGTCCCTCGTTTCCGGCATCACTGTGGGCGTGGCCCGGTGCCGACAACGGCCTGGTCGCTGACCGCGCGGTGCCGCTCGTTTCAGTCGGAGCACTCAACCCCTCGCGGCGGTCGCTGGCACTGTTCTCGAACATCGGACCGTGGGTGCGCACATTCGCTCCAGGGGCGATGGTCGTGTCGACGACGCCGGCATTCGTCGGTGGCGCGCAAGCGTCGACCAGGGCAGATGTGGATGGTCTCGAACGGCAGACGATCGACCCGGACGACTACCGCGGCGGATTTGCGGCGTGGAGTGGAACGTCGTTCGCCGCACCCTATGTCGCGGGGAAGATCGCCGCGCGGTTGGCCGCATCGGTGCCGCGTGAGGGTGCCGCGGCGGAGGGCGCGGTGAAGAAGGCCGTGGATGCCGTGTTGAAGGAGCTCCCGCCGGTCGCGCCACTGAGCTGAGCGCGGCTGAGTCAGCGCCCCCGCTCTTCCGCCGCCGCCCCAGACACGGCATCCTGGAACGATGGGGACTTCTGCGCGCACACTGTACGAGCGCGGGCGCGCGGCTTCCAACGCGCAGCGTTACGCCGAGGCGCGGAAACTGTTGGCGCGCGCGGCGGCCGAGGCAGCTACCGGGGCGACCGCGCAGACGACGGATGCCGGGCCAGACCTGCAGGCGAGGATCACCGGTACAACGGCGTATGTCCTCGCGCAAACCGGCGAGCCTGCCAGAGCCGAGGAACTCTGCCGGGAGGCGCTGGCGCAGGACGGTGTCAGCGCGGAGACTCAGGCGATCTTGGCCGGGCAGCTCGGCGTGCTGCTCACCCGTGCCGGACGCCTCGATGAGGCGGATGAAATGCTCAGCCGCGCGATCGATGGGCTCACCGGCGATGCCAGGGCGAACTGCCTGCTCAACCGGTCACTCGTGCACATGCAGCGGCGTGAGTTCGACGCCTGCACCGCCGACCTGGCGCAGGCCGTCACGCTCTATGAAGCCTCGGGCGACATGACCGCCGCCGCCGAGGCCCGCCACAACCTCGGTTACACCGCACTGCTGCGCGGCGACCTGGTCGAAGCTCTCGAGCTGATGACGGCATCCCGCCCGATCATCGCCGCAGACTCCCCCATCAGCGCCGCGATGAGCGACCTCGACCGTGCCGAGGTGCTGCGCGATGCCGGGCTCGTCGATGAAGCCGAACACCTCCTGGAGAGCGTCGCCACTACCTTCGGCAGCGCCAGGATGCGCCAGGCTCGCGCCGAGGCCGAGTACCATCTCGCCCGCTCCCTGCTCCGGCACGACCCGGCCAGAGCAGAGCGCGTCGCCCGCGCCGCCACTCGCCGATTCCGCGCATTGGGGGCGCAGAGTTGGGCCGCGCGCAGCGATGCGATCCGTCTGGATGCCGGGCTCGACGGAGGCTCCCCGCCACCCGCCATCGAGTTCACCCGGACGGCAGGTGAGCTCAGAGCAGCCGGATTTCCCAGCGAGGCGACCGCCGTGGCGCTGAGCGCTGCCCTCTCCGACACCAGCGGCACCACACCCCTGCCGCGCATCCCCGCGCACGCACCGACTCCACTGCGCCTGCGCGCCACCGAGGCCCGTGCTGCACGCGCCGGAGCCCACCGCAAGCACGCGGAAGCACGCCGCCACGCCGCCGCCGGCCTTGATCTGCTGTCTGAATGGCAGCGCTCATTCGGCGCGCTCGACCTGCAGGCATCCCTCACGATGCACGGAACGAAACTTGTGTTCCACGGACTTTCCGCTGCCGCCGCGAGTGCAGACGCCGGCATCCTCTTCGACTGGTCAGAGCGCGCCCGCCACCTCAGCCAGCAGGTCGCGCCGGTGCGCCCGCCGCATGATCCGCAGTTGGCCGCCGATCTGGCGGAGTTGCGGATGCTGCGCACTGAACTGACCGGCCAGGAGTGGACCGCACATCCGCAGGTACGCGCGCTCCGAGACCGCGTGCGCGACCGGCAATGGTCGGCCACCGGCGCCGGCGACACCAGACCGCGCGTCACCGTTTCCGAACTGCGTGACACCATCGGCGCCGATACCGCGGTGCTGTCGTACGTGTTCACGGGCAGCAGCCTCAGCGTCGTGGTCACCACCGCGACGGACAGCGTTATCGTCGAACTCGATTTCGCCACGGTGCAACAGGCATCTGCGGGGCTGCGTGCCGACCTCGACGTCTCCGCCTCGATCCGCAGCGGTCCGATGGCTCACGTCGTCGCGCGCGCACTCGGTGAGCGGATGCTGCGCCTCGACGACGCCCTCCTCACCCCGCTGCGAGCACTGATCGGCGAGCGCCAGCTGGTGCTGACTGTGCCCGGCATCCTCGCTGGAATTCCGTGGGGGATGCTGCCGTCGATGGCGGGGCGCCCCTTCACGCTGGCGACCTCAGCGTCACGCTGGATGCAGGAGCGTGAGACGCCGCGCGCGCTGAAGACGGCGGGCTTCGCGGCCGGTCCGCGGGTGGCCCGCGCCGCCGAGGAGGTGTGCGCCGCGGCATCCGCCTGGACGAACGCCGCCGTGCTCACCGGCGACGATGCGCGAGTGGATGCCGTCACCGCTCTCGCCGGCAATGTCGACGTGCTGCATGTTGCCGCGCACGGACGGCACGCCGTCGACAACCCCCTGTTCGCGGGATTCGAGCTCATCGACGGCACGCTGTTCGGCTACGACGTCGATCTGATCTCACCCGCTCCGGACACCGTCGTACTCTCCGCCTGCGAGCTCGGGCTGTCGTCGGTGCGCTGGGGCGAAGAGGCGCTCGGGATGACGCGGGTGTGGTTGCACGCGGGAACCCGTAGTGTGATCGCGGCTCCGGCAGTCGTGCCGGACGACATCGCCAGCGAACTGCTCAGCGCCGTACACACCGGTCTGAGCAGGGGCTCGTCACCCGCTGTCGCCCTTGCCGAGGCATCCGCCATGACGGGCCATCACACCCCGTTTCAGTGCCACGGAAGTGGATCCTGAAGAATTTCTCCATTCGATGTATCAGGATTCCCCGAAGTGGCTCTTGATACATGGAAGGTGTCACGTGGATGCTCCGGAAGGGTAGGAGCTCGGCGCGGTTGGCTCTGGGGACGCGTTTGGGGACGCACAACCGACACCGACTACTCAGGATGGTGCTGCAGGGCGCAGCTGCGGCACCATCCGCTTGGGGGATCACGGGTACACATGCAGGGCGATCGTACGGGCGTCTGGGGACACGCCGAGCGATGGCCCTGCATCCGTGCTTCGGCCCTGCAGGTGTGCCGGTCGGTGAGTGTGCCGGTCGGCGAGTGTGCCGGTCGGTGAGTGTGCCGGTCGGTGAGCCGCCGGGTTCAGCTGGCGACGACCACCGTGTATCCCGCATCCACAAGTGACTCGGCCGCGGCATCCGTGATGACCGTGTCGAAGAGCTCGGTGCCACCGACATGGGCGAACGCGACCTGGCCGATCTTGCTCGAATCGGCCACGACAACCGCCCGTCGCGCACGCGAGGCCATCATGCGATTCACGGCGGCTTCACGCTCATCGTGCGTGCTTGCCCCGGCCTCCGCCGACAGTGCGTTCACGCCGATGAAGGCGATGTCGAGTTGGATGCCACTGAGCAGCTGTTCCACGAATGGGCCCACCAACTCGTAGCTGCGGGAGTGGATGACTCCTCCGGTCACAACCACCTTGATATCGGGCCTCGTCGCGAGCTGGGAGGCGATATTGACGGCGTTCGTGACGACCGTGAATTCACCGAGGTCGTCGCGTGCGGCGAGGGCCGCGGCGATCGCCGTGGTGGTCGTTCCGCCGGAGAGGCCGACGACAGCGCCGGTTGTGACGAGCTCGCAGGCTGCGTGAGCGATGAGCTCCTTCTCGTGCGTGCGTTGGTGGCTCTTGTACCGAATCGGCAGCTCGTACGCGACTGACTGCGCCACCGCACCGCCGTGGGTACGAGTGAGCAGCCGCTGCTCGGCGAGGCTGTCGAGATCGCGACGGATCGTCGCCGCGGACGCTTCGAACCGCAGGACCAGATCGTCGACGGAGACCTCACCCTGCCCCGCAAGCAGGTCGAGGATCTTCGCCAGCCGAGCCGCGCGTTTCACGCGGATTCCTGGCTGAGCGACAGGGCCGACGGAGCCGACAGGTCTGACAGGGCGAACAGCCTGAGCAACCGCGCCGCCTCATCGGCAACCGCTACGCGGCCCGGTGCGACGTACTTGCGGGAGTCGACCAGACGCTCATCGGCATCCAGCATCTGACGCACGGCACGCGTGAAGAAACCGTTCAGGTGCGTGGAGACGTTGATCTTCGTCATGCCCGCGCGCACGGCCTGCGCGATGACGTCGTCCGCAACACCGGACGAGCCGTGCAGCACGAGCGGCACATCAAGAGCGGCACGCAGCTGAGCGATCAGCTCGATGTCGAGCGACGCGCTACGGTCGAGCATCGCGTGGGAGGATCCGACGGCCACGGCGAGAGCATCCACTCCCGTTTCGGCGACGAACGCCTGCGCCTCGGCAGGATCGGTGCGCACGCCGGGAGCGTGAGCGCCATCCTTGCCACCGACCTCACCCAGCTCACCCTCGACGTAAACTCCGGCGGCATGCGCCTTGCGTGCGACCTCGGCGGTCAGCGCGACGTTCTCGTCATAGGGCAGCGCGCCGCCGTCGAACATGACCGATCCGAAGCCGAGCGCGATGGCCTCGTCGACAAGCTCGGGGAGCTCGGCGTGGTCGAGGTGCACGGCGACCGGAGTCTCGGCCCGGCGTGCAACGGCAAGAGTGGCGAGGGCGATCGGCTCCAGCCCACCGTGGTACTTCGCGCAGTTCTGCGAGATCTGCAGGATGACCGGCAGTTGCGCCTGAGCGGATGCCAGAACCAGCGCCTCTGCCGTCTCCAGGTGAATCACGTTGAAGGCGCCGATACCGCGGCCGGCAGCAGACGCGTCGCGGATGAGGTCGGCAGCGCGGGCGAGGGTCATTCGGAGTCCTTCTGGTTTGTGGCGTCGGTCACGATCAGGGCGTTTGCGAGCTGTGGATGCTGCGGTGAGATTTCACCGGCAAGTGGCATGAGTACGGCCGCGGCCGACCACGCGGTTGCGCGGCGCAGGATGGTTTCGGTGTCACGTTCGCCGGAGTCGAGCAGCGTTGCGACGGCAGCGACGGCCGCATCACCCGCGCCGGTGGGGTTGCCGGCGAGCGTTTCAGGCAGGCGCGCGTGGAGGATGCCGGTTGCGGTGATCGCGAGCATCCCGTCCGCGCCGAGCGAGAGCATGATGAGCCCGGCGCCGCGGCGAAGCAGTTCGCGCGCGCCGCCGATCGGGTCGTCGAGACCGGTCGCCTCAGCGAGCTCAACCTTGTTCGGCTTGAGCACGGCGACTCCGGCATCCGCGGCAGCGAGCAGCAAGGGTCCGGAGGTGTCGACGATCACCGGCCGGTCACCCGCTGCGGCGATGAGCGCCTCTAAGAGGCCCTCGGGCGCCCCGGGCGGAAAGCTCCCCGAGATCACAACGACTGATGCGAATGCCGCCTGCTCGAAGACGGTCGCAACGAACTGTGCCCACTCCTCACGGGTCGCGCTGATACCGCGTTCGTTGACGATCGTGGTGTCGCCGAGCGACCGGTCGACCCAGGCGATGCTGCGACGGGTCGCGGCCGCAACAGGAACGAGCAGGTGCGGCATGCCGCTGGCATCAAGCTCGGCACGCAGCTCGGCACCGGTCGCGCCGCCGACCGTCGTGATCGCAAGCGCCGCGTATCCTTCGGCGTGCGCGACGCGGGCGACGTTGAGGCCTTTGCCGCCTGCGCGCACGGCGCCGGTGTCAGCGCGGTGCGCTCCGCCGGGCTCGATGCGGTCGATCTCCCACGTCATGTCGAGGGCGGGATTCGGGGTCACGGTGAGAATCATGTCAGCTCCCTCGCGCGCAGTGCCGCGCCCAGCAGGCCGGCGTTGCCTTCGAGCTGCGCGGGGATCAGTTCGGGGATGCGGTGGAAGCTCAGCCGCGCGGCCAGCCGTGTGCGCAGTTCGTCGAACAGCGCGCCACCAGCGCGGGAGAGCCCGCCGCCGATCACGACGGCCTCGGGTGCAAATATTGCGGTGAGCTGCGCGAGCGACAGAGTGAGGGCGTCGAGCGCCTCGTTCCATACCCGCTCGGCGACCCCATCGCCGGCCTGAGCGCGGGCGATGACGTCCTTGGCGCCGGCCGGAGTTTCACCGGTGGCGGCGGCGTAGCGGCGGGCGATTGCTCCGGCGGAGGCGATCGCTTCGAGGCATCCGCGCGCACCACACGCGCACTCCGGCCCGTCGGCAATCGGTGAATGACCGATCTCGCCGGCGTACCCGCCCGCGGTGTACGGCTGACCGCCCACGAGGATCGCGCCGGCGATTCCAGTGCCGATGATGAGAACCACGACGTCGTCGTGCGCACGGGCGCCGCCGAGCTCATGCTCAGCCCAGCTCGCCGATCGCACATCATGGTCGAACGCGACCGGAAGCCCGATCCGTTCTGCGGCGAGCGCGCGCAACGGCGCATCCCGCCAGCCGAGATTGCTCGCGAAGACGCCGATGCCGGCATCCGCATCGACGATGCCTGGCACGACGAAGCCCAGCGCTTCCGGCACCACATCCGGATGCTGCACCCGCAGTTCGTCGGCCAGTCGAGCGAGTTCCTCGATCAGTGCCGTCGCCGGGTCATCGCCGAGGAGAGGCGTCGGGGTGCGGCGCAGACCGAGTGCAGAGCCTTCGGCGTCGAAGAGCGCCGACTTGATGTCGGTGCCTCCAACGTCGAAGGCGAGCACTGGTGCGCCGACTCCGATTCCGGAAGTGGTGGGTGGCATCACGCCTCGAGAATAACCGAGCGGCTCAGGTTGCGGGGCTGATCCGGGTCAAGACCCTTGCCGACCGAGCGTTCGAGTGCGACACGGTGCAGTCGAACGAGATCAGCCAGCGGGTCGACATCGTGCTGCACGAAGCGGCCACCGGTGGCTTCGACCTGACCGGCGAGGCCCTCTGGTGCGACACCGAACTGCCACGTGATGCGGCCAGGTGCGGCGATCGCGATCGGACCGTGGCGATAGTCCATCGACGGGTACGACTCGGTCCACGACTGCGACGATTCGCGCATCTTCAGTGCGGCTTCGTGCGCGAGGCCGATCGTCCAGTTGCGGCCGAGGAAGGTGTACTGGTCTGCCGTCGCGAGGGTCTCGTCGTCGGTGGAGGCAAGCACGGCCTCGGCATCCGCAATCGAACGCGCGACGTCGGAATCTAGGCCGAGCGATGCGCGCATAAGGGTCAGCGCGGTGGTGGCGAAGCGCGTCTGCACGACCGACTTCTCGTCCGCGAAGGGCAACAGCACGGCGTCGTCGACCAGGCCAACCAGCGGCGATGTCGGGTCACCAATAATGCCGATGACCGGGATCTTTCCCTTGATCTGCTCGGTGATCTCCAGCACCTCACTGGTGGTGCCGGAGCGGGTGAGTGCGATGACGGCGTCGTAGTCACGGTCGAGGAAGGCCTCGGATGCCGCGTATGCATCGGTCACGCCGAAACCTGCGGTCTCACGCAGTGCCGCGTACGACTGCGCCATGAACCACGAGGTGCCGCAACCGACGACAGCAACACGCTTGCCTGCCGCGGGGAGCACCTTCTGCTCGTCACGCATCTCTGCCGCGCGGGCCCACGTTGCCGGCTGCGAGAGGAGCTCTGCGCGCATGTGTGCGCCCGGTGCGAGGTTCTGATGTGTCATGAGTTCCAATTCCGTTCTAGACGTCCAGCGTTTGAAGACTTATGGTGCTTTAGTAAGCAAAACAATCATATAACGTCACGGACACAATTCGATGACAAACCGTACATTGTTTGTACACACACTTCACAAATAGGGGTAGTGTCCTACCCAATCCACATATCGGACGACGTGCGCGAAGCCGCGCACCGAGACCACGCACCGTCGCGTGAGTTCCTTTTCTTCGTGACGGCGCATCCACACACAGTGAGGAATGACATGAAGAAGTCTCTGCGGTTCGGCGCTGTCGCCATCACAGCGACCGCGACGCTCGCGCTCGCATCCTGCGGGTTCGGCGGCTCGGGTTCAGGTTCCGACGGCGGTGGGGATGGCGGCGACGCCGGCTCCACCACCACGATCGATCTGCTCGTGCCCAGCTATTCCGACAACACGAAGGGCCTCTGGGAAGACGTCATCACCGGCTTCGAAGCCGCAAATGACGGCATCAAGGTCAAGCTCGAGGTGCAGTCGTGGGACAACCTCGAAAGCGTGATCGCCACAAAGGTTCAGGGTGGCGAGGCGCCCGACATCTACAACGGCGGCCCGTTCGCCGGCTTCGCGGCCGATGAACTGCTGTACGACGTCGAAGAGGTCACGAGCCCCGACACCTTCGCCGACTTCCAGGAGTCGTTCATCAAGAACGAGCAACTCGACGGCACGACGTACGCACTGCCGTTCATCGCATCCGCCCGTGCACTGTTCGTCAACAACGACCTTCTCGAGCAGGCCGGCGTCGAAGCGCCGACCGACTGGGATTCGCTACTGGATGCCGCGACGAAGGTGTCCGCCCTCGGCGACGGTATCGCCGGCTACGGCATGCCACTCGGATCCGAAGAGGCGCAGGCAGAAGCGGCCGTATGGCTGTGGGGCGGCGGCGGATCGTTCGGCGATGAGTCGACGATCACCATCGACACTCCGGAGAACCTCGTCGGCGCTGAACAGATCAAGAAGATGATCGACGCGGGCGCCACCCAGGCCGACCCCGGTTCGACCCAGCGTTCACCCCTGATGGATATATTCATCCAAGGCAAGATCGGGATGCAGGTGGGTCTGCCGCCTACGGTCGGCCAGATCGCCGAGGGCAACCCCGACCTGAACTACTCCATCGTTCCGATCCCCACCAAGGACGGCTCGCCGTTCACGCTCGGCGTCGCCGACCAGCTGATGGCCTTCCAAAACGACGGAGACAAGGCCGAGGCGATCACGGCATTCTTCGACTACTTCTACTCACCGGACGTCTACGTGCCGTGGGTGCAGGCGGAGGGATTCCTGCCTGTGACGAAGTCGGGTTCTGAGCAGCTCGCCGACGATGAGGCGCTCGCGCCGTTCCTCGAGGTTCTGCCGGATGCTCAGTTCTACCCCTCCACGAACGCCCAGTGGTCGGCGACGGACGGAGCATTCAAGTCGCTGTTCGGTCAGCTGCAGACGAAGTCGGCCGCTGACGTGTTGGCAGAGATCCAGGCACAGGTCGACGCGGGCTGACGCCCGGAGATGAAGGGGTTCGGGATAGTTCCATGAGCCGAATGACGAAATCCTCGAGCCCCGTGGGGGCGGCCACCGGTCGCCCCCACACCCCCGACAACACGGACGCTGTGCCGCAGAAGAGCCCCGGTGCACGGGAGTTGCTGCGTGCGTTGCCGTGGCTCGCGCCCGCACTGATCCTGATCATCGGCGTGGTGCTGTTCCCTGCGGGGGTGATGTTCTTCAACTCCACGCGAGACATCTCACTGTCCGGTCTCGACAAAGGCTCGGTCGGCTTCGACAACTACATCGCCGTGTTCAACTTCCCGGCATTCTGGCCGATCATGGGGCGCACGGTCATCTGGGTTGCCTCGGTCGTCGTGATCACCGTCGTAATCTCGCTCGGGCTTGCGCAGATCCTGAACAAGGCGTTTCCGGGTCGCCAACTCGTGCGGCTCGCCGTGATCATCCCGTGGGCGGCATCGGTCGTGATGACGACGCTGGTGTTTTACTACGGCCTTGAGCCGTACTTCGGCGTCATCAACAAGTTCCTTGTCGACATCGGCCTGGTCGCCACACCCGAAGGCTTCGGATGGACGCGCAATCCCACGACCGCGTTCGCCTGGTCAATCGTGATCGCGATCTTCGTGTCGCTGCCGTTCACGACCTACACGCTGCTCGCTGGGCTCCAGTCCGTGCCTGGCGATGCGCTTGAGGCAGCGAAGATGGATGGTGCGGGACCGGTGCGCACCTACTGGTCGATCGTCTTCCCGCAGCTACGCGGGGCACTCAGCGTCGCCGTACTCATCAACATCATCAACGTGTTCAACTCGCTGCCGATCCTGAAGGTGATGACCGGATCGATACCCGGTTACGACGCCGACACGGTCATGACGATGATCTTCAAATACATCGAACTGCAGAAGAAGGTCGATGTCGCCAGCGCACTGTCTGTGGTGGCCTTCCTGATCGTGATCGTGATCGTCGCGGCCTACGTGAAGATCGTCAAGCCCATGAAGGAGGTCTGATGATGACCATCACAGAGACCCGCCTCATCACTACGTCCGGGGGCGGCCGCCCCGGGGCACCCGTCGGGCGTCGACGTCGCTACACGGCCGACCAAGTGTCGCTGCCTCGCGTCATCCTGCGTATGGTCGCCGGCGCCCTCGTTCTCGGCATCTTCGTGCTGCCGTACGTGATCATGTTCTTCGGCTCCGTGAAGACGAAGTCGCAGATCCGCTCGGTCGACCCGACGTATTTCCCGGTGGAGTGGCACTGGGAGAACTACATCCACATGTGGTCGACGCCAGAGACGCCGCTGCCGTACAACCTGATCTCGACGATCGTCATCGCGGTATTCGCAACGCTGCTCGTGCTGGTCGTGGCGATGCCTGCCGCGTATTACACGGCACGATTCAAGTTCCCCGGGCGCATGGTGTTCCTGTTTCTCGTGATCGTCACGCAGATGCTGCAACCGGCCGTGCTGACCTCTGGCCTGTTCCGACAGTTCACGGTGCTCGGCCTGGGCGACACCTGGGCGGCGATGATCTTCATCAACGCGGCGTTCAACCTGTCGTTCGCGGTGTGGATCATGCACTCGTTCTTCGCCAGCATCCCGAAAGAGATCGACGAGGCCGCGCAGATCGATGGTGCCGGACGACTGACGGTGCTGTTCAAGATCAGCCTGCCGCTGGTGTGGCCCGGCATCGTCACCGCGATCGTGTTCACGTTCGTCGCCTGCTGGAACGAGTTCGCCGCGTCGCTGGTGATCCTGTCCACAGACAAGAACCAGCCGCTGTCCGTCGCGCTGACGAAGTTCGTCGGTCAGTACGAGACCAGCTGGCAGTACGTGTTCGGCGTCTCGATCGTCGCGATCCTGCCCGTGATCATCCTGTTCATGATGATCGAGAAGCGCCTCGTCGGCGGGCTGACCGCGGGGAGCGTGAAGTAGCCGGGTACACCTGTCGGTTGAAATTACGGATGCCTGTCCAACTCCCCGATCTGGACCGACATCCGTAATTTCGACCGACATCCGTGCGGCCGGCAGCCGCCCGTCAAACCGGATGATTCCACCGCACCCCGAGCACGGTGGTGAGCGCATACTGCGCAGCCCCGAGATGCGCTTCGGATTGTGGATGCGCGAACCGCACCCGCATATCGCTCGTGCCGCTCGCCGCATAGGCAGTTTCCCGACGCAGCAGTTCGAGGAACGGCTCCCCCAGCGCTGCGGCGGATCCGCCGAGGATGACCTCGGCCGGATCAAGCATTGCCGAGATCAACTTCGTCGCGCGTGCGAGAGCGACAACCCCGGCCGCCAATCGTTCCGGCGCAGCAGCCGCGGCGAGCGCACGGGCATCCGCCTCCGGCATCCCCTCGCTGAATCCTTCGCCGAGCATCGCGACCATCGACGACGCGGATTCCAAACAGCCGGTGAGCCCGCAGCCGCACTCCACTGCCGCATCTCCGAAGACGACCTGCACATGGCCGATCTCACCGGCGCGCGACCGCGGGCCCGGCGCGATCACACCGTCGAGCATCGTGGTCGCGCCGATGCCGACCCCGAGGTGGATGAAAATGCGGTAGCCGAACTGATCCGGTGAGATCGTCGCCTCCGCGATGGCTTCGGCATCCACGTCGTTGATGAGCAGCACCGGCACATCGAGGATCGACTCCAGCTGCGCAGCCAGCGGCAGATCGCGCCATCCGAGCTGCACGCTCTCGAGCACGACCCGTCCGTCGGTCGCACCGGGCAGCTGCACACTCGCGACGAGAAGCCGATCGCCGTGAGACGCGGCCCACCGTGTCGCGATACTCGCGAGAACACCGACCGTCTGCTCAGGCACGTACTCGGTGCGGGACTGCTCGATGACTCGACCGTCGAGGCCGACGAGTGTGGCGATAACCTCGGTTTGATGCACCACCATGGTGAGGACGACAAGGTGGTCGTCGACGCTGAGCGTCGTCGCCCGCTTGCCGCCCGTGCTCGCCGCCTGCTCACCCTCGATGACGTATCGACTCTCGATGAGTTCGGCGACCAGCGACGAGGCCGTGGCGGCAGTGAGTCCGGTGGCTCGGGCGATCCCCGCGCGGGTCTGCACGCCTGGATCCAGGAAAACCAGCTGCAACGCACGCCTCAGATTCGCCCGACGCATCATGCTCTGCGCGTCAAATCCGACGTCATCGGTGAGTGTCGGCTTCATCAGCGCTCCTTGGCGACAGGTGGCAGGCGGCATCGCTTGACATGGACATCGGACGTCCATACGCTGAGCATACTTTAGTGACTGAACTAAGTATGTTGTTCGGCGAAGGAGTATCGTGCGATTCACCCACCCTAGAAGACGGCCGGTGCTGTGATGAGCACAATCACGCTCGCGGATCTTGAAGCCCCGCACCTCCGCTCGCCCATCGGCTCTCCCCAGCGGGTTCGGCGCCATAATCGCGGCATGGTGTTACGCGCGCTGCAGCGCGAGACGACTGTCAGTCGTGCCGACCTCGCTCGCATGACAGGCCTTGCGCGGCCCACCGTCTCAGAGGTCGTAAAGCACCTGCTGCTCGACGGCATCGTCGTCGAGACCGGCCAGAGCCAGGAGACCAGACCGGGAAAGCCTGCTGTCATGCTGCGCCTCGACCACGACGCCACACAGGTGATCGCGATCGACCTGAGTGATCCGGCCGGATTCCGCGCCGCGCTGTGCACACCGGACGGACGCATCATCGAACGCGCTATGCGCCCGGCGGGAGTGGATGCTGTGGCTGCAGCCCTGGCGATGGCCATCGAACTCGCAGCCGTTGCCACCCGCCCGCTGCTCGGCATCGGAATCGGCATCCCTGTAGAGAGCGGTCGTGGATCAGACGGCGCCGCCGGCGCCGAACTGACGGAGACACTGCATCGCAACCTGCAGGTCGAAACCCGCACACCCGCTCGCGTGAGCAACGTCGCCGATCTTGTCGCGCTCGCCGAGCACCGGAACGGCCGCCACGGTGACTTCCTGATGGTGCGGTTGGGTGAACGGGGCAGCACAGCATTGCATCTGGGTCCCACAGAAGGCGCTCATTCCACGGCACGTGAGCTCGCTCACCTCGTCGTCGACGATGCACCGGATGCGGGATCCCCCACGTGTGTGTGCGGGCGAAGTGGCTGCATCCACTCTTGGATCGGGTCAGCGGCCCTCGCCGCCCGGATCGATGCGGCATACGACGCGCGCGAAACCCGGCGGGCGGCCGCCCACCACCTCGGCAGGTCGCTGGCGGGAATCACCGCGGCGCTCGATCTGAAGCGCGTCGTGATCAGTGGGGCGGACGCAATCGTCGATTCGACGTTCTGCGACGATGTGGCGGAAGTGCTCCGAACAAGCACAGCGCTGCCATCGGGCGCTCCGATCGAGGTCGACCCTGCATCAATCGGACAGGATGCGGTTCTGCGCGGCGCCGCCGCCCACGTCGCAGGTTCCGCGTTGGGAGTCCGCTAGAACGCGGACTCGGGGCTCAAGCCGGGTACGTCAGCGGCCTTCAGCGGCCTCGGTGTGGTGGCGGATGACCTCAGCCACCACGAAGTTGAACCACTTCGCGGCGAATTCGGGGTCGAGGTGCGCTTCTTCGGCGAGAGCGCGCAGACGCGCGACCTGCTGCTCTTCGCGCCCCGGATCGGACGCCGGCATCGCATGCTCTGCCTTGAGAATGCCGACCTGCTGGGTGGCGCGGAACCGCTCGGCCAGCATGTAGATGAGCGCGGCATCGATGTTGTCGATGCTGCCTCGCAGGCGCAGCAGCTCGGCTCGGGCGTCGTCGGCGTCGGTCATGTGTCTCCTCATCGTCGGCGGTTAAGACGATATCGTGCGTCGGCGCTCTAGAGTTGGCGCATGAGCACTGAACTGCCCGTGGAACCTGACGATGTCACCGCGACCGCCAACGAAGCGACCGCCAACTCGCGGGCTGAAGCTGCCACGAAGGTGAAGCCCAAGAAGCGGAAGCCTGCACCAGCGGAGGCTGTCACCGCCCCCGAGATTGCACCGAAGCAGGTCATCGAGCCGATACCGTCGAGCCGCTCATTCTGGACACGCATCGACCGACCCTTCATGTTCGGCTTCCTCGTCACCCTCGGCGGTCTTGCCGCGATCCTGCTCGGACTCGCGCTGTCGAACCTGTCAACGGTGATCATCTACATCGCCCTCGCACTGTTCGCCGCTCTCGGCCTCGACCCCGCCGTGCGCTTCCTCGAGCGGCGCGGCATGAGCCGCGGGTGGGGTGTGGTGATCGTACTCATCGGCCTCATTGCCGCCCTGGGCCTGGTCATCTGGGCGATCGTCCCCGTCGTGGTCGCGCAGATCGCCAGCTTCGTCAAAGATGTTCCCGTCATGGTCGGGGACTTCCAGCAGAGCGACCTCTACGCGACGTTGGAAGATCAATTCGGCGACCAGTTCCAGACGCTGGTCGGCGATGTGCAGGGTTTCCTCACTGACCCGGGCAACATCGCCACGATCGGCGGCGGCGCACTTCAGGTCGGCGCATCCATCGCCAACGGCATCTCCGGCGCAGTGATCGTGCTGGTGCTCATCATCTACTTCCTGGCAACTCTGCCAGGCATCAAGCAGGCGATGCTTCGCCTCGTCCCGGCACGCGACCGTTCGAACGCCGACCTCATCAGCACCGAGATCACCGACTCTGTCGGTGGTTACGTCATGGGCATGGTGACTCTGGCGTTCATAAACTCGATGCTTGTTCTGGTTCTGTACACGGTGCTCGGCTTGCCATTCCCGCTGCTGCTGGCCGTGGTCGCGTTCCTCATCACGCTGATCCCGCTGGTCGGATCTCTGCTGTTCTGGGTGATCGGAACCGGAATCGCCCTGTTCGGCGACAACATCATCTTCGCGCTGATCTTCGCGGTGATCTACCTGATCTACATGCAGGTGGAGTCGTACTTCCTGACGCCGAAGGTGATGAACCGAGCGATCGCCATCCCCGGCTCGCTAGTCGTCATCGGCGCACTGGTCGGCGGCACCCTGCTCGGACTGCTCGGGGCACTCGTGGCGGTGCCAGTCACGGCATCCATCCTGATCATCATCAAGAAGATCTGGATCCCCCGGCAGGATGCCAGGGTCTAAGCAGCTCTAAAGACCTTCGAAACTGTCGTCGACGATTCCGACGAACTTCGTCCCGACGCCTTCGAATTCAGCGCGGTGGTGTCCTGGTGCCGGCTTCGGCAGGTCGGATGGCAAGTGGTGGCTGCAGCTCACGTAGGTGAACTCCTTCGGCCACCACTTCTTCGGCCTAGCCGTCTCGGTGTAGCCGCACACGGCACATGTCAGCGTGGCCCAGATCGGGCGCGCGCCCTTCTTGCGGTTCGCCCGCGACTGGACGAGCCACGCGGGCGGATCCTGCTCCAGCGCAGCGAACTCCGCCTCGCTGATTCCGTCGTCCAGCCCGTGGCGCACGACCATCTCCAAAGGGATGTCGAGCCGGTGGGCGAGGTCACGCTTGGAGATCATTCGACCATTCTCCCAGGTCACCGGCACGATCATGCCCGCTCTTCGGAGCATGACGAGGGGTCTCCCCGGCGACTGCCGGGAAGACCCCTCCTCAATCGATCAGATCAGACCGTTGTCCGTCAGCCACTGCGTGGCAATTTCTTCAGGAGAGAGCTGGTCCACCGTGCTCTGCACGCCGAGCGCGACGAGGTCGTCGACACTCAGCGCCGCGCTGACCCCGTTGATGACCGCCACTGCCTCCTCGGAGACGTCGCTCGACGCGATCGGAACGACGTTCGAGGCGAGGATGAGGTTCTCCGGGTCTTCCAGCGCGACGATGTCCTCGGTCTGGAACGCCGGGTCTGCACTGTAGATGTCGGCGACCTGGATCTCGCCGGCCAACAGCGACTCAAGCGTCGTGTCACCCGTGGCTGAGAAGGCGAGGTCGACACCGTAGAGCTCCTTGGCGCCCGCCGGACCATACGGGCGCTGTTCGAACTCCGGAGCCCCACCGATCGTGACCTGCTCGCTGACGTTCGCAAGGTCGGCGATCGTCGTGAGGCTGTTCGCTGCGGCGAATTCCTTCGTCACGGTGTAGGTGTCCTGGTCGCTGGCCTCGGCGTACTCGAGCGCAGTCAGGCCGTCCGGCAGCACACCTTGAAGCGCCGCGTAGACAGCATCCGGGCTGTTGGTATCGGCCGAGCCGTCGTAGAACTCGAGCAGGTTGCCGGTGTACTCCGGGAACAGGTCGATCGCGCCAGATTCGAGCTCGGGAATGTACGCGTCGCGCTGCCCGACGTTGAACTGCCTCTCGACCTCGATGTCGGCGTTCTCCAGCGCCTGGGCGTAGATTTCGGCGATGATCTCGTTCGAGTAGTAGGCCTGTGACCCGATGACGATCGTGTCGGAGGCCGCGTCGCCGGAGTCGCCTCCGTCGGCGGCGGGGTCCAGGGGGTTGCTGGTGGCGCAGCCCGCGAGGACAAGCGAAGCGGCGAGCGCGATGCCGCCGGCGAGGACGAGGCGTGACTTTCGTGCGGTGAACATAATGTTCCTCTCTGATGGTGAGTCGATGTGGATGCTTTTGCGCCCGTTCACGCGGGGGCGTGCGAGGCGTTCCGGCCAGGGCGCGGGCGTTTCGTTCCGATCTGCTGCACGCGTACACCCGCCGGCACCGCAGCTCGCTGCGCGGCAGCGAGGAGGAGATCGACGAGCAGGGCGAGCAGGGCGACGAGGATCGCCGCGCCGAGCACCTGGTCAAAGCGGCGCAGCGGAATGCCCTGGATGATCGGCCAACCCAGCCCGCCAAGATTGACGTAGGCCGCGATGGTGACTGTAGCGATCACCTGCAGGAGCGCCGCGCGGAGGCCGCCGACGAGCAGCGGGAGACCGAGTGGCACCTCGACCTTCCAGAACACCTGCCATTCGGTCATGCCCATCGAACGGGCAGCGTCAATCACGCGGCGGTCGATCGCTTCGAGGCCGGTATAGGCTCCGGCGAGCAGCGAGGGGATCGCCAACAGCACGAAGGTGATGACCGCGGCCTCGGGTATGCGCAGCACGCCGAGCAGCAGCACGAGCAGGATCAGCAGTCCGAAGGACGGCACCGCGCGTGCGGCACCCGACACCGCCACGGCGAACTCGCGACCGCGCCCGGTGTGGCCGATGAGCCAGCCCAGCGGAACGGCGATCACTGCGGCGACGGCGACCGAGATCACGGTATAGAACAGATGCTGACCGAGCAGGATGGGCAGCGCATACGACCCTTCCAGTCGTTCCGGGGAGAACAACCAGGCCAGCGCCTCAGCAAAGACATTCATGCGGCAACGCTCACGTTCATGCGGCAGCCCTCACCGGAAGTGCGCGGCGACGCGCGGTGGGAATGCCGGTGGCCCGCACCCACGGCATCACGGCGCGCCCGACGAGCATCAGCAGAAGATCGACGATCAGCGCGATGACCACGACTGCGATGACGCCGGCGAGCACCTCGACAATGATGCGGCGCTGCAGACCGTTCGTGAAGAGGTAGCCGAGATTGGTGACGCCGATGAGCACCCCGACGGTGGCGAGCGAGATCGTGCTGACTGCCGTGACCCTGAGGCCTGCGAGGATGACGGGACCGGCGAGCGGCAGATCTACCGTCCAGAACCGCCGTGACCCTCCGTAGCCCACCGCCGTCGCGGACTGACGCACCGCGGCATCCACCGAGTCAAGACCGTCGGCGACGGAGCGGACCAGGATGGCGACCGCGTAGATCGTGAGACCGACGATGAGGTTCGTCTCGCTGATCGGGGAGTAGCCGACCACCGCGGGCAGCAGGATCAGCAGCGCGAGCGAGGGGATCGTGTAGAGGAGCCCGGTCAGCACGATGACCGGACCGCGCACGAGTCGGTACCGCCATGCGATCCAGCCCAGGGGCAGCGACAGCGCGAACCCGAGAACGATCGGAATCACGCTCTGACGCAGGTGCACCAGGCTGAGCTCGAAGATGAGCCCGATGTTGTCGATGACCCAGTTCATGTCGTGCCCGGATCGGTGAGTGCCCCCTGCGTACGGCCCTCGGAGTCGACGACGACGGTTCCGTGCGGCGTCTGCTTGAGGTGCAGCGCCCGGCGTCCGCGCTCGGCACCAATGAAGGCCGAGACGAAGTCGTCCGCCGGGTTTTCGATGATCTCACTGGGGCTGCCCACCTGCACGATGCGGGCACCCTTGTCGAGAATGACGACCTGATCGCCGAGCAGAAATGCTTCATCGATGTCGTGCGTCACGAAGACCACAGTCTTATCGAGCTCCCGTTGCAGCCTTATGAGCTCCTGCTGCAGGTCGGCGCGCACGATCGGGTCGACGGCGCCGAATGGCTCATCCATGAGCAGGATGTTCGGGTCGGCCGCGAGTCCACGCGCAACCCCGACACGCTGCTGTTGCCCACCCGAGAGCTGGCTGGGGTAGCGGTCAGCGAGAGCGCGGTCCAGCCCGACAGTGTCGAGCAGTTCGTTGGCTCGCGCGTGCGCTACCTTCTTCGAGGTACCGGTGAGCCGAAGAACCGTCGCAACGTTGTCGATCACGGTGAAGTGCGGCATGAGTCCAGAGTTCTGCATCACGTAACCGATGCTGCGGCGCAGGGCAACCGGATCCTTGTCGAGCACGCTGTCGCCGTCGATCTCGACGTCGCCGCCGGTCGGCTCGACCATGCGGTTGATCATGCGCAACAACGTCGTCTTTCCGCATCCGGATGACCCGACGAACACCGTCGTTTTGCGCGACGGGAGCACGAGGCTGAAGTCCTCGACGGCGCGCGTGCCGTCGGGGAATCTCTTTGATACTGAGCGGAACTCGATCATGCGTGTATCTCCGACCTGGCCGCGCCTACGGTCCGACCTCGACGCCAGGGGCGAATGCCACGTGGCCGGAGATGTCTTTACCGAGCCGCTCGAACGCCGACTGATAAGGATGCGGGTACCCCCACGCCTGATCGGCGTGCGTCTCTCCGTCGATCATGAAGGAGTAGTACTGGGCCGCCCCCTTCCACGGGCACGTGTACGCGGTCGGGCTCTCGACGAGCACCCCCGGTGTCACCGATGTGAGGGGAAAGTACCAATTGCCCTCTATCGAGATCAGATCAGTCTCGTCGGCCTCGGCGATCGTGGTTCCTTCGAATACAGCCTTCATGGTCTGGTCTCCTCAGATTCGGTTACGAGCGTAAATGAAGGTTCGGACATTCGGGGAACATTCTTCGGCTGTTCGGAGCCGAGCTCCAGATGGATGGGATGCCGGACCGCCCACGGTTCAGGCAGACTCCCGCCCGTACTCCTCGAGCAGCCGCAGCCAGATCTCGCTCACCGTCGGGTAGGCGGGCACCGCGTGCCAGAGTCGCGAGATCGGCACCTCGCCGACGATCGCGACGGTCGCGGCCTGCAGCAGATCGGCGACATCCGGTCCGACGAAGGTGACCCCGACGATGACATCGCGTGCGGTGTCGACGACCATGCGTGCCTGCCCGCTGTAGCCGTCCTCGCGCAGACTCGACCCGGCGATTGCCCCGAGGTCGTAGTCGATCACGCGGGTGTCGTACCCGGCATCCATCGCCGCTTTCGCGGTGAGCCCGACCGACGCGACCTCCGGCTCGCCGAACACGACCTGTGGCACGGCCGCGTGGTCTGCGGTGGCGACATGGCGACCCCATGCCGCATCGTCGACGTCGTCACCGTTCGCGCGGGCTGCAATCACGTCGCCTGCGGCACGCGCCTGATACTTGCCCTGGTGAGTGAGCAGCGCTCGTCCGTTCACGTCGCCGACCGCGTAGAGCCAGTCGACGCCGGGAACGCGGAGGGTGTCGTCCGTCGTGATGTAGCGGCCCGGTTCTAGATCGACCGCATCAAGCCCAATGTCGGAGGTGCGGGGAGTGCGCCCGGTGGCGACGAGGAGTTCTGCGGCGGTGACCTCCGAGCCGTCCGAGAGGGTGACCGTAACGCCATCCGCATCACGGGCGACGCGCGTCGTGCCGGTGTTCGTGCGGACGTCGACGCCGAGTTCACGCAACCCTGTCTCGACGAGCTCGCTGGCGAACGGCTCCATATTCGCCAACAGACCGCTGCGAGCGATCAGAGTCACCTTCGCACCGAGGGAGGCATACGCGGTCGCCATCTCGACGGCGACAACGCCGCCACCGACGATCGCCAGGGATGCCGGGATCTCCTGCGCGCTGGTCGCCTCGCGGCTCGTCCACGGCGCAGCATCCGCCATTCCATCGATTGGGGGGATGGTGGCATCCGTACCAGTGGAGATCGCGACCGCATGTCGGGCCGTCAGCACCTTGGTCGCACCTTCCGCGTCTGTCACCGTGACCTCTCGCGTGCCGGTGATCCGGCCGTGGCCGCGGGCGAGGTCGATGCCCGCCGATTGCAGCCAGCCGACCTGGCCGGCATCCGACCAGTCGCTGGCGAACGCGTTGCGCCGCTCCAGAACCTTGCGGACATCGAGCGTGCCCGTCACGGCTTCGGCGGCACCCGCGACGTGCTGGGCCGCACGCAATGCCTGAGCCGAGCGGAGCAATGCCTTCGACGGCATGCACGCCCAGTAGGAGCATTCACCGCCGACGAGTTCGCTCTCGACGATGATCGCGCTGAGCCCTGCCTGCACGGCGCGGTCTGCCACGTTCTCGCCGACAGGGCCTCCGCCGAGCACAATCAGGTCGTATTCATCTGTCGACATCTCTTCGCCTTCCGTCGGAACCCGTGAAGCACCAGTCTTGCCGAGGTGCAACGCGATGTCACCGGGGTTGTTCCCGATTGGGTACAGATGTATGGCGAGAATACGGATGCCCGGGGTACAGATGTCAGGCGAAAGTACGGATGTCGGCCGATTCAGCGATATTCCGACCTACAGGTGTGTTTCCGACCGACAGATGTACCGCGCAGGCTGCGGAACGAGCACGGCTTTCCCTCGCTGGCGGCGCTGTTCGATCGCCCTCATGCCGTAACCTCCGTGTTCGAAGGAGTCACCCGCTGCACCAGCACCACGGCTGCGACGGCAATCACAACGGCAACGATGAACACGGCAGTGAACGGGTCACCGGTCGTCGACAACGCGGCGAAAAGCGTGCCGGTGACGGCCAGCACCAGCGCAGCGCCGAAGGAGTCGGTGACCGTCATGGCCGCGCTGTTGAAGCCCAGATTCGCCGGTGTCGACATCGACAGGATCAGCACGCTGCTGCGTGGACTCATGAGCCCCATGCCCGAGCCGGCGACCACCCATGCGGCGGCGATCACCAGCGCATCCAACCGGAAGGCCGATGTCACCGCCACGAGTGCGATGCCGATCAACACGAGGACCATTCCGATCCGCAGTGCCGTCACGCTGGACAGCCGGGCACCCATCCGGCCCTGGACGGTGGAGGCGATCGACCAGGCGAGTGCGCCACCGGTCAATGAGAGCCCGGCGAGAGTCGGAGTGAGGGCGTACCGGTCGGTCAGCAGGTACGGCAGGTAGACCTGTGCGCCGAAGAATGCTCCGGCCATGAGGCCACGAACCAGGATGACCGATGGCAGGCCGCGGCGAGCGATCAGGGTTCCCTTGGGCACCAGCGGCCGGACGGCAATGAGAGCGACGACCGCGGCGGCGAGCGCGAGCGCCGGACCGATGTCCGGAATGTCGCCCAGAAGATTCAACGCAAGCACGGCGACGGCCGCGAGCACGGACCAGCCGAGCCTGCCGAATGCCCACGGCACCGATGCATCCCGTTCTCTCGAGAGCCCGCGCAGGGCAGGGATCACCATGACAAGCGCGGCCATCGCGAGCACGACCACGCTGAGGAAGACCCAGTGCCAGCTCCAGAGATCCGTCATCACCCCGGCGATCGTCGGACCGATCAGAGAAGGCACGACCCATGCTGCGGCGAATGCGGCGAAGATCGCCGGGTGCAGGTGCGGCGGGTAGACCCGCGCGACCACGACGTATAACGCCACCATCATCGCTCCGCTACCGAGACCCTGCGCGAAGCGCCCTGCCACGAGAATCTCCATGCTCGGCGCGAGTCCGGCGATGAGAAGGCCGACGACGAAGACGAGCACCGAGGTGTACAGCACGGCTGTCGGCCCGCGACGGTCCGACCAGTTCCCCGCTACGACCATGCCGATCAGCCCTGTTGCCAGAGGTCCGGCGAAGGCCAGCGCATACAGTCGCTCACCGTCGAGATCTGCGCTCACCGCCGGCATCACGGTCGTGACCGCCAGCGACTCGAATGCCCCGAGGAACACCAGGGCACACGCGCCGATGGTGATCCAGACGTACGCGCCGTTCATGATGCCCGGTGCGGTGGCCTTGACCGTCCGCACCTCTCCCGTATCCGTTGTCATGAGGATGACGCTAAGACCTCAACTATGGTTGAGGTCAAGCCGACGGTGCAACAGGGAGAACCGCATGCCGCAGTTAGATGGAGACAAGAACCGGCAGCTCACGATCGGCGAGTTGTCCAGTCGCAGCGGAGTCGCAGCATCCGCATTGCACTTTTACGAACGCAACGGCCTGATCGACTCGGAGCGCACGGACGGGAATCAACGCCGCTACCGCCGCGATACGCTGCGCCGGGTCGCGTTCATCCGGGTGTCGCAACGCGTCGGCATCCCCCTCAAAGACATTCGCGCGGCCCTCGAGTCGCTGCCGGAAGGACGCACTCCTACCAAGAAGGACTGGGCCCGCCTCTCGCAACGCTGGCGCGATGAGTTGGATGCGCGCATCCGCCAACTCGAGCATCTGCGGGGAGATTTGGACGGATGCATCGGATGCGGATGCCTGAGCCTGAATTCGTGCGCGCTGCAGAATCCGGCTGACGTCCTCGGTGTTGCAGGGGCTGGGCCGGTTCGCTGGCTCAAAACCGGGGCGGCGGCGGAGTGACTCGGATACACCTGCAGGGCGATCGTACGGATGTCGACTGATTCGTCGGCGTTTCGCCCTGCATCCGTGCTTCGGCCCTGCAAGTGTGCCGGGTGGCCAGTCGATCAGCCGGGTCAGGCGAGCAGCAGGCTGGTCGGCGCGGGCGCCGGGGCGCGGTGGCGGATGCCGCGAGGCGCGCCCGTGCGCTCATCGAGGTCGAGCACGCTGATCTCATCCGACCGCTGCCCCGCAACGAGCAGCGACCCATCGTGGACCAGATGATGCCGCGGCCAGTCGACTCCGGATTCGGCGAGCGCGAACGGCTCGACGCTCTCGCCCGCACCACGCACGCGCAGCGCGGCAATGGTGTTGCTGCCGCGCACTCCTGCGTAGAGGGTCTCGCCATCGCGTGAGCGCGACAGCTCGGACGGGAAGTCGAAGCCGACGACCGCCCCGGGGCTCACCGACGTCGCCGCGATGAGCGCCCATCGACCATCCGCGCCGGCCGCGAGCGTGAAGACCTCGCAGGAGTATTCCGTGACCACATGCAGGTGGCCGCTGGGGTGCACCACCATGTGCCGAGGGCCGACGCCGTACGGCAGCACGATCTGGTGATCGAGCGTCAGGCCGCTCGCCGTCGGGCGCCAGATGCGCACGAGGTCGAAGCCGAGATCGGTGGTGGCGATGCGTCCGTCCGGCAAGAACGCTGCGGAATGCGCGTGCGAAGAGCGCACGTTTTTGTCCGCTTCGACGGGCGGCACGGGTTCGGGCTCAGCGGCAGCATTCAGCCCGAGCATCTCGTCGAACAGCAGGAGTCCAGAGCGTGGCGCAGCAGTTGCACTGGGTTCGAGCGACGCAGCGGCGGCCGCCAGCATGTCGCTGAGGTCGACCGCAAGTGGATCGGCATCCCCGGTGGCGGCATCCATTCCGTAGGGATCGGTGGTGGCATCCGCGATCGACGGCTTCAGCATCCGTCCGTCTGAAGACAGGTCGATGCGCACGACCCGTCCATCGCCGTAGCAGCTGGCAACCAGGTAGTCGCCGGATGGTGCGACGGCGAGGTGGCAGACCGAGTCCCCGGCCTCGACGGGGCGGCCGAGCGGAGTCAGCGCCCTCTCGCCGGTGCGCGCGAATGCCTGGACACTGCCCGATCCCTCCAGCGCCGCAAAGACGACATCGAGCGAAGGATGCCGCGCCAACCACGATGGCGACGACGTCTTGGTGACCGCGCCCCGGTAGGCGAGTGAGGCAGGCTCGCGCCCCTCGTCGCCTTCGAGCAGGCCGATGCCCGTGGCATCCCCGCCCATATCGGCGCCGTAGCCACCGACCCAGAACTGCGTCATCGCTGTCTCCTCATGTGTATTCCTGGAGGTGTCACAGTTTGCCGCCTCTGGCCCGACTCAGCGACCATACGCGACACCCCGCCCGCGCCGACACCAGCACCCGCACGGCACCGACCCGCGCGCGCTCCGCTCAGTCCACGAGGTCGTGGCGGACGATCACCTGATCACGCTCAGGGCCGACGCCGATGACCGAGATACGCGTCTTGCTCATCTTCTCGAGCGCGAGCACGTAGTCCTGCGCGGTCTGCGGCAGATCTTCGAAGCTGCGGGCCGTCGTGATGTCTTCGCTCCAGCCGGGGAAGTTCTCGTAGATCGGCTTCGCGTGGTGGAAGTCGGTCTGGTTCACCGGAACATCGTCGAAGCGCTCTCCGTCGACGTCGTAGGCGACACACACCGGGATCTGCTCGAGACCGGTAAGGATGTCGAGCTTGGTGAGAACGAGGTCGGTGATGCCGTTGATGCGTGTCGCGTAGCGCGTGATCGGGGCGTCGTACCAGCCGACCCGGCGCGGACGGCCGGTCGTCGTGCCGAACTCGAAACCTGCGGAGCGCAGCCAGTCACCCTTCTCGTCGAACAGCTCAGTCGGGAACGGTCCAGATCCGACGCGGGTCGTGTAGGCCTTCACGATGCCGACGATGCGGTCAAGACGGCCGGGGCCGACGCCGGATCCGGATGCCGCGCCTGCCGCCGTCGCGGTCGAAGAGGTGACGAACGGGTAGGTGCCGTGGTCGATATCGAGCATGGCCGCCTGACCGCCCTCGAAGACGACGACCTCGCCACGATCCAGTGCCTCGTCGAGGAGGTGGCCGGTGTCGGCGACCATCGGGCGCAGCCGCTCGGCGTAGGAGAGCAGCTCTTCGACGATCTCGTCGACGGTGACCGAACGACGGTTGAAGACCTTCACCAGCAGGTGGTTCTTCTGATCGAGCGCGCCCTCGACCTTCTGGCGCAGGATGTTCTCGTCGAAGAGATCCTGCACGCGGATGCCGACGCGGTTGATCTTGTCGGCGTACGCCGGGCCGATCCCGCGACCGGTCGTTCCGATGTTGCGCTTGCCGAGGAAGCGCTCAGTGACCTTGTCGAGCGTGCGGTGGTACTGCGTGATGAGGTGCGCGTTCGCGCTCACCTTGAGCTTGGAGACGTCGATCCCGCGCGCCGAAAGCGCCGTGAGTTCATCGAAGAGCACCTCGGGGTCGATAACCACGCCGTTGCCGATCACCGGCGTGACACCAGGAGAGAGGATGCCAGAGGGCAGCAGGTGCAGTGCATACTTCTCGTTGCCGACGACGACGGTGTGGCCGGCGTTGTTGCCGCCGTTGAACTTCACCACCCAGTCGGTGCGGTCACCGAGCAGGTCGGTGGCCTTTCCCTTGCCCTCGTCGCCCCACTGGACTCCGACGATCACAATTCCTGGCATGGGTACCCCCTGGCAAAATATGCCTCTGCTTTCGCCGGGATTGCACCGGCGGATGAGCTGGCCCTAGTCGGGCTTGTCCATCTTACCGAAGGCCCCCCTGCCGTCTCCGTCGAACTCAGCGATCCGAGATGACGCCACGCCCGAGACCGAGCTCGGCGAGCCGATCCGCGGCCTGCTTTCGCTTCAACTCGAGCGACTCACCGATCTCCATGGCCAGCCTCGGGCGGGTGCGGATCAGGGCATCCACCGTCTCGAGCGGGAGGACCACAAGAGTGAGGATGTCTCCCGCCACCGTGACCGACTGCGTGCGCTCGCGCGTAAGGGCGGTCTGCCCGACGATCTCGCCTCGCTCTGCATAGGAGAACTCGATCCGAGCGCCGTCAATCTCAAGGGCGAGCGTCGCCCGCCCAGACAGCACGACCTTCACCTCGTCGGGAATGACACCGGCCGGCAGTACGACCTCCCCGACGCCGTATCGCTCGAGACGTGCAGAGGAGAGTAGTTGCTCGGTGTCCTCCTCGCGCAGATGCAGAGTGGGTGCGATCGCCGCAACGGCCTCGACGAGACGCTGGGGCTCGGTGAGTGGATCGGTGGAGTCTCCGTCCAGTGCGAACCCGCGACGACGGGCCGCGTACCAGAGCCAGGAAAGGTACATCGACAGCGCGCGGCCGGCGTCCGCGGGACCTGTGACCGGGATCGAGACGCCGTATGCACCAGAACCGGCGTAGTCGATCGATGCACGCTCACCTTGGACTCGCATGGGCAGCGCATCGGCGATCTCCCGCAGCAGCGCCATCACCTCGTGCGGCGGATCGTCGGTGGAGAACTTCACCGACGTGGTTGCGGAGTGGGGACCGGCCGGTTCGCTCAGGTTCGTGAAGGATGCCCCGGAAAGCGTGGAGTTCGGCACGATCTGGATGCCGGACCCGGTCTCGATGTGCACTGCCCGCCAGTTCACCTCGACGACACGCCCCTTGACGCCGCCGGTATCGAGCCAGTCACCGATTTTGAAAGGTTGCTCGAAGAGCAGCAGGAGCCCAGAGATGACACCGCCGACGGCGTTCTGCAGGGCGAGTCCGATGACGATCGACCCCACCCCCAGCGCCGTGAGCAGTCCGCCGACGTCGGCTTCCCACACCCAGGAGAACAGCAGTGCGAGCCCGACGACGACCAGCGCAAGCCGTGCGATCTCCACGAAGATCGTCGGGATCCGCTCGCGCCAGGATCCGGGGGACGCATTCGCAAACAGTGCCACGTTGAACGACGACAGCACCAGCAGGATGAGGAGGAAGCCGAAGACGGTCGCCACAACTCGCACCCACACTTGATCGGCGGGCGATTGGATCGCGAATCCCAGCAGCGCGAACACGGCGCCAGCAGGAACCACCCAATTGCGCAGCAGCCGGAGTGGCCCGGCGATCGGATTGCCCCAGCGGCTGAAGGCGCCGACGAGCTCGGTGAGGACGACCAGCACGACGGGCACGCCGACCGCCAGTGCGATCACCCACCATGCCCAGCCGTCGTTGAAGATATCGGCCATGTCAGGCGACCTTCCACACGGTCTCGGTCTTTCCCTGCGCTTCGACTGTGCCGGCCTCGACGTAGGTCACCAGTTCCTGGGTGCGGTCGCGGACCGCCTGGCTGACGTAGATTCCCGGCTCGCCGGTCACCGATCGCACCCGGTATGCGAGGCTCACCGCGTCGCCCCACAGGTCATAGGCGAGTGTGGTCCGCGCGACCAGACCGCTCGTCACAGCGCCGGTGTCAACTCCGGCGCGGAGCGAAATGTGCGTGCCGTTCTGCGCATTGAAGCGCTCAAGCACGTCCACAAGGCTTCGAGCGAACTCGACGCTGCGACGAACATTGTCGACACGGGGTACAACCAGCCCAGACGACGCGAGGTATCCACCGCGAAGCGTGCGCACCTTTTCGACGCCCGACTTCTCCGCAGCCTCGTCGAAGCCACGCATGAGCGTATTGAGCAGCCCGATCTCCTCTTCACCGCTGAGGCCTTTCGCGAGTTCATCGAAACCAACCATCTCCGCGAACACGACCGAGACGTTCTCATGGGCCTCGGTGATCGCCTCGTCGCCTTGCCTGTACTTGGCCGCGACACTTTCCGGCATGAGTGTGAGCAGCAGCTTCTCGTTCTCGATCTTCTGCTCGTCGATGAGTTCCTGCTTGATGCGCAGGCTCGAGGCCATGTCGTTGAAGGCGCTGCCGAGGTCCCCAAACTCGTCGCGAGAGCCTTGCGGCACCTGCACATCGAGATCGCCCTCGGCGACCCGACGGACAGCCCCGACGAGGCGATGGACCGGACGAGTGAACACCTGTGCGAGCAGCAGGGAGAGAAGCGAAACGACGAGCAGGATGCCCAGCATTGACAGCAGGACGTTCCTGGTGAAATCGGTGACGGGCGCAAAAGCCTCCGAGGAGTCCATCCGCGCGATGATCACCCAGTCCAGGCCATCGATCTCCAGCGGCGCATACGCGGTGACGCTGTCCGAACCGAGATAGCCGATTCCCGTGGTGATTCCACTGCGCCCGGTCTGCGCCTCCTCTACCGCGAAGGTGTTGACCGGCTGAAGAAGGACGTTTCCGTTCACCTGCGCAGCACGTTTCGCGATGCTCGGGGCAGTGCCGCCCTCGATGGCGAGCTGCGCATACTCGTCTGGGTCCTCCAAAAGCTGGCGCGAATTGCTGCGCATGAGATCGTCACGACCGACGAGATACACCTCGCCGGTTTCACCAAGACCCTGCTCGCTCCAGTTTCCGTCGCCGGTCATGACCTCGTTGATCTGATCCGTCGGAACCTGGACTGCCATCGCGCCAATGATGTCGCTGCCCTCGCCGACAGGCGACACGACCCACGAGGTGGGAAGGCCCAGAGAGGGCAGGTAACGCTCAAAATCGGTGGTGACGACCTTGTTCAGAGATCCGCTCAGCATCACCTCATCAAATGCGCCGGCAAGCGAGGAATCCGAATACGGTTCCTCATGGATGTCAACGCCAAGGTCGACACTCTTATAGGCGCTGTATACGACGTTGCCATCGCGATCGAGCAGGACCACATCCTCGTAGTTCAGCGTCTCGACCAGGCTCTGAAAATAGGGGCCGAAGGTTGCATTTGCGGCACTCCATGCGCTGCCATCTCCGGCATCGCTCAGCGCCAGGCCGGCGTCATAGTCGTCGTATGCTCGGCCAGCCGTATAGAAGGACTGCAGATAGGTTCCTGCCGCTGTCGCTGGCACAAATGTTGACGAGACGTACTCCAGTTGGGAGCGATCTTCCAGCGCGGGAACGAACTCATCCTCATAGAACGCTGCAACAGACGCTGCCTGCTCCTCGGTGACTTCGACATCCTTGAGCGCCGCAAAACCGTCGACGAACGCCTTCGTCCCCTCGACGGCACTGGCATTGCGCGAATCCAGTTCCACTCCGGTCTGCAGACTCTGGAACTCCCGTTCGATCGCATCCGCTCGCAACTCTCGAATGGTCGTGAGCTGATCGATTGCCGCGGCCTGCAGCGATTGCCGACCGTTAATGAACCCGATCGCTCCCACGACGACCGAGGAGACCAAGCTCACCCCCAGCAGCATGATGAGGAGCTTCGATTGGATGCTCAGTCCACCTCGCCACCGACTGGACCGTGCATTCGTCGCCACCGCGTCAATACCGCTGCCACTCATATGCTCTCCGCCGTTCTGCGCATCGGAAACGCAACTCAGTCACGACCCTAGCGATATACCGGTACATCGGCGAGAGAAATTATTCCGTGCGGCGCATCGCGGCGCGACAGCGGGACGTCGGTCAGGAGGACATCAAACCCGTGGCGGCGATACCGTGCTGCGCGCGGAACCAGCGCTCCGCGGCATCCGCGTCTCTGGCCAGCATCGACAGACGCATCTTTCGATAGCAATCCCCCCGGAATTCACGGGTGCCCAGCACTGGTCGCGCTTGGCGGAGGTTGCGTTCGGCCAGCAGACTGGCCTCATGCATGACCTTGCCGAGGACTGGATTGCCCGATAGCCGGGTGAGGTACCCGACGAAGATCCGAGACGCGAACATGAGGTCCGCGGCATCCTCGGCGTCGGACGCCTCGATCATGCGGTCGAGCTGAGCGATCGCCTCCGCCAGTTCTGCATCATCCATCCGCCGCACCGCGAGCTGGAGGGCGATGCCTGCTTGGAGGCCGGTGTACTCGAGGGTGCTGGCGATCATCTCCTCGGTGACCTCGGTCACGCGCGTGTACCGGCTCGGCGACATCTCGATCAGCCCTGCCCAGCTCAGTCGCTGCAGCGCCTCACGAACCGGCGTCCGCGAGACACCGAGCGCCTCAGCAAGCTCTTTGTCGCTCACCCGCTCACCGGGGGCCAGCCGCCCCTCGACGATCGCGCCGCTGATGCTCTCGTAGACCCGGTCGCCCAGCGCATGGCCTTGAGCCTCCAGTGCGCCGATTCGATCGCTCAACGGCAACCGCGTGTCCTGCTCCATGTTTTCCCCAGCCTTCCATCGCAAACTCACCCCAATGAGCCACCGATATATCGTAGGTCGTGATCGTACCCAATACAGTGGGGAACCATGACGACTTGGTGGCCATACGCACGACTTGCCGCAGCAGTACTCGGCGCAGCCGCGATCATCACTCAGCTGATGAGAACCCTGCAGAACGGTGCCATCTCGCCGACCGAGTGGGGCGCGCATGTTCCGACGCTCGCGGCGAACTTCCTCAGTTTCTTCACGATCGAATCGAATCTTCTCGCCGTGATCGTCCTCTCGATCGGCGCGATCTGGGCGTGGACCAGCGGTCGAAAGGAAGAGCGCGAACCGGGCTGGTTCGCGGTGCTGCTCACCTGCGTGAGCACGTACATGATCGTGACTGGCATCGTCTACAACCTGCTGCTGCGAAATGTCGAGCTCCCACAGGGCGTCACGGTGCCATGGTCGAACGAAGTGCTCCACGTCGTCATTCCGCTTTTTTTGCTGGCTGATGTGCTTTTCGCGCCGAAGCGGCGCGCGCTCCCGTGGAGCGCCGTGGCGATTACGGCGATCTTCCCCGTCGTCTGGGCCGGTTACACCCTGCTGCGCGCGAATGTCATCATCGCCCCCGCCACAGGTGACGCCTGGTGGTACCCGTACCCGTTCCTCGATCCGCACCTCGTGCCTGGCGGGTACCTGGGGGTCGCCGGCTACATCGTCGGAATCGCTGCCGCGATCGTCGGCGTGGCCGCACTGGTCGTGTGGATCGGCCGGCGCCGCGCGCGCTCATAGGACGCTGGGGTTAGCCTGTTCTGCGGGGGAATGCAGTGGTGTGTCTCCCTGGTGCAATCGAGGAGACACAGATGAACCAGCCCTATCCCGCGTCGAACGGCAGCTCGGCGGTTCCTCCTCCTCCCGCGCCTCCGGCTCCGCCAGCACCCGCAAGCCCGGCAGCGCCCGCAAGCCCGCCAGCACCGGCTCCGATGCCGACACCGGCACCCGCAAGCCCCACACCAGGCTCAGACGCCGGGCCCAGTGCCGCGGAGATGCAGCGTGCCGGCGAAGTACTCAAGGTCATCTCCGACGCGTACTCGGCGAAGATGGTCGGCCAGGAGCGGCTGCGCACCAGCCTTCTGGTCTCCCTCATCGCCGGCGGGCACATCCTGCTCGAGTCCGTGCCAGGGCTCGCGAAGACCACGGCCGCAAGCACGCTGGCCGACACCATCAAGGCCAGCTTCAAGCGCATCCAGTGCACGCCTGATCTTCTTCCCAGCGACATCACCGGCAACCAGATCTACGACGCCGCGACGGGCTCGTTCCGCACCATCCTGGGTCCGGTGCACGCGAACTTCGTGCTGCTCGACGAGATCAACCGCTCCAGCGCCAAGACCCAGTCGGCGATGCTCGAGGCGATGCAGGAGCACCAGACCACGATCGGCGGCGAGGTACATCACCTGCCGAAGCCCTTCCTCGTGATCGCCACACAGAACCCGATCGAGCAGGAGGGCACCTACGAGCTCCCCGAGGCACAGATGGACCGGTTCCTCCTCAAGGAGATCGTCGACTATCCGAGCCCGGCAGACGAGTTTGAGATCCTCCGACGCATCGACTCCGGCATACTCGATCCTGACCGGCACGTCACCAGCGCCGTCTCCCTCGAAGACGTGAAGATGCTGCAGGAGATCGCCAGCCGCATCTACGTCGACGACGCGATTCGCAACTACATCGTCTCGCTCGCCTACGTCACGCGTAACCCGGGCCCGTACATCGGCGAGGATCGCGCCCGCTACATCAAGTACGGTGCCAGCCCCCGTGCCAGCATCGCCTTCCTGCAGGCATCCCGCGCTCTGGCGATGCTCAACGGCCGCACGCACGTCATCCCCGAAGACATCCGCACGCTCCGTCACGTCATCCTCCGCCACCGCGTGCTGCTGACGTTCGAAGCGGATGCTGAGGGCATCCGGAGCGAGGAGATCATCGACCAGATCTTCACCTCGGTGCCGACGCCGTAACGGCATCCGCGTATATGGCAAGCCTGATCACGCAGGTGAAGAGCAAACTCTTCATCCACTCTTCGCAGAAGTCGATGCATGCGCTCGATGGCGCCTACGCGTCGCTTTTGCACGGGCGCAGCCTCGACTTCGAAGACCTGCGCAATTACGAGTACGGCGATCAGGTGCGCGACATCGACTGGCGGGCGACTGCCCGGCTCGGCACCCCACTGGTCAAACGCCATCGCGCGAACCGTATGCATACCGTGCTGTTCGTCGTCGACACCGGACGCGCGATGACCGCGCTCGCGCATGATGAGAAGCCCAAGAAGGATCTGGCCGTGCTGGCTACGGGTGTACTCGGCATCCTGGCGCTCCGCCACGGAGACGACTTCAGCGTCGTTCACGGCGATAGCGAGCGCATCCGTCGCCGCGCTCCTGGACGCAGCGAGGGCGCACTCGAACACGCCCTGCGCACGATCGATCAGACCATCTCCACCGCCACAGCACCCAGCGACCGCGATGCACTCCTTTCCTTCGTCGCGCGAACGATCGCACGACGTTGCATTGTCGTCATCATCACGGATGACGCTCCCGTCACCGACGAGAGCGAACGGATGCTGCGCCGACTCCGCGTGCAGCATGACGTGCTGTGGATCACCCTTCGCGATGCCGACCCAGTGCTCGATCACACGTCCCACGCGGCACGCGCCGATGTGTACACCCGGTGGGCTGTTCCCGACTTCGTGCACGGCGACACGGAAGTTCTCGGCGAGTTGCTCGCGCAATCGCAGGCGGATGCCGAGCACCGCACCCGCCTGCTCGACCGGCTCGAGATCAGCCACACGACCCTCGACACCCAGGACGACGCGGTCCCTCGGCTGCTGCGCATGCTGAATCGGAGGGCGCATGTCAGGAACTGACGAGCTCTACCCTCCCGCCCAGTACGGCTGGGGCTGGATGCTGCTCGCGATCGGCATCATCGCCGTGCTCATCCTCGCCGCATGGCTGTTGATCTTCTTGACCAGGCCCAGACGCGCCACGTCTGTGCAGGATCCGCCACCACAGATCACTCCGCCCACCGGCGAGGTGCTGTCCATGCTGAGAATGGAATATAACGACCGCATCAGCCAAATCGAGGCCGGTTACCGTACGGGCGCGCTCACTGCGCGCGGCGCCAATCTCGAACTCAGTCGCATGGTTCGCCTGTTCGTCAACGAGTACAGCGGCCTGGAAGCGCCAGTGCTCGCGCTCGATGACCTGCAGCGACTCGGCGTGCAACCCGCGCTGATCGACGCGATGAAGAGGCACTACTACCCGAGCATCTTCCGCAGGGAATCCGCGAACGACCCAACCGCTGGCATCGAGGCCGCGCGCACGGTGGTGGCGTCATGGCACTAGCGAACTGGTGGCTCATCCTCATCGCGGTCGCCGTCATCGTCATCGCGATCACTGTCGGTCTTCTCATCGGACTTCGTGGCGGCGCGCGACACCGCGAAACGCCCAGCGCTCCGATCGCGCGTGCCGAGCGGCTGCGCGCGTTACCGTCGTTCCAGCACGCTGTCCGCAGGCGCACAGCGGCCCTCGTCGGAGTCGTCGCGCTCGGCGTAATTGCCACCGCAATCGGCGGAGTCGTGGCCGCCCGCCCGATGTCATCCGAAACAATCCAGCCGATTAATTCGAGCCGCGACATCATGCTCTGCCTCGACGTCTCCGGGTCAATGAGTGACGTGGATGTCGAGGTGCTCGCCGTCTTCGAGGAGCTCCTCGATGGCTTCGAGGGCGAGCGCATCGGCCTGACAATCTTCAACAGTTCGCCGGTGCAGGTCTTCCCGCTGACCGACGACTATGACTTCATCCGCACCCACCTGCAGAGCATTCGGGAAAGCTTCGATTTCATGGAAGAGATCCCCGAGCACTGGGTCGGCACGCTGAATGGTCCAGGTGCCTCACTGATCGGCGATGGGCTTGCATCGTGCGCCATGCGCTTCGACCACCTCGATGAGGAACGCAGCCGCTCGATCATCCTCGCCACGGACAACGAGCTCGCCGGAGCATCCATCGTCACGCTGGAAGAAGCCGCGAACTATGCGGCATCCGTCGGAGTGCGCGTCTTCGCTCTGAACCCGGTGCAGGGCGTCAACACTGAGATCAGTGACGAGCTCGTCACTGCGGCCCAGATCACCGGCGGCGAGGCCTATGGCCTCCGCGAAACGACGACCGTCGCCGACATCATCGCGGACGTGCAGGAGCAGGATGCCGCGGAGCTGCGTGGCCAGGCACAGGTCGTGTGGACCGACACCCCGAACCTGTGGATCGCCGTGCTGCTCGTCGCCAGCCTCGGCTTCATCGTGCTGCTGTGGAGGGTGAGACTGTGATTTTTCAGCCCGTCCTCAATGTCTTCCTGCTCGTGTTGCTATTCGCGCCGGTGGTGTTCCTCGCGGGGTGGATGCTGGTGAAGTCCCTGCGCCCCGTAGCTGGAGCCTCGGCGGGGCCCGCGACCGGCGCCTCTCCGATCATGTGGGTGCTGCGACTGCTGATGCTGCTCGCCTGCTTCATGATGCTGCTGCGCCCAGGCATCCCCGGAGGCGCGACACAGACCCTCGCGACAGAAACCGACATCGTGATCGTGGTCGACACAACGGCGAGCATCGTCGCGGAGGACTGGGGCGACGGCCAGCAGCGACTCGACGGCGTCCGTCAAGACGTGCAGTCAATCGTCGACGAATACCCCGGTGCACGCTTTGCCCTGATCACGTTCGATGCATCGGCCGAGTTGCGTCTGCCATTGACCACCGACACCACCGCACTCATCTCGTCATTGGAGATTCTGCATCCTGAGGTCACCTCGCAGTCGCGCGGCAGCTCGATCGGCATCGCGAACAGGATGCTGAAGGAGACGCTGGCCTCGGCCGCTGAGTCGGCATCCGATCGCTCACGCATGGTGTTCTATCTCGGCGACGGGGAGCAGACGGACAGTCGCGACCCGGAGTCGTTCGCAGGCAGCGCGCAGTACATCGACGCCGGCTCCGTGCTCGGCTACGGCACCAGCGCGGGCGGACCGATGAAGATCACGACGGGTGGCTTCGGCTCTTCGACGGACGGTTCAGCCGGCGCTGACGGATACATCGAGTACGAGGGCCAGCCCGCCATGTCGGTGATCGACGACGCGAACCTGCAGACCATCGCCGGCGACCTCGGCGTGAGCTATCAGCTGCGCTCCGCCGACACCGCGATCGAGCTTCCGGAGGCACCGACCGCGACGAAGAACTACACCGAGTCCGGCTCAGTCGGCAACGTGATCGAGCTGTACTGGATCTTCGCGCTCGTGATGGTGGCACTGCTCGGCGTCGAGCTCGCACGCGCCACGATGCTCATCACGCAGATGCGCGGACTCGCGATTCGGGGAGGTGGCGCGTGACGAATCTCACTGCCCCCTCGCAGGCGGATGCCGCATCCGGTCTGATCCAGGCGAATCGCCGCCGCCGGCGCATCCGCCGCCTCGTCGTCATCGGCACTCTGCCCCTGACGCTGGCAGCCCTGCTGTTCGTCGGCAAGCTGCTGAGTATGTACGCGTTCGCGCACCAGGCGATCACGTCGTATGTCGTCGCGGACTACTCGGGATCCACCGCAGCCGCCGAGGGACAGGAGTTCCTGAACTGGTTCGAACCGTTCAAGGCCCCCTACAACGTCGGCACGGCGTTGGCCGGTGCCGAGGAGCTTGACGGGGCACGCACGAAATTCGAGGAAGCGCTGCCGTTGGCGACCGGGCTCGAGGTCTGCGCCGTGCGCGTGAACCTCGCCATCGTGATCGAGCGGCAGGGTGATTCTTTGGTCGATGAGGGCGATGGGGTCGGCGGCGCCGCGCTCTACGGCGAGGCTCTGCTCGTCACAGCTGAGACGCCGGAGGAGTGCAACAGCGAAGAGGCCGACTCGCAGTCACCGGATCCGGATCGCAGCATGAGTGAGACCCTCGACGAGCTGGAGGACCGCCTGCAGGAGAAGCAGCGGAACCAGCAGCCGCCCCCGCCTTCTGACGGCGAGGACGGTCAGGAAGAGCAGCCGCAGCAGCCCGATCAGGGCAAGCTCGACGAGATCCAGGAGAAGCTCGAGCAGGGCGCCAAGGAACGCGAGCAGAACCAGCAGGACGATCCAGATAGCCCAGGCTCCGGGACGGATAAGCCATGGTAGAGCCCGAGAAGCAGCGCGCACGTTATGTGGCCGGCACTGAGGGTGCACCCCCGCTGCCGCCGCCCGGCGGATATCACGGCGCCCGCCGCGCGCAGGCGCCCAGTACTTCAGACAGTGCTTCCTACGGCGGCCCCTACGGCGCCCCGACTGCACCGATCATCGGCTCGGCCACGGCCCCCGCAGACAAGCAACCGGCGAACGCGATCGGCTGGAGCGCTCTCGTGGTCGCGATCCTGTTCGCACTGACGCTGCTCGGCACGCTGCTCGCCGGCTTCACCGACACGCTCTACGGCGTCACGCTGCTGACACTGCAGCTGGTGGTGATCGGTGTCGTGATCGCGGCGCTCGTCACGCCGCGCGGACGGGCGCTCGGCGCATCCGCTCTTGTCATCACGCTGTTGCTGAACGTCGCGACCGTCGGTGCGATGAGTGCGCTGCAGACGTCGGCATCCGGTAACTATCAGGGCGAGAAGGCTGCCGAACAGAAGCATGAAGAGGCATACCCCGGCATCAAGGATGTCCCGCCGAGCACGATCCTGTCCCAGATGTCACTGGAACAGGTCCGCGCGCTCAGTGATGAGGCGCTGGCTGAGATCCGTGCGCGGCTGAGCGATGAGTTCGGGTACACGTGGACCGAGGTCGCGGAGGAAGATCTGCGCCCCGAGCGCAACGGCTACGGTGGCGAGTCGATGCTCGTGCAGTACATATCGGTGCCGTGGATGACGAACGAGCCGATCCAGGATTACAACCGCAAACGTCAGGTGATGGGCATCATCGAAGAGGTGCTGTACGACTACGACATGTACAGCCTGTACTCGTTCAACGATCCGTCATCTGGCCTGGATGACACGATCCTAGAGAAGTTCTACGGCAGCACGGACCCTCGTACGCAGAACACATGGGAGTGGTACACCGACAACTACCCCGACCCGATGCGTTTCTACGCGGTGATGTACGACCTCTCGAACGACCGCACTGGGGAGTTCCTCGGCGAGCGCGAGGCACAGAGCGCGCGTACCGGCGAGCCGCTGGAGGGTCTGCAGATCTACTTCCTGGCCCCCGAACTGCTCAACGAGGCCGATCAGGAAGAGTTCCAGACGCGACTCGAGGAGTACCCGGGGCTCTGAGCGGGGGCATCCGCGGAATCGCCGCCCGAAATCAGGAACTCAGCCCGAGATCAGGACATTTCCCGAGATTCCTCCTGATCTAGGGCGATCGTCCTGATCTCGGGCGCGCCCAGTGCGCAACCCACCCGCGAGCATGGCGACACGCCGCGCGCCGGTAGAATGGAAACCATGTCCAAGGTCCTTCAGTCTCTTCCCGTCGGCGAGCGCGTCGGCATCGCCTTCTCCGGTGGTCTTGACACCTCCGTCGCCGTCGCGTGGATGCGCGAAAAGGGGGCAGTGCCGTGCACCTATACCGGCGACCTCGGCCAGCCCGACGAAGACGACATCGACTCGATCCCCGGCCGCGCCCTGGAGTACGGCGCTGAGATCGCTCGCCTGGTCGACTGCAAGACCGCGCTCGTAGAAGAGGGCCTGATCGCGCTGCAGTGTGGCGCGTTCCACATCCGCTCCGGCGGCAAGACCTACTTCAACACGACGCCGTTGGGCCGTGCCGTCACCGGCACCATGCTCGTGCGCGCCATGAAGGATGACGGCGTCGACATCTGGGGCGACGGATCCACGTACAAGGGCAACGACATCGAGCGGTTCTACCGTTACGGTCTGCTCGCCAACCCTCGCCTGCGCGTGTACAAGCCGTGGCTCGACGCTGACTTCGTCACCGAGCTCGGCGGTCGCCAGGAGATGAGCGAATGGCTCATCGAACGCGGCTTCCCGTACCGCGATTCTGCGGAGAAGGCATACTCGACCGACGCCAACATCTGGGGTGCCACGCACGAGGCGAAGACCCTCGAGCACCTGAACGTCTCGCTCGAGACCGTCGACCCGCTCATGGGCGTCAAGTTCTGGGACCCCTCGGTTGCCATCGAGACCGAAGATGTCACCGTCACTTTCGAGGGTGGCCGCCCTGTGGCTCTCAACGGCGTCGAGTACGCCGACCCGGTTGCCCTGGTGAACGAGGCGAACACGATCGGTGGACGCCACGGCCTCGGCATGAGCGACCAGATCGAGAACCGCATCATCGAGGCGAAGTCACGCGGCATCTACGAGGCTCCGGCCATGGCGCTGCTCTTCATCGCCTACGAGCGCCTCGTCAACGGCATCCTGAACGAAGACACCCTCGCGACCTATCACGAGCAGGGTCGCCGCCTCGGCCGCCTGATGTATGAAGGCCGCTGGCTCGAGCCGCAGTCGCTCATGCTGCGCGAGTCGATCCAGCGCTGGGTCGGTCTGACGATCTCCGGCACCGTCACCATTCGCCTGCGCCGCGGCGACGACTGGACGATCCTCGACACCACCAGCGCAAACCTGTCCTACGGACCGGAGAAACTCTCGATGGAGCGCGTGGGTGACGCCGCCTTCGGACCCGTCGACCGCATCGGACAGCTCACCATGCGCAACCTCGACATCGCAGACTCGCGTGCACGCTTGGAGCAGTACGCGAGCCTCGGCCTCGTCGGTGGCGCCACCGGCGACCTCGTCGGACGCGTCACCGCAGGTGAAGCATCCGAAATTACCGAGGGCACGCTCTCGGCAGAAGACGAGAAGCTCGCGGACGCCGTCGACTCGGCATCCGAGGGCGCAGCCTTCGACTCCGGCACCGACTGACACTGCGGTTTTCTACTGACACTGCGGTTTTCTACTGACACTGCGGATTTCTGAGGGGCGGATGCTGCGGCATTCGCCCCTCACTCGTTCCATCCGGCAGCCCCTGTTGCCTGACAGCCCCTGTTGCAAATGACGGAAGCTGTTGCAAATGACGGACTAATCCCGCAGATTCCTCCGTCAGGTGCAACAACCTGCGCAATCTGGAACACGGGAAGGTTCGCAACGCAACGCGCGCCCGGATAGGCTTTCACACGCGCGCCCGAAACGCGTACCGGGGTCGGTGAAACCGAGTCCCACCGACGACCCGAAAGAACTCTCAATGACGACTGCATCCTCGGAACCTGTTTCGCGCCGGAGCCTCGGCCCGAAGATCGGCCGCATCGCGTTCGGCGTGATCGCCGGCCTGCTCGTCATCGCTGTTGCGGTCGCGTTCTTCGTCGTCTGGACGATCCAACGCTCTTTCCCGCAGACCACGGGTGAACTCGAACTTTCCGGTCTTGAAGCCCCGGCCACAGTGCAACGCGATGAGCTCGGAGTGCCGACGATCACCGCCGACTCGACGCACGATCTGTTCTATGCGCAGGGCTTCGTGCACGCGCAGGATCGCTTCTTCGAAATGGACTTCCGCCGCCATGTCACCGCTGGTCGAGTCGCCGAGATGTTTGGCGAATCACAGGCCGGCACCGACATGTTCCTGCGCACTCTCGGCTGGCGGGACGTCGCAGAGCAAGAGGTTGAGGCACTGGATGAAACCACTCGCGCGTACTACGACGCATACGCCGATGGAGTGAACGCGTATCTCGCGTCGAACGACGGCGCAGAGCTCTCATTGGAATATGCCGTTCTCGGAATACAGAATCCTGATTATGAAGTAGAACCATGGGAACCCGCGGATTCAGTCGCCTGGCTGAAGGCAATGGCCTGGGATCTGCGCACAAACATCGAGGATGAGACCGAGCGCGCCCTCCTGGTGGCGCAGGTGGGCGATGATGCCGCCCCCGCCGACAGCATGTCGATGCTCGAGCAGCTCTACCCCACGTATCCATTCGATAAAAACCCGGTCATCGTCCCCACGATCTCCACCGTTCCGGCGCTGGAACCAGAGACAGACGCCGAACCTGCATCCTTCAACCTGAGCAGCGAAGACGAGGCACAGGCGGCAGTGACCACGATCGAGTGGGAAGAGGCGGGCAGCGTCATCGAAGCTGCCAGCCTGCTGCTCGGCGACGTCGGCGAGGGCATCGGCTCGAACTCCTGGGTTGTGTCCGGTTCGCTGACCGAAAGCGGGATGCCGCTGCTCGCGAACGATCCACACCTCGGCGCCGCGCTTCCCTCCGTCTGGTATCAGGTGCAGCTGAAATGCTCCACGGTCAGCGCTGAGTGCCCGTTCGACGTGGGCGGCTTCTCCTTCTCGGGACTTCCCGGCGTCGTCATCGGGCACAACAGCCAGGTCGCCTGGGGCTTCACGAACCTCACTACCGATGTTGCAGACCTCTACATCGAGAAGGTCGACGGCGACCAATACTGGCGCGACGGTGCCCTCGTTCCTCTCGACGTGCGCGAGGAGACCGTCAAGGTCGCTGGCGGAGACGACATCGACCTCACGATCCGCTCCACCGTGCATGGTCCGATCATCTCCGGGCTCACCGATGACTTCACTGCCATGGCCGATGACCTGGTCATGGCCGACGGCGGCGCACTGGCACACGGCGAGACGGATGCCGCAGGAGCCATGTCGGGCGAGTACGCCGTAAGCCTGCGCTGGACGGCGCTGGATGCCGGCACCGCCGCCAGCGCGATCTTCGCCCTGGACACGGCCCAGAACTTCGAGGATTTCCGGCGCGCAGCATCGCTGTTCGATGTCCCCGCGCAGAACCTCATCTATGCGGATGTCGACGGCAACATCGGCTATCAGGCACCCGGCCGTTTGCCGATCCGCGGCGCCGGTGACGGATGGATGCCACAGCCGGGGTGGGACAGTGCATATGACTGGACGGGATTCATCGAGTTCGAAGAGCTCCCCGTTTCGTATAATCCGACGTCAGGATTCATCGTCACCGCGAACAACGCGATCGTTACTGACGACTACGAGTACTTTCTGTCCCGCGACTGGGACTACGGCTACCGCGCCGCACGCATCGCGCACATGATCGAGCGTCGCGCCGCGCTCGCACCGCTCACTGCGAAGGACATGCGCGACATCCAGAACGACAACGAGATGTGGATCGGCAAGAAACTGGCCACCGTGATGGGCGATGTTGAGGTGTCGGGTAAGGGTCCGCAGGAAGCCGTCGCGCTGCTACGCACCTGGGATGCCCAGAACAATGTCGACTCGGCCGGTGCCGCGTATGCGAACGTGCTGTGGTCAAACCTGGTGCTGAACGTGTTCCAGAACCGCGAGGAGCCGCTGCCTCACGGCGGTCAGGCGCGCCTTTTCACGGTCGTCTCCGCTCTGCTGGACAATCCCGACGATCCCCTCTGGATCAACGAGAGCATCGGTGTCAGCACCATGGAGGAGATGCTCGCGCTCTCCGCTGAGGACGCGTACGACGAACTGGTCTCGCTGCAGGGCAACGTCACGGCTCGATGGAACTGGGGCAGCCTGCACGCGATCACGCTGACCAGCGACACTCTCGGCTCGTCCGGCATTGCGCCGATCGAAGCACTGTTCAACCGCGGACCGTACCCGGTTGGTGGCGGCCCATCCGTCGTCAACGCCACGGGTTGGGAGCTTGGCGAGTCCTATGCGACGACGACGGTGCCCTCGATGCGCATGGTGGTCGATCTGGCAGACTTCGACACCTCAACGTGGAACAACCTGACCGGAGCATCTGGTCATGCATTCCACCCGAACTACGTCGATCAGACCGAAGACTGGGCTGCGGGCATCCAGACGCCATGGGCGTTCAGTACGGATGCCGTCGACGATGCGACCGTCGACACCCTGGTGCTGACCCCGAAGGGGTAATGCGCCGAAGGGGTGACTCAGACCTCTTCGACGAACTCGATCGGACCGATCGCGGGCGGTTCCTCGTCGGCAGGTGTCTCGACTGTCTCGACGTTCTCGTCCCGGCCGGTCAGCCGCGCGATGGCCTCGGCGAACTGACGTTCCAGCGCGACGAACGCGGCCAACACGTCACCTGCGGTGAGCGCGTCGAGGAGCGTGCGATAGGTCTCGGAGACTGAGCGACGCACGGTGTACCCGTTCGGATCGCTGAGACTGGCGATGCGTGTCTCGATCGCGAGCGTCGCCATGTAGTGAGACAACCGGCGGCTGCCTGCGGAATCGACGAGCAGCCGATGAAACTCGATATCCGCATCGCCGATGGTGCGCGCATCCGTGCCTGCACTGGCTTCGACGAGCTCGGCGTACGCGCGCTCAAGATTGTGGATGGCCGATACAGAGCCAGACTTCACGATAAGCCTGACGGCCTGACCTTCGATGGCGAGGCGCGCGTCATACACATCGGCGACATGCTCGGGTCCGATGACGCTCACGCGCATGCCGCGGCCGGGGGATGCCGTGAGCAGCCCTTCCTGCACGAGTCGCTGCGTCGATTCCCGCAGCGGGCTGCGGCTGACGCCGAGCTGGGACGACATCTCGACCTCTCCGATCGGACTGCCGACCGGCAGCGCTCCGGTGAAGATGGCCTTGCGCAACTCGGCGGTGATGAGGTCTACGGTCGACGGTCGCGCGACGCGCACCATCGAGATCGGAGATACCGCACGAGGGGTGTGTGAAGCCATTTGCATCCCTTCAAGCTGTCGCGCGAAACCGCGAACATCTCATTGTCGATCCTCCGCGCCGAGAAGCGAAGTCGACGCCGGTTTCTCAGTCTGCCGCATGATCACGTTTTTGTATACGTGTCGACAATATGCGCGTCTGACTGTACATCGCTCGACAGATTCCCTAGTCTGGGGCACGGTCAAAGGCGCCCGTGCGGAGCGCCCGAATAAGGAACCCATACGGAACGCGAGGACATCATGACGAAGAGAACGACACGAATCGGCATCGCCACAGTAGCCATCGGGGCCCTGAGCCTCGGTCTTCTCGCCGGATGCGCATCGGGCGGCGACGCTGGAGACACGGGCGGCGAGTCCACCGGTGACGCCGGCGACATGACCACGCTCGAGAAGGCGCAGGAAGACGGCACGATCACCCTTGCGATCGCTTCCGAGCAGCCTTACTCGTGGGTCGAGGGCGGCGAGCCTACCGGCGCCACCATCGCGATGCATGAGCAGATCTTCCAGAACCTCGGCATCGATGACATCAAGATCGAAGAGGTCGACTGGAACTCGTTGATCCCCGGCCTGAACGCCGGCCGATGGGATGCCGTCAGCGCCGGCATGTCGATTCTCCCTGACCGCTGTGAAGAGGCGGCGTTCAGTGACCCGGAGATCATGTACACGACCACGCTCGTCGTGGCTGCGGGCAACCCCAAGGGCCTCAGCGACCTCGACTCGGTCGCCGCCGCCGATGGCGTCACGCTCGCAGTGCAGTCGGGCGCGATCGAAGAGGGCTATGCCACAGACCTCGGCATCTCGGGCCTCGTTCAGGTCGACAGCGCACAGGCCGGCATCGAGGTTGTTCAGGCCGGTCGGGCGGATGCCTTCGCCCTCACCGCCGTCTCGCTGAACTGGATGACGGAAGACATGGACGACGTCGAGACGACTGAGGTCTTCGTGCAGGAGATCGACGGGGTCGAGCAGATCGGCGCCGGCGCCACCGTGTTCCGCCAGGCGGACACCGACCTGCTCGAGGCATACAACGCTGAGCTCGCCAAGATCACCGCCGATGAGAAGGCTTACCTCGACCTGGTCGAGCCGTTCGGCTTCACCGCCGAGAACCTGCCCCCGGCAGATCTGACCACCGAACAGCTCTGCTCCGGCGACCTGGGCTGATCACACTGCTGTGACTGAGAATTTCGAAGCGCTCTGGAGGGCGCTGCCGCAGATCATCGACGGGGTCCTGATGACCCTGCAGTTGACTGCTGGCGGCGCCCTCCTGGCGTTCGTCGCCGCCATCGGCCTCGGCCTGCTGGCACGATTCGACAACATCCTGCTGCGCGGCACCGCACGCGTCATCATCGAGCTGTTCCGCGGCACCTCGCTGCTGGTGCAGCTCTTCTTCATCTTCTTCGTGCTGCCACTGCCGCCGTTCAACATCGAGATTCCCGCCGTGCTCGCCGGCATCATCGCCCTGGGCATGAACTATGGCGCCTACGGCGCCGAGGTCGTGCGCGGATCGATCAATGCGGTATCGATCGGCCAGTGGGAGGCGACGACCGCGCTCAGCCTGTCGCGCACCCAGCGTATGTGGCGCGTGATCTTCCCGCAGGCCTGGGTGCTGATGGTGCCTTCGCTGAACAATCTGTTGATCCAGTTACTGAAGGGCACCGCAGCCGTCTACTTGATCACGATCGTCGATCTCACCGCGGAGCTGAACAAACTTCGCATCCAGACCGATGTGTTCTTCGCTTACTCGCTGGGTCTGCTCATCTATTTCGCGATCGCATACGCGCTCACCCTCGGCATGAACGCGCTCGAGACCCGCGCCAAGCACCGCCTCGGGTACGGCGGAAGGTGGCGCGACACCGCCACCACCACCCCGATCCCGGATATGAAGGGGGCGGGTACCGCCGGATGAACGACGACAATAGTTTCTGGAGCTGGGACCACGCATTCGCCGTGCTTCCCGAGCTACTGCTCAAATTCTTCACCGTCACCCTCGTGGTGACGATCATCGGCAGCATCATCGCCGCTGTGCTCGGATTGCTCATCGCGCTCGGGCGCCGCACCGCACCGCGCCCGGTGAGCGCGATCATCACCCTGCTGATGAACTTCGTGCGCATGACTCCGCTCGTGGTCCAGCTGCTGTTCGCCTACTACGTGTTCACCTCGGTGCCGCCACTCGTGCTCGGCACCGTCATCATCGGCATCCACTACGCGACCTACATGGCCGAGGTCTACCGCGCGGGCATCGACGCGGTGCCGCCCGGTCAGTGGGAGGCGTCGACCGCGCTGTCGATGTCGCGCGGACGCACCTGGACCGCGGTGATCATCCCGCAGGCGCTGCGCTCGACGCTGCCGGCGCTGGGCAACTACGTCATCTCGATGTTCAAGGACACCCCGTTCCTCATGGTCATCACCGTCGTCGAACTGGTGCGCCAGGCACAGCTCTATGGCGGAAAGAACTTCCGCTTTGTCGAGGCGATCATCCTCGCCGGCCTCATCTACCTGGTTGCGAGCTACGTGAGTTCACTGCTCACCAGGCGATTGGAGAAACGTCTTGAATACACCACCGCTTGATACGCACACCGGCGCGATCACGCTGGACGACGGCGACGTGCCCGCCATCCGTCTCGACAAGGTCGAGAAACGCTTCGGCGATCACGTCGTGCTGCACGATCTCGACTTCACGGTGCGCAAGGGTGACCGCGTCACCCTGATCGGGCCCAGCGGCTCGGGCAAGACGACGATCCTGCGCCTGGTGATGACCCTTGAGGAGGCGAATGCCGGGTATATCTTCATCGACGGCAATCCCCTCACGCACTATCTCCGTGATGGCAAGCGCGTCGAGCTGAAAGAGAAGCACAAGAACGAGATGCGCAAACGCATCGGAATGGTGTTCCAACAGTTCAACCTGTTCCCGAATATGACAGTCATCGAGAACATCATCGAGGCGCCGGTGCACGTGCTGGGGATGCCGAAGCAGGAAGCCCTGACGAAGGCACGTGCCCTGCTGGAGAAGGTCGGCTTGCCCGACAAGGAGAACGCTCATCCCACTCAGCTCTCCGGTGGTCAGCAGCAACGTGTCGCGATTGCTCGCGCACTGGCAATGGAGCCGGAGATCCTGCTGCTCGACGAGGTCACCAGCGCACTGGACCCCGAGGTAGTCGGCGAGGTGTTGAACATCCTCCGCGACGTCGCCCGCGACACTGACGTGACGATGCTGATCGTCACGCACGAAATGCAGTTCGCCAGGGACGTCTCGAACCGCGTGCTGATGTTCGACAGCGGACGCATCGTCGAAGAGGGTTCGCCGGAGCAGATCTTCAGTAATCCACAGGAACAGCGCACGCGCGATTTCCTGTCGGCGGTGCTCTGAGGGGTGCCGCGGGCGCCCGTCGGGTGCGTGCCGGCGGGGCGCTATAGGCTCGAACCGTGCCATCTCGTCTTCTCGCCCCTCAGGGCATGCCGGCATCCATCGTCGAGTTCACCCATGGCGGGGCTACCCTCGTCGCCGAGTCCTTCGGCGTCGGCCGGCGGCCATTCGTGCTGCTGCACGGCATTGGCATGGGGCGCAGCGTCTACCTCGACCTGATCGAGAAGCTGCCTGGCCGCATCATCGGCCTCGATCTGCCGGGTTTCGGCGAAGCGCCTGAGCCGACCCGCACGCTTACGATGCAGCGGCATGCCGATCTCGTGGCCGCGTATCTGCGCAGCGCCGGCGTGACCGAAGCCGTGATCATCGGGCACTCGATGGGCAGCCAGATCGGGGCGGAGCTCGCTGCGCGGCATCCGGATCTGGTCGCGGGTCTCGTGCTCGCAGGCCCTACCGTGAACAGCGCCTCGCGCAATATCCGCGCCCAGGCGTCGTACCTGCTGCGCGATCTCATCGGCGAGCGTCCGATCGTACTCTGGCGCGGTGCGCGTGAGTATCTGCGCGGTGGGCCGCATCTCATCCGCAAGATGCGCGCGACGATCGTGCATGAGCCGGAGAAGGCCTATGCGAAGGTGCACTGCCCCACGCTCGTGCTGCGCGGAGAGAGTGACCCGCTGGCACCGGAAAGCTGGTGCCAGGAGATCGTCGACGCGATCCCCGGTGCCGAACTGCGCACCATCCCTGACCACGGCCATGGCACGCTCATCAGCGACGCCGGGCTCGCCGCAGCGCTGATTGCGGGCTTCGCGGACCGGTTGTGAGCGGGGCCCGTCTCACGGTTGTGAGGCGCGCCCGCGCCGCATAACTCCGGAGATCTCGCCGGATAGCACCCGTTGGATGCCTCTTCGTGGCGTTCTGCTGTGGATATTCCGGAGTTATGCCGACCGGACACGTGAGAACCGAGGCCCAAGAGTGTCGATGATCTCGGCGATTGCCTCTCGCACCGCGATCTCACGGCCCAGGATATCGGCGGCAATGGGTCGAATCGTCACATATCCGCGGCGGGCGGCCTCGATGTCCCGCGACCGATCCTCCATCTGCTTGTCCCACCCCTCGTGGTACTCCTTGCTGTCGCACTCGATGATGAGCCACCCATCGACGAGAAAGTCGACTCGACCGACGCCTGGGATCTTCACCTGTGCTTCGAAACGCACTCCGAGAGCACGCAGCATCAGTCGCATGTATGTCTCTGGTCCGGATTCCGCGATCCCATCGACCAGCGCCAGAAGCGCACGGAACCGAAATGGAAGGTCGGCAAATACGTCCCGAAGTTCGCCGAACGACATCAACCGATGGTGGAGCACGCTATCCAGCGTCGCGATGCTCGCTCGAGGCTCCTGGCACCTGATCGCCTGGCTCAGCGCATCTCGCAGCGGAACGACGTGCCGCAACGATTTCTCTCCCGACCACGCTCCCCAGTGGAGTCTGGTGCTGTCAGATCGTCGAGGCCGGGTTCGCGATGCATGCGGCGGAAGATGCACATGCAGCCCCGTGCAGGACAGAACGAATATGCCGATCATCTGCAACAACGTCAGGCACGCCACACGACCACCAATGCGGACAGCCTCCGCCACCTGAGCATCGACGCCAGGGGCCGCGTAATGATCTCGCCGCAACCTCAGAAGACTGCGCTGTTTCACCGCACGAGTGATGTCTTCCCCCGTCGTGCCGTCAACGAGGAGTTCAGCTCTCGAGAACACCGTGGGTGCATATGTCTGCGCAAAGCGCTCGGATATCGTCTGCTTCATCCACGAAATCGTGCCTGATTCGCAGGTCGCACATGAGCGGCAGACCCACGAACAGTGAGTAACCTCGTCCATCGGTCCGCTGTGCAGAAGGAGTGCGGTCCGCACAACTCCGGAGATCTTGGCTGATTCAGCCGTCTGAACCGCGCCCAGCGTGCCTCGGCACCGGATTCTCCGGAGTTGTGCGCCGCGACAGGCTCGCACCGGCCCGGCCCGGCCCGCCCGACCCGGTCAACACCCCGTCACCGCAGCGGCGGCGGCCCGGGCGGCAGGATCATCGCGAAGCGGCGGAACCGGGTCAACAGCAGTATGAGGCCGCCCATCAGCACCATGAACACCCCGAAGATGATGATGGCGACGCCCCAGATGGCGCCCAGCGCGCCGATCAGCGTGATGCCCAGGAGCACGCCCAGCACACCGAAGCCAGCGAGGACCCCTCCCGCGATCACCGAGATGAGATACCCACGCGGGCCCGCATGCCCAGGACGCACCCCGAACTTCTGCCCGATGTACCAGCTCCACCGCGTTCCGGTCCACCACCGGGTCACCTGGCCAGCGACCGGATACCAACCGGCGCCCACGCCTTCGACCTCGCCGGGCAAAGGTCTGGCTGACGGATCGAATACGGCTGCGGTCTGCGGGACCGGCAGCTTGCGCAGCTGACTGGTGTGGACGCCGCCGATGAGCCAGATCGCGCCAGCCGCGAGGGTCAGCACCGGAAGGAATGCGGAGTTCGAACTGCTCGACACGCTATACAGACCGAACTGCATCAGCCCGAGGGCGATGAACAGAACACCGAGCATGATGCCGGTCTTCGAAGGCTCGATGGCGAGGGCATCGGGTCGGGGCCTACCCGCGCGGATGCGATACGGGGTCCATCCGGCGCCATCCCACCAGCGCACATCCGAAGTGTCGCCGACCGAGTACCATCCTGTGGGCGGGAGCCGTGCTGCCACCTCACGCTCATGTGCCGTCCACTGAAGGCCGTCCCACCAGCGCTCTCGCCCCGGAATGCCCGCGTCATACCAACCAGGCTGTGCGCCCATCTGTCCCCCGAGTGTTCCGTGGCTCAGCCCGCGCCGGGCGGGGTCTGCTTCGAGTCTGCAAGATCGTCAACGACGAGCCGACGCTCCTCAGTCGAGCCGTTTCGATACGCCTGACGTCCGACCATGTGCGCCGACAGTGGCGCGGTGGCGAACTGCATCAGCACGATCGGCGCCACCAGCGCGAGGCCGAGCAGGATGCCCCCGACCGAGCGCTGCGAGAGTGCGATCGCCAGGCAGATCAGGATGACGCCGAGCACCTGCGGCTTGGTCGCAGCGTGCAGGCGAGAGGGCACATCGCGAAAGTGCAGCAGTCCGACCGACGCCGACAGGCACAACACGGCGGCAAGCAGGATCAGTACCAGTACCGCAATGTCGATGACGGAATCCGGAATCTCAAGACCGAGCATGTTCATGATGTCGTGTTGTCCCTTCGCGCCACGTAGCGGGCAACCGAGATCGATCCGAACACACCAACAGCGGCAATGATGAGCAGCACGGGAATGTTGCGGGTGTGTCCGTTGATCGCCATCTCGGCACCCAGCACGCACATGACCTCGGTGAGGAGGACGTCGGATGCCACGGCGCGGTCAAGAATCGACGGACCGCGGATGATCCGGAACACTGCCAGAATCGCCGCGAGCCCGAACACCACCACGATCAAAGTCATCAGGATGCTCATCGCTCACCTCCTGCGCGCTCGTCCGCCTTCAGCGCGCGATACTGCGCCGGGCTGCCGAGCGCCCGCACGATTCTCTTCTCCCAGCGCAGAACACCCTCACGCTGTGCATCGGCATCGGCCCGTGTGCGCACGCCGATGATGTGCAGGTAGAGGATGCCTCGGTCACGATCCGTCTCGACCACGAGCGAACCGGGGATCAGAGAGGAGGTGACAGAGACGTGCGTCATGATCAGGTCGTCCGCGTATTTCAAGGGCACGCCGATGATCGCCGCGCCCGGCTGACGGCGGAAGTTGAACACCTGCAGGGTGACGGCGATCGCGCCGGCGAACACGGCAAACAGGAACTGCACGACGAACAGCGCCGCGTACCAGAGGTTGATGCGCCCCGAGAGCTCGATCGTCGGCAGCCGGAAGACACGGGTGACGAAGATCGCGACGACGAACCCGGTGACGAACGACAGCACCGTGAATTGGCTCCACAGCAGCATCCAGAGCAGGACGAGCCAGGCGAGGAACGGCATCTGCAGCCACACATCACGCAGCACGTGGCGGGCGTCGGGACTCACGGTGCCACCTCCTCTTCCAACTGGACGAGGTTCACGGGCTGCAACAGCGAGTCACCAATGCGGTCGCATAGCGCATAGAGAGGACCGGCGAAGATCGTCAACAGCAGTGTGACACCGACCATGCCGCCGGTGGCGACAGTCATGATCCGCGGGATCCTGCGACGCTCCTTCTGCTCGTCGGCCGCGGGAGCGTTGTCGAGGTAGGAGATGCGGCGGTCAGCATCGGTCTCCGTCGAGTCCGCCTCCTCGCGCCAGAACGCGAGGTTCCATGCGCGCATCAGCGCGTACAGAGTGAGCAGCGAGGTCAGGATGCCAGCGAAGATCAACACGATCATGAGCGGAGTACCCACGGATGCCGCGGCTTCGAACAACGCGAACTTGCCGATGAACCCTGAGAACGGTGGCAGACCGCCGAGGTTGATGGCGGGAACGAAGTACAGCACAGCGAGCAGCGGCGCCGCCTTCAGTAGTCCGTTCACTCGCAGAATCGATGTGCTGCCTGCTCTGCGCTCGATGAGACCCACGGCAAGGAACAGGGTCGTCTGCACGACGATGTGGTGCACGATGTAGTACACCGTCGCGCCGACGGCCGCAGGTGTCGCGATGGCGAGGCCGAAGATCATGTATCCGACGTGGCTCACCAGCGTGAACGAGAGTATTCGTTTCAGCTCGGCCTGCGCCACGGCGCCGAGTACGCCGATGACCATCGTCGCCAGTGCGACGATCAGCAGCAGCGTGTTGATGCTGTTGTCTGGGAACAGCTGCGTCTCGGTCCGGATCAGCGCGTAGACACCGACCTTCGTCAGCAGGCCGGCGAAGACGGCCGTGACAGGTGCAGGGGCCGTCGGGTAGGAGTCAGGCAGCCAGAACGACACCGGGAAGATGGCCGCCTTGATACCGAATGCCACGAGGAGCATCAGGTGCAGCACCAGTTGGGTCTCCTGCGGCAGCTCGGTCATGCGTTCGGCGATCTGTGCCATGTTCACGGTGCCGAGGGCGCCGTAGATCATTGCGATCGCCGCAAGGAAGATGATCGACGAGACCAATGAAACGACGATGTAGACCGCACCAGTGCGGATGCGAGACTCGGTGCTGCCGAGCGTGATCAGCACATACGACGCGACGAGCAGAATCTCGAAGCCGACGTAGAGATTGAACAGGTCACCCGCGATGAAGGCGTTGAAGATACCAGCGGCAAGAATCAGATACGACGGGTTGAAGATCGAAATCGGTGTCTCATCCGTGCCGTCTGCCGCACCCTGGCCGATGGAGAAGAACAGCACCGCGAGCAGCACGATGCTCGAGATCAGCACCAGCAGCGCGGCCAGTCGATCGACATAGAGCACGATGCCGAACGGCACCGGCCAACCGCCGACGGATACCGCCAGCGGAGTGCCGCCGTCGACCGCGATCAGCAGCACCGCGGCGATCACCGCGACGGCGACGAGGGTGGCGACGCTGACGAACACCTGCAGCCGCGGGCTGCGCCCGAACACGAGGGTGATCGCCGCGCCCAGCAGCGGGAGTGCGACCAGAAGAGGAACGAGCGCGGTCACGTGCGATCCTCCTCTCCGTCGCCGGATGCTTCGTCGTCAGGTGCTGCTACGTCGGATGCTGTGGTGGTGTCCGGCGGCGTCCACACCCTGTCCACGGGTGCGTCGTCGTGAATCGCGGGATGATCGCGCATCTGCAGCACCGTGATCGGAGAGGTGCGCACGTCGACGAAGTCGGTTGTAGCATCCTCGTCCTCGGCAAAGTCCTCGTCGTCCAGGACGTCTTCGTCGTCGTCGGTGCGCTCACGCAGGGCGATATCGGCCTCGTCGTCCTCAACGGTGTCTGCCTGGCCCAGCTGCCAGGAGCGATAGATCAGCGCCAACAGGAATGCTGAGACGGCGAATGTGATCACGATCGCTGTCAGTGTGAGGGCCTGAGGCAGCGGATCGCTGATGTCGGTCTCGCCGTAGAACGGCGCATTGCCTGGTACGCCCATCACGATCATCAGCAGCAGGTTCGTGGCGTTGCCCAGCAGCAGGAAGCCGATCAGCACCCGGGTGAGGCTGCGCTCCAGCATGGCGTAGACGCCGGCCGCGAAGAGCACCGCCATGACGAGGATGAGCGTGAGCGAGACGTCCATCAGCGGCTCACCCCCCGCATGCGCAGCTCGTGCGCCTGCTTGTCGACCTCGGCACCGAGACTGCGCAGCACATCGAGGACGAGCCCGATGACGACGAGGTAGACGCCGACGTCGAAGATCGTGGAGGTGACGAATTCCATGTGTCCGATACCGGGGATCTCCCACTCCCAGAACGAGCTCGTCAGCGGGGCCAGACCGAAGAACAGCGGCACCACTGCGGTGCCGACGGACAGAATGAGTCCGGCGCCGAGGAGGCGACCGGCATCCGCCGGTGCGGCGGCGCCCAGTTCCCAGCGTCCGCCGGCGATGTATCGCATGACGAGAGCCATGCCCGCGACCAGGCCGCCAGCGAAACCGCCGCCGGGACCGTTGTGTCCGGCGAACAGCAGATATATCGACACGACGATGATCGTATGGAACAGGATGCGCACGATCACCTCGAGCAGGATCGAGCGGTCCTCGGGCTTCATCTGCTGGCCGCCGACCAGCCAGGCCCGCGGGTTGCTGCGGTTCTCGGCGGTCTGGAATCGGATGCCTTCGGTCGTCTCGACGAGTGGTGCGATCCGCACCTTGCGCTTGACACGCTTGGGCAGCGAGGGCCGCTGGGAGAGCATGTCATCGCGATGGGTGACGAACACGAGGGATGCCACGCCTGTGGCGGCAAGGACCAGCACCGAGAGTTCGCCCATGGTGTCCCAGCCACGGAGGTCCACGAGGGCGACATTGACGACGTTCTTGCCGTGACCGAGTTCGTACGCGAGTTCTGGGAAGGAGAGCGAGATCGGGTCAGAGATGCGTGCCTGTGTCGCCACGACAGCGATGCACGCCATCGTGACGCCGACGCCGATGGCGAGAACCGCGCGCGGGATGCGCGACACCGAGGCGTTGTGCTCTCCCATGCGAGCCGGCAGTCGGCGCAGCACCAGGGCAAAGGTCACCAGCGTGACGGTCTCGACCAGGATCTGCGTGAGGGCGAGGTCTGGTGCACCGCTCGTCGCGAACAGTACGACCATGCCGAGGCCCGTGACAGAGACGAGCACGACGCCGGTGTAGCGCTTGCGCGCCTGCACGGCGACGACGGCGGCGATGGCCATGATCGGGGCGACGGCGATCTGGGTCGGGGTGTGCCACGCGGAGAGATTGATGCGGTCGAGGTCGCTGGCGAGGAGGGCAGTGGTCTCGGCGACCACGAAAACGATGAAGATCGTGCCGACATAGACGGGCAGTGAACCGCGCTGGGTGAACGTCGTGATGATGACCGAGAGTCGGTCGACGCCACGCATGACCAGGGCATACACGTCGGCGGCCGTGAACTTCAGCAGACGCGGCTTGCGATCCCATCCGGTGCGGCGGGTGAGCAGAAACAGTACGATACCGAGCAGCACCGAGAGCACCGAGATACCGAGAGCGGGCTCGAATCCGTGCCAGAGGGCGAGATGGCCCGGCCCTTCGACAGCCTGGCCGGCGGCGTCCAGGCCCGGAGTGGCGGTGACGGCGTAACCGTGCAATGCCACGTCGATCGCCGGGGCGCCGATGCCGGCGGCGAGCGTCAGACCGCCGAGGATGATCGGCGCCGACAGGAAGCCGACCGGGGGGTCAGGCCAGACCGTGTCCGGCTGAGGGGCGCCGTGCGTATCGCGCTTCTTCCAGAACGCGCCCCACAGGAATCGAACGCCATATGCCGCGGTGAGCATGGATCCCAGAATCACGCCGATCAGTGCCACCAGCGCCCACGTCGAGCCGCCCAGCGCATCGTCGAGAAGACCGGTCAGCGCTGATTCCTTGGCTACGAAGCCGATGGTCGGCGCGATACCGGCCATGGAGGCCACCGAGATGAAGGCGACCGTCGCCATCACCGGTGCCTGTCTGCCGACGCCGGAGAGTTCGTTGATATCTCGCGTAGAGAGCTGACGGTCGATGACACCGACGATGAGGAAAAGCGCCGACTTGAACAGTGCATGACCGATCACCAGTGCGAGGCCGGCGAGTGCGGTCGCCTGAGTGCCATAGCCGACCACGACGGTGAAGAACCCCAGTTGGCTCACCGTGCCGAACGCGAGGATGCGTTTGAGGTCAGTTTCGCGCAGCGCCTGGATTCCGCCGAGCAGCATCGTGAACACACCGAGCGAGACGACGATCGGTCGCCAGGGATCAGACAGCGCGAAGATCGGCGCGAACCGAGCGATGAGATAGATACCGGCCTTGACCATCGCCGCCGCATGCAGATACGCGCTGACGGGCGTGGGAGCGGCCATGGCTCCGGGGAGCCAGAAATGGAACGGGAAGATCGCCGATTTGCTCAGCGCGCCCACGAGCAGCATCACGATCGCCGCGTTCACGACGGGACCGGTCGGCGCGAGTTCGAGCATCTCGGCGATGCTCGATGTTCCCGTATCGACCACCAGCAGCACGACGCCGACGAACATCACCAGTCCACCGAGGGTCGTCACCAGAAGCGCCTGAAGCGCCGCACGACGACTGGCCGCGCGACGACGATAGTGACCGATCAGGAGGTAGGAGAGGATGCTGGTGACTTCCCAGAACATCACGAGCAGGACGAGGTCGTCGGTGAGCACCAGGCCGTACATGGCACCCGCGAAACCGAGCAGGACGCCGGCGAACTGACCGAGATCGGTGGAGTCGTCGAAGAAGTACCAACGGCAGTAGAGCAGCACGAGCGCACCGACACCGGTAACGATGAGAGTGAGCACCCACCCGAGCACATCCATGTGCATGGAGAGATTCAGCCCCAGCTGCGGGATCCACTCGATCGTCTCGAACGGCGCCGGATCAGCAGCCAGCACCTGCGGCGTCAACACCAGCGCGTGCACAAATGCCGCAGCGGGAATGAGTGCGGCGATGGCAAACGCCTGCGCTCCGAGCCAACGGACCAACACGGGAAGAAGAAGAGCCCCGAGAAGGAACACGACGAGGAGCACTAGCATCGGCGGCTCCTCAAAGGGCTCGTCGGCCTTGCGGCACAGGCGGGCAGGGGTTTTTCACAGTTTACCCGCCGCATAGTCACGCCATCCCCAAAATGGGCTTCGGCCTTCCGACCGGGACCAGCATGAAAGAGTGGACAGATGCGGCGCACGTGGACACGAGAGACCAGTGGCTGGATCGCCGCTATCCTGATCGCGATCGCCACGGTGGCTCAGATCGCGTCCACGGCGCGCGCGGAGCTGGTCTTCCGTGACGGAGACTCCATGGCCGTCGCGCTGCTAGTGCGGTCGATTGCAGATGGAGAGCGCTTCGACTGGGCGATGTCGAGCGTGCTCTTCCTTCCCGAGATTCTCGTCTTCGGTGTGCTCTGGATGCTGGGCCAGCTGCTGTCCCTCGACATCAACGTCGTGTTGGCCGCAGGCGCAGTGGTTAATCTGGTGGCGCTGTACGGCGCCGTACGCCTGGCCGCTGGGCGCCGACGCAGCGGCTATGCCCCCGTCGCGTGGTCTGTCATCGCGATCGCGACCTTCTGCCTGATCGCCGCCACTGAGACCACAAGCTCGCGTGATTCTCTCGAGCTGGCATCGCTGTTGACGACGACGACGTACTACTCGGCGACCGTGATCGCGGTCGTACTGAGTGTCGGCATCATCCGGCGCAGCTTTGACCGACCGATTCTGGGCCGGGCACTTCCCGTGTGGCTGGGCGTCGTGGCTGCCGCATCCGTGCTCTCAAATCCACTCTTTGCCGCATGGGCAACGGTGCCGCTGGGCATCATGCTCGGCGCAGCTGCCGTCTACGCCGCATCTCGGCAGCGCGCGCTGATGCTTCTTGGCTGGCTCGTCGGCGGCACAGTGCTGGGCTTCATCGGACGCATTCCACTTTCAGCATGGATCACTAAAACCGGCGCCGAGTACGCCCGACCCGCGCTCTGGCCCGAGTCTGTGCGGTACTACGGAGACCTGCTCGCCGACCGTCTCTCTTCACCGCTCGGTGCGATCAGCTGCGCCGTGCTGCTGGTGCTGTTGCTGTTCGCCGTGCGACAGACGCTGCGCGCCGAGAGTGTGGGAGCCCGGCTCGTCGCTGCATCCGCCTGGGTGATGCCGGTGCTCGTGACGGTCGGTGCAGTGGCACTGGGCACGCACGCCGCTCGATACCTTGAGCCCGCTGCCTTCGCCCCGATACTCGCGCTGGTCGCATCGCCTCGCGCCGTGCGGATGCCGCGACGCACCATGACGGCGATCACCGCGGCCGTCGGCGTCGTGCTTGTCGTTGGTGGGGGCCTCAGCGTCCCGCGTTTGGCGACAGCGGCGCAGCATCCGAACGATGACTTGGCGTGTGTAAACGACTGGATAGGCGCATCGGGCCAGACCGGCGCCGGACAGTTCTGGACCGTCCGTCTTCCGAAGCTGCACCTCGATGACCCATCGCAACTGGTGCAGGTCGACCACCAGCTGAACGCCTACGCGTGGCTCGTCAATCGCACGGACTTCGAGGTGGGCGAGGTGACGTTCCTGATCGAGGATGCGCAGAGCGTCGCCTGGGGGCTGCACACGAACGCGCTGCCGACCGACGTGATCGAGTGCGGTCAGTACACGATCTACGACTTCACGCCGGTCGCGCCGCCGCTGGGTCCGCCGCGCTCCTAGCTGCCTTAGCTCGTACTCCGTCGACCGTCATCACGAACAGGTGGGGTTTCGTTCTCCTGTTCAGACGACGCGTACCTCGATTCCGGCCGCGCGCAACCGTTCGACCTCTTCCACGGGCGCTCCGGCGTCCGTGATGATCATGTGCACACGCTCCGCCGGCGTGATGCGGTAGAACGCGGTGTGCGGGAACTTGCTGTGGTCTGCGAGCAGAACCACGCGGCGAGCGCTGTTCATCATGGCGCGCACAACACGAGCCTCGTCCATGTTCGGGGTCGTGAGCCCGCTCTCCAAGCTGATGCCGTTCGTGCCGATGAACGCGAAATCGCACATCACACCATCCAACGAACGCTCCGCCACCTCGCCGATAAGACCAAAGGTACGAGGGCGGATCGTTCCTCCGGTGAGGAAGACATCCACACCATGAGGAAGGAAGGCGGTTGCGACGTTGACGGCGTTGGTGACCACTCGCAGACCTCCACGGCCCGCCAGCATCGCCGGCAGCCGACCGACGGTCGTGCCGGTCGCGAGCGCGACGATGGAATCGTCACCGACCAAGGATGCCGCCTCGGCGGCGATCGCTGCCTTCTCTTCGGCGAGCTGATCATCCTTCTCCACGAATGAGGGTTCGATGAGAAGTCCGGCGCTGAGAACGGCCCCACCATGGCTGCGCACGATGAGCCGCTCGATCTCAAGCTTCTCGAGGTCCTTGCGAACTGTGACCTCAGAGACACCGAGCTCCTCTGAGAGAGCCGACACCTCAACGCTTCGGTGCTCGCGGAGCAGATCCAGGATCAGCTCCCGCCGTTCGATCGCCAGATAGCGACGACGTTCCTCTTTGACCATCATCCGATCACACCCTCCCGGTCGCTAAGTACCCTGCATCGCACAACAGCACTTTCCCACGAACTGGTTCATCTGCGCGAAAAAGATCAAAGGCCTGATCTGCGTCGTTCAGCGGTACACGTGCTGCGACGAAGTCTTCGCACACCAACCGTCCACTTTCGAGCTCGCTTATGGTCTCGGTCCATTCCAGTCCAGGGAACGGGTCGCTGTATGACATCCAAGAGCCGACGATCTTCGCCTCTTTGCGATTGAGGAGCTCGAACACGCTTGGTTCGAAGGAGACCGCTCGGGTAGGCGTGCCGACGAAGGCGATCTGCCCCTTCTTCGCGACCAGTTGCAGAGTCTGGGCGAATATCTCCGCAACGCCGGACGATTCGATCACAAGATCGAAGCCGTGGCCCTCCGTGGCGTTCAGCCAGAGATCGCTCTCTTGATCGGGCCGCACGACCAGATGCGCGCCCAGTTGTGTTGCCGTCTGCAACCGTAAGTCGTCGACATCGAACGCGGTGATCTGCTCGGCACCGAGAATGCGCGCCCACTGAATCGCCATGACCCCGATGTTGCCCGCCCCTACGACCGCGACACGACCGCCACCGGCATATTCGGCCAGCGAGAAGGCGTGGCGCGCGACGGAGGACGGCTCGATCATCGCAGCCGACTCGAACGAAATGCTGTCCGCGATTGGCAGCACGTTGGTCTCCGGCACGACGACGTATTGCGCCCACGCACCATTGATGCGCGATCCGAGAAAGGAGTACTGCCCGCACTGGCTGAAGTGACCGCGTTCGCAGTGCTCGCAGTCCCGACACGGCAGCAGCGGCGCACCCGCCACGCGAGTGCCGACAGCTGTCGATACGCCGGCGCCGCGCTCGGCCACGATTCCCGAGAACTCGTGGCCGAGGACGAGTGGATAGAAGTGCGCGCCGCCTGCGAGCACGCGTGGCAGGTCGGATCCGCAGATTCCGCTGACCATGACGCGGACCAATACCTCGCCGGGCCCGGGAGCTGGTCGCGGAATCTGCTCGACGCGCAGGTCGTTCGGACCGTGCAGCACAGCTGCGGTCATCATCGGCTGGTTGGCATCGACGACCGTCATGCCGTTCCCTCGCGGTGCAGCTCCGGATGAGACAGATAGAACTCAGACCAACGCTCCAGCTCGTCGGTCGTGATCAGCGTGTCGGGATAGGAAGCAGCAATGAGCTCCATGTCCGAGATCGAGTTGACCACCCACGGACCCACGATGTGTCCGCGCTCAGAGATCATACGGGCGTACTCCGGTGTCAGCATTCGCACCGGCACGCCAAGCAACTCGCACCGCGTCTCGTCCATGAAGTCAAAGACATATGGCATAGCGCAGCTGCTGGTCAGCCCGAGCGGGATGTCATCGTCGAGGCGTCGCAGTCGCTGAATGGCGAAGTGATCGAAGCTGATGACGATGCAGTCATCGGCTACCCCCGTCGAGTGCAGCAACTCGAGGGTCTTCTCCTCAAGCCTGGGATACAGGTGGCCTGCCTGCTTGATCTCCACCATCGCGGTGATCCTGCCATGGACGAGGTTGAGCGCGTCCTCCAGCGTCGCCACACGCTCACCCTCGGCAAGCTCAAATGACTGCAGCTCGGCCAGCGTCAGATCAGCTACTGCACCTGCCCCCGGGCGACCGGCGATCCTGTCGACCGTGTAGTCGTGCATCAAGACGGGGATGCCATCGCGTGTCAGCTGCACGTCGAACTCGACGTGGCTGTAGTTCAAGTCCACCGCTGCCCTCAGCGCGGTGAGTGTGTTCTCGGGGTGCTTGCCCGAGTATCCGCGGTGGGCGATGCCTCTGATCTTCATTGCTCTTCCGTTCATCCGGGCCCGGGTGGGCGGGCTCACGCCCACCCGGGCCGCCTGCGTAGACTGCTCAGTCGGCCAGGATCGCCTGTGCGCGCTGACGGAACTCGGCCAGCGACCCCTCGATGTCGGCGTCGTCGTACATGATCGCCTGGATCGTGCTGAGGAACTCTGCGTCGACCTCAGCGAAGTGTGCACTGTTGTTGGTGTCGATCGAGTTCGCGAGCTGCTCGTACGCCACCTCACGCTGCGGCTCAGCCTCGAACAGCTCCTGGAACGCATCGGACTCCGCCATCGCAGGCGTGAAGGGAACATAGCCGGTGTCCATGATGAACTGAGCGCCACCCTCTGGGTCCGTCACCAGCCATTCGAGGAACATCCACGCGGCATCCTTCTTCTCAGACGCATCTAGCATGATGAGATTCGCGCCTCCGGTGGGTGCCGCTGCACGCTCACCCTCGGGGAGGAATGCTGTCTGGTAGTCGAAATCGGCACCCTCGATATAGCCGCCGATGCTGCCACTGGAGTTGATCACCATCGCGACTCGGTCGCTCAGGAACATCTGCGACACCACCGTTCCGGAATCGGTCGTCGGCGGGTAGTACAGCGCGTCGGTCTCCTGCATGCCCTTGATGAAGTCGAATGCCTCCACCCCCTCTTCATCGAAGCCGAGGTCAGTAGCGTCCTCGTTGAAGAAGCCACCACCCTGCTGAACGATGAGCGAGATCGGCCACCAGCTTTCATAGTTCATCGTGACGCCGTATCGGGAGACCTCTTCGCCCTCCTTCACCACAAGCGCGTTGGCGACCGTCTCGAGTTCCTCCCATGTCGTCGGGATCTCAAGCCCAGCCTCGTCGAGCGCCGTCTTGTTGACATGCAGCATCGGGCTCGAGCGGTTGAACGGGATGGCATTCAACGCGCCGTCGAAGGTGACGTTGCCCATCAGCCCCTCGACGAAATCGTCTTCCGACATGCCGGACGATTCGAGGTACGGATTGATATCGGCGAGCACCTTGGACTCCGCCAGAAGCGGCACGAACGCACGCTCGAGCATTGAGATGTCCGGCGCGGTTCCTGCGGGAATCGCCTGCTGCAGCTTGGTGAGCGCCTCACCGTAGCCGCCCTGGAATGTGGCGACGACATCGACATCGTCCTGCGACTCGTTGTACGTTTCGACGACGCGATCAAGGCTCTCACCGTTCGCGCCGCCCATCGAGTGCCAAAATTGGATCGTGACAGGGCCGTCCGACGACGACTCCCCGTCATTGCCGTCATTGCCGCCGCTGCTCGAGCAACCGACGAGCGAAACCAACGAGGCCACAGCCACGAGGCCAAGGCCTGTGCGTACCGCCTTCGAGATCTTCATGGATTTCCTAACTTTCGTGATGTGCGCAAGCGCGCGGAACAGGGATGTTTCAGGGAAAGGAATGGTTCAGGGGGGACGATCATTTGATCCCGGAGTATGCGAAGGCACGGATGATGTGCTTCGCCGCGAAGAAGTAGATGATCAGGATCGGCACGACGAGGATGACGTTTCCGGCCATAATCACGTTCCACTGGCTGATGCCCTCGGTCTGGCGCAGCATCGCGATACCGATCGGCAACGGCCGCACATCTGCCGAGTCGGTCATCACCAGAGGCCAGAAGTAGTCGTTCCAATGGGAGACGAAACTGAACAGCACGACGGTTGCCAACGCGGGGATCGACATCGGGACCATGATGCGGAGCATGATCCGCCATTCGCTGGCGTTGTCTAGACGCGCAGCCTCGATGATCTCCTTGGGCACCTGCATGAAGTACTGACGAAGCAGGAAGACGCCGAATGCGTTGGTCATCGCCGGCACGATCTGCGGTATCAGGGTCTGGATCAGGCCCCAGTCAGCCATCATCAGATATACCGGAATGAAGGTCACCTGGCCCGGGATCATGAACGCCAACAGGACCACGCCGAACAGGATCTTCTTGAACCGGAATTCGTACAGGGCGAAAGAATATGCCGCCGGGATCATGAGCGCCAACTGCAACACGATGATGCTGCCGGTGACCACAACCGAGTTTCGGAAGTACGTCAAGAAGGGGCCGGCGGTCATCGCATCGACATAGTTGCTGAACTGCGGCACCTCGGGAATCAGCGTCAACGGGAACCGCATGGTCTCATCTGTCGTCTGCAGCGAAGTCGACAGCATCCAGAGGAAAGGTCCGATGAAACTCAACAGAAGAAGGACCTTGAGGATTACGGCGAGCACACGCCCGACAGCCGCCAGGACAGGCTTGCGCGGGGGGAGGATGACGTCGCGCTCAGGCTCCGCCGGCTGCGCGACGAGAACAGGTTCCTTGATGTCGATGCTCATTGGTAATGCACCTTCTTCGAGAGAACGCGGAAGTAGACCACGGTGAACACCGCCACGATGAGCATGAGAACGATGCCGGACGCCGAGGCATAGCCGATGTTGCTCGTGCGGTTTTGGAAGATGTAGTAGGCGAGCGTCGTCGTGGAGTTGTTCGGACCGCCTCCGGTCATGATGTTCACGGTGTCGAAGACCTTCAATGCGCCAATGGTTGAAATGATCAGCATGAAGAACAGCTGCGGAGACAGCATCGGCAGCGTGATGCGGAAGAAGACGCGGAAGACACCGGCGTTGTCGAGCGCGGCCGCTTCGTAGATCGAAGCGGGGATGGAATGCAACGCGGCGAGCACGATGAGCGTGAAGTACCCGGTGCTGTGCCAGACAGAGACGATGATGATCGAGAGCATCGAGGTTTCCGAACTCTGAAGCCACATCGAGGTCGGCAACCCGAGCGACTTGAGCACGGTGTTGATCAGCCCGAAGCTCGGCTCCATCATCAGCAGCCAGACCAGGGAGATCGACACGATCGAGATGATGTGGGGAGTAAAGATACCCGCCTGCACGAAGGAGTTGAACGCCCCGTGCTTCTTCAGGAACAGTGCACAGATGATCGAGAAGGCCAGAGTCAGCGTGACTGTGCCCAGGGTGTAAATCAGGGTGTTACCCAACGCGACATAGAAATCGCCGCGCGAGAATATCTCCAGGTAATTATCGAACCCGATGAACTCATTCATCGCCGGGTTGAGCAGGTTGTAGTCCTGCACGCTGAGAAGGCCCAGGTAGATGATGGGGTACAAGACGAACAAGCCGACTCCGACGAGCACCGGCGCGACCATGAGATATGGCCGCAGGCGGGAGCCCACTGTCCTCGAACTCGTGATCCGCTTCGGCGCTCTCCGGTTCGCCTGCTCCCGGTGCGCGGTTTTTTCCGTCACCACGTTCTCAGGCATGGATGCTCGCCGCATTGGATGCGATCCGGATGCCGTCCGTGCCGAACCGCACCAGGTTCGCGGCGGCCACTGCGAGGTTCACCTCTCGGTCGACGTCAAGACTCGAATCAGTCGACTTGACCATGAAGACTTGGTTCTGCGTGCGCACCTGGTAGACCGTCTCTGAACCGAGCATCTCGCGTGTCACGATGGTGCCTCGCGTCGAGAATTCCTCAGTCGCGGGGCCGTAGGAGAGCAGGGCATCCTCGGGCCGGAATCCGATGCGGATGCCGTCGACATCGGCGTCGGCGACGTTCATCGGCGGGATCCCCATGAACTGCGCGGTGAAGACATTCGCCGGATGCCGGTACATCTCCTCTGGTGCGGCCTGCTGTTGCACCGCCCCCGCGTCCATCAACACGATCGTGTCTGCCATGGACATGGCCTCACCCTGATCGTGCGTGACGTAGACAAACGTGGTGCCGAGAAGTTTGTGCAGCTCGATGAGCTCCACGCGCATCTGGAATCGGAGCTTGGCATCCAGGTTCGACAGCGGCTCGTCCATGAGGAAGACACCAGGCTTTTTGACCATCGCGCGGGCGAGCGCTACCCGCTGCCGCTGACCGCCGGAAAGTGTGCTCGGGCTGCGTTCGAGGTAGTCCGCGAGGCCGACGGTCTCGCTGATGCTTTCAACAAGCTCGCGGCGTTCAGCGCGTCCGACTTTGTTGTTCTTCAAGCCGAATTCAATGTTGCCGCGAACGGTCATGGTCGGATAGATCGCGTAGTTCTGGAAGACCATCGCGATGTCCCGCTCACCTGGGCGAGTGTGCGTCGCGTCCCGCCCGTCGATCAGAAGCTGTCCCGAGGTCTGAGTCTCGAGTCCTGCGATCATCCGCAGAAGCGTGGTCTTGCCGCACCCGGACGGACCTACGAGAACCGTGAACGAGCCATCTTCGATTTTCAGATTCAGGTCATCGATGACCGTGTTGTCACCGAAACTCTTCGTAATCCTTCGAAACTCAATCGATCCCACGCGGCGTCCTCCACCCAGATTGCTGACCTGTACCTCTCTAGAGATACCTGTCCATCCGGCCGAAAGATGCTTCGTTTGAGTGAGATTGGCTGAGACGTCATCTTGCGTTTACTTATGAAGTTGCATCTTCATGTTGCGTTTAGTTTCGAAGCTACGAATTCAACGCCATTGACACCCAAGAACGAAACATCGCGAAACTCAGGCGGGCGCCGCCGTCGTCGTGCCCGCGCGGAAACGGCATGTGAAGTGCAACGATGACGAGGGTTCGTCACGGAGCATCCGCGCGACCTGCTCCCCGGCGGCGCGCCCCTTCTCGACGGCAGGCTGCACCATCGTGGTGAGAACGTGCTCACCGATGCCGTCGACACGGATGCCGTCGAAGCCGGCCACACTGAGATCTTCTGGCACGCGCAGCCCCAACTCCTCCGCTGCGCGAATCACGCCCGCCGCAAGCAGGTCACTCTGCGCGAGTACGGCCGACGGCCTGCTGGTGGGATCGGCGAGCAACGCACGCCCGGCGATCACACCCTCGTCGATCGAACTGCCGCCGGCCGAAATCGCCTGCACATCGGGGAAGACTCCCCGTACGCCAGCGAAACGATCACGCGTGACGTCGACTGTTGCCCGCTTCCATTGATCCGGGCTGATCGGCCCGCGCACGCGATCGCTGTCGAGGGCCAGAGTCACGGTGGCGACGCGTTCATGTCCGAGGCTCTGCACGTACCGCGCGATCTCAGCGGCCGCCTCACCATTGTCCAGAGTGATGCGCGGGACGCCCTCCCCCGCGTCCCCTTCGATCACGACGACCGGCAGTCCGCGACTTCGCACGAGCTCCAGCGACTCGCGAGTTCGTCCGGAGCATCCGATCAGCACGACAGCGTCCACCGGCGCCGTCGTCAGCGCTGAGGCCTCGTCATCTTCCGGATCATCTCGCAGCAGCAGCACACCGGCCCCGAGCGAGGCAAGCCCATCCGTGAGCCCATCCATCATCGCAATGGTGACCGGATCAAGGAAGGCGGCGCGTAGTTGACCCTCAAGCACCACCGCAACAATGCCGCTGCGGCCCCTGCGCAGGGACGCAGCCCTCGGGTCAGGACCGGCGTAACCCAGCTTCGTGGCCGCGACGAGGACCCGTTCGCGCGTCGCATCCGAGACTTTCGTCTTGCCACTGAACACAACGGATGCCGTCGATGTCGACACTCCCGCCTCGCGGGCGACATCGGCGATGGTCGCACGTCGTGGTGCAGAGTCAGCGGTCATATCCCGAGGATAACCCGAATTCGTTGGCGTAGATCGAATCGATTCGATACGCTCTGTGCATGGACTTTGCCCTCACCCGCTCGCAGTACGTTCGCTGGCGCAACGCGATCTTCGCGATCTTCCTCGCCAGCGGCGTCTCGATTGCCACGTGGGCCTCACGCGTACCCGACATCAAGCTCACACTCGAGATCGATAACGCACAGATCGGCTTGCTGCTGCTGGGCATGGGTATCGCCTCGATTCTCGGCATCTCGACGAGCCCCGCCGTCATGGCGCGCACCGGCGCGCGACGAGGGATGCTCGCTCTGATGATCACGCTCTCGATCGGCATCGCCCTGATCGGTGTGGGCACGACCGTGCTCGCGTCGTTCCCCGTCGTCATCATCGGTCTCGCTCTGTTCGGTTTCGGCAACGGATGCCTGGACGTCATGATGAACGTCGAGGCCACCGCAATCGAGCAGGAGGCGGGCAAGACGATCCTGCCGCTGTTCCATGCGTTCTTCAGCTTCGGCACAGTCATCGGCGCGGGCGCGGGGTGGGCTGCGACGAACTGGCACATCAGCGTCGCCACACACGCACTCGTCGCCGCCGCGATCATCTTCGTCGGTGCGTTCGTCTGCATCGCGAACGTGCCGAACCGCGAGGCCACACTCGATCCGGCAGAGCCCGGCGAGAAGCCGCACTGGCGTGAGCGAATGCACGTCGCACTGTCGGCCTGGCGCGAGCCTCGCACCTACGCGCTCGGGGTCGTCATGCTCGGCATGGCGTTCGCCGAGGGTGGAGCGAATGACTGGCTCGCGCTCGGTGTCTCTGAAGACCATGGCGGCGGAACGGCCATGGGCGCCGCCGCACTCACCGTCTTCTCGGTGTGCATGACTGCGGTACGGATCTTCGGCGGCCCACTGGTTGACACGTTCGGCCGCGTGCTCGTGCTGCGCATCCTCGCTGTCGCCGCAGCGGGAGGCATTCTGCTGTTCATCCTCGCGCCGTCGCTCCCCCTCGTGTTCGTGGGTGCGGCGCTCTGGGGCGTCGGCGCCTCACTCGGGTTCCCGCTCGGCATGTCAGCGGCAGCCGACGAACCGGAGAAGGCGGCCGCCCGCGTGAGCGCGGCCGCGACGATCGGCTACGTTGCATTCCTCGGCGGTCCGCCGATTCTGGGCCTGATCAGCGAACACATCGGGCTGCTGAACACGCTGTTCATTCTGGTCGCGCTGGTCGTGGCATCCGGTCTCTTCACGGGAGCCGCGAAACCGCTCAACGCAGATACGAAGGTGGGCCGCGGCACGAAGTGAACGTGGTCGCGGAAGAGGGGTCGAGGAGTTCGAAAGTTTCGGCACATAGTTCGAAACATTTACATCCGTCGACACTGTGAAAACACGGCGCTGCCGTCAAGCCCTTTCGTAAAGTTGGTGAAAGACGTGACAATCACCACACGACTTGGATACGCTTTACCGATAGTTTCGAGGGGTGCACAATGGCGAATGGCCGTCCGACGATCGCCGAGATCGCCGCCGAGGTGGGCGTGTCCGCGCCCACCGTCTCTAAAGTCCTCAACGGACGCACCGATGTTGCAGACGCCACCCGCGCGCGCATCGAGGCTGCACTTTCCGCCCACGAGTACCGCAAGCCGGTTGCGACAGCGCGCGGCAACGGACGACCCCGCACGTCGGCACGACTGCTCGATCTTGTCTTCCACGAGGCGGACAATCTCTGGGCGCAGGAGATCATCGCCGGCGTCGAGCGCATCTCCGGCCCCGCCAGGGTCGGCGTCGTCCTCTCCGAGCTCGGCGGATCGCACCGTCCGACCCAGCAGTGGCTCGACGATGTGATGGCCCGCCGCCCGCTGGGTGTGCTGCTCGCCCTCTCCGATCTGGATGAGGCTCAGCGCCACCAGCTCAGTGCGCGCTCCATCCCCTTCGTCGTGCTCGACACCCAGGGCAAGCCGCCCACGGATGTCCCCACGGTCGGGTCGAACAACTGGAACGGCGGCCTCATCGCGACCCAGCATCTACTCGAACTCGGCCACACGCGCATCGCCGTGATCATGGGCCCCTCGGATGTGTTGTGCTCCCGCGCCCGCGTCGACGGATACCGCAGCGCGCACGATCAGGCCGAGGTCACGTGGGATCCGGCACTGGTGCGTTGGGGCGAGTTCGAGGCGGTGAACGGTTACCAGCACGGTCTCGATCTACTCTCACGCCCGGATCGTCCGACCGCGATCTTCGCGGGGTCCGACGAGATCTCACTCGGCGTAACCCGCGCGGCACGCGAGTGCGGCCTTCGCATCCCCGACGACCTCTCCCTGGTCGGCTACGACAATTTGCCCATCACCGCATGGCTGAATCCTGCACTGACGACCGTCAACCAGCCACTGCGGGAGATGGGCGGCCTCGCCGCACAGATGCTGCTCACCCTCGCCGACGGCCGCGCCCCGTCGTCGACCCGGGTGGATCTGATGACAGAACTCGTCGTGCGCGAATCCACAGCTGCCCCCGCGTCTCTCTGATCCCCACCACACCCGAACCCGGAGCAACGATGCCCCTGCCCACCGCGTCCCCTGAGCAGCACGGCCTGCGCTCGGCCGACCTGCTGCACCTGATCGACTCACTAGAGAACGCCGGGCTGGATCCACACGCGCTCACCGTCATCCGGGGCGGTCACGTGCTGTTCCGCGGAGCGTGGCAGCCATGGGCGATGCATCAGCCTGCCCTGGTCTACTCCGTCTCGAAGACCTTCACCGCCCTCGCGATCGGATTCCTCGAAGCGGAGGGGCTCGTCGATGTCTCCGCCCCCGTCGACCGGTATCTCGATACACCGAATCCGCATGGCATCACAGTGCGCCACCTCCTTACGATGAATACCGGGCACAGCCGCGAGCAGACGCTGGAGCTTTCGTTCGATATCGAGGCGGTGCTGACGATTCCGGCCGCACATGCGCCCGGCGCATCCTTCGCTTACAACTCCCCCGCCACCTACGCACTCTCCGCCATCGTGACGACGGTGAGCGGTCTGTCGTTGACCGAGTACCTGACGCCGCGGCTGTTCGAGCCGCTGGGAATCACACCCCGCTGGTGGATGAAGCTGGACGACCTGGAGCAGGGCTTCTCCGGGTTGCACCTGAACGTCGACGACCTCAGTCGAATCGGAATCGCCCTCGCCGATGAAGGACGCTTCGGTGGACGCCAGGTGATTCCGGAGGCGTTCATCGCGGATGCCACGCACCCGTGGTCGGATACGACCGATGAAGGCGGCGGCGACTGGGCGCTCGGCTACGGCTATCAGCTGTGGCGCAGCCGGTACGGCTTCCGCCTCGACGGGGCCTTCGGCCAGTTCGTGCTCGTGGTCCCCGAGCGCAACATCGTCATCGCTTACCAGGGCGCGACGACGGACACCGGCGCCGTCCTTGACGCATTCTGGCGACTGGTGGACGCCATCGACAACACGGCGGTCGCCGATGATGCTTCCGCGACGGCTGCGCTCGCGACGCGTGCCGCCAGGCTTGATTCCTGGGATGCGCGGGCCACTCTTTCCGTCACCACTGCCGTGGAGGATCCGACAGGGTGGGCGCTCGTCGATACCGAGTCCGGCCAGTGGGAGCTACTGACGCCCTACGGCGTCATCACGGTGCGCGCCGACGGCTGGCAGCGCACAGTGGTAGGCGACGGCGACGAGCTGCTTGTCCTTGTCACACGTGGTGAGCAGCGCGCAGACGGCAGCGTTCTCGTTCACGTCGTCGTGCCAACCTCACCGCACCGGCTCATCGTCACCCGCGACGGCGATGGCCTCCATATCGGCTGGCACATCGCACCGCTGTGGCGCGCGTCGCTGACCACCCTCCTCGTGCCGCCGCTGGTCGCCGAATCTCGCTGAGTGGAGGGACCAGGTGCGGACATATTTCTTCCGTAAGTCTGGCGTCCCTGACGCGGCAGGTCACGTGATCTACTGACGACGAAGTAGGCTCGTCGGGTGCGTCTCGTCATTGCCCGCTGCTCCGTGGATTACACCGGGCGGCTCAACGCCCACCTCCCCCTCGCCACGCGTCTGCTCGTGCACAAGGGTGACGGCAGTCTTCTGGTGCACTCCGACGGCGGCAGCTACAAGCCGCTGAACTGGATGAGCCCGCCGTGCACCCTCACCACCGAGGAGCCAGGAGAGGGCGAAGGCAGCGCAGGCGTCGTCGAGGTGTGGCGCGTCACCCACAAGAAGACCGGCGATGCGCTGCGCGTACAGATCTACGAGGTCATCCACGATTCCTCACACGAGCTCGGCATCGACCCCGGACTGCAGAAGGATGGCGTCGAAGCCGACCTTCAACGTCTGCTCGCCGAGCAGGTCGAACTGATCAGCGAGGGCGCGACGCTGGTACGGCGCGAATTTCCGACCGCGATCGGTCCGGTCGACCTGATGGTGCGGGATGCGAATGGTGCCGCCATCGCGGTGGAGATCAAGCGTCGCGGCGACATCGACGGCGTCGAGCAGCTCACGCGTTACCTCGAACTCCTCGGGCGCGATCCACACCTGGCCCCGATCACCGGCATCTTCGCCGCTCAGGAGATCAAGCCTCAAGCGCGCGTCCTGGCCGAGGACCGAGGCATCCGCTGCCTCGTGCTCGACTACGACGAGATGAAGGGCATCGAGTCCGGAGTGCCGCGCCTGTTCTGAGCCCGATCAGCGCGTCGTGACGAGACGCGGCGCGGGACCCTCCAGTCGCGCGATCGCGATCTTCACCTCTGTCAGTTCCTGCTCGACACGACCCAGTCGATCCTCGACGCGATCGAATCGGTCATCAACGCGGTCGAACCTCGCATCCATCCGCGCATCCTGCGCCGCGAACCGCGCGTCCACCCGTTCGAATCCGACGTCCATTCGGCGAATCATCCACGCGAACCCGCCGAAGAGCGCGACGAGGATTGTCGCGAGACTCGCGAGCATCGTCACCACATCCATTGACACGAACACACCTCCATTGTCTCCCTGGTTGTTCAGATTGTCACGAGGATCCGATAGCCATCGGCGCCAGAGACGTGTTCTGTGGATAACCGCAATGAGATCGAATTGGTGCAGACTAAGAGGTCCCGTCAGCCATCGGTCCGAGGGAACGACCACCCGCGCCTAGGCTGGAAGCATGCCTCACTCCCCTTATTCCTGCGTGCTGTGGGATGTCGACGGCACCATCGCCGACGCAACGCCCGGCATCTTCCCTCGACTCCTCGAGGTGCTCGCATCCTTCAATGTTCCGGCGCCGGATCCCACCGCGTTGTCACGCTGGGTCGGTCCACCGATGTACGAATCTTTCCAGCTCCTCGCGGGTCTGAGCCCAGAGCAGGCCGAGGATGCGCTCCGTCGCTACCGCGAGCTCGCGGCGCGTGATGGATACGCGGAATCCGTCGATATCTACCCCGGTGTCCCTGACGTGATCCGCGCCGTGGCAGCGGCCGGCATTCCTCAGGCAACCGCGAGCACGAAGCCCGAGAACCAGGTGCGGGCGATTCTCGATCACAACGACCTGACCGACCTGTTCACCGCGATCTCGGGCGCGCGCAGTGGCACCATCGGACGCAGCGACAGCAAGTCCGACGTCGTCGGCTGGGCCCTCGAACGCCTACAGGCCGCGGGCGCCGACACCTCGAAGCCTGTGCTCGTCGGTGATCGTCATCACGATGTCGAGGGCGCCGCACGGTTCGGCATCCCCGTCATCTTCGCCGAATGGGGATTCGGTGACTCAGCAGAAGGCGACCCGGCCGCGTTCCGCGCCACGGACGCGAAGGCACTGCGAGCGCTGTTGCTCCCGCAGAAGCAGGCGCAGTTGACCGCGTAGAAAACACAACACTCCCCGCCAGCGCACGAGGTGACGCGCGCCGGAGCGGGGAGTGCGGTGTTATCGCCCTTAGATGGGGTGAATGTTCTCGGCTTGCAGGCCCTTGGGGCCCTGCGCCACCTCGAACTCGACGCGCTGGTTCTCGTCGAGTGAGCGGTAGCCGCTTGCTTCAATGGCGGAGTAGTGCGCGAAGACGTCAGCGCCGCCGTCATCGGGGGAGATAAAGCCGAAGCCCTTCTCCGAGTTGAACCACTTAACCGTGCCTTGGGTACTCATGTACTGCCGTTCTGCTGGAATGTTGTCGACGCAGGGTGCCCCGACGAAGCCCACATTATCGGCGTAGCGCCTGAGTGGAATAGCTCTCGCAAGAAGGTAATCCAAATGTTGCACGAGCGATACGCCGCGGAAGCACGTCAGCGATTGCGGGTGGCGTTCAATCGCAGAGCGGCTTCCCGGATGTCATCAATCACGCTCATGTCCTCGATCGTGGGAGGGATCTTCACATCCTCGACCCCGTCGACGATCTCGCGAATTGTCTTACGCAGCATCTTGCCCGACCGCGTCTTCGGCAACCTGGCCACGACGACCACGTCTCGAAACGCGGCCACCGCGCCAATGTCATCCCGCACGCGCTGCACGAGCTCGCGCACCAGCTCAGCCTCGCCCTGATCGATGTTCGCCTTCGTCACGACGAAACCCACCGGAACCTGGCCTTTCAACGCATCCGCGGCGCCGACGACCGCGCATTCGGCGAGCGCAGGATGCTCCAGCAGCGCCTGCTCCATCGTCCCCGTCGACAGCCGGTGACCGGCGACATTGATGACGTCATCCGCACGACCCATCACGAACAGGTAGCCATCTTCGTCGAGGTAACCCGAGTCGCCCGTCGCGTAGTGGCCGGGGAAGGCGTTGAGGTATGACGATACGAATCGATCGTCACCACCCCACAGCGTCGACAGCGCTCCTGGTGGCAACGGGAGACGAATCGCGATGTTGCCCTCTTCGCCCGTCGGCAGCGATCGGCCGTGCTCGTCGAGGATGTCGATCTGATAGCCGGGCACCGGTACCGAGGGCGATCCTGGCTTGACCGGCATCGGGTCGAGCCCCTGCAGGTTCGCTGATATCGACCAGCCGGTCTCGGTCTGCCACCAGTGATCGATCACCGGCTTGCCGAGCAGCTCCTGCGCCCATCGCAGGGTATCGGTGTCGAGTCGTTCGCCGGCAAGGTAGAAGGTACACAGCTTCGACAGGTCGCGTCCCTTCGCGAACACGCCTTCCGGGTCGACGCGACGGATGGCGCGCAAGGCAGTCGGTGCGGTGAACAGCGCCTTGACGCCATGCTGCTCTGCCACCCGCCAGAACGCGCCCGCATCCGGGGTTCCGACCGGCTTTCCCTCGTAGAGGATCGTGGTCGCGCCGACGAGCAGAGGTGCGTAAACGATATAGCTGTGGCCAACGACCCATCCGATGTCGCTGGCGGTGAAGAAGACGTCACCGCGTCCGATGTCGTAGATGTTCTTCATCGACCATGCGAGCGCGACCGCGTGCCCACCATTGTCACGAAGTACACCCTTCGGCGTACCTGTCGTGCCAGAGGTATAGAGAACATAGAGCGGATCGGTCGCCCGCACCGGGATGGCGGGGTACGGCGTGGTCGGAATCGACCTGCTCGCCCAATCCCACCATCGGGTGCCTTCGGTGGTGCCCTCGAAATCCGCCGCGGAACCCGGAATCTCGGGTCGATCTTTCACGATGACCGTCTCGACCGTGTGTGATGCCAGGGCGAGCGCGTCGCGGATAGTGGGGAGATACTCCACGGTGCGGCTCGGCTCGATACCGCCGGATGCGGTGATGATCGCCTTGGGTCGAGCATCATCGATGCGCACAGCGAGCTCCTTGGCTGCGAACCCGCCGAACACGACGGAGTGCACGGCTCCCAGACGAGCGCACGCGAGCATCGCGACGACTGCCTGCGGGATCATCGGCATATAGAGGATGACGCGATCCCCCTTCGCGACTCCGGCATCCGCGAGCACGTGCGCGAAGCGTGCGACTCGGCCGAGCAGATTCTCATAGCTGTACTCGCGCACCTTGCCGACGACGGGGGAGTCGTAGATGAGAGCGACGTCGTCACCGTGCCCAGCCAGCACATGCCGATCAAGCGCGTTGTAGCTGGTGTTCAGCTCACCATCGGGATACCAACGCCCGTAGGGACCACTGTCAGGATCGAACGCACGGCTCGGTGCGCGGTACCAGTCGATCGCTTGTGCGGCGTCAAGCCAGTATTTCTCGGGGTCCTCGACACTTTTCCGGTAGGCCTCGCGGTAGATGTCGCCTGCTTTGTTCATCATCGAACTCTCCTTCGCGTGCGGCGATTCTGACACACCAACCCGGATCTTGTGCATACACAGAGACATGGAATCGCCGAAACTACCCACTTTCGGGGGGAGTTATCGCCTGCAATGTACACATCGTGGCGCACGACGGCAGAGAAGAGGACGGCCCTCATCGCGGGGGGAGCGATGAGGGCCAAAGACGACCGGAGGGTGCGTCAGAAAACACCCTATCCCTAAATGGTTACTCTTGTCCCCCATATGGGGGACAAATTCGAAAAAACGTGGGAGGATAACGCGAAAGCGGCCCCCTGGAATAGTCCGTTGGGGAATGAATTATTCACGAGGGCCCACTCGCATGCGCGGATCGTCGGGCTTGAGCTGGGGACGACGGTGACGGTCAAACCCCGTGCGCATGCACCTCACATTAGGGGAGGATGCATGACTCGTCCACGAAGTATTCGGGGAGTCGAGTCCGGCAGAGGTCGGGGACTGATCCCGTAGGGATCGCAGGTTTCGGGATGAGATGGGACGCACAGCACGGATCTGATCCGGCGCCTCGCCTCTCCCGAAACTGCGGGATCACCTGCGCGGCCACCAGATGCGCTCGCCCAGCAGCCCGAACAGCGCCGGTACGACCACGGTGCGCACGATCAGAGTGTCCACTACCACTCCGACCCCGACGATCAAGCCCAATTGCCCGAGCGTGACCAGTGGCAGCACTCCGAGTGCGGCGAAGACAGCGGCAAGCACGATCCCCGCGCTGGTAATGACAGCACCGGTGTGCGTGACCGCCTGCACCATGCCTTCTCGCGTGCCCAGCGTCTCGGCCTCAGCGCGCGCACGATGCACGAGGAAGATCGTGTAGTCAATCCCCAGCGCGACAAGGAAGAGGAAGGAGAGCAGCGGCACCTGCAGGTCAAGTGCAGGCTGATCGAACAGCACCCTGCTCAGCCAGGCGCCGGCGCCAATCGCTGCGACGGCGCTGACCAGGTTGACCAGCAGCAGCACGACAGGTGCGAGCACAGATCGCAGCAGCACGAGAAGCACGATGAAGCTCACGGCAAGCACCAGCGGCGCAATGAGCAGAAGGTCCTGCTCATTTCCTGCCCTGGCATCCAGATCCGTGGCGATCGCTCCGCCCACCAGAGCGTCGGCGTCCGGCACACCGTGGGCCGTCGTCCGTAGCTCTGTCACGAGCGCAAGGCTCTCGGCCGTACCGGGCGCATATTCACCGGTGACCATGATCTTGGTGAGCGAGCCATCGTCGGTCTCGCCAAGCGGATGCGCGCGCAGCACACCGTCGACATCGGCCACAGCAGCCACCACCTCGTCTGCGTGCGTGCTGTCGGCAACGATGAAGATCGGCTGAGACTCTCCCGGCGGGAAGTGGTCGGCAAGCACCTCGAGTCCGGCAGCAGATTCGGATTGCACGCGGAACTTCTCAACCTGATCGAGACCGATCGACGTCCCAAAGAGTCCGGTGGCCATGATGGCGAGGAGGGCGAGGCCACTGACCAGGCCCACCACCGGTCGCCGCATGACCCGTGTCGCGATGCCGTGCCAGATCGTGTCACGCGCGGTATCTGCTCCGGCCATAGACGTGAACGGCTTCGGCATGAAGGGCCAGAAAACCCTCCGGCCGCACAGAGCCAGCACCGGCGGAAGCGCGAACAGCACTGCGGCGAGCGCGATCAGCAGGCCGACGGCAGACGAGACACCGAGCCCTCGGGTACCGGGGATCACTGCGAGCGCGAGCGTCAGCATCGCGAGCACAACGGTGATGTTGGATGCCACGATCGCGGGCACGGTCTTGCGCCAGGCGGCGCTCAGGGCCTGGCGATGGTCTTCGTTCACTGCGAGCTCTTCCCGGTACCGGGAGATCAGCAGCAGGGCGTAGTTGGTGCCGGCACCGAAGACGAGCACGCTGATGATGCCGGCGTCGAACTGCAGATCGAGCCATGCACCGACGGCGCCAGTGACTTTGCCAGCGAGCTGATCTGCGAACGCGACCACGGTCAGCGGCAGCAGCCAGAGGATGGGGGAGCGGTAGGTGATGATCAGCAGCAGCGCGACGATGATGATCGTCACCAGCAGCAGCGTGAAGTCGGCGCCATCGAACGCGGAGGTGATGTCGGCGCCGAAGGCCGGCCCGCCAGTGACCTGCAGGATGATGCCGTCTGGAGCGAGGCCCGCGATCGAACCGCGCAGGTCCTTGATGACGGTGGCCGTCTCGGCGTTGTCGGCGCCGACAGTGATCGGGGTGACGATCACCGCTGCCTCTCCGTCATCGCTGATGCTCGGACCGGACGACGCCAGGCCGGTGTGCGCGCCCAGCACGCGAGCGACTTCCTTCAGCGCTTCGATGTCGGAATCGGTCAGGATCGTGGCATCCGCCCGTGAAGCAACCACCAGAACCGACTGCTCGTCAGCATCCGGAAATTTGTCCAGCAGCGCACTCACGCGGGAGGATTCCGAGTCGGCGGGCGCCGCCTCGTTTGCGGAGGGGGCATCGATCCGGCTGAACAGGCCGAACAGCGCGGTGAAAACGATCAGGACGATGCCGAGCGAGATCCATGCACCGCGCCGCGAGGTGAGTCGGTCGGAGAAGCGCGCGCGAGAAGTTGTCATGCCTCAAGCTCACCAAGCAGTTCACTCGATGGCATCGCTCAAAAGGTGGAGACCGCGAACTCGCCCGCAGACGAACAGCGCAATAGGCTCCGGGTATGTCGCTCGAAACTTTTCTGCTGCGGGTAGATCGACTCGCCGGCGGCCGCGGGGCCGGAATCATGATCTCCGAAGATGCACGCACCCATCCGAAGACAGCGCGCGCATTCCGCTGGATCACGTGGCTGCTCGTCGTCGAACTCGTGATCGGCGTCGGCGCCCTCGTCGTGGCCATGCTGCTGGCGACCAACGGTGAATCAGTGGGCTTCGCAGTCTGGATGCGCACGGTCGTTGTGCTCGGCATGACCGTGACGCTGTTCTACTTTGCATGGCGTGCGAAGCTCGGCTGGCGGTGGGGCTATCAGCGTCTTCGCCTGTTCGCACAGATCTTCCCCGTGATCACACTGGTGATGGCGGCGATTCCTGGCCTGTACCCGGCGTGGATGGTCACCGAGCAGATCATCTTCAGCCTGATCATGATCGGCATCGCTGACTTCCTCACGAGCGACCACATGCGCGAGGCCTACCGCAAACCCGCCCCGACGACGTAGGCGTAGTCGCAATACATTCCCCGCCACCGCACGTCAACCCCGTCGGCCTACCTCGAGATCCGTGTGACAGTCGATGGCATGGATCACCTGATCCCCGACGAAAGGAACGGATCAATGGGTATTGGAGACAAGGCGAAGCACGTCGCTGAGGACATGGCCGGTCACATGAAGGAAGCCGCCGGCAAGCTCACCGACAACGAGAAGCTGGAAGCAGAAGGCAAGACTGACCAGGCCAAGGCCGATCTCAAGAAGGCCGGCGACAACGTCAAAGACGCCTTCAAGAAGTAGGTCGACGCCTTCAAGAAGTAGATCGGCTGGGCAGCGCCATCGGTGCGGCGCTGCCCAGCGATGCTGGCCCGATGATGCTCAGCTCACCGCGTGGACGACGCCGCCGACGATCACCGCGAACACGGTCGTCCAGCCGATGATCGCAATGGCCTGCCAGATGAGGATGCGCGCCTTGCCGACGCCGACGGCAGCGAGCATGGTCGCGGTGAACTGGGTCGGCAGCAGCAGCGGGCCAAGCAGGCTCACACCGGGAACACCGTAGCGCTCCAGCGCCCGCAGGAACTTCTGGCGACGCGCCGTCTTGCGCTCGCTCCCGTCTTCGGCCGCAAGCGCCTCGGCTGCGGCATCCAGATCGACGCTGCCGTCTGATCCGGCGAGCACGCTGGCACGGCGACGGTTCACGACCGCGGTGCGTGCACCCGAACTGAGCAGCACGAGCAGTGCGACCGTGAGGAAGTTTCCGGCGATCGCCGCGATCGCCGCGATGACCGGGTTGATTCCACCGAGGATGCCGATCGAGACGGCGCCCTCTCCCTCGATAAAGGGGATCGCGCCGGCCAGCACAACGATGAGGGGCTGTACGATTTCGGGCACCTGGCCGACGAGGTTCTGGAAGATCTCGATGAGGTTCATGATTTGCTCCTGCCGTTCTGCACCGGATCTCGGTGTGAAACCAGTCCATCGCTTCTCATCGATTGCGGGAAGTGTCGTTCTGTCACCTCTTGCAGGGTGCTTTGCATGGCTGATGGGTGACATGTGTCACGCCCGTAGGCTGGAGGCATGAGCAGCAAATCCACCCCGGTGCCGGCCGGTTCATCGGCTGTGGCCGAGCGCGGCTCGCTGCGGCTCGCACGCGGTGTGTCGGCCACCTGGTGGTACACGGTCGCGGCCCTCCTCTTCTTCGAACTGGGGATCGTGCTTGCCACGCTCCTCGTCGTCGCCTCCTCCCCAGCCCAATCGCCCGTCGCGATCGCTGGAGTCGGCCTCGGCGGTCTGGCGTGGGTTGCAGCGACGGTGGCGCTGCTGATCGATTACCGGCATCGGACGGACTCCGCACCGCTGGTGCGGTGGCGCAGGCAGCTGCTGCCACTTTTGTTGTCCGCTGCATATGGAGTGACGGCCGGCGCGGTCTGCGGATTGTGGATCGTCGGTGCTTTGCCGCTGCTGCAGTCGCTCATGCTTCTCAACTGGCAGTCAGGCGTTCGGGTTCGGGCATTGCTCGCCGCAACTGGCCTGCTCGTCGCACTCGCCGTGATCGACGCGAATGCGACAGACGTCGGGACCGCGGCGTCGGGCTGGGGGCCACTCGTCTCCTTCTCCGTCATTCTTCCCGCGATGACCGTCGCCTCGTTGTGGTGGTGGGATGTGCTGGCCCGGCTCGACCGGGCACGAGCCTCCGAGAGTCGCCTCGCCGCAACCCAGGAACGTCTGCGGGTGGCGACGGACGTGCACGACCTGCAGGGACACCACCTGCAGGTGGTCGCGCTTCAGCTCGAACTCGCGGAGCGCCTGATGACGAAAGACACGGATGCTGCGCTGGAGCAGCTGCGCGCGGCGAGAGCCAGCGTGGCCGAAGCCCAACAGGGCACGCGCGACCTCGCCCTGCGCTTCCGCTCTGTACCGCTGCGGGATGAGATCGCCAACGCCGTCGATCTGCTGCGGGCGGCGGGTACGGCAGCGGAAGCGCGCGTGGATGAGGATGCAGATCGTGCACCGGCATCCGTTCTGGGGCCCGTGATCCGTGAGACGACGACGAACGTCCTCCGCCATGGCGGGGGACATTGGGCGCGTCTTTCACTCGTGCGGCAGGCGGAGTCCTGGCGCTACGAGATCTCGAACGACGCAGCATCCGACACCTCCGCGAGCGACGATGGATCCGGGCTGGACGGCATCAGCCGCCGCACCGCAGAAGTCGGCGGGTCCGTCGATGTGCAGCGAGGCAAGAATGAGTTCACTGTCGTCGTGAGCGTGCCAGCAGTGGTCGATGCAGTGGCCGATGTGACTGATCCGGGGGAGCAGCGATGATCCGCGTGCTGATTGCCGACGATGAGGCGATGATTCGCTCCGCCCTGGCGGCGCTGCTGCGGCTCGAGGACGACATCGACGTGGTCGCAGAGTGTGCCGATGGCGAGCAGGCGGTCGTCATGGCCGAGAGGCTGCAGCCCGACATCTGCCTGCTCGATCTGGATATGCCTGGGCTCGACGGTGTCGAGGTGGCCGAGCGGCTGCGCCGCACACTGCCGGCGACGCGCTGCGTAGTGGTGACGCGGCATGCGCGTCCTGGCGTCCTGCGGCGAGCGCTGGCATCCGGAGTCGCCGGCTTCCTGCCGAAGTCTCGCGGTGCGAATGAGGTGGCGGAGGTGATCCGTCGGGTCGCTGCCGGCGGGCGCTATGTCGACCCAGAGGTCGCCGCCGATGCTCTGAGTGATGAGCGAAGCCCGCTCACCGATCGCGAGCTCGACGTGCTGCGCGCAGGGCGACGTGGTGAGACGACCGGGCAGATCGCGCGCTCACTGTTACTCGCACCGGGCACCGTGCGCAATCACATCTCGGCGGTGCTCGCGAAGCTCCACGTCGCCACTCGCCAGCAGGCGGTTCTGAGGGCCGAAGAGCGTGGCTGGATCTGACTCGAAAGGTAATGCCATGAAGACGATCGGAGTGCTCGGCGGGATGAGCTGGGAGTCGTCGCTGGAGTGGTATCGCCTCGCGAACGAGCGCGTCAGGGAGCGTCTGGGCGGGCACCATTCCGCCCGAATTCTGCTGGATTCGCTGGACTTCGCGGACATCGAGGCGATGCAGGCGCGAGACGACTGGGATGCCGCCGCACAGCTGCTCGCCGGGCGCGCCCGAGCCCTCGAAGACGCGGGAGCCGAGTTGCTGGTGCTGTGCACCAACACCATGCATCTCGTGGCAGAACGGATACAGGATGCCGTCAGCATCCCGTTCCTGCACATCGTCGACGTCACGGCCGAGGCGATCCACCCCACCGGTGTGCGAACCGTCGGGTTGCTTGGCACGGCTTTCACCATGGAGCGGCCGTTCTACGCGGATCGACTCGGTGCTCACGGCATCCGCACGATCGTCCCCGACGCAGAAGGGCGACGGGTGGTGCACGACGTGATCTACGACGAACTCGTGCACGGCGTCGTCCGGGAGGAATCTCGGCAGCGCTATCAACGCGTCATGGAAGACCTCGTCGATCGCGGTGCCGAGGGGATCATTTTGGGCTGTACAGAGATCGAGTTGCTCATCGGCTCCGACGATGCGGCAGTGCCGGTCTATCCCACGACCTCGCTTCACGTCGACGCCGCGCTCACCGCCGCACTGGGGGACTGACGGCGGTGTTCGGACTCTTCGGATCGATGTGGCGCCCGATGCGCCACCGACGCCGCGGCGTGCGCGGCATCCCGTTCGCCCGACTTGACCTGTGATGCGAAGTCAGAGCGGCGGCTCTTCCAGATGGATGCGCGATCTGCCACGGTAACGACGCCCGCTCATCCCGAGCAGCGCGAGCGCGATGACGATGGGGATGTAGACGAACGCATCGTTCACCGTGAACGATTCGCCCAGAAGAAGCGCTGCGCCGAGCAGCAGCACCGGCTCGAGATATGACAACAGGCCGAACAGCGAAAGCGGCAGCAGGCGCGAGGCAAGGATGTAGAGGGTCATCGCCACGCCACTGAGCGATGCCATCAGCAACATCAACGGCCAGGTATCCGGAATTGTCCGCGCGGGATCGGACGCGTAGGAGACGACGATCACGACGACCGCCGGCACGATGAGCACGATGATCTCGATCAGGAATACCTGCATCGAATCGAGACCCGTCCAGCGGCGAAGAGCGAAGTAGATCGGGTAGAGGCCGGCGATGATGGCGACCGGCCAGTTCACGCCCCCGGCGATCAGGAACTGCGCGAGCACGCCTACGCACGCGGCCGCCACAGCGGACCACTGCATCCTGTTCAGCCGGTCCCGGAAGAACACGCGCCCCACGACGACCATCGCCAGCGGCAGCAGGAAGTAGCCAAAGGCGATGTCCTGCGCGTGCCCGTTGGCGGGCCCCCACATGAACACCCACAACTGCACCCATATGATCGCGCTGTTGACGAGAACGATCAGCAGCAGCTTCGGGCTGCGCGTGATACGCACGGTCACGGCTTTCAGTGCGGTGCGCGCCCTCGAGGACGCGTGCACCGCGAGGAGCGGGATCAGGATGAACAGCACACGCCACGCCGTCGTCTCCGCCGGCGCGAAGCCGTCGAGATGGCCGCCCAGCACGCTGATCACGCCGAACAGCACGGATGCCAGAAGCGATGCCGCGATGCCGCGACCGGCAGCCTGGGAGAGAACAGAACGAATGATGAGGCACTCCGTGTGGTGAGGGGAGGTGTGCTGCAAATCTACTGCGCGCTCATCGTCGCCTGAGAACTCTGGCTCGCACGGCGAGCAGGGCGCAGGCGATGACCGCGGCGCCACCGAGGATGGTGGGCCACCCGATCTGCTCGCCGAGCAGCAGCGCCGCCCAGCAGATGGTCATCACCGGCTGCGCGAGCTGCACCTGACTGACCTGCGCCATCGGACCGATCGCCAGCCCCCGATACCAGGCGAAAAACCCGAAGAACATGCTCACGACGGCGAGATACCCGAATGCGCCCCATTCGATCACCCCTCCGGTCGGCGGATGCTGAATGATCGCGAGGCCGGTGAGAATCAGCGTCAGGGGTGAAGCGACGACAAGGGCCCAGGAAATCGTCTGCCACGATCCCAGCTCACGGGAAAGGAGACCGCCCTCGGCGTATCCGATCGCGCACGCGATGACGGCAGCGAACAGCAGTAGGTCTGACCAGCTCAGCCCTACGATGTCACTGCTCTGGACCAGGGCGAACCCGATGGCGGCGACCGCACCGAGTGCGGCGGCGATCCAGAATGACCGGCTGGGTCGCTCTTTGCCGCGCAGCACTGTCATCACCGCGGTCGCGGCGGGCAGCAGGGCGATGACAACTGCGCTGTGACTGGCCGATGCCGTGGTGAGAGCGTACGAGGTCAGCAGGGGGAATCCGAGGACAACGCCGCCGGCGACAATCGCCAGTCGAAACCACTGGGTGCCCTGCGGCATCCGCTGACGGGTGAGGCGAAGTGCGGCGATGGCGAGCAGGGCGGCAACGACCGCGCGCCCGGCGCCGACGAACAGCGGCGACATATGACCGCCTTCGACTGCGAGGCGGGTGAACGGCACGGTGAACGAGAAGGCGGTAATTCCGAGCAGGCCCCACCAGAGCCCGGCGCGCGCGCTCGATATCGGAGGCGAGATTTGCAGAGTAGCGCTACTATGTTGCTTCATGTCCGACAGTAGCAGTGAGCGAATCGCGCAGCGACTCCGCGAGTGGGTGTCGAACGCACCTGCGGGAGCGCAGCTGCCGTCGACGCGTGCGCTGGTCGCTGAATTCGAGGCCAGTCCGGTCACCGTACAGAAGGCATTACAGACCCTGATCGGACAGGGGCTGGTGGAGACCCGGCCCGGCGTGGGCACCTTCGTGCGCAGCATCCGCGTGGCGCGCCCGCACGATTATGGCTGGCAGACCGCGGCGCTCGGTTCACCTCAGAATCGCATGCCGCACGCCTCAGCCGCACTGCGCGCGACGCCCAACGATGTGATCGCCTTGCACTCCGGTTACCCGGACAGAGAACTGCTCCCCGAACGACTTGTGCGCGCTGCGCTCACCAGGGCTGCGCGCGAGGATGCAGTGATGAGCAGGACTCCCGCCGCGGGTCTGCCCGAGCTGCAGGCCTGGTTCGCATCCGAGCTCGGCGCGCACACGCCGGCGGGACTCACACCTCCGACCGCGAGCGATGTGGTGATTCTGCCGGGGAGCCAGAGCGGCCTGAGTACCCTCTTTCGCACACTCGTCGGAGCCGGCAGACCCATGCTGATCGAGTCACCGAGCTACTGGGGCGCGATTCTCGCGGCCGCCCAGGTGGGAGTGCAGCTCGTCCCGATCCCCAGCGGACCCCACGGCCCAGACCCCGATGAGATTGATCGGGCATTCGCCCAGACCGGTGCGCGTGCCTTCTACGCCCAGCCGAACTTCGCGAACCCGAACGGGGCGCAGTGGTCTCCTGACCTCGCCGACTCAATACTGCGGATCGTGCGCGAACGAGGTGCATTCCTCATCGAGGACGACTGGGCGCACGACTTCGGCATCACCACCACAGCCGCACCGCTGGCGGCCCGCGATGACAGCGGACACGTTGTGTACCTGCGTTCACTGACCAAGAGCGTCTCACCGGCGATCCGCGTTGCAGGCCTGATCGCGCGCGGACCTGCGCATGACCGCATCCTCGCCGACACGCAGTCGCAGGCGATGTATGTCAGTGGAGTACTCCAGACCGCCGCACTCGATGTCGTCACCCAGCCCGCCTGGCGCACACATGTGAAGTCGCTACGGCAGCAATTGGCCGCACGCCGTGATCTGCTTGTCGACTCGCTGCGGGAGCATGCGCCTACCGCGCACCTGGAGTCCGTGCCCGCCGGCGGCCTGAATCTCTGGCTGCAACTACCCGATGAGACCGATCTCGTACGGTTCGCGCGCGAATGCGAAGTCAGCGGAGTCATCCTCGCGGCAGGCGACGACTGGTTCCCCGCCGAACCGACTGGCCGGTACCTGCGCCTGAACTACTCCGGACCGAATCCCGGCGCGTTTCCCGAGGCCGCGCACATCATCGGCCAGGTGCTGGCGAGGCACTAGCAACCCAAGTTGACAGCATCCGCATAAGCAACGTAAGTTGACAACATGGAGTCAACAGCCATCGCGGCCGTCGCCGCCGACCTCAGCGATCCCCGGGCAGGTCTACGCGCGGTGTCATCGCTGCGCGTGCTCGCCGACACCCTCGAACTCAAGCAGGTCGAGGCCGCGCTGCGGGCGGGCATGAGCTGGCAGGAGATCGCCGATGCGCTCGGTGTGAGCCGGCAGGCCGTACACAAGAAATACGCCAAACGCGTCGATCCGACCATCCCCGTCCCGAGGAGGACCTCATGAGCCGCTTCCTTACCGCCGCCGCGACCATGCAGACGCTGAGCGCCACTGCCATGGAAGAGGCATCCCGCGAGGGTCGTCGTGAGGCCGACATCGAACATCTTCTGCTCGCGCTGGTGCTCAGCGAGCAGAAAGCAGGTCAGGTATTGCGAGGGCTGGGCATCACTCTGGATGCTGCGCGCGACGCCACACGAGAACAGCACGCCGCGCAGTTACGGTCGCTCGGCGTCTCGATCGCGCAGGATGAGCCGGGTCGCATTACATTCCATGAGACCGAAGGGTACGAATGGAGTGAGCGAGCGCTGGGAATCATGTCCCGTGCCGGCGAGGGCCGGCGCACAGGAGATGCAGCCGCGATTCTGCGCGGGCTGCTGACGGAACCGAGCGGGCTGATCGCGGGCATCCTTCAACGAGTAGGGACGACACCAGCCGCTGTGACCGAACGCCTCGATGATGCCGAACGAATTCCCGAGCATCCGACGTCGTCAAAGAACATGGTGCAGGGACGATTCGAGACTTTTGTCCCCGCTGCGATCGCGGAAGTGTGGGCACTCGTCTCAGATGCTGAGCGGATGCCGGAGTGGGAACCGCAATCGGGAACCGTCGAGGCGGAGACCGCGGACACCTGGATCGTCCATTCACGCACCGAGTACCCCGATGGCAAGCCTGCCAAGATCAAGGAGTCGTTTCGGCGGCGACGGGTCACGCGGGCGGTGGCCCTGGAGCCGACATCGGTGGTCTGGCTGATCGAGTTCCGCGACGCCCCTCAGGCGATTACGCGAACACTGGCGATCGAGCTCTCGCCCGCTGCAGGCGGCACGCAAGTCACTCTCACGTCATCCTGGCAGCGCCAGGGCGGCTGGCGCCGCATTGTCGGATTTCTGCTGCGCTCGCTGCAGCGCTTCTTCGTGTGGCTGCAACTGTTCCAGACCGGCGGCGCGATCAGTCGGGTGTTCCGCTGATCAACTGGCGCGAAGGTCAGAATCCGAACGGGGCGAGCACCAACTTCGGTACCCGCCCCCTACCCTGGGGAGGGAAGCTGCTCATCGGGTTGAGCTGACGCCTGGCGGCGTCATGCCCAAATTATCGGTGGCGGCCACCGCAGCGTCGGATTCTGCGTGAAGTGAACGGTACATGGCGGAAAGTGATGTAAAACCAGACAGACGTGCAACCTGCGCCTGGGAAAGCTGAGAGTGGGTTCGACGCAGCCCCTGCGCCGTGCGCGTGCGTGCCTGTCGCAGTTCCCGACGCACGGTGGAGCCCTGTGTCGAGAAAGCTGCCTGCAGCGTCCGGGTTGCGATGCCGAAACGACCGCTGATAGAAGGCAGCGTCAGGTTCGGATTGGTGTGATATTCGGCGATGAAGGCTCGGACCTGAAGAACGACACTCCCCTGCGCAGAGATGTCTCCGATGATCGTTCGTGCGCAGGATTCGACGATCGCCTCCGAACAGGCCGCAAGAGCATCCGGCTCATCCTCCGCGGGCGGCGGCGAGGCGCACACGGCGTGCACGAAAGCGTAGAGCGGCGCGATCCGGTGCCAGGGGAGAGCTGTTCCTTGCACGTCGTTCGACAGATTAAGGGCGAGTGGCGGCACAACTCCGGCCCCAGCGCTGATGTACATCAGTTCGCTCTGTGGTCCCGTGACCGAAATCTCAGCCGGACGGTCACTCGGCAAGAGCATGATGGCGTTATCCCCGCGTCGGACAACGGGTCCCTGTGTCGACACCGACAGCTTGCCCTTGCGCGCGAACAGGAGAAGGGTGCGCGCTTTCGATGCTTCGTCGCGTTTCCAGCGAACCCTCACACGAGGCGTCGTGACCATCGCCAACGTGGTCTGCGCATAGTGAGCGAGGCGTGCGTCGAGGGCCAACTCCCGCCCCAATTCCGTTATTTCAAAGTTCGCGCTGCGCAGATATTCTCCGAGGCCCGCATTGCTCGCTCCGTCAGACGGATCAGTGATGCGGAACTCCTCCTTCAGGAGAGGTGTGCGATAACGAGCGCGTAGCGTTCGCACGGCAGCTTCCTTTCACGGTGTGCGCCCGATCATGGAGGCGACATAGGCGTCACCTATGAACGACTGGGTGCAGGTTCCCGAACTGTAGCACTGGCTCTCGGACGCGCCGGGCGCCGTCCGCCGAGGTGAAACCGGCGATTCGGCGAGAGACAGACGAGGAGGGGCGATCTGCTCGAAAAGTTCGCCCCTCCTGGGACTTGGATCGGACCTGACGGGAGCGGGCCGACCGTCTGTCAACTTCAGCGGATCAGCTTGCCGTCCTTACCGAAACGACGATTCCTGGTGCCAAAGAAGAGGCTGCCACCGATGAGGATGGCGGCAATCGCTCCTACGATCGTTCCTCCCGCGATATCGCTTCCCGTCGCTGCGAGACCTGATTCCTCGGGCTCGCTCGGAACGGGCGCATGCGATGGCTCGGGCGCAGGCGCAGGCGACGGCTCCGGCTCAGGCGCTGGTGCCGGCTCCGGCTCGGGCGCTGGTGCCGGCTCGGGCGCTGGTGCCGGCTCCGGCGCAGGTGACGGCTCGGGTGCAGGCGCCGGCTCCGGCGCAGGTGACGGCTCAGGTGCAGGCGACGGCTCAGGTGCAGGCGACGGCTCAGGTGCAGGCGACGGCTCCGGCGCCGGCTCCGGCTCAGGTGTCGGCTCCGGCTCCGGTGTCGGCTCCGGCAGGATTTCCGTGGGTGTCTCGGTCGTGTCCGGAGGGCTCTGCACCGGGGGCAGTCCCGGAGGGGTGCCTTCCGCTATGGCGGTATTCACTACCTTGCCGTTATCGACATCGGCTGCCGTGATCGCATACGGTGCGTCAGCCGTACAGACTGTGCTTTCGCCGGGCGAGAGGGTCGTGGGGTCACACGTGACCCCGATACCCACGGTCTCGAGCATGGTGTCGTCAACGGCAACATCATCAAGGAGCACGTTGCCTGTATTTGTGACCTCGAACTCCCACGTGATCTCATCACCCGTGTCCGTGACGCCGTTGTCGTTCACATCCGTTACTTCGGCGACGCGCTTATCCAACCCCACGGCAGGCTCAGCGTCGACGAGCGGAATCGCAAGCCCCCAGACCAGCGCGCCACGGTGTGGCGAATCCGCATGGATGGCCTCGATGACCAGACTAGACACTGGCTGAGTCAAGGTGAACCAGTGGGAGAGCTCAACGTTGGGCCCTTGTCCCGTCGCCGCGTACTCATTGCTCGCGGGGTCGTAGGTGACTACGGGTTCCACTGCGGGCGCAGCGTTACCATCCGGAACGCGATCGTAGTCATAGCTCAACCATGGTCCTCCGGCATCAGAGGTGAGCGTGATTTTCTCGCCTGCGCCGATAGCCAGATCCAGATCAGCCAAGAAAACCCGAGACCCGGCGGGCAGAACGCCAGCGTCGAGGCCGCTGAAGTCCAGCGTGAATCGCCAAGTTCCGTTCCAGAGGGTACGGACGAATGTCGAACCATGGAACGTGTCGTTGGGCGCTCCATGGCCCCAAGGCGGCTGGAAACCACCGGTGGAGAATTGGGCCGCAGAAACGTTGCCAGCGAGGATCAGCTCGCTCGTCATGGTTGCGGTGCCATGCATTGATGCATCTACTGTGTACCCGGGGACGTTCGGGTCCAGCGCCATGAGCTCTGTCGGTGTGGCGGAAGTCGGCAGGTTATCAAAAGAGGCACCAAACCCGTCCGGCGCAAGAACGAACCCCGTATACACGCCACCCGGCGCATCCTCTGGCGACTCGTAGTCAGGCGTAATCACCGTTGCTGCCGCAGATGCGGGTGTTACTCCGCCGGCGAGCACCAAACCGGTTGCGATAGCCACCGCCCACGACACCTTTCGCAGCCGAGGACCTCTCTCGTCGTCTCGATATCTCGTGTTCATGACAATCCTCTCGATCCGTGAAGGGGCATCCCCAACACCGCTCCGAGGCGGTGCACCCTACGTCCGGGCACTGGTTCTTTCCTTCGATCTGCGGGCGGATGCCAGTCGGCAACCGCTCAGAACTCCTGCGGATCTCGAGCGAGCGAGTCTTCGGGCGTTCACAGAGGAGATGAAGAACCAGAGGGCGCAGCACGCGGGCTGCGCAATATGACACGGGCACTGCACGAAACGGCGGCCGTGTGCGCCCACCCAAGGACATGTCGGCATTTACTGCCGCCAGAGCCTCAGAGCCCCGCCCCTGTGGCCGCAGCAGAGTGGGCCGCGACGTTCCAGCAGGAGAACGGTCGCGAACCGACGATGAGCGAGTATCAGGCCGCGAAACGAAACAGCCCTCCACCTGGATCCGAAGACCTGGTGAAGGGCTGTATTCATTCGCGTGCGCGAGGGGGGACTTGAACCCCCACGCCCGTAAGGACACTGGCACCTGAAGCCAGCGCGTCTACCATTCCGCCACTCGCGCGAACGTTTTGTTCCGAAGAACTCAACTTGAAGAGGATATCACGCAGAATCGCTCTCCCTGAACTCGCCAGGGCCGGCCCGCTCACGCCCCATGCCGGCGAGAAAGGCCCTGCGGCATGAGACCGGTGATGCCAAGCCCTGCCTCGTGCAGGAAAGCCATTCTCGACCTCAGCGCGGCCGGAACAACGCCAATTGCGACACCCGGCAGGCGCACATTCAGTTCACCTGGCTACGATGTGTCTACCGGTCGGCAATGCCAGAGGAGCCCAGTGGGACTACTTGACAGCTTTGAGAAAGGTCTTGAGCGCGCCGTAAACGGCGCATTCGCCAAGACCTTCCGTAGCGGCATCCAACCGGTGGAGATCGCTTCGGCCATCCGCCGCGAAGCCGACATCAAAGCCGCAGTAGTCAGCCGTGATCGCATCATCGCACCGAACAGCTACGTGGTGCACCTCAGCGCAGACGACCTCGACCGGATGCGCGCACTCGGCGGTACCCTCACCGACGAACTGCACGCACTCATCGACACCCACGCGAAGGCACAGGGCTACAGCTTCGCTGGCCCCGTCTCCATCGCACTCGAAGCCGATGAAAAGGTCGCCACCGGAACAGTCCGTGTGGACTCCGGCACCGTCGAAGGTCGGGTCAGCTGGCAGGCCGTCGTCGACGTCGACGGACGCCGCCACACCATCACCCACGCGCGCAGCGTCATCGGGCGCGGCAGCGACGCGGACATCACGATCGCGGATGCTGGATCCAGTCGCAAGCACGTCGAGATCCTGTGGGACGGCGAGCGCGCCATGATGCGCGACCTCGGCTCCACCAACGGCACCAAGGTCAATGGCGACAAGGTGCGCGAAGCGCCACTGCCCACCGACACCACCATCACGATCGGGCGCACCGACCTCGTGTTTAGAATCGTCCCCGTGACCATCGATCGCACGTCGGGAGTGAATCGATGAGCGATGTTCCTGAACTGACGCTCCTGCTGCTGCGCATCGGATTCCTGGTACTCCTGTGGTTCTTCGTGTTCGGTGTCGTCTACTCGCTGCGCGCCGACCTGTTCGGCGTGAAAGTGCGAAAGCTTCCCGCCGAGGCAGCGGCCGGCGTACCGGCACCGATCGCCACACCGGCCGCGGTCACCGCAGCAGTGGCATCACCGGCCGCAAGGCCGCAGGGCGCACCGCGCACCAGCGGAGCCGCCACCACACGCACTGTCTCCAAGCTCATGATCACCTCCGGTCCGAAAGCGGGACTCGAACTTCCCCTCGGCACCGAGCCGATGACGATCGGCCGCTCGAGCGAATCCGGCCTCGTCATCCGCGACGACTACACCTCCAGCCACCACGCCCGTCTGCTACTGCGTGGCGACAGCTGGATCATCCAGGATCTCGACTCCACGAACGGCACGTTCCTCGCCGGCGCACGCGTGAGCGGGGCTCCGGCACCGATCAGCATCGGCGACTCCATCAAGGTGGGCGCCACAACCTTCGAGCTGCGAGCCTGACGCGGGCATGGTCTTCGAAGGATCGAGTGCTGCGATCTCCCACACCGGGAAGATCCGCTCCAACAACCAAGACTCCGGCTACTCCGGCGACAACCTGTTCGCCGTCGCCGATGGCATGGGCGGCCACGCCGGAGGCGACGTCGCATCCAGCATCGCCATCCAACGGTTGGAACGCCTCGACCAGGACTACGACTCCACCGATGATGCGCAAGCGTCCCTCCAGGCTGTGGTTACGACGGCCGCAGCAGACCTCATCCGTGCTGCCAAAGAGCGCCCGGAGCTTGCCGGTCTCGGCACCACGGTCAGCGCAATCATCATGGTCGATGACCACGCCGTCATCGGTCATATCGGCGACTCGCGCATCTACCTCTACCGCGATGACGAGCTGACGCAGATCACCGCCGACCACACCTTCGTCCAACGCCTGGTCGACTCCGGCCGCATCACCCTGGAAGAGGCTCGATACCATCCGCGCCGCTCGGTGCTGATGCGCGTGCTCAGCGACATGGACAATGACCCAGAGCTCGACCTCTTCGTCATGCCCACGCTCCCGGGCGACCGTTGGCTGCTCTGCTCCGATGGCCTCACGGGTGTCGTCGACGACCCGCACATCCTCAAGGCCATGCGTCTGGGCCTGCCCCCGGGCCGCACCGCCGACAATCTGCTCAAGCAGGCACTCGACGGCGGCGCCCCCGACAACGTGACGATCGTGCTGGTCGAGGTGGGTGGCGCGCATCCGCTCTCCTCCGGCCCCGCGACCATCGTCGGATCCGCATCCAACCCCTCCGGCATGCTCATCCCGGCCGCGCGCGCTGGCCGCGCCAGCTGGCTGCACCCCGTGCGGCAGGCCGCCAACGAGCCCTCGCACTTCGAGCCGGCCGCCGACTACCTCGAAGAACTCATCGAGGAGGATCGCCGCCGCGCCAAGCGCCGTCGTATCGGCTGGATCGCTGCGCTGGTCGTCGTGATCCTCGCACTCACCGGCGCGGGATTCCTCGCGTACAGCTGGACTCAGACGCGCTACTTCATCGGCGCTGACGAAGACAGCGTCGTGATCTTCCAAGGCGTGCAGCAGAGCATCGGCCCGATCTCGCTGTCGACCGAGTTCGAAGACACCGACATCCTGCTCGCCGACCTGCCGCCGTACCAGCGTTCCTCCGTGGAGCGCACGATCAACGCGCGTTCGCTCGCCGATGCCATGGCGATCGTTGACCGCCTGCGCGCTGGGGCAGAAGCCGTCACCGGCGAAACCACCATGCCCCGCCCCACACCGACGCCCACTCCCACGACGCCGCCCGCGACCCCGACCGCCCCTGCCGAAGGCGAGGACGCCGGATGAGCGCCGACGTCGCCGCCGATACCGCGGTCATCAAGGCGCTGCGCCGGATGCGGATGCCGCAGACGCAGCGCAACCGCGAGTTCTGGTTGCTGCTTTTCGCCTGCGCCCTGAGCGGCGCGGCGCTCACACTCGTGCAGCTGGGTGCGCTCGGGGGTATCGACCCGTTCATCCTGTTCATCGGTGGCGGCCTCGCCGTGCTCGCCTTCGCTCTGCACTTCGTGCTGCGGTTCGTGGCATCCGATGCTGACCCCTTCGTCCTGCCCATCGCTACCCTGCTGACGGGCCTCGGCATCTCGATGATCTACCGGCTCGACATCGCCGAGCACCTCACCGGGTGGGCGGCGTATTCGACGAAGCAGCTGGTGTGGACGGCGATCTCACTCGCCGGCGCCATCACGATCGTCATCCTGCTACGCAACTACCGCATCCTCTTCCGGTACACCTACGTGTTCGGTCTCGCCGGAATCGTGCTGCTGCTGCTGCCGTTCGTCCCCGGGCTGGGCGTCAGCGACGCCGGGGCCGACGTGTGGGTCTCACTCGGTGGCCTCTTCTCTTTCCAGCCCGGTGAGATCGCCAAGATCTGCCTGGCGATCTTCTTCGCCGGCTACCTGGTGCGTACCCGCGAAAGCCTCACCTCGGTGGGGAAGTCATTCCTTGGCATGACCTGGCCCCGGATGCGAGAGCTCGGACCCGTCATCGTCGTCTGGGTGATCTCGCTCGGCATCATCGTCGTGCAGCGTGATCTCGGTACCGGAATGCTGATTTTCGGCATGTTCATCGCGATGCTGTACGTCGCTACCGGCAAGACGAGCTGGGTGCTGATCGGGTTGACGCTCGTGGCGGCCGGAGTGTTCGCCGCCACCCAGATCCTGGCGTACGTGCGCGGCCGCTTCACGAACTGGCTGTTCGCATTCGATCCGGAAGTGGTCGACCCTTCCGGTTCCGGATACCAGCTCGTGCAGGGCATCTTTGGACTCGCACACGGCGGGCTGATCGGTACCGGTCTCGGTCAGGGTCGGCCCGACATCACCCCGCTCGCACAGAGCGACTACATCATCCCCAGCCTCGGTGAAGAGCTCGGCCTGATCGGCCTGTTCGCAATCCTGTGCCTCTACATGGTGTTCGTCAGCCGCGGCGTGCGCATCGGCATCGCCGGCCAAGACGACTTCGGCAAGCTTCTCGCCATCGGCCTCTCCTTCACGATCGCCCTGCAGGTGTTCATCATGGTCGGCGGCGTCACCCGCCTCATTCCGCTCACCGGTCTCACCACGCCGTTCCTCGCTGCTGGCGGCTCGTCGCTGGTCGCGAACTGGCTCATCGTGGCGTTGCTGCTGCGAATCTCTGACGGCGTACGTCGCCAACCCCGGGTGGTGATCGGCTGATGACAAAAGAACTCCGACGCCTCAGCATCGTGATGCTGTTCATGTTCCTGGCCTTGTTCGCTGCGACCAGCTGGATTCAGGTGATCGAAGCCGACCCCCTCGCGCAGGCGGAGGGCAATCGGCGCGCTGTGCTGGACAGTTTTGAGATCCAGCGCGGCTCGATCATCGCCGATGGTATGCCGATCGCGACGTCGGTGACCTCAGACGACGAGTATCGGTACCAGCGCGTGTACACCGACTCGCCGATCTGGTCGACCGTCACCGGCTTCTTCAACCCGGTGCTGCAGTCCTCCACCGGTATCGAGAACGCCCTGAACCCGGAGCTCTCCGGAACCGGAGCGAGCGCCTTCTTCACGGAGATCGAGCGCATCTTCTCGGGACAGCCGCAGCGCGGATTCAGCGTCGAGCTGACTCTGGATGCCGCAGCGCAGCAGGCCGCGTACGAAGGACTCGGCGGCCTGCAGGGTGCCGTGGTCGCCATCGAGCCTGCGACGGGCAGGATCCTCGCCATGGTCTCCACGCCCGGATACGACGCGAACTCGCTCGCGGTGCACAGCGGCAGCCAGGCCGAGGCCGCCTACGATGCTCTCGACGCCCTGAAGCCCAACCCGCTCGCAAACCGCGCGATCGGCGAACTCAATCCGCCCGGGTCGACCTTCAAAGTTCTGGTCGCGGCCGCGGCATACGCCACCGGGGATTGGACCGCGCAGTCGACGCTGCCCAACCCTGCCCGTTACACGCTGCCTGGTTCCACGGATCCGGTGTTCAACGCCTGGAACGGCACGTGCGGATCCGGGGAGACTGTGACGATCGCCGAGGCCCTCCGCCTGAGCTGCAACATCCCGATGGCGGAGCTCGCCGTCGAGATCGGTGACCAGGCGATCCTCGAGACCGCCGAGAAGTTCGGCTTCAATCAGCGCTTCGACACGCCGCTGACATCCGCCATTTCCAAGTACCCCCGCGGGCTGAGCGACGACAAGACGGCGCTCACCGGGTTCGGTCAGGGAGACGTCACGGCAACGCCGCTGCAAGTTGCGATGATCTCGGCCGGCCTTGCTAACGATGGAGTCGTGATGAACCCTCGCCTGGTGGATGCCGTGATCGGCAACGATCTCTCGGTCATCCGTGAATACGAGAATACGGAGTTCGACCGCGCAGTCGATGCCGACGTCGCCGATGCGGTCACCGCTTCCATGGTGGCGAGCGTCGCGAACGGCGCGGCGACGGGTGCAAGAATAGACGGTATCGACGTCGCCGGTAAAACGGGGACGGCCGAGCACGATGATGACGATCCGTACACGCTGTGGTTCACCGGTTTTGCGCCGGCGGACAACCCCCGCGTTGCGGTGGCGGTCGTAGTCGAAAACGGCGGCGGAATGGGACAGTCGGGATCCGGTGACTTGCTCGCCGCCCCGATCGCGAAGAAGGTCATAGAGGCGGTGCTTTACAAATGAGGCCGACGCAGGGTGTGTCGTTCGGTGGTCGATACGAGCTCCAGTCACGTATCGCGATCGGCGGTATGGGCGAGGTGTGGGAAGCGACTGATCACGTCATCGGACGCATCGTCGCTATCAAGATCCTCAAGGACGAGTACATGGGGGATCCGGGCTTCCTCGAGCGCTTCCGCGCTGAGGCCCGGCACGCCGCACTCGTCAACCACGAGGGCATCGCCAGCGTGTTCGACTACGGCGAAGAGAATGGCAGTGCCTTCCTCGTCATGGAGCTCGTGCCCGGTGAGGCACTCTCCACGCTTCTCGAGCGCGATGGTGCACTGAGCGCCGACAAGACGCTCGACTTCGTCGCGCAGACGGCATCCGCGCTGCAGGCCGCACATGCCGCTGGTCTCGTGCACCGCGATATCAAGCCCGGCAACCTGCTGATCACCCCGGATGGCCGGGTGAAGATCACCGACTTCGGCATCGCCAGAATCGCCGACCAGGTGCCACTGACGGCGACCGGTCAGGTCATGGGCACCGTGCAGTACCTGTCGCCTGAGCAGGCTTCGGGTCACCCGGCATCCCCGGCGACCGACACGTACTCGCTGGGAATCGTCGCGTACGAGTGCCTGGCAGGCAAGCGCCCGTTCACCGGCGAGTCTCAGGTCGCGATCGCAATGGCGCAGATCAACGAGCAGCCCCCGCCGCTGCCGCCGACGGTGCCGATCCCGGTGCAGAACCTCGTCATGGCGATGATCGCGAAGAAGCCGGCCGACCGACCATCGTCGTCGGCAACCGTTGCGCGCGCAGCGCAGGCCCTGCGACGCGGCGACTTGAACTCCGCAGCGATCGCCGTACCGGCGATTGCATCCGGCGGCGTCGCAACCGATGACGTGACCAGACTCCTCACCTCGAACGGCGAGGACGGCGCCACGCGCATCCTCGCGACCACGGCGCAGCTGCCTGCCGGCAGCGCGGATGACGAAGGTCACTCGAAGAAGAAGCGCAGCTCGTGGACGTGGCCGCTGATCGCACTGATCGCGCTGCTCGTGATCGTGCTCGCCGGCACCGTGTACGCGCTGACGAACCAGGGTGATCCGACGCCGGTCGATACGCCCACATCCGCAGCGCCGACGACACCACCACCCACCACTCCCACCCCGGCACCGGAGCCGACACGCGTGAACGTCGATTCGCTGGGATTGAGCGGGCTGACCTGTGAAGAGGCCACGACAACGCTCACCGAGAACGGCTTCACGCTGTTCAGCTGCGTCCCTGGTAACGCGGCAAGTTCAGACGAAGAGGTGGGCCGGATCTACCAGGTTGAGCCGGGCGGCAACGTGGCGGTAGACCAGACAATCACGCTCACGCACTACGGGGATCGCACACCGCTGACTGCGCCGTCGGACACCCCGGTGATCAACGGGAACCCGACCGAGGTCGAGGCCGGTTCGACCGTGACGATCACGTGGGGCGCAGGGTTCACGTGCCCCAGCGGAACAAATGTCGACGGCTACACGGTGAATCTCACCGGTGCCACGTTCGTCGACGGCGTCGGACCCACGTTCGCCGCGGACGTGCGCAGTGTGCAGGTTCTGGTCTCCGATGCCGAGCGCATGGTCGCCTCTTACGCCGGGATCTGCGCTGGCGGCGGAGAACCGCGCACCTCGGCGAATTCGAATGATCTTTCGGTGACCATCACCCAGCCGGCACCGGAGCCAACACCGCCGACGCCGACGCCTGGCGCGGACAGCGGCGATGTTGGCGGTGTCGTCGATGGCGGCGACGTCGTCAACAAGGACGGCACCGACAACAAGACCGGCGAAAGCTAAGGGTATCCTTGGTAGATTCACGTCGTTGCTAGACCAGGGGGAGCCTTCCGTGTCCGCAGAGCCGCGCATCATTGCCGAGCGATACCGTGTGGACGAACCCATCGGCCACGGCGGCATGGCGAAGGTCTATCGCGGTTACGACATCACGCTCGGTCGCGAAGTCGCCATCAAGATCCTTGACCCTGACCTCGCTCGCGACACGGCTTTCCGCACGCGCTTTCGTCTGGAAGCACAGGCGGCGTCGCGCATGTCGCACCCATCGGTCGTGCGCGTGTTCGACGCCGGAGACCCGATGTCGGGTGGCGACGGTTCTGCTGTGGCCGGATCGCCGGGCAGCGAGCCATACATCGTCATGGAGCTCGTGCAGGGACGCCAGCTGAAGGAGATCATCGCTGCAGGCCCCGTGCCGGTCGAGGATGCGCTCCGCTACGTCGACGGCATCCTCGAGGCGCTCGACTACTCGCACCGCGCCGGCGTCGTGCACCGCGACATCAAGCCCGGCAACGTGATGGTCACTGAAAAAGGCCAGGTCAAGGTCATGGACTTCGGCATCGCGCGAGCGGTGTCCGACTCATCATCGACCGTGGCTGAGACGACCCAGATCATCGGCACGGCCGCCTATTTCTCTCCCGAGCAGGCCAAGGGCGAGCCGGTGGATGCACGTGCCGACCTGTACTCGACCGGCGTCGTGCTCTACGAACTTCTCACCGGCCGTCAGCCGTTCCGCGGCGAGTCGCCGGTGGCTGTCGCGTACCAGCACGTCAGCGAGACGCCCCTGGCGCCCACTGAGGTCAATGAGGACGCCCCCGGCGCTCTTGACCCGATCGTGCTGCGTGCTCTCGCGAAAGACCCGTATCAGCGCTATCCGGATGCAGCGAGCTTCCGTGCGGCACTGGACAGCGCCGCCGCGGGCAAGGCTCCGAGCAAGAAGCAGCTCGGCGCACTCACCAGCGAACTGTATGGACCGAGCCCGCGCCAAGCGCAGGAGACGGCGCGCTCCCTTCGTCAGCTCAGCACCGACACGACGATGGCCCGTACCCAGTCGGGTCCACCTGTGGTGTGGATCTGGGCAGGCGTCGCGCTGCTGGCCGTGTTGCTCGTCTCGGTGCTGCTGTGGGTGATTCTGATGCCACGTGGTGAGCAGATTCCGACCTCATCTCGCGTCGTGCCCGACCTCATCGATGTCTCCTCACAGCGCGCACAGGCCGACCTCGAAGAACTCGGCCTCCTCTCCACCATCGTCACCGAAGCCAATGCCGAGGTCACCGAGGGCAATGTGATCCGCACCGATCCGAACGCCGAGCAGTCGGTGGAGGTCGGACAGACCGTCACCGTCTATGTCTCTGCGGGCGTCGAGACGGTGATCGTGCCAACGATCATCGGTCTCTCGCAAGCAGCGGCGATGGAGGCTCTGGTGGCAGAGGGCCTCACGTTGGGCAATGTGAATCCGAGAAACGATGCGGAGAGCGCCGCCGACACGGTGCTCGAGACGACGAACGTCGAGGCAGGTGACGAAGTCGCGCCGGGCTCGATCGTGGATCTCGTCGTTGCCAGTGGGCGAGTCGCGATGCGCGATGTGACCGGATTCACCTTGGATGCTGCCACGGCTGAGCTGGAGAATCTCAAACTCACCGCCGTGCCGACGCTGATGGGCGCGTGCGGTGCGGAGGATTCTCCTGGGGTGGTGCTGTCGCTGTCACTCGCGCCGGGTGATGTTCCGGTGCACTCTGAGGTCGAACTGCGTTACTGCGAGTGATCCGAGGGCAGCGGCGTCAGCCCCGCCGATGCCTTTCCCGCGTCGTACGCTACTCCAGCCGCTGACGCGACCTCGCTGAGCCAGTTGGCGAGCAGCCGGTAGCCATGCTGAGTGAGCACGCTCTCCGGGTGGAACTGTACGCCTCGGATCGGCAACTCACGGTGGGAGAGCGCCATGACTGTGCCCGACGCAGTGCGTGCCGTGACGATGAGTTCCGGCGTCAGTTCTGCCTCCGGCAGGGCCAGTGAGTGGTACCGACCCACATCGAACGGTGAGGGGATGCCGTCGAACAGCGCCGATCCGTCGTGCGTGATCGTCGAGACCATACCGTGCATGAGCTCCGGCGCCTCGGAAACTTCGGTGGCGAAGGCGGCGCCGATCGCCTGGTGTCCGAGGCAGACCCCCAGTAGTGGCAGCTGTCGGTCGGCCGCGAGGCGGACGATTTCGACCGACGCTCCGGCATCCCGTGGCCGGCCGGGGCCGGGCGAGAGCAGCACGCCATCGAACGCAGGCAGTATTCGGGCGAAGCCCGTTGCCGTCTCGGCATCCGCCTCGATCATCTCGGCGTCCGCACCGAGCTCACGAAGGTAGCCGACGAGCGTGTGCACGAAGCTGTCGTGGTTGTCCACCACGAGCACGCGCACGCTCACTCCAGATCGACCTCGCCCGGGGTGATGAGCGGGCTGACCCACGGGAAGGCGTAGAAGAAGAGCCCGTAGAGGATCGCGGCGACCACGACGAGCAGGATCAGCACTCGTATCCACCACGGGCCGGGCAGGATGCGCCAGATTGCTGCGTACATCAGATCTTCCTCACCATGACAGGGATGCGACTTCGTCGACGGATGCCATTGATTCTGGCGCCCCCTCGGCGCGAGGCTGGAAGCCTTCGAATACGGAGTAACCAACGATGCGCTCGGCCAGCGAGTAAAGGGGGGAACAGGCGGTCAGTGTCAGGTATCGCTCCCCCGTGGCGACACCGGGAACCTGGGGAACATCCAAAAGCACATCGACCTCGTTCGGCTGGACGTATTCCAGCGTGCGGAACCGGTAGGTGTACCAGCCCTCCTGCGTCTCGATCACGATGGCGTCATTCAGGCGGAGCTTGTCCATGCGGTTCAGCGGAAAGCCCCAGGTCGTCCGGTGACCGGCGACCGAGAAGTTGCCGACCTGCCCCGGCATCACGGACTGATCGTAGACACCGATCCAACCGTTATCGAGGGTGACGGAACGGCTGGTTCCGCCCGCGATGGTGACGTTGTAGTCGTCGCCGAAGCGAGGAATGCGCATCTGTGCGAGAGACTGACCGTTGCCCGGATGCTCCAGAAGCGGCGGTTCGTACCAGAGGGCACCAGTCTCTTCGTCTTCGATGACCGGCGGCAGCTCCGGAACAGGCAACTGCTCCCACTCCTGCGTGATCTCCTGGCCCTGACTGTTGCTCTGTGCACTGATGATGAGGTCGCCGATCCACATCTGCCAGGCGACGAACAGCAGCACGACCACTCCCGCCGTCAGCAGAAGCTCGCCGAGCACACTGGTGACGGTGGCGGGAGGGCGCCTGCGCTGACGCCGGGCACGCCTGGTCAGCGGCGCGGCGGAGGCAGTCATAGGGGCGATCTTATCCCCCGCGGGTGAACGGAAACCCGTGAAAACTGCAAACCGGACCGTCTTGGGTAGAATGACCCCATGGCACGTGACCGTAAGAGCGAAGAACCCGTTGTTGAGCGCGCGGAAGGCGAACAGGCCCCGAATGCCGTGTGGTTCAAGCCGGTGATGCTGGGCTTCATGCTGCTGGGCCTAGCGTGGATTCTCGTGTTCTACGTTTCAGGGATGCAGTTCCCCATTCCCGGCATCGATTCATGGAACCTTGCCATCGGCCTCGGCATCGCGATGATCGGCTTCCTCATGACCACGCGCTGGCGCTGAGCCCCGCACCCAGTTTTCTGAAAAGGCCCCTCGCCGTGAAGCTCGGCGAGGGGCCTTTCGCATGCCCAGAAGTTATCCCCAGAGTTATCCACAGCCTGGGGAGAATTACACGCTTGTTATTCACAGGGGTGGAAAACCCTGTTAACAACTTCTGATCAGGTCAGAATCAACGGCGGCACGATGAAGACGGCTGCGAGCAGAATCACGGCGAGGGCGATCAGCAGCAGAATCTGCCAGCGCCGCTGCGAGCGCTTGCGCGTGCGCAGGACGATGAGTCCGACCAGTGCGCCGACAACGGCACCACCGAGGTGCGCCTGCCACGCGATGTTGAAGCCCGGCACGAATCCGATCACGAGGTTGATGCCGAGCAGGACGAACAGCCCGGTCATGTTGGCACCGAGATGCAGGCCGATCACCAAAAGGGCACCGAATAGGGCGAAGACCGCGCCGGATGCGCCGATCGTCGCCGTGTCCGGCGCGATCAGAGCGACCGCGACCGAACCACCGAGTGCGCCGAGCACGTACAGGGCGAGGAAGCGCCAGCGGCCCAGCATGGGCTCGAGGCTGCGTCCGAGCATCCAGAGCGCAAGCATGTTCAGAGCGATGTGCCAGATTCCGCTGTGCACGAGCGCCGCGGTGATCAGACGCCAGGGCTGGAAGGGCGCACCGGAAAGTTCAGGGAAGAGGTAGCCCACCCAGAACTGGAACAGTCCGGTGATGTTCAGACCGGGTACCAGTTGCAGCAGGCCGACGAATGCGGTGACAGCGATGATGCTGTAGGTCATGACCGGATTGCCGGATTGAACGGTAGCCATCGACACTGTGGAGCGGCGACCCCACTGCCGCTGGGCACGCTTCTGCGCGGGGGTGCGGTTAGTGCGCTGCTCTTTCATGCACTCCGGGCAGATGACGCCGACCGGCGCCTGAGTCTGACACTCGGGGCAGACGGTGCGCATGCACCGCTGACAGAGCACGAAGCTCTGCCGATCCGGATGGCGATAGCAGTAATTCTCGCGATTGTTCGCGAATTCAGGCGAAGTCATCCGGATCGGCCAGAGCTGACGTGATCAGACGGCGACGATGTCGACCGACTGCAGGACGACGTCTTTGACCGGGCGATCACCAGCGGCGGTGGGAACAGCGGCGATCGCGTCGACGACCTTCCGGGAGGCGTCGTCGGCAACCTCGCCGAAGATCGTGTGCTTGCCCTGCAGCCACGGGGTCGGGTCGGTGGTGATGAAGAACTGCGAGCCGTTCGTGCCCTCAGGCTTTCCGGTGATCGCGTTGCGACGAAGGCCGGCGTTCGCCATGGCGAGGATGTAGGGCTCGCTGAAGTTGAGCTCCATGTTGATCTCGTCGTCGAAGTTGTAGCCGGGGCCGCCGACGCCCTGACCGAGCGGGTCGCCGCCCTGGATCATGAAGTTCGGGATGATGCGGTGGAAGATGACGTCCTTGTACAGTGCGCCCTCGCCCGGCTTGTTGGTGGCGGGGTTCGTCCAGTCCTGGGTGCCGTCGGAGAGTCCGACGAAGTTCTTGACCGTCTTCGGAGCGTGGTCGCCGAAGAGGTTGACGACGATATCGCCGTGGTTGGTGTGCAGAGTTGCAATGTGAGAGTGCTGAGCCATGACTACATTCTCGCAGAGCTTCATATGAGATGGTCGATTCTCCCCCTGCATCCAGACTCGTCTGGCAAGATGGGGAACCCCGTACTCCAACTCGGCAGGAGAACATTGTGAGCCTCACCCGCAAGCGCAAGAAGGAACTGCGCCGTCTGCAGAACGACGCCACGGAACTCTGGGAATCCCAGCAGGTACTCGTCGGTCATGCAGCAGACGTCGCCCGTGAAGCTGGTCGCCAGCTTGGCAACGTCGGCCGCGAGCAGGTTCTTCCTGTCGTGCAGGACACCTACAACCGTCGTGTCGCACCGACCGTCGATCGCGGAATCAAGATCGGCCGCCAGGTGATGGACGACAAGGTCGTCCCGATCGTCGGCGGCGTCGTCGGCACCGCGCTGTCGGCGTGGGATATCGCGAACGCGAAGCGTCAGGGCCTGTCGTTCTCGCACCAGCCCGCAGCTCCCGTGAAGAACGGCCCCGGCCTCGGATCGGTCATCGCCGTCATTCTCGGTGTCGCTGCAGCTGCTGGTGTGCTCTACGCCGCGTGGCAGGCGCTGCGCACCGACGATGAGCTCTGGGTTGCTGACGACCCGCTTTCCGCACCGGACGCGTGAGTTCACCTGACCTGCATTCGCGGGTGAGGGAAGCTGCGGCGGCCCGTGGTCTTGACATCGAGATCCGCGAACGACCAGAGGCGAACAGCCTGCACGAGGCTGCCTCGCTGCTCGGCATCGACCCGTCCGGCATCGTAAAGACGCTCGTCGTCAAGCGCGCAGACAACACATACCTGTTCGCGCTGGTGCCGGGCGGGCGCTCGATCTCGTGGCCGAAGCTGCGCGCTCTGGTCGGCGTGAACAAGCTGCGCCTGCCCGAACCCGAGCTGGCCCTGGCCGCGACCGGTTACGCGCGCGGCACCATCGTTCCGATCGGCAGCACCACCGACTGGCCGATCTACGCCGATGAGTCGATCGTCGGCCAGCAGGTCGCCATGGGCGCAGGTTCGCATGGCTTCAGCCTGTTCGTCGACGCGGATGCGCTGATCGCCGCGTACGGCGCGACGGTTGCCGACATTTCAGTTCCTGAGCAGCCTCGCGGCTGAAAGGGCGAGGTCATGCAATTCCGCGTGCTCGGGCCGGTGTCATTCAGTTCGGGCGGTGTCTGGCGGCGACCGAGCGGAAAGCTCCGGCAACAACTGTTAGCCGTATTGCTCACCCGCCCGGGCGAGCTCGTGGGGTATGACGCGCTTGCTGAGGCTCTGTGGAGTGAGCCGGTCGCCAACGCACAGCAGCGGCTCCACCTGCACATCCACCGACTGCGCCTCGAGCTCGCAGAGCCCGAGCTGATCGTCGGCGAGCAGGGCGGCTACCGACTGCAGGCGGCGCCTGATGCTGTCGATTCGCTGCGGTTTGAGCGCGCGGCACACTCCGCGCTCGCGCTCACACCCGGTACGCCGGGCCGTAGCGCCGCCGCACGCGCGGCGCTTGACACCTGGTCGGAACCATGGGGTGGTGTCGCCTTCGCCGGTGCCGATGCGCCGCCGTGCCGTGACGAGTCGGCACTGCTCGATGCACTGCGGATCGATGTCGCCGAGGCCTTCTTCGCCGCGGAGATCGACGAGGGTCGCCACCTCGACGTGCTTTTCGACTTGCGCAGGGCAGCCCAGCAACACCCGCTTCGCGAGCAACTGCAGGGTTTGCTGATGTCGGCGCTGCACCAGTCGGGCAGGTCGCAGGATGCTCTCGAGGTCTACCGGATCACGCGCGACACCCTCGTCGACGAGTTGGGCATCGAGCCCTCCGGTGCGCTCCAGAGCATCCAGCAGGCGGTGCTCACCGGCTCGGATGCGATCGCGTCGATCCAGTCGGGTCCGACGCCCGCGCAGCTGCCGCCCGCAGGACCCCTGATCGGCCGCGAGACGGAGCTCACACAACTCGACGTACTTGACGGTATGGCGTCCGGAACCCTCGCCGTCTTGAGCGGGCCGCCAGGGGTCGGCAAAAGTGCACTGGCAGTCACCTGGGCGTCACGGCACCGCGATGCCTTCACCGACGGACAACTCTTCGTCGACCTGCAGGGCTACAGCGAGACCACACCACTACGCCCGGATGCCGTTCTCGACGGCTTCATCCGCGCGCTCGGCGCAGATCCCAGCGGCCTCCGCGACATCCGCGAGCGCACCGCCACCTTCCGCAGCATCCTTGCCCACCGATCTGTGCTGGTCGTGCTCGACAATGCGCGCTCGGCCGAGCAGGTGCGCCCACTGCTACCAAGTGGCCCGAGCTGCCTCGCGCTGGTGACCAGTCGCGACAGTCTAAGCGGGCTTACCGCCGAGTTCGACGCGCTGCGCGTCGAACTCGGCGGGCTGGGCGCTGCCGAGAGTGTGACGCTGCTGCGCAAGGCATCGCGCGATGCGCCGGGCGCCGCCTCAGAGTCCGACACCGCGTGGCTCGATCTCGCCGACCGTTGCGGCCGCCTGCCGCTGACGCTGCGGGTCGCCGGCGAGCTCGTCCGCGAGGATCCGACCGCGCTGCACACGCTGGTCTCGGCGCCCTCCGGCGAGACGCTCGACCGGCTCGAGCTCGGCGAGCCCGCCGGCAGCGCACGAACCGTGCTCTCCTGGTCGTACCGTGCACTCCCCAACGATGCGGCGGCCATCTTCCGCGCTCTCGGCGTGCAGCCAAGCACAACGATCGACCTCACCGGCATCCAGGCGTTGACCGGATTCGACACTGCGCGGGCCCGCCGAGGCGTCGACGCGCTCGTGCGCGCGCATCTCGCGACCCTCGAGGACGGGTGGGTGCACCAGCACGACCTGCTCGCGGCCTACGCCCGCGACTGCGCAGGCGAGCTTGAGAACGACAACCGGGAGCACATGCTGATCGGGCTTGCCGACGATCTGCTCGCGCGCAGCAGCGCTGCGCGCGACGCGTGGGAGACCGGTACGGAAACCGACGAGTTCGATGATTCGGATGCGGCGCGGGACTGGCTCCTGCACGCGCTGCCACTCATTGTCGACACCGCATCCCATCTGCCGGTGAGCTGCGATCGTACCGTTGTAGAGCTGTCGCAAAGCCTCTATCTCGTCTTGCTCCGGGCGTCCGCTCACGACCTGCTGGATCGGCTGCTTGCGAGTGCGCTCGCAGCGGCGGATCGCCTGGGGGATCTTTCTGCGAGAGCGCGCGCGATCGGGGCGATCGGCATCGCTGCGCATCGACGCGGTCGGCCGCAGGACGGGATCGAACAGCTGCTGCACGCACGCGAATTGGCCGAGCGCGCCCAAGATCCCGCGACCCGCGCGGTCATCGCGAACAATCTCGGAGTACTGCTGGCGGTGGTGGGCCGGCAACAGGAAGCCCTCGACCTGTATCGGGAGGCGCGCGCCCTCGCTGTTGAGCGCGATGATGCCGAACGCATCCGCGTCGCGGACAGCAATATCGGCACCACGCTCACCGAGCTGGGCCGGTTCGATGAAGCCGAGCCGATCTTGGTGGAGCGGTACGAGGTGGACCTCGCGCAGGGCCGACGGTCGAGGCTGGCGTACAGCGCGTGCCATCTCGCCGAGTGGGCGATCGAAAGCGGCGATGTCGACCGCGCAGCCGCGTTGGCCAATCAATCGATTGAGGCTGCGCGCGAGCATGCCAATCTGGTGATTGAGGCTTACGCCACCCTGGTACTGGGCCGGGCAGCGCTCGCCCGTGATGATGGCATCCGAGCGGCGGCCATCCTCGAAACCGCGTTGAAGCTTGCCCGACGCACCCGAGAAACGGAGCTGATCGCGCTGGCACTCGCCTGGCGCGCGCGGTCGATCGTCGACACCGACCCGCAGGGATCGCGCCGTCTGCTCGACGAGGGTCTGACGCGCGCACACCGCGATGGCATCGTGCTCGCCGAGATCCAGCTGCAGGAGGCCAAGGTGTTCGTGCTCACGCGTGTCGGGCACGAACCGGAAGCTGCGGTGGCCGGGGCGCACGCACAGCGGTTGCGCGAGCAGTACGGCACCGCCTGACAAGAACGGCCCGCCCGAACGGCACCATCCGGCTCAGATAACCTCGGCCATGCGCAGGGCGATGTCGACGAGCTTCACGCGCTGCAGTTCTGCGACAGCGGGAACGGTGAACCAGCCGGCCATGTCGGTCGAGCCATCCTCTTCAAAGCGCAGCTTGCCGCCGGAGATTTTCGCGCGGTAGACGATGCGCAGCGTGTGCAGCGGCACGTTGGCCTTCTTCACCCGACGACCAGCAGGAATGACTCGGGAATGCACACCGAGCAGTTCCTGCACGTGCACCGTGTAGCCGGTCTCTTCACGGACCTCTCGGCGCACAGCGTCCTCTGGATCTTCACCGGCTTCGAGCCCACCACCGGGCATCGTCCACGCGACGCGGCGGCCCTCGGTCCAGCGCGCCAGCAGCACCTTGCCCTCGTCGTCGGTGACGACCGCGTACGCTGCGACCCGCAGATCCATGGGACTCACACTAGTGGGGTGCCAAGATCGCACGACACTAGATTACATACCGCCCGGTCGGTATGATGGCGATTATTCCCACCGAAAGGACACTCCATGACCCGCACCGCCATCGTCACAGGAGCCGCCCGCGGCATCGGCGCCGCGACCGCCATTCGCCTTGCTTCCGACGGTCACGCCGTCGCCGTGCTCGATCTGAATGAAGCCGCCTGCGCCGACACCGTGCAGATCATCACCGATGCGGGCGGCCGCGCCATCGCTGTCGGTGCGGATGTCGCCGATGCCGCCGCGGTCACCGCGGCCGTCGACCTGATCGCCGTCGAGCTCGGCGCACCGACAATCCTGGTGAACAACGCCGGAATCATCCGCGACAACCTGTTGTTCAAGATGACCGAGGATGACTGGGACTCCGTCATCTCGGTGCACCTGCGCGGCGCATTCCTGATGAGCAGGGCCGTGCAGAAACATCAGGTCGACGCGGGTTGGGGTCGGGTCGTGAACCTGTCGAGCACCTCGGCGCTCGGCAACCGCGGCCAGGCGAACTACGCGGCGGCAAAGGCCGGGATGCAGGGCTTCACGAAGACCCTCGCCATCGAGCTGGGTCGTTACGGGGTCACGGCCAACGCGATCGCACCCGGCTTCATCGTCACCGACATGACCCGCTCGACCGCCGAGCGCGTGGGTGTCGGCTTCGACGACTTCGTTGAGCACATGGCGAAAGAGATCCCCGTGGGTCGTGCGGGACAGCCCGAAGACATCGCTGCCGCGGCGTCCTTCTTCATCTCCGAGCAGGCCGGCTTCGTATCCGGTCAGGTGCTGTACGTGGCAGGCGGGCCGGCGTCATGAGCATCGTCGCCGGGCACCCCTCAGAGCTCGCCGGAGCGATCGGACAGAGTGCCACCGGCGACTGGTTCATGATCGACCAGGCACGCATCCAGGCGTTCGCGGATGCCACCGAAGACTGGCAGTGGATTCATCTTGACCCCGAGCGTGCGGCATCCGGTCCGTTCGGCGCCACCATCGCGCACGGCTACCTCACCCTCTCCCTGCTGCCGCGCCTCACCGAAGGACTGCTGCAGGTCGACGGTGCCGCCATGGTCGTGAACTACGGTCTCGACAAGGTGCGCTTCCTGCAGCCGGTGACGGCCGGATCCCGCGTGCGCGCGGTCACCGAGGTCACTTCTGCCGAAGGCGGCGCGCAGGGCTGGCGTGTGGGGATGCGTACGACGGTCGAGATCGAGGGCTCTGAGCGTCCGGCGTTGGTCGCCGAGACGGTCGCGCTGTTCATCCCGGCCTAGGAGCAGGAGCTACCGGCCTCACAGACCGACTTCACGCGTGACGTCCTTCCACGGAATCGGCGTCTCGCCGAGCCGGTCAGTCTCATCCCACGCCGGATCCACCGCGCGGATGTCGGCGAGCTCTTCCGCGTCACTGAGGAGTCGAGCAAGTGAGTCCGTATCGACGACGACGGCGACTCGCACGTTACCCCGAGTCAGATAGACGGGCTCACGTCGCGACTGATCGACCACGAAGGCGAGGCGATCACGAGCATCGGTGAGGGTGATCTCAGTCATACCTGCAGGTATACGCCCTGAGACGCGTGCACGGAAGTGTGCGAGACTGTAAACATGTCTACAGGCGTTCTCAGTGTGCGACTCCCAGAGGAGATCAAGGCTCGGCTGGATGCCCTCGCCGAAGCAACGGGACGCCCCGCTGCTTTTTACGTGCGTGAAGCTGTCGCCGAGCATCTCGCCGACATCGAGTATGCCTACGCACTCCGCACGGAGGCTGAGGCGATTCGCCGAGGCGAAGTTCGCACCCGCTCCCTCGACGAGGTTGCGACAGAACTCGAACTCGACTGAGCAACTTCGCTAGTTGCGAGTCGGGGTTGAGCCGTGTGGAGCATTGAATTATCGCCTCGTGCTGAGAAGGCAATGCGCAAGCTCGACAAGCAAGTCGCGCGTCGTGTGCGAGACGGGCTTGTCCGGCTCGCCTCGCTCGAAGACCCCGCCGTCTCATGCAAAGCACTCAGCGGTCCGCTGATCGGGCTGTGGCGCTGTCGCGTGGGAGACTACCGCGTCATCCTTGATATCAACCGCGGCCAGGTCGTCATTGTCGCCCTCGACCTTGGGCACCGCGGCGATATCTACGACTGACTGCCAGCCGGCCTCCCGCTCGAATCACCTCACACCCGCTCGAGCACCATCGCCATGCCCTGGCCGCCGCCGACACACATTGTCTCGAGCCCGTAGCGGCCACCGGTCACGGCGAGGCCGTTGAGCAGCGTCGAGGTGATGCGCGCACCGGTCATGCCGAACGGATGCCCGACGGCGATCGCCCCGCCGTGCACGTTCAGACGCCCCTCGTCGATGCCGAGCTCACGCGCCGAAGGAATTACCTGTGCCGCGAAAGCCTCGTTGATCTCGACCAGGTCGATGTCTGAGATGCTGAGTCCCGCCAGGGCGAGCGCGCGTCGCGAGGATTCAACGGGCCCCAGCCCCATGATCTCTGGCGACAGAGCGCTCACCCCGGTCGAGACGATCCGCGCCAGCGGCTCGAGTCCCAGCTCGTCGACGACGCGATCCGACACGATGACCACGGCCGCTGCCCCATCATTGAGCGCGCAGCAGTTGCCCGCGGTGACCGTGCCGTCCGGGCGGAACACCGGCTGCAGTCCCGCGAGCGTCTCGGCCGTCACCCCGGCACGAGGCCCGTCGTCGGCCGAGACCACCGTGCCGTCGGCAAGGGTCACCGGCGTGATGTCCCGTGCCCAGAATCCCGAGGCGATCGCGGCCTCGGCCCGCTGCTGCGACCGTGCGGCGAAGGCATCCTGCTCGTCGCGGGTGATGCCGTGCACTTGCGCCACGTTCTCGGCCGTCTGCCCCATCGCGATGTAGGGGTCAGGCATCGCGCCATCGAGCCGCGGGTCGGTCCATGCCGGAGTCCCGGCCGCCGCGCGCCCCGTCGATCGCTCGCCGGCCGCACCGAACACCGGGTTCTCGATTACATGCCCTGGCGAGGCATCCGCAGCGCCGTGCACGTACCGACTGACCATCTCGACCCCGGCCGAAACGAAGACATCGCCCTCGCCGGCCTTGATCGCGTGAAACGCCATTCTGGTGGTCTGCAACGACGATGAGCAATAGCGATTCACCGTGGTGCCTGGCACGGTGTCCAGCCCCAGCAGTACTGAGACGATGCGGGCGATGTTGAACCCCTGCTCGCCAGCCGGCTGCCCGGTGCCGAGCAGCAGGTCATTGATGCGAGTCGGATCCAGGCCCGGCACCTTGTCGAGCGCGGCCTGCACCATGCGCGCGGCGAGATCGTCACCGCGCAGCGAGGTGAGCGATCCCTTTCCGGCACGGCCGATCGGGGAGCGGGCGGTGGCGACGATGTATGCCTCGGGCATGAGATCTCCTGTGGGTGTGCGCGTGTGGGTGATGAGTCAGACGAAGGCGGGGATGCCAGTGATGGCACGCCCCACGATGAGCGAGTTCATGTCGTAGGTGCCCTCGAACGTGTAGACGGCCTCGGCATCGGCAAAGTACCGCGCGACGCCGTGATCGAGCTGGATGCCGTTGCCGCCGCAGATCTCGCGGCTGCGGGCCACGACCTCACGCATCCGCTTCGTCACGAACGCCTTCGCCATTGCGGAGTGATGATCGCGCTGGGCGCCCTCATCCTGCAGCTGCGAGACGCGCATGCACATCGCGATGGATGCCGTGATGTCGGCGAGCGAGTCGGCAAGCTTCTGCTGCACGAGCTGGAACGAGGCGATCGGCTTGCCGAACTGCACCCGATTCTTGGCGTATTCGACGGATGCTTCGTAGGCGCCCACCGCGACACCAAGAGCCTGCCATGCGACATCCCCGCGGGTGAGGCGCAGCACCACCGCGAGGTCACGGAATCCATCGATCTTCTGCAGCCGATCACTCTCCGGCACCACGACGTTCTCGAGCACGATGTCGGCATTCTCGACTGCACGCAGCGACTGCTTGCGCTCGATTTTGGTGCCGGTGAATCCGATCGCTGGCGTGCGTACGAGGAACCCCTTCACCTGGTCGTCGGCGACATCTCGGGCCCAGATGACGACAAGGTCAGCGAAGGCGCCGTTGCCGATCCATCGTTTCGCACCGTTCAGCACCCATTCATCACCGCGGCGCTCCGCCGTGGTCTCCAGTCCCTTGGCCGTGTCGGAGCCGTGGTCGGGCTCGGTGAGACCGAATGCCGCGACCAGTTCACCGGCAGCGAGCGTGGGCAACCATTCGGCCTTCTGCTCGTCGGAGCCACCGACCCAGATCGCAGTCATCGCCAGGCCGCTGTGCACACCGATGAAGGTGGCCGTCGACGGGTCCGCGCGGGAGATCTCCATCGCCACCCACCCGCGGAAGACCGCGCTGTTCTCGAACTGCCAGGTCTCCGGGAATGCGTTGCCGTACAGGCCCAGCTCCGCGATTCGCGGCACCAGGTGACGCGGGCTCTCCGCGCGCTCCCAATGGTCATCGGCGAACGGTCGCACCTCGGTGTCGAGGAATGCGCGGATCGACGTCAGCGCCCGCTGCTCGGTGTCAGTGAGCCGGCTCTGGAACTCGTAGAAGTCTGCAGCCAGCAGCGGAGCGAGCGGGGCATCCGTCAGTGCTGTCGTGGTGAGGGTGGACGTCATGGTCTCTCCGATCGTCGGTGATCACGATCGAGTATGCATCATTTTTGACAATGTTGCACAACGAATCTGGAAACGTTGCATTTTTACGGTGCTGCGCAGGTAGAGTTCTGGCATGACCAGCACCGCCACCCGCACTGTCGCCAACGCCGCGCCCGCAGTGACGATCGCCGATGCAGGCCTCGTCTCGGCGCCCTCCTGGCTATCCGAGCGCCTGCGCACGCACGCCGATGCGCGGCGGGCCTTCGAGGCCGCGCGGGAGAATTTCATCGCGGGTCAGCGCATCGACATGGGCAGTCTCGCCACCTCACTCGGCATCGAGCGCACCTCACTGTTCCGCTGGGTCGGCAACCGCGATGCCCTCCTCGGCGAAGTGCTCTGGTCGCTGGCCGTCCCCACACTCATACAGGCCGAGCACGCGACCGCCGCGCTGAGTGGTGGGGAACGCATCGCCGGCATCCTCACGCATTTCGTCGATGATCTGATCTCGGCCGAGTACTTTCGCCAGTTTCTTCGTCGCGAGCCGGCCCGCGCGCTGCGGCTGCTCACCACCAAGGAGAGCCCCATTCAGCGCCGCTACGTCGCGACCGCCGAGTGGCTGGTGCGTCGTGAGATTGGCGACGAACCGCTGGGTGGCGCGATCGATCCGGCTGGGCTCGCCTACCTACTGGTGCGGATGTCAGAGTCGTTCACCTACGCCGACCTGATCTCCGGCGACCAGCCCAGCGCCGCGCGTGCCCGCATCGCCTTCCGGCTGCTGCTGCGCGTCGACGCCTGAGGCTTCCCCGTCACTCGCCAGAACTCACCAGAACTCGCCGGCACCCGCCCCCACTCGCGACCTCTCAAGGAGAGACCATGACGACCTTTCGTGTGCACGAGCCGTTCCCGACGCGGTGGAACGACAACGACCAGTACGGCCACATCAACAACACCGTCTACTACCTGGCAATGGACACCGCCGTGAACACCTGGATGATCAGGGAAGGCGGCCTCGATCCCCAAGGCGACGCGATCGCGCTGTGCGCAGCATCCTCGTGCGAGTTCCACGCCTCAGCGTCGTTTCCCGATCCCCTCGCGGTCGGCATCGGGATCGAGCGCCTGGGTGCCACGAGCATCACGTGGAAGCTGGGCATCCTGCTCGGAGATGAGCAGATCGCGACGGGTCGCTTCGTGCACGTGTTCGTGGATGCCGCGACCCGAAAGCCCACACCAGTTCCGGCATCCATCCGAGAGGCGATCGAGTCGCAGATCGTCCCCGCGCACTGAGCCCGCACGTCGAATCCGCCCGCACGTCCCGCCGAGCCCGCCAGGCCCGCCAGGCCCGCCAGGCCCGCCAGGCCCGCACACATGCAGGGCCGATGAACGGATGCACGGCCATTCACCGGCGTTTCGCCCTGCAGGCGTACGATCTCCCTGCATCCGTGCAAGAAATGGCCGTGCAAGGAGTAGTCGCGCAAGGAGTAGTCGTGGACATACCGACCATCCGGTATGGTATTCATGACGGCTCATCGCAGAGCTGCAGGAAGGCGGGCACAGATGCCTGAGGTACCCGGGCTCGACGTGATGGCGCTGACCGCATGGCTGGCCACCACCCACCCTGAACTCGCGCCTGCGCAGCTCACCACAGGTGACGGCCTGCGCGCCGAGGTCATTGCCGGTGGCCGCAGCAACCTCACCTACGCCATCGACGGGGCGACGATTCCGCTGATTCTGCGTCGTCCTCCGCTCGGACACGTGCTCTCCAGCGCGCACGACATGGGGCGAGAGCACCGCGTGATCTCTGCCCTGGCATCCACACCGATTCCGGTTCCGGTGGCGGTGGATCTCGTCGATGACACCGGCGGAGCCATCACCGGCAGCCCGTTCTTCCTGATGGCGCGTGCGCCCGGCCGAGTGCTGGCATCCCTCACGCAGAACGCCGACTACTCCCCCAACGGGCTGCACGCACTGAGCCTTGAGCTCGTGCGACATCTCGCCGACCTGCACGCCGTCGACCCAGCGGAAGTGGGCCTGGGTGACTTCGGCCGCCCCGACGGCTACCTCGCACGTCAGCTCACAACCTGGCGCCGGCAGCTCGACGCCTCACGTTCGCGTGCGACCCCCGATCTCGACCGTCTGCAGGAGGCTCTCGCCGGCGGCGTACCCGAGACGGCGCGCACCGGCATCGTGCACGGCGACTACCGCCTCGACAATGCCCTCGTCGACGGCCCGCGCGAGCATCCGCACATCTCCGCGATCCTGGACTGGGAGATGGCCACACTCGGCGATCCGCTCGTCGACCTCGGCATCTTCGCGCTGTACTGGGACATCGCCGACCTCCCAGGTGGCGCCGGAGCAGTGCCGAGTGCCGTCGATCCGTCGGCCGGCTACCCCGGCTTCGACGAGCTCGCCGACGCATACGCGGCGCACGCCGGCATCACGCTGCCGAACCTCAACTGGTACCGCGCCTTCGCCGCGTACAAACTTGCCGTCATCCTCGAAGGCATCCACTACCGCTTTCGCGCAGGCGACACCGTCGGCGAAGGTTTCGAACGCATGGGCGGGCTCGTCGAGCCGCTCGCAAGGAAAGGGCTGCAGGTGCACTGATGGACTTTGCTCCGGATACACGAACCACCGAGATCACCGCGCAGGTGCGCGCCTTCCTCGACGAGGAGGTGTTCCCCGCCGAGGCCACCCTCGATGCGCAGCTCGCAGCGACGCCGGGCGAGTGGTCGTTCCGCCCGATCGTTCGCGAGCTGCAGCAGAAGGCACGCGCACGCGGACTGTGGAACCTGTTCCTGCCGGGCGAGGCCGCAGCGACGGGAGGCGCAGGGCTCACGAACCTGCAGTACGCGCAGGTGGCTGAGTTGACCGGATGGAGCCCCCGGCTCGCTCCCGTCGCATTCAACTGCGCGGCCCCCGACACCGGCAACATGGAGGTGCTGAACGACTTCGGCACTCCCGAACAGAAGCAGCAGTGGCTCACCCCGCTGCTGAACGCCGAGATCCGCAGTGCGTTCTGCATGACGGAGCCGGATGCCGCATCCAGCGACGCCACGAACATCGGCACGAGCATCCGCCGTGAGGGTGATGAGTACATCATCACCGGACGCAAGTGGTGGTCGACGGGCGCGATGAATCCGGATGCCGCGATCTTCATCGTGATGGGAAAGACGGATCCGGATGCTGCGCGCCACCGCCAGCAGTCGATGATCCTGGTGCCGCGGGACACTCCTGGGGTGCAGATCGTGCGCCCGCTGACAGTGTTCGGGTACGACGACCGCGATCACGGTGGTCACGCCGAGGTCGTCTTCGATGACGTGCGTGTGCCGGCTGCGAACCTGATCGGAGAGGAGGGCGGCGGTTTCGCGATCGCGCAGGCGCGTCTCGGCCCCGGTCGCATCCACCACTGCATGCGCGCCCTCGGCATGGGTGAGCGTGCCCTCTCACTGCTGATCACGCGCGCCAATGAACGGCATGCTTTCGGTCGCACGCTGGCCGAGCAGGGCGTGATCCGTGAGTGGGTGGCCGAGTCGCGCATCCAGCTGGAGGCCCTGCGCCTGCTCGTGCTGAAGACCGCCTGGCTGATGGACACCGTGGGCAACCGGCAGGCGTCGACGGAGATCCAAGCGATCAAGATCGCGGTGCCGCGCGCAGTGCAGACGATCATCGACCGCGCCATCCAGGTGCACGGAGGTGCGGGCGTATCGGGTGATACTCCGCTCGCCGAGCTGTATGCCGGCATCCGCTCGCTGCGGATCGCCGACGGCCCTGATGAGGTGCACCTGTCGAGCCTCGGGCGAGCGCAACTGCGCCTCTGATCGAGCCCTGTTCATCTCAAATATTCACGTCAAAGGAGACATGATGACCCACACCGCTGACCCCGCCATCGACGGCCCCGGCTTCCCGACACTGTCGGTCGCCGCTATCCTCGCCGAATCAGCCGTCCGGCATGCCGACCGCACGGCCGTGCACTTCGCCGGCACCGCGACCACCTACCGCGATCTGTGGGACCAGACGCGTGCGTATGCCGGGGCGCTGCGTGACCGGGGCATCGGCAAGGGCGACCGCGTGGCGATGCTGATCCCGAACGTGCCCGACTTCGCCCGCGTGTACTACGCGGTGCTGTCACTCGGCGCGATCGCGGTACCGGTGCATCTGCTGTTCAAGTCAGAGGAGATCGCCTACGTGCTGCGCGATGCCGAGGCCGATCTGCTCGTGGTCGCCGCCCCTCTGCTCGGCGAGGCTGTTCCTGCGGCGCAGCAGGCGGGCGTGCCGCTGACCACGGTGTTGCTTCCTGCGGATGCCGGTATCGAGCTTCCCCACCTGGAGCTGGAGGCCGCGGCATCCGAACCGATCGTGCGACATGTCGCGACCGGACCGCTTGATCCCGCCACGATCCTCTACACGAGCGGAACCACCGGCACGCCGAAGGGTGCGGTCGGCAGCCACCTGTCGATCATCGAGCAGGTGCACTGCACCCTGATCGACGCCTTCGACATCCGCGCGTCCGACACCGTCTTCGGCGGCCTGCCGCTGTTTCACACCTTCGGCCAGACCGCGGTGATGAACATCGCGTTCCGGGTCGGAGCGGCCGTGATCCTGCTGCCGCGCTTCGATCCCGATGAGGCGCTCGCGCTGATGATGACGCACCAGGCGACGGTGTTCACGGCCGTGCCGACCATGTACGTCGGGATGCTGGAAGCTGCTCGACGCTCGAGCGACCGCCCGCCGCTGCGGTTCGCCGTCTCGGGTGGGGCCGCGTTGCCGGTCGCCGTGTTGGAGGCGTTCCATGATGCCTATGGTGCGGACGTGCACGAGGGATATGGCCTCACCGAGACCGCGCCGACCGTGTCGTCGAACCCGCTCGGCACACCGATCCGACCCGGCACCGTCGGGCGCACACTATGGGGCGTCGATGTGGCGATCGCGGATGCCGAAATCGATGACCGTGTCGTGCTCGACGAGTCGGGTGAGAGCCTCGGCGAGATCGTCGTGCGCGGGCACAACCTCTTCAAGGGGTACCTCGGGCGGGCGGAGGCCTCGGCCGCCGCGGTCGTCGACGGATGGTTCCGCACCGGTGATCTCGGCACCTACGTCGACGGCGTCCTGACGATCGTCGACCGCAAGAAGGACATGATCGTGCGCTCGGGTTACAACGTGTATCCGACTGAGGTCGAGGCCGTGCTCGCTCGGCATCCTGATATCGCTGTCTCCGCCGTGTTCGGTATCGCCGACGACGTCAAGGGCCAGGAAGTGCACGCCGCGATCGTGGCCCGCGAGGGCGTGTCCTTGGATGCAGACGAAGTCATCGCGTTCGTGCGCGAACACATCGCCGCCTACAAGTACCCGCGCGTCGTGCATCTGGTCACCGAGCTGCCACTTGGCAGCAGCGGCAAGGTACTCAAGCGTGAGCTGGTGGAGCAGTACTCTCGCTGAGCATGCCCGGAACGGCATGGGGTGGAACGACATGGTGCAGCAGCGCCAGTCCCTCCCGCGATGCCGAACCGGCGGGGGCGGTGTGTGTCACCAGCAACTGCGCATGCGAGCCTGGTGACTGCAGCGACTGCTTCGTCACCGTGAGTGAGCCCACCAGAGGATGGCGCAGTTCGTAGACGGCGGTGTTGCGAGCCTGCACCCGATTGTCTGCCCACAGCCGGGCGAACTCGGGGCTCTTCATCGACAGCATCCCGATCAGCGATGCCAATGCGGTGTCATCCGGATACGTGCCCACGGCCAACCGCAGGTCACCGACGACGGCACGACTCTTCGCTGGCCAATCCACGTAGAGGGTCCTCAGCGCCGGGTCGAGAAAGACCAGCTCTGCGAGCACAGGCCGCGACCGCGGATGCTGCGGGGCCTCGTAACTGAGATGCGGAGTGAGCAGCGCGTGGCCGAGCCGATTCCACGCGAGGACCTCGCTGCGCCGCCCCAGCACCATCGCCGGGACGTCAGGCATCGAGTCGATCAGTTCGAGGAGCGCCGGATCAGCCGTTTCGACGCCGCGAATGGCGCGCGTGCGCAAAGTCCCATCGTGATGGCTGGCCAACTCGTGGAGGTGCGCGCGCTCATCATCGGTGAGTAGCAGGGCTGCCGCGATCGAGTTGAGCACCTGGGCGGAAGCGCCGTTTGCCTGGCCCTGCTCGAGGCGCGTGTAGTACGAGGAGCTGACTCCGGCCAGCACCGCGAGTTCTTCGCGGCGCAGTCCCTGCACCCTGCGGTTGTCGCCATACAGCGTCAACCCTGCCTGTTCCGGCGTGATCCTGGCGCGGCTCGCACGCAGGAACATCCCCAGCCCGTTCTTCTCGGTCATCCTCCCATTGTGCCTGCGACTGCCGACGGCTGGGTATCCCGCTCAGGGATACCCACACGGCGGGCTGGTCCGTTCTCGGCCACGGTCGCACAGTGGGATTCGGGCATCCCCCCGCACCGACACCAACCAAAGAGGTACACGCTCATGTTCACCACACGATTCGCCACTGCCAGTCTCGGCCTGCTCACCGTGGGGGCTGCACTCACGCTCAGCGCCTGCTCTGTGCCAGCGGCACCTGCCGACGCGGCCCCTGCCGACGCCTCACCCGCAGTCTTCTCCACAGCGACCGACGCCACCATCGTTGCGTCCTTCGACCTCACCGCCGGTCAGCTGCCCGAGAACATCGTGAGCGCCGCCGGCGACGCAGTGGCGGTCACCTTCGCGGCCAGCCGCCAGATTGCCGAGATCTCCGCCGCCGGCGACGTCGACATCCTGGGCACACTCCCCGCCCCCGCCGGCGGAGGCACGGCCACCCCCGTGCTCGGATTCCCGCTGGCGACCGGCCTCGCGCTCGTCGACGACGCGTACTACGCGCTGTACGCAACCGGGGAAGCAGACACGACCGGCCTGTGGAAGCTTGACGCCGACGGGGAGTTCGACCTGGTCGCGTCGCTTCCGTCGGCCGGCCTGCCGAACGGACTGGCCTTTGACGAGCAGCATGACCGTTTTCTGGCCGCAGACTCGGTCCTCTCTGCGATCTACAGCATCACGCTCGACGGAGACGTGTCGACCTGGTCGGCGGATGCTGCTCTCGCTCAGGACGGCTTCCTCGGTGCGAACGGCGTGCAGCTGCACGGCGGTGACGTCTACGTCTCAAATCTCGACGCCGGGACGATTCTCCAAATCGACATCCAGGATGACGGGGCTGCGGGCGAGATTACCGTCGCAGCCGAGGATCTTGTCGGTGTCGATGACTTCGCCTTCACCGGACGCGAAGATCAGATCGTCGCAACCCTCGATCCGAGCAGTGAAGTCGTCCTGGTGACCAATGGTGAGCGCACCACGGTGCTCACCGAAGATGACGGGCTCAGCAATCCGACCTCGGTGCTCGTGCAGGACGACACGATCTACGTGCCCAGCGCCGCCTATGTCACCCAGGACAACCCCAACCTGTTGACCGCCACTCTCGCCGGTAAGTAGTAGGCGGCGGCGAGTAGATACTGCCTGCGGGCCGGATCCTTCGATCCGGCCCGCCTCTGAACCGCGGATGCCCTTGACAGCCTCCGACGCATCGTTCATTCTCACAACTAGATACACGCAGGTTGTGTCGAAAAAGGATGTCTGGTCATGACGTCGTTCGCTCTCTCCCTCACCGCGCTCGTGCTGATCGCGCTCCTGCTCGGCGTGCATCTCACCGGTTACTTCGCATTGAACCCCGCACTGCGAATGATGGACGCGAGCGTCTACATTCCGGTGAAACGCGCGATCGACCTCACTGCACCCCGGCTCGCGAAACCGCTGATGCTCTCGTGCCTCGCAGTCACCGCCGCGGCGCTCATCGCAGCCGCCTTCACCGGCGCCGTGATCGTCGTGGCAGCCGACGCGGTCACACTCGCCGCCCTTGTGCTGGTCCTCCTCGCGATTCTGCGCGGCGACCTGCCGATCAACCGAGGGATGGCGAGCTGGTCGGCGGATGAACCACCTGCCGAGTGGCGCACAATTCGCGCCCGCTGGGAGCGCTTCTTCGGCCTGCGAGTCGCGGCGAACACTCTCGCGCTGCTCACAAGCGGTTTCGCGGTTGTCATCGGTGCGATGGGACTGGCCTGATGTCTTTGTGGCTACCCGTGGCCGCGCTCCTGGGGTGGATCGGGTTGTTCATCCACAACCTCGCCGACCTACCAGGTCAGACGATCATGAGCGCAGAATCACTCATCCCGCTGCTCATCACCGCCGCACTCGTCGCCCTCTGGTTCACTCCGCTGCGTGAGGGTGCAGCGTGGGCACTGCTGGCATGGGGAACGCTGAACCTTGCGGGTGCGATCGTCACCGTGCTGCCGCTGACGGTCCTGCCCTTTGAACCCGACCAATCGTTCACCCACTACGCCTTTCACCTCTTATACGGGCTCACTCAAATTCCGATCATTGTCGTGGCCGCAATCTGGCTCCGGCGACGGCGCACACGGAAAGATGCTGCGCCTAAGGCGATGAAGTAGCGGTGCCGCGCGCGAAGAGGCGGCCCGGATCCCCAGATCCGGGCCGCCTCTTCGCGAGGGACGTGAGGTCAGGACCCTGGCACACCCTCTGCGGTGAGCGCCACCGGCGCCGGTTCGACCGAGGTGACCTTGCCACCCTCGACCGAGTACGTCGTGCCGACGTAGTCCTGCACACCCTGATCGACAATGCTGATGCCGACGCCGAGGTAGGCGGCATGGCTGTCGTCACTGAAGGACAGGGGCAGGATGCCGTTGCCGGCGAGGTCACCGGAGCGCACAGCATCCACCAGCGATTCGCGTGTCGGATTTTCGCCCGCGGCAGCCAATGCCTCAGCGAACAGGTACGCGACGCTCATCCCGTAAATGGTGTTGCCGTCGAACGGTGCGCCGTTGTTGTACTCGTCGTTGACCGTCTGGAACAGCGTCACCCAGTCACTGTCGCCACCGAGTGCGGGCAGGTAGTTCGTCCCCACGAATCCCTGCAGCAGCTGCGGGCCGACTTCTTCACCGAGGTAGCCGATGAGGGTCGGGTAGTCGGCACCGGAGGAGGACGAGAACCACTGCGGGAACCAGCCCAGCTGTGCAGCGGTACCCAGCGCGAGCGCCGTGAACCCATTGATTGTGCCGAGGATGTTGATCTCACAGCCGGCGGCCTTGAGCGCTCCGATCTGCGCAGTGACGTCCTGGTTGGATGTCGAGTAACGCTCGACGTGCGTGAGCCCGCCCTCGCCGAGGACGAGCTCGGCGCCCTCGATCATCTCGTCGCCGAAGTCATCGTCCTGCCCGAGCAGACAGACCTTCTTGTCGGGGTACTCGTCGGTGGCATACTGCGCCAGCGCAGCCGATTCCACGATGTAGTCGGCGTTGAATCCGAAGGTGAACGGATACTTCTCCGGCTGGTTCCAGTTCGTGGAACCGGACGCGACGAACAGGTCGGGCACCTCGTTCTGGTTCAGGAAGTCGAGCACGGCCGTGTGTGGCGCGGTTCCCAGACCGTTCACGATGGCGAAGACCTCGTCCTCCTGAACAAGTTCTCTCACAACCGTCAAAGTGGTGGCGGGGTTGTAGCCGTCATCCTTGACGATGTACTCGATATCGCGCCCGTTGATGCCGCCCTGATCGTTCAGGTACGCGAAGTAGGCGGTGGCTGCGGCCGAGATGGACGAGTAGCCCGCAGCTGCGGGACCCGTGAGCGGCGTGTGTGTGCCGATCGTGACGGTGTCGTCGGTGACACCGGGGGTGGCGGCCTCAGGATCGGCCGGGGCGGGAGTGCTGCAACCGGCGAGCGCGATCACGACGGCGGATGCCATGGCGAGAGTCGCGATCCGCCGGAGCGGTGATTGCTGTGACATGTAACGCCTCTTTCTTGGAGTGGGAGTCTTTCTTGGGACCGGAATCGTTCTTGGTACGGGAGATTGCAGAACGGATGCGAAGACTTGCGAGACCGCCGGGCCGCACGAGCATCGTGATGATGAGAAGTGCGCCGAAAACGAGCACGGGGAGGTTGCCCGCAAGGCGTTGCGCGACCTCCGTCGGCAGCGGAAGCGCCGAGGTCGCGGTGCCGATGAGCCAGGGCAGCATGACGATCAGCGCGGAGCCGATCGCCGCACCGCCGATGCTGCCGAGGCCACCGAGCACGGCCGCGACCAGCAGCAGCAGCGAGAACGCCAGAGTGTAGGCGCCAGGGCTCACCGACTGGGTGACGAAGCAGAGCACCGCGCCGCCAGCACCTGCCGCAACCGCACTCACTACGAAAGCGGTGACCTTCACCTGCGCGGCGGCGACACCGTTGAGGCGGGCCGCGGTCTCGTCATCGCGAACGGCACGCATCCGCAGCCCCAGCGAGCCTCCGCGAAGTACGGTGAGCGTCGTGACGACGACTCCGGCGACGATGACGGCGACCCACGCCTGCCACTGCTCGAGGGCGATGATCGCGCTCAGCGCCTCCGGCACCCCGTCATAGGCGATCTGCAGTCCCTGGTCGCCGCGGAACACTCCGGAGAACACCGCGGTGACGGCGGGGACCGCGATCACGAGCGCCAGAGTGACGCCGGCGAGATAGGGCCCACGGAGGCGGGCGGCGGCAAGCCCCAGCAGCAGACCGAGAGCACCGGCAGCGAGGATGGCGACGAAGAGGGAGAGCAGGAATCGCGGCGCACCGGCGATGCCTGCCTCGGTCAGAGCATTGGCAGACAGCGCATACCCGTAGCCACCGGTGGCCATGAGGGCCGCGTGGCCGAGGGAGAGCTGTCCGCTCTGCCCGACCAGCAGTGTGAGTCCTGCAACCGTACAGAAGGCGGCGGCGATCGTGGCGAGTTGGAAGTTGCGGTACGGATCGAGCAGGAATGTGCCACCGATCGCGAGGATGGTGAGGATCGCGCCGAACACGATCGTGCGACCTGGGCCGCGCAGGGAGGGCAGGATGCGGTTCATGCGCTGCGCGCCTCTCGTAGGGAGAACACTCCGCCTGGCCGCAACAGCAGCACCGCGACGAGCAGCACGAGCACGCCGATCGGGGCGACCGTGGCGCCGAGGTAGCCGGTGACGAGGGTTATCGCGACGCCGACGACGAGGCCGCCGAGCATCGCACCGGCGGGCGAATCCAGGCCGCCGACCACCGCGACCGCGAAGGCGTAAACGAACAGCATGTCGGTGGAGTGCGGATTCAATCCGAGTTCGGTCGGCACCAGCAGGATCGCCGCGAGTGCGGCGACGGCGCTCGACAGCATCCATCCGATCGTCACCATCTTGTTCACCCGCACCCCCAGCACGCGTGACACTTCGGGGGCGAATGCCGCTGCGCGCAACTGCAGGCCGAGTGAGGTGCGGGTGAACAAGAGTGCAAGGGCGGCCATCACGACCAGCGCGACAATCAGGATGAACAGATCGTTCGGTGAGAGCAGCGGCACGCCGCCGACGAGGATGGGTGCGTCATCGAACGGCGCCGCCATGGGACGATACTGCGGTCCGAACAGGATGCCGAGTAGCGACTGCAGCACCATGACGAGGCCGATCGCGACGATCACACCGGTGAGCGGACTGGCGTGCGGGGCGAATCGCATCACCCCCCGTTCGATGACGAGCCCGACGACTGCGCCGGCGATGAGCCCCGCACCGAGTCCGGCGAAGTAGTTGCCGGTCAGCGCGCTGACCGCGAAGGCGACGTAGGTGGCGACGAGCGCCATCGCGCCCTGCGCGAAGTTGATGATGCGCGCAGCACGCCAGATCAGCACGAGCGAAAGCGCGAACAGCGCAAAGATCGCGCCGCGGGCGAGGCCGGTGGCGAGCAGGAAGGCGAGACGATCCATCAGAACCCCAGGTAGGCGTGTCGGAGGGCGGCGTCGCCGGCGAGTTCGGATGCCGGAGCATCCGCCACCACGCGACCGAGGTCGAGCACAACGCCGCGGTCGGCGATCGAGAGGGCTCCCGTGACGTTCTGCTCGGCGAGGAGCACGGTGATGCCGCGCTGCTCTGCGGCATCACGAAGGGTGCTCATCAGCTGTGCGACCACAAGTGGCGCGAGGCCGAGCGAAGGCTCATCAAGCGCGAGGACTCGGGGCTCGGAGATGAGCGCCCGGCCCAGGGCGAGCATCTGCCGCTCACCGCCGGAGAGCTGATGCCCATCGGCGGTACGGCGACGAGCGAGCGGCTCGAACATCTCATAGATGCCATTGATCGCGCGCTCGCGGGCGGCACCGCGATGACGCCACAGGGCACCGAGGCGGAGGTTCTCCTCGACAGTGAGTTCGGCGACGACGCTCTGCCCCTCAGGCACCAGCGCAAGTCCGCGGCGCGCGCGGTCCTCGGTGCGCAGGGATCCGAGATCGGTTCCGTCCAGCGTGATGGAACCGGATGCCGCGGGCACGAGTCCCGCGAGGGTGCGCAGCAGGGTGGTCTTGCCCGCACCGTTGGCGCCGAGCAGCGCGACCACCTCACCGGGGCGAAGGTCGATGCTGACGTCGTGCAGAACGGGTGCGCCGCCATAGCCGACGGTGAGACTGCTGATGGTGAGGGAGGCGCCGGTGCGCGTGGTGGTTTCAGTCATGAACTGGCTCCCTCTGGTGCGGCAGCATCCGCCTTCACGCCGAGGTAGGCCTCTTCCACGCGGGGGTCGTTACGCACCGCATCGGGCGTCCCGTGGGCGATGACGCGGCCGAAGTCCAGCACCACGATGCGATCGGCAAGCCCCATCACGAAGTCGACGTGGTGTTCGACCAGCAGCACGGCGCATCCTGCATCCGCCACCCGGCGAACCGTCTCCGCGAGTGCATCGATGTCATCCGCGCCGAGGCCACCGGCCGGCTCGTCGAGCAAGAGCATGGTGGGCTCTGAGACGAGGGCCCTGGCGAGGGCGACACGCTTGCGGTCGGGGTACGCGAGCGCCGCAACCGGACGATCAGCCAGCGCGGTGAGGTCAAGGGCTTCCAGCTGCGCGGTCACCGCGGTCTCGGCATCCCGTCGCCCAGATAGCGGAACGCCGACGTTCTCACGCACCGTCAGGCTGGGAAACAGTCCCAGTCCCTGCAGCGTGCGGGCCAGTCCCTGCCCGATGAGGCGAGCCGTGCGTCGCGGCGCGGGACGGCCGTCGAGCGAGATGGTCCCCCGGTTGCGAACGAGACCGCAGATCGCGTTGAACACCGTCGTCTTACCCGCGCCATTCGGCCCGATGAGGGCGACGATCTCGCCGGACCGGACGTCGAAGGAGACGTCGTCGACCGCAGTGAGTCCCCCGAAGGTCACCGTGAGATGGCTCACGTCGAGCCGGACGGGCGGCTGGTCGGATTGCAGGGTGTGCGGGTACATCGGCACCTCTTCGTGTCGCTGGTTTGATCACTCTACATCAGAAACCGACCGGGCGGTATGTAGTTGTTGCGGGCTTGTGATGAACAAATATTCGAATGTCCGTGCCCCCGTGTTGAATGGTCAGTATGAACAACGTCGTCACACAGCTTGAGGGTCTCGATGAGACCCTCGCCGTGCTGACGCGGGACGCGTTCGGCCGCGAAGTCATTCCCGATCTCAGTGATGCCGACGTCGCTGCGCTGCTCGCTGCGACCGGCCGAGTTCAGCGCAGACTTGAAGCCCTCCAGATCGAGGCGGCCGTGCAGGTGCAGGAGCGCTCGGCTCCGATGCGCGACGACCGGATCACCCTCACCTACGGGTGCGCGACGGCGGTGGACCTCATTCGGATGCTCACCCTGGTCGACTCCCGCCAGGCTCACCGGCTGGTGCGGGCCGCCGGCTTCCTGAAGCGCACCCGTAGCATCACCGAGGGCGTGTTCCTTCCGGCGCGCTATCCCGCGCTGCGCGAGGCCGTCACTGACGGATACCTGGGGCTGTCCGGTCTGCTGGCCGCGATCACTCCGCTGGAGCAGGCACGCGCGCGCATCCTCGACGATCAGCGACTCGACGCCGACCGGCGACTCGGGGCGCTCGCTCGAGGGATCGACACCGACGCGGAGTCCGACGCTTCCATCGGCCGCGGACCGCTACCGACACCCGAAGATCTCGGGCTCCTCTCGCAGGTGCTCGTCGCGTACCTCGACCCAGACGGCGCCGAGCCGACGGATGACACCGCCACCCGCAAACGCGGGTTAACGATCGGGCGCCTGCGTGATGGGACCATTCCTGTCCGCGCCGACCTGCTCCCTGAGGTGGCGGGGCAGCTGCAGCTTCTGCTCGACAGCCTGCTGAATCCTCGGGTCGACGGTCCGGAAGACCTGTCATCCACGGGCGGAGTGCATTTCGCGCCGACGGACGATGACGCCAGCGTGGGCACTGACGCCGACCACGGCCTCTCCCCCGTCGACTCGCGCACCCGTGCGCAGAAGCGCCACGATGCGTTCGCCGCGATACTCAACACCGCTGCGCGCACGGGCAATTTCCCGACGTTGGGCGGCGCCGCGCCGACCCTGGTGGTGACCGTCAACGCAGACGATTACGCCACCGGCGCAGGTCACGCGGGCGTGCAGAACACCGGTGACCTCATTCCTGCACGTGTCGCCGCACAAACGGGCTGCGCGGGCGGCATCCAACGCGTCCTCTTCGACAGCCAGGGCAGGATCGTCTCGATCGGCACCTCGGCCCGCATCTTCAACGCCCTTCAGCGGCGTGCGATCACGCTGCGGGACGGTGGCTGCATCATCCCCGGCTGCACGATCCCGGCCACCTGGTGTGAAATCCATCATGTTCGTGAGCACGCCGACGGCGGGCCGACGCACACTGACAACGGCGTGCTGCTGTGCTGGTGGCACCACCGCAACCTGCATCTGTCCGAGTGGCGAATCCGCATGAACGGCGGCGTTCCCGAGGTGCGCGGCCCACTCTGGTGGGACCGTGAACAGCGTTGGCGGCCGGCCGGGCGACCACGACCTCAATCTCCACCTCGCCATCGACAACCGGCCACCGCCTGAGCACGGGGCGGACCGGGGCGAAGAGCCTAGCGATGCGAACATCTCAGCGGTGCGGAATACCGGCGATCATGCCGCCGTCGACGACGAACTCCGCGCCACTGGTGAACGACGACGCATCGCTCGCAAGGAACACGATGGTGCCCGCCAGATCTTCCGGCTCGCCGGGGCGCCCGAGCGGAATGTCGAGATGCGCGGGGTCGATCCTTGTCGTCATCGAGGTATTGATGAATCCAGGGTGCACCGAGTTGACCCGGATCCCGAACGGTCCGAGCTCGACTGCGAGCGACGCGGCGAGGCCGCGCACCCCGAACTTCGCCGCCGTGTAACCGTGCAACCCTGCGCTGCCGCGCATCCCCTCGACCGAGGAGATATTGATGATCGATCCTTTGCCCTGCTGCTTCATGACCGGCACCACCGCGCGGCAGCCGAAGAAGGTGCCGGTGAGGTTCACCGCGATCACGGCGTCCCATTTCTCGGTGCTGAGGTGCTCGATCGGCGCGGCATTCGCGATGCCGGCATTGTTGACCAGCACGTCGACGGCGCCGAAGGCCTGAACCGACGCATCCACCGCGGCATCCCACTGCGTCTCCTGGGTGACATCCAACGAGACGAACAGCGCCCGCTCCCCCAGCTCCGCGGCAAGAGCCCGTCCGGCATCCTCGAGGATGTCCGCGATCACGACCCGTCCGCCCGCAGCATGCAGCGCGCGGACGTACGCCTCGCCGATGCCGCGCGCACCACCGGTGACCAGCGCCACCCGCCCGCCCAGATCGTTCATGACGAGACCTGGATGACCACGCGACCCACCGTCGTGCCTGTGGCGAGCTTGGTGATGGCAGCCGGTGCATCGTCGAATGGCACCACACTGTCGATGACCGGAGCGATCTTCCCAGACTCGAACAGGCGGATCAGCTCCTCGTGCGCTTCATCGACCAGGTGCGGCAGACGCTCCTGGTAGAGACCCCAGTACAGCCCGAGCACGGCGTAGTTCTTGACCAGAGCGTGGCTCACCGCGAGCTGCGGAATCTCACCGCTCGCGAAGCCGATCACGACGATGCGTCCCTCGAAAGCGACCGCACGGGTGGATGCGGTGAATGCCGCTCCTCCCACCGGATCGAACACCACGTCTGCGCCGTGGCCGCCGGTGATGCGCTTGACCTCGCCGACGATGTCATCGCCGCGCAGGATGACGTGCTCAGCGCCCGCGGCGCGAGCGACCTCTGCCTTCGCCTCGCTGCCAACCACGCCGATTACCCTGGCACCGGCGGCGGCGCCCAGCTGCACGGTGGCAGCGCCAACTCCGCCCGCCGCCGCATGCACGAGCAACCACTCGCCCGCCTGCAGCTTCGCGCGACGGTGCAGCGCGAACCACGAGGTTTGGTAGGCGATGTTCAATCCTGACGCCGCCAGAAAATCGAAGCTGTCCGGAATCGGATGCACGGATGCCGCATCCACGGCCGCGTATTCGGCGAGAACGCCGATTTTTCCCGCGACGACCCGGTCGCCCACAGCGTGTGTGGACACACCGCTGCCCACCGCAATCACTGTTCCGCTGCACTCTATGCCGGGAATGAAGGGCAGCTCCGGCTTCACCTGGTATTCGCCGCGAGCAAGCAGCACATCCGGGAAGTTCGCTGCGACTGCCGCGACCCGGATGAGCACCTCTCCTTCAGCCGGCACCGGTGTCGGCACACTCTGCTGTGTCAGCGCTTCTGCGGGTTCACCGAGACTGGTGACCTGCCAGGCGCGCATGGACTGCGGAACTTCAATGGGGGACGGCATCCGTTCTCCTCAAGCTGGCGAGAAACAGGTCGGTGATCTGCTCGGCGATGAGCGTCTTACCTTCCGGTCCCTCTGGTGAATACCAATGCGACAGATAGTGCACGTCACTGAAGAAGTGCGCGACAAGCAGCGCAACAGGGATGTCATCGCGGTAGATCCCCTCGCGCTGTCCGCTCCCGATGAGGGCGGCGAACTCGTCGTGATATCCGCGACGGCGACGGGTGACATCCTGCTGCCTGGGCGCCGAGAGCATGTTCATGCTGCGGAAGAACACAGCCCCCTCGGCGATGTGGTCGATCGAGGTCTCCAGCACGTCGATGCACGCCGCACGCAACACCTCATCGGTCGTCCCGCCCCGCGCGATGATCTCGTCGAGATGCGCCTTCTGCAGCGTCAGCAGCGAATCGTAGATGCCGAAGAGCAGATCATCCTTCGACTCGAAGTAGTGGTACATCGCACCCTTGGTGACGCCGGCGGCCTCGACGATCTGCTGCACGCTCGTGTTCGCGTAGCCGCGGGTGGCGAACAACTCGACGGCGGCGCGGGTGACGTTTTCAGGGACGTGTGAATCCTTCATACCCTCATCTTTCCGTGAATCATGATCACGCGTCGTACATATGGATCAGCGCCATCCATCAGAGCGGACGGATACTGGCGCCGCCATCGATGGACACGGTCTGCCCGGTCATCCACGCGGCATCATCAGAGAGCAGGAAGGTGACGGGACCGGCCACATCGTCGGGTTCGCCGAGGCGCGCGAGCGGATAGCCGGCGGACACCTCACCCTCGTGTCCTTCGTAAAGCGCCCGCGCGAACGCGGTCTTGATCACCGCCGGTGCGACGGCATTGACACGGATGTCGGGAGCAAGTTCGAAGGCAAGTTGCGCGGTGAGATTGATGAGCGCCGCCTTGGATATGCCGTAGAACGCGATGCCGGGGCTTGCGCTCAGGCCCGCCACCGAGGCGATGTTCACGATGCTGCGGCTGAGGCCGGCGGCAAGTGCGGCGCGCGTCCAGTCGAGAGCTGCGACCACGTTGACCTCGAGGATCTTGCGTGCGGCGTCCGCATCGACGTCGACGATGGGCCCGTAAACGGGGTTGATGCCGGTGTTGTTCACGAGGTGGTCGAGGCGGCCATGCTGAGCGGCGATGTGCGCGAAGACTGCGCCGCGGTGATCGGCATCGTCGGCGCGGCCAGCGACGGCGGATGCCGCAGGCCCGAGCTCTGCGACGGCAGCGTCGAGCGCATCCTGCTTGCGACCGGTGATGACCACGGAGCCACCCTCGGCGACGATGCGCCGAGCGATGGCAAAGCCGATCCCGCGGCTTGCCCCGGTGATGAGCGAAACTGTGCCGTCGAAGCGTGCAGTGCCGTTAGATCGTGCTGTGCCGTTGAAGCGTGCTGCGGACATGGCGCCTCCTTGCGCAACTACATACCGTCTAGTCGGTTTGAGTCACTGTAGCATGCGTCTCGTGGAAGTGCTCAGCCCACGAGCGCGCCCGCCAGGTACGTCGCCCGCACCACTGTCTCGGCCAGATCCTCAGCAGCGACGGTCACCGGGTCGCGGTCGACGACGATGAAGTCGGCGAACAGACCCGGTGCGAGCGCGCCGACCTCGTGCTCGCTGAACAGCTGCCACGCCGCGTTCGTCGTCTGACCCGCGAGCGCCTGGGCGCGAGTGACCGGCGTGCCACCAGGCATCCGGAATCCGCTGCGAGTGGTGCGCGACTCGGCGACGGCCATGTTGCGGAACGGCTCGTTCGGCGTGACCCAGCCATCGTTGTGGAAAGTTGCGCGGTGCCCAGCGGCGAATGCGGCGCCGGCATCCGCCCAGGCTCCGCCGTGTTCGGCGCCGAAAAGATCGTCGACGAGCACCTCTCCCCAGTACGTGATGTGGTCGACGAACAGACTGACGGTCACGCCGAGGGATGCTGCGCGCTCGAACTGTGCCGCAGTCATCGCACCACAGTGTTCGAGCCGGAAGCGATGGTCGGTCAGGGCGTGCCTGGTGATGATCTGCTCGTAGACGTCGAGCGTGGAATCGATCGCGAGATCGCCGTGCGCGTGGCAGGCGAGCTGCCATCCGCCCGCCGCGTAGGGCTCGGCGATGGCGAGCAACTGCTGCGCCGTGTAGTTCGCGGTGCCGACGTGGTGCGGTTCAAGGCCCAGACCACGGGTCGCATCGGTGTCGAGGTAGGGGAAGGACGTGGCGATGTTGCCGATCCACGGAGAGCCATCTGACCAGGTCTTCACCCCGATCTGACGGAACACCGGATCGTCCTCTCCGCGAGGTGCCGCCGTGCCGCCAGGACGCGACATTTCGTACCAGCGCAGCCGCACCGGCAACGCGCCCTGAGCGTGCAGACCCTCGATGAGCGGATTGAGGTCGGGGTTCCAGGACAGATCGGACACCGTCGTGATTCCGCGACGCGACAGATCGCGCAGATGCGCGACGAGCAGCTCCGGCAGATGCTGCTGCGCGCTGCCGAGCATCGGGGCGACGACCTGCTCGACCGCGGCTTCTTCAAAGGCGACTCCGGCGAGGTCGCCGTTCGCGTCACGAGCGAAGCGGGAGCCCGCCGGATCGGGCGTGCTGCCATCGATTCCGGCCGCACGAGCGGCCGCACTGTTGAAGTAGGCGGAGTGGCCGGAGTTGTGGATCACAACGATCGGAGTGGAGCCGGCGAACTCATCGAGCCAGTGGATGTCCGGGTCGGGGAGCCCCCGCTGTAGCAGCGAATCCCACCCGTTCGCGAAGACAGCCTGCCCGTCGGCGGCCGCAACCGCCTGTGTCAGCGCGGCGAGCACGCCAGCGGCATCCGGAATCACGACAGGGCGGATATCGACGACCAGATGCGACAACAGTATCGACGAATACGCGGGGTGGCCGTGCGGCTCGATGAGTCCCGGCATGACCCAGCCGTCCAGGGCCACGATGTCAGCTCCAGGGAAACGGCCAACCAGCTCGGCCGTCGTTCCAAGCGCGACGATACGGCCGTCATCGATGGCCATCGCCTCGACCTGCTCATCGATGTCGGTCGCGAGCGGACGGATGCTGCCAGTAAAAACTTTCGTCACGACGTCAGGCTCCGATCCGGTCGAGCACAGCTTCGAGACGGGCCACCGTGCCATCGACGTCGCCGAGCTTGTCGAGACCGAACAGCCCGAGGCGGAACGTCGAGAAGCCCTCCGGTTCATCGCAGTGCAGCGGAACTCCGGCAGCGATCTGCAGGCCCTGCTCCTTGAACGCCGCACCGGACTTCAGCACGGGGTCATCCGTGTGCACGACGACAACGCCGGGGGCGGCGAACTCGGGTGCCGCGACCGAGCGGAATCCGCGTTCGGCCAGCAGCGACCGAACGCGCGTACCAAGCTCGATCTGCGCCGCACGCAGTGCCTCGAACCCGCGCTCACGAGTTTCGATCATGGCGGCGAGGTTGTGGGTGAGCGGGTCAGTGGGCATGGTCGCGTGGTACGCCGCTCGTCCGGCGCGATACTCGTCAGCGATCGTCAGCCACTTGGCGAGGTCGATGGCGAAGCTCGTCGAGACTCGGGAGCGCACGGCATCTGCTCCCGCCTCGCTGAGCATCACGAATCCTGCGCACGGCGATCCGCTCCATCCTTTCTGCGGAGCGCTGAGCAGCACATCGACGCCGAGGGCCTTCATGTCGACCCACATCGCACCGGAAGCGATGCAATCGAGCACGAGCAGAGCGCCGACCTCGTGCGCGGCATCCGCGAGGGCGCGTACGTAGTCATCGGGCAGGATCATGCCGGCGGCGGTCTCCACGTGAGGTGCGAAGACGACCTCGGGGCGACGAGCGCGGATGACTCCGGTGACCTGGTCGATCGGCGCCGGGGCCCACGCGGCCTGCAGGTCATCGGTGTCGGGGCGGGCCGCGAGCACGGTGACGTCGTCGCTGATGCCGCCGGTCTCGAGGATCTGCGACCACCGGAACGAGAACAGTCCATTGCGCACGACGAGAGTGCGCCGGCCGCTGGCGAGCTGGCGAGCGACCGCTTCCATCCCATAGGTGCCGCCACCGGGGACGATCGCCGAAGTGTGCGCGTTGTACACCTCACCGAGGATCTCAAGGGTCTGCTGCATGACGCCCACGAATCGGGCGGACATGTGATTCAGGGACCGGTCGGTGAAGACCACCGAGTACTCGAGCAGGCCATCCGGGTCGACATCTTCGTGCGGCAGGTGCGGCTGGGTCATCATGCGCCCAGCATCCCACACACCGCGCTCACTCAACCGGCGTGATCTCGACCGGCTCGCCCATGTCGTAGTACGTCTGGCGGCTGGTCTCGGTCACACCCATCATCGTCGCCGTCGATTCACTGCCAACGGGAGTCCAGTCTGGGGCGAACCACAGCACGTATTCATCCACCGGCATCTCAAGCCAGGTGAAGGGCTCAGTGCTGGTGATGCGGTATGCCTCGGCGGTCTCGCCGTTGCCGATGTCGACTGTCTCGATCTCGGAGACATTCCACGACGGGCTGCTAGCGACCATGGTGGCGTTCGTGCTCGGCAGCGTGAAGAAGCGGTAGAGCTCGCTGGCTGCGCCCGCGATCACTTCCTCCGGGTCGGTCGAGTTCACATCGCCCTTGACTGGTCCATTGCCGAAGTCGACCCACATCTGATCGCCGAGGAAGGTAACGCCGATGCCGCCGGAAGATCCCGCGGTCGTCCCCTGAAGCGCGAAGTCCGGCACGAAGCGGAAGACCGCCTGCCCGGTTCCGTAGGAGTTGTGCAAGATCTCCTTGCCACTGCCCAGGCTCGGCATGATCTCTTCGACACAGGCGCCAAGTGCGTCACCGGCGAGCGTGTTCCCCGGCAGCAGGCTCAGCGAGGTGCAGGAGTCCGGTGCGACCCAGCCTGCAGGTTCTACCACCGGCTCCGCCGATGTCACGACATCCGGCTTCTCGGCGTTCTCTGACTCGGGTGCCGTGGCAGCGCAGCCGGAAAGGAGCACGATTGCTCCCATGACACCCATCGCAGCTTTGATCTTGGTCATCTCGTCCTCCCCGACGCGGTGATCGTTGTGCATCACGCACAGACCCGCTGAGATTACCAGTTCATCGCGCGGCCATCAGCGCTTGTACGGCACCTCGCCGAGAGGAAGAGGAGTGGGGTTGCGCCCGACCCAGACCACGGCATACCGGGCCAGGGCTGCGACGTCGTCTTCACGCGGTCGCGCCTTGCGCACGCGCGCTGCACGATTCGCAGCATCCACCAGGTCTTCATCATCGAGCGGGATGCCGCGACGCAGCAGCACGAGCAGCATTTCGACCATCTGGCGGAAGTCGTCGCCCCAGTTGACGCCGCCGTTGCCGTCGAACTCGTTGGCCACGCGCCCGCTGATGCGGATCGCCTCGCCCTGCGCCGTGGTCGCCGCACCCATCGCCGGGACAAGGAAGTCGAACAGGGCACTGTGTTGTTCGACCCAGCCGCCCTCGGGGAGCAGGATCGGCGAGGTACCGTCATGGCGCTCACGGGCGATGATGGGGGCAACGCTGAAGAGTTCGTAGAGACGGCGCAGCGCAGCATCCGTTCTCGGCAGAGACTCCTCGTTGAAGACTTCGCGGATGTCTTGGAAGTTCGCCGCGATTCGGCGCACGGACTCACGCATCCCGTCGTCGACCACGTCACCCGCCGTGAGGAACAGATCGGCGATCTCGGCCATCTCCTCGATCGTGGTGGTCGAGCACTGCTGCAGACCGCGCGCGAGCGGGGTCTGCCCGTCATCATCGCGGGCGAGCGCGTCGGCTCCAGCATCCAGAAGAACACGCACATTGTGAGCGTGGAACGGCACGGCCTCGTGCAAAGCCGTCTTCCCGTTCCGGTCACGTGCGGTGATGTCAGCACCGATCTCCAGGAGCAGCGCGACCTTGCCGTTCCATGCTCCGGCATGCGCGATCAGCGGCGTCGCATCCTTCTCATCGCCTGCTTCAAGATCAGCACCCTCCGCGATGAGCCACCGAACGACGTCCTCACCGGCATCCGAGTATCCGATCGCCGTCTGTCGGCGATATCCCCCATAAGCGTCCAGAGCGCTCTTGTCGAAAACTTTCTGCACGGCGTCTAGATCACCGGAACGCAGGATCTCATCGAAGTTCTTCGGGAGCGTTTTACGCTTCGAACGTGCCATGCGGCCAGCCTATGAACTCCGCGTGCTCCCGATCACATATTGCGTCCCGCGCCGGAATTGAATTTGAGGTCACGCCACAGGCATGACAGTGTGAAGAGCGAACCGAAGCTGTTTCTCCGCAGAGGTCACACCCTTATGAACATGAACTTGCCAGCGTTGCACCCCCCGATCCGGGACGGTGAAACGCTCTGACTTCCCCCGGCTCTATTGAGCCGAGCACGTCAGCACGGGCCGCGCATATCGATGCGCGGTCGGGCAGGACGAGCCTGATTCGGGCACCGAGAATCGACGAGGGAATCGCGCTCTGGCGCATCGCGCGCGACTCTCAGACACTCGACCTGAACTCGTCATACGCCTACGTTCTCTACGCCCGCGACTTCGCCGCGACGTGTCGTATCGCTCTTGTCGATGAGCACCCGGCCGGGTTCGTACTCGGCTACCGTCGACCCTCCGATCCCGAATGCCTGTTTATCTGGCAGGTCGCCGTCGATGAGCGCTTCCGCGGACTCGGTCTCGCGGGGCGGATGCTCGACGACCTGATCCACGACACCGCTGTGCACCCTCCGGTGCGCACGCTGCAGACCACGATCACTGACGATAACGTCGCCTCTCAGCAGACGTTCCGCAGTCTTGCGCGTCGCTGGAGTGACGCGCCGATGGTTGTCACCCCACTATTCGAAAGCGCACACCTGAGCCTCGACAGCTCGGATGCGGCGTCCCACGATCCCGAACGGCTCTATGAGATCGGTCCGCCGAACTAGCCGTCCCCCATCCGCCCGTTGAGGGCGGCGTGCACTCCCGCGCGACAAAAACCAGGAGAAAAACCACAGCACATGAATATTTTCACTCAGCTGGAATCCGAAGTCCGCAGTTACTCTCGCTCATGGCCGGTCGTGTTCGACCGTGCTGTCGGCACCGCGATGTACGACGAAGACGGCAAGGAATACCTTGACTTCTTCACCGGCGCCGGGGCACTGAACTACGGACACAACAATCCCGCGCTGAAGAAAGTCCTTCTCGACTATCTGGCCGATGACCGCATCGTTCACTCGCTCGACATGTTCACCTCGGCCCGCCGCGACTTTCTCGAGACCTTCAATGAAGTGATCCTGAAGCCTCGCGATCTCGACTACAAGGTCGTCTTCCCTGGCCCCGGTGGCGCGAATGCTGTCGAGGCCGCGCTGAAGCTGGCGCGCAAGGTCACTGGCCGCGAATCGGTCATCAACTTCACCAATGCCTTCCACGGCATGACGCTCGGCGCACTGTCCGTGACCGGAAACTCGCTCAAGCGCGGCGGTGCCGGCGTGCCGCTCGTGCATGCGACGCCTATGCCGTTCGATGACTACTTCGACGGCGACTACCCAGACTTCTTCTACTTCGAGCGGCTGCTTGAGGACACGGGAAGTGGCTTGAACGCTCCCGCCGCCGTGATCGTGGAGACCGTGCAGGGCGAGGGTGGCATCAACGTCGCTCGTGCGGAGTGGCTGCGCGCGCTGGCAGCGCTCTGCAAGAAGTACGACATGCTGCTGATCGTCGACGACATCCAGATGGGCTGTGGCCGCACCGGTGAGTTCTTCAGTTTCGAAGAAGCCGGCATCGTCCCCGACATCGTCTGCCTGTCGAAGTCGATCTCCGGATATGGCATCCCGATGGCGCTCACGTTGATCAAGCCGGAGCTGGATGTCTGGCAGCCCGGTGAGCACAACGGCACCTTCCGAGGCATCAGCCCCGCCTTCGCGACCGCTGCGGAGGCGATGCGCCTCTACTGGACCGACCACACACTGCGCGACTCCACCCTGACCAAGGGTGCCCGTGTCGAGGGATGGTTCAACACCTTCGTCGCGCGGTATCCGCAGCACGAACTCATTGCCAAGGGCCGCGGCCTCGCACGCGGTCTGCAGTTCTCGTCGGGTGACTTGGCGGATGCTGTCTGCCAGGCGGCGTTCGCACGGGGCCTGCTCATGGAGACATCCGGGCCCGAGGGCGAGGTCATGAAGATCCTCCCGGCGTTGACGATCACCGATGCCGAGCTCGAACGCGGCCTCATGATCATCGACGAATCGATTCGCGCCGTCCTCGGCGAGCCCGATCCGGATGCCGCAGACCACATCGACCACATCGCCGAGAGCAAGGAGCACACCCCCGCATGATCGTCCGTACCATCAACGAGATCACCGACACCGACGCCGACATCCAGACCGAGAACTGGCGCAGCAAGCGCATCGTGCTCGCGAAGGAGCAAGTGGGCTTCTCGGTACACGAGACCACGCTGTACGCGGGCACGGTGAATCAGTTCTGGTACGCGAACCACATCGAGGCGGTGTTCATCGTCGAGGGCGAGGGAGAGATCACCGACCTCGCCACCGGTGAAACCCATGCGCTCGCACCGGGGTCGCTGTATCTGCTGAACAACCACGACAAGCACGAAGTGCGCCCGCGCACCCAGATGCGCACGGTGTGCGTGTTCAACCCGCCCATCACCGGGCGCGAAGTGCACGACGAGAACGGCGTGTATCCGCTCGTCGTCGAGCCCGCCTGAGCACATCCGAACGAGAGCACGAGAGACAGGAGAAGGACGCATGACCACCACAACGACCGCAGAGGACCTGTTCCCGACCCGGTTGACCCACCCTTCGGATTTCATCACCCGCACCCAGCCTGCGGTGTGGGGATCTCCGGATGACGGACCGTTCACGGAAGCCGAACTGAACGTGCACGAGCAACGCGGCTTCACGATTCTCGACGACTTCATCTCGGCGGATGAGGTTGCGCTGTATTCCGGTGAGCTCGACAGGCTCGCCGCAGACACTGCGCTACAGAACGACGATCGAATGGTCACCGAACGCAGCACTGGAACGGTGCGTTCAGTCTTCGAGGTCGAGAAGCTGAGCCAAGTGCTGGATGCCCTCGCCCGCAGCCCCAAGGTGCTCGACCGTGCCCGACAGATCGTCGGGTCCGACGTGTACCTGCACCAGACGCGAGTCAACTACATGCCGAGCTTCACCGGCACGGGGTTCTACTGGCATTCGGACTTCGAGACCTGGCATGCCGAGGACGGCATGCCGATCCCTCGAGCCGTCAGCCTGTCGATCGCGCTGACGGACAACTATCCGTTCAACGGCGGGCTGATGGTGATGCCCGGTTCTCATCGCACGTTCGTTCCCGCCGTAGGCGAGACTCCGGACAACAACCACGAGCAGTCGCTGCAAGCACAGGAGGCGGGGGTGCCGAGTCACGCCGCCATCACGGCGATGGCTGAAAAGTACGGCATCGATCAATTCACGGGCGGCGCGGGCTCCGCACTGTGGTTCGACTCGAACATCATGCACGGGTCCGGGAACAATATCACTCCATACCCGCGCTCGAACGTGTTCATGGTGTTCAACAGTGTCGAGAACACGCTCGTAGAGCCGTTCGCGGCGAACACGGCCAGACCCGGACACATCGCGAATCGCGATTTCACGGCGCTGGTGTGAGCCCTACAGCATGCGCACGCACCCCGTGCGCATGCTGTAGGGTCATTCCCATGACAACCCGTTGGTATGCGTATTATGAGTCGGCTCTGGAGGGGCCGGCGCTGATCTAGCGCGTACCGACACCTTCAGAGCTGACAAGCCAGAGCATTTTTGCTCTGGCTTTCGCCGTTTCGGCGGGCTCTGCATCCGGGGTCCGCCTTCGCACCGAAGACAGGACCCAGGACCCATGAGCACTATCGAAGCCACCGCCAGCACTGACTCCACGGCTGACCTGCACGTCGCGAAGTTCACTTCGCTCCCCGCACCCAGCGACATTGCCACCGAGTTGCCGGTCGGCGATGAGCGCGCGGCGCTCGTCTCCCGCACCCGCAATGAGGTGCGCGCGATCATGGCGGGAGAGGATGACCGACTGCTCGTCGTCGTCGGCCCCTGCTCGATTCATGATCCCGCCGCAGGGCTCGAATACGCAGGTCGACTGGTGCGCGAGGCCGAACAGCACCGCGACGACCTGCTGATCGTGATGCGCACGTACTTCGAGAAGCCGCGCACGACGATCGGATGGAAGGGCCTCATCAACGACCCGCACCTCGACGGCAGCCACGACATCGAGGCTGGACTGCGGATGGCGCGCGGGTTCCTGCGCGATGTCACCGCACTCGGGATGCCGTGTGGCACCGAGTTCCTCGAGCTGATCAGCCCGCAGTACACCGCCGACCTCATCAGCTGGGGCGCCATCGGCGCGCGCACCACGGAGAGCCAGATTCACCGGCAGCTGGCATCTGGGCTGTCGATGCCGATCGGTTTCAAGAACGGTACCGACGGCGGACTTCAGGTGGCGCTGGATGCTGCGGCCTCAGCATCCGCCCCGCAGGCGTTCCTCGGCATCGGCGCCGACGGGCGGGCGAGCCTTGTGGCCACGACGGGAAACCCCGACACCTCGGTGATCCTGCGCGGCGGAGCCGACGGACCGAATTACGACGCCGAGACCGTGCGGCGTGCATCGCAGCGTCTGGATGCTGCGTCTCTCACGTCGCGCGTCATCATCGACGCCAGCCACGGCAACAGCGGCAAGGACCACGTGCGTCAGGCCGAGGTTGCTGCCGAGCTCGGTGAGCAGATCGCTGTGGATGGCGCGGCGATTGCGGGCGTGATGCTCGAGAGCAACCTTGTCGCCGGGGCCCAGAAGCTTGATGTGTCTGTACGCAGCCGGCTCGTGCACGGCCAGAGCGTGACGGATGCCTGCATGGGTTGGGATGCCACGGCCATCTCGCTGGCCGCTCTTGCTGAGGGTGTGCGCCGGCGTCGGGGGTGAGGCGATCCAGGTGGAATCTGGCGGTGGCGGGAAGACTTTCCGGGCTTAATCCGCCGGCCCGCAAGCCGGGTTTTTCTTCCCGCTGCGACAGGGAAGGCTCAGGTCAGGACGCGTCGCGGACGTTCAGTAACTGCCAGCCCCCGGGCACCTTGGCGAGCAGCGCATCCATATCGTCGGCGTCGATCTGCTCAACCTGGTCACGTCGGGCGAAAGTGCCCGTTGCCTTGAGCGTCGACGCACCCTTGATCATTTTGACGGGTGCGGAGATGAGATCAAAGCCTTGTGGCTTCTGCAGAGCAAGCTGGGTCTGGACAGCGGCGAGATCTGCCGCCTCAACGTCAACAGAGGTGGTTTCCACGGGACGCATCAGACCGATCAGCACTCTTTGATCCTACGTCGAGCGGGAACGAAGCCTCAGCACATGCCCTGCCTACGAGCGCCGGCGTCAATAGGCGCGTGAACAAATCTCGGCATCCTCGGGGAATACTGTCCGGGAGATGTCGATCTGTGGACGCCCCGTTCGACGTCTTTATGAAGACCTCGACGGATGTCCCTACACACGAAAGCGAAACTATGGCACGCGAACTGATCTACACCGGATTCATCACTCTCGACGGGGCGATCGACTCTCCCGGCGGCACAGGCGAGGGGCACCCAGGCGGCGGCTGGGTATTCGACACCGAATTCGTCCCCGAAGCGTTCTCACTGAAGGCGGAAGAACTCGAGGAGACGACGGCGCTATTGTTCGGCCGCAACAGCTACGAGGCGTTCTCGAACTTCTGGCCGACGTCGCCTGATCATGCGGCCTACCGCGACCTGCCGAAGTACGTCGCATCCACGACGCTCGGCGACGACGCTCTGGTCGACGGCTGGGGTCCGACGACGATCCTGCGCACCACCGAGGACATCGCCAGCCTGAAGCAGACCGACGGCGGCGCGATCTTCATTCACGGCAGCGCCGACCTCGCCCTGCGCCTGGGCGAAGCGGGCCTCATCGACCGCTACAACCTGCTGATGTTCCCCTACCTCCTGCCAGGCGGCAAAACGATCTTCGGTGCGAGTGGCGCCGATCGCCGCGGCTTGGCGCTGCGCGACTCCACGACGTATGCCAACGGAGTGGTGAGGCTCGTCTACGACGTGCGGCGCTGACGAGGTTCGCATCGGTACTCAGTCTCCGGACGCCGGCACATCCCGCAGGACCCGGTAGCGGAGGTGGACCTCGCTGGCGAATGCAGAGGTCTCCATGCGTTCGAGGCGGAGTTGATGCTCCAGGCCGGCAAAGAGAGGGATCCCTTCACCCAGCACGACCGGCACGACATGCAGGCGGAGCTCGTCCACGAGCCCCAGGGTGAGGCACTGCCTCGCGACGCGGCCCCCCAGAAGGCTCACCCACTTCTCTCCGGCGTCGTGCCGCGCACGCCGCACAGCCTCTTCGATATCGTCGACGACGAAGATGAACGTGGTCCCGTCTTGCTCGACCGCCGCTTGCTCACTGTGCGTCATCAAGTACACCGGCACCTTCAGGAACCCGCCGTACGGGATCTCCCCGTCCTCAATGGTCTGAGTCTTGTTCGCGCCCCCGACGATGGATCCGATGTCGGAGCAGATCGCTTCCACGATCTGCTCGTCCTCCGGGGCGACGGGAAATCCGTCCATCCAGTCCATTCCTCCGACGGGATCCGCCATGAACCCATCGACCGACACGGTGGCATGGATCATCACCTTTGACATGCTTTGCTCCTTCGTAGAAGTGAGTCGAGCGACTCACCATAACGAAAACATATTCTTCTATTTAAGGTGAGTCAAGTAGCTCACCACAATGCGATACTGAGGCAATGACTCGCAAGCTCTCCGTGTACCACCGACAGATCGCGGCGAACAACCGCGCGGCGATTCTCGCGGCGGCCGCGCGCCCGTTCCTGGAGAACGGCTACGATCGCACCTCGCTCGCGGAGATCGCCAGGCAAGCAGGTGTATCGAAGGCCACGTTGTTCAAGCAGTTCCCCACAAAGGCGGAGTTGTTCGAAGCGACCGTGCTCGCGGCTGGGAGCATGCCGGGCACCGAACCGGTTGCGCCAGATCCTGATGACTTCCTCGGCGGACTCGTGATTCTCGGGAAGGCCTACGTGCGGCTACTTGATCGTTCCGGCATGGCCGACCTGATGCGGATCGTGATCTCGGAATCACCGCGCTTCCCTGAACTTCGTGAGCGAACCTTCGATTTCGGTACACTCCCCGTGCTCACGGCTCTCAAAGACTTCCTCATCGCTGCGCGGGACACAGGGACTGCCGACTTCGACGATGCGGAGGCCATCTCAGCGCAGTTCCTCGGGATGATCGCGACGATGGTGTTCTGGCCGAGATTGGTCCATGGCGGATGGGCCCTCACTGACGGAGAGAAGGAGCAGGTTGTCGATCAGGCGGCCCTGACGATCACTGCACGATGCACCTGAGAAACCGTGCACCTGAGAAACGAGGGTTATAGGCCAAAAGGAGTGGATGGGTTCTTGATCTAGCCGCGTGATTCTGCGGTGAAATGGGCATCGGTATGGTCC
>NZ_JBPXMS010000004.1:0-408915 GCF_051842815.1 Microbacterium sp. A84 | reverse complement strand
GCGCCGATGGTACTGCAGGGGGGACCCTGTGGGAGAGTAGGACACCGCCGGACTTCTTTTAGACAAAATGGCCACCCAAAGCTGGGTGGCCATTTTGCATTGTGTATTGCTTTGCTTTGTGTATTGCATTGTGTTCGCAGAGAAAGAGCCACCCCAGTCGGGGTGGCTCTTCTGCGTTAACGTGCTTTCTCCATCACCCCGTGATCACCGGAAGCACCAGGCTCACTGCGAGTGCGATCATTACGACGGCGATCAGTGCGTCGAGGATGCGCCATGAGCGCGGTGTGTCCAGCCAGTGGCCGAGGTAGCGTGCGCCGAATCCGAGCGCGGTAAACCAGACCGCACTGGCGAGTACCGCCCCTGCGGCGAAGAACCAGCGCGTCTCGCCGTGGGTGGCTGCGATCGAACCGAGCAGCAGGACTGTGTCGAGGTAGACATGCGGGTTCAGCCAGGTAAGGGCCAACGCAGTGAGCATGACGGGTAGGAGCGTCGACGTGACGGTGCGGTCTGCTCCCTCATCTGCTCGAAGAACATCCCCGCCAGGGCGAAGCGCTCGACGTGCGGCGAGTGCGCCGTATCCGAACAAGAAGACAGCGCCCAGTACTCGGGCCGCATTGATGAGCCACGGCATCGACTCCAGCAGATATCCGAGGCCGGCAACGCCGGCGATGATGAGCACGGCATCCGACAAAGCGCAGATCGCGACCACGGCGACGACGTGGCGTCGCCGGATGCCCTGACGCAACACGTAGACGTTCTGCGCGCCGATCGCGACGATGAGGGAGAGGCCGAGCCCGAGGCCGGCAAAGAAGGAGAGCACTCTCCGACGCTACGGTTTGGCGGACGTAAGATCCAGCGATCAGAACTTACGAAGCATTAGTGTTCCTTATATGGCAGGAGTATCCGCTGAGCTTGCGTTGACGGTCGCCGCGATCGTCGACGGCGGAAGTCTTGACGCGGCCGCTCGAGGACTGAGCATCACCCCGTCGGCTGTCAGCCAACGACTCAAGTCGCTTGAGCAGCAGCTCGGACAGGTACTCATTGTCCGCTCCAAGCCGGCAACTGCGACAGCAGCGGGGGAGGCCGTGGTTCGGATGGCGCGCCAGGTTGCGCTCCTCGAGCATGAAGCTCTGACAGCGTTGGGGCTCGACGCGGGCGGCGGGCGTGTGAACGTTCCTCTCGCGGTGAACGCCGATTCGATGGCTACCTGGTTCCTGGCGCCGCTCGCCCGTCTTTCGGCTCGGCACGACATCGACTTCGACCTGCATCGCGATGATCAGAACTTCACTGCACGCCTGCTGGAGTCGGGTGAGGTGATGGCAGCGGTGACCTCGGAGGCGACCCCGGTCTCTGGCTGTTCTGTCACGCGCTTGGGAGTGTTCCGCTACGAGGCGGTTGCCAACGCGGAGTTCGCTCAGCGTTGGTTCCCGAACGGCGCTGGTGCGGAGGCGCTCCGGCATGCGCCCTTCGTTGATTTCGACAGGCGCGACACGCTGCAGCATGTGTGGCTCACATCGCAGGGAGTCTCCGAGCACGGAATCCCACGCCACTACGTTCCGGCATCGCACGACTTCGCCCAGGCTGTCATCCTCGGCCTCGGCTGGGGAATGCTTCCCTGGGAGCAGGCGGCGCGTGCGGTGGATTCCGGGGCGCTCGTTCCGCTCGGCGGGGAGCCTGTTCGAGTGCCGCTCTACTGGCAGCAATGGAACCTGCGCTCACACCTCCTCGACGCCATCGCGCGCGAAGTCGCCGAGGAAGCGGAGCGGGTGCTCGACTGAGCTCAGGCCTCGCGCGTCACTGTGATGAGCCGGTGCAGGAGAGCCGTGAGCGTCGAGATGTCATCCAGCTCCCAGTCCGCCAGACGGCGCAGCATTGCTCCCTCTTGCGGGCGCCGTGCCACTGCGAGCCGGGTGAGCCCATCCTCGGTCGCGGAGAGCAGCATAGAGCGGCGATCGGCCGGGTCCGGTGTGCGCTGGATGAGTCCGAGCTCTTCGAGCTCACGCACGGTGCGGCTGAGCTGCCCCTTGTCCATCTGCAGTACGTCGGTAAGCGTGGACGCGGTGCTCGACTCGTAGCGCACGATCGTGGTGAAGGTCTTATAGGCGCCGGGGAGCATGCCAGGGCTGAGGCGGTTCGCGTTGTCCATCACGACCCGGCGGAAGTGCGTGATGAGCTCGCCGAATTCGGATTCCAGCGCGGTGATCGCAGTGACGCGTTCTTCCTCGAGCACGGGGATGGAGGAGGTGTCCGCGGCCGTGCTCGAGGTGTTGTCGATTTCAGTGGTCATGAGTGGTCGCCGCCTGAACGGTATACCGGAATCGAGCCGGTCTCCGCCGTGGCGACGGCGAGCTCGTTCTCGCGTCGCTGCTCGCGCACTCGTTCGATGTTGTTCTGTTTGATCAGCGGCTTGTTCGGCAGGAACACGATCGCGATCAGACTGAGCACGGCGAGCGGCACACCGATGAGGAAGGCATGCGAGATTGCTTGCGCAGAAGCATCCTCGATGATGAGGCGGATCGCCTCCGGCATGTCACGGGTGGTGGGCAGTGCGCCGGACGCGAGCTGCGCGGCGATCGCCTTGCCTTCGTCTCCGAGCGAGGCGAGTGCGGCAGCGACCTCCTTTGCGCGGTCGGTCAGCTGCTGCGCCATACTCGCACCGAGCACGGAACCCATCACGGCGACACCCGTCGTGCCGCCGACGGTGCGGAAGAAGTTGACGCCAGAGCTGGCCACGCCGATCTCCTGCGGGGCTGTGGTGTTCTGCACGATGAGTACGAGGTTCTGCATGGTCATGCCGGTTCCGGCGCCGAGCAGGAACATGTAGATACCGACGAGCCACAGGGAGGTGTCGTATTCCAGTGTGGACAGCAGCGAAGTTCCGGCGATCATGAGCACCGCACCGGCGACGAGGAAGCTCTTCCATTTTCCCGTGCGGGTGACGAGCTGGCCGATGATCGTCGAGGAGATGAGCATGCCGGCTGCCATCGGAATGGTCAGCAGGCCCGCCTCAGTCGGGCCGTAGCCACGGGAGATCTGCATGTACTGAGCGAGGTACACCGAGGTACCGAACATCGCGACACCGATCGAGATCGATGCGAGGACGGACAGTGTGAAGGTGCGGTTACGGAAAAGCGTGAGCGGGATGAGGGGCTCAGCAACCTTGAGCTCGACGACGATGAAGAGCGCCGTAGCGATCACAGCGGTACCGACCATTGCCAGCGTCTCCCAGCTGAGCCAGCCGTAAGTGGCGACGTTGGATACCCATACCAGCAGGAAACCAGCGGCGACCGACAGCAGCACGATGCCGAAGTAGTCGATGCGGACTTTTCCTACGCGGGTCTGATCGATCTTCAGTGTGCGAATCAGCACGATGATCGCGATGATGCCGAGCGGCACGCCGACGTAGAAGTTCCAGCGCCAGCCGACGCTGTCGGTGAGCACGCCGCCGAGCAGCGGTCCACCAACGGTGGCGATCGCCATGACGCCCGCGAACAGGCCCATGTATTTGCCACGCTCACGGGGCGAAAGGATGTCTGCCATCAGCACCTGGCTGAGAGCCGCAAGGCCACCACCACCGAGGCCCTGGAGCCCGCGGAACATGATGAGTATTTCGGTGTTCTGCGAGAGCCCGGCGCCGGCACTCGCGAGGACAAAGATCGTCAGTGCGATGATCATCAGGTTCTTGCGGTTGACGAGATCGGCGAGCTTGCCCCAGATGGGTGTGGAGATCGCCGTGGTGAGCAGAGTCATCGTGACGACCCAGGTGTACGAAGTCTGCGATCCGCCGAGCTCGGGAACGATGATCGGTAGGGAGGTGCTGACGACGGTTGTGGAGACCATCGAGCAGAACATCGCCAGCAGCAGGCCGGACAGCGCCTGAAGCACCTGTCGGTGTGTCATTCGGGTCGCAGTTGCGGACGTGGAAGGTTTTTGAGCGCTCATGCGCACCTTTCGAATTGAACCTGAAAAGTGAGTGGCGCGACGGCCATGGCGCGCAAAAGTTGATAAACGTCAACGATAGTTCGGATGTTGACATCTGTCAACTAAGTGCCGGTTCGGGATCGGGTCGGGATCTGCGGGCACACTTGCAGGGCGATCGTACGGATGTACGGCGAAACGCCGAGGGATGCCCCTGCATCCGTGCTTCGGCACTGCAGGTGTGCAGGTGCGGCGGGGCAGGTGTCGGTGTGGGGCCGGTGAAGGGCGGACCGAGGCCGGCCGGGGCCCCGACTTAGTCGGTCAGGGCGAGTGCGCGGAAGGCGTCGCGCTCGCGGAGGGCGTCGCGCCGGCTGGCGCCGTTGACGGTGTCAGCCCTTGGCGGTGGCTGGCCCGTGGTGCGGTGATAAAGCTCATCGATCAGGCGCGTCGCGAGCCCGACGAGCGTGCCGATCTCGCGGTCGTCGCGGTCGATCCACACGCATCGCGGCTCGTCATGAATCGGGCGGAAGTTGTCGTGCTCTTCCCAGATGAACAGGGTGCGCTCGGCTCCGAGCACGTGCTGCTGCCACCACACCTGTCGCAGGTAGGTGCGGGGGATCGTGCGCCAGTTCTTGTTGGTCGTCTTGATCTCGGCGAGCAGGATGCGGCCGTCGCCGTTCTGGACGACACCATCCGGCGTGGCCAAATGTCGGTGCTCTGCTTCCGCGCGGAACAGTGCTGACGAAGGCTGGATGCCGTGCGTCGCAGCCACCCAAGCGGCGATCTCCGGCTCGCGCCGACGTCCATGGTCGGTGTAGGCGTTGCCGCCGAAGCGCGGACCGCCGCCAAGTTTCGCGTCCGCCGCGCGCTTGATGGAGTTCTCGCTCGTGAGCCCTGCGACATCGGTCGCAGTGATGCCACGCGCTCGTGCTCGGAGCCAGGCGACACGGTCGCGGGAGTCCGCGACGATTCGAGCCTGAAGTTCCGGATTCACTATTCGAGGCTACCCCGAGCCGATGACGTCACCCGCCCTGCCGCGCCGCACCCGGGGGAGTACGAGCGCCGAACGAGCGCCGCACCGAGCGCCGCACCGAGCGCCGCACCGAGCGCTGCACGAGCGCGGCATGAGGCTGTCGCTCAGCGCCTCGTCGGCCAGCCAGACGGGCCAGCAGAACCTGCGGCGTACTCCTCAAGTGGCACCTCATCGCGCGCCCAGGAATCGCTGACCGGCTGGACGATCCGCCAACACTGTTCCGCAGCGTCGCCGCGCACCGAGAGCATCGGGTCAGCATCGAGGATGCCGGAGAGCACCTCCGCGTAGGCCAGCAGTTCGCCCGCACCGAGGTCTGCCGATAAAGTGGCCCGCTCGAGCACGAACGGATCGTCGGCGCCGTTCAGGTTGAGCTCCAACGACATCCGATCCGGCGCCAGCGAAAACCTCAGGATCGCGCCGGCTGAGGAGCCGGTGAGCCCGACCGGAACATGGCGCACGGCGCGGAACGTGACGATGATCTCTCTTGCCGGATCACTCAGCGCCTTGCCGGAACGCATGCTGAACGGAACGCCAGCCCAGCGGGCGTTGCACACCTCGAACGTCGCCTCGGCGAGCGTCTCAGTCTTGCGGCCAGGCGTAACTCCCGGCTCGTCGACATACGACGGCTTCGCGACGCCGTCGACACTGCCCGCCGTATACCGCGCGCGTCGAGAAGACGACACCGGGTCGTCATCCCAGACCGAGGTCGCCCGCAGGACAGCAGAGGTCGCCTCGCGGAAGTCGGCTTCGCCCAGGGTTGCCGGCTGTTCCATGGCGAGCACCGCCATCACCTGCAGCAGGTGGCTCTGGACCATGTCGATGAAGGCACCAGCGCCGTCGTAGTAGCCAGCGCGACCCTCCAGCCCGAGCTTCTCGTCGTAGACGATCGCGACGGATTCGATGCTTTCCGCCGACCAGAGCGGCTCGAGGAGCCGATTCGCGAAACGCGCGCCGAGCAGGTTCAGCGTGGTGGACTTGCCCAGGAAGTGATCGACGCGGAATATCTGCCGCTCCGGCACGAGCTGAGCCAAGCGTGCATTCAGTGTGCGCGCGCTGGCTTCATCCGTGCCGAACGGCTTTTCCAGCGCCAGCATCGTGCCATCCGGCAGCATCTCTGGGGTGAGGGCTTCGCAGGCGGCGGCCGCCACTGCCGGTGGCACAGCGAAGTAGATGGCGACCTGTCCTTCGAGTCCCTGCAACAGCGCCGCCAGATCGTCTGCCTGAGTGATGTCGGCCTGGCGGTACTCCACGGTGACGCAGTCGGTGGCGGTTTCAGCATCCGAAGATGCGAACGAAGTGCGCACCACCTCACGCAGATCGTCGTCCTTCCAGTCTTCGGTTCCCGCGCCGATCAGTCGCACGCGACGCTCGGGTTCCGTGGTGAGTAACTGGCCGAGCGCGGGCAGCAGCAGTCGGGCGGTGAGGTCGCCCGAGGCTCCCAAGATCACAAGCGTGGTTTTGGCATCCATGCGCCCACCGTATTCCCATCAGTGCATATCGGCCAGCGCCGTGCAAGAATCGGTCAGATGCCAGCCCCTATCGAGGACTACGCACTGTTGAGTGACTGCCGAACGGCCGCGCTGGTGTCGCGCGATGGCAGTATCGACTGGTTGTGCCTGCCGCGCTTTGATGCACCCTCCGTTTTCGGCGCTCTGCTGGGGGATCCTTCACACGGGCGCTGGCTGCTCCGCCCGCAGGATGCCGAGGCGACCGTCGCTCGCCATTATCTGCCGGACACGTTCATCCTCGTGACTCGCTGGGAGAGCGCCAGCGGCGTGGCAGAGGTGCAGGATTTCCTTGCGATCACAGAGGATCGCACCGACGTCGTGCGTCGGATCGTCGGGCTCTCCGGCACCGTCGAGTTCACCACGGAACTGCGGATGCACTTCGACTATGCGCGGGCCCTGCCCTGGGTGCGGCAAGTGGGTACACCTGAGGCGCCCGCGCTGCACGCCACTGCAGGACCGGAAGCTGTCATCGTGCGGGGCGTCGCGCTCGTGGCATCCGATCACGCGCATACCGCGACGTTCGAGATATCCGCGGGGGAGACCCGTGACCTCACGCTCGCCTGGTTCCCATCCTTTGAGGATGCTCCGGTGCCGTTGGACGTCGAACCGGCGATCGCCCGGACGCGCTCGTGGTGGCAGGGCTGGGCAAGCTCGATCGCGCACGAGGGGCCGCACCGCGGCGCCGTGGTTCGATCGCTTCTCGTGCTGCGCGCACTCACGAATCGTGACACCGGTGGAATTGTGGCCGCGCCCACGACGTCGTTGCCCGAACAATTCGGCGGCCCTCGCAACTGGGACTACCGCTTCGTGTGGCTGCGCGACGCCGCGCTGACATTGGAGGCGCTCATCGCGCACGGCTTCCTTGAGGAAGTGCATCACTGGCGGCGCTGGTTGCTGCGAGCGGTGGCCGGTGAGCCTGAGGAAGTGCAGATCATGTACGGCATCGCCGGGGAACGGGATCTCGCCGAACGGGAACTGAGCAGCCTTCCCGGCTACGACGGTGCCTCGCCGGTGCGGATCGGTAACGGTGCGGTCGATCAGTATCAGGCAGATGTGATCGGCGAGGTACTCGTCGCGCTGGAGGCGGCGCGGCTTGCGGGTCTTGACGAGACGGAGTTCTCGTGGCCGTTGCAGCGTGCGCTGATCGCGCGGGTTATCGCAGGCGTGGACCGACCAGACAACGGAATCTGGGAGATCCGCGGAGAGCCGCAGTTCTTCACGCACTCGCGAGTCATGATGTGGGCGGCGCTCGATCGTGGGGTGCGGGCCGTCCGCGAGCACGGCATGTCAGGTGACGCGGAAGTGTGGGCGCACATGTGCGATCGACTGCGCGCGGAGATCGACGAGCGAGGCGTTCACCCCGACGGTTACTTCGTGCAGCACTACGATTCCGATGAAGTGGATGCGTCCCTGCTCACCCTTCCGCAGGTCGGGTATTGCGCCGCAGACGATCCGCGGATGCTGCGTACCGTCGAGCGGATGGAGCAGACGCTCGTGCGGGACGGGCTGCTGATGCGATACCGCACCTCGTCCGGCGTAGACGGACTGGAAGGCGGCGAGCATCCGTTCTTGGCCTGCAGTTTCTGGCTCGTCGAGCAATACGCGGCGAGCGGTCGAATCGATGACGCGCGTGCGCTCATGGATCGGCTGGTCGGTCTTGCCAACGATGTCGGACTGCTCTCCGAAGAGTACGACGTCGAGGGTGCGCGCCATGCGGGCAATACGCCGCAGGCGTTCTCCCACCTCACCCTCGTGCGCGCCGCTGATGCTCTCGCCGGCCACACCGGCCGCGCCGCAGACCGGCGTTAGCTAGGTCGATTTGCCGGCGGTAGGCCGCTCGATTTGAGGTGGGGCAGGAGATGCCGTAGAGTTAGCTCAACCGAAGACCGCTGGTCGTCGTCGTGTGCGAACACGAGGATCGAAGCTCTGCATTGCAGGGGCCCGCGCAGGTGTCACGATCTTTCAAAGCTCCGTGCGCTTGCGCCGGAGCTTTTTCTATTGCAGTCGTGGTCGAGGTCGATGCTTCACCACCGTGTGGCATCTCGTACCCACCAAGGAGTGACCATGGCGCAGAAGGATGCATCGGTTGCCGAGCTCACGAAGTCATTCGAGAACTCGAACGCCGTCCTGCTGACCGAGTACCGCGGTCTGACGGTTGCCCAGCTCAAGGAGCTGCGGAGCAGCATCCGTGAGAACGCTGAGTACGCCGTGGTGAAGAACACGCTGACCAAGATTGCCGCGAACAAAGCGGGAATCTCTGCACTGGATGACGACCTCAAGGGTCCGTCTGCTGTTGCGTTCGTGCACGGTGACTTCGTCGCCACTGCGAAGGCTCTTCGTGACTTTGCCAAGACCAACCCGCTTCTCGTGATCAAGGGCGGCGTTTTTGAGGGCAATGCTCTCAACGCCGACGAGGTCAACATGTACGCCTCGCTGGAGAGCCGTGAGGTTCTGCTTGCGAAGGCTGCGGGCATGATGAAGGCAACGATGGCCAAGGCTGCGGCCACCGTCGATGCTCTTCGCGAAAAGCTGGAGACCGCCGCAGCCGCGTAAGCGACTGGCGTTCTCGTTCTACAAACCCCACCAATCTAGGAGATACATCATGGCGAAGCTCACCACTGAGCAGCTGCTCGAGCAGTTTGCAGACCTCACCCTTGTCGAGCTCAGCGAGTTCGTGAAGGCGTTCGAGGAGAAGTTCGACGTCACCGCTGCTGCCCCGGCCGCTGCTGCAGGCGCTGCTGGTGCCGCTGTTGAGGCAGAGGAAGAGAAGGACTCGTTCGACGTCGTTCTCGAGGCTGCTGGCGAGAAGAAGATCCAGGTCATCAAGGCTGTCCGCGAGCTCACCTCGCTCGGCCTCGGCGAGGCTAAGGCTGTCGTCGACGGTGCACCCAAGGCTGTCCTTGAGGGCGCTAACAAGGAGACCGCTGAGAAGGCCAAGGAGGTCCTCGAGGCCGCTGGCGCCACGGTTACGCTTAAGTAACTCGTCTCACCGCTTCACCGAAGGCCCCGGGCTCACGCCCGGGGCCTTCGTGTTTCCCCTCTTCACACTTGCGAGTGGGCGCGCGCGGCTCTATTTTTCGCGCAAAATGAGCCACAAGCGCCCGCTCGCAAGGGGTTACGGGGGTTACGGGGGCGACGGGGCAGGGGCTAGCGCGGGGGTGCGGAGGAGTTGCGCACCACTAGGGCAGACGGCGCGACCTTGTGCACGGGGGCGGATGCGGGATACTCGAGCTGATGCAGCAGCAAGCGCACGGCCTCATTGCCCTGCTCCCGAGGCAGCTGCCGGATCGTCGTCAGGGCGAACATCTCCGCATGCTGGTGGTCATCGATTCCGACGACGCTCAGTTCGGTGGGCACGGCGATCCCGAGCCGTCGCGCAGCGATGATCGTACCGATCGCTGCCTCGTCGCACACTCCGACGACTGCCGTCGGTCGGGTGCGCCGATTGCCGAGGAGATCGACGGCCGCGTCATAGCCGCTCGGCATGCTGCCGGCGGCCGGGCTCACGCTGATGTGCGCGCTGAGGCCTGCGGCATCCATCGCCTCGCGATAGCCATCGAGCCGACGCGCGTCGCCGAAACCGAGGGCATTCGGGTCCGCTGAACCACCGATGAAGGCGATCGCGGTATGACCGACGTCGATGAGGTGCTCTGTCGCGATCCGCGCGGCAGCGGCGTCATCGATCGACACCGCACTCGTGCCATCGTTGTACGGCCCGACGCTCACCAAAGGACGGCCGAGATCGCGCAGTCGGTCAAGTTCGTGTGCGCTCGGCTGGATGCCGGCGGCGATGATCCCGTCGAATCGTCTGCGTGGCAGCACGGAACCGAAGACCTTGTCACGCGCGGCGGAATGTTCAGGGACGCCGTACAGCGCGAGGTCGTAACCGTGTTCGAGCAGGGACTCCTGGATGCCGGTGAGCAGCTCTGCGAAATACCACCGGCCGAGGCTGGGAACGATGACGCCCACGGTCTGCGTGCGCCCGGTGGCAAGGCTGGTCGCCGATGAATGTGCGACATAGGACAACTCCGCGGCAGCCGTTTCGACGAGCCCGCGCGTCTCATCCGCCACGTAGCCACGTCCGCTGAGTGCGCGACTCGCGGTCGCCTTGGATACGCCAGCACGTGCGGCGACATCCGCAATCGTACTCATGCATCCTCCTTGATGGCAGGGCCGCTCCGTGGGCCCGAGCACAGCGTAGTCCGATCGGGCAGAGAACGGAACCGGTTCCACACGAATCGCACGGGAGCGCTCCCATCCGAACAGCGGATGCGACGACAAAGGTTGTCAGCTTGTGATCAATGCCCATTGTGCCGGGGCGGGAGAGGCCAGTAGGTTGGGCCTGGAAGCGGTTCCCGATCCGCCCGCCTTTGGGTGGCGGCACGCGCAGGGGACGTGAACTCGAAGAGGAGAAATCGCATGGCACTGTCACAGCGTTATCGGCGCCTCGCGCCGCTCGCCCTGCTTGGGGCAGCGGGCATCGCGCTTGCAGGATGTGGAGCTCCGGGTGCGCCCGAGGGCGGCGGAGGCGATGGCGGCGGCGATGCGGGCAGCAACACTGTCACCATCTACGGCACGATCGTCGACAGCGAAGCTGAACTCATGCAGGAGTCGTGGGCCGACTGGGCCGAAGAGAACGACATCGAGATCAAATACGAGGGCAGCCAGGACTTCGAGACGCAGCTCGGCACCCGCGCTCAGGGTGGCAACCCGCCCGACATCGCAATCTTCCCGCAGCCGGGTCTGTTCGCAGACTTTGCGTCGCGCGATTTCCTCTTGCCTGCACCCGAAGAGGTGGAGAAGAACGCCAACGAGTACTGGACCGAAGACTGGGTGAACTACGGCACCTACGACGGCACGTTCTACGGCGCGCCACTGATGGCCAACGTCAAGGGCTGGATCTGGTATTCGCCCACGAAGTTCGCCGAGTGGGGTGTAGAAGTTCCCGAAACTCTCGGCGATATGACCGCTCTCACAGAGACGATCCAGGCCGCCACTGGTACTCCCGCGTGGTGCGCCGGCTTCGAATCTGGCACGGCGACCGGCTGGCCCGGCACCGACTGGATCGAGGACTACGTCCTTCGCCAGGCAGGACCCGAGGTCTACGACCAGTGGGTCACCAACGAGGTGCCCTTCACCGACCCGCAGATCAAGACCGCATTCGACTCGGTCGGTGCGATCCTGCTGAACCCGGCGAACGTCAACGCCGGATTCGGTGATGCGCGCTCGATCAACTCGACAGCGTTCGGAGATGTCGCCCCGAAGGTCGCCGATGGCTCGTGCGCACTGACGCACCAGGCATCGTTCCTCTCGGGCTTCTTCCCCGAGGGCACCAACATCGCAGAAGACGGCGACGTCTGGGCTTTCATGCTGCCGGGTGAGACCGCCGACGCCAGCGCAGTGACCGGTGCCGGTGAAATCGTCGGCGCGTTCAGCGACAGCGAAGCAACACAGAAGGTGCTCGCGTACCTGTCCAGCCCCGAGTGGGCGAACAGCCGCGTGAGCCTGGGCGGTGTCACCTCCGCGAACAACGGCCTTGACCCGGCCAACGCACAGGACCCGATCCTGCAGGAAACCATCAAGATCCTGCAAGACCCCGACACCACGTTCCGCTTTGACGCCAGTGACCTGATGCCGGGTGCTGTCGGTGCGGGCACGTTCTGGAAGGGCATGGTCGCCTGGGTCAACGGCTCGCCGACCGACGAGGTCCTCGCACAGATCGAGACGGGCTGGCCGGCAGGCTGATCCGGCTCCTGGCGGGTCGCCTTCGGGCGACCCGCCAGTTCTGGTTCACGCGACGGCGCGTGTACCGATGATGATCTGCACGCTGTTGTAAAGGGGACTCCGTGACCGCGATCGACTTTTTCCAATGGATCGGCACGCTGCCGTCGGTGGTGCAGGCGCTGGTCGTCGTCATCGCCTTCGCCGTGGTAGTTGCCGCCATCCTGTTTCTTGTTGACATCGCCCCGCGCACGGGTACCTGGTACACCGTCGCGCGTCTTGCGATGTGCATACTCGTCCCGCTGGCGGTGATGTGGTTCTTCCGCTCGTACTACTGGGCGATGGGCGTCGCCGTTGTCGTCGGCGCCGTGTTCTTCCTGCTCGATTACCGCTCGAGAGCAGGCAAGGGCTATCTCATTCAGCTGGTCGCGTTCCTGGCTCCGGCATTCCTGCTGCTGACCGTGGGACTCATCCTTCCGTCGCTGCAGACGATGGTCGCATCCTTCCTGAACTCCTCAGGAAAGAGTTTCGTCGGCCTCGCGAACTACACCTGGATCTTCGGACAGCCCGACGGCATCCGCGTCGTGGTGAACACCATCGTCTGGGTGCTCGTCGTACCGACGGTGTCGACCATCGTCGGTCTCGCCTACGCCGTCTTCATCGACGGCACCCGCGGCGAGAAGGTCTACAAGGTATTGGTCTTCATGCCGATGGCGATTTCGTTCGTCGGTGCCGGCATCATCTGGCGTTTCATGTACGAGTACCGTGGCCCGCAGTACGAGCAGATAGGCCTGCTGAACCAACTCCTGGTCTGGTTCGGCGGGGAGCCGCAACAGTTCCTGCTCAATCCGCCATGGAACACGCTGTTCCTCATCGTCGTGCTCATCTGGGTGCAGACCGGATTCGCGATGGTGATTCTGTCGGCATCCATCAAGGGTGTGCCGATGGAGCTGCTGGAGGCGGCAGAACTCGATGGCGCGAACGCGTGGCAGCGATTCACAGCGGTCACTGTTCCCGCGATCCGCCCCGCGCTCATCGTGGTGCTGACGACCATCTCGATCGCCTCGCTGAAGGTGTTCGACATCGTCCGCACGATGACCGCCGGAAACTACGAGACCTCGGTTCTTGCGAATGAGATGTACACGCAGTTCTCGAAGTTCGAGGCGGGGCGCAGTGCTGCGCTCGCCGTGATCCTGTTCATCCTCGTGCTGCCGATCGTCATCTACAACGCACGACAGATTCAGAAGCAGCGGGAGATCCGATGAGCGACACGATGAAGTCCAACGACGTGAAGGCACCGATCTCCGGGAGCACACGAGCGATCGTGACCGGCGGAAAACTGAGCGGTTCGGCAGCGCGCGCACGCAAGAAGCTGTCACGGCCGTGGGCATCTGCAGCATCCATCGTCATTGCCTTCCTTTGGACGCTCCCCACGCTCGGTCTGTTCATCTCGTCGTTCCGACCACGTGACCAGATCAGCAGCAGCGGCTGGTGGGAGTTCTTCCTGAACCCGCAGGTCACCGGTGAGAACTACGTCGATGTGTTGCAGTCTGGCACCACGCAGCTCACGATGATCGAGTCGTTCGTGAACTCGATCGCCATCACGATTCCGGCGACGCTCGTCCCGTTGATGATCGCGTCCATGACGGCCTATGCGTTCGCGTGGATCGACTTCAAGGGCCGCAACTTCCTGTTCATCTTCATCTTCGCGCTGCAGATCGTGCCCATCCAGATGGCTCTGGTGCCATTGCTGAGCACGTTCTCGCGGGGCCTGAGCTTCTTCGGCCTGCAGATCACGCTGCCGCTCGGAGCCTCCGGTGGCTACGCGCAGGTGTGGTTCGCGCACACGATGTTCGCATTGCCACTGGCGATCTACCTGCTGCACAACTTCATGTCGGAGATCCCCGGTGAGATCATCGAGGCTGCCCGCGTCGACGGTGCATCGCGCGGGCAGATCTTCTTCCGGATCGTGCTGCCGCTGACCATGCCGGCCATCGCCTCCGTGGCGATCTTCCAGTTCCTGTGGGTGTGGAACGACCTACTGGTGGCGTTGGTATTCGCCGATGGTGGGGCGGCTCCGATCACGAAACTGTTGGCAGAGATCACCGGAACCCGAGGCAACGACTGGCACCTCCTCACCGCTGGTGCGTTCGTGTCTATCATCGTTCCGCTGATCGTGTTCTTCGCTCTGCAGCGGTACTTCGTGCGAGGCCTGCTGGCAGGGTCCACCAAGGGGTAATTGCCCGCGTCGGGCGCAGGGACGGGGCGACGGATGCCGCGGTAACACGGCATCCGTCGCCCCGTACCCTTGAGGCATGGACTACGCGGAGCACATCGCCGATCTCGTCGGCAACACACCCCTGGTGAAGTTGCAGCACGTGACCGAGGGCGTGGCGTGCACCGTGCTCGTGAAGTTGGAGTACCTGAACCCCGGTGGCTCGTCGAAGGACCGTATTGCTCGACGCATCATCGACGCGGCCGAGGCATCCGGTGAGTTGAATCCGGGTGGCACGATCGTCGAGCCCACCAGTGGCAACACCGGCGTCGGGCTCGCGCTGGTCGCTCAGCAGCGCGGCTACAAGTGCCTCTTCGTGCTGCCGGACAAGGTTGCCGAAGACAAGATTGACGTGTTGCGCGCGTATGGTGCCGAGATCGTCATGACGCCGACGTCCGTGCCCGCCGACAGCCCCGAGTCGTATTACAGCGTCAGCGACCGCCTCGTGAAGGAGATTCCAGGGGCGTTCAAGCCGAACCAGTACGACAACCCGAACGGTCCGCTCAGCCACTATGAGACCACCGGTCCTGAGATCTGGCGTGACACCGACGGCCAGGTCACGCATTTCGTCGCCGGTGTCGGTACTGGCGGCACGATCAGCGGCACCGGCCGGTATCTGCGTGAGGTCTCCGACGACCGGGTACGCATCATCGGAGTCGACCCCGAGGGCAGCGTCTACTCGGGTGGCACGGGACGCCCGTACCTCGTTGAAGGCGTCGGCGAGGACATCTGGCCCGGCTCCTACGATCCTGCGGTGCCGCATGAGATCGTCGCGGTGGACGACGCCGAGTCGTTCGCGATGACCCGCCGCCTCGCACGCGAAGAAGCCATCCTCGTCGGCGGTTCCAGTGGCATGGCCGTGGTCGGTGCGCTGCGGATCGCCCAGACACTGCCGGCGGACGCAGTGATGGTCGTGCTCCTGCCGGACGGTGGCCGAGGCTACCTCTCGAAGATCTTCAACGACTCGTGGATGCGCTCCTACGGATTCAGCGAGGTCGAGGAGGGGGAGACGATCGCAGATGTGCTGGCGGGGCGGGCCCAGGGCGCGGGGCGCGGATCGATTCCGGAGCTCGTGCACGCGCATCCGAGCGACACGGTGCTCGACGCAATCAACATGATGACCGAGTTCGCCGTCTCGCAGCTCGTCGTACTCAGTGCCGAACCGCCCGTCATGATGGGGGAGGTCGTGGGCAGCGTCGACGAGCGAGGGCTACTGGATTTGCTCTTTCGCAATGTTGCGAAGCCGACGGATGCTGTCGGTGCTCATGTCGGCGAACGGCTGCCGCTCATCGGCATCCATGCGTCCGTCGACCAGGCGCGTGCCGCGCTCGCCGAAGCGGATGCCCTGCTGGTCACGATCGATGGCCGCCCGCACACCGTGCTCACCCGCCAAGATCTCATCGCCTACCTAGCCCGCTAATTTTCCCCCAAACCCCCTTGCACACCTTGCGAGTGGCCGGTTGTGGCTCGAAATCGACGAGAAAATGAGCCACGCGCGCCCACTCGCAAGGGGTGGGGGTGTCTCGGGGCGTAATGAGGGAGGGGCGCGGAGGGGCCGCGGCGTAGGGTGAGGGCATGTCTGACCATGCTTTCGCTACCCGTGCCATCCACGCAGGCCAGCAGGCCGATCCACGGACCGGTGCGATCATCCCGCCGATCTATCAGGCCTCCACCCACGTGCAGGACGGCATCGGCGTGTTCCGCGAAGGCTATGAGTACAACCGCGCCGGCAACCCCACACGCAACTCGCTCGAAACGCAGCTCGCCGCACTCGAAGGCGGTGTGCACGCACTCTCGTTCGCGTCGGGCCTGGCGGCTGAGGACGCACTGCTGCGCGGCATCCTCCGACCGGGCGATCACGTGCTGCTCGGCAACGACGTCTACGGTGGCACCCACCGGCTACTGACCAAGGTGCTCGCACCCTGGGGCATCGAGACCACCACCGCCGAACTCGGCAACGCGGATGCGATCCGTCAGGCGCTGCGCCCCGAAACCAAGATCGTCTGGCTCGAGACGCCGAGCAACCCGCTGCTGAAGATCGTCGACATCGCCGCGATCGCCGAAATCGCTCATGCCGCAGGCGCCATCGTCGTGGTGGACAACACCTTCGCCTCGCCGGCGCTGCAGTTGCCGCTCTCGCTCGGCGCCGACCTCGTCGTGCACTCCACCACCAAATACCTCGGCGGGCACTCCGATGTGCTCGGCGGTGCCGTAATCTTCGGCGATGACCGATTCTACGATCAGGTGAAGTTCCAGCAGTTCGCCGTCGGAGCGGTCTCGGCGCCACTCGACGGCTGGCTCACCACGCGCGGCATCAAGACTCTCGCAGTGCGGATGCGGCAACACAGCGCGAACGCGCAGGCCATCGCCGAATGGGCGGAAGCGCGCCCCGAATTCGAGACGGTCTTCTATCCGGGGCTCGCCTCGCACCCCGGCCATGAGATCGCGGCGCGTCAGATGAGCGGCTTCGGTGGGATGCTCTCACTTGCGCTCGCCGCGGGGCACGACGCCGCGCGTGCCTTCGCCGAGTCGACCGAGCTGTTCCAACTGGCCGAGTCGCTGGGCGGCGTGGAATCGCTGATCAGCTATCCGCCGGAGATGACCCACGCCTCCGTGCGCGGTACTGACCTGGCAGTTCCGGAGAATGTCGTGCGTCTGTCCGTCGGTATCGAAGACATCGCTGACCTGATCGCCGATCTGGAACAGGGCCTCGCGCGCATCGCAGGCTGATCCTCCGGCAACGGCCCAGGTCGCGCCCGTACAATTGGGGAATCTTGAACGATTCAACCTCTTCCTCGGCGCCCACGCCCGATCCCGAACGTCCCGACGAACGTCTCGACGTCGAACGTCCCGACCTCGAACGTCCCGACCTCGAACGAACTCCGACCGGTAGCTTCCGCGCGATCACCGGAACGATCCGCACCAGCACGCCCACCAGCGCGATCCGCACGCTGGGACCAGATCCTGCGACCGCGCCGATCATGTTGCATCCTGGCGATGCGATCTCGCACTCGCGGCGTGTGCTGTACATCATTCTGCTCGGAGCGCTCACGGCGTTGGGCCCGTTCACGATCGACCTGTATCTGCCGGCGTTCCCGTTGCTGGAGAGCGAATTCGAGACGACCGCTGCCGCGATTCAGCTGACGCTCACCGGCACCATGATCGGCTTCGCCCTCGGACAGCTCGTCGTGGGACCGCTGTCTGACAAGGTCGGTCGCCGCATACCGCTGATCGCCGTGACGGCGCTGCACGTGCTCGCCAGTATCGCTGCTGCTATCGCACCGGATCTGCTGCTGCTGGGCGGTGCCCGCGTGGTGATGGGAATCGGCGCTGCTGCCGGCGGCGTGGTCGCGATGGCGATTGTGCGCGACCTGTTCGGCGGGCGCCGACTCGTGGTGATGCTGTCACGGCTCGCACTGGTCTCTGGCGTGGCCCCGGTTGTCGCACCGCTGATCGGATCCTGGCTGCTGGGCGTCATGCCGTGGCGCGGCATCTTCATCGTGCTCGCGGTCTACGGTGCGGTCATGCTGCTCTCGGCGCTGCTGTTCATTCCGGAGACTCTGCCGAAGGCTCGACGGGGTGAGCGCGGCAGCACAACCATCTGGCAGCGTTACCGCAGCGTCTTCAGTGATCGCGTCTTCGTCGGAGTTTTGGTCATCGGGGCCATGACCTTCTCCGGCCTGTTCTCGTACCTGTCGGCATCGCCATTTCTGTTCCAGGCGACTCACGGGCTGAACGCGCAGGAGTACGGCTGGCTGTTCGCGATCAACTCGGTCGGCGTCGTGGTCGGCGTGCAGGTCGCATCTCGGCTCGCTGCCCGATTCGGACCGCAGTGGGTGCTCGCGTTCTCGACCGCAGTGCTGCTGATCAGCGGCGCCGCGATCATCGTCAATGACCAGCTCGGCCTGGGATTCTGGGGCACCGTCATTCCGCTGTTCGTGTTCATGACCGCGTGTGGATTCTCGTTCCCGTGCGTGCAGGTGCTTGCGCTTGACCGCCACGGCAAGGCAGCGGGCACCGCCGCATCGGTTCTCGGCGCGTGCAATAACGGCGTCGCGGCGATCATCTCACCAGTGGTCGGGATCATCTCCGCTGGTGCGGGAATCACCGCGACGACAATGGCCTCAGTGATGGTGGGCTGCTCCGTCGTCGGAATCCTTGCGCTCTGGCTGATCGTGCGCCCGCGCACGGTCGGGATGCTGAATCCGTAGCATTCGCGTCGTCATCTGAGCCAGAATGGGCGGATGACTCGTCGCGCTCTTCTCTGGTGGGGCATCGGCGCGATTCTCGCGGCGATGGCCCTCGGAGCGTCGTTGACTGCAGCAGGGCCGGATCTGCCCAGTGCTCTGGATGTCGGATGGAATGACCTGATGGTCAGCATCCGCTCGCCGTTACTCATCGACCTCGCTGACGTGATGAACCATCTCGGAGGCGGCTGGGTCGCGACCTTACTCATTCCGTTGGTGATCATTGCCGCTCTACTGATCGCGCGGCGCTGGAAGGCTGCCGTCTTCGTCGCCGTGACACTGCTCGCGAGCGTCGCAGCGATCCAGCTGTTGAAGCAGTTGTACGGTCGCGCGCGGCCGGAGGACATGCTCGTCACCAGCGATTTCGGTTCATTCCCTTCGGGGCATACAGCCAACGCCGCCACACTCGCAATGCTGGCGGCGCTGCTGTTCCCGCGGCTCTGGGTCGTGCTGATCGCGATATTCTGGACCCTCGCAATGGCCTTCTCTCGTACTGCTCTTTCGGTGCACTGGCTGACCGACACGATCGGCGGGATGCTGGTGGGAGCCGGCGCCGCGCTCGTGGTGGGTGGCCTCATGCTGGAGTGGGTGCGACAGCCCCGAAATCGACAGGAATCTCTATGACAAGCATCCGCCCGTACCGCGAAGATGATCGCCCGGCGATGTTCGAGATATGTGTGAAGACCGCCGATTCCGGAGGCGATGCGACGGGAATCTTCAGCGATGACGAGCTCTGGGGCCTGTTGTTCGCTGTGCCCTACGTTGAGCGGCATCCAGATCTCGCCTGGGTCGTCGAGTCGGACGACAATCGAGTGATCGGCTACATCGTCGCCACCGACGATACGGATGCGTTTGAGCAGTGGTTCCGCGATGAGTGGTGGCCGCAGTTCGCAGAGCGCTTTCCTCGGCCGGAGAAGCCGGAGACTCGCGAAGCAGAGATGATCGACGGCGCATACACGCGCGGGCCAGGCCGGAACCAGAACGTGGGGGAGTATCCCGCGCACCTGCACATCGATCTGCTGCCGGAGACACAGGGTCAAGGGATGGGGCGCCAGCTGATCCAGACGCTGTTCGCTGAGTTGCAGGGGCGTGGCGTGACGGGGCTGCACCTGGGCATGGACCCGGCCAACCTCGGCGCGGCCGCGTTCTATGAACGACTCGGCATGCAGCACCTTCCGACCGATCCAGGCGGCCAGAGTTTCGGGGTTCGCTTCGGTGCTCACCCCGCCGGGTAGCCGATACAACCAAAGAACCCCCGGCGCGCTTTCGCTTACCGGGGGTTCTGCGGGGATTTACTCGGCGGTGACGGAGGGATTCGAACCCTCGGTTGCTTGCACAACACACGCTTTCCAAGCGTGCTCCTTCGGCCGCTCGGACACGTCACCAGGAACAACCTGAACAGTCTATCCGATCCTTCAGGCTCCCCGTGCCACGCCCCATTCCGTGCCCCATTCCGGCGTTGAATGCCGCACGAAGCAGTTCGCCAGCATCCGCAGTTATGCTGTGCCGATGGTGCGAAATGCGACACGGGCGACCATTGCTCGTCACGGTCAGCAGGGCACGCCGTCCACCGGCGGCCAGCTGATCAAGATGCTCGGGGTCGGACTGGCAACAGTACTGGTTGGAGCGCTGGGCATCGGCGCATGGCTGTTCATCGATCTGAGCTCCACCTACACAGCCGACGCCGTCGAACTCAGCGGAGACGCCCCACCCGCCTTCGCCGAGCTCACCGTCGGCGCGAACATCCTCGTCGCCGGCACCGATATCTGCGAACCCGAGTACGCCGAATTCTTCGGTGACCGGTGCGCCAATCCCGAAGACGGCGTGCGCAGCGACGTTCTGATGCTCGTGAACATCTCGGCGCCGCCGCGCCGCGTCACGGTGATCAGCTTCCCTCGCGACCTGCTCGTCGACATACCCTCCTGCACGAATGCCAACGGCAACGAAACGTCGCCGCAGTCCCGGCAGATGCTCAACTCGGCGTTCAGCCTCGGCGGGCTCGACTGTGCGGCATTGACGATCCAAGAGCTCACCGGTGTCGACGTGCAGTATGCGGCATCCATCAACTGGGGCGGCGTGATCGACGTGACGAACGCCATCGGCGGAGTCGAGGTGTGCCTGGCGACAGCAATGAAGGACGACGACTCCACCATCGATCTCCCCGCCGGTACCCACTCTCTTGAGGGTGCGCAGGCGCTTGCGTTCCTGCGTGCGCGGTACTCCACCGAGCACGGCAGCGACCTCGATCGCATCGGCAACCAGCAGCTCTACATGTCGAGCCTGGTGAAGAAGGTCACCAGCGAGCAGGTGCTCTCCAACCCGTCGGTGCTGCTGACGCTCGCGCGGACGATCCTGTCGGCCATCGACCCGAGCACCAGCCTCACGAACCCCGTGACGCTCGTACAGATGGGACTGGCGCTCAAGGACATCCCGCTCAGCGACTATGTGTTCGTCCAGTACCCCGTCGCGGACGCGCCGGACAACCCGAACCGGCTCCTCCCCATCACGGACGCGGCGGATCAGCTCTTCGCCGCGCTGGCGGCCAATGAGCCGCTCGTGTTGGCGGGCGAGGGTGATGTCCCTGTGCCGGAGACGCCCGATCCGACGGTGCCCGCGACGGAGGCACCTGTCGACGGGGCCGCCGTGCTCCCGCCGGCGATCACCGGCACGACCGGTGAGGCCGAGGGATGCGCGACCGGCCAAGTTCGCTGACGCTGAGCCGGCGGTCAGCGGCAGCCGCGTAAAATCGCAGGGTGGCAACTCCCAAGATCGTCCTCTTCTACGCCTTCACTCCGCTTGCGGATCCGGAGGCGATTCGGCTGTGGCAGCGCGACTTCGGCCAGGCCCTCGGTCTGCGTGGGCGCCTGATCATCTCGAAGGACGGCGTCAACGGCACCCTCGGCGGCGACCTGCCGGCGCTCAAGAAATGGTCGCGCTCCTTCCGCTCCTACCCAGCGTTCAAGGATGCCGACATCAAATGGAGCGAGGGAACGGGCCTGGACGCCGACGGGCGCAGTCTCGACTTTCCCAAGCTCAGCGTCAAGGTGCGAGACGAGATCGTCTCGTTCGGGGCCCCCGGTGAGCTGCGGGTCGATGAGGGCGGTGTCGTGGGTGGCGGCACACGGCTGAGCCCTGACGAGCTACACGCGCTGGTCAGCTCACGCGATGACGTCGTCTTCTTCGACGGTCGCAATGCGCTGGAGGCCGAGATTGGGCGATTCAAGGATGCGGTGGTGCCAGATACGGCGACCACCCGCGACTTCGTGGAACTGCTCGATTCCGGCGCGTACGACGATCTGAAGGGCAAGCCCGTCGTCACGTACTGCACCGGTGGCATCCGCTGCGAAGTGCTCTCGAGCCTGATGACCGCACGCGGCTTCGGCGAGGTCTACCAGCTCGATGGTGGCATCGTTCGCTACGGCGAGAAGTTCGGTGATGGCGGACTGTGGGAGGGCTCGCTCTACGTCTTCGACAAGCGCGGTTCGATCGACTTCAGCGACCACTCAGCGGTGATCGGCACCTGCGTCGGATGCGGCGCGAGCACCAAACGCACGGCGAACTGCCCGGATACCTCATGCGGTCGCGAGTTCGTCGTTTGCGAGAGTTGCCAGGCTGTGCCCTGCGAAGAGCACATCGCCGTCGGCTGACCCACTAGGTGTAGCGCGTCGCTAGGCCAGCGCGTCGCTAGGCCAGCGCGTCGCTAGGCGAGCGCGTCGCTAAGCGAGTACCGACCCGCGTGACCCGCGCGCGATAAACAGCGCGCGGGGTGCCAGCACTGCAGCGACGCGGACGCGTAGATCGACGCTGCGGCGCAGGTCGGCGGTGACGCGTGCGAGGGCCGGGGACAGATTCCCGGTTTCGCCTGCAGTGCGCGCGTAGCTGATGCTCTCCACCGCGTCCACCAGCACATGCATTGCTTCGGCATCCACCCCACGCTGAACCAGCGCGGCTCCACGCGCTCGCGGACTGTGCGCCTCGGATACTGGCAGGCGCAGATCGATCAGCGTGTCACGCACCTCTTGCCACGCGCTCATCGCATCGCCGCGGCGGGCGCGTATACGACGCCGCAGACGAATCACGAACCGGATCAGCGCAGGCATCAGTAGTGCCAGCAACGCGCCACCGGTGATCAGCAGCACGGGCGTGGGATCCAGACGTTGCAAGGACTGGCCGTCGGCGGTCGAGGAGCCGCCCTGGTCCCTGTCGAGTTCTGGACCGCTGGTCGGCGCCGTCGACGGTGCGGCGCTCGGTGCTGGTGTGGTGGGGCCTGCACCGGAACCGCCCTCGGTGGCGGCGGCGGCGAAGTTCGTCGGGACTCCCAACGACGCTGTCGGCTCGAAGGGCACCCAGCCGATGCCCTCGAAGTGCACTTCGGGCCAGGCGTGCAGCTGTTCGCTGCTGACGGTGAATATGGACTCGTCGCCGCGCTTCTCATCCGTCGGCCGGCCAGGAAGGTAGCCGACGACGACGCGCACCTGCATGTCGAGCGATTGCGCCATCAGTGCGAACGCGCCAGCGAAATGGATGCAGTAGCCGGAGCGCACATCGAGGAACTCCGCGACAGCCTCCGCGCCGGTGCCGTCGAAGCCGCCATCGACCGGTGCCTCCAGCGAGTAGCTGAACTGCGAACGGAACCAGTTCTGCAGCGTGATGAGCTTGTCGTAGTCGGTCGCGGCATCCGCTGTCACCTCACGCGCGGTCTCGGCGATCACCGGCGGGAGGTCTTCGGCAGGCTCGTCGTCGGACTCGTCCGCAGCAGCGGCGGAGGCGGCGGCAGCGCTGGTCGTCGTCGCGGCCTGAATCTGTTCCCTGGACGGCAGCGCCGTCTGGGTGGTGACGGTGTAGTCCTGCCCTTCCGCATCCCGACTCTCGGACACGACCGTGCGATTGTCGAGCATCACCGTCCATCCGGAGGAGAGCCCGATGATCTTCGTGGCGGGAAACGGTACCGGCAGCAGCGGACTGGAAATACCGCTGACACGAATCGACGTGCGCTTCTCGACAGTCTCGATATTGTCTGCCCAGTCGGGTGCGCCGAAGCCGTCGCTGAGAGGTTGCACGTCGCTCTCATCGGGCGTCCAGGTCTCGCCATCGAACTGTGACAGGCTCGCGATGCGCAGATATGGAGCCGTCGCGGTGCTGGTCGCCAGCGTCATAACCGTGAACGGATTGGGTCGCCGCAGATCGTCTCCCAGTCGCAGAGACGGGTTCAGTTGCACACTGGTGCCGACGCCGATCCAGGTGGCAGAGACCGGCAGTGCCGGGGTGATCACAAGCGCTGCGACGATGGCCGCGGCGCCCAGCGAAACGGTGACTCCGAGGGATGCGCGTCGCGGCGACGTGCGATCATGCCGGATGCTGTGTCGCAGCAAGAACAGCGTCAGCAGTGCCAGCATCACGAACCACGGAACGTTCGCGTCTCCGAGCGTGATGATCATCGGCATCGCCCCGACCGTGGCAACCAGGATCGCCGCGATCAGGGTGATCCGCTGCGAGATGAGCTGATCGAGCAGGATCGCGATCACAGCGAATCCGATGCCGAGCATGGCGCCTAGCGCAGGGGTTGCCTCCAGCGGCGCCGTGCCGTACTGCACCTGCTCGAATGCCTCGCTCGCGTGCCTGCCTAACGAAGTGAGGGTGGTGCGCGTGGGGATCACAGCGAAGATCGCCCCCTGCGAGAACGCGAGCGCCGTGAGCGTCATGATCGCCACGAGCACCTGGGCGACCAGCGTCGACCACACTCTGTCTGCCCTGCCTGCGCGTAACTGCCGCACGACAAAACCGGTGGCGGCGACGACGAGGATGACCATGACGCTCACCAGCGACCAGCCGCCGGCGGAGATCACCGACGTGTACGGCCACAGCGCCACGAAACTGGCGCAGACGGTGAAAATCGCGACGGCAAGAGTGCGCTCCCGGCGTTCGGCGGTTTCTTCCCGGCGGACGGCAGGGCGCGGTTCAACGGGTGACATGCCCGCCTCCGGTTGCCATGCGCGCGGGCAGTGCGTCTTCCCATGCGGATGCCACATCATCGGTGAGCTGTGCGGAGGACCAACCCAGTGCCGCTGCAGCATCCGCAGCACCATCGAGCGGCTCTGTGGCAAGAAGGATGGGAGCTGAGGCGCCGCCGTGTCTCAGCAGCGCCGCATCCTCTTCATCGAGTCGGCCGGTGATCATCACGAGGGGGCCGGGCGGTGCGCCGTCGAAGAGGGTGATGATGTCTCGTCCCTCGCCCTGAGGGGAGACCATCGCCAATGCGACGAGCAGGGAGTCACGGTCATCCTCGTGCCCGCGGAGGGTGCCGAGCACCGCGCCGGAAGAGTCGAGAACGTCGACGCTGTATCCACCCTGCACGAGATGCAGGGCGATCGATGCGCATGCGGAGACTGCCGATTCGAACGCCGGGTCAGCATCCACTCCCACTCGCTCCCAGCGGCGCGCGGTGCGGTCGAGGACGACGAGCGCATCGGGGCTGGACTCCTCTTCCTCCTGGCGCACCATCAGGTCTCCGCGATGGGCGGTCGCTCGCCAATGGATGCGGCGCATGGAATCGCCCGACACGTAATGCCGGGGCGAGAGGTTGTCGCTGCCCTGGCCGAGCCTCGTCGAGGACGTGTGTGCGGTGCCTCCGGCTGCGCCAACAATGCTGCTCAGCGGTGCGAGCGGAACGATCTCCGGCACGATGGTGACGGTGCGGGTGTCGCCGAACTCCTGCTCGCGCTGGGCGAAGCCGAAGGGGTCGATTGTGCGCAGCAGCAGTGGACCCACCGGCCAGACGCCGCGCCGCACCCCGGTGATCGCGTAGCGGATGTGTGTACCGTTGTCGGTGGGGAACTCACCCTCTGCGTTGCCGGAGACCGCCGTCGGCAGCAGATCGCGCCATGTCCCGTGCGGCACGCGCAGCGCGCGCAGGTCGAAGCGCACGGCGACCTGGGACTCCTCGCCGACGGTGAGCAGATCCGTGGAGATGCGCCTGGTCACCGCGCCGCCGCGCCGGGGAACGTGCACGACCAGCGCCGCAAAGATGACGAGCAGAAACAGCAGCACCGCGACGTACATCAGGATCGGCGCCGCGAGCAGGTTCGCCGCGATCACACAGAGCAGCCCCGCAAGCACCGCGGCTGCGCCGCGGTGGGTGAGAGGACGACGGCGACGCATGGCCCTGGGTCAGACTCGGGCCGCAATCGGAACGCGAACCCGTTCCACGATCTGGCTGAGTGCGGCCTCGATCGGTTGCGCGCCGGCACGGTGAACTCCTCGTGCCGGCAGCAGGCGATGTGCGAAGACCGGAGCCAGCAGGGTCGTGAGGTCATCGGGGATCACGAAGTCACGGCCATCCAGTGCCGCCCAGACCTTGGCGGCGCGCACAAGCTGCAGCGTCGCCCGCGGGCTCGCCCCGAGGTGCAGGCTCGGATCGGACCGCGTGGCGTGTGCCAGCGCGACGGCGTACTCCTCGACGGCAGGGGAGACATGCACGGCGCGGGCCCAGCCGATCATTCGATTGATCGAGTGGGCATCGGCGACCGGGGTGATCGCGGCGAGCGGGTTCACACTGTCACGCTGGCGAAGCATGAGGGCTTCTGCCGCGGCATCCGGATATCCCATCGAGATGCGCATCATGAAACGGTCGCGCTGCGCCTCGGGGAGCGCGTAGGTGCCCTCCATCTCGAGCGGGTTCTGGGTGGCGACGACGAGGAACGGATCAGGCAGTGGGTGCGTGTGCCCGTCGACCGTGACCTGGCCCTCCTCCATCGCCTCCAGTAGTGCGGACTGCGTTTTGGGAGAAGAGCGGTTGATCTCGTCGGCGATCACGATCTGGGCGAAGACTGCGCCCTGCTTGAACTCGAACTCGCGATCAACGGGGTTGTACACCGAGACGCCGGTGACATCACCCGGCAACAGGTCGGGGGTGAACTGGATGCGCCGGACCGTGGCGTCCACGCTGGCCGCCAGTGCGCGGGCGAGCATCGTCTTGCCGACGCCAGGCACATCCTCGATGAGCAGGTGCCCCTGGGCGAGCAGGCACACCACTGCGCCGCGCACCGCTTCCGGCTTGCCATCGATGACTTTGCCGACGGACGCAAGGATCGCGGAGGTCTGTGTCGCGAACTGCTCGGCCGTCATCGGCGTTCCGGTGTCGTCCATGCACTGCCTCTCGCCCTGCGTTGGGTGTTACTCGATCGTATCCCCAGGTCCGGCCAACTAGGGCGGTACAAATGTCGGTTCAGAATACGGATGCCAGCCGACACGCCGAGTTCTCAGCCGACAAGTGTGCATCCGACCGACATCTGTACCGAGGCTGCGCGGGCGGCTCGGGCCGTCAGTAAGGCGCACGTTCGTGACCACGCCGCACGACGGGTAGACTGTTTCTCGGCTCTCCGCGTGGCAGCATCCAGGCCAATTCCCCCAGGACGGAAACGTAGCAAGGGTAACCGGGCTCTGCTGGGTGCGCGGAGGGTCATTTCTTTTGCCCGGATTCGGGCCAAATTTGGGCCGATTGTCCAGCTGCGCCTGCGAGGATCGTGGTGTGAGTACATCCGCCGCACCGCAACGCACCGCTGCTTTCGCACGCTTCGCCTCGCCGGTGGCGCTCCTCGCCCTGATGTGGGTGATCCAGATTGCGGATGCCGTGCTGCCGGGCTCCTTCACCGGGTTCGGCTTACGCTCCTGGGACTTCGGGAGCCTCTTCGGTATTGTGCTCGGGCCGCTGCTTCACTCCGGCTGGCCGCACCTTATTGCCAATAGCCTGCCGCTGCTGGTGCTGGGCTGCCTCGTCGCGATCGAGGGCGCTCGCCGCTTCTGGCTGGTGACCCTTGTCGTCGCCTTCATCGGCGGTGCAGGCACCTGGCTCGTCAACGCGCCGGGCACACTGACTGTCGGGGCATCCGGTCTCGTGTTCGGCTACTTCGCGTACGTCGTCGTGAGAGTGTTCTCGCCGCGTCCGATCGCGCACCGCATCGCCTACGCGCTCATCGCGCTCATCATCATCGTGCTCTACGGCGGCTCGATGCTGGCCGGCATCGTCGGTGTGAGTACCGGCATCTCGTGGCAGGCGCACCTGTTCGGTGCGATCGGCGGCGGCGTGGCCGCGCTCGCCGGAGCACGGCGACCCAGAGATCGCACTACGTGAGTACTCGGACGACGACGAAGAAGACGCGGAAGACGCGGAAGACGCCGACGCGGAAGACGCCGACGCGGATGACGCCGACGCGGATGACGCCGACGCAGAAGTCGACGAAGACGAAGTCGACGCAGAAGTCGACGAAAAAGACGCGGCGCTCCGCGCGACCGGTCATCCTGACCCTCGGCACGCTCACGCTCGCCGCGCTCCTGATCGTGCTCATCCCGGTGGCGACCTCGAAGGATCCGCTCAGAGTCTGTGTCGACGACACCGCTGCCTTCCCTGCTGAGGGCGTGGCCGGCTGGCAGGGCGGGCAGTTGGAAAACGCCGCGATCATCGTTCGGACGGCCAAAGCGCAGCAGCTCGAACGCGACGGCCAGATTCTCGGTGTGATGGCAGCGATGGGGGAGAGCAGCCTGCACAACATCGACTACGGCGATTGGGAGACGTCCGGCATCACCAACCCGGATGGCACCCGCACGAGCAGCATCGGGCTGTTCCAGCAGCAGGAGTGGTGGGGGAGCCCGCAGGAGCGGATGGACCCGGCCTCCGCTGCGGCGTTGTTCTTCGGCCGGCTCGCAGGCCTCGCCGGCTGGCAGCAGATGGAGCCGACCCAGGCGATCCACCGCGTGCAGATCAACACCGACCCCAACCACTACGCACAGTTCGAAGACGACGCAACCCTGGTGGTCGACGCGCTGTCGGGTGCCTGCCCGGCATAGCAGACGGGCATAGGGTGGCTCTGTGGCACGGAGCATCTACATCACCTCGGCCGAGGGACATTCAGGCAAGTCCACCATCGCACTGGGCGTGCTTGACGCGCTCATGCGAGTGACTCCCCGGGTCGGCGTCTTCCGCCCGATCGCGCGGTCATCCGAAGAGCGTGACTATGTGCTCGAGCTGCTGCTCGCCCACGATGGCGTGCACCTCGATTACGAAGACTGCATCGGCGTCACCTACGACCATGTGCGCGACGCTCCCGACCGGGCACTCGCCACCATCGTCTCCCGTTTCAAGGCGGTCGAAGCGCAGTGTGACGCGGTCGTCATCATCGGCAGCGACTACACGGATGTCGCGAGCCCGGCGGAGCTCGGATACAACGCGCGCATCGCCGCGAACCTCGCAGCTCCTGTGCTGCTTGTCCTCGGCGGGCGCGGTCAGCAGCCCCATGCCGAACAGCTCGGAACGTCCACGGCGCGCACACCGGAAGCGGTCGGACAGATCGCGGCGCTCGCGCTCTCCGAGTTGCAGGAGGAGCGCGCCGAGCTCTTCGCCGTGATCGTGAACCGATCCGACCCGGATGCTCTGCCGCAGACCATCGACGCGGTGCGTGCAGCACGAGCAGGAGAGACCTCGGTCTGGGCGATCCCGGAGGATCGCAAACTGGTCGCGCCCTCGATCCGTGGCATCCTGGCCGCTGTGGACGGTCGCCTGGTCAAGGGTGACCCGGAACTGCTGACCCGGGAGGCGCTCAGCGTCGTCGTCGCTGGCATGTCGATGGTGAACGTCCTGCCGCGCCTCACTGAGGATGCGGTCGTGGTGATTCCTGCGGACCGCACCGAAGTACTGCTGGCAATTCTTCTCGCGGATGCCGCAGGCACCTTCCCCTCGGTCGCCGGCGTCATTCTGAACGGACCGTTCCCGCTCCCCGCGGCGATCGAACAGCTGCTCGATGGGCTCGCCTCGTCGCTGCCGATCATCGCCACCGATCACGGCACCTACGACACGGCCGTGCGTGTGATGGGCGCGCGCGGGCGTCTCGCAGCCGACTCCCGGCATCGCTACGACCGGGCGCTCGGACTCTTCCAGACCCACGTCGACATCACTGAGCTCACCACTCAGCTCGGGCTCGCCGAGTCGCGCGTGGTCACGCCACTGATGTTCCAGTACGGGCTCATCGAACGCGCGCGCGCCGACCGCAAGCGCATCGTGCTGCCCGAGGGTGAAGACGATCGCATTCTGCGGGCGGCGGCGTCGCTGATCGCACGCGATGTCGCCGACCTGACGATCCTCGGGGACGAGGCTGCCATCCATGCACGTGCGATCGAGCTGGGTATTGACGTCTCGGTGGCCCAGATCATCAGCCCGACCGATCCGGAGTACGTCGCGCGTTTCGCGGAGGAGTATGCCCGGCTGCGGGCGCACAAGGGGGTCACTGTTCAGCAGGCGGCAGACACCGTCACCGACGTCTCGTACTTCGGCACGCTCATGGTGCACCTCGGGCTCGCTGACGGCATGGTCTCCGGTGCGACGCACACCACGGCGCACACGATTCGTCCCTCATTCGAGATCATCAAGACCAGGCCGGGAGTGGATGTCGTATCGAGCGTGTTCCTCATGGCGCTCGCCGATCGCGTGCTGGTCTACGGCGACTGCGCCGTGATTCCCGATCCCACCAGCATCCAACTTGCCGACATCGCGATTTCCTCTGCCGAGACCGCGCAGCAGTTCGGAATCGAACCGCGTGTGGCGATGCTGTCGTATTCGACGGGGGAGTCGGGCACCGGCGCCGACGTCGACAAGGTCCGCGAGGCGACCGCGCTCGTGCGTGAGCGCGCTCCCGAGCTGCCGGTGGAGGGACCGATCCAGTACGACGCCGCGGCCGATGCTGCGGTCGCGAAGGCGAAGCTGCCGGACTCGGCCGTCGCTGGCCGCGCCACGGTGTTCATATTCCCCGACCTCAACACCGGCAACAACACGTACAAAGCGGTGCAGCGCTCTGCCGGTGCGGTGGCGATGGGGCCGGTATTGCAGGGGCTGAACAAGCCGATCAACGACCTCAGCCGCGGCGCTCTGGTCGACGACATCGTGAACACCGTCGCCATCACCGCGATCCAGGCGCAGGGTGCAGCCGGCGCAGCGCAGGGAGCATCCTCATGAGCGTCGTCCTTGTCATCAACAGCGGATCTTCCTCGCTGAAATACAGCCTGATGGATATGGAGCGCGAGGTGCCGCTCGGCGAAGGGCTCATCGAGCGGATCGGGCAGGAATCCGGCGAGATCTCCCACACCGTCCGCCATCTCGCGGTTGAGGGAGAACCCACCCAGACGCTGCTGAGTGCGACGCACCGCAGTGAGCGACCGATCGCCGACCACAACGAGGCCATGGCCGTCATGCTCGAGCAGTTCGCCGAGCACGGACCGCAGCTCGCGGAGCATCCGCCCATCGCCGTCGGGCACCGCGTCGTGCACGGCGGGGCGAGGTTCTTCGCCCCCACACTCATCGACGACCTGATCGAGATCAACATCGAGGACCTCTCGATTTTGGCGCCGCTGCACAATCCCGGCGCCGTCGCCGGAATTCGAGCCGGACGGCGGGCCTTCGCCGACGTCCCGCACGTGGCCATCTTTGACACCGCCTTCCATCAGACCCTGCCTCCGGCCGCGTACACCTACGCGATCGACCGCGCGCTCGCGGACCGACACCGCATCCGCCGTTACGGATTCCACGGCACGAGCCACAAGTACGTCTCCGAGCAGGCCGCACTGTTCCTGGATCGTCCCCTGGCAGATCTGCGGCAGATCGTGTTCCACCTCGGCAACGGAGCCTCGGTCACCGCCGTCGACGGTGGACGCTCGGTGGAGACGTCGATGGGGCTGACCCCGCTCGAGGGACTGGTGATGGGAACCCGTTCCGGCGACATTGACCCCGCAGTCGTGCTGCACCTCGGCCGGGTCGCTCAGATGACCAGCCGCGAGCTGGACACGATGCTGAACAAGCAGAGCGGTCTGACTGGGCTCGCCGGACGCAGCGACATGCGTGACATCCTCGCGGGCGTCGACGCGGGTGAGGATGCCGCGACCCTCGCGTTCGACGTCTACATTCACCGCCTGCGCGCCTATGCCGGCGCCTACATGGCCCAGCTCGGCGGCGTCGACGTCATCTCGTTCACCGCGGGCGTGGGCGAGAACGCCGCGCGCGTGCGCGCCGAGGCACTGGCCACTCTGGGGTTCCTCGGCGTCGAGATCGATCACGCGCGCAACCAGGCACGAGGCTCAGGCATCCGCAGAATCTCCACCGATGCGTCGCGCGTCGAGGTGCTGGTCGTGCCGACGGATGAAGAACTCGAGATCGCACGACAGACGCTGAGTCTCGCATGAAGATCATCGTCTTCGGAGCAACCGGCGGAGTCGGTCAGCACGTGGTGCGCCGTGCCGCAGAGGCTGGTCACGAGGTGACGGCGTTCGTGAGAACACCCGAGAAATTGCAATATCGCGAGGGGGTGACGGTGCGGCAGGGAGATGCGTTCGACGCGTCTGCCGTGGCATCCGCGATCGAGGGACAGGATGCCGTGATCTCGTGCCTGGCCCCGTCTACCGGCCTCAAGAAATCTGACGAACTTGAGCGGATGACAGCGAACATCGTCGCCGGCATGCAACAGGGCGGTGTCAGCAGGATCGCCTACTGCGCGTCTCTCGGTGTCGACGGTGAGCTGGATGGGATCATCGGCCGCGGAGTGCAGTGGGTGCTGCGGCATCCGCTCGCCGATCATCGTGCGGCACTGCGCCACATCACGGATGCCGGCCTCGACGTCACCGTCGCGCGCCCCACCACGCTGAGCAACAGCGAAGCCGTCGAGTATGTCGAGACCTTCACCGGGGCGCCCGCGATGAACCGCGCGATCCCGCGTGCGTCCGTCGCCGATTTCCTCGTTAAAGCAGTCGAGCAGCCCCAGGTTTACAGTCGCACCTCGGTGGGCCTGGCTCCGCTTGGCGCGTAACCCTTACCCTGTTCAGCGCCCCGCACTACGCTGGCACACAGGCACGTTGAGGTGTCGCTCCACCACTGAGACCACCGAGCCGATGGGAGTTTTGAATGTCCCAGACATTGCCCGACCTGAGCCGTGCCGAAGGCATCCTCTTCGATCTGGATGGCGTGCTGACGCCCACTGCCGAGGTGCACATGCGCGCCTGGCAGAACGTATTCGACGAGGTGTTCGCGAAGTGGGGAATCGCCCCGGCGTACACCGACGCTGACTATTTTGCCTACGTTGACGGCAAGAAGCGCTACGACGGAGTCGCGAGCCTGCTGCGCAGCCGGAACGTTGAGATTCCGTGGGGGCACGTGGATGATCTGCCGGAAACCGACACGATTTGCGGCATCGGCAATCGCAAGAACGCCGCGTTCTCCGTATCCCTTCGACGTGAGGGCATCGCTGCGTACCCGGGGTCGCTCGCGCTCATCGCACAGCTTCGCGACGCAGGCATCCCGCTGGGCGTCGTGTCCAGCTCGAAGAATGCGGAAGAAGTGCTGGCGAAAGCCGGCATCCGGGATTTCTTCACCATCGTCGTCGACGGCGCGGTTGCCGAGCGCGAGGGCCTTGCCTCGAAGCCTGCGCCCGATATGTTCCGCGCCGGTGCCGTCGCGCTGGGCGTGAATCCGGAGCACAGCGTGGCAGTGGAGGATGCCGTGTCCGGCGTCGCATCCGCGGCATCCGCCGGCTACGCCGTCATCGTCGGAGTCGACCGTGGTGCAGGTGCCGACAACCTACGCGCTGTCGGTGCCACCTCCATCGTCGATGACCTTGCCAGCCTTCTGATTGACGTTCCTCAGCCTGAAACCTCTCTGCCCGAAACCTCTCTGCCCGAAACCTCTCTGCCCGAAACCTCGGAGACCGCATGATCGATCGTGACCGCTTCCCCGTCGACCCCTGGCGCCTCATCGAGACGCGTTATGCAGACGACGGCGTCGCAGAGACCATGTTCACGGTCGGAAACGGCTATCTCGGCCTGCGTGGCAACCACATCGAAGGGCGCGGCGCACACGAGCACGGCACCTTCATCAACGGCCTGCACGAGACCTGGCCGATTCGGCATGCGGAGCAGGCCTTCGGCTTCGCTGAGGTCGGCCAGACGATCGTCAACGCACCGGATGCGAAGATCATGCGCGTCTACGTCGATGATGAGCCGATCTCCTTCGAGGAATCAGAGGTGCGTGACTACACCCGCACCCTGGACATGAGCACCGGCGTGCTGGCGCGCAGCTTTGTGTGGGATACGCCGTCCGGTAAGCGCATCCACATCCGTGACGAGCGCATGGTCAGCTTCGAAGAACGTCATCTCACGATCCTTCGCCTCGAGATCACGGTAGAGAACGCGGATGCCCCGGTGACGGTCTCCTGCCAGCTGCTGAACCGGCAGGACGGCGGGAACGTCTACGCCGGCACACCGGATGCTGCGCAGAAGAAGGGGTTCGACCCGCGCAAGACCGAGCGGATCACCGAGCGAGTGCTGCAGCCAGCGGAGTACTGGCAAGACGGTCTGCGTTCAGTGCTGTCGTATGAGACCACTGATTCCGGCATGACAGTCGCCGCGGTCGCCGATCACGTGATCGAGACCGATAACGACTACAGCGTTCGCATGCTGGTCGAACCCGACATCGCCAAGCACGTCTTCCGCGTGCAGGCGAAGGCCGGCATCCCGATTCGGATCACGAAGCTCGTCAGTTACCACACCTCTCGCGGGATGCCTGCGAGAGAGCTCGTCGACCGCTGCCGTCGCTCGCTCGACCGAGCGGCTGTGGAGGGTGTGGACTACCAGTTCGAGCGTCAGCGGGAGTGGTTGGCGGCGTTCTGGGAACGTTCGGATGTCGTGATCGAGGGGCATGACGATCTGCAGCAGGCGACCCGTTGGTGTCTGTTCCAGCTGGCTCAGGCATCTGCGCGCGCGGACGGATCAGGTGTTCCGGCCAAGGGCCTCACCGGATCCGGCTACAGCGGTCACTACTTCTGGGACACCGAGATTTACGTCTTGCCGTTCCTTACCTATACGAGCCCGCAATGGGCCCGCAATGCGCTGCGCGCGCGTGTGCTGATGCTGCCTGCGGCTCGTCGCCGCGCCGGCCAGCTCAACGAGGCGGGCGCGCTGTTCCCGTGGCGGACCATCAACGGCGAGGAAGCTTCTGCCTACTACGCCGCCGGCACCGCGCAGTACCACATCAACGCCGACGTGAACTTCGCGCTCGGCAAGTACGTCCGTGCCACGGGAGACGAGGAGTTCCTTCGACGAGAGGGGGCTGACATCGCCGTGGAAACGGCGAGGCTCTGGGCGACGCTCGGATTCTGGCGGACGTCCAACGGGGGCTCAAACATCCCGGAGGAAACGTTCCACATCCACGGTGTGACCGGCCCTGATGAGTACACGACCGTCGTCAACGACAACCTCTTTACCAACGTGATGGCACGCCATAATCTTCGCTACGCCGCACGCGTCGTGCGGGAGATCGCCGAGGACCATCCCCGGGCATACGCGGCGCTCGTCGAGCGCACCGGGGTCGGCCAAGGCGAGCCGGATGCGTGGGACCGCGCCGCAGAGGCCATCGTCATCCCGTTCAGCGAGAGCCTCGGCATCCACCCTCAGGACGCGATGTTCCTGGAGCGCGAAGTCTGGGATCTGGACCACACGCCCGATGATCAGCGTCCGCTGCTGCTGCACTTTCATCCCCTGGTTATCTACCGGTTCCAGGTGCTCAAGCAGGCGGATGTCGTGCTTGCGCTGTTCCTGCAGGGCAACCACTTCACCCCCGAGGAGAAACTCGCGGACTTCCAGTACTACGACCCGCTGACGACCGGCGACTCGACGCTGTCAGCCGTCGTGCAATCGATCCTCGCGGCCGAGGTCGGATATCAGAACCTCGCCAGGGAGTACTTCGAGCAGTCACTGTTCGTCGATCTCGGCGATCTGCATCACAACGCTGCCGACGGTGTGCATGTGGCATCGGCCGGCGGTGTCTGGAGCGTTCTGGTGTCCGGCTTCGGCGGCATGCGCGATCACGCGGGTGAACTGAGCTTTGACCCACGATTGCCTGCGGACTGGCCATCGCTGTCGTATCCGCTGCAGTGGCAGGGCACTGCTCTGCAGGTGACGGTGACGCGAGATGAACTGCGCGTCGTTGCCCGCTCGGGAGAACCAGTCTCATTCACCGTGCGTGGAACCGAATATACGGTGGCGCCAGGCAAGGACGTCGTGGTCGCGCTCGCCGATCAAGGCCCGCTGCTGCCGGGGCGGCCGACGCTGAAACAGTTCCAGGACGCACGGCGCGACGACGGCACGCGGCTCTCGGCATCCGTCCCGGTCATCACGACGACCATGCCGATCATGGGTGTGGTCGAAGACTGATGTTGGTCGTCGCGCTCGTTCTCGGGCTTGTCCCGGCGCTGGCGCTTCTGGTGCTCGCGATCGTCGCTCGGGTCCGGGCCACGCGGATGCCCTCATCGACGGGCGCGCAGTTCGCACCCGCGCCCGGGGCGACCGTGCTGTATGACGCGTTCCTGGTAAGAGCCGACCGCAAAGCCGTTCCCGCCGCGCTGATCGACATGGCAGTACAACGCAAGATCAGACTTCTCGCCCCGACGCGCGAGAAGAACGACGGTACTCGTGCTCCGATCGGTGTTGAGGTGATCGACGGCGCAGTGTTCAGCGCCGACGAACTGGCCGTTCTCGAGGCGCTCTTCGGCCCAGGCCACGCCTCGGGTCGAGTACGGCGCTTCACCGCAGACGGGCGTGCCCAGAAACGGACGCTGCGCACGCTGATGCGTGGCGTGGAGAAGCGGCTGGCGGATGCGGGTCTTCTCCAGACGGGGCGAGCGGTCTGGCCCGTCGTCTTGATCCGGATCTTCGGATGGATCACGATCGTGGTGAGCTTCATCCTGTTCAGCGTGGCGTTGTCAGTGGATGACGGAGCGGGGGACCCGGCGACTTTCGGTATCTCGTTCGGGGCGTTCCTCGTCGCGATTGCGGCGGTGTCGGTGGTTCCCCGTCCCTGGCGTCGATTTCTGGCACCGGCAGAGCCGCTGCGCGCACATCTGGCCGGGCTACGTGAATACATCGCGCTCGCCGAGACAGAGCCGCTGCGTTTCTCCCAATCTGTGCACGGTGCCGAGATGCGCGGCGACGTGTCGGCTGAGGCCAGGCAGGAGAAGTTGGAGCGCTACCTCCTGAACGAGCGGCTGCTGCCCTACGCGGTGCTGTTCGGCCTGGAGACGTCGTGGGCCAAGATCCTCAAGACGGAGTCGGAAGAACTGGGTGCGCTGAATGTCGCTGACGGTGTGCTCGGGGTTGCCGGATCTGTGTTCGAGGTGATCGAGCTCGTCGGAGGTGTGGTGATGCTCGTCTCTGCAGTCGGAGACATGGTGGATGCGACCGGGGGCGTCGTCGAAGTCGTCGGGGGCGTCTTCGAGGCGGTCGGCGGGGTCCTCGACGCGATCTCCTCCTGATCGCTCACCTTGGTGTCGGCGGTACGCCGTAGGCTGGGGAAGTGACCACAGCCCTGTACCGCCGCTACCGCCCCGAGAACTTCGGCGAGATGATCGGGCAGTCCCAGGTGACTGATCCGCTCATGACCGCGTTGCGCAGCGACCGGGTCGGGCACGCCTATCTCTTCTCCGGTCCTCGCGGCTGCGGAAAGACCACCTCAGCACGTATTCTCGCCCGTTGTCTGAACTGCGCGGAGGGTCCCACCGACACCCCGTGTGGCACGTGCCCGAGCTGTGTAGAGCTGTCCCGCGCCGGTGGAGGATCCCTCGACGTCGTCGAGATCGATGCGGCGAGCCACAATGGTGTCGACGATGCCCGTGACCTGCGCGAGCGGGCGACCTTCGCCCCCAGCCGCGATCGCTTCAAGATCTTCATCCTCGACGAGGCGCACATGGTCACGCCTCAAGGCTTCAATGCGCTGCTGAAACTCGTCGAAGAGCCGCCGGCACACGTCAAGTTCATCTTCGCGACCACCGAGCCCGACAAGGTGCTCGGCACCATCCGCTCTCGTACGCACCACTATCCGTTCCGGCTGGTGCCACCGGCGGCGATGCTCGAGTACGTCGAGAAGCTCTGTGTGGAAGAGGGCGTCAAGGTTGCACAGGGTGTGCTGCCGCTCGTTGTCCGTGCCGGTGGCGGATCGCCTCGTGACACGCTGTCGCTGCTTGACCAGCTGATCGCGGGCTCTGACACCGACACGGTCGCATACGAACGCGCTGTGTCGCTGCTCGGTTACACGCACGGTGCGCTGCTGGATGAGATCGTCGAGGCGCTCGCCGCGGGCGATGCCGCCGCCGCATTCCCCGCGATCGATCGAGTGGTGCAGACAGGGCAAGACCCGCGCCGCTTCGTCGATGATCTGCTGGAGCGACTGCGCGACCTCATCGTGATCGCCGCGGTCGGCGACGGTGCCTCCGCCGTGCTGCGCGGCCTGGCCGAAGACGAGCTGATCCGCATGCGCGCACAGGCCACCGCGTACGGTGCGGCGCGCCTCTCGCGTACCGCCGACGTCGTGAGCGCCGCTCTGGATGACATGGCGGGAGCCACATCCCCCCGTCTGCACCTGGAACTCATGATCGCCCGGGTGCTGAGCGCCGCAGGGCAGGGCGTTGCGGTGCAGGGCGTTGCGGTGCAGGGCGTTGCGGTGGCTGGCGTCGCGCCCGCTGCTGTACCGGCTGTTGTCGCTGCGCCGGTCGTTGCTGCGCCGGCTGCCGCACCAGTCGTATCTGCGCCGGTCGTAGCGGCCCCGGTCGCTGAGCCCGTCGTCGCTGCGCCGGTCGTAGCGGCGCCGGTCGCTGCCACTCCGGTCGCTGAGCCCGTCGAAGCACCCGTCGAGCCTGAACCCGCACTCGAACCTGAACCCGTCGAACCAGAGCCCGAACCCGCACCCGCACCCACCGTGTCCGGACCGGTCGATTTCGAACGCATCCGCTCGTCGTGGCCGGCCATCCTCACGCGGCTCGAAGACGTGAGTCGCACGTCGTGGCTGTTGGTCACCACGGTGCAGCCGCTCGACTTTGACACCGCATCCGAGGTTCTGACGATCGGCTTCGCTGGGCAGCAGGACGTCGCGAAGTTCAAGGGCACGGCGCCCGGTGACGGAGCATCCGATCACCTTCGCGCTGCCATCGATCAGGAACTCGGCGTACGTGTGAAGTATCGCCCTGCGCCGCTGCCGCCGACGGCGTTATCCGAGGCCGCCGAGCCTGCTCCTGTGCGCACCGCGCCGAAGTCTGCTGCGACGCCCGCGCCGCAGCAGGCAGCCGCATCGACGCCCGTCACAGAGTGGGCGGTTGCCGCAATTCCCAGCGCGGAAGTGGCTGCGCCGCAGCCGCAGTTCCCGGTCGTTGAGGAGCCTGCAGAGGTGGAGTCCGCGGCATCCGCGCCCCTGCCGCCGAGCGACGGCGCCACGGATCGCGATGAACCGCCGATGCCGAGCGACGACGAGGCGCCGTACCCCGACGACGAGCCGCCACCCTACGATCCTCCGATGCCCCCGCAGGCATCGGCTCCGCAGATCCCGACCCCGCAGGCACCGGCTCACCAGGCACCCGCTCCTCAGGCGGCTCCTTCTGCGCCCGCGCCGCAGCGCACTGCTCCCGCCACCCCGCCCAAGGCGGGCAACGGAGGCGTACAGCGCTACGGCGAGGCTGTCATCCGCCAGGTGCTCGGCGCGACCTTCGTGCGCGAAGAGCCCTACGAGCCTCCGACGAGGTTCGCCTGATGTACGACGGCATCGTTCAGGAACTCATTGACGAATTCGGGCGTCTTCCCGGTATCGGGCCGAAGTCCGCGCAGCGCATCACGTTCCACATCTTGCAGACACCATCCTTTGATGTCGCGCGGCTGGCGGAACTGCTCGCCGACGTCCGCGCCAGAGTGCGCTTCTGTGAGGTCTGCGGCAACGTCTCCGAGCAGGATCGCTGTTCGATCTGCCGTGATCCCCGCCGCAATCCGGCGCTGATCTGCGTTGTCGAAGATGCGAAGGACGTATCAGCGATCGAACGCACACGCGAGTTCCGTGGTCTTTACCACGTGCTCGGTGGAGCGATCAGCCCGATCGCAGGCGTGGGCCCTGATGACCTGCGCATCACTCAGCTGATGACGCGACTCGCTGACAGCACAGTGCAGGAAGTGATTCTGGCGACGAACCCGAACCTTGAGGGCGAGGCGACGGCAAGCTACCTGAGCCGCCTGCTCACCACGATGCAGATCACTGTCTCGCGCCTGGCATCCGGCCTGCCGGTCGGCGGCGATCTTGAGTACGCCGACGAGGTCACGCTCGGTCGCGCGTTCGAGGGCCGGCGCACGCTGTGACCACCGCAAAATGAACGCCCACGGCGGTTTTACCCGAAAGGGATGGCTGCTGTTCGGTGCCATGGCCGTGCTGTGGGGCATCCCGTATCTGTTCATCAGCATCGCGGTGCAGTCCTACTCCCCACCGGCGATCGTTGCCGGTCGCGCGATCATCGGCGCGCTCGCGCTGCTGCCGTTCGCGATCCGTAGCGGAGCACTCAAAGCAGCGCTGCCACACTGGCGGTGGGTGCTGGCATTTGCTGCGGTAGAGATCGCCGGACCGTTTGTATTGCTCGGCCACGCAGAGATGACGCTGCCATCCGGGCTCACCGGACTCCTCGTTGCCACCGTGCCGTTGTTCGCCGTGATCATCGCACTCGTCGGTGGCGATCGCGGCGTCCTCAAGCCCGCACGCGTGATCGGTCTGGCCATCGGATTCATCGGCGTCCTCGTGGTGGTGGCGGGGCCAGGGCTTGCCAGCGGCAACCTGCTTGCCGCTGGTGAAGTTCTGCTGGTCGCGGTGCTCTACGCCACAGCGCCGTTCATCGTGGCGAAGAAGCTGGGCGCGGCGCCATCGCTCGGCGTCATCACCCTCGCGCTCATCGCCAACGGCATCTTCTACCTGCCGATCGCACTTGCCACCCAGCACGAGGTGCCGACGGTGTCAGCCACGGTCGCGCTCGTGATCCTCGCGCTCGTGTGCACTGCTGTCGCGTTCCTGGTGTTCTTCGCCCTGATCCGCGAAGTGGGCCCGGTCCGTGCGCCCCTGTTCACCTACGTCAATCCGGTTGTCGCGATCATCCTGGGCGCGATCGTGCTCTCCGAGCCGCTGACGCCGGGTCTGCTGATCGGATTCCCACTCATCATCATCGGATGCTGGTTCGCAGGCACCGGCGGGCGGCTGCGTGCCCGAGAGAAGGCGCTACCGCCGCCGCAGATGCCCTGAGTCTCACACTCAGCCCTGCGATGCGGCAGGCTCCCGACGAATTACTGCGCGCAGACTGAGCAGCAGCAGGACGAAGCCTGCGCCGATCAGGATGTGCCCGATCCCGGCGATGCCGGCGATCATCTTGGACGATTCCAGGCCCTGCACCTGCAGCATCCCGTGCCAGATCAGCATCGCGCTGGTCAGCACGACGCCGATGTTGTAGACCCAGAAGAACCAACGCAACAGTCTGCTCGATGACAGCGCGAACGTCTTCTCCAGCGCCAGCACGATCAGCAGCACGATCATCCCCAGGGTGAGGATGTGCGTGTGCGCGAGCCCCAGCTGCCCCATCAGGCCCTCGGGAAAGCCGTTGGCCTTGGTGAACTCACGGTAGAAGAGGCCGGCGGCGAGGCCCAACAGCGTGTAGGCGGCGACGGCACGCAGGAGGACGATCTGGGCGGTGCGCGAAACGCCGCGCGGGACGGGAACGGTTTCAATAGTCATAGTTCCAGCGTGCGCGGCCGCCGCGCGTGCAGCATCCATCGAAAGATCGATATCCAGACTGCACATCTCGACGCAGAACGAGGCATGATCGGATCATGTCTGCTCCAGCCGTCACCGATCCTGCTCGGCGGCGGATGCTCACCTCAGCGCGTTTCGCGTTGCATCTGATCACCGTGCTGCTGGCCGTGGTGACAGCGTTGCGTGCCATCACTGTCGGCGTGCCGCTGCTGCCCGCCATGCTCTCAGCGGGCGCCTTCCTGGCCTGCTACGGGGCCGGGGCGCGCTTCACACGCGGTCGCTTTGCGGGCTGGTGGCTGTGCGGCCTCGGCATCCTCTGGTTGGGGATGCTCGTCGTTTCGGCCGAGTTCGTGTGGTTGGCGTTTCCGCTGCTGCTGCTCGCCGGACACGTGCTGCGTGCCTGGCCGTCGGTCGTCTTCGCGCTGCCGGTGCTGACCGCGGCGATCATCGCGCCGATCCTGCACCAGGTGTCGATCTCGTTCGCCCACATCGCAGGACCGCTGTTGGGCGGCGGCTTCGCCCTGGCGATATCCCTCGGCTATGACGCGCTCGTTCGAGATGCCGTCGAACGCGATCGCCTCATCGCATCACTGGTGCGCACACAGGAGGAGATGTCGTCGCTTCAGGAAGAGCTCGCGCGCACTCAGCGTGAGGCTGGCGCCACTCACGAGCGCACCCGCCTGGCGCGCGATCTGCATGACACGATCGCCCAGGAACTCAGCTCCATGGTGCTGCTGGCGCGCAGCGGTGACAGCGAGCGGATGCCGCAAATCGAGTCTCTCGCGCAGCATTCGCTCATCGACCTTCGCCGCATCGTCGCAGCGCTCGCACCGGCTGAGCTCGAGGGCTCCGCGCTCGCGGCCGCCCTCACGCGGATGCTAGACGCACTGCATGCAGACACCGACGTCGACACCGCGCTGAGGGCCGACCAGGAATTGCCGACGTGGCCGACGCCGATCGAGGTGGTGTTCTTGCGAGTCGCGCAATCGGCGCTCGCGAACGTGCGCCAGCACGCGCAGGCGCACGCCGTCGAGATCCGGCTGGAGATGGTGGGGGCGGATGCGCGGCTGACGGTGACGGATGACGGCGTCGGCTTCCGGCCCGACGATTCGGCGATGCCTTCGCCTTCGACGTCGTACGGCCTCTCGGCCATGCGCTCGCGGCTGGGCGAGTACGGGGGAGAGCTCACCGTGCGCTCGGCGCCTGGAGAGGGCACTGTTCTTGTCGCGCAGGTACCGGTGCGTGCAGCGGCGTCCGTGGAGGAAGGCCGCGAATGAGCACACGAGTCATGCTGATCGATGATCATCCGGTGGTGCGTGCGGGCCTGCGTGCCGTCATCGAGGCGCGCGGATTCACCGTGGTGGGGGAGGCGTCGACCGGCGAAGAGTCGCTCGCGATGGCATCCGCGCTGAAACCGGATGTCGTCCTGTGCGACCTCCGCCTCGGTGACGGGATGGATGGCGTCCAGACGACGGCGGAGCTGCGGCGGCTGCCGAATGCCCCGGCCGTGCTGATCCTGACGACGTTCGATCATGATGCGCAGATCATTCGCGCGATCGAGGCCGGAGCTGCCGGCTATCTGCTGAAGGACGTCGACACCGACACGATCGTGCGTGCGATCGTCGATGCTGCCGCAGGCGCCCTGGTTCTCACGCCGGGCGGCGATGAGCGTCTGATCGCGGCTCTGCGCGCACCGCGCGTCGAACTCACCGAACGCGAACGCGACGTCCTGCTGCTGATCGATGCGGGTGCGGCGAACAAAGAGATCGCCACACGACTGTTCATCACGGAATCCACAGTCAAAACCCATGTCGTGCATCTGCTGGAGAAACTCGGCGTCGCCAGCCGTTCCGCCGCGGCCAGCGAGGCGCGTCGACTCGGACTTCTCTGACCGGCAAAGCGTCACATGCATTTGGCGGCATACGCGGCGAAAGTAGAATGGCCGGTGGGCGGAACTGCCCGACATCCCTGGGAGTGAACGTGGCCCTCATTGTGCAGAAGTACGGCGGCTCGTCCGTCGCCGACGCTGAGAGCATCAAGCGCGTCGCCAAGCGCATAGTCGACACCCGACGCGCAGGGCACGATGTCGTCGTCGCCGTGAGCGCGATGGGCGACACGACCGACGAACTGCTCGAACTCGCGAACGAGGTCGCGCCGATCCCCGCACCGCGTGAACTCGACATGCTGCTCTCCAGTGGGGAGCGCATCTCGATGGCGTTGCTCGCCATGGCGATCCACTCCATGGGCTTCGAGGCACGCTCGTTCACCGGTAGTCAGGCCGGCATGATCACGGATGACCATCACGGCTCGGCGCGCATCGTCGATGTCACACCGGTTCGCCTGCGGGAAGCGCTCGACGAGGGCGCGATCGTCATCGTCGCCGGATTCCAGGGCTTCAACCGCGACACCCGCGACATCACCACACTCGGCCGTGGCGGCTCCGACACGACTGCTGTCGCACTGGCATCCGCGCTGAGCGCCGACGTGTGCGAGATCTACAGCGACGTCGACGGCATCTACACCGCGGATCCGCGAATCATCCCCCGTGCGCAGAAGCTCGATCACCTCTCCAGCGAAGAGATGCTCGAGCTGGCCGCAAACGGCGCCAAGGTTCTCTACATCCGCGCTGTCGAGTTCGCCCGCCGTCACGGCGTGCTCATCCACGCACGATCGTCCTTCTCATCAAGCGAAGGCACTTACGTTCTGGGCGAGGGCATGAAGAACCCCCGCGAAGCTGAGGGAGAAGTCATGGAAGAACCGATCGTCGCAGGCGTGGCCACCGACATGGGCCAGGCGAAGATCACCGTTGTCGGCGTGCCGGATGTTCCTGGCAAGGCCGCTGAGATTTTCAAGATCGTCGCAAAGTCCGGCGCCAACGTCGACATGATCGTGCAGAACGTGTCTGGGGCCACTGGCCGTGCGGACATCTCGTTCACGTTGCCGAAGGCGGACGCTTCCGCGGCGCTGAAAGCACTGGCCGCTGAGCAGTCCGAAGTCGGGTTCGATGGCCTCATCCACGATGACCAGATCGGCAAGCTCTCGGTCGTCGGCGCCGGCATGCGGGTGCACTCCGGAGTCTCGGCAACGCTTTTCGAGGCGCTGTCGACCGCCGGTATCAACATCGAGATGATCTCGACGTCTGAGATCCGCATCTCCGTGGTGCTGCGCGACACCGACCTCGCCGATGCGTCCCGCATCGTGCACACCGCTTACGGCCTCGACGGCGACGCCGAAGCCGTCGTGCACGCCGGCACCGGTCGCTGAGATGACCATCCTCATCCGGCCGACCTCCGGCATCCGTCCGGCGCGGTAGACTCACCGGAACCCTGACATCGGCGCCAGGCGCGGCATCCGCATCCCGACGCCGTGCCTCGTGCCCCATTCGCAATACCGCACGACGCCAAGGAAACTTTCATGACCCGCATCTCTGACTCAGGACATTCCGTCGCCATCGTCGGCGCCACCGGCCAGGTGGGCGCGGTGATTCGCGAGATCCTCGTGGAGCGCGCGTTCCCGATTCGTGAGCTGCGCCTGTTCTCCTCGGCTCGCTCGGCGGGGAAGGTCATCGAGTTCGCTGGCGTTGACGTCGTCGTTGAGGATGTCGAGACGGCGGATGCCACGGGCATCGACATCGCGCTGTTCTCGGCCGGCGCCACGGCCAGCCGTGCCTACGCCGAGCGCTTCGCGGCCGCAGGTACTGTCGTGATCGACAACTCCAGCGCGTGGCGAGGTGACCCCGAGGTTCCGCTCGTGGTCAGCGAGGTCAACCCGCACGCCATCGATGAGCGCCCCAAGGGCATCATCGCGAACCCGAACTGCACGACGATGGCGATCATGCCGGTGCTGGGGCCCCTGGCCGAGGCCGCTGGTCTCGAGCGGCTCATCGTCTCCACGTACCAGGCCGTCTCCGGCTCCGGTCTCGCCGGTGCGCAGGAGCTGCTCGGCCAGGTCGAGGGCGTCCTCGCGCAGGGTGACACGCTGCGCCTCGTGCATGACGGATCCGCGGTGGACTTCCCGGCGCCGAACAACTACGTCGCCCCCATCGCCTTCGACGTCATCCCGCTCGCGGGTGCGATCGTCGATGACGGGCTGAACGAGACCGACGAAGAGAAGAAGCTACGCAACGAGAGCCGCAAGATCCTCGAACTGCCCGGCCTGCTGGTCGCGGGCACCTGTGTGCGTGTTCCGGTCTTCACCGGTCACTCACTGTCGATCCATGCGGAGTTCGCTGACGACATCACCCCCGACCGGGCACGCGAGATTCTCGCCGAGGCTCCCGGCGTCGCGCTGGAAGAGGTGCCGACACCGCTGCACGCCGCAGGCAAGGACCCGAGCTTCGTCGGCCGCATCCGTGCCGACCAGTCTGCACCCGAAAACAAGGGCCTCGTGCTGTTCGTCAGCAACGACAACCTGCGCAAGGGCGCAGCCCTCAACGCCGTGCAGATCGCCGAGATCGTCGCCGCGCGCCTCACCGTCGCTGCCTAGTCGCCGCATAACCGGTCGGTGGCGTCGAGCCGCCGGCACACTTGCAGGGCGGATGCACGGATGTCTGGCCATCCGACGGCGTTTCGCCCTGCATCCGTTCGATCGCCCTGCATCTGTGCAGGGCAGCGCCACGGCGTCGGATGCAGGGCAGGGATGGTTCGTGGGGCACCGCCCGCGGATTAGACTGATCTGGTGACTGAATCCGTCGACGTTGTCCTCATCGGTGGTGGCATCATGAGCGCCACACTGGGTACCTTGCTGCACGAGCTGCAGCCAGACTGGAAGATCGTCGCCTTCGAGCGACTGTCTGATGTGGCCCAGGAGAGCTCGAACCCGTGGAACAACGCGGGTACCGGCCACGCCGCCCTCTGCGAGCTGAACTACATGCCGCAGACCGGTGGACCGCTCGACCCCGCCAAGGCGGTCTCGATCAACGAGCAGTTCCAGCAGAGCCGCCAGTTCTGGTCGTCACTGATCGACAAGGGCGTGCTCGATGCGCCGTCGACCTTCATCAACGCCACCCCGCACATGACCTTCGTGCGCGGCGAGAAGGACGTCGCGTACCTCAAGGACCGCTACGAGGTGCTCAAGAAGCAGCCGCTGTTCGATGGCATCGAGTACAGCGAAGACTCCCGCGTGATCAACAAGTGGGCGCCGCTGCTCATGCAGAAGCGCCGCAGCGGGGAGCCCTTCGCCGCCACGCGCGTGCCTGCCGGCACCGACGTCGACTTTGGCGCGCTCACCCACCAGCTCTTCGGCCACCTCAAGGACAACGGCGTCGAGCTGCGCACCAACCACGAGGTGCGTCGGCTCAAGAAGCAGAAGGACGGCAGCTGGGACATCAAGTTCCGCAACTCCCTCGGCCACACCCCTGGTCAGATCAACGCGAAGTTCGTCTTCGTTGGTGCGGGCGGCTGGGCTCTGAAGATGCTGCAGCGCTCCGGCATCCCGGAGATCAAGGGCTACGGCGTCTTCCCGATTGGTGGACAGTTCCTGAAGACCTCGAACCCCGCCATCGTCTCGCAGCACAAGGCGAAGGTGTACTCGCAGGCATCCGTCGGCGCGCCGCCCATGTCGGTGCCGCACCTCGACACCCGCGTCGTCGACGGCGAAGCCTCGCTGATGTTCGGACCATTCGCGACCTTCAGCCCCAAATTCCTCAAGCACGGCTCGATACTCGATCTGGTCACTCAGGTGCGCCCGCATAACCTGTGGCCGATGTTGCGGGTCGCCTTCGCGAACCCCGACCTCATCACCTACCTCGTCGGCGAGTTGATGAAGAATCACCGCAAGAAGGTCGACAGCCTGCGCATCTTCATGCCCACGGCGAAGGATGAGGACTGGACGCTCATCGACGCCGGTCAGCGCGCACAGGTCATGAAGAAGGATGCGAAAAAGGGCGGAGTGCTGCAGTTCGGCACCGAGGTCATCTCAGCGGCTGACGGCTCGATCGCTGGTCTCCTCGGCGCATCGCCCGGTGCATCCACGGCCGTGCCAATCATGCTCAACCTGTTGAAGGACTGCTTCCCGGAGCAGTACTCGGGTTGGGAGCCTGCGCTGCGCGAGCTCATCCCGACGTACGGCCAGACGCTGAACGGGGATGCGGTAGTGGCCGAGAAGTCCATGGCTGCGACAGCGGCCACCCTCAACATCTCGAAGTGACACGGCGCCGTGGCGAAGCTTTACTTCCGCTACGGGGCGATGAACTCCGGCAAGTCGACGTCGCTGCTGCAGGCCGCGTACAACTATGAAGAGCGCGGGCAGCACGTTCTGCTCGCAAAACCCGCGATCGACACCAAGGGTGCAGGCCAGGTGGAGAGCCGCCTCGGCATGACCCGCGAGGTTGATTTCCTGATCCCTCCGGACGGTGACGCGCGAGGGCTGTTCCAGAGCGAGCGCGAGCGGATGCAGCGACGCAGCGACGAGGGACTCATCCCCGCCGCCCCGATCGATGTCGCGTGCCTCCTGATCGATGAGGCGCAGTTCCTGACTGCGGAGCAGGTCGATGATCTGTTCCGGATTGCTGTCAATGACAACATCCCGGTGATCGCCTATGGCATCCGCAACGACTTCCTCACTCATGCATTTCCTGGGTCTGCCCGTCTGCTCGCGATCGCGCACTCCCTCGAGGAGCTGAAGACGATCTGCCGCTGCGGACGCAAGGCAGTGTTCAACGGCCGCGTGATCAACGGCAGCTTCGTGTTCGATGGCGACCAGGTTGCGATCGATGAAGGGGCGAGTGGGGGAGCACCCGCCGACGTCGTCACGTATGAGTCGCTGTGCGGGCACTGCTATCTGGAGGAATCCGGCGGACGCCTGGGCTGAGGTCCCGAGGCGAGTCTGTCAAAAGCCCACGTTTGCGTGGTCTGACCACACGCGATATTCTGTGGTCGGACCACAGGAGGCGGAATGGCAGAGCGCGCATGGCGACTCGTGCTCGAGCACATCGAGCGCGACCTTCTTGACGGACGCCTCGGTCCCGGTGACCGGCTTCCCTCCGAGCGTGAGCTCGCAGCCAGCCTTGGCGTCGGCCGCTCCAGCGTCCGCGAGGCGCTGCGTGTACTCGAGGTCATGGGGCTGATCCGCACGGCGACCGGTTCAGGCCCGCAGTCTGGCGCGATCGTGATTGCGACACCCTCTGGGGGTATGTCTGCTCTGCTGCGCCTGCAGGTGGCCGCACAGGGCTTCCCGCTGGCGGATGTCGTGGGGACGCGGCTCGTGCTGGAAGATGCGGTGGCGGCATCCCTCGCGGCGGACACTGCCCGCGACACGACTGAAGCTCACCGCGTTCTTGACGCGATGGATGCCAGCACACTGACCCCAGGCGAATTTCTTGCCCTGGATGCTCAGCTGCACCTGTCTCTGGCCGAAGCATCCGGCAATACCGTGATCGCGGCCATGATGGCGGGCCTGCGCACGGCCATCGAGTCTTATGTGCAGGCCGGTTCCGAGGTGATCGCCGACTGGGATGCCATGGCACACAGCCTCCGCGCCGAGCACCGTGAGATCGTCACTGCGATCGACGCAGGCGACGCCGATCGCGCCCGCGCGCTGGTCCGCGCCCACATCACCGGCTACTACATCGCTACCGGCCTGACTCGCGTCACCGATTCCGCGTCACCGATTCCCGAAACTGAACCCCGAAACTGAACCCCAAAACTGAACCCCGAAACTGAGAGGAGCATCATGGTGAAGCGCCAGTTGCCCAACCCGGTCGAGATCCTCGATCTGATGAAGTTCAAAAAGCCCGAGTTCGATGGCAAGAAGCGTCGCCTCGAGGGGGCCCTGACGATCAACGACCTGCGCACGATCGCGAAGCGTCGTACGCCGAAGGCCGCGTTCGACTACACCGATGGCTCTGCCGAGGGCGAGATCTCGCTCACGCGTGCACGCCAGGCGTTCGAGGATGTCGAGTTTCACCCCGGCGTGCTGCGTCCGGCGCCCGACGTCGACACCAGCGTCGACATTCTGGGTGGCCCCAGCGCCCTGCCGTTCGGCATCGCTCCGACCGGCTTCACCCGTCTGATGCAGACCGAGGGTGAGGAAGCTGGTGCGGGCGCCGCCGCTGCCGCCGGCATCCCGTTCACGCTCTCCACGCTCGGCACGACCTCGATCGAGGGCGTGAAGGCAGCGAACCCGAACGGGCGCAACTGGTTCCAGCTGTACGTCATGCGCGACCGTGAGATCTCCTACGAGCTCACCCGCCGCGCTGCCACTGCTGGCTTCGACACGCTGCAGTTCACCGTCGACACCCCGGTCGCCGGGGCTCGTCTGCGCGACAAGCGCAATGGATTCAGCATCCCGCCCCAGCTCACTCTTGGCACGATCATCAATGCGATTCCGCGTCCGTGGTGGTGGTATGACTTCCTCACCACTCCGAAGCTCGAGTTCGCCTCGCTGAGCACCACCGGCGGCACCGTCGGCGAACTGCTGGATGCCGCGATGGACCCGACGATCAGCTACGACGATCTCGAGGTCATCCGTGGTCTTTGGCCGGGCAAGCTCGTCATCAAGGGCGTGCAAAACGTCGAGGATGCTGTGCGGCTGCGCGATGCGGGCGTCGACGGCATCGTGCTGTCAAACCACGGCGGACGCCAGCTCGACCGTGCGCCCATCCCGTTCCATTTGCTGCCAAAGGTGCGAAAGGCAGTGGGCGATGACTTCACGGTCATGGTCGACACCGGCATCATGAACGGCGCCGACATCGTGGCATCCGTCGCGCTTGGTGCCGACTTCACGCTGATCGGACGCGCGTACCTCTACGGGCTGATGGCTGGCGGACGGCAGGGCGTCGATCGTACGATCACGATCCTGCGCACCGAGATCGAGCGCACCATGCGCCTGCTGGGCGTGGCCTCACTCGCCGAGCTCGAGCCCGGTCATGTGACGCAGCTGCAGCGTCTGGTGCCGGTCGCGAAGTAGCTCCGGCGTTTCCCGCTCCCGGCCGAGAACGCAAATTCCGCCCTTCCGAAGCTACGGGAAGGGCGGAATTTGCGTTGTCGAGTTCGGGCTGGTCGGCCCGAGACCTCAGAGAGTGGGCCTCAGAGAGTAGGGATCAGCTCGTCGAGCTTGGTCGCAGTGTCTTCCCAACCGGACACCGCGATCGAGCGGACGCCCATGGCGAGCACGGGGTAGTCGTTGCCGCCCTCGTCGAGGCGGTCGCCGTAGAAGAGCATGTCGTCGAGCGGGATGCCGGTGTGCTCTGTGAGCGAGCGCATGCCGTACGCCTTGTCGATGCCGGCCCGGGTGATGTCGATGGACGTCGAACCACCGGCGCGCACTTCGAGCGCGGGGAGGCGTGCGGCGACCGCGTCGCGTAGCGTCAGACGCTTCTGGCCGGACGGATCCCACGCGTGCTTCGCGTCGCTGGGCGCCTTCTGGCCGAGTGCGGAGAAGGTGATCTGCGAGCCGCGGTCCTCGAGGATGTCGCCCCACGGGTTCTGCTCCCACAGGCCCAGCCGTTCGGCCTCTTCACGAAGAGCCAGCAGTGCCGAGGACTTCTCTTCGTCGGAGAGGTCGTGGGCGTACACGGTGGTGAATTCGGAGCCGTCGTGGCGCAGGTAGCGAGTGCCGCAGGTCGGCAGAAGGTGCAGGCGGCCGAGGCTCGCCGCATCCGCTTCGCCCAGGTTCTCGATGACCTGCGAGCGGAACTGCTGCTCGTTGCCGCCGGAGATGATCGCGACATCGACGCGGGTGAGCAGCGCGCGCAGATGCGCGGCGATACGCGGGTCGATCGCGCTCTTCGACGCGGCAAGCGTGTCATCGAGGTCGAAGGCAACGAGTCGAGGCGTGGTCATGAACTCTCCAGGTGATATGGGGAAGGCCGCCCCGTAGGACGGCCTTCCTGCAACTGTGGTCGGGGTGACAGGATTTGAACCTGCGGCCTCTTCGTCCCGAACGAAGCGCGCTACCAAGCTGCGCCACACCCCGTTGCAACCGTTTGAGTCTACAGGGAAACTGACCGTGCGCCGAATCGAGCGCGGGTCGCGCTGTCAGGCGGGCGTGTCCTGCGCGGTCAGTGTGAGCAGGGTCGCTTCGGGCCGACATGCGAAGCGCACCGGCGCATAGATCGAGTGCCCGCATCCTGCGCTGACGTTGAGTGGGATGCTGCGACCGCCGTGCGTCCAGGTGCTCAAGCCCTTGGCTTGCTTCAGCGGAATATCGCAGTTCGCGACGAGCGTGCCGAAGCCGGGCAGACAGACCTGGCCGCCGTGCGTGTGTCCGCCGAAGATCGCCTGCGCGCCGTTGTCGGTGAAGGCGTTCAGCACTCGCTGGTACGGGGCGTGAGTGACGCCGAGCAGGGGAGTAGCGCCGTCCCGTGCTCCGAGCGACGCGATCGTCGCCGGCACCGAGTCGAGATCATCCCAATCGCGATGGGCATCATCGACACCGAACAGATCGACGGTGCTGCCAGCCACTTCGATGCGTGCGGCAGCATTGTTCAGCCCTGCCCAGCCGAGTTCGTCGGTGAAGTACGCGTCCAAGGCTGCGGTGTCGAGCATCTCGGGATCGCGGTGCCGCTTCGACGGGCCGGAGAAGTACCGCAGCGGGTTGCGCGGCGAAGGGCCTTGCACGTCGTTGGAGCCGTGCACGAAGACGCCAGGAACGCCGGCGAAGGCATCGAAGGCGTTCCGGATGCCCTGCAAGCCGTCGCGGTGACCCAGATTGTCGCCGGTGTTGATCACCAGATCCGGTTCGAGTTCGGCGAGCGAGGACAGCCAGTCCTGCTTGCGGCGCTGCCAGGGAGCCATGTGGGCATCGGAGACGTGCAGCACTCGCAATGGTCGCGCACCCGGTGCGAGGGCGGCGACGGATGCTTCGCGAACGGTGAAGAGGTAGCGCTCGATGCCGATGCCCCAGACGGCGCAGGCGGCACCCACAGCCCCCACCGCGCCGAGCGCGATGAGGGCAGGGTGAGCGGAGCGCGAACGCCCCGTCAGCACTTGATCGTCACGGTGGTGGACTTGTTCGCCGCGGTGCCGGCAGAAGGGCTCGTGCTCTCTACCTCGGCGTCGGGCTTCGCGCACGACCCATGCGGTGACACATTGCCGTATCCCGCGGCATTCAGGGTGTTGATCGCGCTCTGGAGCGATTCGCCGGTCACATCGGGCACGGTCGCACTCTGCCCGTTGCTGGGCGAGAGCGTGACGGTCGTGCCACCAGGTGCCTGACCAGCGCCCGGATCCTGTGCGGCGACGAGTCCCTCGGCGATGTCGCTGTCGACCGCGTCGCCCACAGCAACGCTGAATCCGGCATCCTCGAGGGTGCGTGTCGCATCCTCGATCGTCTGTCCGACGACGCCGGGCAGATCGGTGAGGATCCGGCGCGTGAGGTTGCTGTCCGGCTGCGGGAAATTATCGCCACCGCCGAGCAGCTGGTTGGCGGCGTACTGCATGTCGCGGGCAAGGGGGTAACGGATGCTCTCCAGATCGTTGCCGTTGTACCACGGCTGCTTCCACATGTCGGCCTGGCCCTCCGTACGGCCGACGAACACCGCAGTGGTGGCCCTCGTGCTCGACTCGATCATCATGGTCGAGTAACTCTCGTGCGAGCCGGTCTTGCCGATCAGCGGTGTACCGTCGCCCGTGTTGGCGGCGGAGCCGGTGCCGCCGCCGGTCATGACGCCCTGAAGAGCGTAGGCAGCGGTGGCCGCGACCTCGGGGGTGATGACCTGAGAGCAAATCGTCTCGGGCACTGCCAACTCGGCGCCCGACTGGTCGATGACCTTGTCGATCGCCTTCGGCTCGCAGTAAATGCCGCCGTTGGCGACAGTCGCGTAGGCGCCCGCCATATCCAATGGGGAGATGAACTTGTCGCCGAGCACGTTGTAAGGGACGGGAAGGTTGCCCTTGATACTGATGTCGGCAGGGCTGCCGCCCTTGGCGAGGTCGACTCCCATGCGCTCTGCGACCTTGTTGATGTCGCAGATGTCGAGCTCGGACGCCATAGCGAGGTAGCCGGAGTTGAGTGAGTTCCTCGTGAACGTCATGGGCGTGCCGGTGTAGCCGCCGTTGCGACCGAAGTTTTCGATTTGGTCCTTTTTCAGCGGGAGAGTCGCATCCACGCAAGCGGCCGGTATTTTCAGATTCCGCTGGCGGCCGTTGATCGACTCGTTTACCGAGTGGCCCTTTTCCAGCCAGTCGACGAGGGTGAACAGCTTGTAAGACGAGCCGACCGGGAAGCCTCCGGATCCGCCGTGCTCGTGGTCCGCGGCGTAGACGAGCGACGAGTACGCCTGGTCTTCGACCTCGGTCGCGGATTCTCGGAAGATCGTGTTCTGCGTCATCGCCAGGATGCGGCCGTTGCCCGGCTCGATCGTTACCCCGGCTGCGCCGAAGTACTGGTTGTCCAAGTTCGGAGGTACGCGGCTCTGCATGGCATGCACAGCGGGGTCCTGCACGCGCAGATCGAGCGTGGTGTAGATGTCCAAACCGCCACGCTGCAGGGCGTTCACGCGCTCCTGGTCGGTGTCTCCGAAGGCGGGGTCGTCGAGCACGATGGTCTCCACGTACTTACAGAAGTAGGCATTCGCCACCGCTGCCGCACAGCCCTGGGTCGCCGGCTTGATCACCGGCACGATCGCCGAAGCATCCGCAGCGTCGTACTGCTCTTGCGTGATCTTGCCCTGGGTGATCATCATGCCCAGTACGTAGTGACGGCGATCCTTCGCGAGCGCATAGCCGTCGGCCTCGCTGTTCACTGCGTTGCCCGCCGAGTCAGTGTCAGAACCCTCGATCTTGTCGATCCGGAAGGTGTTCGGATTCTGCACCATGCCGGCAAGTGTCGCTGCCTGCTCGAGGGTGAGGTTAGCCGCAGTGGTGCTGAAATAGTAGTTGGCCGCGGCTTCGATGCCGTAGACCGTGCTACCGAAACTGGCGATGTTCAGGTAACCGAGCAGGATCTCGTTCTTCGAGTAGTCCTTTTCGATCTGGATCGCGTAGCGCAACTCCTGCAACTTGCGCTCGATGCCGTCGCTGCCCTGGGCATTCGCTGCATCCCACCAGCACTGCTCGATCTTTTCGCCGTAGTTCGGGTCGGTGGTCGAGACACCTTGCTCGCACCGCTGGATCAGGACGTTCTTGACGTACTGCTGGGTGATCGTCGAGGCGCCGCGTGATGACGTCTTGGTGAGGTTGTCGATGAGGGCCCTCGCGGTGGCGCCGACGTTGATGCCGCCGTGCTCGTAGAAGCCCTTGTCCTCACTGGAGAGGATCGCATCGAACATCACGGGGGCGACCTGCTCGAAGGTGACCTGCGTGCGGTTCTGGTCGAAGAAGCTCGCCATCGGCGTGGGGTTGCCGTCGTGGCCGATGGCGTAGAACGTGCTCGGCTCCATCGGCGCATCCGGCTTGAGATACGACGGCAGATTTTCGAACAGGTCGAGGGCTTGGGATCCGGCGGCACCGGCGACGGCCAGAGCGGGCGTCACTGTTGCGGTCACCAGGACCCCGGCGACCACGCTGAGCCCGACGAGACCGAGGAGGCCGCCGAGCACGCCTTTCGCCGTGCGATTCTTCTGAGGCATACGCTAGATCGTAGGGGAGTTCCCTGAATACCGCCTTTGACGCTCGGCAGAGCCGACCGTCGCTGATGTGCAGGAGTGCCATGACTACGTGGGAGTATCTGACTACACCGCTGCTGATTCACAACACCGCAGCAATTCTCAACAACTGGGGCAAGCAGGGCTGGGAGCTTGTGCAGGTCATCACGGGCCCCGAGGGGGGCCTCGTGGCCTACCTGAAGCGGCCCGTCGTGGGCGACGACTCGAACAGCGTCGGTCTCGCCGCAGCCGAGCAGGCAGCACGCAAGTTTGAGGGCGGTGCCGCATGAGCATTGCCGCGCGTCTGAACGAACTCGCAATCGTGCTGCCCGAGGTGGCAGCACCCGTGGCTGCGTACGTCCCCGCGGTGGTGCACGCAGGCCTCGTCTACACGTCCGGCCAACTGCCGTTCGCCGGCGGAGCGCTTCCCGCGACCGGCAAGGTGGGTGCTGAGGTGACGGCTGAGGATGCCAAGGGTTATGCCCGCACGTGTGCCCTGAACGCGGTGGCTGCAGCTGCGGCGGCTGCTGGCGGCGTGGACAAGCTCGGCGGCGTATTGCGCGTCGGTGGCTTCGTGGCATCCGACCCGGCGTTTTCCGGACAGCCCGGTGTGATCAACGGTGCGAGCGAAGTTCTCGGCGAGATCTTCGGCGACGCCGGCCTGCACGCCCGTGCCGCCGTCGGCGTCGCAGTGCTGCCATTGGACAGCCCGGTCGAGGTTGAGGTCACCTTCATCCTCGCTTGACGTGTGGCGCGCAAACAGCCTCCCCATCAACTGATGGGGAGGCTGTTCGCGTTTCCGCCTACTGGGGGTCAGCGGAAGTCTTGCGTCGCATCAGCGGTGCGCCGAGGAACGCAGCGAGCCCGACGGCGATGAGTCCTGCGCCCGCAATCAGTGCTGCGCTGGGGTCTGCTCCCGTCGCCGCCAACGAGTTCCGCTGCACGGTGACGCCGGAGACGAGGACGACGCCGGCATCTGCGATGTCCAGGATGAGGTGGTGGTCACCATCCTGCACTGCGGCCAGATCGAAGCTGCCGGCCACCGTGCTGCCATCCCAGTGCACAGTGCCCAGAGCGATCGGCGTCGAGCGCATGTTGCCGATGATGCTCGAGCGCGTTTCGTTCATCTTTTTGACGAAGTTCGTCATCAAGTCGAACTCTTCGTTGCGCTTGCCCGTGAGCGCCTGCAGCCTCAGCATGTCCATTTGCTGGCTGTTCGCCGTCGCATCGATCATGGTGCGCAGCGACTGGAGCAGCGATGCTGCGTCCGACGCGCGGTCCTCAGCGGAAGCGGAGAGGAAAGGATGATCGATGCCGGCGGCCTTCACTTCGTCAACGGATGCGGCGTAAGTCGTATCGGTTGGTGAGGCGAGGTACACGGACACGGCGGATACCGCGGCGTTCAACATTGCAATCTGAGTGTTGCGCGCCTGGACCCCGGTGAGTTGCGCCGCCAGATCGGCATCGAGTGCGGAGGCGCGGGATGACTGGACGGCCATTAGTGCGGCCTCGAGACTCATTGCTGCCACCGGCGTCTGAATCAAGGCGATACCAGGGGCGGTCACCAGCGTGGCTGAACTCATGGCAGACAGCCCCGGCTGCAATGCAGGTGCAGGCGTCCACGCCAGGCCGAGCAACTGGCCTGCTGCATTGGTGACTGGGACGGGCTGGTTGCTGCGAGCGGCCGATAGCAGTTGGCTTAACTGGGCGTTGGTGATGCCGCCGATGGCTGCTCCGAGGTCCGCGGCGTTGCCCAGTGCTATCGGTGGGACGAGCATCGGCGCTGTCGGGGCGATAGGGGATGTCGTCGGTGACGGAGTGGAGGTGGGCAGGGGATTCGGTTCCGCGGTGGGCTCGGCGGTCGGTGTCGGTGTCGGTGTCGGTGTCGGGTCGGTGGTCGGTGTCGGCTCCGGGGTGGTGGGCGTCGGCTCTGTTGTGGGTTCCGGCGTGGGCTCGGTAGTGGGTTGCGGTGTCGGCTCAGCGGTGGGTTCTGGCGTCGGCTCGGCCGTGGGTTCTGGCGTCGGTTCCGTAGTGGGTTCCGGCTCCGGTGTCGGCACTGTACCGTTCGAGACGATCGCGAATCTGCGCTCAATCGTTAGCGCTGCCGGGCTCGTCTCAGCGGACGGAAGCGCGAACGGCTCGTTCGCAGCGGTCTGCGTGTCGTCGAGGTCGTACCCGGTCGGCGGCAGGAATCGCACGCTGTAGTCCGGGGAATCGCTCGTGGGTAGTGCGCCGGATGCGAACGAGCCGTCGGCGGCGATCGGCACCTGCTGTACGAGCGTGCCCGCGCTCGCGATGAGGAGGCTGGCTCCACGGAGGTCGGCTACGGGCTCACCATCCGCTGTCGCGACGACGGATCCGGAAACAGCACCGAACGGACCCCACAGCATGACCTCGACGGGAGCATCTCTGCTCACCGGGAACTCGGTGCGCGTCGAGGTCGTCTCGAGATCGCCGACGGCGCCCGGCCACTCAGCATCCACCACATAGCTCGACTCGGCACCGGTCACCTCGAGTTGGAGGGTGCCACCGGCGCCAGTGGTTCCGGAGGCGATCACCGTATCGTCGCCGTAGGGGCTGCGGATCGCGATCTCGACGCCGGCGAGGGATGCGGCATCCATCCCATCGGTGATGCTCGTGGTGACGTCAACGGTGTGTGTCGACGGCTCCTCGGCGTGAGCGACCAGCGGCACGGACATCAGCGTCAGACCGATCACCGTGGCGATCGCGCCGCTGGCCCGGGTGAGCGTGAAGGCCTTCGTGGGGAGGGGGCGATTATGAATCGGGCGACGCATGGGGTGCCTTTCAGCCGTGACTATTTCGACAAGTATGGACTAAGTCCAAACTTACACACAAGCCAAACATCGACTGAGTATTGTGGTGAGGGACGTTGTGAAGGAGCGAACATGGCTGAGGGGCTTCGCGAGCGCAAGATGCGTACCGCCCGGCGCTCGATGGAGCGTGCAGCGGTGGATCTCGCCTATGAAGAAGGGGTGCAGGCGGTCACTGTCGACCGCGTGTGCGAAGCCGCGATGGTCTCTCGCAGTACGTTCTTCAACTATTTTTCCTCCCTTGACCAGGCGATCTTCGGCTCGGCGCTGGAGTACGATCCTGCGCTCACCGATCGCATCCTCACGCAGCACGCACATGATCTTGTGGTCGCGGCCAGCCTGATCGTGATGGCGTCGGTGCGGGGACAGGCCGGCGACGACCTCACGCGCCGCCGGTTCGCGCTGTTCGTGCGTGAACCGGGCGTTACCAGCACGGTCTCCTGGGGGAGCGGGGTGAGCCGCGACCGACTTGTTGATGTGCTCGCCGCGTGGCTCGATGCGCATCCGGAGTATGCGCGTCTGGACGATACGAATCACGTCGCCGAAGCACGTGTGACGGTCGGCCTGGCGATCGCGCTCGGAGACGAAGTGCAGCGTCACGCGCGCGAGGTGGACGGGGAATTCCCGATCGATCTCGAGCGGATTCAGGTCGTTCGCGCTCAGATGGCCGCGATCAGCATCCCGGCGGAGTGACTGCCCACTTCACCGAAACCACAAAACCACGCCGAAAATACACGTATGCGTGTCGTCTCGGCGTGGTTGTGCGGTCTCGCGGGTGACTGGGCTACTTCACCTGCGCCGAGATGATGCTCATCACCGCGGTGTCGGCAAGCGTCGTGGTGTCGCCGACCTCGCGGCCCTCGGCGACATCGCGCAGCAGGCGACGCATGATCTTTCCGGAGCGGGTCTTCGGGAGCTCACCGACGATGTAGACGTCGCGGGGGCGAGCGATCGCACCGATCTGCTCGCCGACCCACAGTCGGAGCAGCTGGGCAAGGCCCGCCGGGTCGTGTCCGGAGAGATAGCTCTCCTTGATGATCACGAATGCAACGACTGCCTGGCCTGTCGCGTCATCGGATGCGCCGACCACTGCGGCCTCGGCCGTCGCCTCGTGCGCAACCAGAGACGACTCGATCTCGGCCGTCGACAGACGGTGTCCCGACACGTTCATCACGTCATCCACGCGTCCGAGCAGCCACACGTCGCCGTCTTCATCGAGGCGGGCGCCGTCACCGGCGAAGTAGTACCCCTGGTCTTCGAACTTCTCCCAGTAGGTCTCCCGGTAGCGCTCGGGGTCTCCCCAGATGCCGCGCAACATTGCCGGCCACGGCTCGGTGATCACGAGCAGACCGCCGTTGCCGTTGCCGACCTCGGCACCAGACTCATCGACGACGTCGAGTGAGATTCCGGGGATCGGCACCTGTGCGGAGCCCGGCTTGGTTGAGACCACGCCGGGGAGCGCCGACACCATGATCGCGCCGGTCTCGGTCTGCCACCACGTGTCGACGATCGGGGCCTTATTTGCCCCGATGACCTCGCGGTACCACATCCAAGCCTCGGGGTTGATGGGTTCGCCCACTGATCCGAGCAGGCGGATCGAGGACAGATCGAACGCGGCAGGAATGCTGCGCCCGGTTTTCATGAACGAGCGGATCGCGGTCGGCGCGGTATAGAAGATCGACACCTTGTACTTCTGGATGATCTCCCACCAGCGTCCGGGGTGCGGGGCATCCGGGGTGCCTTCGTAGAGCACCTGGGTGGCGCCGTTGGCCAGGGGCCCGTACGTGACGTAGCTGTGGCCGGTGATCCAGCCGATGTCGGCCGTGCACCAGAACACGTCGGTTTCGGGCTTCAAGTCGAAGACGTTCTTGTGCGTGTATGCGGCCTGGGTGAGGTAGCCACCCGAGGTGTGCAGGATGCCCTTGGGTTTGCCCGTGGTGCCGGAGGTGTAGAGGACGAACAGCGGGTTCTCGGCCGGGAACGGCTGCGCCTCGTGCTCTGCGGATGCCGCAGGCACGGCGTCGTGCCACCAGTGATCGCGGCCCTCGACCCAGCCGACCTCATTCTCGCCGCGCTTGACGACCAATACATGCTCGACGGTCTGCTGCTCACCGTCGCCACGGTCGCTGAGTGACTGGTCGACGGCAGGCTTGAGGGCGGAGACGCGGCCCTTGCGGTAGCCACCATCGGCGGTGATGACGACCTTTGCGCCCGCGTCATCGATACGCGAGCGAAGGCTGTCTGCGCTGTAGCCGCCGAACACGACGGAGTGGATCGCGCCGAGGCGGGCAACGGCGAGCATCGACGCGACGGCCTCGGGGATCATCGGCAGGTAGATGGCGACGCGGTCTCCGGCGACGACGCCGTAGCCAGCGAGCACGTTGGCCACGCGCTTGACCTCGTCGGTGAGCTCGGCGTAGGTGATGCGGCGGGAGTCTCCCGGTTCGCCTTCCCACAGCAGTGCGACCCGGTCACCGTTGCCAGCTTCGACGTGGCGGTCGAGGCAGTTGTAGGCGACGTTGAGTTCGCCGTCATCGAACCACTTCGCGAATGGCGGCGTCGACCAGTCGAGTACTTCGGTGAACGGCTTGTGCCAGTGCAGCAGCTCGCGGGCCTGGTCGCCCCAGAACCCTTCGCGATCCGCGGCGGCGCGCTCGTAGATGTCGGGCTGTGCGACGGCGGCTGCGGCGAACTCGTCCGAAGGCGGGAACTGTCGGGTCTCGTCGAGGAGATGATCGATCTGGCTGCTCATGACGGGCGCTCCTTTGCGGCGGGACGAGGCCGCGCAGAAAACGCGACCGTGACACGGTGACTTTAGTCTGCACCCGATTCGGCCAGTACTGCCGAAAGTCGGTAGTGCGTGGAGTTTTGCGAGACCGGTCGTCATGCGTACACTCGACGACAGCCGAATTTCATTCTGGCCCGGCGTGCTCGTGTCCCCCAAGTTGCGGCACGCCAGTGGGCGGCATCGCATTCCCCCCGTGAGGTGCCGCCCTTTCAGACTCCTCTGCCTCTGGTGGAGCAGTTGTTCTGCACCGTCAATCGGATGCGGTGACTTGCCCACAGGGCGTGGGTTCTGGCCCTTCGCGCGGATGCCAGGGCGCATAGTTTCGGGGGATGCCACAGCCGTTCATCATCCAGCCGCGTGACACTGCGCGTGCGGCCGCGGGCATCCAGGCGCTTCCTGTCGATCTGGATGCCGCGTTCGGGCCGCTCGCCGAGCACTGTGCGGACCCGCGGGTGACCGACGTCTTCGTCAACGGTGTCGACGGTCTTTTCATCGACCGGGGCGATGGGGCCGAGCGGGTGGCGGCGTGGGCGGCCTCCGAGCGTGAGGTGCGCGACCTCGCTGTGGCGCTGATTGGCGCGGGCGGGCGGCATCTGGACGATCAATCTCCGTGCGTCGATGTGCGACTTTCCGCCGGTATCCGTGTGCACGCGGTGCTGTCGCCGGTGTCCACGTCCGGCACAGCGGTGTCGGTGCGCATCCCACGGGTGGGGGTGGCAGATCTGGATGCCCTCGCCGCGCTCGGCGCGTTCGATGCCCGTCAACGCGCCTGGCTGGAACAGCTCGTGATGGATCGAGCGAATATCCTCCTCACCGGCGGCACCGGCACGGGAAAGACGACGCTGCTGGCCGCTCTGCTGCACGCTGTGCCGGCGTCGGAGCGCATCGTGACCATTGAGGATGTCGCCGAGTTGCGCCCCGCGCATCCGCATCATGTGGCCCTCGAGGCCAGGCAGGCGAACCTCGAGGGTGCCGGGTCGATCACACTTGCGCGCCTGGTAAGGGAATCGCTGCGGATGCGCCCAGATCGCCTCATCGTCGGCGAATGCCGCGGTGAGGAAGTGCGCGAACTGCTGTCGGCGTTGAACACCGGTCACGACGGTGGCGCGGGCACTCTGCACGCCAGTGGTCTCGTCGATGTGCCTGCTCGACTTGAGGCGCTCGGTGCGCTCGCCGGGATGGATGCCACGGCGCTGGCGCGTCAGGCCGTGAGTGCATTCACCATCGTGGTTCATCTTGCTCGCGGGACAGACGGCGTGCGCCGGATCGCGCAGGCAGGGCGGTTTCTGTTGCGCGCCGACCGCCTCGATATTGAAGAGGTGCAGCCGTGGTGAGCGTGCGTGGGCGCAAAACGGCGGATGCCAGCGCCGAAGCCGCCGCCGTATCGGTGCGCACCCTCGCCGTGCTGTTGCAGGCGGGAGCTGTACCGCTGATCGCGTGGCGACACCTCGCCGGTTCAGGGGACGTGCACGCCGAGCGAGTGGTCGAACGCTGCGACGATGGCATGCCTCTCGTCTCCGCGATCGAGACGGAGGGCGGCGCATGGAGCGACGTCGCCGCGGCCTGGGACGTCGCGACGACAGTGGGCGCCCCGCTGGCCGAGGTGCTGAGATCTTTGGCGGAGACGATGCAGGATGCCGCATCGGCCGCCGACGACGTGCGCATCGCGCTCGCCGAACCCGCCGGCACGGCCCGCCTTCTGATGTGGATGCCGCTGGCAGGACTCATACTCGGATTCGCGCTGGGGTTCGACACACTGGGCGTGCTCATCGGCAACCCGATCGGGACAGCCTGTCTTGTCGCGGGCCTCGCGCTGGTCTTCTGCGCGCGAGCGTGGACGCACAAGCTTCTGCGGCGCGCGCAACCCGACCCTGGCACACCGGGGATGCATGCCGAGCTCGTCGCCGTCGCGCTCTCCGGCGGAGCATCCATCGACCGCTCGCTGCGCCTCGTCGACGACAGCCCCGCGCGCGACCGGCTGAGCGGCGCGCGCACGACGGGAGTGCTGGCACTGTCGCGCGCTGCGGGGGTTCCCGCGGGCGAGCTCCTGCGTGCCGCTGCCGCACAGGAACGACACGATGCGCGCATCCGTGGGCGTCTGCGCGCGGCCAAGCTCTCGTCCCAACTGCTCATCCCACTCGGTGTCTGCACGCTGCCCGCGTTCCTGCTGTTGGGCGTCGCGCCGATGATCCTCTCCGTGCTCTCATCCACCCCGCTGCCGATCTGACGACAGCGCCAATGAAAGAAGGAACACATGAACACCATCTCCACCCTCACCAGACGGCGCGCCGCGTCGTTATTCACAGACGAGTCGGGTGCCGCGACCGCTGAATATGCGATCACGACAATGGCTGCCGTTGCATTTGCTGGACTTCTCGTCGTCATCATGCGCTCGGATGAGGTGCGCGGCATCCTCACCGATCTCGTGCGCCGGGCATTGACCGTGTCATAGCGATGTGGCTCAAGACGACCGTCCGTGCGATGAAGACAGACGCGCACGGATCTGTCGCCGCAGAGCTCGCGCTCGCCCTCCCCGCAGTGGTGCTCACGCTGCTGCTGGGAGCGGGCGCGCTGGGCGCTGCGGCGCGGCAGGTCTCACTTCAGGATGCTGTCGCCGATGCTGCGCGGCTTCTCGGCCGCGGAGAGGACACTGCGACCGCGTATGCGGTGGTGGTGGCATCCGTCAGCGATGCGCAGGTATCCAGCGAGCAGCGTGGCGATTTGTCCTGCGTCAGTGCACGGCTCGACGTCACGATCGGGCGGGTCATTCAGATTCCCCTGACGGCGTCGAGCTGTGCGCTCAGCGGAGGTCTCTGATGGCCGGATCTGCACTCGCGGCCGGTGTGCTGGCTGTCGCCGCAGCGCTCTCATTGGGACTCGCGGCCGTCGGCGGCGCCGCCGTCACGGCGCAGCGAGCGGCCGGGGCTGCGGACGCGGCGGCACTGGCCGCAGCTGACGCCGTCTCCGGGGCGATCATCACCGATGAGGAGCCCTGCGCGCTCGCCGCGCGAGTGGCCGCGGCATCCGGTGCGACTCTCACCTCGTGCACAATCGACGGGTCAGTGGCGACCGTTCAGGTTCAAGCGGCGTACTCTGGTCTAGCTGCCGTCTCCCGAGCCCGCGCCGGGCCACCAGAGGGATTCTGACGGCATTGATCCGGGCTTCACCCACGGCTTCGCTGTGAACGCACCATGCAAGTGGTGTGTATGGTGTGCTTCGAAGAAAGGACGCACCCTTGGCTGAAGGCAAAAAGCTCGTCATCGTCGAGTCTCCGACGAAGATGCGGTCGATTCAGGGGTACCTCGGTGATGACTACGAGGTACTCAGCTCTGTCGGCCATATTCGCGACCTCGCTGATAAGAAGGACATCCCCGCTGCCGACAAGGCCGCGTACGGGAAGTATTCGATCGACATCGAGAACGGCTTCGACCCGTACTATGTCGTCTCCGATCGCAAGACGAAGACGGTCGCCGAACTCAAGCGTGCGTTGAAGAATGCCGACGAGCTCCTCCTCGCAACTGATGAGGACCGCGAGGGCGAGGCGATCGCCTGGCACCTGCTGGAGACGCTGAAACCGAAGGTTCCCGTCAAGCGCATGGTGTTCCACGAGATCACCAAGGACGCGATCCAGGCTGCCGTCGGCAACACCCGCGAGCTCGACCTCGCACTTGTCGACGCACAGGAAACCCGCCGCATCCTTGACCGCCTGTACGGCTGGGATGTCTCGCCGGTGCTCTGGTACAAGGTGAAGACCGGTCTGTCGGCCGGCCGTGTGCAGTCCGCAGCCACCCGCATGATCGTCGAGCGTGAACGCGAGCGCATGGCGTTCGTCTCCGCCGAATACTGGGATGTCGATGCGTCCGCGTCCAGTGGTATCTCCTTCCGCGTGCGCCTCGTGCGTGTCGACGGCGGCCAGCTCGCCCGAGGTACTGACTTCGATGACGCCGGAAAACTGAAGAAGGCCGTCCTTGTTCTCGATGAGAAAAAGGCCACAGCTCTCGCACACGCCGTGGAGAAAACCGGCGCTGGCACCGTTACCAAGGTCGAGGCGAAGCCCGGAACCCGCAGCCCCTACGCACCATTCACGACTTCCACGCTGCAGCAGGAAGCCGGTCGCAAGCTCTCGATGAGTGCGAAGCAGGCGATGAGTGTCGCCCAGCGTCTGTACGAAAAGGGTTTCATCACCTATATGCGTACCGACTCTGTCGCGCTGAGCACCCAAGCAGTGCAGGCAGCACGGAGCCAGGCGGTCTCGCTCTACGGTGACAAGGCTGTGCCGCTGAAGCCGCGCGTCTACAAGTCCAAGAGCAAGAACGCACAGGAGGCGCACGAGGCGATCCGCCCATCGGGCGAGAAGTTCCGCACCCCGGCATCCGTGTCTGGCGAGCTCGACCGCGAAGAGCAGCGGGTTTACGACCTGATCTGGAAGCGCACCGTCGCCAGCCAGATGGCCGACGCGAAGTACGAGACCACCACGGTCACCATTGCCGTCGACGCCGATGGCCAGAACGCCGAGTTCACGGCATCCGGAACCGTTTACACCTTCAAGGGCTTCCTCGAGGCCTATGAAGAGGGCCGCGACGAGAAGCGCGGCGATGCCGACGCAGCCTCGGACCAGTCGCTTCCTGCCGTCGCCGTCGGTGACGCGCTGGTGATGTCGGATGCTGAGGCAAAGGGCCACAAGACCAATCCGAAGCCCCGCTTCACTGAAGCGTCGCTGGTGAAGACGCTCGAAGAGCACGGCATCGGCCGCCCATCGACATTCGCCAGCATCATCGGCACAGTCATCGATCGCGGCTACGCCACCAAGCGCGGCCAGGCGCTTGTGCCGACCTGGATGGCATTCAGCGTCGTGCGTCTGCTGGAGGAGCACTTTGCGCACCTCATCGATTACGACTTCACCGCCGGCCTCGAGGATGACCTCGACGCGATCGCACGCGGTGAGCAGAAGCGCGGCGAATGGCTGAAGTCGTTCTACTTCGGTACCGATGAGCAGGTGGGACTACGCCAGGTCGTCGACAACCTCGGTGAGATCGACGCCCGCGCGCTGAACTCGACCAAGATCACCGACACGGCGACCCTGAGGTTCGGCAAGTACGGCCCCTACCTTGAGGTCATCGACCCGGCGAAACCGGAGGAGCGCGGGCGCATCGTCAACGTTCCGGAAGAGCTCGCGCCGGACGAGCTCACCGCAGCCAAGGCGCAGGAGCTCATCGACGCTCCCGTTGCCGGCGACCGCGTGCTCGGTGAGAACCCCGAGAACGGTCGAGTCATCGTCGTCAAGGACGGACGCTACGGCGCCTACGTGCAGGAGAACTTGCCCGAGGAAGTCGTTCCCGCCGATGAAGCCGTTGTGGTTGATGAAGCCACCGGCGAGGTCGTCGAGGCGCCCAAGAAGAAAAAGAAGCCCGCCAAGAAGGATGCGCCGAAGCCTCGCACCGGTTCGCTGTTCCGTTCGATGGCGGTCGACACGATCGATCTCGACACCGCGCTGCAATTGTTGAGCCTGCCGCGAGTGGTCGGCGCTGATCCTGAATCAGGCGACGAGATCACCGCTCAGAACGGCCGGTACGGTCCGTACCTGAAGAAGGGCGCCGATTCGCGTTCGCTCGAGGGCGAAGCGCAGATCTTCGAGGTCACCCTGGAGCAGGCCCTCGCGATCTACGCGCAGCCGAAGTACGGTGCCGGCTCTCGTCGTGCATCGAGCGCGCTCGCCGAGTTCGAAGCTGATCCTGTCAGTGGCAAACTGATCCGCATCCGCGATGGCCGCTTCGGTGCGTACGTCACCGACGGTGAGACGAACGTGACGATTCCGCGCGGGCAGAAGCCGGAAGAGATCACCTTCGAGATCGCCGTGCAGATGCTTGCCGACAAGCGCGCCAAGGGTCCTGCGCCCAAGCGTGGTGCTGCAAAGAAGGCGCCGGCAAAGAAGGCTGCCGCGAAGAAGGCGCCGGCGAAGAAGGCTGTAGCGAAGAAAGCTCCGGCCAAGGCCGCTGCGAAGACCGATGAAGAGAAGGCTGCGGCGCGCTCGGCTGCGGCGAAGAAGGCCGCGGCTACTCGTGCGGCCAACGCCGCCAAAAAGGCGGCCTCGTGACCGCACGCCCAGGGCTGTGGATCACTCTCGAAGGCGGCGACGGCTCTGGGAAGACCACACAGGCTGAGCTGCTGGAGACGTGGCTGACGGATGCTGGGCACACGGTCGTTCGCACGCGTGAGCCCGGCGGCAGCGAGGTCGGTCAGCTGGTCCGCGACATCGTTCTGCACCACCGTGGCGACATCGCCCCGCGTGCCGAGGCGCTGCTCTATGCGGCTGACCGTGCGCATCACGTCGCAACTGTCGTGCAGCCCGCGCTCGATCGTGGCGATATCGTGCTGCAGGACCGCTACCTCGACTCCTCTGTCGCCTATCAGGGCGCAGGTCGCGTTCTCGATGCTGTCGAAGTGCGCGAACTGTCGCTGTGGGCTGCCGAAGGCGCGCTGCCTGACCTGACTGTGCTGCTCGACCTTGATCCTGCTGCAGCGCGTGTGCGCCTCGACTCCGCTGACAAGCCGTTCGATCGCCTGGAGGCCGAGAAGGCCGAGTTTCACACTCGAGTGCGAGAGTCTTTCCTGCAGCTCGCCGAGGCCGAGCCCGAGCGTTTCCTGGTGCTGGATGCCTCGGCATCCGTTGACGAGATCTCCGAAGCTGTCCGTACCCGCGTCGCTACGCTTGTCTGAGCCCGCATCATGCACCACAGCACGGCGGGCGCTGTCGGACACTCCAGTTAGGCTGAGTCCATGCCATCCGTAGCCCTCGCGCCGTTCCCGTGGACGGACATTTGGGGCCAGGACGACGCCGTCGATGCACTGCGCACCGCGGCATCCGATCCCGCTGCGCTTTCGCACGCCTGGCTGATCACGGGCCCGCCAGGGTCGGGGCGATCAACGCTCGCGTACGCCTTCGCCGCGGCACTCGTCGCCGACACACCAGACGACGAGCACACCATGCGGCAGGTGCTCGCCGGCACGCATCCCGATGTCACGGCGCTGCGCACCGACAAGGTCATCATCACGATCAAAGAGGCGCGTGCGCTCGTCGAGCGTTCCTACTTCGCCCCATCGGCCGGGCGCTATCGGGTTCTCGTTGTCGAAGACGCCGATCGCATGGTCGAGCGCACCTCCAACGTTCTGCTGAAGGCGCTTGAAGAGCCGCCGGAGAACACCGTGTGGATTCTCTGCGCGCCCAGCGAAGCAGATCTCCTGCCGACGATCCGCTCGAGAGTGCGGACGCTGCGATTGCGTGAGCCAGATGTCGCCGACGTCACACGGCTGATCGTGCAGCGCACCGGCGCCGATGAAGCGATCGCAGAGCAGGCCGCCCGGCACGCGCAACGCCACATCGGCATGGCGCAGCGACTGGCGACGGATGAGGCTGCTCGCCGCAGGCGCGACACGACGCTGCGCTCCGTGCTCGGGGTGCGAGGTGTGGGCAGCGCCGTGGAAGTCGCGGGCGAGATCATCCAGGCCGCCACAGAGGACGCCAAGACGCTCACCGCTGAGCGGGATGCCGCCGAACGTGCGTCGCTGCTGCGAATGGTCGGAGTCGGAGAAGGGCAGGCGGTGCCGCCGGCGCTGCGCGCTCAGATCTCCGCGCTGGAAGACGACCAGAAGAAACGCGCGACGCGTAGCCTCCGCGATGGCATCGACCGCGTGCTCACCGATTTACAGTCGATGTTCCGTGACGTCGTCATGCTGCAGTTCGGCCGCGGCGACGACCTCATAAACCGTGAATTGTATGATGATCTGAGTGCGTTGGCCACAGCATGGCCGGTGGAACGTACGCTGGTCGTTCTTGACCATCTCGCTGAGACGAGAGAGTCGCTGGAGCGTAACGTCGCCCCGACTCTCGCCCTGGAAAGTTTGCTCGTGACTGTCGCGAGCGGGAGGAAACCGTGAACACTCGACCGACTTCTCGCCTGCGACGTCTCGCCGTGATGACGGCGGGGCTTGCCGCGGCAGCTGTGGCACTGAGCGGATGCCTGTATTCGGTGATCCCTGAGGAGGCCGCGCCGCGTCCTTCCCAGACGAACGCGCCAGACACCGAGGGTGTTGCGGCGGACCTGCTGCCGTTCTACGAGCAGACTCTCGACTGGACATCGTGCGACGACGGCCCCGTCGGGTTCGACTGCACGTACGTGACCGCGCCGCTGGACTGGGAGAACCCGGGCGACGGCGACATCGAGATCTCAGTGTCGCGCCACCAGGCCACAGGCACGCCGATCGGATCGCTGCTCACCAATCCCGGCGGCCCCGGCGGCAGCGGGCGGGACTTCATCCTGAACAGCCTCGACTACGCCGTCGGCGCCGACCTCATCGACAACTACGACGTGATCGGGTTCGACCCGCGCGGCGTGGGTGATTCCACGGCCGTGACGTGCTTCGACGCCGGCAACATGGATAAGTACCTCTATGACATCCCCGAGGCGCCGCGCGGCAGCGACGCCTGGGAGGCTGAGCTCACGAAGGCAGACCAGGCGTTCGCCGACGCGTGTGAGGCTAACAGTGATGGCATCCTGCCATTCATCACGACGATCAACTCCGCCCGCGACATGGATCTGCTTCGCGCAGTACTGGGAGACGCGCAGCTTAACTATCTGGGCTACTCGTACGGCACGTTCCTCGGCGCGACCTACGCGAACCTGTACCCGGACAAGGCTGGGCGCCTTGTGCTTGACGGTGCGATCGATCCCGCCGTCTCCGGACTTGAGGTCGGGACCACTCAGGCTCTTGGATTCGAGTCGGCGCTGCGCGCCTACATGCAGGACTGCCTTGATTCCGGTGAGTGCCCATTCAACGGCACTGTCGACGAGGCCATGGCTGATCTTGGTGCGCTCCTCGCCAGCGTCGATCGCAGCCCGCTCAAGAATGACGACGGGCGCATGCTCGGTGCCGACTCGCTCATGACAGCGATCATCGTCACGCTGTATTCGGAGGGCAACTGGGGCAGCCTCACGCAGGCGCTCGATGGGGTGCTGCAGGGCGATGCTTACGTAGCGTTCTACCTCGCCGATGCCTACAACGCCCGCGAGGACGGTATCTACCTCGACAACTCCAGCGAGGCGTTCACTGCCTACAACTGCATGGACTATCCGGTCGAGAACGATCAGGCGGCAGAGGATGCTTCGACGAAGAAGATCGAAGCAGGAGCGCCGACCATCGCGCCATACTGGAGCGGCCCAGACACCTGCGCCGTCTGGCCATATGAGCCGACCGGAACGCGCGGTGAGATTCACGCCGAGGGTGCGGGGCCGATCCTCGTGGTCGGCACGACCAACGACCCGGCGACCCCCTACGAGTGGTCTGTCTCACTTGCGGAGCAGCTCGAAGAGGGCGTGCTGATCACTCGCGTGGGCGAGGGGCACACCGGCTACAACAAGGGCAACATCTGTGTCGACTCGGCCGTTGAGGCGTTCCTCCTCGATGATGTCGTTCCCGCGGAAGACCTGCACTGCGACTGATTTCGCGATGAGGGTCGGAGCAAGGTAATATCGTTGATCGTGCCGCTCTCGTAGCGCACGCCGCCTTAGCTCAGTCGGTAGAGCATCTCACTCGTAATGAGAAGGTCGTCAGTTCGATTCTGACAGGCGGCTCCACGCAGGAGGACAAGCCCCGTGATGTGAAGAACATCACGGGGCTTTGCCGTTCATCCGATGCGCTCCGCGAGCGCGACGATGATGCCCTCCGGGCCGCGCACATAGGCCATCCGCCAGATGTGCTCGTATTCTCCGACGCCACCGATCAGTTCGTATCCGTCCTCGTCCAGCCGCTCGACAAGCGCTGGCAGATCGTCGACCTCGAAGGCGACGCTGCGCAGGCCGAGTTCGTTGGCCATCGCCGACGGCTGACCGGGTTCAGGATCGGGGCGTTCGAAGCCCGAAAGTTCGACGCCGGTGCCGCCGCCCGGTGCCTGCAGCATGACGATCGTTGTCCTCGCTTCGGGAATACCGCACACGGTGTCGAGGAACTCGCCCTCCATCTGTACCGGACCGCCCAGTTTCTCCAGGCCTAGATCCAGAAAGAACTTCGTCACCGTGTCGAGGTCCGCGACGGTGATTCCCACATGATCGAAACGTTTGATGGCACCCATGGCGCCGATTCTCCTCGCCTCGTCGATGCATTGCCAGGTGTCGCGAGAACGCTCCATGTGCGGAGAACGCGGAGCGCGTACCCTCGAAGTATGACCAGGGCACTACTCATCGTCGACGTGCAGAACGATTTCACCGAGGGCGGCACGCTCGCTGTCGCGGGAGGTGACGCCGTGGCATCCGGCATCACCGCCTATCTCGCCGCGCACGCGGGCGACTATGAGGTGATCGTGGCGTCGCGAGACTGGCACGACGCCGACAGCGACAATGGTGGGCACTTCGCCGACGAGCCCGACTTCGTGGACACCTGGCCGTTGCACTGCGTCGCGGACAGCGCCGGTGCCGAGTACGACCCGTTGCTCGTGACGGATGCCGTCACGCACCACATCCGCAAGGGGCAGGGCGTTGCCGCGTATTCGATGTTCGAGGGCGTCGGAGATGACGGCGCTTCTGTCGCCGTTGTGCTGAGCGGCCACGGCGTGCTCAGTGCCGATGTGGTCGGCCTCGCGACGGATCATTGCGTCCGGGCATCCGCGCTTGACGCCATCGCGCACGGCGTACACGTGCGAGTACTGACCGATCTCATTGCCGGAGTGGATGCGGAGAGCAGCGAGGCGGCGCTGGCCGAGCTCGCGCATGCGGGTGCAGAGCTGGTCACCTCGTCGTGAGCCGCAGTATCCTCCTGCTGCGTGCCGTGAACGTCAGCGGCCGCAATCTCGTGCCGATGGCGCGGTTGCGTGAAGTGTTGGCCTCCGAAACTTCGCTCACCGGCGTCTCGACATACATTGCCAGCGGGAATATCATCTGCGATGAGCCGGTGGATGCTGCATCCACCTGTTCCCGCGTGCGCGAGGTGATCGCGACCGGGTTCGGTGTGGACACGCCCGTGATCGCCCGCACTCACAGCGAGTTGGCGACGTCACTTGCCGCGCAGCCGTTCGGCGGCGGCGCGGAGAAACTGGTCCATGCGATGTTTCTGGAGGGTGCGCCAGCACCTGGAGCGATCGCGGCGCTCGAGACGAGGCTCGTGCCGGGGGAGGAGCTCGCACTCATCGGCCGTGACCTCTGGATCAACTACGCCGAAAGTGGCGTCCACTCTACGAAGCTCACCAAATCCGTGCTCGATCGGGCCTTGGGAGTCGCGGGTACCGCCCGCAACCTGCGCACGACCAGGAAGCTTGCCGAGTTGACGGCATGACGACGTATCCGTCCACGATCGCCGCCGCGATCGACCACGAGTTGGTGATCAAGAAGTCGCGATTCATCACGCACGTGGCGCCGGTTGCCTCGCCAGAAGACGCGGATGCCGTCATCGCCGCGGTGAAGAAGCGTGCGTGGGATGCGCGGCACAACTGCTCCGCGCAGGTCACCGGTGATCTCGGAGACCGTGCCCGATCCTCGGATGACGGCGAGCCATCCGGCACGGCCGGGATTCCGATGCTCGAGGTTCTGCGCCGGCGGGAGCTCACCGACGTCGTCGCCGTGGTCACGCGCTACTTCGGCGGCATCAAACTCGGCGCGGGCGGGTTGGTGCGCGCATATTCGTCAGCAGTCTCTGAAGCGTTGAATCTCGCCACGCTGGTTGACCGTCACGTGCTTACTGAGGTCACGATCTCGGTCAATCATGCGGATGCGGGGCGCTTCGACAACCTGCTCCGAGATTGGGTGCGCGGTCATGGTGTCCAGGGAATCGGTGCAGTGCTCGGTGATCCGGTCTACGGCGCGACGGCCCGATTCGAGGTGTGGGCGCCGCCGGCGGCGGTCGTGGGGCTCTCCGCAGAGATCGCTGCGGCATCCGGTGGTGCGGTCGAGGCGGTGCTCACCGGCGTTGAACGACTCGTGGGCGTGCCTCGTCCCCCGATTCGCGGCTGAAGGCCACCGTGCCCGATTCACGGCTACGATCTAGCATCGCGGCGGAGCGCCAGTTCCTCCCCATGCGCTCATACGTCACGATCGCGTGGCAGTTGCGGCAACGGACATCGCACTTGCCGATCTCGTCATTGATCGTACGCAGGCTGAAACCGTCGCGTACCAGCTTCATCACCGCGTCCCGTTTCTGCGTACCGGGGCGATGATCGAAGTCGAGGACTCTGAGATCGGAAGTGCCACAGTCGACGCAGGGATGAGTCAGAAGGTGGTCGGTGATGAACGCGATGCTCGAGGCGCGTTGCGCATCCGTGCGTGCACGAATCACCGTGATGTGGTGCTCGCGATTGCGTTGGTAGTACTCGCGAGACGAGGCTCGATTGCAGTCTCGACACACTTCCTGGCGGCCGTCTACTCGTGAGGATTTCCGATTGAAATCGGTCAACGGCTTAACCTTCTGACAGGTGCCGCATTTCTTCATGCAGACACCATAACGTCGAGGTCAGACGTTTAAATGCGGTGGGCCCCATGGGGCTCGAACCCATGACCCGCGGATTAACATACCACTTCGGCTTTCGCCGCCGCCCGCTGGGCGTTCGTGGTCTGGACTGTCCCTTCACCATAGCTTTCGCTGTAGGTGCCACCCGTCCAGTCTCTACACCTTCCGGACTTGCGTCCGGCTTGGCTCGGGATCGCCAACTGGTTTCCCAGGAAGGGTTCCCCGACTTTGAGTGGTGTCATCCCCGAAGTTTCCCCCGAGGCGCTCCTATTTTGTTGAAGTCCGATGCTCTGCCAACTGAGCTAGAGGCCCGCGCAATTAGTCTAGCTGTACTTCCCACCGGTGCTTTGCCGCGGGGACCTTGAAGTCAGCGCGGCGTAGTGCGTACAAAAGCGCGGTCGCCGACGACATGGTGTCGTCGGCGACCGCGCTTCTACCGATTGTGCCGTTGCTCCCCCGAACCGGCACGATCAGATCCGTCCGGTCACTCAGCCGGGGGCATCAGAACCGAGTCGATGAGGTATACGGTCGCGTTCGCGGTCTGGACTCCACCGCAGATGACGTTGGCGTCGTTGACCATCCACGCGTCCCCGCTGCCGGTGACCTCGAGGTCTGCACCCTGAACTGTGGTGTGCATGCCGGCGATGTCCGCAGGCTCGATCTGGCCGGGAACCACGTGGTACGTGAGGATCGACGACAGCGTGGCCGAGTCGGTCTTCAGGCCCTCGATGGTGGCGGGGTCAATCATCGCAAATGCGTCATCCACGGGTGCGAACACGGTGAACTCGTCGCCGTTCAGGGTGTCAACGAGGTTCACATCAGGGTTCAGTTGTCCGCTCACTGCAGCGACGAGCGTCGTCAGCAGCGGGTTGTTGGATGCCGCGACCGCAACTGGATCCTGAGACATGCCCTGGATCGAGCCTCCGCCGTCCGGGACAGCTTCTGCGTACGCCTCGCAGCCGGGGCCGACGAGGTTCGCCGCGGGATCCATGGCCTCGGGCATCGCCTCCGGCGTCGTTTCCGTGGTCTCTGAAGACTCAGGTGTGGTGGGCTCTGCCTCGTCGGCAGTATCGGTGCCCATGGAACAACCCGACAGCACGAGAACGCTGGCGAAGCCGAGCGACAGAGCTGCGGTGATCTTCTTCTTGGTGCTGAACATGTCTACCTCCGGGAATCGGAGCCACGGACTTCCCGTGGCGTTGATGATTCTTCGGAGCCCCTCCCACATCGGATGGGAACTTTCTTGAAAAACTTTTGAGCCAATCCATTCGGCCGCTCAATCCGAAGTACCCGCAACGGAAGGCGAGGAAATGGACCTCATCATCATCGGGCTGCTCGGCGGCCTCATAACGGGGATCTCTCCGTGCATCTTGCCGGTACTCCCGGTCATCTTCCTCACTGGAGGCGCACAGTCGGCGCGTTTTGAAGGCGAAGGGGATACGGTTCCGGCTCGACGCAGTCGTCCGTATCTCGTTATCGCGGGACTCGTTCTGAGCTTCAGCCTGGTCACTCTGGTCGGATCCCTCATCCTCGGACTCCTGGGCCTCCCGCAGGACATCATCCGATGGGTAGGGATCGTCGTACTCGCGCTCCTGGGTGTCGGGCTGCTCGTCCCGAAGCTTGAGCGGCTGCTGGAGAGGCCTTTCCAACGTCTTCAGTCTCGAAAGGAAGTGAAGAACCAGGGCAGCGGCTTTGGCGTCGGGCTCGCGCTCGGCGCGGTCTTCGTCCCCTGTGCCGGTCCGGTGCTCGCGGCGATCATCGTGGCAGGCGCCACCGGTCAGATCGGCATCGGCACCGTGGCACTCACGTTCTCCTTCGCTACCGGCGTGGCCATTCCCCTTCTCGTCTTCGCCCTCGCGGGTCGAAGTGTCGTCGAGCGGATCCGAGCATTTCGCACACGTGAGCGCGGACTGCGCATCGCTGCGGGCATCGCGATGATCGCACTCGCTGTCGGACTCGTCTTCAACGTGCCGCAGATGCTGCAGCGACTTGTTCCGGACTACACGGCAGGGATCCAAGAAGACCTGGCAGACAAGCAGGCCGATGCGCTCGACCTCGGCGGCCTCGTCACCGACGAGAACCGCGAGCTCGACAACTGCACTAACGGAGCCGAAGAGCTCGAGTCCTGCGGGACGGCGCCATCGATTCGCGGCATAGCGGAGTGGCTGAACACCCCCGGCGGTGAAGCGATCGACCTGAAAGATCTGCGTGGACAGGTCGTGCTGATCGACTTCTGGGCGTACTCGTGCATCAACTGCCAGCGCTCCCTCCCACATGTCGTCGCCTGGGATGAGGCGTACAAGGACGCGGGGTTGCAGGTCATCGGAATCCATTCCCCCGAGTACGCGTTCGAGAAGGATGCGGCCAACGTGGCTGCCGGAATCGAGGACTTCGGCATCGACTATCCCGTCGCACTCGACAACAACCTTTCCACCTGGACGAACTACCGCAACCGCTACTGGCCCGCGCATTACCTCATCGACGCCGAGGGCACCGTCCGACACATTTCGTTCGGCGAGGGCAACTACGCAGCGACCGAGAGCATGATCCGCGAACTGCTTGAGGATGCCGACCCCGCAGCCACGCTGCCGGAGCCGACAGAGGTCGCAGATGCGACGCCGGAGCTCGGTTCGACGACGCCCGAAACGTTCCTCGGCTCTTCCAAGGACATCAACTACGGCGGCGGCGACGCCTACGGTGCAGGGACCACGACCTTCGCGTTCCCCGACAAGCAACCAGCCGACTCGTTCGCCCTGGAGGGGGAGTGGGAGATCGCGACCCAGTTCGCGACTCCCGCAGGCGATGGCGGAAGCATCCGTCTGACCTACCGGGCCGCCGAGGTGAGGATCGTGCTCGCCGGCGAGGGAGAAATCATCGTCACCACCCGGAACGGCGAGAGACGCACGATCTCGGTCGACGGCACACCGAAGTCGTATCAGCTCCTGAAGACCGCCGACGGTGAGACCGGTGAGCTGACGGTAGAGGTTCCGACCGGCATCCAGGCATACTCCTTCACATTCGGATGAGCCGTGGCAGATGAGCCGTGTGGCGGATGAGCGGTGTGGGATGACGTGCTGATCGGCGCGTGGTTCGGAGGAGAAGAGGAGATACGGCATGCTTGTGGGGATGGTCATCGACGGCGTGGATATGCGCGAGGACGGCACGGCAGGAGATCCCGTCGCCGACCTCCTCATCCGCGTCGCCGGCGGAGACCAGACCGCCTTTGCGGAACTCTACGACCTGCTCTCCTCTCGCGTGTTCGGACTCATCCTGCGCGTCCTCGTCAATCGCTCGCAGAGTGAAGAGGTGCTTCAGGAGGTCTTCCTGGAGATCTGGCAATCCGCAGCGCGCTTCGCTCCGAACAAAGGGCACGGACGAACCTGGATCCTCACGATCGCTCACCGTCGGGCAGTCGATCGGGTCAGAGCATCGCAATCCAGCACGGATCGCGACGTTCGGGTCGGCATCCGCGATATCGGGGTTGCACACGACAGCGTCGCCGAGCAGGTCGAGATGAGCATCGAGGGGGACCGGGTGGTCGCAGCACTTGCGACGCTTCCTGACCCGCAGCGTGAGGCGCTCGTCCTGTCGTACTACGGCGGTTACAGTCAGAGCGAGATATCGGTGCTCATCGGAGCGCCGCTGGGAACGGTCAAGACCAGAGTAAGAGACGGACTTTCACGACTTCGGAACGAAATGGGGGTGAACGCATGAACGAGAACGAATTCGCCGAACTCGCGGCAGGGAAGGCCCTGAACGCGCTGTCGGATGCTGATAAGCAGCGCTATGCGGACGCCCTCAGCGCGCATCCTGAGTGGGCAGCGATCGCGGCAGGAGACGTCGAGACCGCAGCGATGCTCGCCGATGCCACCTCGCCCGTGGCGCCGCCTGCCGGTATTCGCGACATGCTGCTCGCGCAGATCGCCACCACGCCGCAGCAGCCGTTCGAACCGAGTCGTCCAGAATTGGTTGTTTCGGATGCGGGTGAGGGTGAGATACCCGCGCCGCGGCGATGGTCGCGCGTGCTGTTCACTCTCGCCGCGTCTGTCGTGCTTCTCGTCGGCATCGGGTTCGGGGCGGTGTATCTGTCGTCGCAGCTGGCGCCACCAGCATCCATCGTCGCTCTGGAACAGATCGAATCCGCAGCGGACGCGCAACAGGCGACGGTCGAATTGGAATCCGGCGTGCTCGCTACCGCCCACTGGTCGGAGTCCGTCGGAAATGCAGTGCTGGTCACCGAAGGCCTCGAGACGCTCAGCACGGAACAGTCGTATCAGCTGTGGTTCGTGCGTGCAGGCGAGCCTGTGCCTGCTGGGCTGTTCAACACGGATGCTGGATCTGCAACCGCCTTGCTCGACGGACCGATGCACGAGGGCGATGTCATCGCCGTGACGGTGGAAGAAGCCGGCGGATCGCCGACAGGCCTGCCTACGACGGATCCGATCATCGCGATCCCGACAGCCTGAGCACGAGTAGCCTGAGGCGCGAGTAGCCTGGATGGATGCCTGAGCAGTTCCACCGACCGGTTCGCCGACCTTCAGCATCCTTCGACAAGCTCGTCGGCGCATCCGACTCCGCCGAAGCGCAGCGCGTGGCCCACGCCACTGCATCCGCTCTGCTGACTCGAGCCCGCGACGATGAATCCGGTGAGAGCGCCAAGCGGCTGATCGCGTTCACCAGTGAACACGGTATCGACGACATCGCTGAGCTGTGGGCGACGGCGACGGCAGTCTCGCTGCCCGGCGCGCTGTGGCGACTGTATCTGCTGCAGCTTGCGATCCACACTGATCCGCAGACCTCGGCGCTGCTGTACGAGCGCGGAAGAGTCGAGTTGGCGTCGGCGGATGCCGTTGTCGCTGGAGCACCGGTGCCGGCGAGCCCGGAAGAACTCGTGGCGCTCATCGACACGATCCTGCGGGGCGTGTTCCAGGGCGACTTCGCTGTTGCATTGGAACGAGCCGCAGCTTTCTGCCGGGTGCAGGTGTCGGGTGCGACACACACCGCTGATGACTACGAGGCGACCGAGCCGGTGCGAGCGACAGAGCTCACCGCACGCGCAAGGCGTCTGCACACGTATGCGAATGACCTCAGCGCGGCGGCCGCGCTGTGGCGCGTGGGCGGCCTGACCTGATTCGAACGGTCGCGCCGGGGCGAGTGTTTATGGGCGAGCGACTGCGGGGCGAGCGCCAGGGGCGAGTGCCCGTAGGCAGAGAAAGACCGGGCCGCAGAAACGCCTCTCGGCGGGAGGCCGCTCAAAGCGGCAAAAATTGGAGCCCGGGGTTATGCGGCCCGGCTACTCCATTGTAACGTCCCGACGCCGAGGGTATTCCCTCCGTCATCCTGGTCGTAGAGTCGATTCATGACCCAGCGCTTCGCCCTGATCATCGATCCCGTCCATGCCGACGAGGAACGGGCCGACTACGCCGACACGTTCACGGTGGTGGATGCCACGGCCCCCGCTCTCAGCGTTGGTGAGCTCAGTACGCAGCGCGGTGATGGCGTGTTCGAGTCGATCGGCGTGATCAACGGACACGCCCAGGAGGTCATCGCGCACCTTGAGCGTCTTGCGAACTCTGCGCACCTGTGCGACCTTCCGGTGCCGCATCAAGAGCAGTGGCGTCAGGCGGTCGCAGTGGCCGCTGCGGAGTGCCCGCCCGGGGAGGCCGTGATCAAACTGATCCTCAGCCGCGGCGTGGAGCACGGTCCGACTCCGACGGCGTGGGTGACTGCGGCGCCGGCATCCGATTTCTCTCGTGTGCGTAGCGAAGGTGTGCGCGTCGTGACGCTGGACCGGGGTTATGACCTCGATGTGGCCGAGCGTGCACCGTGGCTACTGCTGGGCGCCAAGACGCTGTCGTACGCGGTGAACATGGCGGCGCTGCGCGAGGCACGCAGGCGAGGGGCAGAGGACGCGATCTTCCTGTCCACGGATGGCTTCGTGCTTGAGGCTCCGACCGCGTCGCTGATCCTCCGCTTCGGAGACCGCTTCGTGACCCCGGCGCCGGCTGGCGGCATCCTGCACGGCACGACGCAGCTGAGCGTCTACGAATACCTGTCGGGACGCGGCTTCGAGACGGGGTACGACCGGATTCCGGCGACGGATCTGCCCAGCGCGGATGCCGCATGGCTGGTGTCGAGTCTCCGCCTGGCAGCCCCGATCACCGCCATCGACGCTCATCCGATCCCCACAGTGCCCGCACTGACATCCGATCTGAACCACTACCTCCTCTCCCCGCGCGACTGATGCGTGCGGCCGTCCGCCGGCTGGCCGTGCCAGATCCCAGACGGGCGGGTGACTCGGCGGCGTGTCGATCCTGCGACATGCCGCCGATGGCCGGGGTCGTCCGGGATTCAGCCCACTGCAACCTGAAAAGAGGCGCGCAGGTGAGCGCTGGCCGTGACCTTGGCGATGATTGCGGCTTTGACGATCTCCCAGTCGTGCACGATCATGGCGTAGTCGAACCGCAAGGTCTCATATCCGAGCGCGGCCGCCTTCGCATCTCGCACAAGGTCTTTGTGTCGCTTCGCCTCCCGCTCGTGGTTCTCGCGCCCGTCCGCTTCGATGATGAGCCGGTTACCGATCACCATGTCTACCTCGCCCACGCCCTCAATCGAGATCTGAGTCTGCACGCTGATGCCGAGGTGATGCAGCCGCAGTCGGACGAGGGATTCGAGTCCACTGTCCGCATCGGAGTGTGCGAACGCGAGGAGCCAGAGTAACTCTTCGGGGAGTCGTTCGCCCAGCCATCTCAGCCCATCAGGTGGCAGCGAGCTATGCCGGAGGGCGGATTCCAAAGCGACGAAGAATGATTCCTCGCCCATGCATACGGCGATCTGGAGTAGAGCATTTCGCACCGGCGGTAACTGGCCGAGCCGGGCCGCGCCATCATCCCAGTGCATGCGTGGTTTGTTGCCGCAGTCATCTCGTCTGCACTGATGTCGTTCACCGGCGTGCCCGACCCAGACATGGAGGTCTATTTCATCGTTCTCGAGTACCCACAGCCCGTGCATCCGCCCCGCAACGAGGCAGGCGGGCACACCGCCGTGTTCCGCCGCGTGGACAAGCTCATCTGATGTGTCGGTCGCGGCGTACACACCCTGTCTCACACGGTAGATCTCACCGGCTTTGCAAGCGCGTGCAAGCTCGCGCTTGGTCACACCATGAGAGTGGAGGTCGCTAGTGCGTGCGATGGGCCCGATTGCTGCGAGGACGGTGAATGCGCGTGCGAAACTCATCGTCCGAGCATCCGCTCTGCGCGCGAATCATGTCCCCCGGAAATCCATGATCCGTGGAGAACTCGGCCGAATTCTGAGTTGTGCAGTGAAAGTCACTCGTCCCGAACCCCAGATGGCACCATGCAATTGCGGCGCGGCGCATCCGGGACACGCCGCAAACGTGCCTGCGCATCTGGGATTAGGGCCGGAAGAAGGGGAGAGGACCTACCCGAACCGGCCAGACACGTAGTCCTCGGTCGCCTGCACCGTCGGGGTGGTGAAGATCGCCGAGGTATCGCCGTACTCGATGAGCTTGCCTGGCTTGCCGGTGCCGGCGATGTTGAAGAATGCCGTCCGATCCGAGACGCGGGAAGCCTGCTGCATGTTGTGCGTCACGATGACGACGGTGTACTGGTTCTTCAGTTCGCCGATCAGCTCTTCGATCGCATAGGTGGAGATCGGGTCGAGGGCTGAGCACGGCTCATCCATCAGGATGACCTGGGGCTCAACGGCAATCGCGCGAGCGATGCACAGACGCTGCTGCTGCCCACCCGAGAGGCCGGAGCCTGGCCGGTCGAGGCGGTCCTTGACCTCATTCCAGAGGTTCGCTCCGGTGAGCGCACTCTCGACCAACGCCTCCTGATCCGAGCGAGACATCCGCTTGTTGTTCAGCTTGACGCCCGCGAGCACGTTCTCCTTGATCGACATCGTCGGGAAGGGGTTCGGACGCTGGAACACCATACCCACCTGCCGACGAACAAGCACAGGGTCGACACCGGGGCCGTAAAGGTCCTTGCCGTCCAGCAGCACTTCGCCCTGCACGCGAGCGCCAGGAATCACCTCGTGCATGCGGTTCAGGGTGCGCAGGAACGTGGACTTGCCACAACCGGACGGACCGATGAACGCGGTCACGCTACGCGGCTGAATGTCGAGGGACACGCCCTCCACAGCGAGGAAATCGCTGTAGTAGACGTTGAGGTCGTTGACTTCGATGCTCTTGGACACGTGAGATTCCTTAAATATCGGGTACGGCTCAGCGGCCGGAGGTCTTCGGGGCGAACCACTTCGCGATGAGTCGCGCGAGCAGGTTCAACACCATGACGATCAGGATCAGGGTGAGAGCGGATGCCCATGCGCGGTCGAGCGCGGCATCCGGGTTCGTGCCCTGGTTCATGTACTGGTTGTAGGCGAACACGGGCAGAGTCATCATCTGCCCATCGAAGATGTTCGTATTCACGCTCATCGTGAATCCGGCGGTCAGCAGCAGGGGCGCGGTCTCGCCGATCACGCGAGCAATCGCCAGGGTGATCGAGGTCATGATGCCCGCGATAGAGGTGGGCAACACGACCTTGAGGATCGTCAGCCACTTCGGCACGCCCAGCGCGTAGGCGGCCTCGCGCAGCTCGTTCGGGACGATCTTCAGGAGTTCTTCGCTCCCTCGCACGACCACCGGCGTCATCAGCACCGCCAGCGACAGCGCGCCCATGATGCCCATCGAGATTCCAGGGCGGAAGATCACCGAGAAGACGGCGTAGATGAACAGGCCCGCGACGATCGAGGGGATGCCGGTCATCACGTCGACGAAGAACGTGATGCCCTTCGCGAGCTTGCCGCGGCCGTACTCGACCAGGTAGATCGAGGTCATCAGACCGATGGGCACCGAGATCACGGTGGCGGTGAGAGTGATCAGCAGCGTGCCCCAGATGGCATGCACGATGCCGCCGCCTTCACCGACGACGTTGCGCATCGAGAACGAGAAGAACTCGGGATCGAAGCGGTTGAGTCCGTTCGAGACCACGGTCCACAGCAGCGAGACGAGCGGCATCAGGGCGATCAGGAACGCGGTGGCGACGAGCGCCGTCATCAGTCGATCGACTGCCTTGCGGCGGCTTTCCACGATCATCGAGAGAACCGTGATCAGGACCATGTAGATCAGGATGCCGATGAGCGATGCACCCACGATGTTGAAGTCGGCGAGATTCTCACCGATGCTCGCAACGCCAAACACAGCGAAGGAGATCACCAGCGACAGCAGCAGCAGAGCCCATGGAGCCCACTTCGGAAGCCTGCCTGAGGTGAGAGCGACGTTGGGGGCGAGAGCGACGCCCGGCGCAGCAGTGAGGGTCATGTCAGTTCGCTCCCGAGAACTCGGCGCGGCGGGCGACGATCCAGCGTGCCACCGCATTGACCGCGAAGGTCACGACGAAGAGGATGAGGCCGGTTGCGACCAGTGTGTTGACGCCGGTGCCATGCGCCTCGGGGAAGGCGAGGGCGATGTTCGCGGGGATCGGCGTCGGGTTCGTTGCGGTGATCACCAGGAAGCTGACAACAGCCGAGGGGGAGAGCACCATCGTGACCGCCATCGTCTCACCGAGCGCGCGGCCGAGGGCGAGCATGGCCGCAGACACCATGCCGCCGCGGGCGAAGGGGAGAACGGCCATCCGCACCATCTCCCAGCGGGTGGCACCGAGCGCGAGCGCCGCCTCTTCGTGGAGCGTGGGCGTCTGCAGGAAGACTTCCCGGCAGATGGCGGTCATGATCGGGATGCACATCACGGCGAGCACCAGTGCTGCCGTCAGAATCGTCTTGCCGGTGGAGGAGACCTGGCCTTGGAAGAACGGGATCCAGCTCGCGTTTTCGCTCAGCCAGGCGTAGATCGGCTGCAGCATCGGAGCCAGCACCAATCCGCCCCACAGGCCGAAGACGACAGAGGGGACGGCAGCGAGCAGGTCGATGATGTAGCCGAGGAGCGAGGCGAGCTTACGGGGCGCGTAGTGCGAGATGAACAGCGCGATGCCGATCGAGATCGGGGCGGCGATGACCAGCGCCATGAACGCGGCCCAGAGTGTGCCGAACACCAGTGGCCAGACGTACGTCCAGAACGACTCGCCCTTGAGGATGTGGTTATCGCTGGTGTCGCCCTGGAACGCGGGGATGCTCTGGATGATGAGGAACGCCGCAACAGCCGCGAGGACGCCGAGGATGATGATCCCGGCGCTGAGCGCAGTGCCGGAGAACACCCGATCACCCAGGCGCTGCTTGGCGTTGATCGGGGCCGGCGGATCGGTGCGCGCGGACTGTACCTGCTCGGTCGTGCTCATGGTCTCCCTGTTTCGGGCGGAGGAGTCGGAGTGAAGCGTAGCGTGCTCGTCGATGCCCTCGCACCCTGTTCGGGGGCGAGGGCATCAACGTCAGCTGTATGCCATCAGGCGGTGATCAGCCGACCTGGATGAGGTCGATCGCGGCGAGGACCTTCTCGCGCAGGCCGTCCGAGATGGGGGCGTTGCCGGCGTTGTCTGCGGCGGCGTCCTGGCCCTCGGGGCTGGCGATGTAGGTGAAGTACGACTTGACCAGCTCAGCGACGTTGGCGTCTTCGTACTGCTCGCAGCCGATCAGGTAGCTGACCAGAGCGATCGGGTATGCGCCGTCTGCGGCAGCAGCGGGGTCGACCGCGAACGCGAGGTCACCCTCGCCGCGGCCATCTTCGAGGGTCGCGCCCTCGACGAGCTGCGAAGCGGCCTCCGCCGAGTACGCGATGTACTCACCATTGACGCCGACGTGCACCTGACCGAGGTCGCCGACCTGTGAAGCGTCGGCGAAGCCGATCGCACCGTTGCCGGCGGTGATGGCCTGAACGACACCGGAGGTACCCTGAGCGGCTTCGCCACCCTCGATCGGCCACTCGTCGGAGACCTCATAGGTCCAGATGTCTGCAGCGGTCGCCGCGAGGTAGTTGGTGAAGGTCTCCTGCGTGCCGGACGGGTCGGAGCGGTGAACCGGCGAGATGGCCAGATCGGGGAGCGTGGCGTCGGGGTTGAGCGTCGCGATCGCGGAGTCGTTCCAGTTGGAGATGGTGCCGGCGAAGATGCTCGCGATGGTGGCGGCATCCAGGTTCAGCGTGTCGACGCCCTCGAGGTTGAACGCCACTGCGACCGGCGAGATGTAGACGGGGATCTCGATGATGTCGTCTGTGGTGCAGGCGCCGAAGCCGCCGGCGGCGATCTCCTCGGCGTTGAACGCGCGGTCGGAGCCGATGAAGTTGCTGCCGCCCTCGAGGAAGTTTTCACGTCCTGTGCCCGAGCCAGTGGGCTCGTAGTTGATGGTGACCTCAACGTTGGCGGTCTGGAAAGCGGCGACCCAGGCCTCCTGGGCGGCTGCCTGCGAGGAAGCGCCGGTGGCGTCGATGGTGCCGGAGAGCGCAGTCGCGCCGGTCTCGGCGGGTGCATCGGATGTGTCGGCAGCAGGAGCTTCGTTCGCGGCACAGCCAGCGAGAGCAAGGGCGGCGACGGCGCCGATGGCGCTGATTCGGGCGATTCGGGAGATCTTCACTGTGGATCCTTCGATCGTGGATGGTTGAGGCCCGGTGCAGGGCACACAGTGACGCTAAGCGCGGCAGTTAACGAGACTCTCCCGCACAGGTAAACAGAAGGTGAACGACTGGCGACCCCTTGGAGTCGCTCCTGCTCGCGCAGGAAAACGTCAGAGCTTCGGAACGTGCGTCTCGATCGAGATGATGCCAGAACCAGGGTTCGTCGCCGACAGGTGCGCCACGGAGAACGCGGCCACCTCGAGCGCAGAAGCACTGCCGAGGTATGAGCCGTGCATGGTGCCGGTCGCGAGCGCGAGCTCCGTCAAAAGGTCCGGGAGCACGGGTCCATGACTGCACAGCAGTGCTGGCTTGCCGGAGCGCACTCGTTTGCCGATTACGGCCCTGGCGTCCGAGCGTCCCTCCTCCCACGCATCCTGGCTGATGCGCTCTGTCTCCACTGGCTTGCGATCCAGGGCCTTCGCGAGCGGTGTGATCGTCTCCACGCAGCGCACGGCGTCACTAGTGATAATTTTGCGCACGCCGAAGGCACGCAGCGGCGCGACGATGGCCGCGGCCTGCTTCTTGCCGCGCTCGGTCAGCGGGCGCGAAGCATCTGACATTTCCCAATCGGATCGCCCGATCGCTTTCGCATGTCGCAGCACGATGATCGGGAACGTGCGCAGCACGCCATCGTCGACGAGCCGTTCGAACTCGTCCAGAATCTCCAGATCCACCGGATAGCTGAGGCACTTTCGAGCCTTTTTCAGGCTCACCCATTCCAATGCTGCGATTTCACTGTTCGGCACGAAGGTGGAACTGCGAATCGCTTCGTCAGTTGCTTCGGCTGCCCAGTAGTGCACGACCTTCTGACGCTTGGGACGCATGAAGTATCGGCTGACGCCCACTGGAACTCCGAGGAACACCCGGATGCCCGTTTCCTCATGCACCTCGCGCACCGCTGTCTGAGCGAGCATCTCGCCCGGATCGACTTTGCCCTTGGGCAGCGTCACATCGCGATACTTCGTGCGGTGGATGAGAAGCACGCGAAGCTTGCCCTCAACCAATCGCCACACCACGGCGCCCGCCGCGTACACAGCCTTGTCATCCCGCATGCCCAGAGCCGTCGTGATCATCGCACAGTGCGCGTTCGCCGACGACGACGAACCTGATTCATCGTGTAGTCCTGCAGATCCACCAGTGGATTTCCATCGGCATCCGCGAAGTGGCGATCCCACACGCCCTCGGCGCCGAGATGCCACGAGCTCGTCGTGTCATCCATGGCGAGATCGAAGAAGGACAGCAGTTCTTTGATGTGGTCGGGGCCGGTTACGCGCACGAGCGCTTCGACACGACGATCGAGGTTGCGGTGCATCATGTCGGCGCTGCCGATGTGCACTTGCGGGTCGCCGTCGTTCTCGAAGGCGAAGATCCGTGAGTGCTCCAGATAACGGCCCAGGATGCTACGCACGGTGATGTTGTCGCTGGTGCCGGGCAGATCGACCTTGATGCTGCAGATGCCGCGCACCCAGACATCGACCTTCACGCCCGCCTGGCTCGCACGGTACAGCGCATCGATAATCTCTTCATCGACCAGCGAGTTGACCTTGATGCGGATGTGCGCGGGTGCGCCGGCTTCCGCGTTCTTGCGCTCGTTGTCGATCTGGCGAAGCAGTCCCTTGCGCAGGTGCAAGGGGGCGACAAGAAGTCGCTTGAACTTCTTCTCGATCGCGTACCCGCTGAGTTCATTGAACAGCCTGGTGAGGTCTTTGCCGACCTGAGCATCGGCGGTGAAGAGCCCGAAATCTTCGTACACACGGCTCGTCTTCGGATTGTAGTTTCCGGTACCGACGTGCGAGTAGTGGCGTAGCGTGCCCTCTTCTTCGCGGATCACGAGGGCGAGCTTGCAGTGTGTCTTCAAGCCCACCAGTCCGTAGACGACATGGACGCCGGCCTTTTCCAGCTTGCGCGCCCAGACGATGTTGTTCGCCTCGTCGAAGCGCGCCTTCACCTCGACGAGCGCGAGCACAGACTTGCCGGCTTCGGCCGCGTCGATGAGGGCCTGCACAATAGGACTGTCACCCGAGGTGCGGTACAGCGTCTGCTTGATGGCGAGTACGTGCGGGTCGCGCGCCGCCTGCTCGAGGAAGGCCTGCACGCTGGTGGCGAAGGATTCATAGGGGTGATGCACCAGCACATCGCCCTGGCTGATCGCGGAGAAGATGTCGGCGCGGGTGCTCGAGCCGATCGGCTGGAAGGCCAGCGCGGTCGTGGGCAGGTGCGGCGGGTAGCGCAGGTCGGGGCGGTTCACGCGCGAGAGCGAGAAGAGTCCGCGCATATCAAGCGGGCCAGGGAGGCGGTAGACCTCTTGATCGGTGATGTCGAGCTCTTTGATGAGCAGGTCGAGAGTGACATCGTCCATGTCATCGGTGATCTCGAGACGGATCGGCGGACCGAAGCGGCGGCGCAGCAGCTCGGCCTCAAGGGCCTGGATGAGGTTCTCGCTCTCGTCTTCCTCGATCTCCACATCCTCGTTGCGGGTCAGACGGAACGCGTGGTGATCGAGCACTTCCATTCCGGGGAAGAGGTCGCCGAGGTGGTTGGCGATCAGCTCTTCCAGACGAAGGAATCGCTTGATCTCGCCGGATCCTGGAACTTCGACGAATCGCGGCAGCATGGGCGGCACCTTGAGCCTCGCGAACTCCTGACGGCCGGTGCGCGCGTTGCGGATGCGGATCGCGAGATTCAGTGAAAGCCCGGAGATGTACGGGAAGGGATGCGCCGGGTCAACCGCGAGCGGCATGAGCACCGGGAAGACGTGCAGCTGGAAATATTCGGTGAAAGCCGCGCGCTCGGCATCGCTGAGTTCATCCCATTCGGTGATCTCGATTCCGGCATCCGCCAGGGCGGGGCGCACCAGATCGGTCCAGGCTACGGCGTGCCGAAGCTGAAGGGCATGGGCATCGTTGGAAATATCGGTGAGGACGTCGGAAGGCGATCGGCCGACGTTGGTGGGAACAGCGAGGCCGGTGAGGATGCGGCGCTTGAGGCCGGCCACGCGCACCATGAAGAACTCGTCGAGGTTGCTCGCGAAGATCGCCAGGAAGTTCGCTCTCTCCAGCTCGGGGAGGCTCGAGTCCTCGGCCAACTCCAGCACGCGCTGGTTGAACGCGAGCCAGCTGATCTCGCGATCATGAAAGCGATGGTCAGGGAGCAACGAGTCCGGTGATTCGACGGCGTCGAAGTCGTCGTCCTCGGCGTCACCAAGGCCAGCGTCTGCGAAAGCGGGATCGATCATGCTGTACATCTTTGCATCGCCGGGTGGCACACGTGTGAACGAGTCCGCGATGTGTCAGCGGCTCGCCGACGACATTTGGTCATCGTCGTACACATTGAAGCGGTAGCCGACGTTGCGAACGGTGCCGATGATCTGCTCCTGGTCGCCGAGTTTCGCGCGCAGGCGACGCACATGCACATCCACCGTGCGTGTGCCACCGAAGTAGTCGTAGCCCCACACTTCACTCAGCAGCTGTTCGCGAGTGAACACCCGTGACGGATGCGTGGCCAGGAAATGCAGGAGCTGAAACTCCTTGTAGGTGAGATCCAGTGCCTTGCCGCGCAGTTTGGCGGAGTAGGACTGTTCATCGATCGTGACTCCGGATGCGTGCACTCGAGTTGGCGCGGAGTTGGCGTCGCTGCGAGCGATCGCCAGTCGGATGCGCGCATCGGTCTCGGCAGGTCCGGCATTCGTGAGCAGCACATCGTCGATGCCCCAGTCTCCGGAGACAGCGCTCATGCCGCCTTCAGTGACGACGAGCAGAAGGGGAGCATCCTGGCCGGTCGTGCGCAGCAGCTTGCACAAAGATTTCGCGCCGGCGAGGTCGTGCCTGGCGTCGACGATCACGATCTCGCTCTCGGGCGCACTGACGAGCTGAGCGGGTTCTGCAGAGATCTGACGCACCCGGTGACTGAGCAGGTCGAGGGCGGGCAGAACCTGCTCCGAAGTTGGAGCTGAGGTCAGAACCAGGATCAGGGCCACGCACTTTCCTTTCGGGCGACGAGGCCGACGCCCTGCACGGCGATCGGGGGAAGCCGTGCGCCAATGATACCGAGCGACGGCAGACGCTGTGACGTGGTGGGGGCATCATCCGCGTCGAATAGGTAACAATGGAGTCATGCCTGAACCCGCTCTCGCACCGCGCAGTCCTCTGAGTGGCGTCGTCGTCGTGTGGGCTGCTGCGCTCCTCGCGGCGGTCATGATCGGCATCTTCGTGCCTGAGGAATGGCGCGTCCAATGGTTGCTCGTCGGTTTCGGCGGTGCGATTCTGCTCTCCTTCGCCCTGCAGCTCGGGTACGGCCAGACCAAGGGGTTTATCTTCCGGATCGCCGCGAGCGTGACCGGTGCGCTGCTGCTGCTCGGTGTGGTTTCGGCGGGGTTCGCTCTGGCAGCCCTGGTTCCTGCCTGAGATCCATTCGCCGCGGGCAACGACAGCGGGGGTAGAGTGGGGCCATGGATCTCGTCGCTCTGGAACTCTTCTTCATCGGTCTGCTGGGGCTTGCGAGTCTCGCGATTTTCTTCGTGGCCGGTGTGGTTCTTCGGAACCTGTTCCGTGGCCAGCGCTGATCTGAGTTTTGATGCTCGGGCTTCCCACCGATCTTCCGGCTGATCTCGCGCCGCTGAGCTGGCTCATCGGCGTCTGGGAAGGCACCGGAGTCATCGAGTACACCGCAGGTGATCACCGCTTCGAAGGCGAGTTCACCCATCGGGTGAGTTTCAGCCACGATGGTGCGGGCTACCTGAACTACTCTGCGACCGGCTGGATGGCTGCGGCAGAGGGCGAAGCATCCGTGCCGCTCGTCGCCGAAACCGGCTTCTGGCGTATCGCTCGTCCCGCGACAGAAGCTGATGCAGGCCCGGCTTTGCTGCCTCCGATCGAGGCGGCTCCGGCGCGTACTGTCCACGACGTCGAGCAGCTCCGGAGCGAATCGGGCGGTTTCCCGCTGGAAGTGTCGGTTGCGCACTCTGACGGCGCGCTCGAGCTGTACCTCGGTGAAATCAACGGCCCACGCGTCGACATCAGCACGGACGCGATCGTGCGCGGTGCCGGCGGCAAAGAGTACGGCGCTGCCAGTCGCATGTATGGGCTGGTCGACAATCACCTGCTCTGGGCGTGGGACATCGCAGCTCTCGGCGCGACGCTGGCGTCGCATGCCTCAGCACGTCTGGCTAAGGTCTGATCATGCCCACTCTCATTGATGCTTTTGCGGCGCTACCCGGCGCGGTCGCGACCGACGGTGTTCTCATGCACCTGGGCGAGCCCATGCGAGAGCAGCGTCGGCTGCTGTCGGGCAGCGCCGTTGCGCCGCTGGGAGACCGCGGCGTGATCGAAGTGGCAGGGGAAGACCGGCTGAGCTGGTTGGACTCCATCACTTCGCAGGGTGTCGCAGGGCTGCGCTCCGGTGACAGCACGGAACTGCTCGTGCTCGATCCTCAGGGACGCGTCGAACACGCTGCCGGCGTCTTCGAAGACGGCTCATCCGTATGGCTGATCGCGGACGCCGCTGACGTCGAACCGCTCGCCGCCTGGTTGAAGCGGATGATCTTCCGCTCGCGGGTCACGGTGACCGTGCGCACAGATCTTGAACTGCTCGGTTTCTTCGCCGGTGGCGATGCGGATGCCGCGGTGCGCGCGATTGCTGCGGCTCCCGGCGACACGCCGCTCGTCTGGTCCGATCCGTGGGTCGTCGTGCAGCCGGGCGGACATCAGTACGCGAACGTCGAGGAACACCCGGCCGCCGACTATGCGTGGCGCGTGGCGATCGTCGAGGCGGATGCCGTGGCATCCGCCATCTCCACATTCGAGGCCGCTGGCATTCTGGCCGCCGAGGCGTTGCGTATCGCAGCCTGGCGACCACGCTGGGCCAGTGAAGTCGATGAACGTTCGCTGCCACACGAGACCGACTGGATCCGCAGCGCTGTGCACCTGAACAAGGGCTGCTACCGGGGCCAGGAGACCGTCGCGAAGGTGCACAATCTCGGCCACCCGCCGCGTCGCCTCGCCGCGCTCCACCTCGACGGCAGCGACGATGTACTGCCAGAGCCAGGGTCTGCGATCTTCGCCGGCGATGCCGAAGTCGGGCACATCACCTCGGTTGCCCGTCACTACGAAGATGGGCCGATCGCGCTGGCCATACTGTCGCGGCGTGCGCCGACAGCTGAGCTGATCGTGCGGACAGATACTGTCGATGTCTCCGCGGCGCAGCAGGTGATCGTGCCGGCGGATGCTGGTGCCACCGCCGATGTGCCGCGGCTGACCCGTCTGTCTCGTCGTCCTGAAGGACAGGATCCGCGCCGAGCCTGAGCGCGCCGCATCCCTCGGCACGCACGCCAGGATCCACCCCCGATGCGGGAAGGAAAACCTGGCTGCGATCGAACTTGGAGCCGTGTTTTTCTTCCGCCACCGGCGCGATATCGTGTACGGATGTCGCACCAGGTCAAAACCCGCATGCTCTGGGCAGATCTTCCCGAAGGGATTCACGCCGAGTGCGCGCGTATCCTCGGCGGTCCCGTGGTCTCGACGGTCAGCCAAGCAGGCGGTTTCTCGCCCGGCAGCGCGGACCGCGTCTCGACGGCGGATGGGCAGCGCGCGTTCGTGAAAGCGGTGCGCCGCGACCACAACTCCGGGGCGTTCGAGCTGCACGCGCGTGAGATTGACGTGATGTCGGCGCTTCCCGCCGAGGTCAGCGCGCCCCGTTTGCTTGGGTCCTGGATTGTGGATGACTGGGTTGCGTTGATTCTCGATGACGTGGAGGCCCGCCATCCCGGTGCAGCGCTCGACGGTTCCGACACGGTCGCTGTGCTCGATGCTTTTGCGACATTACCCGTGGTCTCCGGCTCGGCACTCGCGTCGCTGCCGCGGGCGACTGACGAGTTCACTGCGGAACGAGACAGCTGGTTGGCGATCGCAGCCGATGACAGCGGTGCGGATCTGCCGCAGTGGGTGATGGGCATGCGCGAGAGGCTGCAAGACACGGCTTCGCGGGTATGCGAAGCGGTCGACGGTGAGCACCTGATGCATCTGGACGGCCGTGCCGACAACATCCTCATCGATTGTGTGGGCAAGGCCTGGATCATCGATTGGCCGTGGGCCGCCGTCGGCGCGCGGTGGGTCGATGGCCTGTTCTATCTCCTAGATGCCCGCCTGCGCGGCGAGACGGTGGATGCAGAACACCTGCTGCACTCTCACGAACTGTTCGCGGGTGTGCCGGCTGAGGAAGTCGACGCGGTGCTGGCTGGAGCGATCGGTCGTTGGTTCGATCAGGCTCGTAGGCCCGCGCCGCCGAACATGCCCACGATTCGTGCTTTCCAGCGCAGCGAGGCGCTCGCCGGAGTGGCGTGGTTGCAGGAACGCTGGGGCTGATCGAACTCAGCGCGGCGCGACCGCGCTCCACGGCACCGTGAGCTCACCGAGCCGCCAGCGAGTGCGGCCGCCCAGCACCGGCCATCCCTGGTCTTTGAGTGCCTTCACCGTGGCGAGGAACCGCTGGGTCGCACCGAACGTCGACAGCGACGCCGCGCGATCCCACTCGCGATCCAAGCCGATGAGCAGGTCGTGCACGCGCTCGCCGGGCACGTTGCGGTGGATCAGTGCCTTGGGGAGGCGTTCGGCGACGATGCGGGGGTGCTCCAGCTCTGCCAGCCGCAACGAGATCGTGAAGCGTTGGGGCTGGCCGTCGGGGGCGACATCGATCCAGCTGGCGATGCGGCCGATCTCGTCGCAGGTGCCCTCGAACAACAGCCCCTGCGGGGTGAGTCTGGCGGCCATCGATGCCCATGCGGCTGGCACTTCCGATTCGTCGTACTGACGCAGCACGTTCATCGCCCTGATCGCGGCGGGGCGACGGCCTCCGGTCAGCGGCACTTCGAACCCACCACGTGCGAAGGAGACGCGAAGATCGGGGGAGAAGGGCGTGCGGCCTGCACGCACATCATCGAGCTGCCTACGAGCGGTGGCGACGCGCTCAGGATCGAGCTCGAAACCGATGACCTCGGCATCCGGACGCACCCGGCCGAGCCTGGTCGCCAGCTCGAACGCGGTGACACCGCTGGCGCCGAATCCCAGATCGATCACCAGTGGATCTGCGGCAGTGCGAAACGCGGGGCTAGCGGCGATCCAGCGATCATTGCGGCGCAGTCTGTTGGTTCCCGTGGTGCCCCTGGTGGGATGCCCGAGTGGAGATGACGCCATGCATCCATCCTGCCATCGGCGGGGAGGGCTCTCGATAGACTGGAGCCATGACGCGCACCCTCATCCTGCTCCGCCACGGCCAGAGCGAGTGGAACGAACTGAACCTGTTCACCGGTTGGGTGGATGTCCGCCTCACTGAAAAGGGCAAGGAGGAGGCTCGCCGCGGCGGCGAGTTGCTTGCCGAGTCCGGCCTGCTGCCCGACGTTTTGCACACCTCGCTGCTGAGTCGCGCCATCCAGACCGCGGATATCGCTCTGGATGCTGCCGACCGCCTGTGGATCCCGGTGACCCGCTCCTGGCGGCTCAACGAGCGTCACTACGGCGCTCTGCAGGGCAAGGACAAGGCGCAGACTCTGGAAGAGTTCGGTCCAGAGCAGTTCCAGTTGTGGCGTCGCTCGTTCGACGTACCGCCGCCCCTGCTCGACGACGCCAGCGAGTTCAGCCAGGTGAATGACCCGCGCTATGTCGGCATCGACGGCGATGTGCCTCGCACCGAGTCGCTTTCCATCGTCATCGACCGGATGCTGCCCTACTGGGAGAGCGCGATCGTTCCTGACCTCGAGGCGGGCAAGACCGTTCTCGTCGTGGCGCACGGCAATTCGCTGCGTGGTCTCGTCAAGCACCTGGACGGCATCAGCGACGACGAGATCGCCGAGCTGAACATCCCTACCGGCATCCCGCTGATCTACGAGCTCGATGACAACAACGTTCCCACCGGTCCTGGCCGTTACCTCGACCCCGAGGCCGCTGCCGCCGGCGCTGCTGCGGTCGCTTCGCAGGGCAAGAAGTAACACCGACGCCCCTGGTACACGACGAGGCCCCCTGCTGCATCTGCAACAGGGGGCCTCGTCAGTAAGCAGGGGCGTCAGGCGAGGCCCTTACCGCCACTCTCTTCAGCCTCAGCCTCAGCTGCGGCCAGAGCGATGTCGTCCTCGTCGACGTCCCAATCGCCGGTGGCGAGGTACACGACCTTCTTCGCAACAGCGACGGCGTGATCGGCGAAGCGCTCGTGGTAACGGCTGGCGAGCGTGGCATCGACGGTCGCGTTGGCTTCACCCTTCCAGGTGTCGCTGAGCACCTTCTCGAACACGCGAGCGTGCAGTTCATCGACCTCGTCATCTGCGTTGCGGATGACATCGGCAAGGCGTAGGTCCTGAGTGCGCAGCAGTTCGGAGAGCGTGCGGGCGATCTCGACGTCTTGTTCGCCCATCTTCGTGAACGTGCCCTTGAGCCCCTTCGGGATGGCACGTTCAGGGAAGCGCATGCGAGCAAGCTGAGCGATGTGCTCTGACATGTCGCCCATGCGCTCCAACGAAGCGCTCACACGCAGCGCGAAGACGACGATGCGAAGGTCACGCGCGACCGGCTGCTGGCGGGCGAGGATCTCGATGGCCTGCTCGTCGAGTTTGACGGCCAGTTCGTCGATCTTGGTGTCGTCGGCAATCACCTCTTCAGCGAGGGAGACGTCGCTGGTGGCGAAGGCCCGAGTGGCCTTGTCGATGGAGACCGTGACGAGGTCGGCAATCTCCACGAGGCGAGACTGCAGGTCCACGAGGGACTGGTGGAAGACTTCGCGCATGTGCGGCGCAACCTTTCATTCGGATCTCGGGCGGTTTCGACCGGCCGATGGAGGGCACTGCCATGTGCGCGCGCCCTCATTGATTGTGTTCGTCAAAGGTTAACGGACGGTGCCCAGTACGTGAATACTAGTTCTCGGCTTCCCGTTCTGATGCGGAAACTCGCTGAAGTCGAGGTGAACGCACCCTACGCTGGAGGAATGACCACGCCGCAGATCGCGCTCCTTGCCCTTGCCATGGGTTTGGTGATCGGCGCCGGGCTGTCAGTGCTCATCGTCTGGGCATATCGGGCGAGAGCCAAGGTCGTGGAGGAATCAGCTGCCACGGTCCCGCAGGGAACTGCGGACGTACTGGACAGCATGGACGACGCGGCCTGTGTCATCGACACGTCGGGGCTTGTGCTCGCGACCTCACATGCCGCCGCACGGTTCGGTATCGACGTCGGTGCAACGCTCGACAACCAAGAGCTGCGTCAGCTTGTGCGTACGGTGCGCTCCACCGGGGCATCCACCACAGAGACGATGCGAATCACGCGGCCAGGCGTGAGCCTGGATCCACGACTGGTGTCGGCGCGAGCCAGCACCCTTGGCCCACGCTTGACTCTGCTGATCATCCGCGATGTCACCGAGCAGGAACGGCTGGATCAGGTGCGCCGCGACTTCGTCGCCAACACCAGCCACGAGCTGAAGACTCCGGTCGGTGCGGTGAGCCTGCTCGCCGAGGCGATCGAATCGGCGGCAGACGATCCGGCGCAGGTGCGCATCTTCGCCGCGCGTATCTCGGCTGAAGCCTCCCGCCTCGGCCAGCTCACCGGTCGCATCATGAGCCTGTCGCGTCTGCAGGCAGCTGATGGGATCACCGATTTCGATCCGGTCGCCATCGATGAGGTCATCACCGCATCCGTCGAGGCGCACGCCGTACAGGCAGATTCCGCCGGCGTCGACCTCCTCCGCGGCGGCGATCGAGGCGCTTTTGTTCGTGGCGACGTGCAGATTCTCATCGAGGCGGTCAGCAACCTCATCGCGAACGCGATCGTGTACTCGCCGAAGGGGTCGCGCGTGGGCATCGGTGTCAAGATCGAGGGTCGGACGGTCGAGATCGCCGTTTCGGATCAGGGCATCGGAATCAACGAGTCTGACCGCGATCGCATCTTCGAGCGGTTCTACCGTGCCGACGAAGCACGCTCGCGGCGAACCGGCGGCACTGGCCTCGGGCTCTCGATCGTCAAGCACGCCACCCAGCGACACGGGGGAGAGGTGCGTCTGTGGTCGCGCCCCGCCCGCGGATCGACGTTCACCATTGTCTTACCACGAATCGAAGCCCCGGAATCGGAAGAATCCGACCGGAAGAACAAGAAGAAGCGCGCGCGGAAAGCGGCCAAGGAAGCCGTATCCGCACGCATCCGAAACGGAGAGACCGAATGACTCGCATCCTGATCGTCGAGGACGAACCAGACCTCGCCGACCCGCTGGCATACCTGATGCGCCGTGAGGGCTATGAGGTGGAGATCGCAGAGGACGGTCCCGGCGCCCTCACCGCGTTCGGTGAACGCGGCGCCGACATCGTGTTGCTCGATCTCATGCTCCCGGGGATGCCGGGCACTGAGGTGTGCCGCCAGATTCGGTCGACCTCTACGGTTCCGATCATCATGGTCACCGCGAAGGATTCCGAGGTGGATATCGTCGTCGGGCTGGAACTGGGCGCGGATGACTACATCACCAAGCCGTACTCGTCTCGTGAACTGCTCGCGCGCATGCGTGCGGTACTGCGCCGAGTCGTGCAGGCTGACAACGATCTCGACGAACGCGTGCTCGACGGTGGCAGAGTCGCTCTCGACATCGATCGGCACACGGTCTCCGTCGCCGGAAGCGAGATCAACATGCCGCTCAAGGAATTCGAGCTGCTTGAACTGCTGATGCGCAACTCCGGCAGAGTTCTCACGCGCGGTCAGCTGATCGATCGAGTGTGGGGCAGCGACTATTTCGGAGACACCAAGACGCTGGATGTGCACATCAAGCGCATCCGTTCACGTATCGAGGAGAACCCCAGTGAGCCGGTCATGCTGGTGACCGTGCGCGGACTGGGCTATCGCTTCGAGGGCTGAACGACGCAAGAGAGGCCGGCACCCGTGTGGGTGCCGGCCTCTCTTGCTGTCAGCAGATGCTGACGAGGATCAGCGTCAGTCCTTCGGAACCAGGTCTGCGTAGTAGGAGAGCGTGCCGTCGAGAACGGGCACTTCGGTGCTGGTTCCGGTGGCGTCTCCAGACTGGAAGTACATCTCGATGGTGGCACCAGGCATCGTGTCGAGGTCGTCGATGCGCAGCGGCTCGGCGTTCGCGCCCAGGCTCAGCGTGTCGCCTGCGCCGACGCGCACGGTCAGAGGCTCGAGGCCTTCGATCTCCACGGTGAGCGTCTCGCTCTTGTCCGTGTCGTTGACGATGGCAGCGACGAGGTTGCCGGTGGAGCCGTCTTCTGTCGCGATGACCATCGCGTTGCGGATCGCGAGCGGCCCGTCCGAGTCGGCAACATTCACCCCGTCAGAGGCCGAATACTTGACCTCAGTCGACTGTGGGGTGATGAAGGTGCATCCCGTCGCCCCGAGTAGAACAAGGGCGCTGACGGCGGCAGACGCTACAAGGCGCAGTTTCACGAGTCCTCCTGAAGGCATTGGGTAACCGTACCCATTCTATGGGTATCAGAGAGGCTGCTCGGGATCGCTGCGGGGGCAAACCTTAGCGCATCTTGCCTGTGGTATTCTGTAGGTTGCCGAAAGGACACGATTTTATGCTTTTTGAGGTTGGCGAAACGGTCGTCTATCCGCACCATGGGGCCGCGACGATCATCGAGGTCAAGGATCGCGTCATCAAGGGCGAGACCAAGAAATATCTGAAGCTCAATGTCACCCAGGGCGACCTCATCATTGAGGTGCCCGCTGAGAACGTCGATCTTGTCGGCGTTCGCGATGTCATCGGCCAGGAGGGGCTCGACCAGGTGTTCGAGGTGCTGCGTGCGCCGTTCACGGAAGAGCCGACGAACTGGTCTCGTCGCTACAAGGCGAACCTTGAGAAGCTCGCTTCTGGCGATGTGATCAAGGTCAGCGAGGTCGTTCGTGACCTGTGGCGTCGCGATCAGGACCGCGGCCTGTCCGCTGGTGAGAAGCGCATGCTTGCGAAGGCGCGCCAGATCCTCATCTCCGAGCTTGCGCTCGCTGAGAAGTGCGACGAGGAAAAGGCCGGCGTCATCCTTGACGAGGTCTTGGCTTCCTAAGCCGCGAGAAATAGACCGCTAGACCACGACAAACGTCGTGCCGCATGGAAAACATGCGTGCACGACGTTTTTCATGTTGCGGGCCAATTCTCGGGCCGTGAGCGGGGCGACGGTAACCTGAGCATGTGACCGTCGTACCAGAACTCCTGCCTGTGCCCACTGCGGCGATCATCGTCGTCGCGGCTGGTGCCGGCACGCGTTTGGGTGCGCGAGCGCCCAAGGCGTTCGTCGGCATCGATGCGCGCTCGGTGCTTCGCCATGCACTCGACGGTGTGTTCGCCGCCGGTCCTGCGCAGGTCATCGTCGTCGCCCCTGCTGGACATGAGGGGGATGCCGAGACGGCATTGCTCGAAGCAGCCGGGGATCGGCGTGACCTCGGCCGCGTCGTCGTCGGCGGCGAGACCAGACAGCAGTCGGTTGCCGCGGGCCTTGATGCGCTGTGGGGCGACATCACGACAGTGCTCGTGCATGACGCTGCGCGCGCACTCACTCCGCCCGCGCAGATCGATGCGGTCGTCGGTGCCGTGACGCGCGATGCGGGAGTCATTCCTGCGCTGGCGGTCATCGACACCATCAAACGAGTGGATGCTGGCGACGTCGTCGCTGCGGTCGATCGCTCCGAACTCGCCGCAGCACAGACGCCGCAGGGCTTTCCCCGCGCGCTGCTGGAGGCGTCTTACGCGGACGCACTCGCATCAGGAGTCGAGTACACCGACGATGCCGCCCTGTTCGCCGCAGCCGGCCACCCGGTGCGGCACATCGAAGGATCGCCGATGGCATTCAAGATCACCACGCCCGCAGACCTGGAGCGTGCGCGGCAGATTCTCGCAGCGCCCGTTGTCGCAGTGCCGGTTACATCAGTCCCGGTCGCATCTGGGCCGGTCATTCCTCGCGTGGGCATCGGCACAGACGTGCACGCCTTCGGCGGAGAGGGAAGCCTCTGGCTCGCCGGTCTTGAATGGCCGGGGGAGCCAGCGCTGTCCGGGCATTCGGATGGCGACGCCGTGGCACACGCGATCGTGGACGCACTCCTGGGTGCGGCTGGGCTCGGAGATATTGGTCAGCACTTCGGCACCGCGCATCCGGAGTATGCCGGAGCACATGGTGAGGTGTTCCTCGCTCGCACGCGTGAAATCCTCGCTGAGGCCGACTTCGCAATTGGAAACGTCTCGGTGCAGTTCCAAGGAAATCGGCCACGGTTCAGCGGCCGGCGGGCCGAAGCCGAAGCGGTGCTGTCCGCGGCGCTGGGCGGCGCGCCAGTCTCAGTGTCCGCGACGACGACGGACGGGCTCGGCTTCACGGGCCGTGACGAAGGCATCGCTGCGACGGCGATCGCACTTGTGTATTCCATGCGATAGGAAACGCTCAGCGCGGCCCCGGTAGTCTAGTTCAGTGACTCTCCGCCTCCATGACACTCGCGCACAGCAGCTGCGCGACTTCGTGCCTCTCGACCCCGAGAACATCACGATGTATGTATGTGGTCCGACGGTGCAGTCAGGACCCCACATCGGTCACGTTCGTGCGGCTCTGAGTTTCGATATTCTTCGTCGCTGGCTCGCACATCGCTACGGTCGGGTGACCTTCGTGCGCAACGTCACGGACATCGACGACAAGGTGTTGATGAACGCGACGGATGCTGAGCCCTGGTGGGCTTTGGCCTATCGGATGGAGCAGGAGTTCACCGCGGCGTACGCCGGTATCGGCATCCTGGCGCCGACGTACGAGCCTCGGGCGACAGCATCCATCCCGCAGATGCAGGAACTCATCACCACCCTCATCGAGCGTGGACACGCGTACCCTGCGCCCGACGGATCGGGTGATGTCTACTTCGACGTCCATTCGTGGGCGCAGTACGGCGCACTCACGCGCCAGGGCGTCGATGCGATGGAGGCGGCAGAGGATGCTGACCCCCGAGGCAAGCGGAACGCGCAGGACTTCGCGCTTTGGAAGGGTGCCAAGCCCGGCGAGCCGGCCGACGCGATCTGGGAATCGCCTTGGGGTGCTGGCCGTCCTGGCTGGCACATCGAGTGCTCGGCGATGGCGAAGCGGTATCTCGGTGCGGAGTTCGACATCCACGGAGGCGGCCTCGATCTGCGCTTCCCTCATCACGAGAATGAACTTGCGCAGTCGACAGCGGCCGGTGACGCCTTCGCTCGGTACTGGATGCACAACGGCCTTGTCACCGTCGACGGCCAGAAGATGTCGAAGTCGCTCGGGAACTTCACTCTCGCAGCCAGTGTGCTCGCCGATCACGACCCGCTTGTGATCCGCTACGCACTTGCCGCTGCGCACTACCGCTCGAGCCTTGATCTGTCGGACTCGTCATATGCCGAGGCTGAGGCTGCTCTCGAGCGCATCGACACGTTCCGGCAGCGGGTGCTGCGCGCAGTGGATGCTGATCCTGCTGTGCTCGCGCCCGGAGTACTTCCGGATGCGTTCGCAGCAGCGATGGACGATGATCTCGGGGTGCCGCAGGCTTTGGCCGCCGTGCACGAGACGGTACGGGCGGGAAACTCCGCATTGGATGCCGGCGACACCGATGCCGCGATTCACGCGGCTCGCGCACTTGCCGCGATGCTCGACGTGCTCGGGCTGAATGGCGCAGTGGCAGCCGCAGCAGGAGGGGCAGAGGCATCCGCTCTCGATGCCCTCGTGCAGACGATGATTACGCAACGCGCCCAGGCGCGGGCCGACAAGGACTGGGCAACGGCTGACCGCATCCGCGACGCACTCGCGGCGGCAGGCATTGCTTTGGAAGACACAGCAGACGGAACTCATTGGAGTATTGATGGCTAAGCCACCGCGCCCCGGCGCACACAACGGTAAGAAGAAGGGCCCGCTCAAGGGCACCGGCGGACTCGGACGCAAGTCGCTCGAGGGCCGCGGCCCGACGCCCAAGGCGGAGGACCGCGCCTGGCACGTCGCAGGCAAGCGCAAGGCCGCAAACGAGCGGTACGCGGCGGCTGGCGGCAAGGGTCGTCCGCCCGGCGCACGCTCGTCGAGCGGTGGCGGGAGCAACCCGAACCGCGCACCGAAGGCGAAGGCCGGAGACGACACTGAGAACGTCACCGGTCGTAACTCGGTACTCGAGGCGCTGCGGGCGAAGATCCCCGCGACCGCGTTCTACATCGCGCAGCGCGTCGAGATGGACGACCGCGTGAAGGAGATGCTGTCGATCGCAACGGGCCGCGGCATCCCTGTGATGGAGGTCACCCGTCAGGAACTCGACCGCATGGCCGGCTTCGACGGCGTGCACCAGGGCGTCGCGCTCAAGGTGCCGCCGTACGAGTACGCGCACCCGCAAGACCTGCTCGAGAAGGTCATCGACCGTGGCGAGGTGCCGCTGTTCGTGGCGCTTGACGGCATCACCGATCCGCGCAACCTCGGTGCGATCATCCGATCGACTGCCGCCTTCGGCGGGCACGGCATCATCCTGCCGCAGCGTCGCTCGGCGGGTGTGAACTCCGCAGCGTGGAAGACCAGTGCGGGCGCGGCAGCGCGCCTCCCGGTGGCGATGGCGACGAACCTGACCACGCAGCTGAAGGAATTCAAGAAGCAGGGCGTGTTCGTCATCGGCCTCGACGGCGGCGGCGATGTCTCATTGCCCTCGCTCCAGCTGGCCGACCGCCCAGTGGTCATCGTGGTGGGCTCTGAGGGCAAGGGGCTTTCGCGCTTGGTCACGGAGAACTGCGACCAGATCATCTCGATTCCGATCTCAACGGCGACCGAGTCGCTGAACGCTGGCATCGCGGCATCCGTTGCGCTGTACCAGGTGTCGACGATGCGGGCACAGCGCTGACCAAGGAATAATCAGAAGGAGACCCCATGGCCCGTATCGCTGTCGTCGGAGGGACCGGCTATGCCGGTTCGAACATCGTCGCTGAGGCGGTGTCTCGCGGTCATTCGGTGATCTCGATCGCCCGCTCAGCAGCCACTGAGCCAGTGGAGGGCGCGACGTACATCGAGGGCACGATCCTCGACGTGCCGGCCCTGCTCGCGCAGATCGGCGAGGTCGATGTCGTGATCCAGGCGCTTGCTCCGCGAGGCGACATGGTGGGCAAGGTGCGTCCGGCGACCGCCGAGCTGTTCGCCGCGCTGCCTGATGAGGTCCGTCTGGGCGTCGTCGGTGGCGCCGGCGGCAGCCTCGTCGCTCCCGGAGGAGCGCGTCTCGTCGACACCGATTTCCCAGAGGAGTTCAAGGCGGAGTCGCTTGAAGCCATCGGCGTGCTGGACGACCTGCGGGCTGACACCAGTGGAAAAGACTGGTTCTTCGTGCACCCGGCCGGCGGCTTCGGCGTCTGGGCGCCGGGCGAGCGCACCGGGAAATACCGCGATGGCGGCCCGGTTCTGGTCACGGATGAGAACGGCGAATCCTTCATCTCTGGCCGCGACCTCGGCGTCGCGTTCGTCGATGAGATCGAGAATCCGAAGCACACTCGAGAGAACTTCGCCGTCGGGTACTGAAAACCGCGTGCGAGTGGGTAGCTGTGGCTCGATTTTCTGCGAATCTCGAGCCACAGCTACCCACTCGCAATGAGGGAGAGCCCCTAGACCAGGTCGCGCCAGTCGAGGGCTTCGTCCTCGGCAGAGATCGGCATCGCGCCGGTCATCACCGGAAGCGACATCGTCTCGGTGGGCGGTCCCATGATCGTCGCCTCATCGCGGCGGTGGCGCAGCACTTCGTTGATGTAGGACGTCAGCACCTCCGCGAGCGGAACAGAGCGACCGCCTGCCTGGGACAGGTACCAGCGGTGCTCGAGCACCTGGTGGAAGACCTCTGCAGGCTCCAGCTTCGCTCGCAGGTCATAGGGGATCGCTCGCACGACGGGCTCGAACACGCGCGTGAGCCACTCGTGCGCGTACATCTCCTCGTCTGCCCAGTCCTTCTTCGAGCGTGCCCGGAATTCATCAAGGTCGTTCAATAGGCGACGGGCCTGATTTTCCTCGACGTCAAGCCCGGTCAGGCGGATGAGACGGCGCTGGTGGTGTCCGGCATCCACCACCTTGGGCTGAATTTCCACAACCGTGCCGTCCGCGGTGGTCTTCATCGACATCTCGTCGATGTCGAAGCCCAACGCGTTGAGCCGCTCTACGCGTTCAGTGATGCGCCACGTCTCATTTGCAGAGAAGGATTCCTCGGCAGTGAGGGCAGCCCACAGCGAGTGATACGACGACACGATGCCGTCGGCGATGGCGACAGCATCCACTCCGTGCTCGAGCCGCCCGCCCGCGGCGAGGTCCATGATTTCGCCGGCGATGTTCGTGCGTGCAAGATCCAGGTCGTAGAGGCGTTGCCCGTCGGTGAGGCCTTCTTCGTGCAGCTCGCCGGTTTCGGCATCCACCAGATAGGCGGCGAACGCACCGGCATCGCGCCGGAAAAGCGTGTTCGAGAGGGAGACGTCACCCCAGTAGAAGCCGACGTTGTGCAAGCGAACGAGCAAAAGAGCGAGTGCGTCGACGAGTCGGGTGGCGGTGTCAGGGCGCAGTACGCGGGTGAACAGTGCCCGGTACGGCATGGAGAAGCGCAGGTGGACAGTAACCAGTACAGCGGGGAGGGGATGGCCGTCAGCATCCGTTCGTCCAGCGATCACGGCAGCACGATCAACGCACGGTACGTCCAGGCGGGCCAGGTTTCCGAGCATGTCGTACTCGCGCTGGGCCATCTCTGCGGTCGTCTCCTTGACCGCGACGACGCGACCCGAGAGATCGGCGAAGCGCACCAGGTGTCGGGAGAGGCCCTTGGGGAGCGAAACGATGCGCTCGGAGGGCCACTTCGCGAGCGGAGTCGACCATGGCAGCGACAATAGTTCGGGATTGATCTTGCTGGCGGTGATGCGCAGTGCGTCCTGCATGGTGCTCCCGGAGAAACGACGCGGCGCGGGCGACCCGAAGGAGCCCGCGCCGCGTGTGAAACGAACTTACGAGGCCGAGACGACCGGCTTGTCGTTCAGACGCAGGCCCGACTCGATGTCGAATGCGTGGACGTGACCGGCGGTCGCGGCGAGCGTGACCGTCTGGCCGGCGCTCGGGTGGTTGCGGCCGTCGACGCGTGCGACGAGGTCGGTGCGCTTGCCGTTGACATCTGCGTGGCCGTAGAGGTAGCCGTCAGCGCCGAGCTCTTCGACGAGGTCGACCGTGACCGAGAGACCCTTGCCATCGGCGGGGCCGACGACGATGTCCTCCGGGCGCACGCCCACCGTGACCTGCGAGCCGTTGGCGCGGCCCACGGTGTCGCGGTCGAGCGGGACGACCTCGGTGCCGAACTGCACGCCACCCTCGGCGAGATCCGTCGAGAACAGGTTCATGGCAGGCGAGCCGATGAAGCCGGCAACGAACAGGTTCTCCGGCTTCTCGTACAGGTCGCGGGGCGTGCCGACCTGCTGGAGCAGACCATCCTTGAGCACCGCGATGCGGTCACCCATGGTCAGGGCCTCGGTCTGGTCGTGGGTGACGTAGACCGTGGTGACGCCGAGGCGACGCTGCAGCGACGCGATCTGCGTACGCGTCTGAACGCGAAGCTTGGCGTCAAGGTTCGACAGCGGCTCGTCCATGAGGAACACCTGCGGCTGACGGACGATCGCGCGGCCCATGGCGACACGCTGACGCTGACCACCGGAGAGTGCCTTCGGCTTGCGAGTGAGGTACTCCTCCAGGTCGAGGAGCTTTGCGGCCTCGAGCACGCGGGATGCACGCTCTTCCTTGCCGATGCCCGCGATCTTGAGCGCGAAGCCCATGTTCTCGGCGACGGTCATGTGCGGGTACAGCGCGTAGTTCTGGAAGACCATCGCGATGTCGCGGTCCTTCGGCGGCACGTCGGTGACGTCGCGGTCGCCGATGAGGATGCGGCCGTCGTTGACCTCTTCGAGGCCAGCGAGCATGCGCAGCGAGGTGGACTTACCGCAGCCGGAGGGGCCGACGAGGACGAGGAATTCGCCGTCTGCAACCTCGAGGTTGAGCTTGTCGACCGCCGGGCGGGTTCCGCCGGGGTACAGACGCGTGGCGTCATCGAAAGTTACGGATGCCATTATTTTCTCCTTCACCGGCAGGTACGTGCCGGACGATCCGTTGTGATGGATGCGGTGGATATGAGCCCACCGTGGCCCGCCATCGGGCCGAGTTCAGTATGACATGAACGGCGGCACCTGGGTATTTCCCAGCCTGGCTGGTTAACATCGATGGTGGTCCTGCTCAGCGAAGCGGACGTCAGGGAGCCCGTCCCCACAAGACTTTCAAGAGGAACGATGTCGAGCGACGAAACGCCGAACGTCCCCACCCCTCGCAATTCCCGTGAGGTGGTTCGGGAGAAGGCCCAGCAGGTGCACGCCCAGCAGTCGAGGGTGCGCATTGTGCGAAGGATCATCATTGGGGTGGTCGCCATCGTTGCCGTCGGTGCCATTGGTACCGCAGTGACGATGGCCGTCACGTCGACGATCTCAGAGCCGACCATGAGCCCGAGTGGCATGAAAAGCGATGGCATCGTCGTGCATGACATTCCGGATGCTGTCAGCGAGAGCGTGCCCGTAACGCCATCTCCTGAGGCCCCCGAAGAGATGGCCGAGCCGGAGCCCACCACAGCGACGACTGCCGTCGATGTGCATATCTACGTCGACTATCTCTCGCCTGGTGCGGGGGAGTTTGAGCGAGCCAACGCCCGTCAGTTGTCCGGTTGGATCGACGAGGATGCGGTCACAGTGACCTACCACCCGGTGTCGATGCTTACCGCCAGCTCGAACGGCACGAAGTACTCGTTGCGTTCTGCAGCTGCTGCTGCGTGCGTTGCCACGCACTCGCCCGAGAACTTCTACGCGTTCAACCACGAACTGCTCATCGATCAGCCCGAGGTAGACAGTAACGGTCGTACCGATGTCGAGCTCGCTGACCTCGCTGTCGCCGTAGGCGTCGACGAGCCCAAGGTCGTTCGCAGTTGTATCGAGGGTGCAGACTTCGTCTCATGGGCGAAGGAAGCAACCGCTCGTGCGCTGGCAGGGCCGCTGGCCGGATCCGACGATCTCGTACTCACCAGCGCGCCCATGGTCGTCGTCAACGGCGAGGCGTATGTCGGCTCGCTGAAGGACCCGGCTGAGTTCTCGCAGTTCGTGCTCACCGTCGCCAGCGACACGGATGCCGCGGCGTCACCGTCTCCGACTCCGACGCCGACTGAGGCTTCGGTCGAGACGCCGGCTGAGACCGAGACGCCGGCTCCGGAAGACACACCGGCCGGATAGTCTCGGTTTCGTTTACCGATCGAGTCTGGATTTCACCGATTGAGTCTGGATCGATCAGTTGAGGTGGCGCAGGTAGCGCTCGGGTGAATCGAGGAACCCTCGCCAGGTGCGTACCAGGTCGAGGTCGTCGTACTCTGAGCGGCGCATTCCCCAGTCGCCGAGCTCGTAGCGATCTGCGCCGGGAAATGCCGCGAGGATCGGCGAGTGCGTGGACAGAATGACTTGCGAGCCGCGAGCGACGAAGTCACGCAACTGACCGATCAGTGCGAGGCATCCGGAGACGGAGAGCGCGGATTCGGGCTCATCCAGCATCCAGAGCCCGCGGATGTGCTCGCGTTCCGCGACCAGATCGAGGAACGATTCTCCGTGGCTGCGGGTGTGCAACGGGCCGCCGATCCCCACCTCCTCGAGGTACGAGTAGAACCCGTGCATGGTCTCGGCGCGCAGGAAGAAGCCCTTCTTTGGGGCGCCGCCGTCACGGACGAGTTGCAGATGCTCACCGAGCGCCGATTCCGTCGCGCGCGTGGCGTGCATGGCTCCGGTCGACCCGCCTTCCGGATTCAACCCGTAAGCGATCGCGATCGCTTCGACCAGCGTGGACTTGCCACTGCCGTTCTCACCGGTCAGGACCGTGACCGGGCCGAGGTCCCATCCGCTCTCCAGTACCTGTCGCACGGGCGGCAGAGCGGCCGGCCACGCGTCGAGAGGGGGCGGTGAGAGCGGATGCATCTCAACGCGTCGAATCGGCAATCGCTGGATCACCGCTCCAGTCTGCACTGTGCCTCCGACGCTGTCCGTTCAGAGTTGGCAGCTGGGTGTCATAGAATCTGTAGTGCGGCATCGTTTCGGTGGCGCATGCCGACTTAGCTCAGCTGGTAGAGCACCTGTCTTGTAAACAGGATGTCGCGGGTTCGAACCCCGCAGTCGGCTCCATATCTCACGAATCGTCACAGCGCTCTCACCTACTGCGCGCTGTTCGGCTTCCGCCCGCGCCGCGGCCGATTGTGCCACGCCTCGATCGCCGTCGGAGTCAGATCATCGCGATCCCACAGATAGCCGGACACGTTACCGATCGGGTCGATGAACGCGTCGCTGGCCGAAGACGCTTCCCCAGAATCGCGTCGGCGCATCGTCTGGCGCAGCGACACCGGTGTGACGCCGAGCAGTGCGGCAACTTCATCGATCGTCGCGTAACGCTCGGCAAAGCGGGGTTCGGTCGTGCCGTCACGCAACGCGCGAGGGCGGGGTTTCTCATCGGCCATGGTGTTCTCCCTGTCGTGACGCCCACGATATCCGACGTGGGTCGGCCCCCGGGCTAGCATTGCGGCATGGACGCCGCCGTCACCCGCCTCGATGTGCCTGGCACGTACAATTTTCGCGAGGTCGCCCCCGGTGTGCTGAAACCCGGGCTGCTTTACCGATCGGATGCTCTGCACCGCCTCACCCGCGACGGCCGTAACCGGCTGGTGGAACTCGGCATCCGGCAGGTCATCGACCTGCGTTCGGCAATCGATCGACGTATCGGCGGGCGCGACCGACTGCGTGGAACCGGTGCCGCGTATCTCTCTGTTCCCATCGATGGTGCCCCGCGCAACGTGGACCCGAGCACGCTCACACTCCGGGACGTGTACGACGTGGTGCTCACCCGGCATCAACAGGATCTCGGCCGTGTCATCCGGGCCGTCGCATCCGCCGAAGGCCCGGTCGTCGTGCATTGCACCGCGGGTAAAGATCGCACCGGCCTGGTTTCAGCGCTCATTCTCACTGCGCTCGACATCGACCGCGACATCATCGTGTCGGACTATGCAGCCACCGCGGCGAACCTGTCGGGGGAGTGGACACAGCGGATGCTGCGCAAAATGCGATGGTTCCGTGTGAAGGTCACCGACAACCTCGTCGACGTACTCGCAGGCTCACCGCCCGAACTGCTCAGCGAGATGTTCGACTGGCTCGACAGCGAGCATGGTGGGGCGCTGGCATACCTGGAGCACGCGGGCGTCGACGCCGCAGTGCGGGATCAGCTGAGGCGGGCGCTACTGCCGCCGCGGTGATCGTCAGAACAGTCGATCCGCTTCGCCCTTGTCGTTCTCCCGTGGTGTCACTGTGACGCGCTCGTCGAGGGATGCCGCAGCCAGCAGTGCCTCGTCGATGATGTCCCGCCCTGCCTCGGCGTTCAGCCAGTCCTGCGCGAACGCGGTCGGGATGAGCACCGGCATCCGGTCATGGACGTCGGCCAGGTGGGCCGGGGCCGGGCGCATCACGATGGAATAGCAGGTGAACGATTCGCCGTCGGCAGTGCGACCACGCTGCGTGACGGCGGCCATGCCGAACAATGCACGGTTGTCGAGAGCGAACTCGTGCCACACCCGGCCGGGCTTCTGCATCTCGAACCACCCGGTGGACGGCACGACCGCACGACTCTTCAACCCGCCCGGTCGCTCCTGCAGCCGTTCAGAGCGCGTGTTGATTGACGGGAACTTCGCCGGCTCGCCATTCACCAGATAACCCCACCACGCGGGCTCCAGAGTCGCCCCGGCATCCCGCGGCACGATCAGTGGGCTCAGATTGCGGAGGTTCTTTCCGGTGGGACGCACCGTCTCGCCCGCGTTCTGCGCGGCCCAGACGCGCAGCCCCTCGAGGACATCGGCATCTGCCTCGGCCAGCAGCTCCGCGTCGGTGAAGCGAGGGTCCAGCCCGTAGCTTGCGCACATGCGGCAAGGGTAACGCCGCGCACAGACATTCGGTGGTCAGAAAGAGCAGCGTCTGCTCGGGTAGTGTGCACGAGTGACCGAGACCCGCAGGCTTTCCGCACCGTTGGCGCTGGGCGGTGCCGTCTCGATCGGAGCGATGACCGCGATCCAGGCGCGGATCAACGGCGTGCTCGGAGTCCGTATCGACGATGGCATCCTCGCCGGGCTCATCTCCTTCAGCGTCGGACTTGTCGTCCTGCTCGTCTTCACCATCGCACTGCCATCAGCGCGCGCCGGTGCCGGTCGGCTGTGGCGCGGCATTCGCTCGCGCACGATCCCGACATGGATGCTGCTCGGCGGCGCGTGTGGAGCACTCACGGTCTCCACCCAGGGTGTGACAGCGGGTGTCCTCGGAGTCTCACTCTTCACCGTCGGCGTCGTGGCAGGCCAGACCTTGCACGGTCTTGTCCTCGACCGCATCGGATTCGGACCGGCCGGCGTCGTCGCGGTCACGCCGGGACGCGTGCTCGGTGGTGTCTTCGCGCTCGCCGCGGTCGGCGTCTCGCTCGGGGGAGACGTGCTCGCCGACACACCGCTGTGGCTGCTTCTGCTGCCATTCGCCGCTGGTGTCGGCATCGCGTGGCAGTCGGCCACCAACGGACGCCTCGCGCAACGCGTGCAGTCTCCGATGACCGCGACGCTGATGAGCTTCATCACCGGAACCCTCGTGCTGTGCGTCGCAGCGGGCGTCAGCGTCGCAGTACGCGGGCTGCCGCAGGCACTGCCACTCGAACCCTGGCTGTATCTCGGTGGACTGCTGGGATTCGTGTACATCCTGCTGGGCGCGGCGATCGTCGCCCACACGGGTGTGCTGCTGCTCGGGCTCGGATCCGTGCTCGGACAGCTCGTCGCCTCAGTCGTGATTGACCTGCTCTGGCCGGCCGCGGCGGGGCCGGCGCTGTGGCAGCTGATCGGGATGGTCTTCGTTGCCGTGGCATCCGTTGTCGTGGCCATGCCCTGGCGGCGCCGACAGCGCTGAGAATCGCCCGAGCCCGGACGGGAGGTGGCGCAGATTGCCGCTTAGGTGCGCGGGATGCGACCATCCGCGACCCCTGCCCGAACCGACCCGAGCCGCTACTTCTTCGCAGGCATCCGGGTCAACAGGTCACGGGCGTCGACGCTCTTGCGGCGACCAGGCTTCTTGCCCTGCGGCTTGCCGCCGACGTAGAGCCACCCCAGTAGCTCCTCGTTCTTCTTCAGCCCGTGCGCCTTTGCGACAGCCTTCGAGCGCGTGTAGCCGCCGGTGCGCCAGATGACGCCCCATCCGGCCTCATCCAGCAGCAAGCTGAGCGTGTGTGCGACGCCGGAGGCGACGGCCTCCTGCTCCCACCGCGGCACCTTGTCGCTCTTTTGGTAGCTCGCCACCACAGCGATCAGCAGTGCGGCACGCAGCGGCTTCGACGAAGGGCTCTTGTCGCTCTGTGCCTTCGCGATGGCCTCCCCGAGCACCACGCGATCGTCGCCGCGCAGTTCGATCAGGCGCCACGGCCGCAAAGAGGAATGGTCGGCAACGCGACCTGCCGCGGCCACCAGTGGCAGTAGCTCGTCGCTGGTTGGTGCGTCCTCGGTGACCTTCGACCAGGACTGCCGGGCTAGGGCCGCGTCGAGCGCGCTCACGCCTGGGGAGCCTCGGGCGTGAAGTTCAGCGACAACGAGTTCATGCAGTACCGGTCGCCAGTGGGGGTGCCGAAACCATCCGGGAAAACGTGACCGAGGTGTGAACCGCAGTTCGCGCAGCGGACTTCCGTGCGCTGCATGCCGAGCGTGTTGTCCTCGATGAGCTGCACCGCGTCCGGGCGGATCGACTCGTAGAAGCTCGGCCATCCGCATCCCGAATCGAACTTCGTGCCGCTCTTGAACAGTTCTGTTCCGCAGGCTCCGCAGGTGTACAGGCCGCCACGCTTCTCATCGAGCAGCTCGCCCGTCCAGGCGCGTTCGGTCGCGGCTTTGCGCAGCACCGCGAACTCTTCGTCACCGAGTTCTTCGCGCCATTCGGCATCCGTCTTCTTCACGTTGTAGTCCATGGGGCCTCCTATGTCTCTTCCATTGTCCACCGCGTCGGGCAGCCGTGGGCCGATCACCGGGCGAGAATGGATGGATGACGGATGCTGTGCGCGAACGCTACGACCGTTTTGCGCGCGAGGAGGCGCCCGGCCGCTCTGCGCTGTACGAAGAATGGGCCGCTGGGGTCGCCGCTGACTCCGAAGTGCGGGCGGTGCTCGCCCGCATTCCTGACACGCGCAGGCAGCCGCCACTCGTGTTCGCGGTGACGCGGATGCTGGGCGCGCCACTGGAGGGCTTCGAGAAGTGGCGGGCATTCCTGCTCGCGCACTCAGACGAGATTGTCGCCGAGTGCTCTGCGCGCCGGGTGCAGACCAACGAGCCGCTGCGCCTTGCACCACTGCTTCCGGTGCTCTCCGAGATCGACGGACCAATCGCGCTGCTCGAACTCGGGGCGTCGGGTGGCCTCTGTCTCTACCCCGATCGCTACTCATATCGTTTTGTTGACACCGACGGCACACTGCGCGCGGCTCTCGATCCGGATGGCGGCCCCTCCGAAGTGGTGCTCACCAGCGAGGTGCGTGGGCCGATGCCGCCGGTGCGGATGCCGCGGATCGTCTGGCGTGCCGGGATCGATCTTGACCCGCTCGACGCCGGCGACCCGAGAGACCGTGCCTGGCTGCAGGGACTCGTCTGGCCGGGGGAGACGGGCCGAGAAGCGCGGATCGCTGCGGCCCTCGATATCGTCGCGGCCGATCCGCCGCGGATGGTGCGCGGTGACGCCGGAGCTGAGGTGGCGGCGCTCGCGGCATCCGCTCCGCCAGACGCGACGCTCGTCATCACAACGCCCGGCGTACTCGCCCACATCCCCTGGGCATCAAGGCACGCGCTGATCGCACAACTGCAGCAACTGCCGGCCCGCTGGATCACGATCGACACGCCGACACTGCATGACGTCTGGCATCCGCCGGTCGATGCCGATACCTGGCCGGGGTTCGTCGTCGCGATCGACGGGAAAGTACGTGCGGCCGCGGACCCATTGGGGCGCTGGTGGGAGTGGCGCGCTGGTTCGCCGGAGAATCGCCCTTAGCCTGGACGCATGCTCGGAGACCTCACCGATCGCGACCGCGCGATCCTCGCGCTGGAATCCGCTTGGCCGCGGCACGGTGGCGCGAAGGAAGAGGCCATCCGTACGAAGCTCGGGATGAGTCCCGCTCGCTACTATCAACTGCTCGGCAGGCTGATTGACACAGAGCAGGCACTCGATCATGACCCCCTTCTGGTGCGTCGACTGCGTCGGCTGCGCGAGAACAGGACGGATAAGCGCGTGGCGCGGATGCGTGGATTTGCCGGCTGATGCGTCTCTCCCGGTGCGCTATGTGTGGATTCCAAGGCCTCGACAGATAGCATCGACGAGTGCCCCAGCTTGTCAAAGACCGCTTCGATGATGTTCCCCGTTCCTCAGGACGCGTAGGAGCGCATCGAGCCGAGGCCCCAGGAATGAACGGCTGGGTCGTGTTGCTGTGGTCTTTTGTCGCAGCGCTCGTGATCATCGTCGTCGGTATTTTCGTCGCGCTGATGCTGATGGGGCGCATCACGCTGTTCCCTGGTGCGAATTCCACCGGAGCCCCCGCACCCGAAGTTGCGGGCGTCGTCGACACGTCCTACTCAGTACTCGTGCTCAACGCCACGCCGGAGTCTGGACTCGACGTGCAGTTGCGTGACACCCTGCTGAACAACGGATGGCCCGCCGATTCAGTGAGCTACGGCGAGGCCGGTCAGCAGGACTTCGCCGAGACAACCGTCTACTACGTGGCAGAGGCAGACCAGCTGGCCGCGATCGGCCTGGCTGACGTGATCGGCGGAGCTCAGGTCTCGGAGAGCGATTTCTATGCTGACCCGAATGACCCCGAGCAGAAGCAGCTTGTCGTCGTCATCGGCCTTGATCGCTCGAGCGTCGAGCCCGAGTCTGTGGAGACTCCCGCAGAATAAGCACCCTCCGCGGCTTGCACTCGATGGGGTCGAGTGCCAGAATGGGCGTTAGCACTCTCGTACTGTGAGTGCTAACCAGAACGTCTACGTCCAGGAGGGACGACAAAACTCATGGCAAAGATCATCGCTTTCGATGAGGAGGCCCGTCGCGGTCTCGAGCGCGGCCTCAACATCCTCGCCGACGCTGTCAAGGTGACCCTCGGCCCGCGCGGTCGCAACGTCGTGCTTGAGAAGAAGTGGGGCGCTCCCACGATCACTAACGACGGTGTGTCGATCGCCAAGGAGATCGAGCTGGACGACCCGTACGAGAAGATCGGTGCGGAGCTCGTCAAGGAGGTCGCCAAGAAGACCGATGACGTCGCAGGTGATGGAACCACCACCGCGACCGTCCTCGCTCAGGCACTCGTTCGTGAAGGCCTGCGCAACGTCGCAGCCGGCGCCGACCCGATCTCGCTCAAGCGCGGCATCGAGAAGGCTGTTGCAGCGATCACCGCGGAGCTGCTCGCCAGCGCCAGGGAGATCGATTCGAAGGAGCAGATTGCCGCTACGGCATCTATCTCCGCCGCTGACACCGAAATCGGCGAGCTCATCGCCGAGGCGATCGACAAGGTCGGCAAGGAAGGCGTTGTCACCGTCGAGGAGTCGCAGACCTTCGGCACCGAGCTCGAGCTCACCGAGGGCATGCGCTTCGACAAGGGCTACCTGAACCCGTACTTCGTGACGGATGCAGACCGCCAGGAGGCCGTGTTCGAGGAGCCTTACATCCTCATCGCGAACTCGAAGATCTCGAGCATCAAGGATCTTCTCCCGATCGTCGACAAGGTGATCCAGGAAGGCAAGGAGCTTGTCATCATTGCCGAGGACGTCGAGGGCGAAGCTCTTGCGACTCTGGTGCTGAACAAGATCCGCGGCATCTTCAAGTCGGCTGCCGTCAAGGCTCCCGGCTTCGGCGACCGTCGCAAGGCGCAGCTGCAGGACATCGCAATCCTCACCGGTGGTCAGGTCATCACCGAAGAGGTTGGTCTCAAGCTCGAGAACACCACGCTCGACCTGCTGGGCCGTGCGCGCAAGGTCATCATCACCAAGGACGAGACAACAATCGTCGAGGGTGCTGGCGAGACCGAGCAGATCGAGGGTCGCGTAACCCAGATCCGCCGCGAGATCGAGAACACCGACAGCGACTACGACCGTGAGAAGCTCCAGGAGCGTCTCGCCAAGCTCGCTGGTGGCGTTGCGGTCATCAAGGCCGGAGCGGCAACCGAGGTCGAGCTCAAGGAGCGCAAGCACCGCATCGAGGACGCCGTTCGCAACGCGAAGGCAGCCGTCGAAGAGGGCATCGTCCCCGGTGGTGGCGTCGCGCTCATCCAGGCTGGCACGAAGGCACTTGATGGTCTTGAGCTCACGGGTGACGAGGCAACGGGTGCGAACATCGTTCGCGTCGCCATCTCGGCTCCGCTCAAGCAGATTGCGCTCAACGCTGGTCTCGAGCCCGGTGTCGTCGCGCACAAGGTCTCCGAGCTTCCCAGCGGTCACGGCCTCAACGCCGCAACCGGTGAGTACGTGGAGATGTTTGCCGCTGGCATCATCGACCCCGCCAAGGTGACGCGCTCGGCGCTGCAGAACGCAGCCTCGATCGCCGGTCTCTTCCTCACCACTGAGGTCGTTGTCGCCGACAAGCCTGAGCGGGCCGCAGCTCCGGCTGGCGACCCGACGGGTGGCATGGACTTCTAAGTCCACACGCACAGACAGAAACGCCCCGGCCTCGGCCGGGGCGTTTCTGCGTTCGGGGGTAAGTCAGCGAAAGAGGCTTGCCGAGTACTGATCGGCATCTGAGTACTGCGTCGCCGCAGATCCCAGTGCAACGCCGATTGAATCCAGCACCTGTTCGACATGCATCTGGGCGGCACTCCACTGATCGCTGCAGCCTTGGAACGCCACTGATGCAGCGCCTGTCCACGAAGACTGCAACTGGGTGAGCTGTGCTTTCAGCGCCAGCGACTCGCTGCGCAATCGTTCCATTGTGGCTCTTGCGGCACCGTTGGCGGCAAAGACGGCCTCGGTGTCGACGGTGTATACGGACATGGGAACTCCTTTCGTCGGAGCTCATACGTTACGAGAGTGCCGGTCGGCGCGTGAGGCGAGAAACCACGTTCCGTGGATGAGCGACAGCGTCACCAATTGGTGGAGAACGAGTCAGCCCAGTGTGCGTCAGAGAGCGTCAGAGATCAAAGAGCGTCGAGGTTCAGTCGCTCCAGCGGCTGGGTGTCTTCCAACAGGTGCTCAGGCGTCGCCTGAGAAGGCGCGAGCGGGAAGATCACCGTGAACGTCGCGCCCCCTCCCGGCGTCTCGTCGACGCGTACGCTGCCGTGGAGGGCGGAGACGATCGATGACACGATCGCGAGGCCGAGGCCGGAACCGCCGGTCTCACGCGCCCTGGATGTGTCTGCGCGCCAGAAGCGTTCGAAGATCTGCTCACGGATCTCCGGCGGGATGCCTTCGCCATGATCGACGATCGAGATACTGCCGGTGCCGGCCGCGCGATCCGTATCGACGACGAGTTCGATCGGGCTGTCCTCTGCGGAGAACCGCCGGGCATTGCCCAGCAGGTTCGCCACGACCTGGCGCACCTTGTTTTCCTCGCCGAGGATGATCGGCGGCGTGCGCACCGGAATATCTTCTGCTTCGGTGAAGTCGATCTCCGGCATCGCCTGCCCAGTAGTGCGGGGCTTGCGGCGCAGTCGGGCAAGTGCGCCAGCGCGCGCCCGTGAGGTGGGCGTGCTGGAAGTCTCCGGCCGCGGCGAGTGGGTTCGCAGCGAGGCGGTCGGCACGGCATCCACTGTCTTGTCGACGACGGTGATCGTTCGCCGCGGGGCAGTGGCGCGCAGATCGAGCGCGGCGTCACGGGCGACCGGTCGCAGATCGAGCGGCACGATCTGCAGCTCCGGCTCTTCATCGAGCCTTGCGAGAGCGAGCAGATCCTCGACGAGCACGCCCATCCGGATCGCTTCCTTCTCGATGCGCTCCATCGCCCTGGCCGTGTCTTCTTCGCCACGGATCGCGCCCATACGGTAGAGCTCCGCATAACCGCGCACGCTCACCAGCGGCGTGCGCAGCTCGTGGCTGGCATCGCCGATGAAGCGGCGCATGTGCCGCACTGTGCGGTCACGCTGCGCGATCGACTCGTCGATTCGCTCGAGCATCGTGTTGATCGCGAAGTTGAGACGGCCCACCTCGGTGGTGGGCTCGAAGTCGGTGAGGCGCTGGCTGAAGTCACCGGAGGCGATCAGCATTGCGGTGGATTCGACCTGCCCGAGGCGGCGGAAGGTGAGCGTGACGAGGCCTCGGATGAGGAGCGCCGCGACCAGCGTCGTGACAAGTGCCACGGTCGTGTAGACCGCGAAGTACTGGCTGATGATGCGGTCGGCCTCTTCCAGAGGCAGCGCGACGTACTGCACATACAGGGTGCCGTCCGGGCCACCGCGCCCGGCGACGGACGCGTGAAACGCGCTGCCGTCCGCACTCTTCAGGGGGAGAATCTTGCCGTCGAGGGCGTAGGCCTGTTCGAGCGTGAACGTCTCGGGGAAAACTGGCAGCGGTGTATCCGCCGGCCCGGGTGACTGCGCGAGAAGGGTGCCATCGGCGGCATACACCGCGAAGACGTAGTCGGCCGCGCGTGGGGCCGTCTCGGATGGGGTGAGTGCCAGGTTACCGTCGACCAGCTCCATGTCGAACCAGCGGCTGGCGAGGTCACTCGTGACCAGTGACGGCAGTTGCGCGTTGATGTTCTCGACCAGGGAATTGCGCAGCAGCGGCACCGTGCCGATACCGGCGACGAGAAGGCCGAGCGCGAGGACAGCGACGGTGACCCCGGTGACCTTCGCGCGAAGGCTGATCCGCCGCCACCAACCGGTGACGGCGTCAGGCTGTTGCCCCATGCCGTTCCCTTCGGTGGCTACTTGCCCACCTTCAGCATGTAGCCGAAACCGCGCTTGGTCTGAATGACAGATTCTTCGGTATGCGGATCAATCTTGCGACGCAGGTACGAGATGTAGCTCTCGACGATGCCGGCATCGCCGTTGAAGTCGTACTCCCACACGTGGTCGAGGATCTGCGCCTTCGAGAGCACGCGGTTGGGGTTGAGCATCAGGTAGCGCAGTAGCTTGAACTCGGTCGGGCTGAGCTCAATCGGCTCCTTGCCGACGAACACATCGTGCGTGTCCTGATCCATCGACAGCTCGCCGGCACGGATGATCGACTCCTCATCGGCCTGCATCGTGCGGCGGAGGATCGCCTGGGCACGAGCGACGATCTCATCGAGGGCGAACGGCTTGGTGACGTAGTCGTCACCGCCGGCGTTCAGACCTTCGATCTTGTCTTGCGTGTCATCCTTCGCCGTGAGGAAGAGGATCGGGGCGGTGAAGCCCGCGCCACGCAGGCGCTTGGTCACGCTGAACCCGTTCATGTCGGGGAGCATGACATCGAGGATGATGAGATCCGGTTCCTCTTCGAGGACAGCAGAGATCGTGGCCGCACCATTCGCGACCGTCTTCACCTGGAATCCAGCGAAGCTCAGGCCTGTGGAAAGCAGGTCACGGATGTTGGGCTCGTCATCGACGACCAGGATGCGCGCATCAGTCATGTCCCCATTATGGTGACTTCAGCCATGCGAAGGCTGATTATCTTTCGGAGCGCCCGATATGTCGTCTCCTGCTTCATGCACGCAGATCGCGATCTGCACGCGATTGTTGGCGGGCAGCTTGTCCATGATCCGCCCCACATGGGTCTTCACGGTGGCGAGACTGAGGAACAGTTTCGCGGCGATCTCGGCGTTACTGAGGCCGTGTGCGACTGCCTCTGCTACCTCACGTTCACGTGCGGTGAGTTCGCTGAGTCGGCTGTTCGCGACCCGGCGTCGATCGGCGATCCGACCGTCGGTGGCAGCGATGACCAGCTGGCGGGTGACGGAGGGGGAGAGCATCATCCGGCCATCGGCGACCTGATGCAACGCCGCGATCAGATCGACCGGTGGCGTGTCTTTGAGTAAGAAGCCCATTGCGCCGCTCTCCAGTGCGCCGAGCACTTCGGCGTCGGCGTCGAATGTCGTCAGCATGACGATGCGCGCATCGGGGCGCTCGGCGAGTATCCGTGCTGTTGCGCGGATGCCGTCGAGCCGAGGCATCCGGATATCCATCAGCACGACATCCGGACGCAGGCGCAGCGCCGCCTCGATTGCAACCTCGCCGTCGGCGGCTTCCCCGACGATACGGATGCCATCGCTGCCATCCAACAGCAGACGAAGGCCGGTGCGCACGAGTTGTTCGTCATCGACGAGCAGCACTCTCAATTCGGCCATGGCAGCACCACCTCTACTCGGAAGAGCCCGTCCGCCTCATCGATGAGAAGCTCGCCTCCGGCCAGACGTGCACGCTCGGCGACGCCGGTGAGCCCGAAACCGGGCGGGGCGACGGGCGCGCACACCCGGTTCTGAGCGGAAAGCCGCACGCCGGAGACGGCATCCGATGTCAGGTGAAGAAAGATGCGCTCGCCCTGAGCGTGCTTCCGCGCGTTGGTGAGCATCTCTTGCACGATCCGGAACAGGTGTCGGCCGAGCGCCGCAGGGATGCCGTCGGTGTCCAGCGCACTGATAATGATGGTGTTGCCGGCCGCACGTGCATCCGCGATGAGGGTGTGGATATCGGCAGCAATCGGCTGCGGACTGCTCTCCGTGTCGCCGTGACCCTCGCCACGAAGAACCCCCAGCACATCACGCAGCTCGTCCAGAGCCAGGTGGGAGTTTTCTCGGATCACCCCGGCAGCCTCTGCTGCCTGCTGTGGGGAGAGATCCCGGCGATACTCAAGCGCGCCGGCGTGCACAGCGATGAGCGACAACCGATGCCCCAGCACATCGTGCATCTCACGAGCGATACGCGAGCGCTCTTGGGCGCCCGCCCGCTCGATCTGCGCCGTGTGTGCTGCGTCAGCAGCCTCATCCAATTGCCGTCGTGCGCCGATGAGAAGACCGAGCAGAACCAGCGCACCCGTGAGAATTCCGCCGATGACGAGCAGCAGCCACAGCGGTGTGCCGTCATCGAACGGGTGCACCGTGATGTCGATGCAGTTGACTGCGGTGTACAGGGCCGCGGCAACGGCGATCTCCCGGGGTCGTCGACGGGCCGAGACGAATACGAGAAGGGCGGCAGCCGCTCCGGCTCCCAGCCAGGAGAACGCAGTCAGCGCGATCGCCACGGCGGGGATGAGTCGCGGGGCACGGCGGCGGAATGCGTACAGGCCGAGGACGACGACGCCGAGGCCCAGATCGATCAGCATGCGTACGCCGATCGCCGCGGCATCCTGCCCATCCGGATCGACGGTTTCCAACTCGACGCCGTAGCCGACGACGAACACCAGCATTCCGATGGCCGCTGCTGCGGCCCAGCGCCAGATGTCGCTCCATCTGCGCCTGCGTGCAGAAGACGAACGAGAGGTCACATACCAAGACTAGGCGGCGGGAATGCTGCCGAGTATCGACCGAAAGGATGACCGGCGTCGGGCATCGTCCGATCTTTCGGTCGATGCGGATCCTGCGCCGGCCGGGCGAAGATCGACACATGACGATTTCTGCCGAATATCACCGCCTGGCGCGGATTCGCCCGCGATACCGATGGTGGCGGGTACTCCTGACAGGACTGTTCGGCGCGGCCATGTATCTGACGCTGATGTTCGCGATCCTCATACCGGCGGGAATCGTCGCGGCGGAGAACCCCGGATTCGGGTCGGCATTCGACGCCTGGCTGAACAGTCCCGAATCCTTCGATCTGAATCAGCCCTGGTTGTTCGTCGCGCTGATGGTGCCGCTGATCCTGATGCTGCCCGCACTCTTTCTCGCATCCCGCATCGTCGAGGGGCGAGGTGCGGGGCTGCTCTCGTCGGTTGCCGGCCGGATCCGATGGGGCTGGCTGGCGCGCACCCTGTTGCTCGCTCTCGCCGTGTACGCGGTCTACTTTGCTGTTCTGTTCGCGTTGGCTGCGCTCTCCGGAGAATCAATCGTCATCGACGCATCGCATCCCGGGATCGCGCTCATGCTCGTCCTGGTGCTTCTGCTCGTGCCGCTACAGGCAGCAGCGGAGGAGTACGTCTTCCGGGGATACCTCATGCAGCTGATCGGCGGATGGCTGCGGCATCCGGCGTTCGCTATCCTGCTGCCGGCGCCGTTGTTCGTCATCGGGCACGGATACGATCTCTGGGGTGGGCTCAGCGTCGGCGTCTTCGCCATCGTCGCCGCGTGGCTGAGCTGGCGCACCGGAGGACTCGAAGCGGCGATCTCGATGCACATCGTGAACAACGTGCTGATCTTCGTACTCGGTAGCTTCTCCCTCGTCGACGCCAACGCGACCGAGGGTGCCCCCGCCGATCTCATCGCATCCGCGATCACGATGATCGTCTATGCGCTTCTGGCTGATCGCTGGGCGCGCACCCGAGGACTGGCGCGCACGGCGACGGCTCCGACGGCTCCGACGATGACTGCTCCAACTGCGACGACGGCGGAGTAACCTGGCGGCATGAACGGCGACGAAATGGGCGGTGACGCTGCCTGCTGGCTCGCCCAGGTCTGCCCCGAATGCGGCGCGATGCTGGACGATCGCGTGCGCCCGTGCTGGCGCTGCGGCGCCAGCCCGGCAGACGACACCGAGTCACCCGCTACGCGGTGACCCGCTACGCGGATGCCAGCGCGTCAGCGTCGAGGATCGTGTAGCTATAGCCCTGTTCGGCGAGAAAACGCTGGCGGTTCTGCGCGTAATCCTGGTCGACGGTGTCGCGGGCGATGAGCGTGTAGAAACTCGCGGTGTGGCCGGACTCCTTAGGGCGCAGCAGGCGCCCCAGTCGCTGGGCCTCTTCCTGACGGGATCCGAATGACCCGGAAACCTGGATCGCGACGGATGCCTCGGGCAGATCGATTGAGAAGTTCGCGACCTTGGATACGACGAGCAGCTCGATCTCGCCCACGCGGAACTGCTGGTACAACTTCTCACGATCATCGATCGGCGTGGCGCCCGTGATCTGCGGTGCGTTCAGCGCATCGGAAAGGATGTCGAGCTGGTCGAGATACTGCCCGATCACGAGGATGCGTTCGCCGGGGTGCTTGGCGATCAACTCCCGTACGGCGGCGATCTTGACCGGTGACGATGCCGCAAGGCGATAGCGGTCTTCATCCGTCGCCGCGGCGTACTCCATCCGGTCATCCGGCGGCAGGTCGACACGAACCTCGTAGCAGGCTGCGGGGGAGATGTACCCCTGAGCCTCGATCTGTTTCCAGGGGGCGTCGAAGCGCTTGGGGCCGATGAGGCTGAACACGTCGCCCTCGCGGCCGTCCTCGCGCACCAGAGTGGCCGTCAGGCCGATGCGGCGGCGGGCTTGCAGATCAGCAGTCAGCTTGAACACGGGGGCCGGTAGCAGGTGCACCTCGTCGTAGATGATGAGGCCCCAGTCCATCGCATCGAGCAGCGACAGGTGGGCGTACTCGCCCTTCCTCTTCGCGGTGAGGATCTGGTAGGTCGCGATCGTGACCGGCTTGACTTCCTTGACCTGGCCGGAGTACTCGCCGATCTCCTCGGCGGTGAGCGACGTGCGCTTGAGTAGCTCATCTCGCCACTGCCGTGCGGAGACCGTATTTGTCACGAGGATCAGCGTCGTTGTCCCCGTGGCGGCCATCGCCCCCGCGCCGACGATCGTCTTTCCTGCACCACAGGGGAGCACCACGACGCCAGAACCGTCCCGGGAGAAGGCGTCGACGGCGTCCTGCTGGTACGGCCGGATGTGCCAGCCATCCTCGGCGAGGTCGATCTCGTGCGGCGTTCCAGGGGTGTAACCGGCGAGGTCTTCGGCCGGCCAGCCGATCTTCAAAAGTTCCTGTTTGATCTGCCCCCGCGCCCACGCGTCGACCACGAAGGTGTCAGGGGTGGGATGCCCGACCAGCAGCGGCTGGATGCGCTTGTTGTTCGCCACCTGGGTGAGAACGGCCGGATCATTGGAGCGAAGAACCAGCGTGCCCTCATCGTCACGCTCGATGACAAGGCGACCGTAACGGTTCACTGTCTCGCGGAGGTCGACCGATACCGACGGCGGCACGGGAAAACGCGACCAGCGGTCGAGCGTGGACAGCATGTCCTCAGCGGTGTGACCGGCGGCGCGTGCGTTCCACAGGCCGAGACGGGTGATCCGATAGGTGTGGATGTGCTCTGGCGCGCGCTCCAGCTCGGCGAAGATCGCCAGCTCGTGGCGGGCGCTCTCGGCATCCGCGTGTGCGACTTCGAGCAGGACGGTGCGGTCGCTCTGGACGATCAGTGGGCCATCAGACATAGCAGGCTAGTCTACCGCGCTGTCGCGTCCGGGGTCTCACCGCGGGCGCGGATTCTCACCCGTCGGTCCCTGAGCCTGTCGAAGGGCTGACCACTTTCGCGGAACGGATGCTTTTGACCGGAAGGGTGCGCTCGACGTCGGCCGCACGGTCGCGACCGCGCAGCCTTCCACCGCCCAACCCGCTCGCCTCCAGCTGAAGTTCGCGGGTGGAACCGTCTGGCATCGCAATCTCGATGAGGAGCACTGCCTTGGCGCGCACTGCCGCTTCCAGCTCGCGATCCAACCACGCAGCATCCGCGTCAGGGCCCTGCTGTGCACGCAGACGTGCGACCAGCGAATCGTAGGATGCTGCCGCAGCAGACTCCTCTGGCGGCGCCGGGTTTCGGTCGACGACCTGGGGACGGCCGTCGGAGCCGACGATCGACGCCGGATAGCGTGCGTCGGTCAGAGCCCAGTAGACCGTGTCACGTCCGACACGGGAGCTGAGGCCACCGGATTCCCGAGTGAGCCCCAGCGGACGCAGTACTTGGTCCACTCCCACGGCGTCGAGCAGTGTGGCATCCACGCTCGTGACGCGGGTGCGGCCTGTTTCGGCATCGGTGAAGACGCGCACGAGGCCATGTCGCTGCGCGGTCTGCGTGACGAGGTACTCGAGTGGCTGGGGGATGCCGGTCAGCGACAACTCGCCGAGGAATTCGAGGATGGAGGCTGCCGTTTCGCCAGCAGCAAGCGCGTGCGAAACCGACTCGGCGGTGAATCGATACGAGGATGCCTGTGCCGCGGATTCCCTGGCGGCGATGCCTCGCAGCCTCACATCTAACGCTGAGGCGAGGGGACCAGGTGCGATCGCGGACAGATCGTTCTGCAGAAAGATTCGGTCAACTTCGGTGGGCAACATCTGTTGCAGCGCTGCCGCATCCGCGGGGGCGCCCTCGCGCAACGACGATGCCCACATCGGTTCGGCCCCGCCGTCGGCGATCAGCCCCAGCAGACGTGCACGTTCGATGAGGGTCGCGCTGCGTTCATTCCAGGAAGGATCCCAGGGATGCTGGTGCGCCCACAGTGGTACGGGCAGCCATCCTCCGGACGCTGTGCGCAATCCGCGGGGCAGCGCCGCACGGAAGGCTTCAGCGAGCCCCGCCCACCGCTCGGCGGCAGCGAGCCGCAGCCATGCTTCGCCGACCGAAGTCAGGCGTACCTGACGCTGAATCGTCGTGATCAGAGCGGCCGTTGCGGCAAGTGCGACGAGATCGTCGAGGATCTCGACGGGAAGGCCAGCGTCAGCCATCCGTCGCTTTTCTCCCGCTGCCAGGATTCCGCTGGTCAGCAGCGCAAGCGGCGACTCTCTGGCCAGCAGCAGCACGTCGGCAAGCGCGCCGACGCTGGTGAAGGCGCGTTCAGCCGAGTGGGCGTGCGCTTCCTCCGAGGCAGGGCTCGTCGATACTGTTTCGGTAATCTGCGGAAGCTCTCGAGTGGCAACGGCGTCCGCGACAGGAGGGGCTGGTGTGCCGTCGGGGCGCAGCAGCGCAAGTGCCAGAAGCGACTCGGCCTGCGGCTCGGTCTCGTCGCTGGTGCCTTGACCGGTGGCCGCGCGGTGCAACGCCGTCGCCTCCGCGAGGGTCAGGCGTGGCAGCATCCGCTCAATGGATGCGGGCTCGAGGAGAGCCTCAGCGGCGTCAAAGAAATCGAGCCATGCGACATCGCTGCGCACACCGCGCGCCTCGAAGAGCATCGCAAGTTGCGAATCGGGCGCAGAAGCCAGCCATACGGCGAGCGGGCGGGCATGCGTGCTCATAGTCAGGTGCGCCGCGCGGCGCGCCCCTTTCGCACGAAACTCATCACGAGTAGGGCGACGATCATCACGAAGGCGATGGGCAGACCGTACAGCGGGATGGCTGCGATGACAGGCCAGAGGCCGCTGCCGAAGGAGTTCTGATCCATTCCGACCGCGCTGCCGATGATGATGACGAAGAAGCAGATGACCGAGAGCGCGGCGAGCGTCAACGCCATGTAAGCGAGGGTGCGATCCAACCTGCGGATAGGAACTTCCGGTTCGGAATTCTGCGTACTCATCCGTCTCAGCTTAGTGCCTGGAACACCGGTAGGCTGATGGGTGGTCGCGCATGGACGCGATGCAATTTTTCGGCACCATCACACAGCGAGGTTTTCCCATGCCCACCGGCAAGGTCAGGTTCTACGACGACGAGAAGGGGTTCGGCTTCATCGCCAGCGATGATGGCCAGGACGTCTTCCTACACGCCTCCGCCCTGCCCACCGACGCCACTGTCAAGGCAGGGGCTCGAGTGGAGTTTGGTGTAGCCGACGGCAAGCGCGGTCTGCAGGCATTGTCCGTGCGCGTGCTCGAAGCTCCCGTCAGCCTCTCGAAGGCCAAGCGCAAGCCCGCAGACGATATGGCGATCATCGTCGAGGATCTCGTGAAGCTGCTCGACGGGATCGGCGGCGATTTGCGCCGCGGGCGATACCCGGCCAGCGCCCAGGGTCACAAGATCGCGGCAGTCTTGCGAAAGGTCGCTGATGACCTCGATGCCTGAGCCTGACGCGCACCTGATCGGTGCGCACGATCTCGCGCTCGCCGCGCTGCACGAGATCACTCCTGCCTCGACGGTTGGCCCGCCTGCGGGCTACCTGGCAGAGGACGACGGCTCCGTATCGTTGCGCTTCGAGAACCGCCTGCCGGGCTACCCGGGCTGGTACTGGACGGTCACTGTGGCGCGCGTTGAAGACGCCGAGCCGACCGTGCTCGAGATCGAGTTGATGCCCAACGAGGGTGCGTTGCTCGCGCCGGAGTGGGTGCCGTGGGCTGAGCGGCTTGCGGATTATCGTGCACACCAGGTGGAGCTTGCCGAGCAGGCCGCAGCGGCGGCGCTGGAGGCCGGCGAGACGGCTGAGATCTCTGATGCGTCCGACGACGAGTCCGATGAGGACGACGAGTCCGATGAAGACGAGTCCGACGACGACGATGATCTTGACGACGACGACGATCCCTCGGAGTCGCGCGTGCTGCACGCTGGCGACCTCGACGGTGTCGACATCGACGAGCTTGACGATTCGGCGATCGATGAGCCGAATGCTGACGACGGGTCCCTAGTGGCTTTCGATGACGAGACCGTGGTCGCTTTCGATGAAGAGGCAGAGTCCGTCGAAGAGGAGTGATCCTCGTCGACACATACGAAGACGACACATACAAAAATAGGGGCCGGCATGATGCCGGCCCCTATTTCGTTGCGTGGATCAGCCCGCGGTGTTCGCGAGCACGTAGTCGATCGAACGGGTGAGCTGGCGCACGTCATCCGGCTCGATCGAGACGAAGGTCGCGACGCGCAACTGATTGCGCCCGAGCTTGCGATACGGCTCGGTGTCTACCACGCCATTGGCGCGCAGTGTCTTCGCGATCGCCGCGGCGTCGATGCTGTCGTCGAAGTCGATCGTGACGACGACGGGGGAGCGGTGCGAGGGGTCAGCGACGAACGGAGTCGCGACAGCGGAAGCCTCTGCCCAGTCGTACAGCACCTGTGACGATTCCGCCGTGCGCGCGCCGGCCCAGGCGAGCCCACCGTTGTCGTTGATCCACTTCAGCTGGTTGTCCAACAAGTGCAGGGTCGTGAGTGCCGGCGTGTTCAGCGTCTGGTTCAGACGGGAGTTGTCGACCGCGTTCTTCAGACTCAGGAACTCGGGGATGTAGCGATCGGATGCCGCGATCCGCTCGATCCGCTCGATCGCAGCCGGCGATACCGCAGCAAACCACAGGCCACCATCCGAGCCGAGGTTCTTCTGTGGTGCGAAGTAGTAGACATCGGCCTGGGTCGCATCGAAGTCGATGCCACCCGCGGCGCTGGTCGCGTCGATTACGGTGAGGGCGCCGTCGGCGGCCACGCGCTCGACGGGGGCTGCGACACCGGTGGAGGTCTCGTTGTGCGGCCACGCGTAAACGTCGACGCCGTCGACGATCTCTGCCGCGACGAGCGATCCGGGCTCTGCCTTGCGCACGTCGGGGGCCTGGAGCCACGGGGCGCCTGCTGCCTTGGCGAACTTGCCGCCGAACTCCCCGAAGGTGAGGTTCTGGCTGCGGCGCTCGATCAGGCCGAATGCTGCGGCATCCCAGAACGCGGTCGATCCGCCGTTACCGAGCAGGATCTCATAACCTTCCGGAATGCGAAACAGGCTCGCGAACTGCTCGCGGACGCTGCCGACGAGGTTCTTCACCGGGGCCTGGCGGTGTGAAGTGCCGAGGATGCTGGCACCGGATGCCACCAGCGCTTCGAGCTGCGCTGGGCGCACCTTCGAGGGGCCACAGCCGAAGCGGCCGTCAACGGGCAGAAGGTCACGGGGTATCTCGATCGCCATGCGTTGATTCTAGGCGCGCGCGGACATGACCACTTTCACTGTGACCACTTTCACTGTGACCAACTCCGGCGTCTGCGCGGGAAGGTAGGCTTACCTAAGAAGACCCCGGAGGGCCTAATGGCAGATTTGATCGACACAACGGAGATGTATCTCCGCACCATCCTCGAACTCGAGGAGGAGAATATCGTGCCGCTGCGCGCCCGCATCTCGGAGCGACTCGGACACTCCGGTCCAACCGTCTCGCAGACCGTCGGGCGCATGGAGCGCGATGGACTCGTCATCGTCGCCGAGGATCGCACACTCGAGTTGACCGACTCTGGCCGGCGCAAGGCTGTCGACGTGATGCGCAAGCACCGTCTGGCAGAACGGTTGTTGGCGGATGTGATCGGTTTGGACTGGGCTTACGTGCATGAAGAGGCCTGCCGTTGGGAGCACGTGATGAGCGAGCAGGTTGAGCGCCGCCTCATCGAGCTGCTCGGCCACCCCACCGAATCGCCGTATGGCAACCCGATCCCTGGCCTTGACCAGCTCGGTGATGTTGCCGCGCGCACGTTTGATCAGGGCGTCATCGGGCTCGTGCAGAAGCTCAACGCTGCCGGTGAGCCGATCGAAGGAACGGTGCGCCGTCTCGCCGAGCCGGCGCAGGTCGATCCCGAGCTGCTGGAGCAGTTGCGCGATGCGGGCGTCTTGCCCGGTGCGCACGGCAACTATCGCTTCAACGAGGGCTATGTGCTGATCCAGATGGACGGCAACGACGAGGCACTTGAGCTTCCGGTTGAGCTTGCTTCGCACATCTTCTTGGTGGGCGATCCGGCCTGACGGGCCGTGCCTGGTAGCTGTGTGGCACCCGCTTTCGGGTGGTTGTCCACAACCCAGGGTGACAGAATCGTTATCATCCGGTAACCTCGGACAAGTCGCCAGTGAAGAAAGCCCGCTGGCGGCAAACCCGCGAAGATTGCCTCACCGGCTCGTCATCTTCGCGGATAGATCGCATTGCGTGCCCCGAGCAGATGCCCCGATAAGCAAAGTGCCGACGAGCCAGCGCCACCCGAGCGCCGAGGCGCAGGAGGATCACCTTTTGGCCCTAGATATTGAATCAACCACGACCACACCCGAAAAACTTCCGAAGCGACCGCTCGCTGTCGCCCCTCGTAACGCCGCACGCAAGATGATCAAGCCGATGCGCTCGATCGCCATCTTCGGCGCCGTCGGTGTTCTGGTTGCTGGAATCGCGCTTCCCTCATTCGCATCTTCCGGCGCTCCGGTTGACGCCACCGCGACGCTCCAGCAGGTTGCCTTCGACGACGCACAGTCGCTTGTGGTCGCCTCTCAAGCCACCGCAGCGCCCCTTGACCGTGGCACGTACACCGCCACGACTCCTGAGGAGATCGCGGAGAAGAAGGAAAAGGAAGCAGCTGCCGCTCGCGCCGCAGCTGCGGCCGCGGCTTCCGTGGCTTCCACACCGAGGAACTTCAACCCTGGCAACTACGAGCTGGTCTCGCCGGGTTCGGGTGAAGTGCGCTACCCGCTCCCGCAGGGCTCGTACAACCAGGGACGCACCATCGGTGGCGGGCACAACGGTGTCGACATGCTCGCGCCCCAGGGCACGCCCATCTACTCGACAGCTGCAGGTGTGGTCCGAGCCTCGGCCGAGAGCATCGGCGGCTACGGTGTGGCGGTCATGATCGATCACGTCGTCGGCGGACAGAGCGTTTCCACGACCTACGGCCACATGACCTACGGCTCCCGGCAAGTCCAGGCTGGGCAGAGCGTTGGCGCCGGTCAGCTCATCGGATTCGTCGGAAGCACGGGACGCTCGACGGCGAACCACCTGCACTTCGAGGTCTGGTACGGAGGCTCGCTCGTCGAGCCGTACTCCTGGCTCGCAGCCAACGCTGGCTGATCTTTTTCTGGTGACCTCCGGCGCAACACGCGTCTGATCGTTCACCTGCTGTTTCGTCATCTGTCGGCACGATGGGTTAGCCTGTACCCGTCGTCGCACGGATGGGAGAAAGCTGATGGAACGAATACCGAGCATCCGCACCATGGATGCACTCGGTCGTTACGTTCTTCGGCATTGCCCGCAGGGATGCACTGAGCTTGTCGTGTGCGAAAGGCGCTGTCTGTAAAGACGGCGCCTTTTTTGGTTCCTGCGTACTTTCCTCTGTCGTCCGTGTGGCGTCGTGTGAGTCGAGAGTGCCGGGAAGCCGTCCCGGCGGATCGAGAGGAAGACGATGCGCACACTTGTTCTGAACGCCGGGTATGAACCGCTCGCGGTGGTGTCCTTCAAACGAGCCCTGGTGCTCGTCATGAATCAGAAGGCCACCGTGGTGGAACGCGTGGAGGATGATCCTGTCTGGGCGGCGGGTGGCGCCTACGATCGTCCCGCCGTCATCGTTCTGGCGAGATACGTTCGCCTCCCTCGGAGCCGGCGTGTCCCCGTAACCAGACGCGGCGTGCTGAGACGAGACGACCATCGGTGTGGCTATTGCGGCAAGTCAGCTTCCACGATCGATCATGTTCTGCCGCGCTCACGCGGCGGAGCGTATTCCTGGGAGAATCTTGTCGCCTGCTGCCTGCGGTGCAACAACGTCAAGAGCGACCGCACGCCGCAGGAGATGCAGTGGCAGCTGCGGTTCAGCCCGCGGCCGCCACGAGGATCCTCGTGGACAGTTCGAGGGACCGAGCGTAGCGATCCGTGTTGGGAACCATATTTGGCTCTGGCGGCGTAGAACTCGGATTTCCGAAGTTCGGATGTCATGATTTGCTGGATCCCGACAGTACAGGGTGAGAGACTTTCCCGACCCGCGAGGATCCATGTACATCGAAGACGCCGACGCCGAGCTGATCAGGCTCGCCCGACGAGGTGACCGGGGTGCCTTTGCGACGTTATTCGAGCGTCACTCGAAGGCGGTGTATCTCTACTCGTGGAGCATGCTGCGCGATGATTCGGATGCCGATGACATCACTCAGGATGTCTTCGTGGTCGCCTGGCGGCGTCTGCGACATATCCGTATCGTCGAGCGATCTGCACTGCCATGGATGCTGGTGACGGCGAGGAACCTGTCACGAAATCAGCTGCGACGCCGTCGGTCGGCGCTGTCCCTGGATGAGACGCTGCTGCCCGTGGATGCCACACGTCAGGAGAGGGTCGAGGAGGTCAGCTGGGTGCGGCACTCGATCGAAAAGCTCGGCGGTATCGATCAGCGCATCATCCATCTGTGTCTGGTCGAGGGATATTCCTACGACGAGGCGGCAGAGCATCTCGGTGTGTCGACCGCAGCGCTTGCCAAGCGATTGCAGCGGGCGAAGGCAGTGCTGCGGCTGTCGCTGAGGGGTGAATCATGAGCGAGCGGCCAAAGGAAGGCATTTACCTGGACGCCGCTCTCGGAGTGATCGGCGAGCAGGTGGCTGAGCGCATCGATGAGATCGACCGTCGACGTCGTCGGCGCACTCGGGTGGGAGTGTCTGTGCTGGCAGCTGTGACAGTGCTCAGCGGGTCGCTGGCGGCGGCCGCGATGACCGGGGCGTTCGAGTCTCCCGAGTCGGAAGCAGATCGCGGTCCGGGCTCGATGTCGGAGCCCGCGCACCTGCGGTGCGTGGAAGATGCGGATGCTGGGCCGACCGCGTTCTTCACCGCCAACTATCGCCTTGCCGCGGGGGCGACGCTTGATGTGGCGATGGTGTGCGAGCAGGCGCGGACGATGATTGCTGCGGATGACGAGATTCTCGCGGACTCGAGCCCGGAGGAACTCGTGGCCTTCGCCGAGCGGATGCTACTGACGAGGCTCGACGATGATGCCGTGCGTGTGAGCGAGGCATCCTTTGGTACCGTCTCTGCGATGCCGTTGCCGGATGTACGCACCTGTGTCTCCGAGTCGCGTGCTGTCGTCGTATTCGTCGCGACGGGCGATGCCTCGCAGGCCACCTGCGCGGAGGGTTGGCAGTGAAGAGTGGCAGCCGGAGAGTTCCAGGGCCGTTCACGCGGCTGATGAGGCAACCACAGCGCCTCGGGGCGGTCGTGTTGCTGTGCGTGACCGGCCTGGCCGCAGCGGGGGTGCAGTCTTCAGCCGGTCTGATGCTGCAGGCGACGATTGACGATGAATGGCGCGGCGACTACGACATTCTCGTGACGGCCACCGATGAGCTGGGCGCGATCGAGGGTCTCCTGCCGCCGAACGCGCTCGGCAGTGGTGGGGAGGGGCTCAGCCTTGGCGATTGGGATGTTGTTGAGGCCATCGATGGCGTCGGAGTGGCGGCGCCACTCGGAAGCGTGTTGGTTCCCGGGCTGAAGTTCTCGACCGCGGGGCTGTTGATCCCCGGTGATCTGATCGCTGAAGAAGAGGGGCCGCAGGCCTACCGGGTCACGACGACATTCACGACGGATGACGGGTTGGGAGAGCGGATCGTTCAGCAGGAGAGCACTCCGCTGGTATTTGATCCGGTTGGGGAGCAAGGACCGACCGAGGAAGAGCTGCAGGCGTGCACGAGTAGCGCTTCGTCGAGTTTCGGAGCCAGCGGGAGCGCCATGTACACGGCAGATCCGGAGCGGCATCAGGCGCTGATGCGTTACAGCTGCTCTGGCGCTCGGTTTGGGCGCGGTGCCAGTGCTGGTATGCCTTCCAACGGCGGATGGGGTGGTTCGCGTGCGAATCCGGGTGAATCGAGCATCGAGGTGGGTTTCACTGCGCCAAACCCCGTCACGCGCATCGATCTCGTGGATCCGGAATCTGAGCGCGCACTGCTGGGCGACCGCGGTAGTTTCCTCGATCCGTTGGTCTCGATTGCCGCAGATGCGGACACGAGCATCCAGGAATTGAGTGCGTGGGCGGAAGCCGATGGCGGAACGCGGGCGACAGAGATCGAAGACATGATGCTGCGGTACGCGGACGCGTCGTTGTCGGGATACCCGGAGGACGCGCTGGCAGATCTGCGGGCGCTGTTCGCCGAAAACGGTGACGACTTCGACGCGAGCGTGGCCAAGGGCCTGTCGGGATCCGGTGTTATGCCGCTGATCATCAGCGACGTGGACGTCGCCGCGTTGACGATGCGGGTGGACGTGGAGGCGTTCGGGCCGACGACGAAGCGAGAAGACTTTGGCTACGAAATACCCCAGGCCATCACAGATGGATCTCCGGGCGAGCGCATCGGCACGGCAGTCGGAGATGTCGCCGATATTCTCAACCCATTCAGCGACAGCACGGTGGGCGTCGGTTGGCCGGGGACGGATGCGGCGGCACCTGCCGATTCGAACTTGTATTTCGCGCAGCAGATCATGACGGCAGCATCCGGTTCGCCGATGGGGTATTCGGTCATGAAAGACGGCGTCGAGCTGAATGCGGACGGATTCGCCGAGGCGATCAATGATGACTTCTTCATCGACGGGATTCGGCTGATCGAGGACGGCACCGTTGTGGGCGCGGAGTCTGCCTTTCTGACGCCGCGGACGCTGAAGGACTTAACCATGAGCGAGTTCGGGTCCGCGGCTGCAGTGCCGATTGGTGCATTCGACCCGGATGACATCGCCGTCGACGACAATGTGGCGAACTACGTGCCGCTTGGCGCGTATGCCCCGGTGGGCTCGGAGGTGAGCGGCGGCCAGCACTCCGGCACAACCATGGAACCCAGCCTCACCGGTCTCGGACTCGTTGCTTCGCGGACGGTCGCGATCGGTTCGATCCACAGTGCGGCGATCTGGGGAGACGATCGGCCGATCTCATCGATCCGCGTGCGGGTGACTGGCATCGACGGGTATACGGCCGAGGCGCGCAAACGGGTCATTCAGGTGGCCCAGTCGATTGAAGATCTCGGGTTCAACGCCGCAATCGTCGCGGGTTCGTCGCCGACCGATGCCGACGTGCTCGTGAACGACTATGCATTCGGGACGGACGATGTCGCCACCCCACAGGTAGTCGGATCCCTCGGCACGGTGACGCAGCGCTGGTCTGAGTTGGGGGCAGCGGCCCGAGTGAACCTGTCGATCTCGACGGGAACCTGGGCGATGCTGGCCGTCGCGCTCGCCGCAGGGGTTCTTCTGCTCGGGGCCACGCAGGTGGCATCCATCCCAGGGCGCAGGCAACAGGCCGTCGTGATGCGCGAGCTCGGCTTTCCGCGAGCGCGCAGGGCACGGTGGTTCGCCGCGGAGGAGATTCCCTCGCTGGTCATCGTTACCGTGATCGCGGGTGCTGCGTGGATGCTGTCCGGGCAGACCGCGGTGGCTGCGGTCGCTGCCGGAGTCGCGGTCGCGGCGCTGGTCGCAGCATCCACGCTCACGATTCTCTCGTCTTCTCAGACGCGACTGGCGAGAGTACGTGACAGCCGTTCGCGGCGTCGCGGGGCGCGCTCGGTGACATCTTTCGGGCTGCGACAGGCGTTGATTCATCCCGTGACGAGCATCGTGCATGCATCGGCGATCGTCATCGTGGGGCTCGCCGCGGCCGCACTGACGCAGGCGATCCAGGAGAGCCGGGAGGCTGCGGGAGCCAGCAGCCTCTCGCAGCTTGTGGCGACGCAGATGCTCATCCCGCAGTTGATTCTCGGCGCGGTGGGAATTGTCGGGGGCGTATTGCTGGCGCGGCTGGTGCGCCGACTGGATCTCGCGCGGCGCTCGGAACAATGGGCGACGCTGCGGGCGGCGGGATGGACGAGTGGGCAGGTTGCTCGTGCGCAGCGCGCGGAGGGTATGGCGATCGTCGGTCCCGCGTTGATTCTCACTGGTGCGGCCGCCGCGGCGGGTGCGCTGTTAATCGGTTGGACCGACCCGTGGTTGCATGTCGCGTTGGCGCTCGCCGCCGGCGCACTGAGCGCGCTGCTGAGCTTTATGACAAGGACGAGAGGAACCGCGCTGTGACGATTTCCGAGGAGACGGCGACGGTGTCGAAGGGCGCTGCGGACTACGGCGGCCCCGCGATCGAGATGCGGGACATCACGATCCAGTTCGAGCGTCCTGGCGATGATCCGCTGTCCATCGTCCGCGACTACAACCTGACGTTGGAGCGTGGGCGCATGCACTGTCTCGCCGGGCGCAGCGGGTCGGGGAAGACCAGCATCTTGCGGGTCGCGGCCGGGCTCGTGCCGCCATCCGCTGGCAACGTGTTGTGGGAGGGGCTGGAGGTGACCGGCCTTGCCGATGACGTTGTGACTGAGCGCAGGCGTGGGCACGTCGGGTACCTGGATCAGCGGGGGAGCTTGGTGCCAGGGCTCACGGCCCTCGAGAATGTGCTGTTGCCCGCCGTTCCTGACCGTCGCACGCGTGCACTCTCGCGTCGTGCGCGGGACCTGCTGCACCGGCTGGGTGTGGGAGATCGCGCGACCTACTTCCCGGAGCGGCTCTCCGGTGGTGAACGCCAGCGGGTGGCCTTCGCACGGGCACTGCTGCTGAGCCCTGCCGTGGTGATGGCGGACGAGCCGACTGCGAGCCTTGATCGCGCCACGGCTGATCAGCTCATCACTCTGTTGCGCGGGTTGCTCGACGACGGTATCGCCGTGCTTGTCGCATCACACGACCAGCACCTGATCGCGGCCGCCGATGAGCGAACCGAGCTCGCCTGATTGGCTAGACTGGTCGAGCCAGCCTCTGTAGCTCAATGGAAGAGCAGTTCCGTCCTAAGGAAAGGGTTGGGGGTTCGACTCCCTCCAGGGGCACTTTATTCGGGACAGTTGCAACAGGCGGTGTGTGACCGCCTTGAGACGAATCCCGTCGGTGGGACACTACGGAGTATGGGCAACTTTCGGCATCGGTGGCACATCGCCGCAGGCATCGTTATTCTGAGCATTGCGCTCGGCGGCTGCACGGGCGAGAGTTCGACACCCACCGCCGACTCCACGACGGACCCCGCCACCGAATCCACAACCCCGGCACTGACGGGGTGGAACCGCGGTGAGGACTTTCCGCTGGATGCACGCGGTGTAGCGGTCGCGGCCTGGACGGGCTCTGAGGTTCTTGTTGTGGGCGGTGAGACCGGACCGCCGTGCCCGCCCAACGCTGATTGCCTCGCGACGGGGCTGATGCGCGATGGTGCGGCATTTGACCCTGCTCTCGGCACGTGGCGAAAGATCGCGGATGCGCCCATCGACATTTCGCCAGGCGCATCCGCCGCCTTTACAGAGGGGCAACTGTTCATCAAAGTGATGAACGCCGACGAGGATGCCCTGATCTCCTACGACCTGGATGCCGACGAGTGGGAGCGTTGGGACATTCCGGAGGTGCCGTGGGGGAGCCTGGTCCCAGACGGCGACCGCATCCTCTTCATGATTGGATCTCATGAGTCGGGCGTTGTCGCAGATCTCGTCTTGGACATCACCACCGGAGTGTGGTCGGAACTCCCCGCAGATCCACTGGGTCCGGCGATTGAACGAGTCCTCACTCCGACGCCGGCCGGACTTGTCCTGACCGGGAGGGAGCTCGTCGAGAGCCCAGGGTCAGACGGCCCACCGATCACGCTCGCAGCGCTCTACGACTCAGACTCCGGAGAATGGGTTCGGCTTCCGGACACCGGGCAGATCTGGGGCTGGCAATGGGCGTGGAGCGGAACCAGACTGGTTGCGCCGGAACTCGGCGGCGCCGATGGTGGTGCAAACGGAAACTGGGGGCGCACTTATCCATTCGGTGGAACGATCACACTCCCCGAAGGTGAATGGGCTCCGCTCGCTGCCGCTCCAGAGCCACTGGCCGATGCGTGGATCTACGCGGCGCTCGGTGGCGGTCGTTTCACCGTCGGATCGGGGTATGTGTACGACGATGAGCTGTCTCATTGGACGGCGCTGGAGCGTCCGTCCGGAGCCCCGCTCGAGGCGGGCTTTGCGATCTGGGCCGACAATTCACTCATCGTGCTGGGCGGAACTGACTGGACGGCGATGGAAGGCATCCGCAGTGTGCAGACGTGGGTCTACACGCCACCGCTTGTCTCCTAAACTAAACCTGTGCAAATGATCGACACTCTCGCCGTGGTGGGCGAGGTGCTGTCGTGGATCGGGCTTGGCATCGGCATCCCGCTGCTCGTGATCGCCGGAATGATCGCGCTCGCCGAAGGACGCTGGGAAAGCGTCGACATGGCCGTGATCGATCGCGATGGCGTCGTGACCGCGCGCTGGTTCGCCGGCGGGGAATTTCACGAACGTCCGCTCACCTCACACGAGCACGTGGAGGACGACTGGCATCGAGGATTCGTGAGCGTGCGGAACTCGAGCCACGCGCGGACGCATCCGCCGATGCTGCGACGTTTCTTCCTGACGCTGGGAACGGTCTTCACCGCCATCGGCGCGATCGGACTCATTGTCTCGTTCATCCCCGTCTTCGTCTGACGCGCCTTCGTCTCTAAGCGCTATTTCTTTCCGCGACTGAGTTTCGACGGCCACCAGATCGCGCGCCCGATGTCGTACGACAGTGCGGGAACCAGCAGTGACCGCACGATGAACGTATCCAGCAGCACGCCGAAGGCGACGATGAACGCCAATTGCACGAGGAACAGAATCGGAATCACCGACAGGGCCGCGAACGTCGCTGCCAACACGAGACCGGCCGAGGTAATCACGCCACCGGTGACCGACAGCCCACGCAGGATGCCTTCGCGCGTGCCGTGCTTGATCGATTCCTCACGCACACGCGTCATCAGGAAGATGTTGTAGTCAATCCCCAGGGCGACGAGGAACACGAAGCCGTAGAGCGGCACCGCTGGATCGGCCCCGGGGAAGTCGAAGATCCCGTTGAACACCCACGCGGCAACACCCATCGCGGTGCCGAACGACAGCACAGTGGTGAGGATCAGCAGCACCGGTGCCAGGATCGAGCGCAGCAACAGCATCAGAATGGCCAGGATTACGACCAGGATCAGCGGGATGATCAGATTTCGGTCGTGGATCGACGTGTCATTCGTGTCGATTGATGTCGCCGTCACGCCGCCGACGAGCGCATCGTGTTCGGAGAGCTCGGTGCGGAGGTCTCGGACCGTGGATGCCGCGGCATCCGAATCCGCTGCGTCGCTCAGCGTCGCCTGCAGCATCACGTCACCGTCGACGACGGTCGGATCGGGAGCGGGCGTTCCTGGGGGACCGAACGCGGTGATGCCATCCTCGGTGACGCTGGCTGTGCCGCTGGGGGAGTCCGACGCATTCACAGAGACCGACTCGACGCCATCGTGCGCCAGCAGCAGATCCGCGACCTCCTGCAGCGAATCCTCGGCGACGATCACGTAGGCAGGGCTCCCGGAGCCGCCGGGGAAGTGTTCGCCCAGAGCGACCTGGCCGTCGCGGGCTTCCGATGCCCCCAGCACCAGTTCTGACTGCGGTATCCCCGAAGCGTTGAACTGAGTGAATCCGGTCGCCCCAGCGACGAGTACGAGCGTCGTCACGATCCAGATCACGCGTGGGCGCTTCTGGATGCCGCGGGCGAGAGCCGCCCACAGGCCCTTGGTGGCGACGCCTGTCTCCGCTGCCACGACTTCGGGTTCGAACGCCGGGCGACGTGGCCAGAACACTGCTCGTCCGAACGTGAACAGCAGTGCGGGCAGGAGCGTGAGAGCGGAAAGCATCGCGAACACGATGCCGATGGCGGCGACAGGTCCGAGCGTGCTGTTGGACTTCAGATCGCTCAGCAGTAGGCACAGGAGCCCCGCGATCACGGTGCCACCGGACGCGGCGATCGGCTCAAGCGATCCTTTCCACGCAGCCATGGTCGCCGCGCCCTTGTCCTTCGTGTGACGCAGTTCCTCACGGAATCTCGCGACAAAGAGCAGCGAGTAGTCGGTGGCTGCGCCGATAACGAGGATGAACAGGATGCCCTGCGTCTGGCCGCTGAGCAGCAGGATCTCCCACTTCGCAAGCCACCACACCACTAGCAGCGCCACACACAGGCCGAACAGGCTGGTGGAGAGAACGACGATCGGCAGCAGCGCGGAGCGGTAGACGAGCACCAGGATTAGGAATACCGCAAGCAGAGCGACGCCCAGCAGCAGTCCGTCAATGCCAGCGAAGCCGGCAACGAGGTCTGCGGAGAAGCCTGCGGGCCCGGTGATGTACACCGCCACGTCATCCGGCGTCGCCGCACGCAGTTCGTCGCCCAGCGCCGATACCGCGTCGCCGAGCTCGGCATCACTGGAGATCGGGATGAACGCCTGCACGGCCTTGCCATCCTCGGAGGGGATGCCGGGGGAGACCTCGTTCGCCACACCCTCGACGTCCGGCGCGCCGGCGATGGCATCGTCGATGGCGGCGAGCTGTGCGTCAGAGAGTTCACCGTCGCCGACGAACACCGCGATTGCGGGGATTGCATCGGAGTCGTTGAACTCGCCGAGAAGCGCTTGCACCTGGGTGGCGTCGGCACTCGAAGGCAGGTAGCTGGTCTGGTCATTCGAGGAGACCTCGCCGACCTTTCCGAACAGTGGGCCGCCGAGGCCGGCGCCGATAAGCCAGACGAGGATCAGTGCGGCAGGGATAAGCACCCGCGCCAGTGAGCGGCGGCGCACGCGAATGCGCCGGGGGGAAGCGGTGTCGTTGATCATTTCTGTCCTTTGCTAGCCAGGCAAGAAAAGAACCTAACATGAAACATTGAACACGCTAGCATCGGGACATGCCCGCAGTCCCTCCTGAACCCACCGAGTCGAGCGCTTTCGCGTTCGGCTCGGCGATCTACGACGTCGATGTCAGCGATCCGCGCGGAGAGCTCATCGATCGCGCGGGAATGTCCGAAGATGATATCCGTCAGATCAGCGGACTGATGCGGGCGCTGGGTGGACTCCGCGACGCTGAGCAGAAGCTGTCAGAGGCGTCGCTTCGCTACATGAAGCTCAACCAGACCGATATGCGTGCGTTGCATTTCCTGATCGCCTGCGAGAACGGTGGGGTCGTCGCGACTCCGGGGGCGATTGCTACGCACCTCGGCATCTCGACCGCATCCACCACCAAACTGCTTGATCGCCTCGAGCGAGGCGAACACATCACTCGTTCGCCGCACCCCTCTGATCGCCGTGCCTTGGCGATCGCGATCACGCCGGAGACTCGGAAATCGGCAGTTGAGACGGTGGGGCGTCAGCATGCTCGTAGATTCACTGCGGCGGCGCGGCTATCGAACGCAGACCGTGAGATCGTCACACGATTTCTCACCGACATGACAACGGAGATTGCCCTCGATGATGAATCGTGGGCAATCTCCGCGGAAGAGTGATGTGCAGTTAGTGCGCGGCGCGATACGCCTCGACGACGGCCTGGGGAATACGGCCGCGCTCGGAAACGGAGTGACCGTGAGCATTCGCCCATTCGCGGATCACAGCGGTCTCCGGAGAAGCAGCTGTGCGCTTGCGGCCTGTGCCGCGTGAAGTGGGCGCCGACGCACGCCGTGCCGCCGAAATGTACGGTTCCAACGCCTCTCGCAATGCATCCGCGTTCTCGGAAGTCAGATCGATCTCATAGGCGGTGCTATTGAGCGAGAACAGAACGGTCTCACCCTCACCGATTCCGAGGATCGTTCCATCAATGTCGTCAACCAACTGGTGCACTATACGTCGAGCCATTTCGCCAGCTTACGCAGGAAAGAATGTCGGCGACAATGAATCAGTCGTTAATCGAGAATGATTCCTGACATTCACGGGAGAAGACCGGCCCGGCGTGCCCGTGCGACGGCAGCATGTCTCGTGGAAGCATCCAGCTTCGACATCGCAGTGCCGAGATAGGCCTTCACCGTTCCTTCGCGCAGTCCGAGCTGGGATGCGACCTCGGAATTCGTGCAGCCGAGCGCGGCGCACGCGAGCACATCAGTCTCACGTGGAGACAGATGCACCGTGGGAATTGAACCTGTCGTGGCGGGTGCTTCATCGCCAGCGACCGCGAGCAGGCGCTGCTCGAGACGGGCGAGCCTTTCACGTAGCAGGGGGTCTCTCACACTTCCTGCCAGGCCGCGCAACTCGGCAAAGCTCTCACGCAGTTCTTCGCGATGCAAGGCGGTGAAGGTCGGACTACGCGGCGCCAATGAGCGCAGGCGTCGATCGACTTCGTCGCGGACCCGCAGCTCGGATGCCACAGAATCGGCGACCGCCATCGCCGGCGCTGTTGTGACGCCGCCGATGGGTGCTTCGCTCCATGCCCCGGCATAGAGAACGCCGCGCGAACGCCCATTCACGATGATCGGCAGCGCCAGCAGAGTGCGCAGACCTTCGCCGAGCACGAAACCGTCGTAGTCGTGGGTGATGTGCTGTGAGGAGCCGTAATCACTGGTCATGCGGGGCCGCAGCTCCATCATCGCGCGGCCGCCCAAGCCGCGCTCGGAGCGAACCTTGAGGCCCTCGAGGCTGTGGGTGCGGGTGCCGACGATGCTGGTGACCGAGACGACACCGTCCTCGATCAGGCCGCCGAAGGCGACGGGGAAGCGGGTGCGTTGAGCCAGCTCGCGCACTGCTTGAGCGACGAGGTCGGTCTCTGGATCCAGGGTGATGCTGGTGTGCATCAAATACCTACTTTCGGGGGTGACGGCGCAGTTCCCCGTTTCGTAGCGTCGACCCTACCACTCGCAGGGCACCGCCGTGCGAGCTCCCTACATGCGGCAAGGAGGCCTCATGACAGACCGAATCGATACGGAACCGGTAGATGGTATTGACTACATCGCCGTTCAGCAGTCACCAAGATTTCAAACACTGAAGAGAACGCAACGGTCATTTATCTTTCCCTTGGCGGTGCTCTTTTTGGTCTGGTACTTCGCGTACGTGCTGTTGGGGGCATATGCGACGGAATTCATGGGCCAGCGAGTGTGGGGGGATATTACCGTCGGGCTGCTGCTCGGGCTCGCTCAGTTCGTCACGACTTTCGCTATCACGATGGGATACGTCTCCTTCGCCAACCGAAAGCTCGATCCGAAAGCGGAAGAAATTCGTGAAGAGCTGGAGAAGGTGGAGGCACAGGCATGAACATCGTCCATTTGGCGGCTGCGCCCGCGGGTGAGAACAATCCCGTCCTCAATATCTCAATCTTCGCCGCATTCGTCGCGGTGACTCTCTTCATCGTCATTCGTGCCAGCAAAAACAACAAGACGGCGGCCGACTATTACGCGGCCGGGCGTTCTTTCACCGGTCCTCAGAACGGCTTCGCCATCGCCGGCGACTATCTGTCTGCCGCATCCTTCCTTGGCATCTGCGGCGCGATCGCCGTGAATGGGTATGACGGATTCCTTTACTCCATCGGATTCCTCGTGGCTTGGCTGGTGGCGTTGCTGCTTGTCGCCGAGATGATGCGCAACACCGGCAAGTTCACGATGGCTGATGTGCTCTCGTTCCGCCTCAAGCAGCGCCCCGTGCGAATGGCCGCCGCGATCACAACGCTCGTGGTGTGCTTCTTCTACCTGCTCGCCCAGATGGCCGGAGCCGGTGGTCTGGTCTCGCTGCTGATGGGCATCGACGGCAAGGTCGGTCAGTCGATCGTCATCGCCGTCGTCGGTGTGCTGATGATCGTCTACGTCCTCATCGGCGGCATGAAGGGCACCACCTGGGTGCAGATCGTGAAGGCAGTGCTGCTCATCGCCGGAGCCCTGGCGATGACCATCTGGGTGCTCGCCCTGCACGGCTTCAGCCTGAACACGCTGCTCGAAACGGCGGTCGCGAACTCGCCGAACGGCGATGCGATCCTGGCGCCGGGGCTTCAATACGGCGCCAATCCCTTGGACTTCATCTCGCTGGGCCTTGCCCTGGTGCTCGGAACCGCAGGGCTCCCGCACGTGCTGATGCGGTTCTACACGGTACCGACCGCAAAGGAAGCACGTCGCTCCGTCGTCTGGGCGATCTGGCTCATCGGTGGGTTCTACCTGCTGACACTGGTGCTCGGATACGGTGCCGGCGCGCTGGTCGGTGCTGATGTGATCAAGGCCGCCCCGGGAGGTGTGAACTCCGCCGCACCGCTGCTTGCGCAGTATCTCGGCGGTCCGCTCCTGCTCGGTTTCATCTCCGCAGTCGCGTTCGCGACGATCCTCGCGGTCGTGGCAGGGCTCACCATTACAGCGGCGGCATCGTTCGCGCATGACATCTACGCGAATGTCATCCAGAAGGGTCGCAAGAAGGCGGATGGATCGCCGGTCGACGCCGACCCGAACGCGGAGGTGAAGGTCGCTCGTCGCACGGTGATCGTCATCGGCATCCTCGCGATTGTCGGTGGTATCGGCGCACAGGGGCAGAACATCGCCTTCCTCGTCGCGCTCGCCTTTGCTGTTGCGGCATCCGCGAACCTGCCGACGATCCTCTACTCGCTGTTCTGGCGACGTTTCAACACCCGTGGCGCGGTGTGGAGCATGTACGGCGGTCTGGCATCTGCCATCCTGCTCATCGTCCTCTCGCCGGTGTTCTCCGGTTCGGAGACCTCGATGATTCCCAGCATCGACATCTCTATCTGGCCACTCAATAACCCCGGCATCGTTTCGATCCCGCTCGGGTTCTTCCTTGGCTGGCTCGGAACGGTGACGAGTCGCACGATCGAATCTCCTCAGCTTGCTGCGGAGATGGAAGTGCGGTCGCTGACTGGCTTCGGCGCAGAGAAGGCGGTGGAGCACTAGCCGCCTGCGTCAACAGAATCAGCGATCGACCAGGAACTCCCGACGGCCCACACGTCGGGGGTTCCTGACGTCTAACGCTCCAGATCGAGCAGGAAGCGCTTGTACTCCGGATGCGCGCCGTACTGACCTGGGCTGCCGTCGGAGCGCACGACACGGTGCACCGGCACGATGATCGAGAAGGGCGTCAGCCGACACGCAGTGCCGACTGCGCGGGCAGCGCCGGGGCTGCCCGCGCGAGCTGCAACTTCGCCGTAGCTCATGGTCTCGCCCCATTCGATCGTGTTGATCATCTGAAGCGCCGTGCGGTGGAAACCTTCGACCAGGCGCCAGTCGAGGCGCACGTGCTCGTGAAAACGTACCGGGGTGCCGGCGAAGTGATCGTCAAGCAGATGTGCAAGCTCATCGGCAGCCCCGGGGTCGGGTGCTGGCACATCGTGCAGACGTGCGGAGACGTTCTCGAGCAGCCATGGCACTGAGGGGTCTGCCGACTCGGAAAGGTCGAAACGCACGATCCCCTCGTCCGAGAACACCACCAGCGCATCACCGAACGGAGTGGGTGCGAAGTCGTAGCGGAATGTCATGACCCCATCCTGACGTGTGGCACCGACTTCATGAGGCCTTGATCACACGGGTGGGGGAGAACCAGGCGAAGGTGCGCAGGTGTGCAGAAAAAGTGGTCCAATCCGGTGAAACCCGGCCAGAATACAGGGATCGCGCACCTGTGGAGCCTAGTGTGGCCTATGTGTGGCGACGCGAAGATAAGGCTGCGGATTCCGCGATGACGCTCGGCAGCCAACAAGACAACCAGACCGCAATCGAGGTCGCTCACATCGCCGACGCCGAACGCACCCGGTTGCGCGCAGAAGCCGCCGATCTCGGCGGACCATCTCCGCTTGTCAACTACCGCGACACCGTCGAGGGTGGCATTGACATCTCCAAGGCTCACCCGGGGAGCCTGCCGCAGTTCATCACCGGCAAATCCACGCTGCTCTCCAACCTGTTCCGCGATGAGGTCGGTCTGCGCACCGCACGTCTGGCTGCAGAACGGATCACGGCCAAGCACACTGAGTTGCGCACGGTTCGCGGCATCGAAGCGGTCCACCTTGCTGTCGGTCTCGCCGGCTGGCGCATCGGCGGAGTAGATTTCGCAGCCCCAGTGCTGTTGCGCCCGCTTGCCATCCGTCGGCATCACACAGACTTCGAATTGAAGCTGCAGGGTGCGTTCGTGGTGAATCCCGAACTCGTGCGGGCCGCGCGTGACCACTTCGGCATCGCAATCGATGCGGAGGCACTGGCCTCCCTCGCGTATGACGGCGGCATCTTCAAGCCGCAACCGGTCATCGACAGTCTGCGCGTTGCCACCCAGTCGATCGATACCTTCACCGTGCTGCCGAGGCTTGTCGTGTCGAGTTTCGCTGATGTCGCCTCCTCGATGGCGCGCGACAGTCGCACCCTCGATCATCAACTGCTCAATGCTCTGGCCGGCCACGTCGCCGACCGTGAACAGGTGACGTCCGCACGTCCGCTGCCGCACATCACCAGTCCGGATGACCGTGCCCCGGCATCCGACACGCTCCTGCTCGACGCCGACGCCGAGCAGGAAGAAGTGTTGGCTCGGATCTCGGCCGGTCACTCGCTCGTCGTCTCCACGCTCCCCGGCACCGGTGGCACCCAGACCGTCATCAATGCGCTCGGTGAGCTTGTCCGCGCAGGCAAGCGCGTGCTCGTCGTGTCGGCACGTCGTTCCACGCTCGACGGCGTGCGTCACCGTCTGGCAGGAATCGGACTGGACAGCCTCGCAGTTTCCCCTGCGAGCATCCGTCGCGATCTCGTTCGCGCGATCGGACGCAACGAGAAGGCCACAGCGCCCAAGGTCAGCGACGTCGATGATGCGCTGGTGCGGCTGCGTGCTGTGCTGCTCGATTACCGTAAGGCGCTGACCGCTCCGGTCGCCGGGATCGACGCCTCCGTGCTGGATTCCACCAGGCAGCTCACCCGCCTGGCATCGTTGCCGGTGCCACCGTCGACGACCGCGCGGCTGAGCACAGAAACACTCCGCCGCCTCGCTGGCGATCGTGCCGACGCGGCTGCTGCGCTGGTGCAGGCCGCGCGCCTGGGGGAGTTCCGCTTCGGTCCGGATGACTCGCCCTGGTACGGCGTGAGCTTCAGCAGCACCGAGGCAGCGCGCTCGGCGCACGAACTTGCCGGTCGGTTGCACGCGTCCAGCGTTCCCGCGCTACTGGAACGCGGCTATGAGCTCATCTCGCAGACGCGGATGCGGCCCTTCGCAACGATCGACGAGCTCGGGGAATACCTGAGGCTGCTCGAAGGCGTCCGCGAATCGCTTGACCGCTTCAGTCCGACCGTTTTCGAGCGCCCGCTGGGCGAGTTGATTCAGGCTCATGGCTCTCGGCGCGATGCTCCGGGGCTCTCCGGAGCGAACCGCCGCCGACTGCGCCGCCTCGCCAAGGAATACGTGCGCCCCGGCGTGCATATCTCCGAGATGCACGAGGAACTGCTGCGCATTCAGCAGCAGCGTACGCAATGGCAGCGCTTTGTCGATGCCGGTGTCGCCCCTGAGGTGCCGCTCGGCCTCTCCGAGGTGCTCGGATCGTGGCAGCGTGTCAGTGCCGAGCTGGCAGAGCTCGACACCGCTCTCGGACGCCGTGAGCCGCTCGCCGCGCTTCCTGTCGAACGACTCGTGCGCACCCTGGCTGGTCTCGCTGCACGCTCAGATGTGTTCGACAACCTCGTCGAGCGTGCCACCATCCGCGACAAGTTGGCAACGCTCGGGCTGGAACCGCTGCTCGCCGAACTTTCGGTGCGGCACGTCGCGGAAGATCAGGTCGCCGAAGAACTCGAGTTCGCTTGGTGGCAGTCTCTGCTGGAGCGCGCGTTGCAGGACAACCGTGCTTTGCTCGGCGCCAACACGGCGGTCGTTGACCGTCTGGAGCGAGACTTCCGTCTTGTTGACGAAGCTCACGCCTCGATGGCAGGGCCCCTGCTTGCCTGGCAGCTGGCGAATCAGTGGCGGATCGGTATCGTCGATGAGCCCACAGAGTCGCAGCACCTGCGGCGCGCACTCACTCAGGGCACGCCGTCTACGGCGGAGATCGTCTCGGCAGCGCCGACGCTGATGAACGTGTTGGCGCCGGCATGGATCTCCTCTCCATATCAGGTGCCCGAGATTCCGGAATCGGTCGAGTTCGACACTGTTCTGCTGGTGGATGCCGCGGCCATCAACCTCGCCGAGGCAGCCCCAGCGATCCGTCGTGCACGACAGGTCGTTGCCTTCGGTGATCCGGTGACGCAGCGACCGACGCCCTTTGCTATGGCAGTGGATGCCGACACCGAATGGGAAGCCGAGCTGCCGTTCGATGAGACCTCGGTGTTCGAACGTCTTGCCGAACTTTTGCCCGTCATGACGCTCACCCGCAGCTACCGCGCGGGCGGTGAAGACCTCGCCGAGCTCATCAACGATGCCTTCTATGGTGGCGAGATCATCTCCTTGCCGTGGGCCGGTTCTTACCTCGGACGAGGAAGCCTCACTGTTGACTACGTCGAGGGTGGTGTCGGCGCACCCGACCCGATCTCCGGTGCGGTAGAGAGCCCCAACGCTGAGGTCTCCCGTGTTGTGACGCTGGTGGTCGAGCACGCCGTGCACCGCCCGACGGAATCGCTCATGGTGATCACCGCGAGCGCCCGTCATGCCGAACGCATTCGCGCCGCCGTCACGACCGCCTTCGCCGGACGCTCCGACGTCGCAGACTTCGTTGGTCGCTACACCGCAGAGCCGTTCGCGGTGCTCACTCTGGAAGAGTCAGTGGCCGAGAGTCGCGATCGCGTGATCTTCTCCCTGGGCTACGGGCTCACCAAGCACGGTCGTGTGCTCAGCGATTTCGGCGACCTGTCAACGCCGGACGGCGAACGACTGTTGACCGTCAGCATGACCAGGGCGCGTCGCTCAATGGTGCTGGTCTCCTCTATCCGTCCCTCGGCATTCGATGACGGACGCCTCGTGCACGGGGCGTCCACGCTCATGTCGATCCTCGGAGGCCTCGCGACACGCAGTCGTGAGTCGCGCTTGGAAGACCTGGCCGACCCGTTGACCCTCGCCCTGGCTCGGGAACTGCGGCGCCTTGGCGCATCGGTCGACGTGGACTATCGCGGTCTGCTGCCGCTCGTCGCGCAGCACAAGGGCAAGGCCGTCATCATCGAGTCTGACCCGGAGACGCGCGGAGAATCGCTGCGCGAGACGCTGCGCCTGCGTCCGCACGTACTGCGCCGCCTCGGCTGGCACTATGTGCGCGTGCATGCATTCGACCTCTACAGCGACCCGGTGACGGCGGCATCCCGCATTGCTGCCGTGCTCGGCATTGCCGCAGACGCGGTGAAGGCCGACAACGACACCCAGCCGATCGATCTCTCTGACGATGTCTGACGAGCAGGTCGCTGGTGCGGAGCGTCAACGCATCGTGCGAGTTCCCGGCAGCCGCCGTGCGCGACTGACGCCGGTGCCAGGAACGGATGCCTCTCCCGACGTGGTCACGCACACGGCGCCGGCGAAAGACAGCATCGTGGGAAACGGTCCCAACGATGACCGGATGCTCGGCGACGTACCCCCGCACTACTGAGCGCGGTATGAAGAAAGCCCTCACCTCCCGGGGAGATGAGGGCCTTAGCTGATGCTGCGGTTCAGTTCGCGGCGCCCTTGCGGAGCGCGTCGCGGATATCGATGAGCAGCTCCTGCTCGGTCGGCAGGGTGTCCTCCTCGACGACGGGATTGCGTGCTGCCTGGCGTTCGTTGTACTTGTTCATCGGCGCGACGATGGCGAAGTACACGACGATCGCGACTGCGAGGAACGAGATGATCGCGGTGATCAGGGTACCGAGCGGGAAGGTCACTTCCTGCCCGTACAGGCCGATCATCTTCGGTCCGAAGTTGCCAGCGGCATCCGCGACGAAGAAGAGTGCGACCAGTGGATTTATGATGCTGGCAACGACCGCGTTCACGATCGCTGTGAAGGCACCACCGATCACAACGGCGACCGCGAGGTCAATCACGTTGCCTTTAGTGATGAACTCTTTGAATCCCTGGAACATGGGAACCCCCATCTATTGAGCAGGCCTCAGGTCGAGGCTGGAGTCGACGCGGGTGCCGGGGCGGCGCTCGTCGACGATTCCGATTTCGATGATGACTCTGATTTTGGTTTTCCGCCACCGCCACTCCGCGAATCAGTGCGATAAAAGCCTGATCCGTTGAAAGTGACCCCGATGGAGCCGTACTGCTTGCGCAGGCCGCCGCCGCATTCGGGGCAGACGGTGAGGGTGTCGTCGGAGAAACTCTGGACGGCGTCGAAGGCGTGGCTGCACGCGGTGCAGGCATAGGCGTAGGTAGGCATGTCCGTTTTCGGGTGTTCAGTGCCGCGTAGGCGACAGGGTGAGGGTCCGCGTGGGGGTCACGATGCCGGTCACCGGCTGGTCGTGCACCTCTCGCGGAAGGGAATCGAGTATCTCGGAATCATAGATCACGGCGTATACAGGAGGGCATTTCTCCATTGAGCCGATGGTCTTGTCGAAGTAGCCACGGCCCCAGCCGAGGCGCATGCCGGTCATGTCGACGGCAGCGGCCGGGATGATCATCAGATCGACGTCGTTCACCGCGATCGGGCCAAGGACTTCGCCGGTCGGCTCTGGCAGGCCGAACAGTCCTTCTGCAATTGCATCGGAGTCGTTCGCGACGGCCCAGTCCAGCAGGCCGTCGGCGCGGGTGATGGGCAGAAGTACCCGGATGCCCCGCTGCACGGCACTGGTGACGAAGTCGCGTGTGCCCGGTTCAGCGGTCGTGGACAGGAAACACGAGATCGAAACTGCGCCATGGTCGTCAACGAGAGCGTCGAGTTGCTCGCCGATACCGGATGCGGCGGCCTCACGCTGCGCGTCGGAGAGCAACTGCCGTCGCTCGCGCAACTCCGCGCGCAGCGCGCGCTTCTCCTGCGTGATGTCAGTCGACATGCTTCGAGTCTACGTGTCGCGCCGAAGGGGAAGGCCGAAGTGGTCGGGCGCAGCTCCGGGCCGAAGGTCGCACCCCCACTAAGCTGGCACAATGGGAAAACAGTCAATGAAGGCGGTAATTCCGGCAGCCGGCCTGGGCACACGATTCTTGCCCGCCACCAAGGCCATGCCGAAAGAGATGCTGCCGGTGGTCGACAAACCCGCCATTCAGTACGTGGTCGAAGAAGCAGTCGCTGCGGGCATTGATGACATTCTCGTAATCATCGGCCGTAACAAGAACGCCATCTCCAATCACTTCGACTCCGTCCCCGAACTTGAGGTCAAGCTCACGGAGAAGGGCGACGTTGATCGCCTCGAGCGGGTCATGAAGTCCAGTGATCTGGCCGATATCCACTACCTGCGTCAGGGTGAGCCGAAGGGACTGGGCCACGCGGTGTTGCGAGCCAGGACCCACGTCGGCGACAGCTCCTTCGTCGTGCTGCTCGGTGATGACCTCATCGATGAGCGTGACGAGCTTCTCTCGACGATGATCGCGGAGCACGAGCGCACCGGTGCGGCAGTTGTCGCTCTCATGGAGGTCGAGCCCGCCAACATTCACATGTACGGCGCCGCTGCGATCGAGACCACAGACAATGACGACATCGTCCGTGTCACCGGTCTCGTCGAGAAGCCGGCCGCAGAAGACGCGCCGTCCAACCTCGCCGTCATCGGTCGTTACGTACTGCCTGCGTCTGTGTTCCCGATCCTGGAGCGTACCCAGCCTGGCAAGGGCGGGGAGATCCAGCTCACAGATGCGCTGCAGGAGCTTGCTGCAGAAACCGATGGCCCCGGCGTCGTCGGCGTCATCTTCCGTGGCCGTCGTTATGACACCGGCGACCGCGTCGACTACATCAAGGCGATCGTGCAGCTCGCAGCCGACCGCGATGACCTCGGACCGGAGCTTCGTCCGTGGTTGAAGGAGTTCGGCGCGCGCCTGTAGAGGCTCGGGTTCGAGGATCGGATGGAATTCGTGCAGGGGCGACGTCATGGACCGGTCGAGCTGAGGCTTGTCCGCACCCGTGATGCGCGTGTTCTCCAGCAGGAACTGCTTCAGAACCGTGCCTGGCTGCAACGCTGGGAAGCGACCATACCGAATGGTGTCGCATCGTTTGACATGCGGCTCGGTATTCGCCGGCTGCTGCAGCAGTACCGCGATGGTGGCGGATACCCGTTCGTCGTGGAATACGACGGTGAAATCGCCGGTCAGCTCAACGTGTGGGGAGTGTCCCGCGGTTCGCTGTGCTCAGCGACCATCGGGTATTGGGTGAGTGAGCGCTTCGCCGGTCGAGGGATCACTCCGGCGGCGGTGGCGCTTGCCACGGATGCGGCCTTCCGCGAGTACGGGCTGCACCGGATGGAGATCTGTATCCGTCCGGAGAACACGGCAAGCCTGCGAATCGTGCAGAAGCTCGGCTTCCGCTACGAGGGGCTGCGTCGGCGTTACATCCACATCGACGGCGACTGGCGCGATCATTACGCTTTCGCGCTCACCCGCGAGGACGTTCCGGATGGCGTTCTGGCGCGCTGGGTGAACGGTCTCGTACCGCAGGATGCCGCGACCATCCCGCCGTCAGACCGGCTCTCGCTCTGAGAACTATGATTCCCGCGAGCGACACGCGCCTCGACTGAGGCGAAGGCTGGCCTGCGTCGCATACCGTTGTCCCTATGAATGGGCCAGTACTGAGTGGGGGCGTCATCGTCCTTGTCTCGGTGCTGCTCTGGATGCTGTACCTGCTGCCCTCGTGGCGTGGCCGGTATCAGTACAACGCCTCGGAGCGGAACGCTGTGCGCCTGAATCAGGCGCTGCGTGTGCTGGCGGAAACGAGTGAGACACCTAATGAAGTGCACCTCGAGCTCAACGCACGCACCGTGCTGGCCCAACAGAAGCTGGTGAAGCGTCTGCAGTCGGAGAAGGAAGCATCTGAGCTGGTGCGCCTTCGTGCCGAGCTTGCCGCGACCCGCGCCGATCCGGTGATGCGACAGGCGCGCGCTCGTCGCAACGTACGCATGGTGGCGACAGTTCTGCTGCTTGCCGGTCTGGTGCTTGTGGGGCTGGGTGTATGGCAGGTGCTGATTGGTGGCGCGCAGCTGATGATCTGGATCGGTGGTGCGCTCGCCGTCGTTGCCGCGGCCACGCTGCAGAAGATGGCATCCGTGTCGCTTCGTGCGGCTCGTCGGCCGGCCGAGGTCGTCGTCGAGAGCGCGGCTGCGCGCGTGGCACCGCCGCTGCATGATCAGGGTCGCGCAACGTGGACGCCCCGCCCGCTGCCCGCGCCGCTGGTATCGGTCAGCGGTTCGCTGGCGCAGACGGCACGGGCCGAGATCGAGGCGAAACAGGAACTGCGCCGTGCCGAACGCGTCGCCCGGTTGCGTGAGCGCGCGGAAGAGATGGCACAGCCCGCACCGGTCGCCATCCCCGCAGCCAAGGCGCCCGCCTCGCCGTACGCGAAGATGGGTTTCGTGGATGACGCGGAAATCGAAGAACACGTGCGTCAGCTGCTGCAACGCCGCGCCGTCGGCTGAGCTCTCGAGCGGCGCATCGCACCTTTCGGGCGTGATAATCTAGCTGAGGTTCATGGGCCTATGGCGCAGTTGGTAGCGCGCCTCGTTCGCATCGAGGAGGTCAGGGGTTCGAATCCCCTTAGGTCCACACTGTGTTGAGACAGTAAGAAGAAGCCCCGCTCCGGCGGGGCTTCTTCGTTTTCCTCTGATCAGCGCCGCTTCAGTGCGCCCGATCAGTCCGGCCGGCCGGCATCCTGAACGATCTGCGCCACGACATCCGCGTCGAAGTGAAAGACCACGTCATCCGGTGTCAGCCGCTCGGTAAACGGAACCACGCGCACCCGGTCGTCGTCGATCGTGATGACCGAGCCGCCGAAAGCGTCGATCGCGGATTCCTCGGTCGGGTCGGCGAAGGCGTGGGAGATATTCGTCACGCCGGGAGCAACAGTGACGGCAACTCCACCCACGAACTCCGTGATGGCCTGGTGGTAGTGGCCAGCGAGGATGAGGCGTACATCGGTGCCGCGCACGATGTCGATCAGGTCCTGCCCGTCACGTTCGTCGAGAGCGAGGGCCTGAAGCAGAACGGTCTGCGCCCTGACCGGTGGATGATGCACGACCACGACCGTACCGTGCGTCGCGGAGGTGGCGAGAAGCTCGCGCAGGAACTGCTTCTGCGCGGCCTCGAGGGTGCCGAATCCCGCGCCAGGCACCGAGCTGTCGAGAACGATGACTCGCCACCCGTCCTGTTCGGCGACAGACGCCACAGGACGGTCCAGATCGATGCCCGGCAGTTCCTGTTCACTGGCATCCGGTTGTCCGCCACCCAGCGTGGCGCGGAAGGCGTCGCGCCGGTCGTGATTGCCCATCGCGAACACCGTGCGTGCTCCACGATCTCTGGCCCAGGGGATGACGGCATCCCTGACCAGGCGGTACGACTCCTCAGAGCCGTCATCGCTGACGTCGCCTGAGACGACGACCAGGTCGAAAGTGAGGTGTTCGACATGCGCCAGTGCTCTGCCCAGGTGCTCGGCAGTGTCGACGACGCCGTAGTGACGCCCGCCGTCTGCGGAGAAATGGGTGTCGCTGAGGTGCAGGATGCGGAGAGCGCTCATGCTGACACTCTTCCAGTTGCCCGCCCTCACCCCAAGAGCAGTGTCGCGATCAGCAGCACGGGTACGCAGCCGATCGTCGTGATGAAGACCGTATCGCGAGACATCGCCTCGCCGATGTCGTAGCGCTGCGAGTAGTTGAAGACGTTCTGTGCGGTCGGCAGCGCCGCAAGAACGACGACGATCAAGACCTCGTGCGTGGACAGACCGAACACGAACTGTGCGGTGACCCACGCGACGAGCGGCATGATCAGCAGTTTCAAGGTGCTCGCGAGCAGTACGTCCCTACGGTGCCCCGAGGTGCCGAGAACCTTCTGGCCGTGCAGTGAGATGCCGTAGCTGATCAGCAACACCGGAACGCAGGCGTTCGCCAACAGAGTGGTCGGTTCCATCACGATCGGCGGCAGTTCGATGTCGAACACCGAGACGAGGGTCCCGAGCGCTGAGCCGAGAATGATCGGGTTCGTCGCCGTGCGCACGAAGGTGCGCCAGGGCGACGTACGCCCACTCGTGACGGCGTCGAGGATCGTCAGCGAGATCGGTGTGAACACCATCAACTGCAGCAGGATTACCGGCGCCGGGTACGCGGCGCTGCCCAGCAGATACAGCGACAGCGGAATGCCGATGTTGTTCGAGTTCACCTGCCCAGCCGACAGCGCACCGATGACGGTCTCACCGACGCTGCGCTTCCAGATGTACTTCGCCACGAGCGCGTGCGCACCAATGACCACGACCGCAGCGATCGCGGACACAGGCAGCAGCGACGAGAACAGCATCGATGCATCGGCCTGAGCGAGCACGGTGAACAGCAGGAAGGGGGAGAGCACGAAGAACGTCAGTCGCCCGAGCACATGGCGGGCGTGCGGGCCGAGAAGGTCGATGCGCCCGATGAGATATCCGACGGCGATCGCGAGCCCGACGACAACGAATCCCGTGAGTGTATCGAGCACGTTCTGAGCGTAGTCGCTCCGGATCTCCTGACCGGTTCGGAGAACACGTTTTTTCCTTCTCACCGGGAAATTTGACTTCACCGTGGAACTGGCTATGGTCAGTGGTTACACCCGCCAGCCGAATAAGAGGGAAGCGAGTCTCGATGTCTGGAAAGACACCCACAGAACGAACAGGTAAGAAATCCGCGAAGCTGTCGCTGAAAGAGAAGCGAGCAGTCAAGCGTGCCAAGCAGGAGCCGGAGAGCTTCATTAAGTCCCGCAAGGGCGCGGCTGGCTGATCTGACGGAGAAATCCGACTCCTGAGAGGGGGTCGCGGGCGGGTGAGCCTGCGGCCCCTTCCACCTTTTCCAGCGCAGCGGCGAGAGTGTTCAGCGCAGCGGCAGACTCAGGTTCAGCGCAGCGGCAGGCGCAGCGTGATCACGCTGCCGGATCCTTCGACAGAACGCAGCGCGACGTCGCCGCCGTGTCGGGCGAGCACCGTCGACACGAGCGTGAGACCGAGCCCTGAGCCCTGCACATCGCGTGCGTTCTGTGCGCGCGCCAGCTCGTCGAATACGACGGGAAGATCGACTGCGGGGATGCCGCGTCCCGCGTCAGCGACCTCGATGACTGCCCATCCGCTTTCCTCGCGAAGCCGAACCTCGATCGAGCCCTCGGCGGAGTACTTCACGGCGTTGCCGAGGACGTTGTCGATAGCGAGCGACAACAGATCGATGTCGGCATGCACTGGCGGCACGGTCCACGGAACTCGCGTCACGTCCACGCGGATGCGGGCCGCCGAGGCGGCGTCGCGCTGGCGGATCGCATCGACAGCTTCTTCGAGCACGACCTCGAGGTCAACCTGTTCTCGCTCCAGTTCTCGCGTCTCCAACTCGGCAAGCTTGCGCAGATCTCGGACGAGAGTGCCCAGCTTTCGAGCCTGCGCATCCACTGTGTGCCATTCCGGTGAGTCTCGGCCTGCGGCGGTCGCGAGAATCGCGGTCAGCGGATTCTTGAGTTCATGGTCGAGCCTGGCCAGGAACCTGCGATGGCTCTCGCGCTCTGTGCGCTGGCCCACGGCCTCGCCTTCGATGTGGGCGGTGGCGACACGCCCCCTGCTGCGGCGACGGCGCGAGCGCACGAGTAGGGCGATCCCCACGATCAGGCTGATCAGGACGCCTGCGGCCAGGAAGACGGCGGGAAGCGCCATCGCGATCGTCAGGCTGCGGCGTTCGCCGAGCAAGAGCAAGATGCCACCTGCTGCAGCGCCCAGTATGACCGGGCTGATGACCGCGGCGGCCAATCTGACACGGTGAGCGGGGTTCCAGCCGAAGCGACTTGCGGCGCTCACGCTGGCACCACCGCGGCGATGAAGCGATACCCGAGACCCGGTGCGGTATCGATGAAGCGAGGTGTGGTCGGGTCGTCGCCGAGAACCCGACGCAGCTCGGCGATCCGATGATCGACTGCGCGGCTTGAGCTGGCGAAATCAAAGCCCCACAGTGCCGCGAGCAGCCGTTCTCGCGGTAGCGCCTCCTGCGGATGCGTCATCAGGTACTCCAACAGCGTCATCGCTTTGGGGGTCAGAGTGATCTCGCGCTCCGCCAGCCACGCCCGACGGGACGTCCGATCCAGGAGCAGCTCTCCGGCACGCAACTTCGTCGCTGCCGGCAGTCCGCCCGCACCCTGCGATGCCCTTCGCAGCACCGCGCGGATGCGTGAGAGTAGCTCCTGGGGATCGAACGGCTTGTTCAGATAGTCGTCTGCGCCCTCGTCCAGTGCCGCGCTGCGCTCCCACGATTCGCCGACCTGAGTGAGCAGGATCACCGGCAGCCAGAGGTCGCGCTCGCGCAACAGGCGCACGAACTCGCGTCCATCCATGTGCGGCATCAGGACGTCACTGACGACGAGATCAGGAACCTGTTCGGCCACGGCATCCAAACCCGCCCGGCCATCGCCGGCGATGTGGACGTCATAGCCGCTGCGCTCCAGGAACGCGCTCAGCGCGCCGGTGATCGCCTCGTCATCATCGACGAGGAGGAGGCGGGGTCGGTCGGATGCCACAGACTCATCCTGCCGTGAGCACGTTGCCGGCGCCGCTATCGTTCACAGCCGGTGTCGGGCCGAGCCAGTACACGGCGCCGCCGTCTCCTGTGACGTTGAGCGTGGTCACCGCGTCGACAAACACCGCGTTCCCGACGCCGCGGATATCCAGGGTGGTGATCTCTCCCGCTACGACGAAGCCGCCGTGCATATCGAGAACGAGGTGCTCGCAGGGGCCCTCGATTTGGATGACCTGCCCGGTCTCGTTGTCTCCGAGGACGAGGTCGCCGTCGCAGGTCACGGTCTTCATGACAGAGGCGAGCTTTTCATCGCGGGCCTCGCCGACCTCGGCGCTCCACTCGGTGGGACCGGAGTCTGCGTTCACGGGGCCGTCCTCGGCGTCGTCCGGGGCATCCTCGTCGCTGGCTACCGCTTCCTGCGGCTCAGTCTCAACGGCGGACTCCTGCGTCGTATCCGTATCGGGGTCGGTCACAGACACGGCGCATCCGGTGAGCGTGGTGATGAGGATGCCAACGGCTGCGGCGATCGCGAGTGAACGGACGGTGAGCATGCTGTCTCCTTGAGGGGGACCGGTGAGATGGGCAGAAGTATGGGGTCAGAGAGCCGCAGGGATGAAGATCTCGACGCGGCGGTTGAGCTGACGGCCGGCCGCGTTGTCCTCGCCGTCGATCTCGTTCGCGGCAACGGGGCTGGTTTCGCCATATCCCTCTGCGGTGAGAGCTGACGTGACTCCGGCCTTTTCCAGAGCGGCGACCACGGATGCGGCACGATCCTCGGAGAGCGTCTGGTTGTCGTCGTCGGAGCCGATCGCGTCAGTGTGGCCGGACACGATCGCCTGGGGCACGTCATACTCTGTCAGCACGGCTGCGACGGTCTTGAGGGTGCCTGCAGCGTCAGCGCGCACCTCGCTGCGGTCGAAGTCGAAGAGCACGCCGTCCTGGAAGGTGAGGATGGTGCCGCATGACTCGATCGGCTGCAGCGTGCTCAGGGGAGGAAAGACTCCGAGCACCGGCACGATCGCGATCGGTTCGACCTCGATTGGTACGCCATCGATCGTGCCGGTCCCGTCACCGTAATTGTTGATCGTGATGTCAGCGTCGCTGTAGACGCCGGAGCCGTCGCCGTAATTCTCGATGCTGACGGAGCCATCTGCGTAGTTGCCAGATCCGTCGCCGTAGTTGTTGATGACCACGGCGCCTGCCGTGTAGACGCCGGAGCCGTCGCCGTAGATGTTCACGCTGATGCTGGCATCGCTGTAGACGCCTGAGCCGTCGCCGTAGTTCTGGATGCTGACGGTGCCATCGTCGTAGGTGCCCGATCCGTCACCGTAGTTGTCGACCGTCACACCGTTGAGAGTGAACGAGCCTGACCCGTCACCGTAGTTCTGGATGCTGCCGTCAGAGCCGGTGTAGTTGCCCGAGCCGTCGCCGTACAGGTAGGCGCTGCCGTTGCCGGCGATCACGCTGCCGCCGGCATCGCACTGCGCGGCAGAGACCGTCACACCGGGGATCGTCGCGAAGTCGTCGCGAACCTCGATCGCGAAGGAAGAGACACTCGCGTCCAGAAGGGAGAGGTCGGGCAGCTGGAACAGCGGCACCGGCGGGAACTCACCCTCGGCATATCCCGCGACCGTGGGCAGGCCAGTGGGTGCATCGGGCTCGGGCGTGCTCGCCGCAGGTTCAGACTCGACTGCGGCGGGTGCCGTCGGCGTCGATTCGGCCGGAATCTGGTCCGAGCATCCGGCTGCGGCGATAAGCGTGAGAGCGGTACTCAGGGCGGCCACTGCTCGGCGTGCGGTCGTGTTCATGCCTTTGAGAGTATCGAACCGATGTCGCCGTCCTGTCGCGCCGATGTCGCAGTTCTGCGACACGTCAATGGCGCAGTCTGCGCTGGAGCTCTGCTGCGGTCTGAATCACCGCGCTCGCGGCATCCGCTTGTGCCGCCCCGGTATCGCTCGACCAGGTCGCGGCGACGGCGGCGAGCGGCCATCCTGACGTGTCGCGTACCGCGGCTCCCACCGATCGCATGCCCTCCGTCACCTCGCCGTCCTCCGATGCGAATCCAGCGGCGCGGATGCTGCGCAGCAGCTCGCGGAGCTCTCTGGGCGTGTTCGGTCCGCGGTGGGTGCGGGTGGAGAACGCCGATGCGTCCGGGTACAGCGCCCGCACCTGCTCGCGGGGGAGCGCAGCCAGCATCGCGCGGCCGGTCGCCGTCAGATGCGCTGGCAGCCGCACACCCACATCGGTGACCAGTGCCGGACGCCGCGGAGCGCGCTCTTCGACGATGTAGACCACGTCGCTGCCGCTCAACACGGCCAGGTGCGTGCTCTCTCCCAGACGGTCGGCGAGCGCCGCGACCAGAGGGCGACCGAGTCGTGCCAGCGGTTGCTGGCGAGCGAATCCGCCGGCGAGCTCGGATGCCGCCGTTCCCAGTGCCCAGCGTCGTTCTTCGCGCAGGTGCAGCACGAACCCGTGCGCGGCGAGGGTGTTCAGCAGATGGTGAACCGTCGAACGGGGCAAGGCCAACTCGCGAGCGATCGCGGATGCAGCGACGGATGCGGGGCGCCCCGCCAGATACCGCAGAATGCGCAGGGTCTGGTCGGCAGCGGGAACCTGCGCTCCGCTTGTACTGTCTGGAATCACAGACAAAGGATGTCATGCGCCTCTATTCGCCGCCAGTGCCAGGGTGTGGAATCAAGCCATGGCAGAGTTTCCCCCTATCCTCGTCGGCGGTGCAGCGCGCGTCGGCGCCGATGTCTTGAGCCCGGCCGATGTCGTCGCGATCACTCGGCACGGTGCGCGGATCATGCTCGATGACGCGGCACTCGACCGGATTGCCGAGACCCGTGGCATCGTTGACGCGCTCGCCGCGGACCCGGATCCGCACTATGGCGTCTCCACCGGCTTCGGTGCGCTCGCGACCACATTCATCGCGCCAGAGCGACGCCACCAGTTGCAGGCGAGTCTCATCCGCTCACACGCTGCGGGCACGGGGGATGAGGTTGAGGCCGAGGTGGTGCGGGCGCTGCAGCTTCTGCGGTTGCAGACCCTGGCATCCGGTCGCACAGGTGTGCGTCCCGTCGTCGCCGAAACATATGCCGCCATGCTGAACGCGGGTATCACCCCGGTCGTCAGAGAGTACGGATCGCTGGGCTGCTCCGGCGACCTCGCCCCGCTCGCGCATATCGCGTTGGCAGCGATGGGAGAGGGCGAGGTGCGGGTGGAAGGCATCCTGCAGGCCGCGTCCGAGGCGCTCGCGGCCGCAGGAATTGAGCCGCTCGTCCTCGTGGAGAAGGAGGGTCTCGCCCTCATCAATGGCACCGACGGCATGCTCGGGATGCTGCTGCTCGCCCTGCACGATCTCGAAACCCTCATCACCACCGCAGACCTCGCGGCGGCGATGTCGATCGAGAGTCAGCTGGGAACGGACGCCGTATTCGCCGCTGATCTGATGGCGCTGCGCCCGCAGGTCGGGCAGGCGAAGTCGGCGGCGAATCTGCGTGCTTTCCTCGCGGAGTCGCCCATTCTCGCCAGCCACAGGGGCCCGGAAGACGGCCGAGTGCAGGATGCGTACTCGCTGCGCTGCTCACCGCAGGTGCACGGGGTCATGCGCGACACGATGGCACACGCCGCCACAATCGCCTCGCGTGAGCTGGCGAGTGTGATCGACAACCCTGTCATCACAGTGGACGGCCGGATCGAGTCGAACGGAAACTTCCACGGTGCTCCGGTCGCGGCCGTACTCGACTTCTTGGCGATCTCGGTGGCCGATGTCGCCAGCGTCTCCGAGCGGCGTACCGACCGCGCCCTGGACGCTGCCCGCAACCGCGGCCTGCCGCCGTTCCTCGCACATGAGGTTGGCGTGGACTCCGGCCTCATGATCGCGCAGTATGCCGCTGCGGGGATCGTCTCCGAGCTGAAGCGTCTTGCCGCTCCGGCATCCGTCGATTCGATACCGTCATCCGCGATGCAGGAGGATCACGTCTCGATGGGCTGGTCTGCGGCCCGCAAACTCCGTCGCGCGATCGACGGGCTGACTCGCGTGATCGCGATCGAGGTGCTCACCGGTGCTCGCGCGCTCGACCTGCGTGCGCCGCTCGAGGCGGGAGCGGTGACCGGCGCCGTCCGCGACCTCGTCCGCACTGTCGCCGACGGGCCCGGCCCCGACCGGTTCCTCTCGCCCGAGATTGAAGCCGTCACCGAGCTCGTCCGATCGGGCGCTGTTGCTCGTACTGCGAAGGAGAACGCTCTTGTCTCATGAAACGCCGCTGTCTCGGAGTGACATCCACGCCGCACGCGGCAACGAACGCACCGCCAAGAGTTGGGGTGCGGAGGCCGCCAAGCGGATGCTGATGAACAACCTCGATCCGGAGGTGGCCGAGCATCCGGAAGATCTCGTGGTCTATGGCGGTACTGGCAAGGCAGCCCGTTCCTGGGAGGCGTATGACGCGATCATCCGCACGCTCGATGAGCTCGAGCCGGATGAGACCCTGCTCGTGCAGTCCGGCAAACCAGTCGGCGTGTTCCGCACGCACGAGTGGGCGCCGCGCGTCCTGATCGCGAACTCCAATCTCGTGGGCGACTGGGCAACGTGGCCGGAATTCCGCCGGCTCGAGGCGCTCGGGCTCACCATGTACGGGCAGATGACGGCGGGGTCGTGGATCTACATCGGCACGCAGGGCATCCTGCAGGGCACGTACGAGACCTTCGTCGAGGTGGCGCGCTCTCTCGGTCGCGAGTCGCTTGCCGGCACGCTGACTCTCACCGGCGGGGCCGGCGGCATGGGTGGGGCGCAACCACTCGCCGTCACGATGAACGGCGGTGCAGTGCTGATCGTCGACGTCGATGAGACGCGACTCGCTCGTCGCGTGGAGCACGGCTACCTTGATCGATACACGACCGACCTGGACTCGGCCGTGGCAGATGTCCTCGCCGCCAAAGATGCCGGCGAGGCACTTTCCGTGGGAGTGGTCGGCAACGCTGCCGAGATCTTCCCTGAGCTCCTTCGTCGGGGTGTGCCGATCGATATCGTCACCGACCAGACCAGCGCACATGACCCGCTCGCATACCTGCCAGTCGGGGTCTCAGTTGGTGAGTGGAAGGGCGAAGCGGAGCGTGACCCGGAGGATTTCACGTTGCGTGCTCGGGAGTCGATGGCCGCGCACGTCGCCGCGATGGTCGGGTTCCAAGATGCCGGCGCCGCCGTCTTCGATTACGGGAACTCCATCCGGCGCGAGGCCGAGCTGGGCGGGTTCGAGAGGGCATTCGCGTTCCCGGGCTTCGTTCCCGCGTATATCCGCCCGCTGTTCGCGGAAGGGAAGGGGCCGTTCCGCTGGGTGGCGTTGTCGGGTGATCCCGCTGACATTGCAGCAACCGACCAGGCGGTGAAGGAGCTGTTCCCGGAGGATGCGGCCCTGCACCGCTGGCTCGATCAGGCGGCGGAGAAGGTGCACTTCGAGGGGCTGCCGGCACGGATCTGTTGGCTCGGTTATAAGGAGCGTCACCTGGCCGGGCTGAAGTTCAACGAGATGGTCGCCTCGGGCGAGCTGAAAGCGCCGATCGTCATCGGACGTGACCACCTGGATGCCGGGTCGGTCGCCTCGCCGTACCGTGAGACCGAGGCCATGGCCGACGGCTCGGACGCCATCGCCGACTGGCCGCTGCTGAATGCGCTGCTGAACACGGCATCCGGGGCATCCTGGGTCTCGCTGCACCACGGTGGCGGGGTCGGGATCGGCCGCAGCATCCATGCCGGGCAGGTGTGTGTTGCCGACGGCACGGCACTGGCGGCCGAGAAGCTCGAACGTGTGCTCACGAATGACCCGGGCACCGGCGTCATGCGCCACGCGGATGCCGGATACGAACGTGCCCGCGAAGTAGCCCGCACCCGCGGCCTAAAGCTCCCCATGCCATGACCGCCACCCCAACCCCAACCCCCCACCCCTTGCGAGTGGGCGCTCGTGGCTCGGTTTTGCGGGATTTTCGAGCCACCAACGCCCACTCGACGACTGATAAGAGGTAGACGATGCGCACCTTGATCTCGAACATTGGGGAGTTGGTGACCAACGTCGACGCGGACGGCGACCAGTGCGGGATATTGCGTGACGCGGCGGTGCTCATCGAGGATGGACGCATCGCGTGGGTCGGGCCGGCAGCATCCGCCCCAACCACCCATGGGCAGGAAACGGAGGTGGTGGATGCTGGGGCACGCGCGATCATTCCGGGATTCGTCGACAGCCACAGCCACCTCGTCTTCGCGGGCGATCGCGCGGCGGAGTTCGAGGCGCGCATGGCGGGGGAGAAGTATGCCGCGGGCGGCATACGATCCACCGTTGCGGCGACACGGGCAGCGACAGAGGACGAGTTGCGCACACGGCTGCGCGGATTCGTTGATGAGCTGCTCGCCCAGGGCACGACGACCGTCGAGATTAAAAGTGGCTACGGCCTAGACGTGAACACCGAGGAGCGATTGGTGCAGCTCGCCGCCGAGGTCACTCCGGAGGTGACGTTCCTGGGCGCACATGTCGTCCCCGCGGAGTACGCAGACCGCTCGGACGAGTACGTCGACCTGGTCATCGGGGAGATGCTGGATGCCTGCGCTCCACACGCGCGGTGGATCGACGTCTTCTGCGAGACCGGCGCCTTCACCGTCGAGCAGTCTCGGCGCGTGCTCGAAGCCGGAATAGCGAGGGGCCTCGTGCCGCGAGTGCACGCCAGCCAGCTCGGCCCGGGCGGGGGAGTGCAGCTGGCTGTCGAACTCGGCGCGGCATCCATCGATCACGGCACCTACCTGACGGATGATGACATCTCCGCGCTCGCGGCATCCGACACCGTGCTGACGTTATTGCCCGGCGTCGAGTTCTCCACTCGGCAGCCCTATCCGGACGCACGTCGGCTGATCGATGCCGGCGTCACCGTCGCTCTCGCGTGCGACACGAATCCTGGGTCGAGCTTCACCTCGTCGATGCCGTTCTGCATCGCGATCGCCGTGCGCGACATGGGCATGACGCCGGCCGAAGCGCTCTGGGCAGCGACGGCCGGCGGCGCGCGAGCACTGCGCCGCAATGACATCGGCATCATCCGACCCGGCGCGCGCGCCGACCTGGTGCTGCTGAACGCCCCGACGCACGTGCACCTGGCATATCGTCCCGGCGTACCGCTGGTGCGACAGGTCTGGAAGGACGGCGAGCGATACCCATGACCCTCACACACGATGACCTCTGGCCACGCGCGGGCGGCTGGCCCTCGTTCGAGCCCGGAGACCGAGCGGATGCCGTGCTCCTCGGCGTACCGACCTGGCGCACCTCGCTCTCACCGACCGGCGCACACGCGACACCGGCGGCGATCCGCGAGGCCCTTCCTCGATACAGTGCGACGCTGATGGGCCCGCCCGTTGTCGATCTGAACGCTGCGCTGCGGATCGCGGATGCCGGTGATATCGACGAGCCGGACAGCGATACCGGAATCACCGCCACGATCGCCCGCGTCGCCGAACTGTCGGCGGCGGCAAGGCTTGTCATCGCGCTCGGCGGTGACAACTCCCTCACCTACCCGGTGGCGCGCGGCGCTGCCGCCACTGGACTCATCACGATCGACGCCCACTTCGATCTGCGCGAGGGGGTCTCCAACGGATCGCCCGTGCGTCGGCTGGTGCAGGATGCCCCGACCGAAGAACGCATCGACCCGACGCGGATCGTGCAGATCGGCATTGCCGACTATGCGAACTCCGCCGCCTACGCGCAGCGCGCAGCGGACTGGGGCATCCGCGTCATCACCCTGGACGAGCTGCGTCGCCGCGGTCTCGCCGACGTCGTCAGCGAGGCGCACGAGATCGCAGGAGTGGATGCCGAGGCTCGGATCCATCTCGACGTCGATGTCGACGCGGCCGATCGTTCGGCAGTTCCCGGATGCCCGGCGAGCGTGCCCGGTGGGCTTGCCGCCTTCGAGTTGCGTGCGCTGGTGCGTGCTCTCACCGCAGACGCCCGCATCGTCAGCGCCGACATCGCCGAGGTGGATGCCACCGCAGACTCTGCCGACGGCCGCACCGTGCGCCTCGCAGCGCTGTGCGTGCTGGAGATGCTCGCCGGCCTCGCCGCGCGCTGAGCGGACAGGGGTCGAAGCTCACACCCCCGGAATCACGGCGTGTGCGATCGTGAAGATCGCGAGCCCAGCCAGCGCACCCACCACGGTGCCGTTCAGTCGGATGTACTGCAGGTCGCGACCGACCATGAGCTCGATCTTCTCCGTCGTCTCGGCCGGATCCCAGCGCTCGACGGTGTCGGTGATGATCGACGCGATGTCGTGCCGGTAACGATCGACGAGGAACACTGCGGCGTCGGACACCCAGGTATCCACGCGCTTCTGCAGCGCAGCATCCGTCGTCAGCCGCTCGCCGACTTCCTGTACTGCTTGCGCCGCGCGTGCGCGCAGACCACTCGCAGGATCCGCGAGGGACTTCAGCAGGCCCGCCTTCGCGGTGTTCCAGGCCTCCGTGGCCAGCGCACCCACGCGGGGGCTGTCGAAAAGTGACGCTTTCGCGTTCTCCAACTTTGCGCGGGTGGCGGGGTCGTTCTGTAGGTTGTCGGCAAGGCGGCCAAGGTATCCGTCGATCGCGAGGCGGGCCGGATGCTGCGGATCGGCCTGCACCGCATGAACGAACTTGACGGCCTCGTGATAAACGGTCTCGTCGACGAAGCGGTGCGCGAGCTTGGGAACCCACGATGGCAGGCGCCGGGAGATGAGGCCGGCAAAGGCCTCGCCGTTGGTATCCAGCCACGTCGAGATGCTGTCTGCGGCGAGGTCAACTGCGCCGTGATGGGCATCCGCTTCGACAATCTTCTCGAGCCAGGCGCCGGCGGGCGGGCCCCATTCCGGATCGACCAGATGCTCGCGCGCAAGGTCTGTGATGAGATCGCGGACGTCATCGTCGCTGAGTGCATTGAGGACGGCAATCGCGATCGTCGAGCCTTCGGCGGCAACCCGCTCCGCGTGCGATGGCTGTCGGAGCCATTCGCCGGCGCGCTGTGCGATCGCGGTCTGGGTGAGCTTGGTGCGCACGACCTCAGCGGCAAGGAAGTTCGTTTCGACGAACTCACCCAGGGTGCGCCCGATCTCGTCTTTGCGGTTCGGGATGATCGCGGTGTGCGGAATCGGCAGACCCAGCGGTCTGCGAAACAGCGCGGTGACAGCGAACCAGTCAGCGAGGCCGCCGACCATTCCACCCTCGGCTGCTGCGCGGACATATCCGAGCCACGGCTGGCGCTGCTGCAGCCAGAACGCGATGACGAACACGACCGCCATGAACACCAGCGCACCGACCGCGATCGCCTTCATTCGACGAAGCGCGCGCAGTCGCTCCTGATCGGCGGGTGAGAGAAAGGCCAGTGGGGTGCGCGGCATGACGTCATCCTCGCACGCGCGATGTTCTCGTCGCGCACACTTGCAGTGCCGATGCACGGATGCAGGTCCATTCAGCGGCGTTTCGCCAGACATCCGTACGATCGCCCTGCAGGTGTGCCACGCGGGCCCTGCAAGTGTTCCCCGAGAGTGGGGCGGGGTACTCTCGGATCGTGATCGAAGACATCAAAAAGCGCGCTCTGCATCGCACCAGCATCCTTGAGGGACAGCTGCGCGGCGTCACCAGGATGATCGAGAACGAGGAGTACTGCATGGACATCATCACGCAGTCCCGGGCCATCCAGCGCTCGCTCGAGTCCCTCAACCGCCTGCTGCTCGAGAATCACCTGCGTACGCACGTCACAGACATGTTCGAACAGGGCGGCGAGGAGCGCGAGCAGGCTGTAGGCGAGCTGCTCAAGGCGTTCGACTTCGATAAGAAGTAGTCCACGCCCCCGGTGGGGACTACTTCTTATCGAATACCTCGCCCTCCATGGCGTCATATCCCTCCGCCTGAGGGTCGCCGTGCTCGCCGCCGGAGAGCGCGTATTCTTCCTCCGGTGAGAGCACGAGGCGGTGTCGGAAGAACAGTCCGAATCCGAGCAGGATGATCACATAGACGATCGCGATGGCGATGATCGCCGGCCCGAACGTCGGGTTCAGGAGGAAGCCGACGAAGATGAGCGCCGCGATCACGAGAGCGGCGACCGCCCCGGGGATTCCCCACGGGCTGCGGTACGGGCGGTCGGCGTTCGGGAACTTCTTGCGCAGGATGATGAACGAGATCAGCTGCAGTCCGTACGCCAGCACGGCGCCCCAGACGGCGATGTTCAGCACGATCGCACCGGCGACGGTGCCGGCGCCCGCCTCATCGACTACGGCCAGCACGTCAAGCACGATGAGCGCGATGAAGCCGATCGCGGCGCCGACAACGAGCGCGACCCACGGGGTCTGGCGTTTGCCGGTGAGGGAAAGGAACTGCGGGTAATAGCCGGCGCGGGAGAGGGAATACATGTTGCGCCCGTAGGCGAACATGATGCCCTGCAGTGACGCGAGCAGGCCGACGAGGGCGAACAGGGCGAGGACTGCGGCCAGTTGATCGCCGACGATCGCGCGGAATCCGTCGAGCAGTGGCTCACCGGCCTTGCCGGTGGCTTCGGCGCCGAGAACGCCGGTGTTGAGGAAGAGCACCAGCAGGCCTGTGATGATGAGCGTGCCGCGAGCCCAGAAACCCGCCTTGGGGATGTCGCGGGTGGGGTTGTGCGATTCTTCCGCGGCAAGCGGCAGCTCCTCGATGCCGAGGAAGAACCACATCGCGAACGGCAGCGCGAACAGGATCGGCAGCACCCCATGCGGGAGGAATACGCTCTGCCCCTCGTCGGGCACGATGTCCCACAGGGCATCCCATGAGAACGCGCCGGAGAACAGCGCCATGAACGAGAAGACGAGGATGATGCCGATCGAGATCACCGCGACGATGATCGCGAAGCGGAACGAAATGGCGGCGCCCGCAGAGTTCAGGGCAATGAAGACGATGTAGAGGATCAGGTACCAGACCCAGCCGGGCAGAGTCAGCCCCAGGAGCTCCGAGGTAATCCCGTTCGCATAGGACGCGGAGAAGTAGACGATCACCGCCGTGGTCGCGACGTACTCGATGGTCTCGGCGGCGCCGGTGACCAGACCACCCCACGGCCCCATGGCCGAACGGGCGAAGGAGTACGCGCCGCCGGTGTGTGGCATCGCGGATGCCATCTCGCCGATGGCGAAGATCATGCCGTAGTACATGATCACGAGGATGGCGAAGGCGATCAGCATCCCGCCGAAGCCGGCGAACTCGATGCCGAAGTTCCAGCCGGAGAAGTCGCCCGAGATGACGGCGGCAACTGCAAGCCCCCACAGGCCCCACACGCCGGCGCTGCGCCTGAGCGAGCGTTTCGCGAAGTACTCGCTTCCGGCTCGTGTATAGGTCGCCCCAGCGACCTTGCGGGACCCACTTTGTTGCTCAGACATCCGAACTCCGTTCGCACCTGGACAGACGCGGGAGCGCCTTGCGAGAGATTGTGACACCTAATGGTCTGATTCGTCTACCTTTAGACCTGAAAGTGTTCTAGTGTGCGAAGTGCTCGGACGAACACCGGGCGCAGACGGAGTGGAGCGGAACATGCCGGGAAACCTCAGCGTCGAGCAGCTGGACGAGGCGATCGCGAAGGGCGAGATCGACACCGTGATCGTCGCCTTCGCAGATGCGCAGGGACGCCTCGCCGGTAAACGCATCTCCGCCAGACTCTTCCAGGAAGAGGTGCTCGACCACGGCGCGGAATCGTGCGATTATCTGCTCTCCGTCGACGTCGACCTGAACACGATGGACGGCTACGCGATGTCGAGCTGGGACAAGGGCTACGGCGACATGGGGCTGCGTCCGGATCCTGCGACGCTGCGTCGTATCCCGTGGATTGAGGGCTCGGCGCTCGTCATCGCCGATCTCGTCTGGGCAGACGGCACACCTGTCGCGCCCTCGCCCCGCGCCATCCTCGACCGGCAGCGCGACCGTCTCGCCGAGCGCGGCTGGACAGCTTTTTCCGCCACGGAACTCGAGTTCATCGTCTTCGAGGACACCTACCGCGAGGCCTGGGCGCGCAAGTACGAAGGCCTCACACCGACGAGTGACTACAACGTCGACTACAACCTGCTCGCCACCACTCGCCTCGAGCCGCTGCTGCGCGACATCCGCAACAGCATGGACGGCGCGGGGCTATACAACGAGGGTGTGAAGGGGGAGTGCAACTTCGGTCAGCAGGAGATCGCCTTCCGCTACGCCGAGGTGCGCGAGACCGCCGATCAGCACACGATCTACAAGAACGGTGCGAAGGAGATCGCAGAGCAGCACGGCCAGTCGCTCACGTTCATGGCGAAGTTCAATGAGCGCGAGGGCAACAGCTGTCACATCCATCTCTCGCTGCGGGATGCCGATGGCAAATCCGTCATGGCGGGCGACGGTGAGTACGGTTTCAGCCCGGAGATGGAGCACTGGATCGCCGGCATCCTCGCCACTCTTCGCGAGTTCACACTGCTGTACGCGCCGACGATCAACTCCTATAAGCGATTTGCCGAGGGCAGCTTCGCACCCACAGGTGTGGCATGGGGGATCGACAACCGCACCTGCGCGCTGCGTGTGGTCGGTCATGGTCCGTCGCTGCGGGTCGAGAATCGCGTGCCGGGCGGTGACGTGAATCCGTATCTCAGCATCTCCGCGATCATCGCGGGAGGTCTGTACGGCATCGAGAACGAACTGACGCTCCCGCCGCGCCTGGAGGGCTCGGCCTACGCCGCCGACGTCGATCATCTTCCGACGACGCTGCGGGATGCGGCTCGGCTGTTCAGCGAATCGAAGATCGCGCGCGCAGCCTTCGGGGATGACGTCGTGGAGCACTATCTGAACCAGGCGCGCATCGAGGTCGAGGCCTTCGACGCCGCCGTCACCGACTGGGAGCGCGTCCGTGGCTTCGAACGACTCTGAACACTCGAAAGGCGATGAGCGTGCACGCCTTCCGCTGATCGGCGTCACCACCTATCTCGAGCGCGCAACGCAGGGCGTGTGGGATGTGCGCGCCGCGTTCTTACCGGAGCAGTATCTGCTGAGCGTCACATCCTCCGGTGGCATCGCGATGCTGCTGCCCCCACAGGCAGCGGAAGTGGCGGATGCCGCGATCGCTGGTCTCGACGGGCTCATCCTCACCGGAGGTGCAGACGTGCAGCCCGAGCTCTATGGGGCCGAGCGTCACCCGATGACAGACGCCGCGCGTGTCGACCGCGATGCGTGGGAGCTCGCCCTTTTCCGTGCCGCAGAGCGTCGACGGATGCCGGTGCTGGCGATCTGCCGCGGACTGCAACTCGTGAACGTCGCCCGCGGCGGCTCGCTGCAGCAGCACCTGCCGGAGTCTCTCGGCACCGATCGGTACAAGCTCGGCGGCGGAGTCTTCGCATCGAATGACGTCGCGGTCGTTCCTGGCACGATGCTCGCCGACGTGATCGGCGCGGCTTTAACAGACGGCGCGTTCCGCGTGCACAGCTACCACCACCAGGGCATCGACCGCCTGGGCGAAGGGCTCACCGTCTCTGCGCGCACGGACGACGGCCTCGTGCAGGCCTTCGAGGACACCGCCAACGGCTATCTCGTCGGCGTGCAGTGGCATCCGGAGGAGAACGCCGAGAACCGGCATCTGTTCGAGGGACTGGTCGCCGAGGCTCGCGAGTTCGCCGCGCAAAAGATTCAGAACGTACAGCATCAGCAGAAGGAGGGCGTGCGATGAGCGCATTCACCGTGATCAACCCGTCGACCGCGACGGCCATTCGCGACGTCTCACGCGCGAGCATCGATGAGGTGGATGCCGCGATCGCGCGCGCCGTCGTCGCCCAGCGCCGCTGGGCATCGCTGGCGCCGGCCGCACGCGCCGAGGCCCTGCGCTCCTTCGCCCGCCACGTCGAGGCCGCGACCGAAGAGCTTGCCCAGCTCGAGGTGCTCAACTCTGGGCATCCGATCGGCTCAGCTCGCTGGGAGGCGAGTCATGTGGCCCAGGTGCTGAACTACTACTCCGCTGACCCGGAGCGGCTTTCCGGTCGGCAGATCCCGGTCGCCGGTGGACTGGATGTCACTTTCCACGAGGCCTACGGCGTCGTCGGGGTGATCGTGCCGTGGAACTTCCCGATGACGATCGCGTCGTGGGCATTCGCTCCGGCGCTCGCCGCGGGCAATGCTGTTGTGCTCAAACCGGCCGAGCTCACTCCTCTCACTGCGCTCCGTCTGGGTGAGCTCGCTGTCGAGTCTGGCCTGCCCGAGGGGCTCTTCCAGGTCATCACCGGCTCGGGCTCGGTCGTCGGACAGCGCTTCGTCACGAATCCGGATGTGCGCAAGGTCGTGTTCACCGGTTCCACCGAGGTCGGAGTCGACGTCGCCGCGGGCTGTGCCAGAGCATTGAAACCGGTCACCCTGGAGCTGGGTGGCAAGTCCGCGAACATCGTGTTCGAGGATGCCGATCTCGAGAAGGCCGCAGCCGCCGTACCAGGCTCGGTGTTCGACAACGCCGGCCAAGACTGCTGCGCCCGTAGTCGTCTGCTCGTGCAGCGCAGTGTCTACGATCGCTTCCTCGAGCTGCTCGAACCCGCAGTGCAGAGCTGGAAGGTCGGCGATCCGAGCCAGGAGAGCACGGATATGGGCCCGCTCATCTCTGCGTCGCATCGCGACACCGTGGCATCCTTTCTCGACGGCGCGAACATCGCCTACCGAGGGAGCGCGCCGAGCGGGGACGGATTCTGGTTCGCGCCCGCCGTCGTGCTCGCCGGGCCCGGCGACCGGATCGCCCAGGACGAGATCTTCGGACCGATCCTGTCGGTGCTGCCCTTCGACGACGAAGCCGACGCCATCCGCCTGGCGAACGACACGGTCTACGGACTCGCCGGTTCGCTGTGGACCGAGAATCTGGGCCGTGCGATGCGCGTGGCCCAGGGCGTACACGCTGGCGTGCTCTCGGTGAACTCGCACTCCTCGGTGCGCTACGCCACACCGTTCGGCGGGATGAAATCCTCCGGTCTCGGGCGCGAGCTCGGGCCGGATGCTGCCGAGCACTTCACCCAGACGAAGAACGTCTTCTTCGCGACCGACGCCTCCTGACCACCACCTGTACTGAAGGAAATGCACATGACCATCGATCTGACCCAGCGTCTCAAGGACCGCGTTGCGATCATCACCGGCGGCGCGAGCGGCATTGGGTTCGCGACCGCACGCCGCTTCGCCGCCGAGGGCGCGTTCGTCGTCATCGCCGATATGGACCCCATCGCCGGCGAGGCCGCTGCCAGCGAAATAGGCGGTGTTTTTCGTCCAGTGAACGTGGCCGACGAAGCCATGGTGAACACCCTGTTCGACGGCGTCGCCGAGGAATTCGGCCGCATCGATATCGCATTCAATAATGCCGGTATCTCACCGGCATCCGACGACTCGATCGAGACCACCGAACTGCCGGCCTGGGACCTCGTGCAGGACGTCAACCTGAAGAGCGTCTACCTGTGCAGCCGCGCAGCCCTTCGTCACATGGTTCCAGCCGGACGCGGGTCGATCATCAACACGGCATCCTTCGTTGCGCTGCTCGGATCGGCCACCTCGCAGATCAGTTACACCGCCTCGAAGGGGGGAGTGCTGGCGATGTCGCGTGAACTCGGCGTGCAGTTCGCCCGTCAGGGCATCCGCGTGAACGCGCTGTGCCCAGGACCGGTCAATACGCCGCTGCTGCAGGAGCTGTTCGCGAAGGACCCTGAGCGCGCGCAGCGCCGCCTCGTGCACGTGCCGATGGGTCGGTTCGCCGAGCCAGAGGAGTTGGCGGCGGCCGTCGCCTTCCTCGCCTCGGATGACGCATCGTTCATCACCGGCAGCGCCTTCGTTGTCGACGGTGGCATCACAAACGCGTACGTCACGCCGCTGTGAGTGCCGGCTGTGAAGTCGGCTTTGAGAAAATGAGACCATGAGCGAGAACCCACGCGAGCGCGACCTCATTGAGGTTCGCAAGGCCGTTTTTCGGCCGCTCCGGCGTGGCAATGCGCTGGAGGACACGGTTGCACGGCTCGTGCAGACGGTGCGTCTCGGAGTGGTCGCCCCCGGAGATTCGTTGCCGCCGGAGCGGGAGCTCGCCGCGTCCTACGGGGTGAGCCGCGACACCGTGCGCGAAGCGATCCGCGAGCTCGCCGATGCGGGCTACCTCGAGCCTCGGCGCGGCAGGTACGGCGGCACCTTCGTCGCCGACCCGCTGCCGATGCCCGCTGATTCCGGACACACGGACCCCGCGGAGCTCGATGACGTGTTGGGGTTGAGGTTCGTGCTGGAGAGCGGCTCAGCCCGGGCCGCAGCCGGGCGCACACTCGACGCCGGCACGAGAGCTCGGCTGTGGGCACGACATGAGGCGGCGCTGCCGGCAGGACCCGAGGAATACCGTCGTTTGGACACGCTGCTACACCTGGAGATCGCCGAGGCCACCGGCATTCCGTCGCTCGTGGCGCTCGTCGCCGAGAATCGGGCGCGGATCAACGCCTGGCTCGACACTTTCCCGTTGCTTCCGCGCAATATCGAGCACTCCGGTGAGCAGCATGATCGGATCATCACGGCCATCCTGATGGGACAGCCGGACGCCGCGGAAGACGCGATGCGCGACCACCTCGCCGGATCCGAGGCGCTGCTGCGGGGTTTCCTGGCCTGAGGGGCGCCCTTCGCGGCTCGGCGTGGCACGGATGCAGGGCGATCGGACGCCTGCAGGGCGAAATCACGGTGTTTCGCCTTGCATCCGTGCTTTGGTACTGCAAGTGTGCAAGGTTCAGGGCGTTTCGAGCGGCCCGAGCACTGCGCTCGCCGCGGTGGAGTGCGCCGATTCCGGATCAGACGGGTGAAACATCCCCGCGATCACGTCGCGGTAGAGGCGAGAGAGCTCGTTCGAGGAGAAGTACGCGCTGCCGCCCGCGGTGAGGATCGCCTGATCCACCACATGCTTGGCCATCACCACAGCGCGGTGCTTCGTGCCGGAAAGCAGCGTGAACCAGCGTGCACCGTGATCACCCTGCTCATCGACGTCTCGGGCGAGGGAAGCGATCTGCGGAGGCAACGCGTCGTATGCGAGGCTCATGTCGCCGATGCGCCAGCGGATGTCCGGGTCCTGGCTGTACGCCAGTCCGGTCTTCTTGGAGCGTCTCTTCTGGACGGCCTCGGCTGCGAGGTCAAGCGCCCGGCGAGCGATGCCGGTGTACACCGAGGCGAGCAGCAACTCGAACACGCTGAAGATTCCGAAGATGATCGGGTCAGCGCTGGGGCCGGGTGCGATGCGGCGCACGACGTGCTCTGCTGCGGCGACCGCACCGTCGAGACGGGTGGTCCGGCTCTGCGTCGCCCGCATGCCGAGAGTGTCCCAATCGTCGCTGGTCGTCACCGCGTCCGTGCGGTCGATGAACGCGAACACGAGCTTCGGAGCATCCGCATCGGTGGTATCGAGACCATGCAGGCCGAGTTTGTCCCACACCGGGGCGAGTGAGGTGAAGATCTTCGTGCCGGTAAAGGAATAGGAGCCGTCGTCGTGAGGCGTGGCTGAGGTGTCGCTTCCGAACAGCACGAGGTCATTGCCGCCCTCGCTGATTCCGAAGGCGAAGACCTCGCCGCGCGCGGCGCCGTCCTGCACGAACTCCATCCCCGCGACGCCGCGGTCGCTGAAGACCTTGGCGACACCGGTCCAGACCAGGTGCATGTTGATCGCGAGCGCCGTGGCGGGAGATGCGGTTGCCAGTCGCTGTTGCAGAATCGCTGCCTGCTCCAAGCCGAGTCCGGCACCGCCGCGTTCGGTGGGCACAAGGATCTTCAGGTATCCGGCATCCCGAAGCTCGTCGAGATCCTGTTCCGGAAAGGTGTTCTCCCGGTCGTGGATCGGCGCCCGGTCGCGGATGCGCTCGAGCAGATCGTCCGGCAGAAAGGTGGTGGGATCGAATGTCATGCGAGTGCCTCCAGAAGTTGACGGATGGTCTCATCCGGCTTGTCTCGGTGCGGGGAGTGCCCGGCGCCGGCGACGACGGACATCGAAATGTTCGCGTTCGACGCCAGCACACTCTCGGCGGTGTGGCCGGTGAACAGGCTGTAGACCTTCGGATCCGCGCCGATGATGTGCGTGGGGATCGACAGTCGCGCGGCATCCGCTCGCACATCCCACGGCTGGTTCTGGGCGCTGGTCTGCTCCACAGCCCAGCCGCTCGCGCGCGTGACGGCATCGACTTTCAGCTCATTGTCCTGCGGGTGCCAGTGCGGATGCTCTTGCTGCACGGCATCGATGCGATTGTCCGCGAACGCGCGCTCCTGACTGCGCCGGATGATCGAGGCGTCGCGGTCCTTGACGAGGATGGCCGGGTCGATCAGAATCAGCCGGTCGGTCCAGGAGGACGCGGATGCCGCGGCCATAGTGCTCGCCGCACCACCGAGTGAGTGTCCGATGACGGCATCCCAGGCGCCCCTTCGAGTCGGGCCGATCGCTGCGAGGTCACCGGCATACGCGCCGATCGTGTAGTCCAGTGTTCGTGGTGCTTCACCGTGACCGCGCAGATCGACGGCTACCGCGTGCCATCCGGCGTGCGCGAGCGCATCGCCGAGACGCCACATGAGAGCCCCAGAGGATCCGAGCCCGTGCACGAGGAGAGCAGTTCTGGGCGAGTCGGGTGCGCCCCAGGAGAGATGAGGCAGCTGAACAGGTGCGGGCATAGGACCAGCCTACGAGCGTCAGAGCCAGCGTGCTCAGTCGATGGGTGGCATGTCCGCGGCGATCGTGAGCACGCGCTCCGCCGAGACGTGCCCCGCCTGCAGTCGCTCTGCCATCGGCAGGCCATCCAGCGTGGCGGCGAGGAAGCCCGCAGCGAATGCGTCGCCGGCGCCGACCGGTTCGACGACGTCCACGACGGGGGCAGCCACGAACACCGGATCGACGTCACCGTCGAATGCGGTGGCGCCGATGTCGCCGTCCTTCACGACCAGCAGTGCGCAGTCCGGCAGGAATGCGCGGATCTCCTCTGCGGTGGCCGTGCCCCAGATCCGCTCCGCCTCGTCACGGCCGACGAAGGCGATGTCGGCGGCATTCGCGAGGCGAGCGAGCGTGGCCGCAGCATCCGCCAGCGACCACAGTGCACGGCGATCATTCACATCGAACGAGACCAGCGCACCGGCGGCGCGTGCATCAATGAAGAGTTGATCGACCATCTGGCGGCAGGTGGCGGAGAGGGCGGGAGTGATGCCGGTGGTGTGCACGATCCTGACCCCCGCAATGCGCTCCGCGGAGAGGTACCCGGCATCCATGCGGGATGCCGCGGAGCCGCGGCGGTAGTAGTGCACGGCAGAACCCTCAGCTCCCGGGTCCTTGAACATGACGCCAGTCGGTGCCTCCTGATCGAGCTCGACCCAGAGTTCCACGCCGCGTCGTTCCAGTTCCGAGGAGATGCGCACACCGAGAGGATCATTGCCCAGACGCGAAGCCCATGCCGCGCACCGGCCGGCAGCGGCGAGCCCCGCAGCGACGTTCGACTCAGCGCCGGCGAGTCCCAGCGATGCCGTGCGTGCCTGGGAGAGCGCAGCATCCGTAGGTGTCACGAGCGCCATCGTCTCGCCGATGCAGACGATCTCGGGTATGGAAGAAGGGTTCATGAAGGGGTAACCGCCACGGGTTCAGTGTCAGGGAATGGGCTGGGGTCTCGATGGCGCAGGTCGGGGAGTGCCCGAACAAATACCACGGCGACGATGACACCGACGATAGCGAACAGTACGGCTGCCAGGTACGCGCCCTGCGGTCCGCCGGTGCCGTCGACGAGGAATCCTGCGATGGCGGAGCCGGATGCGGCGCCCATGAGCTGGCCGGTGCTGGCCCAGCCGAAGGCTTCTGCCGTCTCGCTGAACTTCACGCTGGCCGTGGTGATGGCGAACATCACGGCGAGAGCAGGGGCGATGCCGAGACCCGCGAGGAACAGCGCGCCGCCCAGCCAAAAAGCGTTGAGCATCACCATGGTCAAGGCAAGGCCCACCGTCACGAGGATCAGGCGCCGTGCCATCGCCCATGGCCCGATCGGGATGTGCCCGAATGACAGTCCGCCGACGAGGCTTCCGGCGGCGAAGACCGCCAGTACGACGCCGGCCTTGAGGCTGCCGTGCTCGAAGGTGGCGACCACACCGACCTCTACGGCAGAACAGGCGCCGATCACGAGGAACCCGATGACAGTCGCCAGCGCCACAGGTGGTCTCATCAGCACGCGGCCGAAGGCGCGACGGCTGCGGGGGATACGCACACGACCGACTTCGGGAGAGGTGATGAACCAGCTGCATCCCAGCACCAGGATGATCGCGACCAGCATCAGCCCCTCGGTGGTGCCGATCTGAGTGGACACCAGAGTGATGACGACGGGGGCGAGGATCCAGATGATCTCCTGCAGGGACGCGTCCAGCGAGAACAGCGGTGTCAGCTGCGATGAATTGACCAGCTTGGGATAGATCGTGCGCACCGCCGACTGAACCGGCGGAGTCGACAGCCCGACCATGAGGCCGAAGGCCATATAGCCGGCCAAGTTGAGGGGGAGCAGGCCCAGCGCAAGTACGGCGAGCGTGCAGACGGTGGCGGTGAGAGTGAGTACTCGACGCATGCCCCACACGCCCATCCAGCGGCTCGTGACAGGGCCGGACACTGCTTGGCCTACCGAAGTCGCCGCAAGCACGAGGCCGGCGGCGCCATACGAGCCGGTCTGCTGCTCGACATGCAGCAGGATCGCCAGCGATGCCATGCCGCTGGGGAAACGCGCCGTCAGCTGAGCTGCGATCATGCGCCCCACTCCAGGGGTGCGAAGAAGGTCTCGATATCCCGCCACAAGGCAACGTTACTGGGCATCGGCAGCGGAACCCGGGTGGGTGTGATGGAGACACGCCGCGACACGCCGGAGGGGCTTGTCCACAGGAAATTGGATGTCGGAACCCCCGCGTAGCGTGCGACCTGTGGATAGATTTCTGAACGGCTTTGGAGAACCGCGAGATCATGCGCTTCGCGGGGTCTGAAACTCTTTCCGCGGCTGTGGATGAAATGGTGGACAACCTGTGTTGTACCAGTGGAGAGCGGTGGAAAACTACAGGGATGTAACTACTAGCCCTTGTGGTCAGTCTCAATGTCCGTACCTATATGTAGTATTGAAGTCCCGGTGGGGGGTCTGCCGGAAAATCTAGATTTGAGGGGAAAAAGATGTCGATTACGGTCTACACGAAGCCTTCCTGTGTTCAGTGCAACGCGACCTATCGCGCGCTGGATGCACAGGGCATCGAGTACGAAATTCACGACCTCTCTGAAGACGCTGCGGCGCTCGAGCGGGTCAAGGCGCTCGGCTACATGCAGGCGCCCGTCGTCGTCACTGACGAGGACCACTGGTCGGGCTTCCGTCCCGACAAGATCAACGAACTCGCTTCTCGCTTGGCATAAGGATTCGTCATGAGCGCCGTTGCGACTGCCGCGCCGCTCCTGGTCTATTTCTCCAGCATCTCGGGTAACACGGCCAGGTTCGTCGACAAGCTCGGTCTGCCTGCGCAACGCATCCCGTTGCACCGCAATGAAGAGCCTCTTCTCATCGATGAACCCTTCGTGCTTGTCACGCCAACGTATGGCGGAGGGCAGGGGCGTGATGAGGAGAAGGGTGCTGTACCCAAACAGGTGATTCGGTTCCTCAATGAAGAGCGAAACCGGCGTCATATTCGCGGAGTGATCTCCGCAGGAAATACCAACTTCGGTGAGTCGTTCTGTCTCGCCGGAGAGATCATCAGCCGCAAGTGTGATGTGCCGCACTTGTATCGGCTTGAAGTATTCGGCACGCAAGACGATGTTGATCGCGTGAGCGACGGATTGGAACGATGGTGGGTATCGCAGTTGAAGAGCATGCAGGGCATGACACCGTGACCGAGCGGGTGGCGTTCAAGGCCAACCCCGCGTACGAGGGACTCGACTATCACTCGCTCAACGCGATGCTGAACCTTTACGACGCGGACGGCAAGATCCAGTTCGGTGCCGATAAGCGTGCTGCGCAGGAGTACTTCCTGCAGCACGTGAACCAGAACACGGTGTTCTTCCACTCCCTCAAAGAGCGCCTGGACTACCTGGTCGAGAAGGAGTACTACGAGGGTGCTCTCATCGAGAAGTACTCGATGGAGTTCATCCAGAAGCTCAACGACCTCGCCTACTCGAAGAAGTTCCGCTTCGAGACCTTCCTCGGCGCGTTCAAGTACTACACGAGCTACACGCTGAAGACCTTCGATGGCAAGCGCTACCTCGAGCGCTTCGAAGACCGCGTCGTGATGACTGCTCTGGGTCTCGCTGACGGTGAGGAGCAGGTCGCGATCGATCTGGTCGAGGAGATCATCTCCGGCCGGTTCCAGCCCGCGACGCCCACCTTCCTCAACTCGGGCAAGGCGCAGCGCGGCGAACTCGTCAGCTGCTTCCTGCTGCGTATCGAAGACAACATGGAGTCGATCTCCCGCGGGATCAACTCCTCGCTGCAGCTGTCCAAGCGTGGCGGTGGCGTGGCGCTGCTGCTGTCGAACATTCGTGAGTCCGGTGCGCCGATCAAGCAGATCGAGAACCAGTCCAGCGGCATCATCCCCGTCATGAAGCTTCTCGAAGACAGCTTCAGCTACGCCAACCAGCTTGGTGCCCGCCAGGGTGCAGGTGCGGTCTACCTGAACGCACACCACCCCGACATCATGCGCTTCCTTGACACCAAGCGTGAGAACGCTGACGAGAAGATCCGCATCAAGACGTTGTCGCTGGGCGTCGTCGTTCCCGACATCACGTTCGAGCTCGCCAAGAATGGCGAAGACATGTACCTGTTCTCGCCGTATGACGTCGAGAAGGTCTACGGAGTGCCCTTCGGTGACATCTCGGTCACCGAGAAGTACCGCGAGATGGTTGATGACCCTCGCATCAAGAAGACGAAGATCAATGCGCGTGAGTTCTTCCAGACCATCGCTGAGATCCAGTTCGAGTCCGGCTACCCGTACATCATGTTCGAGGACACGGTCAACAAGGCGAACCCGATCAAGGGCCGCATCAACATGTCGAACCTCTGCAGCGAGATCCTGCAGGTGAACACGCCGACCACGTACAACGAGGACCTCTCGTACGACCAGATCGGCAAGGACATCTCGTGCAACCTCGGCTCGATGAACATCGCGCTGGCGATGGATGCCGGTGACCTGGGTAAGACGGTAGAGACGGCGATCCGGGGGCTCACCGCAGTCAGCAACCAGAGCCACATCGCCTCGGTGCGCTCCATCGAGGTGGGCAACGACCGCTCGCACGCCATCGGCCTCGGCCAGATGAACCTGCACGGATACCTGGCTCGTGAGCACGTGCACTACGGCTCTGAGGTCGGCATCGACTTCACGAACATCTACTTCTACACGGTGCTGTTCCACGCGTTGCGTGCATCGAACATGCTGTCCATCGAGCGTGGCGTGTCCTTCGACGGGTTCGAGGACTCCACCTACGCGTCGGGTGAATTCTTCGACAAGTACATCGAGCGCACCTGGGAGCCCGAGACCGAAAAGGTCAAGGAGCTTTTCGCTGGAATGCACATCCCCACCCAGGCTGACTGGGCAGGGCTCAAGGACAGCATCCAGAAGCATGGCATCTACAACCAGAACCTGCAGGCGGTGCCGCCGACCGGCTCGATCTCGTACATCAACAACTCCACGAGCTCGATCCACCCGATCGCGTCGAAGGTTGAGATCCGCAAGGAAGGCAAGCTCGGCCGCGTCTACTACCCGGCGCCGTTCATGACGAACGACAACCTCGAGTACTACGAGGACGCGTATGAGATCGGCTACGAGAAGGTCATCGACACGTACGCTGCGGCCACGCAGCACGTTGACCAGGGCCTCTCGCTGACGCTGTTCTTCAAGGACACCGCCACCACGCGTGACATCAACCGGGCCCAGATCTACGCATGGCGCAAGGGCATCAAGACGATCTACTACATCCGCCTCCGCCAGATGGCACTCGAGGGGACCGACATGGCCGAATGCGTCAGCTGCATGCTTTAATGCCCGCTGATCAGGGATTTTTGTAAAAGAGAGAAGCAGGATGACTCCCGTACCGAAGCTCAAGCTGGTCGACCACGTACAGGCGATCAACTGGAACCGCATCGAAGACGACAAGGACCTCGAGGTCTGGAACCGTCTGGTGAATAACTTCTGGCTGCCCGAGAAGGTGCCGCTGTCGAACGACATCCAGTCGTGGAACACGTTGACGCCGGAAGAGCAGCTCATGACGATGCGGGTCTTCACCGGTCTCACGTTGCTCGACACGATCCAGGGCACCGTTGGTGCGGTGTCACTGATCCCTGACGCGATCACTCAGCATGAGGAAGCGGTGTACACCAACATCGCGTTCATGGAGTCGGTTCACGCGAAGAGCTACTCGTCGATCTTCTCGACGCTGTGCTCGACCAAAGAGATCGATGAGGCCTTCCGGTGGTCCTCCGAGAACGTGAACCTTCAGAAGAAGGCTCAGATCATCATGAACTACTACACCGGTGATGACCCGCTCAAGCGCAAGATCGCCTCGACGCTGCTGGAGTCGTTCCTGTTCTACTCGGGCTTCTACCTGCCGATCTACTGGTCGTCCAAGGCGAAGCTGACGAACACGGCTGACCTGATCCGCCTCATCATCCGTGACGAGGCTGTGCACGGTTACTACATCGGCTACAAGTTCCAGAAGGGTCTCGAGAAGGAGACCCAGGAGCGCCGTGATGAGCTGAAGGAGTACACCTTCAACCTCATGTATGAGCTCTATGACAACGAGGTGCAGTACACGCAGGACCTCTACGACGGCGTCGGCCTCACCGAAGACGTCAAGAAGTTCCTGCACTACAACGCCAACAAGGCGCTGATGAACCTCGGCTACGAGGCGATGTTCCCCTCCACGCTGACGAACGTGAACCCGGCAATTCTGTCGGCGCTTTCACCCAACGGCGATGAGAACCACGACTTCTTCTCGGGGTCTGGCTCGTCGTACGTCATCGGCAAGGCCGAAGCGACAGAGGACGACGACTGGGACTTCTAAGAGCTTCTCTTTGAGTCCCGGCTGAAAGCCTGGTCAGAGGCCCGGATCTGCGAAATCTCGCGGGTTCGGGCCTTTTCCGTGCCCTCTTCGATACGGCAGAGGAGCCACCCGAAATTTGGGGTTAGTGCGCGATTGCCGCCAGGAGCGTCTCGAGGCCGATGCTTCCCAGGCCGAGCGCTCGGGGTCTCTCACATGTGTACGAGAATAGGTGGTGGCGGTCGAGGCCACACCCGACTCTCGACCATTTCGACAAGCAAGAGAGGTCAACATGACATTCCCGGTTCTCCAAGACAAGGTCATCATCGTCACTGGTAGCGCTCAGGGCATGGGGGCTGCTACCGCGCGCTTGGCGGCGGCTGCGGGCGCGAAGGTGATCGTTGCCGATTTCAATGAAGCCGGTGGTCAAGCCGTGGTCGACAGCATCAAGGCCGAAGGTGGCGAGGCTACGTTCGTGATGACGGATGTATCCGACTCCGCATCCGTTGAAAACATGGTGAAGAAGACCGTCGAAGCGTATGGACGCCTCGACGGCGCTGTCAACAACGCGGCGCTCAAGCCCGACACCTCGCCGCTCTCAGAATTGGATGACAGCTACTTCGACCGTCTCATCGGAGTCGATCTCAAGGGCGTGGCGCTGTGCCTCAAGTTCGAGTTGCGGCAGCTCATCGAGCAAGCACAAGGTGGATCGATCGTGAATATCTCCTCGACTAACGCGTTCCGCCCGCAATACAACCAGGGCGTCTACACGGCGGCCAAGCACGGCGTCGTCGGCCTCACCAAAAGCGCTGCGCTCGAGAACGGTTCACACAACATCCGGGTCAATTCAGTCGCGCCCGGCGCGATCGAGACTCCAATGCTCTTCGAGTCGATGGCAGACAACAACCTCAAGGCTGAAGACGTCGCGCCAACTCTGTCGGTGCTCAACCGCTTCGGAAAGCCCGAGGAAGTCGCCGAAGGTAGCGTCTGGCTGCTCTCCGATAGCTCAAGCTATGTGACCGGCTCAGTGCTGCACATCGACGGCGGCTACACCGGCCGCTAGTTTGAATTGAACCGCTCAAATCCCGGTGCGTCGTACCCCGATGTCCTGTGGAACGTTCCCGTTGCGGGACTCATCGAAGTCCTGCAACGGGAGTAGCGAGCGGCGGTTGTCAGCGGATAGTTTCGGGCTGTCGTTGAATGGGGCGTTATATCGCGGGCGGCGTTGAAAAGCTCGGCGAGTTCTACCGGCGCTTGCCGAAGCTGCGCAGCCGCAACGAGTTCGCCACGACCAGCACCGAACTGGCAGCCATCGCGGCACCGGCGATCATTGGGTTCAGGAATCCGAGGGCCGCGATCGGGATGCCGATCGTGTTGTAGAGGAACGCCCAGAACAGGTTCACCTTGATCGTGCCCAGCGTCTTGCGGGAGAGCTCGATCGACTGAGCGACCTGGGCCAAATCGTCGCCCATGATCGTGATGTCCGCCGCTTCGATCGCCACATCGGTGCCGGATCCCATCGCCACACCCAGGTCTGCCTGAGCGAGCGCCGGAGCGTCATTCACTCCGTCGCCCACCATGGCGACAACGTGACCGCTGGCCTGCAGGTCGCGAACGGTCTGCGCCTTGCCATCGGGGAAGACGTCAGCGAAGACATCCTCCGGGGCGATGCCGACCTTCGCAGCAACCTGCTGTGCCACCGCTGCGTTGTCGCCGGTGAGCAGGATGGGGCGCAGCCCGAGGCTCTTGAGATTCGCGATTGCAGCAGCGGACGACGCCTTGACGGTATCGGTCAGGTTGACCAGCCCCGCAAAATGTCCATCGACGGCGACCATGATCGACGTTGCACCGTTGAGCTGTGCGACGGTCAAATCGGAGAGATGCGTCTGGGTCAGAGCGACCCCGTTCTCCTTCAGCCAGCTCATCCGGCCGACGACAACGGTGTGGGTGCCGACAGTGGAGAGGACGCCGCCTCCGGGGGCGGAGGTGAACGAGGCGGCCTCACGGAGCGGCGCTTCGGCCCTCGCTGCATGGACGATCGCCTGAGCGATCGGGTGTTCAGAGCCGGACTCGGCTGCACCAGCCAGGGCCAGCAGCTCAGCCTGGCTGACTCCCTCGGTCGGGGTGACCGAGGTCACGGCGAGGTTGCCCTCCGTGATGGTCCCGGTCTTGTCCAGCAGCACGGTGTCGATCTTGCGGGTGTCTTCCAGTACCTGCGGGCCGCGGATCAGGATGCCCAGCTGCGCACCGCGCCCGGTGCCCACCAGTAACCCGATCGGGGTAGCCAGGCCCAGTGCGCACGGGCAGGCGATCACCAGCACCGCGACGGATGCGGTGAAAGCCGCGTTCACATCGTTGGTGAACAGCATCCACAGCACGAACGTGACCACGGCGATAGCCAGCACGATCGGCACGAAGACCGCGGAAATACGATCCGCGAGCCGGGCGATGGGGGCCTTGCCGGTCTGCGCCTCGGAGACCATCCGGCCCATCTGCGCGAGCGTCGTGTCTTTGCCTACACGCGTCGCCCGCACCAGCAGCCGGCCGGACGTATTGATGGTCGCGCCGATGACCGTGTCATCCGGCCCTACCTCGACGGGAACCGACTCGCCAGTGACCAGAGCGGTGTCCACAGCAGAGTGGCCGGAAACGACGAAGCCGTCGGTCGCGATCTTCTCGCCGGGGCGGGTGACGAATTCATCACCGGGAACCAGCTCGGATGCCGGAATCTTCACTTCGATGCCATCACGCAGCACAACAGCTTCCTTGGCACCCAGATCGAGCAAAGTCTTCAGCGCATCGCCGGCGCGGGACTTGGCACGCGCCTCGAGGTAGCGGCCGAGCAGCAGGAAGGTCGCCACGACGCCTGCGGTTTCGAAGTAGAGCGCATGGTCACTCATTGCCATGTCGATGTGGGCAGTGACGCTCGGATCCTTGATCAGCTGCCAGAGCGAGAAGAAGTAGGCAGCCAGCACACCGATCGACACCAGGGTGTCCATCGTGGATGCGAGGTGACGGGCATTGATCGCTGCGGCGCGGTGGAACGGCCACGCAGACCAGAACGTCACCGGAGTGGCGAGGACCAAAGCGACCCATCCCCAGTGCGGGAACTGAGCTCCGGGAATCATGGAAATCACGAACAGCGGCACGGTGAAGATCACCGCCACGATCAGACGGATCTTCAAGTCGTTGCCGCCGTGGGCGGTCGTGTGGTCAGTGCGCGACGTATTCTGGGAGGAGTCGACCTCGCCAGTCGTCTCAGCCGCGGAAGCGTACTTATCGACCTTCACCTTGGCCTGATAGCCAGCGGACTCGACGGTGGAGATGAGCTGCTCATCTGTCACGTCTTCGGACACCGTGATGCGCGCTGACTCCAGCGGCAGGTTCACTAGGGCTTCGACTCCCTCGATCTTGCCGAGTTTGCGTTCGACCCTGCTCACACACGATGCGCAGGTCATGCCCTGGATGTCCAGTTCAACGACGCGCTGATTGCCGGGGGCCGTGATCTCGTTGCTCATGATTCCGTCTTAGGCGTTTACAGAGACCAGCGTGTAGCCGGCCTCGATGACCGCGGCTTCAAGAACTGAGTTCTCCACAGCGGCGGTGGTGGTGATCGTTGCGGTGGAGGTGCCGCCCGCGGTGAGGGCGACCTCGACATTGCTGATGCCGGGGACGGCTGTGAGTTCCTCCGTCACGGAGGAAACACAGTGGCCGCAGGTCATGCCGTCGATCTTCAGGGTGATGTCGTTCTGGTTCATGGCTTCGCGTCCTGATTCATTGCTCATTGGGATCTCCTCTGGTGGGTTCTTCGGGGGATGAATAAGTTGACGGGCCGTTAGCGCAGCAGTCGACCGATGGCAGTGGTCACCTCGGCGACCTTCTCCGCCACGAACGACTGATCACCGGTATTGGCCGATTGAGCCGCAGCGTCGACGACACAGTGCGAGACGTGGTCTTCGATGAGACCGAGGCTGACCTTGTGCAGGGCCGCATTGATGGCAGAGATCTGGGTGAGGATGTCGATGCAGTACTTTTCGTCGTCAACCATGCGGGTCACCCCACGCACCTGCCCCTCGATGCGACCCAGGCGCTTCAGCAGGGCATCTTTGTTCGCGGTGTAGGCGTGATTGACGTGCTCATCGGTGGGTGCTGCGACGATCTCCATGACTCGAGAGTACCCCCGGGGGGTATGCGTGTCAACTACCCCCTGGGGGTATCCGTGCGATAACGGAAGGCAACCGTCGGCGTCCGGATAGCGCCTTCGGCAGGGCGGATGCTGAGGCATCCGTCCCGAAAGCCATTTCCGCGTCGGCATCCGGGTATCCTGGATAGGGCATTCACTACAGGAGGCACCCGTGATTCTCAGCTTCATCATCTTCTTGGTCCTTTTCATCGGCGGGATCGTGCTGATGGGCATCTCGCACGGCCTGCCCGACTTTCAGGCGCTCGTGTTCTGCGCTGGCCTGCTCTTGTTCACCCTGGCGATGGCGTGGATCATGCGCGGCGGCCGCAGTGGCGCAACGCGTCGTTCGAACAACTGGGATGGTGGCCCCGCCGCCAACTGATCAGCGGCGTGACGCTTGCGGATATAGCTCGGCGACGAAGTCGCTGAGCTCCTCCAGGCACTGCTCGATCCGTGCGTGTGCGAAGTGCTTGTCGTCCCATACTCCATAGAGAGTGATGACGAGGTCGCCGTCCGGAGCAGTAATCGGCACCGTGCGCAAGCCATAGCGGGAGTCATCCGACAGCACGCAGATCCCGCGGCCCGCCGCAGCGAGTGCCAGTGCGAGCGATGACGACTCGGTTTCCGTGGCGGGTGTGTACGAGAGTCCTGCCCGCGACACCGCGTTGTCAAACATCTGGCGCACGCCGTGGGCGCGGCTCATCACGATCAGCGGCTCCTCTACCAAGCGCGTGAGGCGGATGCCGGGGCTGTCAGCGAGCGGGTGTTCAGGATGTACCTGGGCCCACAGATACGCGTGACCGATCACCCGCGAGCGGAACTCCGCCGGAGGGATACGCGTGCCGACCGCGAAGTCGGCGTCGCCTCGCGCGAAGACGCTGTACACATGCTCCGGGAGTGCCTCGACGGCGTTGCTGATCGGCCCGTCGGCACCCTGTGCGACGACGAAGGGCGCCAGAATGTCGGTCACGGTCGTATTGGCGGATGCCACAGTCAAAGCATCGCCGGCCCCCAGAGCGATTGAACGCGCGGTCGAGGTGGCCCGCGCGGAGCGGGTGAGTAGATCCTTGGCGACGGGGAGGAAGGCGCGACCCGCGGCGGTCAGCGTCACACCACGGGGTTCTCGGTCGAAGAGCGCGAACCCCAGATCCTGTTCCAGGCGACGGATCTGGCGACTCAGTGAAGGCTGAGCGACGCGTACCGCCTCGGCCGCGCCATGCACGGTCCCGTGTTCGGACACCGCGATGAAGTAACGCAGCAGGCGAAGGTCCATGCGATACCTCTCAAGCATCTAAGTACTGAAAAACAAGTATTGGTGAGTCTCGACCTCCTGTCCATAGACTGGCCGGAACCCGCCCCTTCGCGGCCCTTCTCTGGAGGTCGACATGGACGTCACCCGCACTCGAACACAGCGAACTGCACTGATAACTCTGACCACCGTCGCCGCCGTGTCTCTGGCGGCCTGCTCCGCCGGAGGAGCTGAGAACGAATCCTCCGAGGTCGACGTACTGACCGTCGCGGCCTCCGCAGCCGTCACGACGTGGGATCCGATCACCTCCTTCTCCACTGAGGCGCTCTATCTGGGCAATCTCTACGAGCCGCTGCTGTGGAAGAACGCCGAAGGCTCCGCAGAGGAGTTCACACCGGCGATCGCCGAGTCGTGGGAGACCAGCGAAGACGGGCTGACCTGGACATTCCACATCCGTGAAGGCGTGACCTTCCACGATGGCGAGGTCGTTGATGCTGCCGCTGTCGTCGCCAGCATCGAAGCCGCCAGGGAACGTGCCGGCGCGGCATTCATCTGGGCGCCGCTGGAAAGCCTGGAGGCGACGGACGACTCGACCGTCGTCATGCACCTGGCCTACTCCGCACCCATGGATCTTGTCGCCGCCTCCACCTATGGTGCCTGGATCGTCTCGCCCAAGGCACTGGAAGCCTCGGCCGCCGACGAGCTGTACTTCGAGGCTGGCATCGACGCCGGTACCGGTCCCTACACTCTCGACGAGTACTCGCCAGGAGAGAAGGTGGTGCTCACCGCGTTCAATGACTATTGGAATACTGACACCGCCTCGCACTACGACATCGTCGACATCTCGATCACCCCGGATGCCGTCACCGCGCAGCAGATGCTCACCGCCGGCGAAGTTGATTTCGCGACCAGCATCCCGCTGGAGAACATCGAGTCCGTGGCCGAACAGACCGGCTCGGACATCCGCACCGCCAACTCGCCATTCAACTACCTCGCGATGCTCAACACCACCCGCCCTCCGCTCGATGACCCGATCGTGCGACAGGCGCTCAGCTACGCGGTGCCTTACCAGGACATCATCGACGTCAGTGCGCTGGGCTACGGATCACAGTCGCGTGCTGCCGTACCGAAGGGGATCTTCCCGTACTCGGAGGATGTCGCGCAGTACACCCAGGATCTCGACAAGGCTCGAGAACTGCTCGCGCAGGCGGGGCACCCTGACGGCTTCACCCTGGAACTGACCTTTGCCTCGGAGAATCCGACCGAGACGCGTTTCGTACCGTTGATCAAGGATGCCTTCGCCCAGATCGGCGTGGAGGTCAACGTGACGGCGATGCTCTTCAACCAGCAATGGGAGGCGGCCAAGGCCGACCCGGCGACAGCACAAGACATCTTCGTCGTCTACTACTGGCCGACCTACAGCGACGCTGGATCCGACAACCTGTACTCCCTGTTCCACTCCAGTGAGGAGCCTTTCTTCAACCTGAGCTACTGGGACAACCCCGAGTACGACGCTCTGATCGACACGGCCAGTACCCTCACCGGCAGCGACCGCGAAGCGGCACAGGCGACATACGAGCAGGCGATGGAACTCTTGGTCGACCAAGCCCCGGCGCTCTTCCTGTTCGACGCTCAAGCCGTGACCGTGGCACCCGTCGGGTTGACGATCGGCGACTTCAACGAGAACTATCCGTTCACGACGTTCTTCTCGCGGATCACCCCGTCAGAGTAAGCCAGGCTCGGATCATGTGGAGATTCCTTGTCAGGCGCATCGGTTCGGCCGTGCTCGTGCTGTTCGTCATCACGCTGATCGTCTTCGTCCTGACCCGGATCGTCCCGTCCGACCCGGCGGTGGTCTACGCCGGGCCCAAAGCTCAGCCGGAGGAGCTGGAACGGATCCGTGAGAAGCTCGGCTTCAACAATCCGCTGCCCGAGCAGTTCCTGACGTATCTCGGCGGTCTGCTCACCGGAGACTGGGGTAACTCGCTGTCGACGAAGAGGCCGGTGCTGCTCGAGCTCGGTGCCCGGCTTCCGGCCACGCTCGAGCTGCTGTTCGCGGCGATGCTGATCGCGACCATTGGCGGCATCGCGCTCGGTGTCTTCGCGAGCCGCCGGCCTGGAGGCATCGTCGACGGGGCGATCCGCGTGATCTCTATCGGTGGCGTGTCGATTCCCTCGTTCTGGTTGGGACTGCTGCTGCAGGTGTTCTTCGTGGGAACTCTGGGGATACTTCCCGCAACAGGTCAGTTCTCGAAGGCCATCGAATACACGCATCCCGTCACCGACATCACCGGTTTCGCGCTGCTGGACTGTCTACTCACCGGCAACTTCGTCGCCTGGACTGACGGCATGGTCCATCTGCTGTTGCCTGCCATCACGCTCGCTGCCTATCCGCTCGGCCTCGTCGCCAGGATGATCCGCGCGTCGATGCTGGAGGTGCTTAGCGAGGACTACGTCTTCACCGCGAATGCGTATGGCCTACGGGACCACATGGTGCGTTGGCGGCTGGCGCTGAAGAACGCACTGCCGCCGACCATGACGATCGTGGGCCTCGCGACGGCATACGCCCTGACCGGCACGTTCTTCGTCGAAGTCGTGTTCAACTGGCCGGGAATCGGGCAGTTCGCCAGCGGAGCGATGCTCGCGGTGGACTACCCGGCCATCATGGCGATCACCCTGCTCGGCGCCTTCGCCTACCTGCTCGCCAACCTCATCGTCGACCTGATTCAGGCTCGACTCGACCCGAGAGTGAAAGTCGCATGAGCACGATCACGACGGTCCTCAGCCCGCTTCCGCTCCCTGCTCGGGACACCACCGGCACGCGACTGCTGCGTGTGCTGCGCACAGACTGGCTCGCCGCTGCGGGTCTCGCGATCGTGGTGCTGGTCATCGTGCTCGCGTTCTTCGGCCAGTGGATCGCTCCCTACCCCGAGCAGGGGCTCGGCCAGACGAATGTCGAGACGCGCAACTTTGCGCCCAGCGTCGCCCACCTGTTCGGCACGGACCAGCTCGGTCGTGACATCCTCAGCCGAGTGATCCTGGGCGCGAGGCCAGCCCTGTCGATCTCGGTTGCGGTCGTCGCTATCGCGGCGGTGATCGGCATCCCGCTCGGAGCGATCGCCGGCTACTACGGCGGATGGCTCGACAACGTGCTGATGCGCGTGACCGAGGTGTTCCAGGCATTTCCTCCTCTGCTCCTGGCGATGGTGATGGTCGCGCTGCTCGGGCCGAGCCTGTTCAACGCCGGTCTGGCACTCGCGATCTGCTGGTGGCCCTGGTACGCGCGCCTGGTGCGGGCAGAAGCACGCTCGCTGCGGGAACGCCCCTACGTCGAAGCAGCACGCGCGATCGGAGTGCCGACCTGGCGCATCCTCACCCGTCACATCCTGCGCAACTGCATGACGCCGGTGATCGTGCAGGGGACAGTCGATGTCGGGGCGATCGTGCTCGCGGCAGGGTCGTTGGCCTTCCTCGGTCTCGGTGCTCAGCCGCCGACGCCCGACTGGGGACTCATGGTCGCCGAGGGGCGAGGACAGATCTTCACGAACTGGTGGATCTCGACTTTCCCAGGGCTCGGGATTTTCCTCACCGTGCTCGGCTTCAACCTCATCGGAGACGCACTGCGCGACCTCCTCGACCCGAGGCAGGTGAAGCGATGACCGACCTTCTTCGCGTCGAAGACCTGGAGATCGCATTCGTCGAGCGCGGTCGCACGACCAACCGTCCAGTGCGTGGCATCTCGCTCAGCATCGCGCCGGGCGAGGTGCTCGGCATCGTGGGAGAGACCGGCTGCGGAAAGAGCCTGACCGGCCTCGCCGTGCTGGGGATGCTGCCGCAGGGGGCCGAACCGTCGGGGCGGATCCTGCTCGACGGAATCGAACAGCGACTCGACCGTCCATCCCCGGTGCGGGGCGAGGCCATCTCCATCGTGTTCCAGAATCCGGGCACGGCGTTCAACCCGGTCTTCACCCTCGGACGCCAGCTGCGCGCCGTGCTCGAACGACACCGACGGACGAGTAGGTCGGCGATGCGCGCGCACATCCTGGAGTATTTCGGCCATGTGGGCCTACCTGATCCGGAGCGCGTGTACGACAGCTATCCGCATGAGCTCTCCGGCGGGATGCTGCAGCGCGTCATGATCGCTCAGGCGCTGATCTGCGAGCCGAAACTGCTGATTCTCGACGAGCCCACCACCGCGCTCGATGTGACGATCGCCCGGCAGATCCTGCAGCTCGTGCTGTCCCTGCGGGATCGCTTCGGATTCGGCGTGCTGTTCATCACCCACAACCTCGGCGTGGTGCAAGAGGTGTGTGACACGGTCGCTGTGCTGTACGCCGGCCGGGTCATCGAGTCCGGACCGAGCGCCGACGTACTGGCCAATCCGCAGCACCCATACACCCGTGGCCTGCTCGGTGCGATGCCAGCTCGGCACGCCAAAGGCCAGGAGCTGGATGCGATTCGCGGGAGCGTGCCGGCGAATCTGCTTGGTATCACCGGATGCGCGTTCGCTGATCGCTGTCCGCGAGCACAGGATCGCTGCACCCTGACGGATCCGGCGCTGATGCCGATCGGCGCGCTCCGTGAAGTCGCCTGCATCCGGGTGGGGGAAGCATGAGCGAGCCGCAGACCGCCGCCCTCGTCGTCGAGCACATCGTGAAGGAGTATCGAGTTCACCGGACCGCGTTCCGCGCCGTGGATGACGTGAGCTTTCGCATCGCTCGCGGCACGACGTTCGGGCTGGTGGGCGAATCTGGATCGGGCAAGAGCACGATCGCGCGGTGCGTGCTGCGTCTGATCGTCCCGGATGCAGGGCGCAGCCTGATCGCCGGCACCGACCCGGCACTTGTGCGCGGCTCGGCGCTGCGCCGCCTGCGTGCAGAGACCGGCATCGTGTTCCAGAATCCGAAGGCGGCGCTGAACCCGCGAATGCGCATTCGCGACATCGTGGCTGAGCCGTTGGTCACCCATACCCGACTCAGCGCCGCCGACGTCCGCCGTCGGGTCTCGGCGCTGCTCGACGAAGTCGGTCTCGCCTCGAGCCACGGCGAACGGTTGCCACATCAGCTCTCCGGTGGGCAGGCGCAGCGCGCCGGAGTAGCGCGCGCGATCGCCACCGAACCGCAGCTGGTCGTGCTCGATGAGCCCACCAGCGCGCTGGACGTCTCGGTGCAGGCACAGGTTCTGAACCTGCTGCAGCGGCTGAAGCGCGAGCGAGGGCTGAGCTACCTGCTGATCTCGCACGACCTCGATGTCGTGCGATACATGAGCGATGAAGCGGGCGTCATGCGCCGTGGACAGCTGGTCGAGACCGGGCCAGCGGATGTCGTGCTGACCGCGCCGAGCCACGAGTACACACGTCAACTGCTGGCGGCGATGCCGGCGGTTCCCGGGGTGCGGATGCCGCAGCCCGACGGCGACGAGAGGAGCATCCTGCTGTGACTGACACGATCTCGACGATCTCGACGCGTCCGCCGCGCTACCCGAACGCACAGTCCGCGCCGAGCCAGGAAGACTGGCAGGACGCCCCGCACAATCGTTGGGCGTTCGCGAACGTCTCGCACTTCGTGCCGACGATGGCAATCGCTCGGCAACCGAGGGAGCGCGAGCGCATCGTGAGACTCGACGCGCTGTCGAATGTGCCCGGCCTGGAGAGCAGGCTCGATGCCGCCTTCACCGATGCGCTGGTGGTGGTACGTCATGGCGAGGTGCTCGCCGAGTACTACCGGGATGGGTTCGCCGAGCGCGACCAGCATCTGCTGATGAGCGTGTCGAAGTCGATCTGTGGAATCACGATCGCGAGCCTCGTCGATGACGGCCTAATCGATCCTGAAGCGCACGTCTCGACGTATCTGCCCGAGCTCGCCGATTCCGCACACGGTATCGCCACGGTGCAGCAGGTGCTGGACATGACCGTTGCCGTCGCCTACAGCGAGGACTACCGGGATCCTGATTCCGAGGTGCGCCAGCAGGATCGTGTCGCAGGCTGGCGTCTGCCGCGTGCGGGCGACCCGCGCGACACGTACGCGTTCCTGCAGTCTCTGCGATCCAGCGGCGCCCCCGGTGAGCAGTTTCAGTACTGCTCGGCCGACACAGACGTGCTGGCATGGATCATCGAGGCCGTCACCGGGCGGCGTTACGCCGATGAGGTGGCGGATCGGCTCTGGCAGCGACTCGGATGCCGGGACGAGGCGTCGATCACCGTGGATCAGGGCGGTTTCGCCTTCGCCAACGGCGGCATCTCGTGCACGGCCCGCGATCTGGCGCGCGTCGGCGAGCTGATGCTCGCGGGAGGCGAACTCGGGGGTCAGCGGATCGTATCTGCGGAGTGGGTTTCGCGAACCATGGCAGGGGGTGACCCCGAGCTCGCACGCGGATCGGCGATTCAGCGGACGCATCCGAATGCCTCGTACCGCAATCAATGGTGGTCCACCGGAAACGAACGCGGCAACGTGTATGCCGTGGGCATCCACGGGCAGTATGTCTGGCTCGATCCACTGACGGACACGGTGATCGTCAAACTGTCGTCGTGTCCGGAGCCGGTGACGGAGGCATGGAACGACAAGCATGCAGGCCTGTTCCGCGACATCACGGGCAACTGACTGCAATAGCTTGCCCACTCTGAATAGCTCACCGAGGCTGGGTGCACTCGGACAAGGATCCGAGAGCCCCCTGTTCGAAGGAGAACTGATTCATGAGCGCATTCTCACGTGGAGTCCGCCGCCGAGGTCTGGCGTCACTCCTCCTTGCCGTGCCACTGACCCTGGCCGTCGGCATAGGCGGAGTCGCCGCCGCACCGCAGCCCGTCGCCACCAGCGATGAGGGCAATCACGGCAAGCCGCCGGTGCTGGAGGCCAAGGCCAAGGACACCATCAAGGTCAAGGGCCGGTACTTCAAGGACCTCAACGCAAACGGCGCACTGGACGTCTACGAGGACTGGCGCAAGCCCGTCGATGATCGGGTAGCCGACCTCATCGGCCAGATGACGCTTGAGGAGAAGGCCGGCCTCATGCTGATCGACACGCTCAACGCGTCTTGCGACGTCGCCACCGGTGAGTTCGGCACTGTGCCCGCGCTGGCAGCCGACTACATCGGCGAGCAGCAGATGCACCGCTTCATCTTCCGCAACGTGGTGGATGCCGGTGAACGGGCGGACTGCGCGCCTGCGGGCGGCGGCTTCTCCACCAACGTCACCGTGACGCCCTCCGAAGCCGCAGAGTTCATGAACGCGGTCCAGGAGCAGAGCGAAGCGACACGTCTCGGCATCCCGGTGCTGTACAAATCCAACGCTCGCAACCACATCGATCCGCAGGCACGAGCGGGCATCAACGAGTCGGCCGGTGCCTTCTCGCCGTTCCCGAAGGAAGCAGGCATCGCCGCGGCAGCGCTCGGCGAACAGGCTCTGCAGACTGGCGAGGCGACCGACGGTGACATGTCCGTCGTCGACGAGTTCGCCACCGTGATGGGCGACGAATGGTCATCGATCGGACTGCGTGGCATGTACGGCTACATGGCCGACCTGTCCACTGAACCGCGCTGGTACCGTACGCACGAAACATTCACCGAGGATGCTGATCTCGGTGCGAACATCGCCAGGCAGCTCGTCGAGTCGCTTCAGGGCGAGGTTGGCAACGATGGCAACTCGTTGAGCCCGGACACCAACGTCGCGCTGACCATGAAGCACTTCCCGGGTGGCGGCCCGCAGGAGCTGGGTCTTGACCCGCACTACTCGTTCGGCAAGGCGCAGGTGTATCCCGGCGACGCATTCGGCTACCACCTCAAGCCGTTCGAAGCCGCCATCGAAGCCGGCGTCTCGTCGATCATGCCGTACTACGGCGTGCCCGTCGACGTCACTTACGAAGGCGTGGACTACGAGGAAGTCGGCATGGCGTTCTCTGATCAGATCGTCAACGGCCTGCTGCGGGACCAGATGGGCTTCGCAGGCTATGTGAACTCCGATACCGGCATCATCAACGACCGGGCGTGGGGCATGGAGGATGCCACGGTGCCCGAGCGGGTGGCCGCCGCGATCAACGGCGGAACCGACACGCTCTCGGGCTTCCACGATGTGGCGACGATCACGGACCTCGTCGAGACTGGTCTGGTCAGCGAAGAGCGTGTGACGCTTGCCGCTGAACGTATGTTGGCGCCGATGTTCGAGATGGGGCTGTTCGAGAACCCATATGTTGACCCCGCTCTTGCTGATGCCACGGTGGGCAGCGCAGAACACCAGGCGAGCGCTCTGGACCTGCAGCGCAAGTCAACAGTTCTCCTGCAGAACGAGGAGACTGACGGTGAGCCGCTCCTTCCGCTCAAGGGCAGCGAGACGGTCTACGTACTCGGCAACGTCGATGCCGCTGAGGTCAAGGCTGCCGGCTTCGAGGTCATCGATGGCAACGATCCGGCGGAGCAGCGCACGGCTGCCGATGCGGATGTGGCGCTCATCTCGATGACAGCGAGCAACGCGAACACTGGTGGCTACGTCAGCAACGACCCCGCAACGGGCCTCAACGGCGACCACATCAACCCGAGTGTGATCGACGGCTTCACGGGACTCGACGGGCAGAGTCCTTATGGGGCGGCTGACGCGTGCGTCGTCACCGGTACCGGTTCCTGCACGGACTCCGGTCTGCGTTTCGGCGGCTCGCTGCCTTGGGAGTCGAGCATCATCGACTTCACCGGCATGGCGCAGTCCGAGTCGTGGGAGGTCACCCCGGGGCTCGACTCGGTGCAGCAGGTGATGGCCGAGGTCGGTGCCGAGAACACCGTTTTGGACATCTACTTCCGTCAGCCGTTCGTGCTCGACGAGGAGAGTGGCCTGCGCGATGCCGGTGCGATCCTCGCCAACTTCGGCAACACCACGGCGGCGTTGATGGACGTCGTCTCCGGCGAGTTCAACCCGCAGGGGCGTTTGCCGTTCGCTCTGGCCGGCACGCGTGCGGCTGTTATCGAGCAGAACAGCGACACTCCCGGCTACGACGAGACCGAAGACGGGGCGCTTTTCGCGTACGGGTTCGGCCTCAGCTACGCACAAGACTGACGCTCAGCACGCGAAGCGCCGTCGGGGTGTCAACCCCGGCGGTGCTTCGCCAATCGTGCTTCCAGGTTCGCCTTCACAGCCGGCCACTCCGGCTCGATGACGGAGAACTCCACGCTGTCGCGTAGCGCGCCGTTACGATAGCGGGAGATCGCCCGCATCACGCCGTCCTGCTTCGCCCCGAGCCGCTCGATTGCCGTACGGGACTGGAAGTTCAGCCACTGCGTGGTCAATCCGACGCGGTAGACACCGAGGGTTTCGAACGCATGCCGCAAGAGCAGCAGCTTGGACTCCGCGTTCGTTCCGGTGCCGTGAGCGGATAGACGATTCCAGGTGTATCCGATGTGCAGACGCGGCACGTCAGCGACCAGGTCGTAGTAGGTCGTCTGCCCGATCACGCGTCCGGCGGCATCGAATGCGGTGAACGGCACCATCTCACCCTTCTCGCTGAGTGCGAGGCGACGCTCGATCTCGGCGGCGACTCCGTCAGGTGCGGGCACGGATGTGTACCAGGCTGTCTCCTGCAGGTTGCCCTCTTGCACGGCCTCGACGAGCCCGTCGTGGTGACTGCGATCGAGCGGGCGCAGTTCGACGAGGCTTCCGGTGAGAGTGACGGGAGCGGGAGAGACGAGAAAAGCCATGGCCCCATTCAAGCACCGGGCTGATCGCGGGCATGACACTCGCCTGTCGTCTACCCTGAAGTCATGCCGTTCTTGTCGATTCTTGTCGTCGCGCTGATGATCGTCGCGCTGATTGATGTCATCACGCGCGACAACGCCCAGGTGAAGCGTCTGCCGAAGATGGTGTGGATCATCCTCGTTATCTTCCTGCCGCTGATCGGCAGCATCCTCTGGTTCGCTCTCGGCCGTGAGTATTCCGGGGGCGGCATTCCCATGCCGAGGATGCCACGTCGTGCGGCGCAGACGCGGGTGCAGACGAGGACGCAGACGCCGGCGAACTCGCGCTGGGCGCCGCCCGCAGACTCCCGCAACACCGAGCAGCAGATCGCAGACCTGGACCGCGAGATCGAAGAATGGCGGCTACGTCAGGAAATTGAGAAGCGCAAACAGGAGGGCGGCGACGCGACGCAGGCGTGACGCCCGTCAGAGTCGCGCGACGCGCTCTGCCTCTTTGGCGGCCACGATCTTGCGCAGCCCGGAGCTGGAGAAACGGTGGTCTCGGCCGTTGAAGTACAGCTCGATCCCGCTTTCCTCACAGTATGTGCGACCGGTGAAGTCACGATCGATGTACTCATCGCCGACAATGCGCACGTCGAGCTTGAAAGAGCGGAGGATGTCCTCGAGATCCTGTTCGGTCGAGTACGGCACAATCTCGTCAACGTATTCACAGCCTCGCAGCTGGATGTACCGCTCGACGACCGTCTGCGTCGGAGCATTCTTCTCCGGACGATCCAGCGTCGGATCCATCTGCAGCCCACAGATGAGGTAGTCGCATTGGCGCTTCGCCTCAGCGAGCATCATGATGTGCCCGGCATGGAGCAGGTCGAACGTCGAAAACGTGATCCCGACACGGGGGCCGGGGTTGTAGTCCAGCCGCTTGGCCATGGCCTCAGTAGTCATCAGTGTCTCTCTTCGGTGAATATCAACTGTTCGATTCTGCCAGGTCGAAGGACTTCTGCAGTGCGGCATCCAGCGTCGGGTACTCGAACTCGAATCCTGCAGCCGCTAATTTTTCCGGTACCACCCACCGACTCTTGAGGATGAGCTCGGTTTCGGTGCGGATGCCGATGGCGCCGATCTCCAGCATCCATCGCGGCATTGGCGGGCCGAACTTCGCGCCCAACACGCGCCGCACGCTCGCCATGAAGGTCGTGTTGTCGACGGGGTAGGGGGCCGCGGCATTCACGGGGCCGTCAAGCTCTGGATGCTGCTCAACAAAATCGATGATGCGTGCCACGTCGTCGATATGGACCCAGCTGAAGCGCTGCGCGCCGCGTTTCGCGCCCGGGAAGTGTCCGGTGCCGGCCGCGCGCCGCGACTTCGACACCGGCCACCAACCGTCGTGCTGTGCTCCGCCGAGTCCGATCCTCGCGAGGTTCTTCAGCGGTCCGAGCACGCCGCCATGGCCCAGCACGATCGTGCTGCGCAGCGCCACCCGGCGGGTGCGCGGCAGGTCATCGGCGAACAACGACTGCTCCCACGCCTTCGCGACCTCGACGGAGAATCCGGTGCCGATCTCACCCGCGGACTCTGTCATCGGCCGGTCTTCGGCATGACGATAGATCGTCGCGGTCGATGAGTTCACCCACAGTGCGGGCGGATTCGAGGCGCTCGCGATAGCAGCGCTGAGCGAAGCTGTGGTGTCGAGGCGGGATCGGAAGATCTCGGCTCGGTTCTCCGGTGTGTAGCGACAGTTCACGCTCTTGCCGGCGAGCCCGATCACGAGGGAAGCTCCGTCGACGGCCTGGTCGATGCCGGCCTGATCGCCCCAGCTCAGATCAGCACCCGACCGGGAGATCGTGACGAGCTCGCGGCCCTCGGCGCGGTACTTACGCTGGAGGTGCTGTCCCATGAATCCGGAGGATCCTCCGATCACGATGCGTCCTGCGGTCACTGCGGGTCCTCCTCGATGCGATAGCTGAAGTCGCCGGCGTACTCGTAGACCCGGCCCAGCAGAGGGACATCGATGGTGACGGCCACACGCTGACGCTCGAGCACGTCATCGAAGCTCTCCGTGAGGCGCACGACAGGGGAGAGGAAGCGGGGAAAGCGCACCTTGGCCATTCCGATGCGAATACCGACCGTGTGGCTGGTCATCATCAGTGCGCCGTCTCGCACCTCGGCTTCGAAGCTCGCCGCCACAATCCCCGGCTCACCGAGCTCATCGACGAGTCTGCCGTGTGGCCGCAGCGACACGGCATCGCGCATCGTCCAGGACTGGCCAGGTAGCAGAAACTCACGCTCGCTGACCGCGCGGCCGTTGACGAGCCGGTTGGTGACCCGGAACGGGACGCTCAGCTGCCAGCCCGCGTAAACCACGCCGCGCTCGTGCAGCGGACGCAGCAACGGCCACAGCCATCGCCGAGGAGTGCCGACTCTGCTGAACACGCCCTCGCCGACACCGATGTGCCCCTCGGGAAGTGATGAGAAGTACTGCTGCAGCGTGGGGTGCAGCTCATGCATCCGATCATCCAGCGCGCGCGCATACGGCGATTGCGAGATGTGGGTCATGCTCCAAGCCTAGAGTGGGAGAGCCTGGGGGCGTGAACCCCACTTGATCTCAAGAAGGAGACCGATCGTGAGTGAACGTCACCCAATGTCTGTACCTGTGCCGCGGGTGACCCCACTGCGCGGCGGTTCGGTGCTGCGCTGGGGAGTTCTCGGTCCTGGAGGGATCGCAGAAGACTGGGTGAGCGCGGTGCATCGACACACAGATCAGCGTGTGCACGCGGTCGCGTCACGGTCGCAGGAACGCTCTGAGGCGTTCGGGCAGCGCCACGGCATCCCGCGTCGCTACCAGGGCTATCAAGGTCTTCTTGACGATGACGACATTGATGTCGTGTACATTTCGGTGCCGCATGCGCAGCATCATCCGTTGGCGCTCGAGGCGATCGCTGCGGGCAAGAACGTGCTGATCGAGAAGCCCATCGCCCTCACTGCGGTACAAGCGGAGGAGATCGCTCAGGCTGCCAAGGCTGCCGGGGTCTTCGCGATGGAGGCGATGTGGTCGCGGTACCTGCCGCAGTCCGACATCCTCGCGCAGCTTCTTGATGATGGCGCGCTCGGCGATGTTCGGCTGGTCACGGCGCACCTTGGATGGCAGTGGACGTATGACCCGGAGCATCCCAATTTTGATCCCGCTGTCGGCGGCGGAGTGATGATCGATGCCGGGGTTTACAGCCTGTGGTTCGCGCACTCTGTGCTCGGAGTCCCTACCAGCATCGCCGCATCGGGACTTCTTGCCCCCACCGGGGCTGAGACCGAAGCGCTGATCTCGCTGGAGAACGATCGTGGTGCACGCGCTATGGTGAGTGCATCGACGACGGTGACGACCCCTGGACTTGCCGCCGTGTATGGCACTGCCGGTTCGGTGAGCTACGAGACGAGCTTCGTGTTCCCGGCCAGACTGCGCATCACACTGAATGGTGCGGAGCAGGTTTGGGAGGATGAGAGCGGACTCGTCGGGCGGGACGGGCTTGCCTGGCAGGCTGCCGCACTCGCATCATATGTCGCAGAGGGGCGCACACAATCACCGTTGCACTCCCTGAATGACTCGGTCGCGGTCATGCGCAGCATCGACGAAGTCCGCCGTCAGATCGGCAGCCTCCGCACCGACTGAGCGGTGGACGAGGCGTCCTCAGAGCCCGAGGTGCTGCTCCAAGGCCTCGACGACGAGAGCGTGATCGTCGGCCTGGGCGAGGCCAGACACCGTGATGCTGCCGACCACCCCGGTGCCGCTGACAGTGGCGGGGAACGAACCGCCGTGTGCGGCATACAGTGCACCGTCGTTCCACGGCTGCGCGATCCGCTCGTCGAGTTCTTCAGTACTCACGTGCGTCTCGTCTCAATCCTCAAGGAGGCGGACCAGTCGCTCATGACCGGTCTCCTCGAGCTCGGTGATCTCATCGCGAGACTTCAGGAAGTCCGAGAATGAACGGTAGCCGAGCGCCTTCTCGCTGAACGACGGATCCATGCGGCGCATGTGCGTCTTCACGGCAGAGCTGTGTAGCCACTCATCCGCGCCGGCTTTGTCATGACCGAGGCGAAGGGCACGCTCCAGCAGCAGGGTGGCCTCTTCCTGCTCGGTGGTCGGGGCCGATTCTTCGACCGGCTCGGCAGGCTTGGCCACCTTCTTCGCGCGGCTCTTGACCGCAGCCTTGGGTTTCGTCGCGGGGGCTTCGGGCTCGGCATCCGCAGTCGTACGCGGTGCAGCCGGCTCGGCGTTCGCAGTTTTCCGCCGTGCAACCGGCTCGGTGACCTGCGGGGCAACCGGCTCGGCAGATGGGGCAGCCTGCTTGGGTGCCGGGCGTACGACACCCGGCAGTGAATCGTAGGATTCGAACTCGTCACACGCCGCGGCCAGCGACTTGGCGGTCGATCCAGCGACGCCCACACCGATCACGTAGCGGCCCAGACGCTTGCAGCGCTGCGCGAGAGGGACGTAGTCGCTGTCGCCGGCGACGATCACCACGTGGGTGAGATCGGGGAGGCGGAACATGTCTTCCACAGCATCCACGGCCAGACGGATGTCGGCACCGTTCTTCGCATATGCGGCCGCAGGGAACAGCTGTACAAGGTCGACCGCGCGCGCGACGAGCTGCGAGCGGTACTCGGCGTTCACGTGCGATGACCAGTCAGCGTAGGCACGAGTGAGCACCAGCGTGCCGAAGGATGCGGCGTAGTCGATGATCGCGCCGACCTCGATCATCGCGCTCCTCAGCCGCTCGATGACCTCGGGATCATTCGGGTTCTCGGTGATGCGCTGCCGGTCTTTGCCGTAGGCGTTGCGCCCGTGAACGCGGTCGTACCAAGAGATGACGATGTTGTCGAAGTCCAGGTAGACAGCGACGCGAGGGTCCTGAGGGTCAGCCATGAGTGCTCTCCTCGCTCGGGTAGCGGACGCCGATTTGCGCGCGGATCTCGTCGAGCGTTCCCATGATCGCAACGGATTCCGCGAGGGGGAGCGGCAGCAGCGCACCCGCGGTGTCCCCGGCGGCGACTGCGCCCTCTGCGGCGAAGGCCTGGTACTGCATGCCGCGGCCGTCGATCTCGGAGGCGTAGCTCTCGATCACAGTGTCGTCATGACCGACCACGCGGAAGGATGTCGGCGTGTACCAGACACGGTCGATTTCGATTCGCGCGTCGGTGCCGATGATCGCGGCGGCATTGGGGCCGGCCGCGCGAGACGAGGAGAGGCTGGTCGAGACCGCGCCGCTCGCGTGCGTCATGACCGTGGCGACCTCGGAATCTGCGCCGGTTTCCATCAGACGTGCGGTGGCCTGGATCGAAGTCGGTGCGCCGAGGATATCCCAGATGAACGAGATCGGATAGATGCCGAGGTCGAGCAGCGCGCCGCCGCCGAGCGCGAGCGCGTTCAGGCGGTGCTCGGGGTCAGCGGTGATCCGCTGCGTGTGGTCTGCGCTCACCGCGCGGATCTCACCCAGGGTGCCTTCGGCGATGATCTCCCGGATGCGCACCATGTGCGGCAGATAGCGCGTCCACATGGCTTCCATCGCCAGAAGGCCGCGTTCGGTGGCAATGCGCTGCAGGTCCTCGGCCTCGGCACGATTGAGAGTGAACGACTTCTCCACGAGGACGTGCTTGCCGTTCTCGAGAGCAAGCTTCGCGCCCGCGTGATGCATCGGGTGAGGTGTGGAGACGTAGATGATGTCGACGTCAGGATCGGTGACGAGCGCCTCATACGACGCATGTGCGCGCGGAATGTCGAACTTCGCAGCAAAAGCGTCAGCCGAAGCCTGCGAGCGGGATCCCACCGCGACCAGATCGAGACCCGCGGTGCGCAGATCGGAGGCGAAGGAGGTGGCGATGCCACCCGTGGCGAGGATTCCCCAGCGAAGACCAGTCATGTTCTCAGCGTAGAGCAGATACGAGTGCCTCCTGCGGGACGAGCGGGAATACCTGCTCGGCGATGCGCTCGAGTTCTTCATCCAGGGGTGAGGCCTGAATCAGCAGCAGTGTGATGCCGGCTTCCGCGTATTCGTGGATACGCTCGGCGACCTGCTCGGCCGTGCCGACGAGATTGGGGCGCAGACCGCGGGTGCCGACGGAGTACTCACGGCGACTCACTTCGAGTGACAGCTTCGAGTTGCGTTTGAACTCCTCGAATGATGCATAGCCGGGGGAGTCAGGGTCAACGGTGGTGATGCGGTCGAGTTCGCGCTGTGCTTCGGCTTCGGTGTCGCGGACGATGACATATGCCGGCATCCCAAACTCTGAGATCGGGCGGCCATGCAGCCGCTCGGACCGCGCGTTCATGTCGGCGACATTGCTGCGGACCTCATCGAGCGTGCCGCCGTGCATCACGTAGGCGTCGGCGAAGTCGGCGATGGCTTCGCGGCCGGCGTCGCTCTCGCCGCCGGCGAAGATCACCGGATGCGCTGATGGCTTGGGCTCGACGATCGCGCCCTCGAACTCGTAATGGCTGCCGGCGAAGGAGAACGGTGTGCTCTCCCACAGCCCGTTCAACACCTCGACGAATTCCTTGGCCTGCACATAGCGCTCGTCATGGGTGGTGAAATTACCACCGAACTGACGTGCCTCTTCTGCCCACCACGCGGCCACGACGTTCAGCGCGATGCGTCCAGGGGCAACGCTGTCGAGAGTGCTGACAGTCTTCGCGAGGACTGCGGGCAGATGGAAACCGGGCCGGACTGCTGTCATCACGCGCAGATGATCGGTCACGGCCAGGATCGCCGCGGACAGCGACCAAGCTTCCAGGCTCGGGGCATCGATCCCCTTGCGGTCGTTCAAATACAGCTCTGGGACCAGCGTGGTGTGGAATCCGAGGAGATCTGCCTTCACTGAAATTTCGCGGATGTACTCCCACGTGGCGGCCATGCGTCCCTCGTCGGTGACGTTGCGGAGGAACCCGCCGTAGACCGGGGTCCAGTATCCGAGATTGATGCCCATGATGCTCCAGTCGTCAGGCGTGCGTAAGCGCGCGGTCGAGGTCGGCGATGATGTCGGCAGGATCTTCCAACCCGGCACTCAATCGGATGGTGTTCAGCGAGATGCCGGCGGCTGCTCGCTGGTCGACGTTCAGATGCGAATGCGTCATGGATGCGGGATGCGCGACGAGGCTGCGGGCATCGCCGATGTTCGCGACCAGCCGCACGACCTCCAGCGCGTCGACCACCCGCGCGACGCGGGCCTGGGCGCCGGCATGGTCAGCGCCGGCATCGTCAGCGCCAGCGTCCTCAGCGCCGGCATCGTCGGCGCCAGCGAGATCGAACGAGAAGACCGAGGGGATGCCCCGCGGCAAGTAGCGCTCGGCGAGCGTGTGCCAGCGGTTGCCGGGGAGTCCAGGATGGTGCACAGCGGCCACCTTCGGATGCTGCGCCAAATGCTCGGCGATCGCGAGGGCCGTCGCGCTCTGGCGAGCCACCCGCAGATCGAGCGTTTCGATGCCCTGCAGAATCTGCCAGGCGTTGAAGGGTGAGAGCGACGGGCCGAGGTCATGCACGTACTTCGACTTGACCAGGGCCGAGAAAGACTGCCCGATGCCGAAGCGCTCCCACAGCACAAGGTCGCCGAATCGTGGGTACGGCGCCGTGAACTGCGGCCACCGCTCAGGCTGTGCACCAAAGTCGAAGGTGCCCTGATCGACGACGACGCCACCGAGGGACGTGCCATGGCCGCAGAGGAACTTCGTCGCCGAGTGCACGACGAAGTCGGCGCCGTGCTCGCCCGGACGTATCAGGTAGGGCGTGCCCACGGTGTTGTCGATGACGAGCGGAACCCCTGCGTCGTGCGCGATATCGGCGACCAGCTGGATATCGAGCACCTGCGCGATCGGGTTTGCGACCGACTCGGCGAACAGGATGCGGGTGGTCGGGCGGATCGCCGCGCGCCAGGCGTCCGGATCGTCCTGGTCGACGAAGGTCACCGGAATGCCGAAGTCGTCCAGAGTGTCCTGGAGCAGATCGACCGTGCCACCGTAGAGCTGGTTCGCGGCGACGATGTGACCCCCACGCCCGGCCAGCGCGAGCAAGGTGACGGCGACCGCGGCCTGCCCTGAGGCGACCGCGACGGCGGACGTGCCTGCTTCCAGTGCCGCGACGCGTTCTTCGAGCACCTGCTGCGTGGGGCTCGCATTGCGGCTGTACAGGTTGCCGGTCTTGCGTAGTGCGAACAGATCGGCGGCATCTGCCAGGGATGCGAACTCGTACGCGGCGGTCTGGTAGATCGGGGGGACGGCGCTGTTCTGCGGTGTGCCGGAGATATACCCGGCCTGCACCTGCTGAGTGGAAAACGCGGTCATGAGACCAGCGACTCCGAGGCATGACGAGCCGACAGTTCCAGTGGTCGAAGGGCCCGCACCACTGGCGTGTGCACATCGCCTGTGCGAAGTCGTTCCAACCACAACACGATGGTGGCGGCCACGCTGCGATGGGAGGCATCGTTGAGCGCGTCATGCAGGCCCCCGACCGTCTCGATCAGCTCAAGATCGGGAACCGCGTTGAGCAACGCCTCTGCTTCGTTGAACGGGGACACCGGATCTGCGGAGCCATGAAACGCGAGCACTGGAACGGCGACCGCGGCGAGGTCCGCGGCCGGTGGGACGGGCTCGGCGGCGAGCGGCGACGTGCGGGCCTCGGCGCTGCTGAGCACACCGAGGTGTAACGGGCATGCGGTGCGATCAGTGTCGACCGGCTGGACGACACCGTCGACTTCGACTGGCGTGCCGGCGACGATGGCGGCATCCACTTCGCTGCCCTGCGCGAGCACTCTTAACACGGACGCGGCACCGGTGTCTGAGCCGACGAGGATTCGTGGCGACTCTTCGACACTCGCGAGCCATGCGGCGGCGGCATCGGCATCCGCTTCGAAGACGGCGACCGTGTAGCCATCGGCGCTGATGCGCGTGGCGAAGCGCTCGTAGACGGGCGCGCGCTCGCCGCGACCGGTGACGACGGCGAGGGTGCCGCGCACGCGGGCGGCAGGCCAGACGGCGGAGGGGGCAGAGTTCGTGCTCATGTGATCCATCTTTGGTGTTCGGAATGGACGGTGTCTTCGATGTGTCGAACTGTTGCGCCGGAAGTCACCGCGTGGCGCTTTCCAATGCAGTTCGCAGCGCCCGCCGACGTTCACGGCTCGCACCTGCAGTCATCAGTGTGGGGGCAGATTCGATGAGTAGCTGCGTATACGGATGCTGCGGATTGGCGAGAACTTCCTCGGTCGCTGCATCTTCGACGATCTCGCCGCGGTACAGCACGATCAGTCGATCGGTCACACCGGCGATCGAGCCGAGATCGTGCGATATGAACAGCTGAGACAGTTGTCGCTCGGCAGCGGTGAGCCTGAGCAGATCGAGCACCTGAACGCGGCTGGAAGCATCCAGTGCGCTGACGGGTTCATCGAGAATGAACAGACGAGGGGAGAGAACTAGCGCCCGAGCGAGCACTATTCTCTGACGTTGACCGCCGGAGAGCTCACGAGGGAGCCGGAGACCGAGTGATGGGTCGAGCCCGACCAGCAGGATCGCGTCCTCGACACGTTGCCTGATCTCGGCGGCGGACAGCCCGCCGCGAATCGAAAGCCCTTCGGCAACCGATGACGATACGGTGACGTCAGGATCGAGGCTGCGCAGCGGATCCTGATAGACGTATTGCACCAGCCCGGATCTCCGGAACGCGCGCAAGGGCCGTCCGCGCAGGCGTGCGAGATCGCGGCCGTCCACGCTCACCTTTCCCGAGAACACCGTGGTGAGGCCGAGCAGAGTACGCGCGAGGGTCGATTTGCCTGAGCCGGTTTCCCCGATCAGGCCGACTCGCTCAGCTCTGCCGATCGTGAGGGAGATGTCGCGAAGCACAGCGCCCCCGTGCGACCTACTGCCGTAGCCGAGCGTGGCATTCTCGATGCGCACGACATCAGACATGTGCAACCTCCGGGCGAAGGAATCGATCGAGCCCATATTCCGCGTGCGCCGTGAGGAGAGCACGCGTGTACGGATGCGCCGGTGCCTGCAGCACGTCTGCGGAAGCTCCGGACTCGACCGTTCGGCCATGCTGCATGACCTGAATGCGATCGCACAGATGAGCGACGACGGGAAGATCATGGGACACGAAAAGGACAGCGAGCCCGGTCGTCGCGCGCAGATCAGCGATCACATCGAGTACTTCCGCCTGCACCGTGACGTCGAGCGCCGTTGTCGGCTCATCAGCGATGAGCAGATCGGGAGATTCGGCGATGGCGATCGCAAGCAGTACTCGCTGGAGCATGCCGCCGCTCATCTCATACGGGAACCGGCGAACGACCCGCTCGGGTGCAACTAATCCGAGATCGCCGAGACCACGGATTGCTGATGCCCACGCCTCGCGCCGTCGCCTGCCGTTCTTCACGCGATGCACTTCGGCAAGCTGGCGGCCGACACTGATGGACGGATTCAAAAACGACCCAGGATCTTGGAACACAGCGCCGATGCGGGTCCCACGGATTCGTTGCCATTGCGTCGCGGTCGCAGCCCGGAGATCTGTCCCATCGAAGTCGATTCGATCGGCCGTGACGTTCAGAGGCTCGGGAACGATGCCTAGTACGGCACGGCACGACAGCGACTTCCCGCTGCCGGACTCACCGACGATGCCCAGAGCCTCGCCTCGTTCGAGCCGAAACGACACGTCGTTGACGAGTGCGAGCCCCGCAGGTGTCGTGATCGTTAAACCTGAAACCTCAAGTAACGTCATGCGGATACCTCCTGAGGTGTGGTCGATTCAGAACGTGCTGTGCTGCGGTGAGTCTGGGCATCGCGCAGTGCGTCAGCCAGCGCGTTGAAGGCCCAGACAGTTGCGACGATCAGCAGTGCCGGGGCGAGAGGCCCGAGCGGGCGCTGATACAGGTACTTCAGATCGCTCGCGAGGAGGCCTCCCCACGTCGGTTCTGGGGGGACGACGCCAATGCCGAGGAACGTCAAGGATGCGACGATCACCAGAGCCGTACCGGTCAGTCCCGCGGCGGTGACCGCAACGGCAGGGACGACATGTCGCCACACATGTCTGCGGAGGATCCACGTCGTCGACGCGCCCATCAGCTCGGCCGCTTCGACATACTGCGAGCTGGATGCCGTTAGTGCTGCCGCGCGGGTCACCCGGAAGAACGCCGGAGAGATGAGGATCCCGACAGCCAGCATTGCCTGAGGAACGCCGTTGCCCATGAGCGCAGTCATGGCGATCGCGAAGACAAGAAACGGCAGCGTCATGAGCGCATCGGTGACCCGGAGCGCAAACCATTCGAACACTCGTGAGAGGTGCACAGAGAGCAGAGCAGGTACGACACCGAGAACTAGCCCGACGGCCACCGCCATCAACGCAGACAGCACGGACAGCGGCGAACCAGTGAGGAGACGGCTGAGAACGTCGCGCCCCAGCTCATCCGTTCCCAGCGGGTGCGCGAAGCTGGTTCCCTGCAGCATGGCGGACGTATCCTGCGCATACGGATCTAGAGGTGCCAGCAACGGCCCGAACAGCGTGAGTACGGTGACCAGCAGGAGGATCGCGAGTGCCAGCTTTGCGCTCGCCGGGCGGAACACATCGGCGAACTTCATTTCGCGCTCCTCCGCGATGCGGGCTGCAACGCAGCGAGTCCGACATTCACCAGCACGTTGAATGTCAGTACGAGGACGATCGCGACGACGAGGGTGCCTTGCACAACGGGAACATCACCGCGCAATGCAGAATCGGCGGAGAGCAGGCCGAAGCCGGGCATATTGAAGATGGTCTCGGTGACGACGGCACCTCCGAGCAATGCGGGGATTTTCATCCCCAGTACGGCAACTGCGGGTCCCGCGCCATTGCGGAGCGCATGGACGACGAGAATTCTTCGCGGGTGCAGTCCCCGCACCACCGCGCCAGTGATGTACGGCTGTGCCAAGGAGTGCACCAGGCCTGTGCGCAGCTGGCGCGCGAGATCTGCTGCCGGATCGAGGCTCAACGCGACGGCAGGCATGATGATCAGCTGAAACCACATCGCCGGATTCTGCCCGAACGGCACATATCCCGACGACGGCAGCAGATGCAGCCACACGCTGAAGACGACAATGAGTCCGATCGACAACACGAAGGGCGGCAACGTCGACACCACAGCGATGATCGCGGTGATCGCGCGGTCGACTGGTCGACCCTGGTTGAGTGCTGCGACGATTCCCAGGGCTACCCCGACGACAACGCCGAGAAGGAGAGCAACGGAGACGATTGACGTGGTGATCGCGAGGCGCTGCGCAATCAGCTCTGTCACGCTGAATCCGTTGTACCAGCTGACGCCCAGGTCACCGGTCAGCAACGATCCCATCCACGTGATGTAGCGCATCAGCAGCGGTTGATCGAGACCCAGCTCCTGGTTGATCTGGGCTATGCGTTCGGGCGTTGCCTCGTCACCGGACAATGAAGCGGCAGGGCTGAGCCCGCTCGCGGCGCCGAGTAGGAAAGTGATGAGAGTCGCGAAGATGAAAACCGGCACGACGATGAGAACGGTGCTGCCCAGCGCGTGTGCAATTCGTGAGCTCCAGACGGCCGAGTTGCGTGGCGCGGGCGTCGGGGCAGCGTTCGCCGTGAAGACGGGAGTGAGAGTCGCCATAGTGTTCGGGTCGCGGGGTCAATCGCCGACCTGCACTCCTTCCCAACGCACCTGAGAAGGCAGCAGATTAAGCTCGCCCACGTCGGAGCTGGACACGAAGACCCAGGGGTTGCTGTACAGGTAGTTCGTCGGCGACTGCTCGACGCCGATGCGCACAGCGTTCCAGAGGTTCTCCTGATATTCCGGTGCATCGATCGGCGTCGCGCGCACAGCATCCAACGCGGCAAGGAACTCGTCTGAAGAGTGCGGACCGCTCAGGTTCATGATGCCTTCGGGGCCATAGGTGGCGAGCAAATTCGCCACCGGAGACTCGCGCCCGATGGTCCCATCTAAAGCGAGTTGCGGTGACTTGGCGACGTACACCTCGTCCTGCCATGTCGTCGATCCCGCCGGTACCAGGCTGATGGTCGAATTGATGCCAATGTCGGCAAGTTGGGACTGCGTGAGCTGCGCATCCAGCTCGGAGCCTGCATGAGCGGTGATTTCGATCGCAAGGTCGCCGTCTTCGTAACCCGCATCGCTGAGGATCTGACGCGCCTTGTCGGGGTCGTAACTCCAAATGTCCTCGATCTCAGGGTTGAAGGCGACGTACCCCTCCGGGAATGGCTGGTGTGTGACCGTTCCGGTACCCGCCGTGACCGCATCGACGAAGGCCTCACGATCGAACGCGTAGCGAAGAGCCTCGACGACTGCGGGGTCATCGAGCGGTGCCTTGTTCAGATTGATAGACGCATCACTTGCAGCGAGGGTGCCGGCTACCGTTACAGTCAGTCCCGCGCTCTCTGCCTGCTCGATCTGCGTTGCCGGAAGTCGTGCGACGTCGATTGAACCGGACTGCACCGCGGAGACGACAGTGGCGGCGTCCAGAGCGGTGGAAAGCTCAAACCGGTCGATGTGGATGTTGTCGGCATCCCAGTAGTCATCATTCTTGATGAACGACGCGTGTGACTCGGCCACGAACTCGGTGAGGATGAACGGGCCCGCACCGACAGGGGCGATGGCGAGATGCTTCGGATCCTCTGCAGCTGTCGGACTGGCGATGGCTCCGGTGCGACCGGCAACGAGATACGGGATCTGGTAGTCGACGGTGGTGAGGTGCAGGGTGACTTCCGTCTCAGAATCGGCCGTCACCGACTCGAGGTCTGCCAATTGATCACGCAGATGAGAGTCGGCCTGGTCCTGCCCCCGCTCGAAGTGCGCCTTCACCGCTTCGGCATCCAACGGTGTGCCATCGCTGAACGTGAGGTTGTCCCGAAGCGTGAACGTGATGGATGTACCCGTTTCGTCGTACGTCCAGGATTCCGCGAGACTCGGCTCGACATTGCCTTTATCGTCAAGCCGCGTGAGCGACGCATACGGGAGCGAGATCGTGTTGATGTCGAAGCCCGTGCGGCTCGTGACCGGGTCCCACGAGGTCGGCAGGCCCAGCGACCATCGCAACACCGACTCCTCCCCGCCGGGGCGGGAGCCACCGCTGTCGCCGGAGGCGCAGGCGGACATGCCCACGGTGAGCACCACTGCGAAGGCTGCTGCTGCGAGGGGACGCCAAGAACTGGTCACGGTCGGTCTGCTTTCTGAGGTGGATTGTGGTTGTCAGACGACAGCGCTGAGCGCACCGTCTGGAATCGAGGTGACGGCGGGCGCGGCGCTGGTGTACCGATTTGCCGGGATCGGAAGGCCAAGATGCTCCCGCAGCGTGGTGCCCGCGTAATCGGTGCGATGTAACCCACGCTCCTGGAGGATGGGGATCACCTCACTGACAAGACGGCGGAACTGGGAGGGATGCGACACATACACGTTGAAACCGTCCACGGCTCCGGACTCGAACCACTCTTGGAGTCGGTCGGCAACAGTCGTCGCCGACCCCACAAATGGGGAAGGGCGGAAGGCCGAGAGCCGCTCGACTACCTGGCGGAGCGTCAGCGAGTCTTTCTCGGCGAACGCGGTGATCGACTCAGCGTTCGTGCGGAAGCTGCGCTGAGCAAGATGCAGCACGTCTGGGAACGGGGCATCCAGGTCGTACTGGGTGAAATCATGCCAGCCGAACGGACGTCCTAGCTCTGCCAGTGAGATCTCGAACGAGTTGCTCAGCTCGTGCTGCGCGCGCTCGATCTCGCGGGCGTCATCGTCCGTATCGCCTACGACGATACGAGCACCGGGAAGGATCAGCACGTGATCGGGGTTTCGGCCTGCCGCAGAAGCGCGATCCTTGATGTCCTGAGCGAATGCCAGGCTGTCAGGGATGTTCGATGCATGAGTGAAGATTCCGTCGGCATAGCGGCCGCCGAGATCACGACCGTCATTGCTGTCTCCGGCCTGGAAAATCACCGGCTGGCCCTGAGGGGAGCGCTGGATGTTGAGGGGGCCGGCAACGCGGAAGAACTCACCTTCATGGTGGAGTTCGTGCTGCTTGCTCGGGTCGAGGAACACCGCGGTCTCACGATCGCGCGGAAAGGCATCATCCTCGTAGCTGTCCCATAGCCCCTGCGAGACCTCGATGTGTTCGGCTGCTCGGCGGTAGCGGGTCGGGTAGTCGAAGTGCTCGTCGAGGCTGTAATTGGTAGCCGTGCCGCCGTCCCCGCTGGTGACGACATTCCAACCGGCCCGACCGCGGCTGATCAGGTCGAGTGAGGCGAAGCGTCGGGCAAGGTTGTATGGCGAGTTGTACGACGTAGTCGCGGTTCCCACCAGCCCGATGTGCGTGGTCGATACGGCCAGCGCAGAAAGGAGTGTCAGCGGCTCCAGTCGATTCAGGTAATGCGGCGGGGAGTGCGGAGTGACGAACTGGCTGTCGACGATGAAGACCAGATCAAACTTGGCCTGCTCGGCGAGCTGTGCGTACTCGATGTACCAGTCAATGTCGACGCTGGCGTCGCTGGGGATCTCCGGATCCAGCCACCGAAGTTGATCACCTGGACCACCGGTCCCGGTGAGGATCGCTCCGAACTTGATCTGACGCTTGTCGTCCTCGCTTGCCATGTCCGGCTCCTCTCATCGCGCTTTTGACGATTCTGAGGGGTGCGGGCGCAGCGTGAACGGTTCGTGTCACACTGTGTGTCTTCGTGACGTCGCGTGACGTGACCAGATGGTTGAGAGCTGGAACGTGCAGTGCTCGCGCCCTACGGCACCAGCGTGATCTTGCCGCGTGCGGCGTGCGCCTCGACCAGCTCGTGTGCCTTGGCGGCCTCGGCCAGGGGCAGCTCGGGGCCGAGCTCGATCTGGAAGTCTCCGCTTGCGATCAGGCCGATCGCGACGCCGACGGCTTCGGCCCGCCAGGCGAGCTCCTGCGCGGTGAGCGGCTCGGGGGATCCACCGCTGAAGGCGCGGATGCCGAAGCTCGCGGCATCCGGGCCACGCACGATCGTCGCGATGCGGTCTCGGTCGACGACCAGATCCAGCGAGGTCTCGATCGCCTCTTCGGTGCCGATGCAATCCAGCGCGACCGTGATTCCCTGAGGCGCTGCCGCGCGCACGCGGTCGGCCAGGCCTTCGCCGTAGGCGACGGGGATCGCACCCAGTGCGCGCAGTTGCTCATGGCGGGCTGGGCTTCCGGTCGCGATGACGGTCGCGCCCCATGAGGCCGCGAACTGGATCGCGGCCTGCCCGACAGCGCCGGAACCGGCATGCACGAGCAGTACATCACCCTCACCGACATTGAGCGAACGCAGGCACTGATACGCGGTTCCCACCGGGATGCTGAGGGCCGCGCCCTCGGCAGCGGTCACGGCATCCGGCAGCAGATCAAGATTCTTGACGGACACAGCGAGGTGCGTCGCGTAGGTGCCCACCGTGTTGCCGATCGCAACGCGATCGCCGACCGCGAACTCGGAGACACCGTCGCCCAGCGATTCGACGACGCCGGCGCCGTCGAAGCCGACGCGACGTGGTTCAGTGATCGGCGCACCTGGTCGTGCCCCTCGGCGCAGCTTCGCATCGAGCGGGTTCACACCTGCCGCGTCGATCCGCACAACGACCTGGCCGGGGCCAGCCACCGGATCAGGGATCTCCACGAGATGGAGGACGTCAGGAGTACCGATTTCTGAATACACGATCGCGCGAGCCATGCCGCCAGGCTACCTGCAACCAGCGAAGCCCCACGCCAGAAGGCGCGGGGCTTCACGAGAGTCGGTGATCAGCTGACCGGAACGATCAGACCCTTCCACGTCTCCAGGATGAACTCCTTGGTGCGGTCATCGTTCAGCAGCTCGATGAGAGCTTCGATGCGCGGGTCATCCTTCAGCTCCGGGCGAGTGGCGAGCACGTTGTAGTACTTGCTGTCGTTGCCTTCGAGAAGAATCGCCTGCTCGTCAGAGAGACCGGCCGGGATCGCGAACGACGCCGTGACGAAGGCTGCGTCGTTGTCGGGCAGTGCGAGGGCGAGCGAGGCGTTCTCGATCTCGACGAACTTCAGGTCCTTGGGGTTCTCGCTGATCTCGCCGAGCGTGGTCGCGCCGTCTTCGATCTCGATGATGCCCTCAGCCGCAAGCAGCTCCAGTGCACGGCCCTCGTTCGTGGGGTCGTTGGGGATGGCGACGGTCGCGCCCTTCTTGAGCTCGTCGAGGCTGTCGATCTTCTCGCTGTAGAAGGCAGCTGCGGGCAGGTAGACGTCGCCGAGCGAGATCAGGTCGTCGCCGGACTGCTCGTTGTACGTGTCGAGGAACGTCGAGTTCTGGAACAGGTTGGCGTCGACCGAACCGTCAGACAGCGCCGGGTTCGGCGTGTTGTAGTCGGTGAAGGTCTGCCACTCGATCGTGAGGCCCTTCTCCTCGGCAAGATTCTCCGAGATCCACTCGAGCATGTCGCCGGCGGGCACGGGCAGCGCCCCGACCTTCAGAGTTCCGAGGCCTTCGGAGCCGTCTGCCGCCGGGGTGGGCTCAGAGCTGGCGCAGGCAGTCAGACCGAGCGCCAGAACGCCGGCCGCGGTGATCGCGACGGCGCGCGTGAGAGAGGAGAAGGACATGCGGATGCTCCTAGTGATAGTCAGGGTGAGGGGGTGTTGTGCTGCGGGATGCTGTGGATTCAGGCGCCAACGACGATGATGTCGGCGGAGTGCGCTGCGCGATTGGCATGGTCGAGACGGCGGGCGATCACGTTGCACGCCCACTGCACGAGCAGCACGATCACGAACAGCACGATCACGACGGCGACGATGTGCACCCAGCTGTAGCGCTGGAAGCCGTAGGTGAGTGCGACGTTTCCGAGCCCGCCACCGCCGACGACGCCGACCATGGCCGAGAAGTTGATGATCGAGGTGATCGTCGTCGCAATGCCGAGCACGATCGCCGGTCCCGTCTCGGGAAGGATGACGCGCCTGACCAGCTGCCAGCGGGTCGCGCCGAGAGAATCGGATGCCTCCAGCAGGCCCGAATCGACCTCCTTGACCGCGATCTCCACCACCCGGGCGAAGAACGGAATCGCGACGAGCGTGAGCGGGAAGATCGCCGGACCGGTGCCGATGAACGAACCCAGAAGCAAGCGCGTCAGCGGGATCAGGGCGATCATCAGCACGATGAACGGCACGGAGCGACCGAGGTTCACGATGAATCCCAGCAGCCGGTTGATGAAGACGCCGGCTGCAGCGGAACCGAAGGGGGTCGAGAAGAAACGCCCCTTCTCGGTGCCGACGAGCACGATGCCCAGGGGCAGCCCGACGAGGATCGTGATGAGGATCGCGACACTGGTCATCCAGAGAGTTTCGAGCGTGCCCTTGAGCATGACGTCGAACAGATCGGGCCAGAAGTCGGGGGATGTGTAGTCGATCATGCTGCCTTCACCACTTCGAACGCCACGCTGTGCTCGGCGAGGAACGCCTGCGCACGAGCAAGAACTGCTGGGTCTGCGGGGAAGGCGAGACGGGTGCGTCCTGCCTGAGCCCCGTTGATCGTTTCGATCGTGGCGCCGAGAATCGACACATCCAGATCGAGCGCGCGTGCGAGCATCGTGATGGTCGGCTTCTGCGCCTCTTCTCCGGCGAAGGTGAGGTCGATGATCGCGGATGCGGGCATGTCTGGCACGTCGCCGAGCGGGAACAGATCACGCGCCAGACGGCTGCCGGGCGTGCGAATGAGATCGGTCAACGCGCCCTCTTCGATGACCTTGCCGTACTCGAGAAGAGCGGCGGCATCGCAGATCTGCTTCACGACGGCCATCTCGTGGGTGATCAGCAGGATTGTGAGCCCCAGCTCTCCGGAGAGGCGGCGCAACAGCGCCAGAATCTGGCGGGTGGTGTCGGGGTCGAGTGCGCTGGTCGCCTCGTCTGAGAGCAACACACTCGGACGGGATGCCAGGGCGCGGGCGATACCGACGCGCTGACGCTGACCGCCGGAGAGCTGTGATGGGTAGGCGCCTGCGCGTGCGGAAAGGCCCACGAGATCGAGCATCTCCAGCGCTTCTTTCGCGCGGTCGCCGCGACTGCGCCCGACAGCTTCGAGTGCGAACTCGACGTTCTGGGCGATCGTGCGGTTGCCGATCAGGTTGAAGTGCTGAAAGACCATGCCGATGCCGTGGCGCGCAGCCCGCAGTTCATTGCCGGCCAGGTGCGAGATCTGCACGCCGTCAACGACGACGCTGCCCGAATCCGGTCGTTCCAGCGCATTCACGGTGCGCAGCAGCGTCGACTTGCCGGCGCCGGACTGCCCGACGACGCCGAAGATCTGACCGCGCGGAATCTCGAGCGACACGTCGTCGAGTGCGAGGGTGCCGCCGAATGATCGGCTGACGTGCTCGATGGTGATCATGGGAATGCCAAACGCCCCTTTCGGGGAAGTGGGGAGGGATAGGAGTCAATTCCACTTGATCGCGACGATAAACGCCAATTCAGGTGACGTTGTGTGACGCAGGATCAGGCGCTGCGGAACGCCTTTGCTATGCGCTGCGGCTGTGCGGTGCCGAGGCGACAAACTCGACGATGGCATCCAGCGTCGAATGGTGGCCTTCCAGATGCGGCAGATGAGCGACGCCGGGGAGCTCGATCAGTTGTGACTGGGGGATGGATGCCGCGGCATGCCGCGTGTTCTCACGGACAGGCTTCAGATCGAGGTCGCCGACGAGGAGGAGGGTCGGTACGGAGATCCGGCCGAGTGCGGAGAAAGCATCTGGCGCGACTGTGGGTTCTCCAGGATCAGCAGCCGCGAGCGCACGACCGTTCATCTCGAGGAAGAGTGTGCGTGCGGGCCCTGTGACGCGACCTTCGTGACCGGGCCCGTCCAGCCAGACGTGGGCCTCGAGCCGATTCACTTCGTCGAGATCCCCACGCGAGTCGGCCGCATCGATCGCAAGATCAAGTTCGGCGAGCACCGGGTCGAGCGCTGGTTCCGGAGCGCCGCTGATGGCGGGTGCGATCAGCACCAACGCCGAGACTCGCTCCGGATGCGCGAGGGCAAAATCGATCGCTGTACGACCACCCATGGAGCAGCCCACCACGATCGCCCTTTTCACGTTCGAGGCATCCAACACAGCGAGGGTATCGGTGACGGGCGACCACCCATCGTCTGCTTCGTACCTGGTCTCGCCGTAGCCACGCGCGTCGTACCGGATGCAACGTGCGCCCGCGCCGAGGTGTTCGATCAGATGATCCCAGGAACGCAGATCGGTGACGCCCGCATGGATCAGCAGCACCGGGGCGCCGTCGGCATCTCCACCGTCTTCGACGGACAACTGGGCAGCTCCTGCCGGGACCGTTCGTCGACTCATCTCGCCAGGGTATCTCGCACGAGGTTTCGCTCAGCGCGCCGACAGCAACTTCTGGATGCGCTGCGGCGAGACCGGCTGTGCGGTGCCGAGCCGCTGTGCGAAGACGCTGATGCGGAACTCTTCCAGCAGCCAGCGCACCTCGACCAGCGCGGGGGAGGTCGCAGGTGCGAGGGGGATGGTGCCCCCGGCATCCTCAAACGCCTTCGCCATACGTTCGTATTCGGTCATGCGGGTGCGGTCCTTGCCTGGCTCACTGGCCAGAATCTTGATCCGGTCGAGCATCCCGTCGAGGTAGCGGGGCAAATGCGCCAGATGATCGATGCCGGATGCGGAGATGAATCCCGGATGCAACAGACCACTGAGCTGCGTACGAATGTCGTTCAGCGGACCGAGCAGAGCGAGCGAGTTCTGCGACTTGATGCCGCGCTCGACCTCGCGCGACTTCGTGAGAATGCGGGCAACGAGGGAGACGGTCGTGAACAGCGCATCGACCAGCGTGGCGTTTACCGCATCCCGCGCCTGGATGAATTCGGCCTCGGTACGGATGACGCCGTCGGCGCCGTGCTGTTGAAGGGCCGCGCGCACAACGGCAGACCTGGCATCCTCGATCAGCGCCGCCGCCGATGAGTAGGGCGACGCGGCCAGTGCGAGCTTCTCTTGCGAGGTGAGATGTCCCTGCACGTATGACGCGGGAGACGGAACGTTCAGCAACACCAGGCGCAGTACGCCATCGCGGGTCGCTGCGGCCGCGGCATCCGCTGTCGCCTCGACGCGCACCGACACAGTCTTGCCCTGGTCGACGATCGCGGGGTATCCGCGAACGACGCCGCCGGCGACTTTGGTGTCGAGGACCTTAGGTAGATCGCCGAACGTCCAGGTCGTGAGGTTGTCCTGTTCGATCGGACCGCGCGACGATGCCACGGCCACGGCGCTCGCGCCAGGCTTCGCTGTGCCGTCGGTTTTGACCGGACGGGAGATCGATCGCGCGACGCTCGCCCTGGCTCGATCAGTGAGGGATTGCTGGAGCTCGCTGAGATCACGCGCGGAGCCAGCTACGCGGCCGCGCTCATCGACCGCGCGGAAGTTCATGCGCAGGTGGCCCGGCACGCGCTCGTCATCGAAATCGGCTGCGTTCACCGGCTGGTTCGCCAACGGCTGGATCATCCGCGCGAGTGCTTCCTTCAGCGACCGCAGCGGGAATCCACCATGCCGCTCCGGGCCCTCCTCTGCCAGTGTCTCGCCGAACTTTTCTGCCCAATCGGCCGCGGGAACAACGTGCCGACGGATCGACTTCGGCAGGGCGCGCAGCAGCGCGGTGACAAGGTCTGCGCGCAGGCCCGGCACCTGCCAGTCGAAGCCGCGATCCTCGATTTGTGCCAGCAGCGCCAACGGCACGACGACGCTGACGCCGTCGTCCGCAGCCCCAGGCTCGAAACGGTAGGCGAGACCGAGAACCTGATCACCCTGCGTCCAGCGCGTGGGAAAGTCATTCTGATCGGCGCGTTCGTCATCTTCGATCAGGTCGCTCTCGCGCATGACGAGCAGCTTCGGCGTCTGCTGCAGCGTCTCGCCCCACCAGCTCTCGAACGATCTCACGTCGAACACGTCGGCCGGGATACGTTCGTCGTAGAAGTGGAACACCTCTTCGTCGCCGGCGAGGATATCGCGGCGCCGTTCGCGCTCTTCGAGCTTCTCGAGGCGCTTGCGCAGTTCGCCGTTGCTCCGCCAGAAGGCGCTGACGCGCTTGTCGATCCGACTCGGATCCCACTCGCCCTCGACCAGCGCGTGCCGTACGAACATCTCGCGCGATGCGGCGCGATCGACGCGCGCAAACTGGATGCGCCGGCGCGGGACGATCTCGACCCCGAACAGCGTCACCTTCTCGAAGGCGATGGCGGCGCCGGCATCCTTTGACCAGTGCGGCTCTGACACCGACCTCTTCGCGAGGTCACCGGCGAGGGATTCCGCCCACGCCGGGTCGATCACAGCCACAGTGCGCGCGAAGGTGCGCGACGTCTCGACGATCTCGGCGGCCATGACCGCGCGCGGGCTCTGCTTGCGCAGGCCTGATCCCGGGAAGATCGAGAAGCGGATGCCGCGGGCGCCGCGGTACTCAGCAATGCGGCGCTTCGGATCCTTCTGGCTCTTCGCCTGCCCCTTGGGTGGAGTCTTGGTGTTTCGCTCGTCGAGCGTGCCGATCTGGGACAGCAGTCCGGACAGGATCGCACGATGGATCGCGTCGGGGTCGGCCGCTGCGCCGCCCTTACCGGTTGAAGAGGAGGGCGTCTTCACGAGCGACCGCAGTTGACGGTGCACGTCGAACCACTCGCGCACGCGCACATAGTTCAGGTGCTCCGAGCGGCACAGCCGCCGGAAGGCGCTGGAGCCGAGTTCGCGCTGCTGCTCGCGTAGATGGTTCCACAGGTTCAGGATCGCGAGGAAGTCGCTGGTCGGGTCGGCAAAGCGCGCGTGCATCCTCTCGGCGGCGTCGCGAACATTCTGCGGCGCATCCTGCGACGGCCGCTCACGAACATCCTGGATCGTGAGACCGGCGACGATTGCGAGAACGGATTCCACACCATCGGTCTTCTGCGCTTCGAGCAGCATTCGCGCGAATCTTGGGTCGATCGGCATCCGCGAGATGTCGCGTCCGATGCTGGTGAGTCGAGGAGTGTCGCGACCGAGGTCGACCGCACCCAGCTCGGTGAGTAGGTCGAATGCTGCCCTGATTCCACGGGAATCCGGTGGGGTAAGGAAAGGGAAGGCAGTGATGTCGCCGAAGCCGAGCGACAGCATCTGCAACACGACGGATGCGAGCGAAGTGCGCAGGATCTCGGGTTCGGTGAACTCCGGGCGCTTCTCGAAGTCATCCTCGCCGTAGAGTCTGATCGCGATGCCGTCGCTGGTGCGGCCCGCGCGACCAGAGCGCTGATTCGCGGATGCCTGTGAGATCGCCTCGATCGGCAGGCGCTGCACCTTCGATCGGTTGCTGTAGCGCGAAATGCGTGCGGTGCCGGTGTCGATGACGTACTTGATGCCAGGGACGGTCAGGCTCGTCTCGGCGACGTTCGTGGCGAGGACGACTCGACGCCGGACTCCGGCGACGCGGCTCTTCTCGAACACGCGGTGCTGTTCTGCGGCGGAGAGGCGACCGTAGAGGGGGAGCACCTCGACGGGCGCGGAGGTCGAGGTGTAGGCCGCGCGCACGGCATCCGCGGCATCCCGAATTTCGGCCTCGCCGGGCAGGAACACGAGCACGTCGCCCGGAGCCTCGCGATCGAGTTCGCGCAGTGCGGTGACGATCGCCGAGACTTCGTCCTCTGACTCGTCCTCCGCGGGCGCCCGGTACCGGATCTCGACCGGATAGGTGCGCCCGGACACCTCGATGACGGGGGCCGGGATGCCGGCAGGAGTTGCGAAGTGCTTCGCGAAGCTCACCGGATCGATCGTCGCCGAGGTGATGATGACCTTGAGATCCGGACGCTCCGGCAGGATGCGGGTGAGGTAACCGAGCAGGAAATCGACGTTGAGGGAACGCTCGTGAGCCTCATCGATGATGATCGTGTCGTAGCGGCGCAACAGCCGGTCGCGGTGGATCTCGTTGAGCAGGATGCCGTCGGTCATCAGAGCGACGAGGGTCGATTCCGACACCTTGTCCGTGAAGCGCACCTTGTACCCGACGGTGGTGCCGAGCTCGACCTGCAACTCTTCGGCGATCCGCTCTGCGATCGTGCGAGCGGCGAGGCGGCGAGGCTGAGTGTGCGCGATCTTCGTGCGCCCGAGCTCCAGGCAGATCTTCGGCAGCTGCGTGGTCTTGCCGGATCCGGTGGCGCCGGCGACCACGACGACCTGATTGTTGCGGATGGCGTCGGCGATCTCTTCCCTGGCGGCGCTGACCGGCAGCTCCGCGGGATAAGTGATGACGAGATCTGATGCAGACATAGCCCTTCATCGTATGACGGGCAGCGCCCTCTCTTGACACACAAACAGGTTTGCAGTACAAAGTACTTTATGAGTTCACACAACGCGACGAAGGAATTGGTGGCAGATGCTGCCACCCTCCGCCGCGCGTCTGCGAAGAGATGGGCGATCGGGCTCCCCGTGTTGCGCATCGGGCTCGTCGCCGCGGCATCCACCCTGACCTGGCTCATTGTCAGCGCTTTCGAGAGCGTCACCTTTCCACCTCCGCCGATGATCGCAGTGGTGGCGATGTTGCCGGTCAACATCATCTGCCTGCTGTTGGTCGCCCGGCTCCTGCGCAGAGACGGTCGCAGTATCCGCGACGTCCTCGGTTTTGAACCGCGCCGGATCCTGAAGGATCTGCTCTGGGGCCTGCTGTGGCTGATCGTGATGTATCTGCCCTTCAGCGGCACAATCATGCTGGTCGTGTGGGCACAGCACGGCGATGAGCTGTTCATTCAGATGGAGACAGTATTCGTTGATCCGTCTGCCATTCCCACACTGAATCCCGTCGTCTGGAGCATCATCGGCGTCGTCGGTGCCCTGACCTTCGCGCCGCTGAATGCGCCCGTTGAGGAGCTCGTCTACCGCGGCTACGCGCAGGGGACGCTCGCACGCCGCTGGCCGACGGTGCTCGCGATCGTCGTGCCGTCGATCCTGTTCGCTCTGCAGCATGTCTGGTACGCACCGACACCAGGAGCGACCGTCGCATTCGTCTGCGCGTTCTTCGTCTGGGGCGTCTGCTCCGGGTTGATCTATCTGCGCCAGCGCCGTCTCATGCCGCTCGTGTTCGCGCATGGGCTGGTCAATCTTCTCTTCACGCTTCCTGCACTTGCAATGCCCATTCTTCTGACACAGAACGGATTCTGAACATGACCAATGATGACGAAGTTCTCTCACCAGCGGAGATGCTCGCGCTGGCGAGTAACCAGCAGCGCAGCATGGAGGGCCAGGTGGCGTCCTTCGTCCCCGCCCTCGTGACGATGTGGGGCGTGGTGTGGCTATTCGGATTCGGTGCCCTTTGGCTCATCGACGGACTGAAGCCGAGCTTCGCACTCCCACTGCCAGTGGCGGTGGCCATCTTCGTCGTCCTGCTCGTCGTCGCGATCGCGATGTCGGCAGTGTGGGGGAGCCGCTCAGGGCGCGGCATCCGGCGCGATGCAGCATCCGCCTTCTCCGGCGTCGTATACGGCTCGACGTGGACGGTCGGCAGCCTCGCCATCTTCGTGTTCGCGCAGGGGCTGGCTGTGAACGGGATGAGCATGGAGCTCGCGAACATCTTCTATCCGGTCGCCTACGTCCTGTTCGCCGGGATCATGTACATCGTCGGTGCTGCGATCTGGCAGGCCGTGCCGATGCTGATCCTCGGTGTGTGGACGGTGATCGTGGCGGTGATCGCCCCGTTCTTCGGTTACCCGACGCACTACCTCGTGCTCGCGATTGGCGGTGGCGCCGGATTCCTCCTCCTGGGAGCCGTCTCCTTCATCCACCTGGGGCGCCTGCGTCGCTCGACGACGGGGAGTAATCGTGGTTGAGCTGGACCCGGTCATCCACGCCGCTGCCCGCCTGCGCATCACCGCAGCGCTCGCGACGCTGGAAGCCACCGAGAGCATCGCCTTTCCTCGACTGCAGGAACTGCTCGACATGACGGCGGGCAACCTGTCGACGCACCTGCGCAAACTCGAGGATGCCGGTTACGTCGTCGTGGAGAAGACGCATAAGGGCCGCACTCCGGTCACCTACGTCGCCCTGAGCACGCAGGGACGACGCGCATTCGAGGACTACACCGAGGCACTTCGTGCCGTACTGGGGGCTGAGGGCCTGTCATGACAGGCCCTAAGCTGAATGCATGACGATCCCCACTGTGACTCTCAACGACGGCGTTTCGATCCCGCAGCTCGGCTACGGCGTGTTCAAAGTGCCACCGGCAGACACCGAACGTGCGGTCAGCGAAGCGCTCGAGATTGGCTACCGCCACATCGACACCGCAGCGATCTACGGCAATGAAGAGGGCGTCGGCGCCGCGATCGCAAAGAGCGGCATCGCCCGCGACGAACTGTTCATCACGACCAAGCTGTGGAATGACCGCCACGAGGGCGACGAGGCGAACACGGCGATCGCGGAGAGCCTCGAGAAGCTCGGTCTCGACCAGGTCGACCTGTACCTCGTGCACTGGCCGACCCCGGAAAAGGACAACTACGTCCACGCGTTCGCGAAGCTGATCGAGCTGCGCGACGCGGGGCTCACCCGCAGCATCGGCGTCTCGAACTTCCTCGTGGAACACCTGGAGCGCGTCGTCGCCGAGACCGGTGTCGTTCCCGCGGTCGACCAGATCGAGTTGCACCCGGCATACCAGCAGCGCGAGGTTGTCGCGTGGGCTGCCGAGCACGGCGTCCGCATCGAAGCGTGGGGACCGCTCGGCCAGGGCAAATACGACCTGTTCGGCACGCCTGCTGTCGCCGATGCATCCGCGGCGCACGACAAGACTCCGGCGCAGATCGTGCTGGGCTGGCACCTGCAGAAGGGAACGATCGTGTTCCCGAAGTCGGTGCGTGCCGAACGACTGCGTGAGAATCTCGATGTCTTCGACTTCACCCTGAGCGGCGCGGAGATCGCCGCGATCGACGCACTCGACCCGCTCGACGGATCGGGTCGTGTCGGATCGCACCCCAACGAATTCAACTGAGACGCGCCGCCTTCCTGGCGCCCGCGAAACTACAAAACCACGCCGAGACGCGGCATTTACGCCGTCGTCTCGGCGTGGTTTTGTTGACTCGGCGTAGCGTGAGGGCATGAGCAATCGCCTCGCGAAGACACTCAGCCCTTATCTGCGTGCACACGCCGAGAATCCGGTCGACTGGTATCCGTGGGGCTCCGAGGCGTTCGCTGAAGCGCAGCGTCGCGACGTGCCGCTGCTGATCTCGATCGGGTACTCCACCTGTCACTGGTGTCATGTGATGGCGCGGGAGTCGTTCTCGTCCCCAGAGATCGCGGGTCTCATCAACCGGGATTTCGTCGCGGTCAAGGTGGATCGGGAGGAGCATCCGGAAGTCGATGGCGCGTATATGGCGGCCGCATCTGCGTTCACGCAGAATCTCGGATGGCCGCTGACGGTGTTCGCGACCCCGCAGGGACGCACCTTCTATGCAGGCACGTACTGGCCACCAGAAGCCCGTGCGCCGCTGCCCGCATTCCGCGATGTTCTCGGGGCGGTGCAGGAGGCATGGACGCTGCGCCGTGAGAAGGCGGTGGAATCGGCGGATGCTGTCGCAGAGGCACTGGCGCAGACCGCCGTCGTCACACCATCAGACGTTCCGTCGACCTCGGGCCTGGCTGCGGCCGCCGGGATGATCGCTTCCCGCGAGGACGCCATGTTCGGTGGCTACGGTGGCGCGCCGAAGTTCCCGGTGGCCACGACTTTGGGTTTTCTGCAGCACCCTCTGGTTCGGCGTGAGGCACCGGATGCGGCGGCCTCGGCCGCGCGTGCGTTGGCAGCGATGGCGGCATCCGACCTTCGTGACAGCGTCGACGGTGGGTTCTTTCGCTACGCCACGCAGCGCGATTGGACTGTGCCGCACTACGAGCGGATGCTGACCGATAACGCCCAGCTGCTGAACATCGCCGTGCGTGCCGGTGACGACACGACGGCGCGGGGCATCGCCAGGTTCCTTCTCGGGGTGCTGCGTCAGGACGGCGGGGCGTTCGGCGCTGCACAGGACTCGGAGTCGTGGATCGACGGGCAGCGCAGCGAGGGCGGGTACTACCTCGCCGCTTCTCGCGAGGAGCTCGAACCGCCGGCGGTCGACGGAAAGGTCATCACCGGGTGGAATGGACTCGCGATCGGCGCGCTCGCCCAGGCGGGTGCGGCGTTGGATGAGCGGTCGTGGGTGGATGCTGCGGCCGAGGCTGCGTCGTTTGTACTGTCGGTGAACCGTTCGCCGGAGGGCCGGCTTGTGCGGGCGTCGTTGGATGGTGTGGCCTCGACGGCGGTGGCGACGCTCGCCGATGTGGGCCTGTTCGCGGACGGGTTGCTCGCCGTCGCAGTGGCAACCGGAGACGCGCGCTGGGCGGTGGTGGCCCGTGAACTACTGGACGAGGTGCTCAGCAAGGGTGCTGACGGCGACCCGGTGCTTGCGGCACAGGGCGTGGCAGCGGCACCTGACCAGACCGACGGGGATCTGCCGTCCGGCGTCGCGGCGCTGGCGTCGGCAGCGCTGACAGCATGGCGGCTGGGTGCAGGGGAGAAGTACCGGGCGGGTGCCGAGGAGCAGGTGCGTGCGTACGCGGCATCCGCTGTGCAGCATCCATTCGGACACGGCTCGCTACTCGCGGCCGCGGCAGGGCTCGTCGAGCCGCCACGTCAGGTGGTCGTGGTGACGCATGATCGCGCGGGTGCGCTCGCCAGGGCATCCCATCGCGTCGACGCGGACGTGATTGCCATCGTCACGCCCGCGCAGGCGGGTGCTTTTTCGGATGCCGGATTCGAGCTGTTCTCTGGGAAGGACGCGGTCGCGGACCTCGTCTACGATTGCCGCGCGTTCGTGTGCCGGCTGCCGACGGGGGATGCCTCGGCGGTCGTGCGGAGCAGGGAATCGCTGTCCTGATTTGTGTATCGATCTGTTGACACACGGATGTTGATTCGTGTACCGTTTCGGTGATACACGAGGGGGCAATCATGGCCGGACCAATGGCACTGCTGTTCATCGCTGGCGTCATCGTCGCCACGGTTCTGGTGTGGGCGATCCTGCGCCGACGCACACGATCTCTGCCGCACCCGCGTCTCGCCCCCGTAATGCAGGCGGCGCGACGGCGCGCCCTTATTGCTGTTCTGTTCGCGGTCCTCGTCTTCATCGTTGGCGCCGTCGCGGCCGTCGCCTCGCCGCAACTGCTGGGCCTGCCCTTTGCCGTGACGCCGCTCATCGCTGGCGCGGCCGGGATGCTGCTGTATGGCGTCACTCCGCCTCGCGAAGTCGAGATCTCTGATGGCGAGCCGAGGGTGGCCAGTCTTGTGCCCCGCTCCGCAGTGCGCGTGGTGCCGAGACGGTGGGGCTGGGCGTTCATCGAAGTGACCGTGCTCTTCCTTCTCCTCATCGTGTTCTGCGGTCTGACGGCGAGTGATGACGAGGCGGGGCGTTCGAGAGTGATCCGTTTCGAGAGCGGCGACTACGCCTCGTCAGCGGGGCCGTACCCGGGCTGGTTCTACAGCGTTCCCGCGCTCATCTCGATCGTCGTCCTGGCCGCGTGCGTGTTGGTTGCACTGTGGCGGATTAGTTCGACGCCCGCCTTTCCGCGCATCGGAGACGCCGATCTCGATCAGCACTGGCGACAGCGCTCGGTGGAGGTGCTTCTCAATCTGTCGATCGGTGCGGTCCTGTTCTCAATGGGTGGGTATTCCTTCACTGCCGGCTTGGCGATGGGGAATGCCACGATCGACGGGGAGACAGCAGTCGTGTGGGAGGTCTTGTCGGATGCCCTACTTCTCGGCGGTGGGCTCTTCCTCGTTCTCAGCATCGTCAGCGTGACTGTCGCGGCGCTCAAAGCTGCAACGATCGGCGAATCGGGGACGATCGGCGAATCCGTGACGGAGACCCGGGCGTCGGCATGATCACCGTCGATCCGGGTAGCGCCGTCGCACCTTTCGAACAGATCCGTGCGCAGATCGCCGACGGCATCCGCTCCGGAAGTCTGGCCGCAGGTAGCCGCCTGCCTTCGATTCGTCAGCTTGCCGCTGATCTGCGCGTCGCGGCGGGCACGGTCGCGAAGGCGTACTCCGCGCTCGAGAACGATGGGCTCATCGTCACCAGTCGGGCGCTCGGCACCAGGGTGGCGACCGGACAGGTTCATTCGGGGAGGGTTCAAGCGGCGGCGAAGCGGTATGTCGGAGAGGCTGACGGCCTGTCGCTTGAAGAGGCGTTGAGCGCGGTGCGTGCGGCGTGGGATGGGCGGGGTTAGACGCATGCACGACGAAGCGATGGAGCACGTTCTCTCCGGCGGCAACACGAATGACGTGACGCGAGTTGGCCGGGAGGTGCGTCGATCAACGGGCACATGGACGCCCAACATCCATGCGCTTCTCGCCGAACTTCATCAAGCGGGTATTGACGGCGTCCCGCAAGTGCTGGGGATGACTGCTGACGGGCGTGAGCGACTATCCTTCGTGGAAGGTTCGGTCGCGCACTATCCGCTCCCGGAGTGGCTGTGGGAAGACAGCATCCTGGTGAGCGCCGCGAGGCTGCTACGACGGATTCATGACGCGAGTGTCGTGAGTGCACGCACTACGACGGGGTGGCGGATGCCGGTGCGAGAACCCATCGAAGTCGTGTGTCACAACGACTTCGCGCCCTACAACCTCGTCTTCGAAGATCGGGTGCTCGTCGGTGTGATCGATTTCGACATGGCGGCACCTGGACCGCGTCTGTGGGACCTTGCGTACCTCGCCTATCGGCTGATTCCCTACGTAGAGGACGCTGAGGCACCGATCGATGTGCAAACAGCCGAACCTGCGCGTCTGGCGACGTTGTTATCGGCATACGGCACGGATGCTTCAGTGGAATCCTTATGGGCGATGATCGCGCTTCGACTCGACGCACTCGCACGTCACTCGCGGGCGGAATCAGACAACAGGCCAGAGCTCTTGGCGCACGCCGCCATGTACGAGCGCGACGCGGCGCGGATGCGCGCTCGCGCTGGTGGCCGGCAAGTTCCTGCAGCGTAACGAAAATACTTTGAAAAAGTTTGCTGATCAGCCATAAACGGGGCAGTAATGTCGGTGGCCCCCTGTTGAATAGAGGTATGAACAGCATCGTTGCTCGACTTCGAGGTCTCGAGGAGACCCTCGATTCGGTGGCGCGCGATGCGTTCGGCGCGGAGGAGATCCCGCGCCTTTCTGATCAGGATGCCGCGGAGCTTCTCGCCCTGACCGGTCGGATTCAGCGCCGGCTGGAAGGGGTGCAGATCGATGCGACAGTCCTGGTGCGGGACCGGTCGGAGGGCCTCAGAGACGAGCGGATGACGACCAAGTTCGGGTGCTCCCGCCCTGCTGATCTGGTGCGCACGCTGACCGGCAGCGACACCCGCGGCGCGACCAGGCTCGTGAAGGCTGCGGGACTGGTGCGCAGAGATCTCGGCTTCAGCGACGGCGCCTTCTTGCCCGCCCGCTATCAGGCGCTGCGCGAGGTCATAGTCAGCGGGGTGCTCGGGGTGGCAGGGCTTCTGGCCGCGACTGATCCGCTTGAGCAGTCAGCGCGTCGCATCAGTGATGAGGATCGCATCGAGGCAGACCGGCAGCTCGCCGACTTCGCTCGGGGAGCCGATCCTGATGGCGATCCTGGCTGCGACGAGGCCGCGCCGCGGCCTCTCCCGCTCCCGGAAGACCTGAGTGTGTTGGCCAAGGTGATGGTGGCATATCTCGACCCCGACGGTGCGGAGCCGGCGGAGGAAGCGACGTTGCGCGGCCGGTACTTCTCGATCGGCAAGGTCCGGGATGGGGCGATCCCAGTGCGAGGCAATCTGCTTCCCGAAGTGGCCGGACAGCTGGGCCTGCTCATGGACAGCCTTCTGAACCCCCGGGTGAATGGCGCCGAGGCGCCTGAGGAGGCGCCCGCCGACAAGGCCGAACGCGGCGGGGTGCATTTCGAACCGTCTGCGGAGGAAGAAGCCGGAGTCGAAGATAACCTGGCTGCCGCAGACACCCGAACCCCTGGCCAGAAGCGGCATGACGCGCTGGCCGCGATCCTGACCACTGCGGCTGGATCAGATCTGTTCCCGCATCTGGGTGGCGCAGCGCCCACACTTGTCGTGGCTGCGACGGCTGCCGACCTCGCGGCGGGCCACGGATGGGGGAGCGTCGCGCACACCGGTGACCTGGTCCCGATTTCAGCCGCGCTGCAAGCCGGGTGTGCAGGCGGAATCCAGCGCATCCTGTTCGACGAGAACGGCCGCATCGTCTCGATCGGCACCAGCTCCCGCATCTTCAACGCGCTGCAACGTCGCGCGAATCGGGGCGTTCCCGAGGTGCGCGGACCCGCATGGTGGGACCCGCATCAGCACTGGCATCGGGCTCGAAGCCCACACCGGCGAGAACCTGTTCCCGGGTGATGGTCGCCAGCTACACCCAAGTCGGCAGCCAGTTGTGGACGAGCCAGAAGTCGTATGGCACGTTCATGCCGGTCCACACCGGGTAGAAGAACGCGGAGACGAGCACGGTGATGACGAGGAAGACGATGACCGTGCGCTCGCCGGACTGCCGTCTATGCAGCGGATCCTCGCGTCGCCCCGCAATCTCGCGCAGCGCCAGTACCAGCGCGAGTACGAGGAACGGCATCATCACCACCGTGTAGAACTGGAAGATCGTACGTTCGGGGTACAGCAGCCACGGCACATAGGTGACGGCCAGTCCGACGAGAGGCATCGCGTAGGTCCACGGCATCGGCTGCCGCCGAATGAACCGGCGCACGAGCCGGTACAGCAGGAAGATCGCCGCGGCGACGCCTGCGTACCAGATCAGCGGATTCGGGATCGTCGAGACCACCGAGATGCAATGGTCGGTGCCGCAGCTCTGGTCGTCTCCCACCCACACCGCCGTGGGACGAACGAGGAAGGGCCATTGCCACGCCGCGCTGGCATATGGATGCCCGGTACTGAGCCCGACGTGGAAGCCGTAGATCGACTCGTGGTATTTCCAGAGTGCGACGAGCGGGTTGTCTGAACTCTGTCTGTCGTAGCCGCCGGCCGTCACGAGCCAGCCCGTCCAGGAGACCAGGTATGTGAGCAACGCCGCGGGCACCAACAGCAGGAAGGAGACGGGACCCTGTCGGATCACGGCATCCATCGGCCAGTAGAGCACTCCGGCGCGGCGACGGGCCAGTGCATCGGCGATCACGAGGTACAGGCCGAAGCCGGCGAGTGCGTACAGTCCCGACCACTTCACAGCAGACGCTGCGCCCAGCGCGACGCCAGCGGCAATCACCCACGGACGTCGCCAGATGACGCGGCCCCACAGCGGTTCCGATCCATCAGCAGCGGCATATTCCACCAGCGGAATACTTCGCCTGCGGTCGTAGAGGATGAACAGGAATCCGAGCAGGATGAAGAAGGTCAGCGTGCCATCGAGCAGGGCGATGCGGCTCATGACGATGCTGAGCCCGTCGATCGCCAGCAGGAGCCCGGCGACAGTGGCTGCGACGGTCGAGCGGGTCAGCTCTTTGGCAACGATGTAGACCAGCAGCACGGTCATGGTGCCGATGAGTGCGGTGGTCAGCCGCCAGGCCGCGCTGTTGCCTGCTCCGAACATGCCCATGCCGAGCGCGATGATCCACTTGCCGAGCGGTGGATGCACGACGTAGCTGCCGGTCTGACCGAGCGTGCTCGTGTCTCCGGTGAGGAAGTCTTCGTTCGCGCCATCACCCCAGGTGCCCTCGAACCCGAGCGTCCACAACGACCACGCATCCTTCACGTAGTAGGTCTCGTCGAATGCGAGCACGTTCGGATGCGCGAGGTTCGACAGCCGCAGCACAGCGGCGAGCGCCGTGACGACGAGCGGTGCGAACCAGCGGATGACGCCGCGCCACTCCGGGTCGCGCAGCAGCCGATCACGGAGCTGGCCCCAGCGCGTCAGACGATCCGCAGGCGGCGGGAGCAGGGGAACGGGCGCGGTCACGGCACAAGCCTAGGACTTCCCGCTTAGGCTGAATGCGTGATCATCCTCGCTGCGACTCCGATCGGAAATCTCGGCGACGCCTCCCGCCGCCTCATCGAGGTTCTCGAGAATGCCGAGATTGTCGCGGCAGAAGACACCCGGACGACCGCTCACCTGCTTCGTGCGCTGCAGATCGAGAATCGTCCGCGACTGATCGCGCTGCACGATCACAACGAGAAGCACAAGGCGGCGGAGCTTGCGGCGCTTGCCGCGGACCAAGACATCGTCGTCGTCAGCGACGCCGGGATGCCAGCGGTCAGTGACCCAGGATATGGACTGGTCGCAGAGGCAGTTGCGCAGGGCGTCACCGTCACTGCGATCCCCGGACCCAGCGCGGTGCTCATGGCGCTCGCGATCTCAGGTTTGCCGACGGATCGATTCACCTTCGAAGGTTTCCTGCCGCGGAAGCCGGGGGATCGGCGCACCGCACTCAAGAAGCTCGCGACCGAGCAGCGAACGATGATCTTCTTCGAGTCCGCGGCACGACTGACCTCCTCGCTCACCGACATGGGCACGGCCTTCGGCGAGACCCGGCGCATCGCCGTCTGTCGCGAGCTGACCAAGTTCTACGAAGAGGTGCGCCGCGGAACGGCATCCGAACTCGTCGAGTGGGCAGCGAACGGCGTCAAAGGTGAGATCGTCGTCGTGGTTGAAGGCGCGGCCCCCGTCGCGATATCCGCAGAAGACGCAGTCGCCCAGGTGCAGGCGCTCGTCGGATCAGGCATGCGTCTGAAGGAAGCCTGCGCCGAGGTCGCCGCCGCGACCGGCCTGAGCTCTCGCGACCTCTACCAGCAGGCGCTGGCTGCCCGGAATTGAGCAGCGACGCATCTATTGCCGCGGCCTACGACGCCCGCGCAGCGGAGTACATCGAGATCGCCGGAGACATCTCGCAGATGGATGTCCGCGACAGTGCGCTGATCGCGGCCTGGCGCGATGCGACTCCCGGCCCGCTGCTGGATGCTGGCTGCGGACCAGGCCTCTGGACCGAGTTCCTCCACGATGGTCGTCGCGACGTCAGGGGCCTCGACATGTCGGAGGAGTTCCTCACCGCGGCTCGACGTCGGCATCCGCACCTCGATTTCCGCAAGGGATCGATGCGAACCCTGCCCTTCGAAGACGCCTCGCTCGGCGGCATCCTCGCCTGGTACTCCCTGATCCATACCGCACCCAACGATGTTTCGGTGATCCTGTCCGAGTTCACACGTGTGCTGGCACCGGGTGGCTCGCTGCTGATCGGATACTTCGATGGTGCTCCACGCGAGCCCTTCTCCCACGCCGTCGCTCCCGCGTACTTCTGGTCGGCGGATGCGCTCACCGAACTTCTCGTCGAGGACGGCTTCACCGTCACTCAGGCAGAAATACGCTCCCGAGAGCCAGGGGAAGTCAGCCGTCGCGCGCATGGTTCGGTCACGGCTCACCGCCGCTGAGCATCCCACAAGCGCCCCGCTCGGAGATGTGCGCTTCGCTCGGAGGAATCCTCGGAATTGCTCCGAAGATCGCGTACATCTCCGAGGAAACAGTACGTGCCGCAGCCCGTGATCACCGGGGCGTAACCACCCCGCGCATCCGGCCTAGAATTGACCGCATGCCCGCAGGCGAATCTTTCTACATCACCACGCCCATCTACTACCCCTCTGATGTCCCGCACATCGGACACGGGTACACGTCAGTGGCGGTCGACACGCTCGCGCGTTGGCACCGCCAGGGCGGCGATGACACCTGGATGCTCACCGGCACCGATGAGCACGGTCAGAAGATGCTCCGCGCTGCTGCGGCGAACAACGTCACCCCGCAGGAATGGGTCGACAAGCTCGTCACCGAGGCGTGGTTCCCGCTGCTGGAGACTCTCAACGTCGCTAACGACGACTTCATCCGCACCACGCAGGAGCGTCACGAGACGAACGTGCAGGTGTTCTTCCAGCGACTGTACGACGCCGGATACATCTACGCGGGCGAGTACGAAGCGCTCTACTGCGTGGGCTGTGAGGAGTTCAAGCCGGATTCCGAGATCGTCGATGGCACCGGGCCCTTCGAGGGCCTGAAAGTCTGCGCGATCCACTCCAAGCCGCTTGAGCTGCTGCAGGAGAAGAACTACTTCTTCAAGCTCAGCGAGTTCCAGGACCGCCTGCTGGAGCTCTACAAGACCGAGCCCGACTTCGTGCGCCCGCACTCCGCCCGCAACGAGGTCGTTTCTTTCGTGTCGCAGGGCCTGAAGGACCTCTCGATCTCGCGCTCGACCTTCGACTGGGGCATCCCGTTGCCGTGGGACGAATCGCACGTCATCTATGTGTGGGTCGACGCGCTGCTCAACTACGCCACCGCTGTCGGCTACGGCTCCGATGAGGAGTTGTTCGCCACGCGCTGGCCGGCCTACCACGTGGTGGGCAAGGATATTCTGCGCTTCCACGCCGTTATCTGGCCGGCACTGCTGATGGCCGCAGGCCTCGAGGTGCCCAAGGGTGTCTTCGCGCACGGCTGGCTGCTTGTCGGCGGCGAAAAGATGTCGAAGTCGAAGCTCACCGGCATCGCGCCGACCGAGATCACCGATGTCTTCGGCTCTGACGCGTACCGTTACTACTTCCTCTCTGCGATCGCGTTCGGCCAGGACGGCTCGTTCAGCTGGGAAGACCTCTCGGCCCGCTACCAGGCTGAGCTCGCGAACGGCTTCGGTAACCTCGCCTCGCGCACGATCGCGATGATCGAGAAGTACTTCGACGGCGTCGTTCCGGAGGCTGCCGAGTACACCGAGCAGGACCTCGTGATTCAGAAGATCGTGGCGGATGCTGCGACTGCGGCCGATGGATGGATCGACCAGTTCCGCATCGATGAGGCCATCTCGTCGATCTGGACGATCGTCGATGCCTTGAACGGCTACATCACCGAGAACGAGCCGTGGGCGCTTGCCCGCGACGAGGACAAGCGTGCGCGCCTGGGCACAGTGCTCTACACGTGCGCCGAGGGCCTCCGTGCGCTCAGCGTGCTGCTGTCGCCGGTCATGCCGCAGTCGACCGAGAAGCTCTGGTCGGCGCTCGGCGCTGCCGAGGCTCTCGGCGTGCTGCAGGCACAGCCCGTCCGCGAGGCCGGCACCTGGGGCATCCTCCCCGCCGGCACGAAGGTCGCAGCCCTCGCGCCCTTGTTCCCGCGCGTAGAGTCCCAGCCCTGATCGCGAGACTTCACGTATGACCTCTGAACAGCCCGAAACGGTGACATACGTGAAGTCTCGCGAGCCAGCGGGACGCGGGGACCTCAGGTACCCGGCGGCGCCGGAACCACTCACAGTGCCGATGTACGACAACCATGCCCACCTCGAGATCACCGACGGGGTCGAGCCGCTCAGCCTCACCGAGCAGCTCGATCGTGCGCAGGCCGTCGGCGTGATCGGTGTTGTGCAGGCATCCGGCGACATCGAATCGTCGCGATGGGCGGTGGATGCCGCGGCATCCGATCTGCGTGTGCTCGCCGCCGTCGCGATCCATCCGAACGACGCCCCGACATACGCGGAAGCCGGTCAGCTCGACCACGCGATCAGTGTGATCGACGAGCTGGCAGCGCATCCCAGGGCGCGCGCGATCGGCGAGACCGGGCTGGACTTCTTCCGTACTGAGGAGCACCGGCGTGGCCCGCAGTTCGAGAGCTTCGAGGCGCACATCGCACTCGCGAAGAAGCACGGCATCGCGATGCAGATCCACGATCGTGACGCGCACGATGCAGTGCTCGAGACCTTGACTCGCGTCGGCGCCCCAGAGACGACCGTGTTCCACTGCTTCTCCGGTGATGACGCGATGGCGAAGATCTGCGCGGATGCCGGGTACTACCTGTCCTTCGCCGGCAATGTCACGTTCAAGAATGCGCAGAACCTGCGTGATGCGTTGAAGGTCACCCCGCTCAATCGCATCCTCGTCGAGACGGATGCCCCGTTCCTGACGCCGGTGCCGCTGCGCGGTCGTCCGAACGCGCCCTACCTGATCCCGCACACCCTGCGATTCATGGCCGCGGAGTTGGAGCTCGACGTCGACGAGCTTGCCACCCAGATCGCTCGGAACACCCTCGAGGTCTACGGCTCCTTCTCTAGTTGAGCACCCTTTCCACCGTGTTCGCAGGACTCCTCATCCGCGCAAGATCGACGGCACCATCAGCGACCTGGTGTCCGAGCAACGAGATTGATCGTCTACCTGGATACTTCGGCACGCCTGCCGCTGGTGATCGCCGAACCAGGATCGCCGGTTGAGCCTCAGCTGACGACATCCTCGTCGAGCACGGGTTTGGCATTCACGATGTGCGAGATCGGCTTCCAGACGATGAGTAGCGTGATCGCCGAGCCCACGAAGGCGAACCACCACGGGGCGGTGAGCCCCCACACCTGCGCGATCACCCCGCCGAGTGCCTGCCCGATCACCATGCCGCCGAACACACCGACCATGTTCACTGACGCGACCCGGCCCTGCAGCGCGTGCGGCACGAGCCGCTGGCGCACGGTCGTGGAGATCGTGCCCCAGACGAACGCATAGCTGCCGAACACGAACATGATCACGAGCGCCACCCACGCGTGCGTGGTCAGCGCGAATGCGAGATGCATGAGCACCTCCAGCGACAGCGCGACCCGCATGAGCGTGGCGAAAGAGACGTGCCGCTCCAGCCATCCGAATGTCAGCGTGGCGAGGATGCCGCCGGCTGCGGATGCTGTGGTGAGGGTGCCGTATCCGACGGCGCCCATGTGCAGATGCTCGGTCGCGTAGAGGACGAGTACGCCCCAGGGCGCGGCCCACGTGATGTTGAAGGTGAGGATGATCAGCACGAGCATCCGCACGGGCGGGTTCCGCCACATCCATCGCACGCCCTCCGCGATGTCGGTGTGCACCGGCGACGGCTTGTCCACATCGCGCGGCGGCACCGGCGTATGCGTCATCCGCGAGATCAGCACGATCGCCAGTGAGACGCACACGACCTCGACGAGGAACGGCCATGCGGATCCGGCGGCGAACAGGAAGGCTCCGATCGGTGGACCGGCGAACTGGTTGGCAACCAGGTATCCGGCCTGCAGTCGCGCGTTGCCGATGCCGAGGTCAGCGGGTTTCACGAGCATGGGCAGCAGTGTGCTGCCCGCGGTATCGACGAACACCTCTGCCGTGCCATAGAGGAACGCGACGGCGAGCACGATCCAGATGTTCGCCGTGCCGGTGAAAAGGAATGCGCACAGCGCGACCAACACGAGCGCACGCGCCGCGTTCGCGAACATCACCATCCGGCGCCTGTCGAACCGGTCTGCGATGGCGCCGGCGTGCAGTCCGAAGATCAGCCACGGCAGGAACTGCAGCACGGCTCCTGAGGCGACCAGGATCGGAGACGATGTCATCGAGGCGATCAGCAGGGGAGCGGCTGCCAGGGCGATCCCGTCGCCGACATTGCTCGTCCACGACGACGCGAGCAACCACCGGAAATCACGACCCATGCGACGGGGTGCGATGAGCTCTCCGGGAGTGGGCATTCGAACAGAGTACTCGCGTGGGGGACAATGGCAGGATGACTGTCACGCTGCTCGGCGCCACCGAGATTCGCCGCCTTGCTGCCGAACTCGATGTCACCCCTACTAAGAAGCTCGGCCAGAACTTCGTCGTCGACGCCAACTCTGTGCGCAAGATCGTTCAGGTGGGTGCGGTCAAGGCGGGTGAGCGTGTCGTCGAAGTGGGCCCTGGGCTCGGTTCCCTCACGCTTGCGATCCTGGAGACCGGAGCATCCGTCACCGCCGTCGAGATCGATCATCGGCTCGCCGCACGCCTGCCGGAGACAGCCATGGCGCACGGAGTGCCCGCGGATGCACTGACCGTGGTGGATGCGGACGCGCTGCGCATCACCGAGCTCCCCGGAGACCCGACCGTACTGATCGCGAATCTGCCGTACAACGTCTCGGTGCCGGTATTGCTGCACTTCATGGAGACCTTCCCGAATTTGCAGCGCGGCGTCGTGATGGTGCAGGCCGAGGTCGGCGAACGGCTCGCAGCCCCTTCCGGAAGCAAGATCTACGGCACACCGAGCGTGAAGGCTGCCTGGTACGGCAAATGGCGACTCGCCGGCACCGTTTCTCGGCAGGTGTTCTGGCCGGTGCCGAACGTCGACAGCGTGCTGGTCGCGTTCCAGCGATCTGACGAAGTGCGCGGCGATGAGGAGCTACGCAAGAAGACCTTCCGCATCGTCGACGCGGCCTTCCAACAGCGCCGCAAGATGCTGCGGCAGGCGCTCTCCGCCGTCCTCGGCGGCACAGCTGCCGAGGCATCCGCAATTCTGGAGAAAGCAGACGTCGCACCGACCGCCCGCGGTGAGCAGTTGACCATTGATGACTTCGTGCGCATCGCTGAGGCCCTAGACGACTAACCTGGAGGCGTGACTGAAACGCCGCGCTTCCCCACCAACATCGCCGAACTCCACCGCCCGTACGTGGCGAAGGAGGATCGCTATCAGCAGTTCGAGTACCGCCAGGTCGGTACGTCCGGGCTCTACCTGCCGCCGATCTCACTCGGGCTGTGGTGGAACTTCGGAGATAACATCCCGATGGACAACCAGCGCGCACTGCTGCGCCACGCGTTCGATCGCGGCATCACGCACTTCGACCTCGCCAACAACTACGGCCCGCCCTACGGCTCGGCCGAGAAGAACTTCGGTCGTGTCTTCGCCGAGGACTTCCGTCCGTACCGCGACGAGCTGATCATCTCGTCGAAGGCCGGCTATGACATGTGGCCCGGTCCCTACGGCAACTTCGGCAGCCGCAAGTACCTCCTCGCGAGCGCCGAGAAGTCGCTGACGTCGATGAACCTCGACTACGTCGACATCTTCTACTCGCACCGTGTCGACCCCGTCACGCCGATTGAGGAGACCGTCGGGGCGCTCGACACCCTGGTACGCCAGGGCAAGGCGCTCTACGTCGGAATCTCCTCGTACAGCGCTGAGCGCACCGCGAAGGCCGCAGCCGTCGCGAAGGAACTCGGCACCCCGCTGGTGATCCACCAGCCCTCGTACTCGATCCTCAACCGCTGGACCGAGGCCGAGCTCAACGACACACTCCGTACCGAGGGTCTCGGGGCCATCGCCTTCACGCCGCTCGCACAGGGACTGCTCACCGACAAGTACCTCGGGGACGGCACGGCGGATCGGGCCCAGAAGCGCCGATCGATCTCTGAGAAGCCCCTTTCGGCTGAGGGCCTCACCATCCTCCGCGGACTGAACGAGATCGCCAAGGAACGCGGGCAGACGCTTGCACAGATGTCGCTGCAGTGGACGCTGCGCGATCCGGTGGTCGTCTCGGCCCTGATCGGTGCTTCGCGCCCCGAACAGATCGATGAGAACATCGCAGCGATCAACGGCCCGGCGTTCTCGGACGACGAGCTGGCACGCATCGACGCGCTCTCCAACGGCATCGACGTCGACCTTTGGGCTTCTTCGTCCACTCTGTGAGACATCCATGAGCCTTGCCGCGGTTCCCGAAGCAGTGCACGTGCGTGCGCCGGGGAAGATCAACGTGTACTTGGGGGTGGGTGGCCGTCATGACGACGGCTACCACTCCTTGGCGACGGTGTTCCAGGCGGTGTCGCTCTACGAGGACGTCATCGCCTATCCGGACGACGGCTTCTCGTTGAGTGTGTCTGGAATCGACGATCCCAGCACCGTACCGGTGGATGACCGGAACCTCGCGATGCGCGCGGCGAAGATGCTCGCAGCGGCGACCGGATACACCGCTGGTGTGCACCTCGAACTGCGAAAGAGCGTGCCGGTCGCCGGCGGAATGGGCGGCGGTTCAGCGGATGCTGCGGCCGCTCTCGTCGCGTGCGATGCGCTGTGGAACACCGGGCTCTCGCCCCAGCGTCTGCACGAGCTTGCCGCTCGACTGGGGGCCGACGTGCCCTTCGCGTTGCACGGCGGCACTGCGGTGGGAACGGGGCGTGGAGACCAGCTCAACCCTGCCCTCGCGCGAGGGCGGTTCGACTGGGTGCTCGTGACCAGCGAGGCGGGGCTGTCGACACCCGCGATCTACGCGCGCCTCGATGAGCACCGTGCCCAAAACGGCGCCCTCGCCGATGACCCGCCGCTGTCACTCGATGTGCCGATTCCGGTGTTGCAGGCGTTGCGTGCGGGAGATCCGCACTCGCTGGCCGCGTGCATGTACAACGACCTTGAGGTTCCAGCACTGCTCGAGCGACCCAGTCTCGATGAGGTCATCAAGGCAGGGCTCGAGGCCGGTGCTCTCAGCGGTATCGTCTCCGGCTCCGGCCCGACGATCGCCTTCCTCTGCGAGTCGCCGGAGAGCGCACGATACGTGCAGGGTGAGCTACAGGCCTCCGGCCGTGTGGCTCTGCACGTGCACGGACCGGTGGCTGGCGCACGCATCATCTCGGCCTGAGGCCACTTCGGCCTGAGCTCACTTCGGCCTGAGATCACTTCGCCCTGAATTCGAACATCGTGCTCACGCTCGACCTTGCCGGTCGGCCGGTGGCGCTGGCGACGCCGGAGGCCGGAGCACATACGACGCTCCGGCCTCCGGGTACTACGATCTACGATCTGCGCTCAGCGCACTGTTCCCGCGCGGCGCTTGTTGTAGATGTCGAAGGCGACCGCCAGTAGCAGGACGAGACCCTTCACGATCTGCTGGCTGGACTGCGGGACACCCATTAGCTGCATGCCGTTCGTCATGACAGCCATGACTAGGCCGCCGACGAGCGCTCCTCCGACGCGTCCGACGCCGCCCATCGTGGAGGCACCGCCGATGAAGCATGCCGCGATCACGTCGAGCTCGAACATGTTCCCCATACCGGGCTGCGCGCCGTTCGATCGCGATGAGAATACCGCTGCCGCGATGCCGGTCAAGAAGCCCATGTTGACGAAGATCCAGAAGTTCACGCTTCGCACATTGACACCCGAGAGGCGGGCAGCCGACAGGTTGCCACCCACTGCGTAAACGTGACGGCCGAACACCGTGCGGTTCGCGATCACCTGATACACCAGGATGAGCACGGCGACGATGATCAGGACGATCGGGAAGCCACGGTTGTATGCGAGGGCCCACGCTAGGGCCAGCAGCACGGCGGAGATCACGACGAGCTTCAGCACGAAGAGTGGCATCGACTCCACGGTCTGGTTGTACCCCTGACGCGTGCGACGGTTGCGCAGCGAGGAGACAACGATACCGATCACAGCAAGGACACCGATGACGAGAGTGAAAATGTCTACGGTCAGGGGCACGGCCTTCAGGCCCTCGCCCTGGCCCACCGTAATTGACCCGAAGGTGCCGTCCAAGAATCCGCTGGCGACGTCACGGTAGGCAGTCGGGAACGGCGACAGCGACACATTATCGAGTACCAGCCAGGTGAGACCCCGGAACAGCAGCATGCCAGCCAAGGTGACGATGAACGCCGGAATTCCGGCGTACGCGACCCAGAATCCCTGCCATACGCCCACCAAGATACCCGTGACGATGGCTGCGATCACGCCGACCCACCACGGCATGCCCATGCGGATGACGAGAACGGCCGAGACGGCGGACGCGAACGCGAGGACCGAACCGACCGAGAGGTCGATATGACCGCCGACGATCACCAGGATCATGCCCAGCGCCATAATCAGGATGTGCGCGTTCTGCAGCACTATGTTCGTGACGTTTTCCGGGCTGAGCAGCGTTCCTCCGGTGAGGATCGTGAACAGCAGGATGATCGCGACGAATGCGATATAGATGCCGGACGTGCGCAAGTTGTGGGTCAGTAGGTCTTTGACCTCGGTGAAGACGTTATTCATGCCGCGGCCTCCTTCGTGGCAGAGTTTTCAATTGTCATCAGGGACATGAGCGCTTCCTGCGTCGCATCGGCGACGGGAAGCTGCCCGGTGATTCGCCCGTAGGCGAGGGTATAGATGCGGTCGGACAGCCCGAGCAGTTCGGGCAGTTCGCTGGACACCAGGATGACCGCCTTGCCCGCAGCCGCGAGCGCACCGATGATCTCGTAGATCTCGTACTTGGCACCGACGTCGATGCCTCGGGTCGGCTCGTCGAGGATCAAGACTTCAGGGTCCGTGTACAGCCATTTCGCCAGCACGACTTTCTGCTGGTTGCCGCCGGAGAGATTTCCGACGGTCTGGGCGACGGTTCGCGACTTGATGTTGAGATCTTTGCGGTACTTTTCCGCGACTTCCACCTCGCGGTTTCGGTCGATGAACGGCCCCGCGGATGTCAGCTTGCCCAGGGCAGCGGCGGAGATGTTCGTCTTGATGTCGGTGATCAGGTTGAGGCCGTATTCCTTCCGGTCCTCCGACACATACGCGATCCGATTGGCGATCGCATCTTTCACCGTACGCGTGGAAATTTCCTCGCCATGCAGGAAGACCTTGCCTGAGGCATCTCGTCCGTAGCTGCGTCCGAAGACGCTCATCATGAACTCGGTGCGGCCAGCGCCCATGAGCCCGGCGATGCCGATGATCTCTCCGGCGCGCACAGAGAGCGAGGCATCGTCCACGACGACGCGGCCCTGCTGCGTCGGGTGCAGCACGCGCCAGTTCTCGATACGGAAGATCTCCGCGCCGATGTTCGGCGTGCGTTCGGGGAACCGGCGATCCAGCGATCGGCCGACCATGCCCCGGATGATGCGATCCTGGGTGGCGTCGGGGCCGTGCATGTCGACGACTTCAATTGCCTGCCCGTCCCGGATGATCGTCGTCGAATCGGCGATATCGACGATCTCGCCGAGTTTGTGACTGATGATGATGCAGGTGATGCCCTGCTCACGAAGGCCACGGAGCAGGTTGAGTAGGTGTTCGGAATCGGAGTCGTTGAGTGCGGCGGTCGGCTCGTCGAGGATGAGCAGGCGGACGTTCTTCGTCAGCGCCTTGGCGATCTCGACGAGCTGCTGCTTGCCGACGCCGAGCTGGCCGACCGGCGTCGTCGGATTTTCATGGAGTCCGACGCGCGCCATGAGGGTTGTTGCTCGCGCGTTGGCCTCGTGCCAGTCGATGAGACCGCGCTGGACGATCTCGTTGCCGAGGAAGATGTTCTCGGCGATCGAGAGGTACGGAACAAGGGCGAGCTCTTGGTGGATGATGACGATGCCGGTGTGCTCGGAGTCCTTGATCGCGTTGAACCGCTGCGGTTCCCCGTCGAAGATGATCGAGCCGTCGAATGAACTGTGCGGGTACACGCCGGACAGCACTTTCATGAGGGTGGATTTTCCGGCGCCGTTCTCGCCGCAGATCGCATGGATCTCGCCGCGGGCGACGGTGAGCGTGACATCGTCGAGCACCTTGACGCCGGGGAAATTTTTGGTGATGTTGCGCATCTCGAGGATAGCGTCGGACATCGCAGCTCCTGTCTGTGAGTGGGTGACAGCAGTTGTGACGTCCGTCTGCCGAGCCGGCTCGGCAGACGGACGTCACAATGCGGATCAGTCGGCGACGCCTGCGGTGATCTCTTCCGCGGTCCAGTACTCGGAGTCGACTAGCAGCGAGGTGATGTTGTCCGCCACGACGATGTCCGATTCGAGCAGGTAGGCCGGGACGACCTTCACTCCGTTGTCGTACGTCTCAGTGTCGTTCGCCTCCGGGGTCTCGTTCTTCGCGAACGCGTCGGCGGCCGCCACTGCCTGAGTGGCGAGTTTGCGCGTGTCCTTGAAAATGGTCGCGTACTGCACGCCGTCGGCGATCATCTTCACCGACGCGATCTCGGCGTCCTGACCGGAGACGATCGGCAGGCCGTCTTCGATGGTCGAGCCGTAGCCGGCGTTCTCAAGAGCCGTGATGATGCCGCGCGAGATGCCGTCGTATGGAGCCAGCACGCCGTCGAGTGGCTTGGTGCCACCGTCATACGTGCTGGTGAGAAGGTCCTCCATGCGCCTCTGCGCGGTGGCCTGGTCCCAGCGCAGCGTCGAGACGGTATCCATCTCGATCTGCCCGGACGTGACGGTGATCCGGCCGTCATCGAAGTACGGCTGCAGCGTGTCGATCGCACCCTGGTAGAAGAACTTCGTGTTGTTGTCGTCGGGCGATCCGGCGAATAGCTCAACGGCCTTGGGGTCGGTCGCGCCGGTCTCCTCGTTGTTCTCGTCAAGGAACCCGAGTCCGCGCAGCAGTGACTGCGCCTGCTGCACTCCGACGGTGTAGTTATCGAATGTGACGTAGTAGTCGACGTCTTCGGTGCCGTTGATCAGTCGGTCGTATGCGATGACCGGAATGCCCTTGCTGGCAGCGTTCTCAAGCTGAGTCGCCAGAGCGGTCCCGTCGATGGACGCGACGATGAGGATGTCGGCGCCGTTCGTGATCATCTGGTCAAGTTGCTGCTGCTGACGCGGGATGTCGTCGTTCGCGAACTGGAGGTCGACGTCGTAGCCGGCCTCTTCGAGCTGCGACTTGACAGCATCGCCGTCGGCGATCCAGCGTTCCGAGGTTTCGGTTGGCATGGCGACGCCGACCGTGATGTCACTTTCCTCGGCGCTACCTTCTGACTCGGAAGCAGGGCTGCTTGCGCAGGCTGCGAGTCCGAAGGCGAGGGCGAAAGCACCGGTAGTTGCTACTGCACGCAGGACGCTTTTTCTCATTGCAATCTCTCTTCCTTGAAAGGTTGGTGGTCCGTGCTGCCGGACCACCTTGTCGGCTGCGGTGAGGCGCTCATGCGCTTTCCGCTCCCGAAGCATTGCATATTGACGTGCCTGTGGACAAATTATTTTTTTCGATACCATGGGAGAACCCGATCGACGCGGAGAGGTGGTGCGATGCCCGAAACAGTGCTGCGCATGGCGAGAGTCACGAAGCGCTTTCGAGGAGTTGTGGCGCTGAACGACGTGTCCCTCGAAGTGCGCCGCGGCGAAGTCCACGCGATCTGCGGCGAGAACGGCGCGGGAAAATCGACGCTCATGGAGATCCTCAGCGGGGTGCATCCGCACGGAACGTTCGAGGGGACGATCAGGTTCGAGGGGCGCGACATGCGGTTCCGTTCCCTCGCTGACAGCGAGGACGAGGGCATCGTCATCGTGCACCAGGAACTGGCGGTCGTTCCACAACTCTCCATCGCCGAGAACATCTTCCTCGGGCACGAGGTCGCCCGGTTCGGCCTTGTCGATGAGGCAACCACGTATATTCGCGCGGCTGAGCTCATGGCCAGGGTTGGGCTCCACGAGAGTCCGGCGACGCGGATATCCGAACTGGGGATAGGCAAGCAGCAGCTGGTCGAGATCGCGAAAGCGCTGGCCAAGGATGTCAAACTGTTGATCCTCGACGAACCGACCGCTGCGCTCGGACGCGACGATTCCGATCGGCTGATGGCGCTGATCGACCGGATCCGCTCACAGGGGATCACCTGCGTGCTGATCTCGCACAAACTGAGTGAGGTCTTGGCAATCGCCGATCGGATCACAGTGCTTCGCGACGGCGCGACGATCGAGACGATGCGTAGCGATGACCCGGACACCGACGAGGGCCGGATCATTCGAGCGATGGTCGGTCGCCCACTCGACGATCTTTTCCCGCCGCGCGAACCGGACATCGGCAATGAGCTGTTCCGCGTCGAGAACTGGACAGTTCACCACCCCGGCGATGCCCAGCGTGTCGTGATCGACGATGTGAGCTTCCACGTGATGGCGGGTGAGATCGTGGGAATCGCCGGTCTCATGGGTGCCGGGCGGACCGAGCTTGCGAGGAGCATCTTCGGCCGGTCGTACGGCTCTGTGATTACCGGGTCGGCATTCAAACACGGTGAGGAGATCGAGCTGCGGACGATCCGGGAGGCGATCGGTCACGGCATCGCCTACGCGCCGGAGGATCGCCGACATGACGGACTCAACCTGCTCGCCTCGGTGCAGACGAACATCTCATCGGTGGCACTGGGGCGCCTCGCTCACCGGGGGCTGGTCGATGGCGTCCGCGATCGCAAGGTGGCAGAGGCGTATCGCTACAAGATGAACATCAAGACGCCGAGCGTGAGCGCACCAGCCGCGACGCTCTCCGGTGGTAATCAGCAGAAGACCGTGCTGTCGAAATGGATCTTCAGCAACCCCGAGGTGCTCATCCTCGATGAGCCCACCCGGGGCATCGATGTCGGTGCCAGGTATGAGATCTACGGGCTGATCAACGAGCTCGCGGCCCAGGGTAAGGCGATCATCGTGATCTCCTCTGAGCTTCCGGAGGTGATCGGGCTCTCCGACCGGGTTTACACCCTCGCGCACGGGCGCATCACCGCCGAAGTGGCCAGAGCGGATGCCACACAGGAGCTGCTCATGCGACACATGATGGTCAAGTTCTGATGGCTCCGAGGCAACACATGGTAGAGCGTGACTTTTCCGTACCTTCCGCAGTCGCCCGTCCGGCCGCGCGCACGACGAATGAGGACGTGCGACAGCAGAACCTGTCCTCGGTGCTGCAGCTGGTGCACGGGTCCGGCGCCATGTCTCGATCGGAGATCGGCGCGCTGACAGGGCTGAATCGTTCGACGGTGACGGGCCTGGTCCAGGAGCTCCTCGATCTGCAGGTCGTGTGCGAAACATCGGTGAAGCCCACCGGCCGCGCCGGCCGTCCGTCACTGGGTGTCGCGGCCGACGACCGCGTCGTCGCGCTGAGCGTGACTGCCGACCCACACGCCGTTTCCGTGGCTTTGGTCGGCCTGGGCGGGACCGTGCACTCGCGGGTCCGCCACGACCTCGCCAAGCCCCCGAGCCCGAGGCGTTTCACGCAGCTCGCTTCGTCGCTGATCGACGGTATGCGCGCAGACATCGATCGCCACTACCGACTCGTTGGAGCGGGCGTCGCAGTTCCCGGCCTCGTCGACCACAGGGGTGCGGTGCTGCTGTCGCCCTCGCTCGGCTGGCGCCGGGAGAACCTGGCGCATCGTCTCGCGGACGCACTCGGGATGGAGGTGACCGTCGGCAACGATACAAGCGTCGGCGCGATGGCGGAGACGAGGTTCGGCGTCGGGCGCGACGTCGACAATGTTCTCTACCTGAGCGGTTCCATGAACGGCATCGGTGGCGCTCTGGTCCTCGATGGCGCTCTGGTGCGCGGCACCTCCGGGTTCGCAGGAGAGTTTGGCCACACGGTCATCAACACGTCCGGAGCGCTCTGCTCCTGCGGCCGCCGCGGGTGTCTCCAGATCGAAGTGCATCCGGTGAAGGTGCTTGCACTGCTGGGCAGACGAGGCCTAGACGAGGACGAACTCGACATCGAACTCGGACTCGTGCGCGACCCCGTGATCCTCGCCGAGGTGGCCAGACAGGTCGATGTGCTTTCGATCGCGCTGACCAACTTCGTCAACGCATTCGCGCCCCAGATGGTTGTGCTGTCCGGCTACCTCGGCGTGCTGCTGGCGACGAGCCGTGAACGCCTGTCGGCCGCTGTGCGGCTCCATCCCGTGGGCGCGGAGGGTCGCACCGTCCGTCTCGAGCGTGCGCGCATGAGGTCGCACCTGATGCAGATCGCACCGGCTGAGCTCGCCTTCGAATCGCTGCTCAACGATCCGGTGTCCAAGGGCTTCGAGGATATGACCCCGCTGGAGTGACGCCGTACCCGCTCGAGCCTTGTGCTTGGGCGGCTTCTCCCATGTATGACGACTACCCTTGAGACGACATGGCACATCTTCTCGGGGCCGAGGCCCTCCACCTGGAATACCCGACCAAGGTCGTTTTCGACTCCATCACCCTCGGGATCGAGGAGGGGGATCGGATCGGCATCGTCGGACGCAACGGCGACGGCAAATCCAGCCTGCTGGCAATGCTCGCTGGCCGCAAGGAGCCGGACGGCGGACGCGTGACAATGCGCGCGGGCACCACCGTCGGCGTGCTGGATCAGGCAGACACACTCGATGACTCCCTCACGATCGCCCAGAGCGTCGTTGGCGACGTTCCGGAGTACGAATGGGCTGGTGACTCGCGCGTGCGCGACGTCATTCAAGGGTTGCTCGCCGACCTCGACTGGAACGCGCCTGTGCTGGGTCTTAGCGGTGGCCAGCGTCGCCGCGTCGCCCTCGCCACCCTCCTCGTCAAGGACTGGGACATCATCGCGCTCGACGAGCCGACCAACCACCTCGACGTCGAGGCGATCACCTGGCTCGCAGGACATCTGAATAAGCGCTGGGCAGTGAACTCTGGCGCCTTCCTCGTCGTCACACACGACCGGTGGTTCCTCGATGAGGTGTGCACCGAGACGTGGGAGGTGCACGACCGTATCGTCGAGCCTTTCGAGGGCGGCTACGCCGCGTACATCCTGCAGCGCGTCGAGCGTGACCGGATGTCGTCGGTTGTTGAAGCCAAGCGTCAGAACCTCGCCCGCAAGGAGCTCGCGTGGCTGCGCCGGGGCGCACCCGCACGTACAGCCAAGCCCAAGTTCCGCATCGATGCCGCGAACTCGCTCATCGAGGACGTCCCCGAGATCCGCGATGCCGTCTCGCTGCAGTCGCTCGCCGTCTCGCGGCTGGGCAAGGATGTCGTCGACCTGTTGGATGCCGGTGTCACCTACCCCTCGACAGGCTCGGGGATCGGCGAGGGCGAGCGTGAGGTGCTCCGCGATGTGGAGTGGCGGATCGCTCCGGGAGAGCGCACCGGGATTCTGGGCGTCAACGGCGCCGGAAAATCGACGCTCCTCGGACTCGTCGCCGGCACTATTGAGCCCACCAGCGGTCGAGTGAAGCGAGGCACGACCGTCAAGGTGAAGACGCTGACTCAGCGAACCGATGAACTGACCGCGGTCTGGAACGACCCGGTGCGCAAGGTCGTCGCGAGCCTGCGCACGGAATACACGTTCGGCGCAGGCTCCAAGTCGCAGTCACTCACTCCCAGCCAACTGCTGGAGCGTCTCGGCTTTTCGTCCGCTCAGCTCTCGACTCCGGTGAAGGATCTCTCCGGTGGCCAGCAACGCCGACTGCAATTGCTGCTCGTGCTGCTCGAGCAGCCGAACGTGCTGATTCTCGATGAGCCGACCAACGACATGGACACTGACATGCTCGCTGCGATCGAGGACCTCCTCGATTCATGGCCGGGCACGCTCCTCGTGGTGAGCCACGACCGGTACTTCATCGAGCGGGTCACCGACCAGCAGTTCGCCGTCATGGGCGGAAAGCTCCGTCACCTGCCAGGGGGAGTGGACGAGTACCTTCGCCTGCGCACCGCCGAGCAGAATTCCCCGAAGTCGGCATCTGCCTCGGCATCCACCCGGGCATCCGGTCTGGAAGGCGCAGCCCTCCGCACTGCTCAGAAAGAGGTCGCGGCCGCCGAGCGGAAGATCCAGAAGCTGACGCAGCAGATCGACAAGGCCAAGCATGCTCTCGTCGAGCACGATCAGTCCGACTACGAGGGTCTCGCCGACAAGATGAAGCGAATCAGCACGCTGGAGGCAGAGGTCGAGACCTACGAGGCGCGCTGGTTGGAGCTCAGCGACCAGCTCGGCTGAGCTCGCGCGGAATCGCAGCGGTGATGAGGGCTGCGACGATCGCACTCACGCAGCCGATGAGCAGCGAAACCACGAATCCTGCGTGTGCGGGGAGTGCGTGCTCGCCGTAGGAAAAGACCATCGACGCCAGGACGACGCCGATGACGGCGGATGAAACAGACGTGCCGAGCGACCGCATGAGTGAGTTGAAGCCGTTGGCAGCCGCCTTGTCGCTGGCGGGCACCGAGCCCATGATGAGGGCAGGCATCGCGCCGTACGCGAAGCCGATGCCGCATCCGGTGATCGTGCTGCTGGAGGCCATCAGGATGAGCGTCCACATGATTGTTGTGCTGTCGGCCGGGCCAGGCTCACGAGCACCGATCGTGGCGAGAACGAGAGTCGCCAGACCGTAGCCGGCAGCAATCACGATGCACGCCATGATGAGGGTGGTCCGCGGTCCGCGAGTGCGACTGATCGAGGCGCCGAGCTTGGACACAGCCATCATGCCGAGGCCCATCGGTGCGAGCCAGAGGCCCATCTGCACCATGTTCTGCCCGAGGCCGTAGCCGATCTCGGTGGGCAACTGCATCACCTGAGGCACGATCAGGTTCATGGCGTACATCGCGAAGCCGATGAGGATCGACGCCATGTTCGTCAGCAGCACGACGGGCGCGACGGTGGTGCGAAGATTCACCAGCGGTGCGCGTCGACCGAGTTCATATTTGCCCCACAGCATCAGCACGACGATGGCGACGACGAAGCAACCGAGAGTCAGACCGCTCGTCCAGCCCCACTCCGAACCCTTGGAGATGGCCAGCAGCAGCGCTGTGAGTCCGATCGCAAGACCGATTGCACCGACGTAGTCGAACCTGCTCTCGTTTCGAATCGCATTGCGGGCGGGAACCACTTTCATGAGAGCGACCGCGACGAGGACCGCCGCGAGACCCGTCGCCCAAAAGAGCACTCGCCAGCTCGCGAACTGGCTCACTCCCGCAGCGATCGGCAGACCGAGGGCACCGCCGATGCCCATCGAGGAGCTCATCAGAGCGATCGCGGCCCCGACCTTCTCCTTCGGGAGGATGTCATGCAGGAGAGAGATGCCGAGCGGAATAAGACCGCTGGCGAGACCCTGCAGCCCGCGCCCCACGATCATCGTCACGACGTCGCCCGCGATCGCGCAAATGACCGATCCGAAGATGAACGGGATGATGGCGATTAGCATCATCCGCTTCTTGCCGTACATGTCGGCGAGACGCCCGGCGATCGGCGTCGAGATCGCGCCGGTCAACAGCGTGATGGTGATGATCCACGAAGTGTTCGTTGCATTCGTGGCGAAGATTTGGGGCAGGGTGCCGAGGATTGGTATCACCAGGGTCTGCGCGAGCGACACCACGATGCCGGCCGCGGCGAGCACCGCGATGACAAGGCCGGGGCGAACGAGTGGAGCGCCGTGCGTGGGCGTGCTGTCGGTGCGGGGAATTGTGGTCACTTATGTATCTTACACATGTTATGCATGTGGCATATGCGTGTGGCATGATGGCGAAATGACCGCGGATCCGATCAATGTCATCGAGTACGAGTCGATGGTTTTCGAACGTCACCTCTCCTCCTTGCCGGGGCGCACCCGCCGCAGCGGAGGCGTGCTCGATCAAAGCGCATACACTCTGCTCAATCTGTTGCAGGCTGGTGGGCCGCAGAGTATCGGCGAACTCAGCGCGGTGACTGGGCTGGATGCCTCGACCCTCAACCGTCAGACGGCCGCACTGCTGCGAGACGACCTCGCGGAGCGCATCGCCGACCCGGATGGTGGGCTCGCGAGGAAGTTCCGGGCCACGGCGCACGGCGAGCTGTCAGCGCAGGAGGAACGCGCCGCCAGTCGCGCGGGCCTGGGCCGTCTGATGGAGGACTGGGCCAGCGAGGATCTTGAGGCCTTCGCCGAACTGCTCGGGCGTTTCAATCGTTCGATCGAGGAGCGGACCGGCCGCGACTGGCCTCGGCCGACGGCCAGCGACTGACTCCGCGCCCTCGTCGCCCACGTCAGGGCCTGATGATGACGCCGGTGCCCTCCGGCAGTTCGGAGAGCCTCGTGATGGCCGTCTCGTCGAGGCGGATGCATCCGTTCGAGATGGCCCCGGTGCGGTTGTCGTGATAATGAAACGCGGTCACTGCGACGTTCTCGCCGCCGAACCCATCGAGAACGGGCGACTGCAGGGACAGATAGACGATCGGGTGACCACGCGTGTAGCCGAATGAGGTGACCTCGGTCAGGTGGATGAACGCACGCCCGAGCGGCGTGGGGGAGACATCGGCGCCGAACGCGAAGTCTGTCGCGATACGTTCGGGAACGCCTGCGCGGACGATATCGACCGTGCGTGCGGACAGGCTGACCTCGACCGTTGTGTCCGTGGCCACCAGTTCGACGTCGGCGGTGCGCAGCCATCCGGTCAGCTGAGCCGGATTCCCCTGGGACGGGATGCTCTGGCGCCCGGTCAGGAGCACGCGTACCCAGTTCTCCTCGTGCTCCACCACGGCGACCGTTGTGCCGCCGTATCGATGCTCGCGCGGTAGCGCTGCCACCGGCTCTCCGAGTGGATCGGCCCAGACGGGCGCGGCGTCGGTGATGGCGCGGGCGGTGTATCCGGAGAACGGCGCATCCGGGTCGGCGTCGACCGGGAGCTGCGGCAGCACGGCGAACACATTCGCCTCTGGGAGTGTGAGCGCGTCGTAGACGCCGGTGTTCGCCGGGAAGCCGGTGGGGGTCGGAGTGGGAGTGGGTGTGGGCGTTGGATCCGGGGTGGCGCTCGGCGCGCTGGTCACGACAGGCGCGGCATCCGCGCGAGGCCAGACTACTGCGAGGACCACGACCAGCGCGACGATCAGCGCTCCGATGACGCCAACGAGGGCCCACTCACGCGGCCCGAGCCGCCTCACGGTGCGTACTTCAGCGTGCGTCGGCTCAGGAACTCGCGCTGCTTGCCCGTCAGCGGATCGATGAAACGCAGCTCTCTGGCGAGTAGCTGGAGCGGCCGCTCGTGGTCGTCCGGCTTCTCATCGGTGAGTATCGGGTAGAGGTTGTCGTGCAGAATACCGGCGCCCACCGAGGCGAGATGCACGCGCAACTGGTGCATCTTGCCGGTGTGCGGTCGCAACAGTGTGTGGATGACCTGATCGTCGGCAGCGATCAGCTCGACGAGCGTCTCGGAGTTCGGCTCTCGTGACGGGTCGACCTCGACGCAGAGCTGACCGCGCAACTTCTCGATATGGGTGCGCACGGTCAAAGGGAACGGGTTCTCCCAATGTTCGGGCCGTGTGGACACTGCCTCGTAGACCTTCGTAATCTGCCGCTTCTGGAACATCACCTGGTAAGCACCGCGCGTCTGCACGCGGGCCGAGAACATCAGCAGCCCGGCGGTGGCGCGGTCAAGCCGATGGATCGGCGCGAGATCTGAGTTGTCGAGTTGTCTCCGCAGGCGCACGAGCGCTGAGTTCTGCACATACTTCCCGGCGGGGGTGCTCGGCAGAAAATGCGGTTTGTCGATGACAACGAGGTCATCGTCCTGGTACAGGATCTCGGAGTAGAACGGGATCTCGGTCTCGGCCGGCGGCTCCCGGTAATACCAAACGAACTCTTCAGCCTCCAGCGGTGTGTATCGGGTCAGGGCCGAGCCGTCAGCGGCGACAATTTCACCGCGATCGAAGCGTTCGCGTAGCCATTCCGGATCGAGATGGAAGAAGCGTTCGACCATGTAGGCGCTCGCTGTCGGCCAGGGGCCAGTGCGCGGCAGATGCAGTCGAGTGGCGCCGACGCCGTCGCGGACGGGAAGCGGGGAGGCCATCGCCATCAGGAGTGCACCGCCATCAGGAGTCGTAGCTCAGGCTGAGTTTGCGCAGCAGAGTCGCCATGCGGTCTCGATCGGTGCGCGACAGTGCCTGCAGCAGTTCGGCCTCGACGTCGACAAGGCGGGTGATCGCGGCATCGACCCGAATGCGGCCATCGTCGGTCAGCGTGACCTGAACGCTGCGGCCATCTCCTGGATCGGCCTCTCGGCGCACGAAGCGGCGTCCCACCAGCCGATCAATCCGGTTGGTCATGGTGCCGCTGGAGACGAGAGTCTGCTGCAGAAGCTGCTTGGGGGAGAGCTGGAACGGAGTGCCCGCCCGGCGAAGAGCAGAAAGTACATCCCATTCCCAGGTCTCGATGTCACTGCGCCGGAAGACATCACGTCGTGCGCGGTCGAGATGCTTGGAAAGGCGATCCATCCGGGAGAGCACCTCGAGCGGGGAGAAATCAAGGTCGGGGCGCTGGGTATTCCACGCGCCGACGATCCGGTCGACTTCATCTGCCTCGCTCATCTGTCCATTATCGCCTCAGACGAACATCACTCGTGGCGACGGTGGACCCCTCAGGCATGGCAGAATTGTCTCGCGGCCTCATCGCCGCGGTCCGCCGTAGTGTAATGGCAGCACGACAGCCTTTGGAGCTGTTAAGTCTAGGTTCGAATCCTGGCGGCGGAGCATGACGGAGAACAAGCTCGCGATCATCGTGCTCGCCGCGGGGCAGGGCACCCGCATGAAGTCGCGATTGCCGAAGGTGCTCCACTCGATCAGCGGACGTTCGCTTGTCGGACATGTGCTGACTACGGCATCCCGTCTCGGCGCGGAGCGCATCGAGGTCGTGGTCCGTCATGAGCGTGACCGTGTCGTTGCAGTGCTCGCCGAGCACTACCCGGACGCCATCATTGTCGACCAGGACGAGATTCCTGGTACCGGGCGCGCAGTGCAGATCGCTGTCGACGCGCTGCCAGCGGACTTCGCCGGCGACGTGCTCGTGCTCTCCGGCGATGTGCCGCTGCTGGAAGCAGAGACTCTGCAGGCGCTGGTCGACGCGCACCGAGGAGCCTCCGCTGCGGCCACAGTGCTCAGCGCGCTGTTGGACGATCCGACCGGCTACGGCCGCATCATCCGCGACGCCGGCGGCACCGTGGCGCGCATCGTGGAACAGAAGGATGCCACAGCAGAAGAGGCCGCAGTCTCCGAGATCAACTCCGGCGTCTATGTGTTCCGGGCCTCCGCACTGCGCACCTTCCTGGCGAAGGTCGACCAGAACAACGCGCAGGGCGAGATGTACCTCACCGACGTGATCGGGCTGCTGCGCCAAGCGCAGGAGATCGTCGCGGCCGAGGTCGCCGGGGACTCCGCCGCGACCTTCGGCGTCAACGATCGGGTGCAGTTGGCCGAGGCAGGCCGCGTGCTCAACAATCGCATCGTGCGCCACTGGCAGCGCGAGGGTGTCACCATCATCGACCCAGCGACCACCTGGATCGATGACGACGCGAAGCTCGCGGCTGACGTCACCATCCTGCCGAACACGATCATCTCCGGCGCAACCGTCATCGACTCCGGCGCCGTGATCGGTCCAGACACATCGTTGGTCGACTGCGAGGTCGGTGCGGATGCCGTCATCCGTCGTACCGATGCGACACTCGCCGTCATCGGCGCCGGCGCGAGTGTCGGTCCCTTCGCTTACATCCGCCCTGGCACGGTGCTGGGCGCGAACGGCAAGATCGGCACCTTCGTAGAGACGAAGAATTCGCAGATCGGTGAGGGCAGCAAGGTTCCGCACCTTTCCTACGTTGGCGACACCACGATCGGTGATCGCGTCAATCTCGGCGCCGGTGCCATCACCGCCAACTATGACGACATCGTCAAGCACCGCACCGAGATCGGTGACGAGGTGCACACGGGCTCGCATAACGTCTTCGTCGCGCCCGTTAGGATTGGTGCTGGTGCGAAGACCGGAGCGGGAGCGGTCGTCCGAAAGGACGTCCCTGCTGGTGCCCTGGCCTTGAGCGTGGCCCCTCAACGCAATGTCGAGGGGTGGGTCGAGAAGAATCGTGCCGGGACCGGCGCTGCACACGCGGCATCCCGAGCGAATAAAACCGCAGAGTAAGGCAGGTCATGGGGCACAAGAAGAAGACCGTTGCATTAGATCGAGACAACGGTGTGGCCCCCGGGCTCATCTCGAAGACCAAGAAGCGGCTCGTCGTCGCAGGCGGTCGTTCACACCCAGAGCTGACTGCAGCGGTCGCCGAGGGACTCGGCATCCAGCCGGTACCTGTCGAACACCGCACATTCGCGTCTGGCGAGATCTATGCCCGCTTCGAAGTCTCGATCCGCGGATGCGACCTGTTCCTGATTCAGACCTTCGGTACGCCGGTCAATGAGTGGCTCATGGAGACGCTCATCATGATCGATGCCGCCAAGCGTGCATCGGCGAAGCGCATCACGGTCGTCGCCCCGTACTACCCGTACTCGCGCCAGGACAAGAAGGGTCGCGGCCGTGAGCCGATCAGCGCCCGCCTCGTCTCGGACCTGCTCAAGACGGCTGGCGCCGACCGCATCATGAGCGTCGACCTGCACGCCGCGCAGATCCAGGGCTTCTTCGATGGCCCCGTCGACCACCTGTTCGCAAAGCCGGTGCTGTTGGAGTACTTCAAGACGAACCTCACTGCAGAAGACCGTGAGACCCTCACGATCGTCTCGCCCGACATGGGGCGCGTACGCGTGGCTGACACCTGGTCGGACAGTCTGGGTGCCCCGCTGGCGATCATTCACAAGCGCCGCGACCCGAAGGTCGCCAACCAGGTCTCCGTACACGAGATCGTCGGAGCCGTCGAAGGCCGCACCTGCCTGCTTGTTGACGACATGATCGACACCGGTGGCACCATCGTCAAGGCTGCGCAGGCGTTGAAGTCCGCAGGCGCGCGCCGCGTGATCGTCGCTGCCACACACGCGATCTTCAGCGACCCGGCAAGTGAGCGTCTTCAGGATATTTCGATCGACGAGGTCGTCGTCACCGACACGATCCCGCTGAGCGAATCACGTCGCTGGGATGGGCTCACTGTTTTGCCGATCGCCCCGCTGCTGGCACGCGCTGTCCACGAGGTGTTCCAGGACGGTTCAGTCACCAGCATGTTCGGTGGCGACGCGTAACGCACGACCACAGCAAGCGCATAGCGGGTCGTCCTACTCTCGAATTCATGATCAGCTCGACCGTCCCGTCATCCGTTCGCAAGGGCGCCGCCGTCGCAGGTGTCGCCGGGCTTCTGGTGTTGGCCGGATGCTCTGGTACTGCTGACGCAGACGTGAAGGGCACGGCTGAGGCTCAGGGCGCGACGGCGACCGAGGCGGATTCCGGCGCGCAGGAATCGTCCGGCTCCGGTGAGTACGTCGATGGCACGTACACCGCCAAAGGCGCGTACCAGACGCCCGAGACGGTGGAGCAGATCTCGGTCATGCTGCGCCTCGAAGACGGCGTGATCACCGATGTCACGGTGACCGGTGACCCGCAGGCCCGCGAGAGCGAGCAGTATCAGGGCGTCTTCATCACCGGGATCGCCGAGGAAGTAGTCGGTGTTGCGATCCACGAGCTGAATGTCAGTCGCGTCGCGGGTTCATCGCTCACCAGCGGTGGGTTCAACTCTGCGGTGGACGACATCAAAGAGCAGGCCGCGGTCTAGTCCACGATGTCCGTCTGGAGCTTCGACGCAATCGGTACGAGGTGGGAGATCGAGACCGAGAACCCGCTGCCCAAGGCGCAGCGCACGAAGATCGACGCCCTCATCGACGACTTCGACCTGACCTGGTCCCGTTTTCGCGAAGACTCGCTGGTGACACGGCTCTCTGAAGCGGGCGGTATCGCTGCGGTGACGACGGATGCTGCGGCAATGCTTGACGTGTACCGCGAGCTGTCCGAAGCCACCGATGGCGCCGTGAATCCGCTGGTCGGGGAGAGCCTCAACGCGCTCGGCTACGACGCCGGATACTCCCTCGCCGCCGGTGCTCCGCGAGCGGCGCCATCCGATTGGCAGAGCATCCTCACCTGGACCCCATCGGAGCTGTCCCTGGCATCCGCTGGCGTGATCGACGTGGGCGCACTCGGAAAGGGGCGACTCGTTGATCTCGTGATCGATGCGCTCTCCGAGATCGAAGGTGACCTCATCGTCGACGCCGGTGGCGATCTGGCCGTGCGGGGCGCCGAGGTGCGGATTGGCCTGGAGCATCCGTTCGATGTGACCAAAGCCATCGGCATCGCGACGATTCGCGATCGGGCGCTGTCCGCATCCGCCATCAATCGGCGCGCGTGGGGCGACGGCCTGCACCACGTGCTGGATGCGCGAACCGGACTGCCAGTGCGAACATGGGCGGCGACCTGGGTTACTGCCACCAACGCGATGCGAGCGGATGCCGCAGCCACAGCGCTGTTCTTCGCTGGGGGCGCAGAACTTGCCGATCGCTGGGGCGTGGAGTGGGTGCGAATGAGTACCGACGGACACGCAGAACGCTCTGTGAATGCCCCGGTTGAGCTGTTCACGGCCTCAGCAGGCCACAGATAGGGAAGAGTTAATCTGTGACGTCTTCATTCACTGCCATCCGTCAACGGGTGCTCGCAGTTCTCGGCGCTGTGTCAATGTACCGGCTGGTCTTCTTCGCTCTGACGGCGCTGGCGCTCATCGCGCTGGTGCTCTCCGTGTTCGGCGTGATCGTGTCGCCCACGCCCCTGGAACTCGTCGTCTCGTTCGTCGTGCTCGCCGTCGTCATCTCGGCCGTCGATGCGGGCGCGCAGCGGATTCTGCACTTGCCATGGCGGGTGGAATCTTCGCTGGTCACCGCGCTGATTCTGCTGTTCGTGATGAGGCCGGGGGTCGAGCCGGCGAGCATCCTCGGCCTCGCACTGGCGGGTGCTCTCGCGAGCCTGTCCAAGTACGTCATTGCCTGGCGAGGCCGGCACATCCTGAATCCGGCGGCGTTCGGCGCAGCCGTGGTCACTATCGTCGGCTCGTTCGGTGCATTCGAATGGCTCGGCACCTCCGCATCCTGGTGGGTCGGAAACGGCGCCCTCGCGATCCCGGTCGCCGTCTTCGGGTTGGTCCTGCTGTGGCGCACCGAGAAGGTGCGTGTGGTGCTGGTCTTCCTGCTGATCGCGGTCGGCACTGCGGTCGTGCGGCAAGCGGTGCAGGCGGAGCAGTTCGGGATCGACTTCGATCTCGCATCCGCGATTGGGTTCGCCGTACTGCAGTCGCCGTACCTCTTCCTCGGCGTGTTCATGGTTTCTGAGCCGCTGACGAGTCCGCCCCGACGCTGGCAGCAGTTCTCCGTCGCTGCGCTGGTCGGCGTGCTCGCTGGCTGGCCGATCCTCATCGGAGGGCTCTTCACGCTGGGACAAGAGAGGGCGCTGCTGATCGGCAACCTGCTCGCTGTCGCGTTCGCCCTACGCGGTTCGGTGCGACTCACTCTTCACAAGCGTGAGTTCATCACCCCGACGGCGCAGGAGCTGACGTTCCGGGCCAAGGGGAAGCTGAAGTTCGTGCCGGGGCAGTACCTCGAGCTCGATGTGCCGCACCGCCATCCGGATGCACGTGGCACACGCCGCGAGTTCAGCATCGTCTCCGCGCCGGCCGACCTCCCGACGCTGCGGATCGCGTACAAAAGCGGCGATCAGAAGCATCCGTCGTCATACAAGCGGGCGCTGGCGAGTGCCGAGCCGGGTGCCACCCTTGCCGTCACCGGAACGTGGGGCGATTTCGTGTTGCCGCACAGCGATGTGCCGGTGCTCATGGTCGCCGCGGGCATCGGCGTCACACCATTCGTCTCGCAGCTGCGGCAAATGCAGGCCGATGGCGTGCAGCGTGATGTCGTGCTCGTCTATGTCGCAGCCGAGGCCGCAGAGCTCGCGTTCCGCGCAGAACTCGAGGCGACCGGCGTGCCTGTTGTCATATTCACGAGGGATGCTCCGGCTGATCTTCCCGCGCACTGGACCTGGGCGCAGGGAGTGCGCCTGGACGCGGAGGGACTGGAGCGGGTGGTTCCGGATATCTCGACTCGGCATACCTTCATCTCGGGCCCGCCGCGGCTGCTCGCCGATCTCGCCCCGGCGCTGAAGAAGGCACGCACCCTGACGACGGACGCCTTCGCCGGGTACTGACCGGTGCCCCGGCGGACGCTCGCCCCGGCACACTTGCAGGGCGATCGAACGGATGTATGGCGAAACGCCGACGGATGCCTCGACATCCGTGCCTCGGCCCTGCAAGTGTGCACGGCGACTTGTCCTGCACATCTGCGAGACCTCGCGATTTCATCCACAATCGCCGTCGGGGCAAGTTCTCGAGCCTCGGGATGGGACAGGATCGGCGGATGCTGCAACCATCCCAACTCATCACACACGCGGGCGGAATCGCCCGAGGAACTCGTCTTCAGGAGTTCGGATTCTCCCGAAGGATGCTGTCGAACTCAGTGAAGGACGGAAGCATCCTGCGGGTGCGTCCAGGCGTCTTCGCCGTGCCCTCCACCGATGCGGAACTGATCGATGCTGCCGCGCACGGCGGCGCCGTGACCTGTGCGCGCGCACTGCGCCGGCATAGCATTTGGACGTTGAATGACGATGCCACCGTGCACGTCTGGTTGGGCGGCACCGGAAGAGTCCACCATCCGAGGAGCTGCTCATGCGTCGGACACTTCTTCGCTGGGAGGATGAGCCTCGGGCTGGCGCCGCTGGAGGTCGTGCTCGTGCATGTCTATCACTGCCATGGTGACGAGGCGTTCTTTGCGGCGCTCGAATCGGCGCTTCGGCAGCGGAAGATCACCTCTTCTGCGAGGACCCGTGTGCGCGCGCGACTACCGGTGAACGCGCGCTGGCTTGTCGATCTTGCCCGCAGCGACGCGGACAGCGGTCTCGAATCACTTCTGCGGCTGCGCCTTCATCTGCTTGGCATCCGTCTTGACTGTCAAGTCGTGATTCCCACGGTCGGCACGGTCGACTTCGTCATCGGCGAGCACCTGATTTTGGAGACCGACGGCAAAGAGAACCATGACGACGAGTCACACCGACACAAGGATCTTGTGAGGGATGCCGCGGCATCCCTTCTCGGATACGAGACGCTCCGTTTCGACTACGCGCTCGTCGTCTACGACTGGCCCATGGTCGAGGCTGCAATCATCGCGGCGCTAGCGCGGATGGCATGGCGCGTCTGAGCTGCACACCTGCAGGGCGATCGAACGGATGCATGGCGAAACGCCGACGGATGCCACTGCATCCGTGCCTCGGCCCTGCAAGTGTGAGCCGGGATGGGTCACACCGCGGGCGTCCGGGGGAACCTGACCGCGAATGTCGTATTGCCGGGCTCTGACTCCACCGCGATCTCTCCGTCGTGACCTTCGACGATGGCCTTGACGATCGCGAGCCCCAGACCGGTGCCACCGGTCTGGCGGGCGCGTGAACTGTCTCCTCGCGCGAAGCGAGCGAACATTTCATCACGCACCTGCGGGTCGATGCCTGGGCCATCATCATGCACGCGGATCACAGCCTGATCGTTCTCCACAGCGACGCCCAGGGTGATCTGGGTTCCTGCCGGTGTGTGAGTGCGTGCGTTCGCGAGCAGGTTCGCGACCACCTGATGCAGTCGCCCCGCATCGCCGAGCATGGTCACCGGCTCCTCGGGAACATCGATGCTCCAGTGATGCTCTGGAGCAGTGGGGCGCGCGTCGGCCAGCCCCTCCAGCGCCAGTTGGGTGAGATCGACTGTGCCGTGCACGAGTTCCTGACCCTCATCCAGGCGAGCCAGCAGCAGCAGATCCTCGACCAGTCGGGTCATCCGCAGTGACTGTGCCTGGATGCGCTCCAGCGCCGTCTGAGCTGTGTCCGGCAGTGTCCGATCCCGCAGCGAGAGCTCGGAATACCCGCGAATGGACGCCAGGGGAGTACGTAGCTCATGGCTGGCATCCGCGACGAACCGTCGCATCCGCTCCTCGTTGTTCTGCCGCGATGCGAGGGAATCGTTGACGTGATCGAGCAGCTTGTTCAACGATGCGCCTACGAGGCCGGTCTCGGTTCGGGGATCGGCCTCGTAGGTCGGTACGCGCTCGGTAATGGTGACCTCGCCACGATCCAATGGCTGATTGGCCACGCGCATTGCCGTCGCCGCCACCGCTCGCAGGGGTCGCAGACTCATCCGAATCGTGATCGTTGTGGTGAGCGCAAGCAGGATGAGTCCGCCGAGGGTGGCGAGCGTGATGACGGTGAGCAACTGCGCCATGGTGCTCTGCACCTCATCGCGAGGCAGACCGGTGACGATTCCGATGCCGCCTGATTCTCTGACGGTGACGGAGAAGGAACCGAGACCGTCCAACATCACAGAGGTGTTCGGCGATGTCTTGACAGCGTCGGTGAGGGCTTCGAACTGGGCATCCGAGAGAACGGTCGTCCCTTCGGACGTGACCAGAGCGCCGCTGGCGCCGTCCTCAAATGCGATTGCCAGGAGTAGGCCGGGATAGTGCTGACCGGCGAGCACATTCTGTGCGGTGAGCGGCCGGCCGGCGACAGTCAAGATTTGCGCCTGTTTGACGAGAACTGTTGTCTGGCTCGCAATCCGATTCAGTTGATCCTGCAGCCGCCCTTCCAGTGCCTGGCCGAGCGTCGCGCTCGTGATCACCGCGACGATGATGAGGATGAGCGACACGAATCCGATGACGGCGGCCATCAGCCGCGTCTGCAGGGTCAGCGGGTGCCGCGTCATCCCCGTTGAGCTCACTGCGGGGCCTTGATCATGTATCCGACGCCGCGAACAGTGTGCAGCAGCGGCGTGCGCCCGGCATCGATCTTCTTGCGGAGGTAGGAGATATACAGCTCCACGACCGAGGACTTGCCACCGAAGTCGTAGCTCCACACCCGGTCGAGGATCTGCGCCTTCGAGAGCACTCGGCGCTCATTGCGCATGAGATAGCGGAGCAGTTCGAACTCGGTGGCGGTCAGTTCGATCTCGGTGCCGTCGCGCTCGACTTCGTGGCTGTCCTCATTCAGTGTGAGATCGCCGACGCGAAGAATCGACTGGCCCTCGTCGCTCGTCGCAAGCCCGGTGCGACGGATGATCGCACGCAGACGCGCGATGACCTCCTCCAGGCTGAACGGCTTCGTCACATAGTCGTCACCACCGGCGGTGAGGCCCGCGATGCGGTCGCCGACGGCATCCTTCGCGGTGAGGAACAGCACGGGGACGAAGTTGCCCGTTTCGCGCAGGCGTCGCAGGACACTCATACCGTCGAGGTCGGGCATCATGATGTCGAGCACCAGCGCGTCAGGCTCGAATTCGCGTGCGACCTGGAGTGCCTCCAGACCGGAGGATGCCGTGCGCACTTCCCAGCCCTCCATGCGCAACGCCATGGCGAGCAGATCGGTGAGCATCTGCTCATCGTCCACGGCGAGGATGCGCAGAGGAGAACCATCGGGGCGGCGCAGTTCAGGCTGGTCGTTGCTCATGGAACCATTCTGGGCAATCTCCTATGTGATTGCTATGGAATCCGCTATGTGTGATCTGTGAGTTTCGCGGTCAGTGACAGTCAGCCGATGATCGGGACCTCGTTGTCCCAGATCGAGCTCATCTCGGCGAGCGTGCGATCCATGATGGCGACCATCGACGCGGCAGCCTTGTCGGCGTTTCCGGTTTGGATGGCGGTGGCGATGTCCACATGCATCTGCAGCGCTTCGGATGCCGGGAACTGCGGCATCAGGCTGTACTGGGAGCGACCGGTGAGTACCTCGGCGACGAGATGATGCAGCTGAGCGAACATCTCGTTGCCGCTCATCGTGAGAATGAGGGAGTGAAACTCCTTGTCGAGGGTCAAGAACGCGGGCGCATCGCCAGCCTTCCCGGCAGCCCAGAGCCTTCCGGCGAGGCCCACGAGGTCACTGGCCTGATTCAGCGGGGCGCGCATCGCTGCCATTCGGGCGGCGGCAGGTTCGATCGCTCCACGTAGTTCAGTGAGCGATCGCAGCTGCGCGACACGACTGGGGCTCGCGAGTCGCCAGCGGATGACCTGCAGGTCGTACACGTTCCATCGGGTCAATGGCAGCACCCGCACGCCCACCCGCCGCTTCGGTGTCGTCAGACCCAGCGCCTCGAGCGCCCGCAGTGCCTCGCGAACCACAGAACGAGAGACCTGGAAGCGGGCCTCGATCGACTCGGTCGTGAATGTCGTCTCCGGCCCGATCGCACCCGCGCAGATTTCGCGCCCGAGGGTGTCAAGTACGAGATTGCGGAGGTCACCCTTCACCACTGAAGGTGCGGCGTCGGTGGTGAGTACGATTTCGGTGTTCATGACTAGAGCATATCTTTTTGGTTACACGGGTTGATAGGTATGACTTGTGAGGGTTATCTTGACCACTAAGCAGATGTAACGGAACACCTGCACCAGGAGCAGTCGCGATGACGCGCGGCTCAGGATGGAGTCACAGTGAAGTACGGATCCAAGACCGCCCGCTTCCTCGCGGCGGCAACAACAGCAGTGGTAGCTGGCGCACTTGTCAGCTGCAGCTCAGGGCCGGAGACCGACGAGACCGCCGGCATCGAGGGCGAGACCATTCGGGTCACCCTCGCCAACCACGTCTGGACCGAGACCATCAAGGAACTCATTCCGGAATTCGAGGAGGAGACCGGCGCCACCGTCGAAATCTCGCAGCTCGCAGAAGACCAGCTCTCTGACCAGTACAACGTCAAGCTCAATGCCGGCACGGATGAGATCGACGTGCTCATGTACCGCCCGCTGCAGGAGAACAAGCTGTTCGCCAGCAACGGCTACCTTGCCGACCTCACCGAGCGGGCCGAGGCCGACACGGAGTGGGATTGGTCTGACTTCCAGTCTGGGCCGGCGTCGCTGACCACCTACGAGGACGTGATTGTCGGCGTCCCGATCATCACCGAGCGCACCGTGCTCTACTACCGCAAGGACCTCCTCGAAGAGGCAGGCCTTGAAGTGCCGGCCACGCTCGAGGATCTCGATGCTGCGGCAGCGGCGATCCATGCGCTGCATCCAGACGTTGCCGGCTACATCGGTCGTACCGGCAAGTCCGCGGCCGTGACTCAGTTCAGTGCGTTCCTGTTCAGCTCGGGTGGTCAGTGGATCAATGACGACGGCACCTCTGCGATCGGCAGTGATGAGGCTCGTGGCGCGTACCAGTACTACGGCGACCTCATCCGCAATCACACGGATGCCACGATCAACCCTGAGATGAGCTGGCCCGAGGCATTCGCCGTGTTCCAGCAGGGTCAGGCCGCATTCATCGCAGACGCTGACAGCCTGTACAAGAACATGACCGACCCGACGCAGTCGACGGTCTCTGAGCAGGTCGGCTTCGCGGCCTTCCCCGAGGGCGAAGCCGGGTCCAAGCCGTATAACGTCGCGGCGTGGGCACTCGCCATCAACGAGACCTCTGCGAACCAGGACGCCGCATGGCAGTTCGTCCAGTGGGCGACGTCGAAGGAGATCACGCTGGAGATGGCCAAGCTCGGTGTCTCCGGTGCACGCACCTCGGTGTGGGACAACCCCGAGGCGACCGCCGAGTACCCGGCCGAGCTCGTCGAGGCGATCAAAATCAACGGCGCGAACGGCGTCGGCCAGGATCGTCCTCTCGTGATCCAGGTCGCACTGGCCCGCGAGCTCGTGGGCGGTCCGATCGTCGAGGCCATCGCCGGCGGCGACGTGGATGCGGCGGTTGACTCCGCGAACACGGCGTTCGACGAATTCCTTCTCGAGGACGCCGAGTAACCATTCCGCCAGTCCGTCGTCGCCCCGGTGAAGCACCGGGGCGACGACGGCCGACCCTCACGGAAGCACTCATGACTGCACTACAGACACCCGAGAACGTCGGGGCGATGGAGCGCTTCAGCCGCTGGGCCAATCGGCACCGAAAGTGGCTGTTCGCTGGTCCCTCCATCGCCTTCACCGCTCTGCTGCTTGCCATCCCGTTGGGCTGGACCGTCTTTCTCAGCTTTACCGATTCGAAGCGTTCCGTTCGCCGGGCCTTCGATTTCATCGGCGCGGAGAACTACATCGAAGCGCTCACCGACACCGAACGGTTCTGGCCCGCCGTCTGGCGCACGTTCGCCTTCACCGGTGGCGCACTCTTCTTCGAGTTGATTCTCGGCATGATCATCGCCCTCCTGCTGTGGAAGCCGTTCCGAGGCCAAGGCGTCGTTCGAACGATCATCCTGCTCCCGCTGGTGGCGACACCGGTCGCGGTCGGCATGATGTGGCGGCTGCTTTTCGAGCCGAACATCGGCTTCATCAATGAGATGCTCAGCTGGGTCGGCATCCCCCCTCAGCCGTGGTTGGCGGATCCTGCCACGTCGCTGGCTACGCTGACATTCGTCGACATCTGGCAGTGGACGCCGATGGTGACGCTCATCCTGCTCGCTGGGCTCACCGGCCTCTCCGACGAACCCCAGGAAGCCGCAAAGGTCGACGGTGCGAACGGCTGGCAGCGCTTCTGGTACGTCATCGTCCCGCTGATGCGCCCGGTGATCGTCGCGGCGGTTCTCCTGCGCGGCATCGATGCGCTGAAGACCTTCGACATCCTCTACGCCACCAAGGGCAAGGGCGGCGGGGCATTCCACGACGTGGAGACGCTCAACGTGTATGCCTATGGCCTGAGCTTTGACTACAACGAGTACGGACTGGCGTCGGCGGTGCTGATCCTGTTCTTCCTCCTCATCTTGGCCGTGATCTGGGTTCTCCAGATGCAGAGAAAGGGCAAGGAGTCATGACCTCGATGACTGATACCCGCACCCTCGTTACCGGCGGCGCAAAGCCGCCGATCATGCGACGCCGGAAGTTCCGATGGGGGACCGTTGGACGGTTCATCGGGCTCGCCCTCATCGTGCTTGCGTTCCTCGGCCCGATCGTATGGATGGTGCTCGCCAGCCTCAAGCTGAATGTGCAGATCTACGACCCCACCAAGGCGTTCATCTTCGACCCGACGTTGGAGAACTACGGCACGGTGTTCGATCCGCGTCGTGGCAACTACCTTGTCTACATCTGGAACTCGTTCTTCGTCGCTTTCATGGCGACGGCACTCTCTCTCGTACTCGCGGTTCCAGCCGCCTACGCGATGAGCCGATTCATCATGAATAAATCGGCGATGGTGGTACTGCTGGCACGCATCATTCCCGGCGTCAGCCTGCTGGTGCCGTGGTACTTCATCTTCGCCCAGTTGAAGCTGACCGGCGGGTATACGCCGTTGATTCTCTCGCACATGTTCGTGTCGCTGCCGCTGATTCTCTACATCATGATGTCGTTCTTCGATCAGCTTCCGCTGGAGCTGGAGGAGTCGGCGCAGGTGGACGGACTCACTGCGATCGGCGCGTTCTTCCGGATCACGCTGCCGCTGTCGGTGCCAGGTATCGCAACGGCGACGATCCTGTCGTTCATCTTCTCGTGGAACAACTTTATGTTCGCCCTCGTGCTCTCCGGCAACTCCACCAAGACGCTGCCGGTGGCGATCTTCGACTTCATCGGCTACGCCTCGATCGACTGGGGTGCGCTCATGGCGGCATCCGTCGTGGTGACGACGCCGATCATGCTGATCGCCCTGTTCACGCAGCGCTATATCGTCAGTGGGCTCACCGCCGGCGCCACAAAGGGTTGAGCATGTCTGCAGCACGGACCGTATCCATCGTGGTGATGGGAGTGCAGGGAATCGGCAAATCCACCATCGGCAGTCTGCTCGCAGAGCGACTGGGCGTCCCCTTCATCGACGGGGATGACCTGCACTCCGAGCAGAATATCGAGCTCATGGCAGCCGGGACAGCGCTCACGGATGACAATCGCGAGCCATGGCTGCATGCGGTGGGTGCTGCGCTGGTTGAGCGAGCCGCCTCGGGTGGCGTCGTGGTGGCCTGCTCCGCACTGCGCCGCAGCTACCGTGATCTCATCCGCGAGCACGATCCAGAGGCGTACTTCGTTGACCCGTGGGGAGCGGTCGAATTGGTGCGTGAGCGCGTGAGCGCCAGGACGCACGAGTACATGCCGCCAGCCCTGCTGCAGTCGCAGTACGACACACTTGAGCCGCTTGCCGCCGATGAGCACGGAATCAGAGTCAGTGTGATCGCCACACCGCAGGCGATTGTCGCCCAGGTTGCCGCCGACTATCTCTCGCAGGCAGGAGGCGCGCCATGACTGCCACCATTGCCCGCATCGAGTCATTCCCCGTCGCGCCGCGCTGGCTGTTCGTGCGCATCGAGACGAGCGACGGGCTCGTCGGTTGGGGTGAGGCGTCGCTGGAGGGCTATGCCGATGTCGTGCGCGCGGCTGTCGACCAGTTCGCCGGGTATCTCATGGGACGTGACCCTGGCCTGATCGAGGATCACTGGCAGGTGCTCACCAAAAGTCAGTTCTATCGCGGTGGCGCGGTGCTTGCCAGCGCCGTCGCCGGCGTCGATCAGGCGCTGTGGGATCTCAAGGGCAAGAGGCTCGGCGTGCCGGTGCATGACCTGCTCGGCGGTGCAGTTCGCGACCGCATCCGCGCCTACGGCTGGGTTGGCGGTGACGACCCGGCCGAAGTGGCCGACCACATCGCTGAGCAGCTCGAGGTCGGACTCACCGCAGTGAAGATGAACGCCTCCGGCAAGATGAGTCGAAACGGCTCGGTCGCAGAGCTGGACGGCGTCGTCTCGCGGGTCGCCATGGCCAGGGACGTACTCGGTCCCGATCGCGATGTCGCGGTCGATCTGCACGGGCGATTCACGCTCGCCACCGCTCGCCGCTTGGCGCCGTTGTTGGAGCCGCTGCATCCGTTCTTCCTTGAGGAGCCGGTCGTTCCGGAGAACTCGCACGCGATAGACCGGATCGTGGATGCGACGACGATTCCGATCGCCACGGGGGAGCGGCTGTACAACAGGCAGGAGTTCCTTCCGGTGCTGCAGGCCGGAATTGCCATCGCCCAGCCTGACCTCTCCCACGCCGGAGGGATCTCCGAGGTACGCCGAATCGCTGCTCTCGCGGAGACGTTCGACGTCTTGCTTGCCCCGCACTGCCCGCTGGGGCCGCTCGCGCTTGCCGCATGCTTGCAGGTGGGTTTCGCGACGCCGAACTACCTCATTCAGGAGCAGTCGATCGGCATCCATTACAACCAGGGTGCTGAGGTGCTCGACTATGTCGTCGACACGGCGCCGCTGAAGTTCGTCGATGGCGGGTTTGAGCGGTTGACTGGTGCTGGTCTCGGAATCGAGATCGACGAGAAGGCCGTACGGGATGCCGCGTCTCGCTGGGAGACATGGCAGAACCCGATTTGGCGGCACGCAGACGGATCGGTGGCGGAATGGTGAACAGCACCGTGGACAACGCGCAGTTGCGCGATCGAATCGCTTCTGATCGTCTGGTGGCGATTCTGCGGGGCACCGATGTGGATGCGACCGTCGCCGCGGCGCGCACACTCATCGACGCCGGTGTCACGACGCTGGAGATCACACTCACTCTGGCGGATGCCGAGGAAGCGATCTCTCAGATCGTGGCGGATGCCCCGACCGAGGCACTCATCGGCGCGGGAACCGTCCTCACTGAGGCAGACACCGACCGTGCGCTCGCCGCAGGTGCGCAGTTCATCGTCACTCCGACGCTCACGGCATCCGTCGAATACGCGATCCGTCAGGGTATCGGTGTGCTTCCCGGCGTTTACACGCCCACCGAGATTCAGCGGGGGATGGATCTGGGTGCGGCCGCGGTGAAACTTTTCCCCGCGGCCACACTCGGGGCTGGATTCATCAAGGCAGTGCGTGATCCATTCCCGGATGCCAGGATCATCCCCGTCGGGGGTGTGTACGTCGAGACGATCGACTCATTCCTCGCGGCGGGTGCCTTCGGGGTTGGCGTGGGGGGACCGCTGGTGGGGGATGCTGCCCGCCCCGGCGGCGACCTGATAGCCCTCGCCGCGCGCGCCGCAGCGTTCCGCACGACCATCGTGAAAAGCCGCGACCGATGAGCACCATGCCCGCGGTGATCAAGCGTGGCCCCGGCGTCGAGGGTATCGAGCTCGGCGAGGTCGACGTTCCGATCGCTGGTGCAGGGCAGGTCGTCATCGACGTCCTCGCAACCGGCATCTGCGGCACCGACGTGCATGTCGCCCATGACAAGTACGACCACGAGCGGCCGGTCGTGATGGGCCACGAAGTTCTCGGCGTCGTCTCCTCGGTCGGATCTGAACAAGACGCGGCCTGGGTCGGTGTCAAGGTGGCAGCCGAGACCTACTTCGCCGCCTGCGAGAGGTGCGACATGTGTCGCGCAGGGCGCCGCAATCTGTGCGCGGACCGCCGCTCGATCGGATCATTCCGAAACGGCGGGTTCGCCACCCAGATGCTGCTGCCGGTCATCAACCTGCACCGGATGCCAGCAACGCCAGGGGAACTCGACGGAGTGCTCAGCGAACCACTCGCCTGCGTCGCCCAGTGCCTGCTCGATCCGCCGGTCGTGCAACCGGGGGACCGCGTGCTCGTCACCGGGCCCGGAGCGATGGGACAGCTGGCAGCACAGGTCGCGAAGGCATCCGGGGGTATCGTCACCCTCGCCGGGCTCCCCGCCGATGCCGCACGTCTGGCGGTTGCCGCAGACCTCGGTATCGGGACGACCGCGCAGACACCGGAGGCTGACTCTTTCGACGTCGTCATCGAATGCTCCGGCTCCGCTCCGGGTGCGGCAGGCGCACTGCGTGCGGCGCGCCGAGGTGCACGCTATGTGCAGGTGGGGATATTTGGACGCGAGGTCACGCTGCCGTTCGACATCGTCTTATACAAGGAGCTCACCGTCACCAGTGGCTTCGCATCCACGCCGGCCTCCTGGCGCGCGGCGATGCGGCTGATCGCGGCGGGCGACGTTGTGCTGACACCGCTGATCACGAAACAGGTGCCACTGGCTGGCTTCTTCGATGCCCTTGACGCCGCGGCGCGCGGCGAGGGTCTGAAGACCGTCGTGGTACCCGGAAGCTCGTCGGTTCGCTGACGGCGCATGGCCGATTCTCGCGATTTGGCCGTAAACGTCGGTGCCCGTCGCTAGCGTGAGCGCATGACAAATAGTCCACTCACAGTAGTTCCGGCGACACCGGAGGATGTCGCCGCCCTGGTGCGACGCGCGCAGCAGGAAGCTCTCACCATCACCGTCGTATCCGGCGGCCATGGGCCCTGGTCGCGAGACGTGCCGGACGGCATGCGGATCGATCTCACCGAACTTGCGGACGTCCGCGTCGAAGGCACCACTGTGCATATCGGCGGCGGGGCGACATGGGGCGCGGTCGCCACCGCGCTCACGGATGCGGGGCTGGCGATCAGCTCGGGTGACACCGCCAGCGTCGGCGTCGGCGGGTTGACGCTCGGCGGCGGAATCGGCTGGATGGTGCGCAGTTGGGGGCTCGCAGCCGATCAGTTGATCGGCGTACAACTCGTGACCGCAGCCGGCGAGATCGTCGAGGCCACAGCAGATGAGAACGCCGAGTTGTTGTGGGCGCTGAAGGGCGGAGGCGGTAACTTTGGCATCGTGACACGCTTTGATTTCGCGGCCCATCACCTCTCCGGCATCGCGTACGGCGAGTATGTGATCGGTGGGGATGCCGCTGCTGTGCTGCGCACGACCCGTGATCTGATGCGCACGGCCCCGCGCGAGCTGACGGTCACCTACATGGATGTTCCGGCAATGGACCCGAGCGCACCGGCCGGGGCGCGTCTGGCCGCGGTCTGGGCAGGGGACGACGCGGATGCGCTGCGAACTTCCCTCGCGCCGGTGGCAGCATTGGAGGGCACCGAAGCCGCGGTGACGACTCCGGCATACCGGGAGATCCTGCTCGAGATGCCCGTGCCTGAGGCGGGGGAGGACGCGGCTGCCCCGCCCGGGTTCCTGGGCGGCAATGGCCTCTTTGCGGAGCTCGACGATGACCTCATCGATCGGCTGGTGGCGTTTCGCGGCGCGTATCCGGCATCGGTCGTGTTCCTGCGCTCACTCGGGGGAGCGTTCGCCGACGTGCCTCAAGAGACGACACCCTTCCCGGCAAGGTCGGCGACGTGGTTCGTGATGGCGGGTGGGTTTGACATCCCCGGCATGATCGATGACGACACACGGGCAGCGATCCTCGCCCACTGGCGAGAGATCGAATCCGGTCGCCTGGCCGAATATGGAAACTTCGCGGACACGGAACGTCCGGCAGCAGTGCCGGGAATGTTCTCGACCGAGGCACTTAAGCGGTTGCGTGCGGTGAAAGCGGAGTGGGATCCGCACAACGTGTTCCGGCGAAACCACAACATCGTCGCGTGAGGCGGGTCTTTACCGAATGACGAAGGGCCGGCAACCTCGCGGTTACCGGCCCTTCGAAATGAAAGCGATCAGTGCGTGTCTTCCGCCTCGATCTCGGTGCGGTCGCCAGACCACAGCGTGTGGAACGTGCCCGGCTTGTCGATGCGCTTGTAGGTGTGCGCGCCGAAGAAGTCACGCTGTCCCTGGATGAGGGCTGCGGGGAGTCGGTCGGCGCGGATGCCGTCGTAGTACGCCAGTGATGACGAGAATGCCGGCGACGGGATGCCCGCCTCGGTCGCGGCGATGACAACACGACGCCATGAGGCCTGGCCGCGAGTCAGTGCGTCGGCGAAGTACGGCGCAGCCGCGAGCACCGGAAGATCCGGAGTCTCGGCGTATGCGTCAGCGATGCGGTTGAGGAACTGGGCGCGGATGATGCAGCCGGCGCGCCAGATCTTGCTGATCGCGCCGAGGTCGATCGTCCAGTCGTATTCGACCGCGCCCGCGCGGATCTCATCGAAGCCCTGCGAGTAGGCGATGATCTTCGAGGCGAACAGCGCCAGGCGCACGTCCTCGATGAATGACTCGGTGTCCTCGACCTCGAACTCGTCCTCCGGGCCGGGCAGAGCTGCGGCAACCGCGCGCTGCTCGGGGTGTGAGGACAGCGAACGAGCAAACGTCGCCTCGGCGATGCCGGAGACGGGAACGCCGAGGGAGAGTGCGGTCTGCACTGTCCACGCGCCGGTTCCCTTGGCGCCTGCCTGGTCGACAATCACATCGACGAGTGGCTTGCCTGTGGATGCATCCACCTGACGGAGCACCTCGGCGGTGATCTCGATCAGGTACGACTCCAGCTCGCCCTTGTTCCACTCGGCGAAGATGTCGGCGATCTCCGCCGGCGTCTTTCCGGTGCCGCGGCGGATGAGGTCGTAGGCCTCAGCGATGAGCTGCATGTCGGCGTACTCGATGCCGTTGTGCACCATCTTCACGAAGTGCCCGGCGCCGTCGTGGCCGACGTGCGTGACGCACGGCTCGCCCTCGGCGACTGCCGCGATCGACTTCAGGATCGGGCCGAGCGTGGTCCACGACTCATCAGATCCGCCCGGCATGATGCTCGGGCCGAGCAGTGCGCCCTCTTCACCGCCGGAGATGCCGGCGCCGACGAAGTTGATGCCCGTCTCGCGGACGGCCTTCTCCCGGCGGATGGTGTCGGGGAAGAACGCGTTTCCGCCGTCGACGATGATATCGCCAGGCTCGAAGACCGAGGCGAGCGAGTTGATGACCGCATCGGTGGGTCCGCCGGCCTTGACCATGATGATCGCGGTGCGCGGCTTCTGCAGAGAGTCGGCGAACTCCTGGTAGGTGGATGCCGGAACGAAGCCGGCTTCCGGGTGTTCATCGAGAACGGTCTGCGTCTTCTCGTAGCTGCGGTTGAAGATCGCCACAGTGTTGCCCTCGCGGCTGGCGAGGTTGCGGGCGAGATTCGAACCCATGACGGCGAGTCCGACGACTCCGATGTTCGCTGATGCTTCGGGCACAGACTGCTCCTCGGTCGTGAAGTTAGGGATGCTCTCAGATTATCCCTGTGGACGACGTCCGAGCGCGCGTGTGTCACGAGATGCCATTTGTTGGCGTGACACGCAGGCGTGGCGCCGCTGTGGCGGTCAGTCCTTGCGGTAGCTGGTGCGCCCCATCGAGAACAGTGCGCCGAACGTCAAGACGGTGGCACCCAGCGCCATGACGCCGATGAGCCAGAGGAGGGCGTGTGAAAGGAAAGCGCCGTCGAGCATGCCGGACTCCAAGTTCTGCGTGGGGAAAAGACCTGAGTTTCAGCCTACCCGGTCATCCGGTACGATAGAGGAGTTCCTCGGCGAGGGATGCTTCGCGTGCGTGGCATCCGTGATCGACGCGGCGAACCAAGCCTCGTGGCTTCTTCGTGCGTCTGCGGTCGAGAATCTGACAATTAGACCACCACGTGACGAGTAGTTCGTCGCGTGCCCCGAAGGAGAATTCATGTCTAAGGACACCAAGGTCCACGCCGAGGTTCGTGAGCAGTTCGGCAAGGGCTTCGCCCGCCGCCTGCGCGCTGCCGGCAAGATCCCCGCCGTCATCTACGGTCACGGCACCGATCCCGTGCACGTTGCACTGCCCGGCCACCAGGTCTCGCTCATCATTCGTCGCGCGAACGCGCTGCTTGAGCTCGACATCGATGGCAAGGAGCAGCTCGCACTCGTCAAGGATGTGCAGCGTGACCCGGTGCGCCAGATCATCGAGCACATCGACCTCCTCGTCGTGAAGAAGGGCGAGAAGGTTCAGGTTGAGGTTCCGATCTTCACCAGCGGTGAGTCTTTCGCTGGCACGAGCGTGACCCTCGAGGTCACCACGATCAAGCTCGAGGTCGAGGCGACCCACATCCCTCAGAACCTCGAGGTCTCGGTCGAAGGCCTTGAAGAGGGTGCGCACATCACTGCAAGTCAGGTCGTGCTGCCCAAGGGTGCGACTCTGCTGGATGACCCGGAGCTGCTGCTCGTCGCGGTCTACGTCCCCGCAGCTGAGACGTCCGCGGACGACGCCGCTGAGGCTGCTGCTGCAGCACCTGCTGCTGAGGCTGCTGCGGAGTAATTCACCCGCACTTCGTGCACAGAGGGGACGCGAGCACATCGCGTCCCCTCTGTCGTATCCTGACGGCGTTCGAAAGGCGGCAGACGTATGGCTGAGACCTGGTTGATCGTGGGGCTGGGTAATCCCGGCCCTCGCTACGAGAGCACCCGGCACAATATCGGCCAACTCGTTGTGGATGAGCTTGCGGCACGTCGCAGCGAGAGCTTCCGTGAGCACAAAGCTGGTGCGCGCGTCATCGAGACCTGGTTGCGGCCAGGGGGAGACAAGCTCGTGCTCGCGAAGCCGAACTCTTTCATGAACGTCGCCGGTACTCCGGTGGCAGCCCTCGCGCGCTTCTACTCGGTGCCTCCGGAGCGCACGGTACTCGTCCACGACGAACTGGACATCCCGTTCGACAGCGTGAAGCTGAAGATCGGCGGAGGGCATGGCGGACACAACGGTGTGCGAGATGTTGCCCGCGCAATCAGCACGGCAGACTTTCCGCGTGTGCGCGTGGGCATCGGGCGCCCGCCTGGGCGTCAAGACCCGGCCGATTGGGTGTTGTCGCCGTTCGGAAAGATTGAGCGCGAGACCCTGGGGATTCTCGTCTCAGACGCAGCGGATGCCGTTGAACTACTCGTTGCTGAGGGACTGCTGGCTGCTCAGCAGAAGCATCACGCCCCGCGCTGAGCGCGAGGCGTGATGGCGGGATCGATCAGGAACCGAAGGCGGCGAACGCACCCGCGCTTGCGCCGGCGGCGAGCGTGACGAACAGCACGATGAAGAAAATAATCGGTGCAAGGACGGCCAGGATCAGCGCAGCGATACCTGTTCCTCGACCCTGCCGCTTCGCGATGGCCATGATGGCGAGTACGATCGCGGCGATACCGGCGAGCGTGCCGACCCAGAATCCGATCTCGCCCAGCAGCACCTGCTCGCGCACCGGGGCAAGGAACGAGAGGTCGCTGGCATCGGCATCGACGTACTGCATGACCGACGGCAGTGTGTAGCCGATCTGATAGCCCGAGATGCCGGCGACGATCGGCGTGACCACTGCCGCGACCAGTGACAGCACCAGCGCAATGATCCCGAGGAGGCTCGACTTTGGCTGCGTGGCCTCCGGTGCCTGGTAATCGCCCACAGGAGCGCCGTAGCCGCCCACAGGAGCGGCGTACGCGCCAGGAGGCATCTGCGGCGCGGGTGCAGCAGGCGTCTGGTAGCCCGGCGCGATTGGCAGCTGGTGGTAACCGGGCGCTGCGGGTGCCTCCGGGTAGCCGGGCGCTGCGGGGGGCGTCTGGTAACCGGGCGCTACCGGTACTGGCGGTACTACTGGCATTGGCGGTACCGGCGGTACGGAGCCGTAAGGTGCGGACGGCGGAAGTTGCGGATCAGTCACGCACTCATCCTATGGTGCCTGACTGATCCAACTGTCAGACGCGACGGAGCAGGCCGACCTTGTCATAGACATCAGCGAGCGTCGCATCGGCGACGGCATCCGCCTTGGCCGCGTTGATCGCAAGGATGCGGTCGAGCTCTGCAGGGTCATCGAGCAGCTCAAGAGCGCGGGCGCGCACCGGCTCGAATTCTGAGACGACGACCTCGGCAAGACCCTTCTTGAAATCACCGTAGCCACGGCCTGCGTACTCGTCTTCAATCGAGGCCACCTGGCGGCCGCTGAGGGCGGCGTAGATCGTCAGCAGGTTCGAGACGCCAGGCTTGTTCTCGCGGTCGAAGCGGACGCTGCCCTCGTTATCGGTGACCGCGCGCATGATCTTCTTTGCTGACTTCGCCGGGTCGTCCAGCATCCACAGCACGCCTGCTTCGCTGTCTGCCGACTTCGACATCTTCGACGTCGGATTCTGCAGGTCGTAGATGCGGGCGGTGTCTTTCTGGATGACCGGCAGCGGAACGACGAACGTCTCACCGAAGCGCGAATTGAAGCGCTCCGCGATATCGCGAGTGAGCTCGACGTGCTGCTTCTGGTCGTCACCGACCGGCACGATGTCGGTCTGGTACAGCAGGATGTCGGCTGCCATCAGCACCGGATAGGTGAACAGGCCAACGCTCGTGGCGTCCGCGCCGTAGCGTGCGGACTTGTCCTTGAACTGGGTCATCCTGCCGGCTTCACCGAAACCGGTGAACGTGCTGAGGATCCATGCCAGCTCGGCGTGAGCGCGCACGTGTGACTGTACGTACAGCGTTGACTTCGAAGGCTCGATGCCTGCGGCGATGTATTGTGCGGCCGTTCGGCGCGTCTTCTCGCGGAGTTCTTTCGGGTCCTGCGCGACGGTGAGCGCGTGCAGATCGACGACCGAGAAATAGGCGTCGTACGACGTCTGCAGATCCCGCCACTGCAGGAGCGCCCCGATGTAGTTGCCGATCTGGAGAGAGTCGGCGGAGGGCTGCATTCCTGAGTAAAGGCGAGGTTTCGTCACGGGACCAATCTTACGCGGCTGTCGGCGGTCGCTCGGATCAGATCCGGTAGTCGACGATCACCGGCGCGTGATCACTCCAGCGCTCTGCGTAGGAAGCTGCGCGGGCGACGCTGTATGCCTGCACGCGCTCGGCGAGCGTCGGGGTGGCGAGGTGGTAGTCGATCCGCCAGCCGGTGTCGTTGTCGAACGCCTGGCCGCGTGCCGACCACCAGGTGTACGGCCCTTCGACCTCACCGTGGACGTGGCGGCCGACATCAACCCATCCGAGTCCGGTGCCAACGGTGCCATCGACGCCGGTGATCTCGGCGCCCGCTTCACCAAGGAAACGATCGAAGTATGCGCGCTCCCGTGGAAGGAACCCCGCCTTCTTGCGGTTGCCCCGCCAGTTCTTGATGTCGAGTTCGCGGTGACCGACGTTAAGGTCGCCGGTGACGACAGCGAGCGCGTCGCCCTGCCCGAGCTCGCCCTGCCCGAGCGCGCTCAGCCGGGGCCCAAAGGCGTCGAGGAACTTCCACTTCTCGTCCTGCTTCGGCGTGTCAGCTTCGCCCGAGTGCACGTACGCACTGACAACGGTCAGCACGCGGTCGCCGAAGGTGAAGTCACCTTCGATCCAGCGGCCTTTCGAGTCGAAGTCATCGGCGCCGAAGGTCGTGCGGCTTGCCAGCGCTGGCAAGCGGCTCGCAATGGCGACGCCTGCGCGGCCTTTTGCCGTGGCCTCATCGTGGATGATGTGCCAGCCGGGAAGCGCCGCCTCGAGGTGTTCATCTTGCCCACGTACCTCTTGCAGAGTGAGGATGTCGACATCGGCCGTGTCGAGCCATGTGCTCATTCCGTTGCGAGCCGACGCCCGAATTCCGTTGACATTGACCGAAGCTACGCGCAGATGAGGCATGTAACCAGCCTATCGAGAGCGTCGGACATCACCTTCCGAGCGGGTGAGCGCTGTGAGCAGCCGATGGGCGGCTGGAGCATCCGCAGTCGTGGTCTCTGGCGGATTGGCGACGAGATCTGCGAGCTCGGCCGTTGCCGCATTCACTGCTCTTTTCGCTCCCCAGACGCGATACCAGGGTGCGGTGCCCTGCGCCGCGCGAGCATCACGAAGGCGGATGCGTGCGGCCACCACCAGAGCGTGATATTCGGCCGCGATGCGTTCCGCCTCGCTCTGTTGCAGCAGAGGCAGATCACGATCCTGTGCGGAGACGGCGATCCACGCCGAAGCCACCAGCATGACCACGCCGTTGACCCGGAACCAGAGCAGCAGACCGATGAAGATCGCGAACGTGGCAAGGAGCGGATTGGTCGGCGTGTAGCTCAGCAGGAAACCCACACCGAACTGCAGCACGGTCATGGCGCCGCCGCCGAGGAGTGCGCCGGGCCAGATCGTGCGCCAGCGCAGCGAGGTGCCGGTGAGGAAACGCACCATCGTGGCAAGCGCACCCGAGAGCAGGACGAACGAGATGAGGATGGTGCCGATGCGGATGAGCAGGTTCACCGCACTGGAGCCTGCGTCCCAGCCCAGCAGCGTGAGGAGCCAGCTCAGTGTGGCCGCACTGGCATAGCTGAGCACTGACCCCACGACCAACGACGCCCCGAAGATGAGCGCGGCGAGCAGATCACGCGCCTTGAGCAGCACGTAACTGCGCCGGTCAGGGGGAAGTCCGAACATGTCGCGCACGGCGCGTCGAGAGAATGTCACCCAGCCGATGGCTGTCCAGATGACCGCAACCAGCGCGATCAGACCGGTGATGCTGAGCACTCCAGTGGTGTTCTTGGCGATTTCGTGGGCCTGCGCCGGAGTGACCACGCCGTATGGCGGGTCGCTGATCAGATTGGGGATGTAGCTGTTGATCATCGCGATCAAGGCGTCGACGGCCTCGGCGCTGCCGCCCAGCCACAGACCGGCGACCGCGAACGCGAGGTAGATCGCCGCGAAGATGGCGAACAGTGCCTGATAGCTGACTCCCGCTGCGAGCAGGAAACCGTTGTTCTGCAGGAAATGACGCCATACCCGCACCGGAAACAGCCCGAGAGTGCGTTTGGTCAGTGTGGTGGCGCGCTCGACCGCAACGCCCAGGCGACCGGCTTCAGGTTCATCGGCCTCAGAAACAGACACGCCCCCACCCTATCCAGGGTGGGGGCGTGTCGATGACAGAAATCTGCTTCTGTCGAAGGGTCAGCGACCTCCGCGCAGAATAGCCTGCTTGACCTCGGCGATCGCCTTGGTGACCTCGATGCCTCGCGGGCAGGCCTCCGAGCAGTTGAAGGTCGTGCGGCAGCGCCAGACGCCTTCCTTGTCGTTGAGGATGTCTAGACGCACATCCGCGTTGTCGTCACGCGAATCGAAGATGAAGCGATGCGCATTGACAATCGCGGCCGGGCCGAAGTACTGGCCGTCGGTCCAGAACACCGGGCACGACGAGGTGCACGCAGCGCACAGGATGCACTTGGTCGTGTCGTCGAAGATCGCGCGGTCAGCAATCGACTGCACGCGCTCCTTGCCCTTCTCGGGTGCGGAGCCGGAAATAAGGAACGGCTGCACCTCGCGGAAGGAGGCGAAGAACGGCTCCATGTCGACGATGAGGTCCTTTTCCAGGGGCAGACCCTTGATGGCCTCGACATAGATCGGCTTCGAGATGTCGAGATCCTTGATCAGCGTCTTGCAGGCCAGGCGGTTGCGGCCGTTGATGCGCATGGCATCCGAACCGCAGATGCCGTGCGCGCAGGAACGGCGGAAGGACAGCGAACCGTCGACCTCCCACTTGATCTTGTGCAGCGCGTCGAGTACCCGGTCGGTCGCGTAGAGCTCGACGTCGTAGTCGACCCAGCGCGGCTCGGAATCCTTTTCGGGGTCGAACCGGCGCACGATGAACGTGACCAGGAATGACTGGACGGCCGACTCCACGGCAGGTGTCTCTGCAACAGCGTTCGACATGCTCAGTACTTCCTCTCCATCGGCTGGTAGCGGGTCATGACGACGGGCTTCCAATCGAGTTTGATGTGGTCGGCCGGTGTCGACGAGTGCGGGTCGCCGGTCAGATAGGCCATCGTGTGCTTCATGTATTTCTCGTCGTCGCGGTGGGGGAAGTCGTCGCGCATGTGACCGCCACGGCTCTCTTCGCGGTTCTGCGCGGCGTAGACGACGACCTCAGCGATGTCGAGCAGGAAGCCCAGCTCGATCGCCTCGAGCAGGTCGGTGTTGAACCGCTTGCCCTTGTCATCGACGTAGACGTTCTTGTAACGCTCGCGCAGTTCCTTGATGACGCCGAGCACGTGCTCGAGCGAATCATGGGTGCGGAAGACCTGAGCGCCGAGATCCATCTCGTCCTGCAGCTTCTTACGCAGGACCGCCACCCGCTCGGTGCCGTTGCTGGTGCGCACGTTCTCGAGCAGCCCGGAAACGAAGGCAGCCGGGTTCTCGGGGAGAGGGACGAACTCTGCAGTCTTGGCATACGCGACGGCGTTGTTACCGGCACGCTTTCCGAAGACGTTGATATCGAGCAGCGAGTTCGTGCCCAGCCGGTTCGAGCCGTGCACCGAGACGCAGGCGCACTCGCCGGCGGCGTACAGGCCAGGAACGACGGTGTCGTTATCGGCCAGCACCTCAGCGTTGTTGTTGGTGGGGATACCGCCCATGGCGTAGTGCGCGGTCGGCATCACTGGCACCGGCTCGGTAACAGGGTCGACACCCAGGTAGGTGCGTGCGAACTCGGTGATGTCGGGAAGCTTGGTCTCCAGCACCTCCGCACCGAGGTGGGTGCAGTCCAGGTACACGTAGTCCTTGTTCGGACCGGCACCGCGGCCGTCGAGAACCTCCTGCACCATGGACCTGGCCACGATGTCACGCGGAGCGAGGTCCTTGATGGTGGGGGCATAGCGCTCCATGAAGCGCTCACCGGATGCGTTGCGCAGAATCGCGCCCTCACCGCGGGCGCCCTCGGTGAGGAGGATGCCGAGCCCGGCGAGGCCGGTCGGATGGAACTGGAAGAACTCCATGTCCTCGAGCGGGAGGTTCTTGCGCCAGATGATGCCGACGCCGTCACCGGTGAGGGTGTGTGCGTTGGAGGTGGTCTTGTAGATCTTGCCGAAGCCGCCGGTCGCGAAGATCACGGCCTTCGCCTGGAAGACATGCAGCTCGCCGGTGGAGAGGTCGTATGCGACGACGCCTGCAACCTGCGTGCTGCCGTCCTCGGCCTTGACCGTGATCAGGTCGAGAACATAGAACTCGTTGAAGAAGTTGATGCCGAGGCGAACGCAGTTCTGGAACAGCGTCTGCAGAATCATGTGGCCGGTGCGGTCTGCCGCGTAGCAGGCGCGGCGCACGGGCGCCTTTCCGTGCTCAGACGTGTGACCGCCGAAACGACGCTGATCGATCTTGCCCTCTGGCGTGCGGTTGAAGGGCAGGCCCATGTTCTCGAGGTCGATGACCGCGTCGATGGCCTCCTTGGCGAGGATCTCGGCCGCATCCTGATCGACGAGATAATCGCCACCCTTGACGGTGTCGAAGGTGTGCCACTCCCAGTTGTCTTCCTCGACGTTCGCGAGGGCCGCAGCCATGCCGCCCTGCGCCGCACCGGTGTGCGAGCGAGTCGGATAGAGCTTGGAGATCACGGCCGTCTTCGCCCCGGGGCCTGCTTCGATGGCAGCCCGCATACCGGCGCCACCGGCGCCGACGATGACGACGTCGAACTGGTGGTAGTGCACGCCGTCACGGACGACGGAATCCTGCGTCTCAGTAGTCACTTCTCGTAGCTCTCTTCTCAGTTCGGGAACACGCCCATGGCGGCGCACTCTTTCACCAGCGTGCTGCCCTCGGTGAGACCGAGGCAGGGGTCAAATGTGAATACGACCAGGGTGCCCAGCACGATCAGCAGTGCCGCGGCCAGGCCGATCGCCCAGACGAGGGCCGTGCGAACCTTGGGCGTGGTCACGTAGTCGTTGACGATCGTGCGCATGCCGTTGCCACCATGCAGGAGCGCGAGCCACAGCATCAACACGTCCCACCACTGCCAGAACGGCGTGGCGAACTTGCCGGCGATGAAGGCGAAGTCGAGGGCATGGATACCATCGCCGACCATCAGGTTGACGAACAGGTGTCCAAAGATCAGAACGATCAGGACGACGCCGGATGCTCGCATGAACACCCAGCCCCACTTCTCGAGGTTGATCCCACGGCGGCGGCGCGCCGGTGCGGCGACAGTCTGAGCGGACATCAGTGGCCCCCTCCGAATCCTGCGAAAGCGAGCATGAGGTGACGGCCGGAGAAGCCGGCCATCAGGACGAGCCACACGGCGATGACGCCCCAGAACAGCTGCCTATGGAAACGCGCACCCTTGGACCAGAAGTCGACAAGGATGATGCGCAGGCCGTTCATCGCGTGGAAGACGATGGCCGCGACCAACACGACCTCGCCCAGCGCCATGATCGGGGTCTGGTACGCGCCGATCACTGCGTTGTACGCCTCGGGGGAGACGCGGACCAGTGCTGTGTCGAGCACATGCACCAGTAAGAAGAAGAAGATGGCGACTCCGGTGATGCGATGAAGCACCCACGACCACATGCCTTCGCGTCCCCGGTAAAGGGTGCCGCGTGGCGCTTTGGACGTGGTTTCCGAAATCGACGGTGTCAAGCGAGTGCCTGCGGACACGGTCGTCCTCCCTGGTCGATGCGACGTCGGCAGCGGCTCCTGAGTCCGAACTGACCACAGGGCTGCCCGATCGTGTCCCATCCTATTCCTGTTCAAACGCTGGGAGCGAGGAAGGCTCGCCTAACTATCTCGATATCAAGATTCTTCGCGCGGGTTACGCTGGGGGTATGACCGAGCCGTTCGACGACTTTTACGCAGTGATTCCCGCCGGTGGCATCGGGAGCAGGCTGTGGCCGCTTTCCCGAGCGGATGCGCCGAAGTTCCTGCATGACCTCACTGGGTCCGGAAACTCGCTGCTTCGCGACACCTGGGATCGGCTCGAGCCGATGACGGGGCCAGACCGTATCGCGGTCGTGACCGGGCGTGCGCACCGCGCCGCCGTCGAGGCAGAGCTCCCGGGCATCGCCGATATGAACGTGTTCCTCGAGTCCGAGCCGCGGGACTCCGCCGCAGCCATCGGCCTGGCCGCCGCGATTCTGCATCGCCGCAACCCAGACGTCATCATCGGCTCGTTCGCCGCAGACCACGTGATTCGAGGCACCCGCACCTTCGAATTCGCGGTCGAGCAGGCCGTTGCGGTCGCTCGAGCCGGTTATATCTGCACGATCGGCATTCAGCCGTCGGAGCCATCCGTCGGCTTCGGCTATATCGAAAAGGGCGATGAGCTCATCATCGACAGGGCCCCGGAAGCGGCCACGGTCGTCCGCTTCGTGGAAAAGCCCGATCTCGAGACCGCCACGCAGTACTTCGCTGACCGCTCCTTCCTGTGGAACGCCGGCATGTTCATCGCCAAGGCAAGTGTGCTGCTGGAAGAACTCGCCGCGAACGAGCCCGAGATGCATGCGGGCCTGCTCGAACTCGCCGAAGCATGGGACGATCGCGAGCGACGCGGTCCGGTCGTCGATCGCGTCTGGCCGAAGATCAAGAAGGTCGCTATTGACTACGCAGTGGCCGAGCCTGCTGCCGAGAAGGGGCGCCTTGCGGTGATCCCCGGGCACTTCGATTGGGACGACGTGGGAGATTTCGCATCCCTCACCAAACTCATCAGCAACGGGCGCAAGAACGACCTTGCCGTGCTCGGACCGAACGCTCGAGTGCTCTCGGATGCAGCGACCGGAATCCTCGTCAGCCAGACCTCACGAGTGATCAGTCTCATCGGCGTGAAGGACATCGTGGTCGTCGATACTCCCGACGCGCTGCTGGTCACCACGACCGAGCATGCGCAGCGGGTGAAGGGTGTCGTCGAGTCACTGAAGCTCACCGGTCAAGGAGACGTGCTCTGAGAGGTGCTCTCAGACGCACATCCGATCTGTTTCGAGTTTGTAACCATTAACGCAGTCACTCTCAATAGCGGCGTCATAGTAGGTAACTTAGGCATTGGGACCCTGCGATTGGCGCAGGCCAGTAGTCGTGGAGGCTTACGTGACCATTAGCACCAAGAAGCGCGCACTCGCCGCGCTCGTGGCGACCGGCGTCGCCGTTGCACTGGCAGGCTGCGGCGCAGCTCCGGAAGAGACCGGCGGCGGCACCGCCGGCGGTGCCGAGACTATCGACTTCCTTCCCTGCATCGTCTCTGACCAGGGTGGCTTTGACGACAAGTCGTTCAACCAGCTTTCCTTCGAAGGCATGAAGCAGGCCGCTGACGAACTTGGCGTCGGGTTCAAGAACCCTGAATCCAACAGCGAGACCGACTTCGCCCCCAACCTGGAGAGCCTCGTCTCGGAGGGTTGCAACGCAATCATCTCCGTCGGCTTCGCGCTTTCGGCTGCGACCGTCGACAGCGCACTGGCCAACGAAGACATCGACTACATTCTCGTCGACGACGCTGCCGACAACGACTTCGACGGCGAGAAGGATGCCGACAACGTCAAGCCGCTGCTCTACAACACGGCTGAGGCCGCATTCCTCGCTGGCTACCTGTCTGCCGGGTACTCCGAAGCAGGCAAGGTCGGCACCTACGGCGGCATGGAGTTCCCGACCGTGACGATCTTCATGGATGGCTTCTACCAGGGCGTCAACTACTACAACGAGCAGAACGGCACAGCCGTCGAGGTCGTCGGCTGGGACGGCACGACCGGGACCTTCACCGGCGGATTCGAGGCTGGTCCCGAGGCCAAGACGGTCGCGCAGAACATCATCGACCAGGGTGTCGACGTGCTGCTGCCGGTCGGCGGTCCGATCTACCAGTCCGGTCTGCAGGCCATCAAGGAGTCCGGCCGGGACATCGCACTGATCGGCGCAGATGCCGACTTGTTCGTCACCGACCCGACCACCGCGGACTTCGTGATGACCTCGATTCTCAAGGACATGAAGCTCTCCACCTACGAGGCCACGATGAGCAGCGCGAACGGCGAGTTCGACGCGACTGCCTACATCGGCACGCTCGAGAACGAGGGCGTCGGCATTGCCGAACTGCACAACTTCGAAGACAAGGTCGACCCCGAGCTGTGGGCGGCTGTCGAGGCACTGCAGGAGCAGATCATCAGCGGTGACATCACCGTCACCTCGTACCTCGACTGATCGAGGACGACCCACTAAAAGGGGAGGTCGGCCAACCGCCGGCCTCCCCTTGTCGATGCCCGGCGCCCACAGGAGCTTGGGACGAAGCGCTCTTTGCTGGTTAGGATCTGACACATGAAGCTTGAACTGCGCGGCATTACAAAGAGGTTCGGCGCGCTGACGGCCAACGACCACATCGATCTCACGATCGAGCCGGGGGAGATCCACTGTCTCCTTGGCGAGAACGGTGCGGGCAAGTCGACGCTGATGAACGTGCTCTACGGCCTGTACCAGGCCGACGAGGGTGAGATCCTGCTGGACGGTGTCGAACAGCACTTCGCAGGACCGGGTGATGCGATGGCCGCCGGTATCGGCATGGTGCATCAGCACTTCATGCTGATCCCCGTGTTCACCGTCGCTGAGAACGTCATGCTGGGGCACGAGAAGACACGCTTCGGCGGACGACTGGACCTCTCGGCTGCGCGAGCGATGGTGCGCGAGATCTCCGATCGCTTCGGATTCAATGTCGACCCTGACGCGATCATCGAAGACCTGCCCGTCGGTGTACAGCAGCGAGTGGAGATCATCAAGGCGCTCTCGCGTGATGCGAAGGTGCTCGTTTTCGATGAGCCCACTGCAGTGCTCACCCCTCAAGAGACCGACGAGCTCATGGCGACGATGCGCACGCTCCAGGAATCCGGAACGTCGATCGTCTTCATCACCCACAAACTCCGTGAGGTCCGCGAAGTCGCGGATCGCATCACGGTCATCCGGCTGGGAAAGGTCGTCGGCGAAGCGTCGCCGACCGCCAGTAACCAGGAACTCGCCGCACTCATGGTGGGGCGTGCCGTCGAGCTCACCGTGCACAAGGACGCACCGAAGCTCGGCGAAGAGGCACTCGTCGTGAAGGAGCTCACGGTCACCGATCCGTTCGGTACCGTGCTCGTGGACGACGTGTCATTCTCGGTGCGAGCCGGCGAGGTGCTCGTGATCGCGGGTGTACAGGGCAACGGCCAGACCGAGCTCACCGAGGCCATCGTCGGCCTGCAGCCGCGGACCGAGGGCAGCATCCGTCTGAACGGAGCTGAACTGATCGGACGTTCCGTCCGCGAGATCCTCGATGCTGGCGTCGGCTTCGTCCCAGAGGACCGCAGCGTCGACGGTCTCGTCAAGGAATTCTCCATCGCGGAGAACCTCATGCTGGACCGCTCGGTCGGTGCCCCATTCGTGAAGGCCGGCACTCTGCAGTTGCAGGCACTGGACACCTTTGCCAAGGAGAAGATCGCCGAGTTCGACATCCGCACCCAGGGGTCGACGCAGCAAGCGGGGCGACTGTCGGGCGGAAACCAGCAGAAGGTCGTGCTGGCGCGCGAGCTCAGCCGCGACCTCTCGCTGTTCGTCGCGGCGCAGCCGACTCGCGGCGTCGATGTCGGCTCAATCGAATTCATTCACACGCGCATCGTCGAGACACGAGACTCCGGCATCCCCGTCGTCGTCATCTCCACTGAACTCGATGAAGCGGCGGCCCTTGCCGATCGCATCATGGTGATGTACCGAGGCAAGGTCGTCGGCATCGTGCCGGGTGATACCTCGCGCGCGCAGCTCGGCCTCATGATGGCGGGCATGGTCGAGACCGACACGACCGTTGCCGTCGATCCCATCACACCGTCCGAGGAGGCAGGCGCATGAGTGCTCCCACACCGGCTCCGATCAAGTCCCCACCGGCAGACTTCGGCATTGAGCCATCACGGTGGACCAGCGCGTTGCAGCGTGTCTCCACCGGCAACGGCATGATCTCGGTGCTGTCGGTGATCCTGGCACTGATCGCCGGTGCGATCATGATCGCGTTCACGGATCCCGATGTGCAGCGCACCGCCGGCTACTTCTTCTCACGTCCGCAGGACATGCTCGCCGCGGTGTGGGCTGCCGTCTCAGGAGCATACGTCGCGCTCTTTCAAGGCGCGGTCTACAACTTCCGCGTCGACGGGTTCGCCGCCGGAATCAAGCCGCTCACCGAGACGCTGAAGTTCGCAACGCCGCTGATCGCCGCCGGTCTCGGCGTCGGTCTCGCGTTCCGCGCCGGTCTTTTCAACATCGGCGGTCAGGGCCAGATGCTCATGGCCGCTGCAGCCGCGGGCTGGGTGGGTACGAGTCTGAACCTGCCGTGGCCGCTGCACATGCTCGTCGCCATCATCGCGGGAGTCATCGCCGGTGCTCTCTGGGCCGGCATCGCCGGGCTCCTGAAGGCGCGCACCGGTGCGCACGAGGTGATCGTGACGATCATGCTCAATCACATCGCCTTCTACCTGTTGGCGTGGATGCTCGCCACCCCCGGCATTCTGCAGGCTCCAGGCTCCAGCAACCCGAAGACCGCTGCGATGGCGGAGTCGGCGCTGCTGCCCGGCATCCTCGGCTCGCAGTACAAGCTGCACGCGGGTTTCATCCTTGCGTTGATCGCCGTCGCATTCACATGGTGGCTCCTGGAGCGCTCCAGCCTCGGGTTCCGATTCCGGGCGGTGGGGGAGAACCCCGCGGCGGCGAAGGTCGCCGGCATCAGCGTCGGCAAGATGTACTTCCTGGTGATGGTGATCGCCGGCGGGCTGATCGGCATTGCCGGTGTCAGCCAGATGCTCGGCACCGTCACCAGCGGGTTCGGCGGTGACATCGATGCCGGCATCGGCTTCGACGCCATCACGGTCGCGCTGCTCGGTCGATCCACGCCGCTGGGCATCCTCGCCGCCGGCATCCTGTTCGGTGCGTTCAAGGCCGGCGGATTCGCGATGCAGGCTTCGGAGAACGTGCCGATCGAGATCGTGCTCGTCGTGCAGTCGCTGATCGTGCTGTTCATTGCCGCACCGCCGCTCGTTCGTGCGATCTTCGGCCTGCCACAGCCCGGCACACGCAAGAAGCCGAAGAAACCGAAGACGCCGAAGAAGAACGCCGCGCAGATCGCCGAGGAGGTGTCCGCATGACCATCAGTGCTGAAGTGGTCGTCAGTGACGAGCAGCGTCGCGTCACCGTCACCTCGTGGAAGACACCGATCATCTTCGGTCTGTTCACTGTTCTGTTCGCGCTATTGCCGTTGCTCGTTCCGCGGGAGGGCGTGAGCACGTTCCGTCTGGTCCGCTCCGCGAACGCGGCGATCCAGCTCCCAGAGCTCGTGCTTCCGGCTAACGCGACAGCGTGGGTGTGCGTGGCTCTCCTCGCCGCGACCACGGTGCTCTCTGTCGTATGGACGCGTGCGCGCCGCAAGCTCCCGCTTTGGCTGACCGTGGTCTACGTCGCGATCCTGATGATCGGGTTCCTCGCCTGGGCATCGGCGGGCGGAACACTTCCCATGATCGGTTTGCTGGGCGGCGCCCTGGCGCTCGCCACGCCCCTGATCTTCGGAGCGCTCGGAGGCGTGATCGGTGAGCGGGTCGGTGTCGTCAATATCGCGATCGAAGCGCAGCTGCTCGCCGGTGCCTTCTTGGCCGCGGTCGTTGGCTCGGCGACAGGTAGCCCATGGGCAGGCCTCATCGCTGCGATGTTCGCCGGTGCGCTGGTCGCGCTCGTACTCGCGGTGTTCGCGATCACCTATTACGTCAATCAGGTCATCGTGGGTGTCGTGCTCAATGTGCTCGTCGCTGGGCTCACGACGTTCCTCTACCGCCAGGTGCTGAACCCGAATGCCGCCGAGCTTAACTCTCCGGAGCTTTTCCCGGTGATCTCCATCCCCGTGCTCAGTGAAATTCCGGTTCTCGGACCGGTGCTGTTCCGTCAGACGATCATCGTGTATCTGATGTATGTCACGGTGTTCCTGGTCTGGTTCGGGCTGTACCGCACGCGCTGGGGCCTACGCCTGCGCGCGGTCGGCGAACACCCTCAGGCCGCTGACACAGTGGGCATCAAGGTGGTTCCCACGAGGTACTGGAACATGATGCTCGCCGGCGCCATTGCTGGCATGGGCGGAGCGTTCTACACACTGGTCAGCAACCCGCAGTTCGGTCGTGAGATGACCGCGGGCGCCGGTTACATCGCACTTGCCGCCGTCATCTTCGGTAAGTGGGACCCGATCCGCGCGACGCTTGCGGCGCTGCTGTTCGGCTTCGCCACCAACCTTCAGGGCGTGCTCAGCGTCATCGGTTCGCCGGTGCCGAGCCAGTTCATGCTGATGCTGCCGTATGTCGTGACGATCTTCGCCGTCGCAGGTCTCGTCGGACGATCTCGTCCGCCGGCTGCGTCGGGCGAGCCGTATATCAAGAGCTAGAGGAACAATGACTGACATCGACTGGGACGAGCTGCGTCAGGTCGCAAGCGACGCCATGCGCAAGGCGTATGCGCCGTACTCGCGATACAAGGTGGGCGCCGCCGCTCTCGTGGCGGACGGCCGGATCGTCGCCGGATGCAACGTGGAGAACGCCTCTTACGGGGTCACCCTGTGCGCCGAGTGCGCACTGGTCGGCGATCTGCACATGTCTGGCGGCGGGAAGCTCGTCGCGTTCGTGTGTGTCAACGGCGACGGCGAGACCATCATGCCGTGCGGCCGCTGCCGGCAGCTTCTCTTCGAGCACTCAATGCCGGAGATGCTGCTGGAGACCGTGAGTGGCATCCGCACCATTGATGAAGTTCTGCCGGATGCGTTCGGCCCCCGCGATTTGGAGAATGCCCGATGACTGTAGAAGCTTTTGACGCGATCGACGTCATCCGCGCCAAGCGCGATGGGGGTGCGGTGCCGGAGCCGGCGCTGCGGTGGATGGTCGACGCGTACACGCGCGGCTTCGTGTCAGATGCGCAGATGGCATCCTTCGCGATGGCGATCTTCCAGCGCGGGATGCACCGGGACGAGATCCGGGTGCTCACCGACGCGATGATCGCCTCGGGAGAGCGGATGAGTTTCGCCGCCCTCGGCAAGAAAACGGTCGACAAGCACTCCACGGGCGGCGTCGGTGACAAGATCACGTTGCCGCTGGCTCCTCTCGTGGCATCGTTCGGTGTCGCGGTGCCGCAGCTGAGCGGTCGAGGCCTCGGGCACACTGGCGGCACGCTCGACAAGCTCGAGTCGATCCCTGGCTGGCGCGCTGCGCTGAGTAACGAGGAGATGTTCGCCCAGATGCAGGGCGATGTTGGCGCCGTGATCTGCGCTGCCGGGTCTGGACTCGCGCCCGCTGACAAGAAGCTGTACGCGCTGCGTGATGTCACTGGTACCGTCGAGGCCATTCCGCTGATCGCGTCCAGCATCATGTCGAAGAAGATCGCCGAAGGCACCGATGCACTGGTGCTGGACGTCAAGTTCGGATCCGGCGCCTTCATGCAGGACATCGATCGCGCCCGGGAGCTCGCGCAGACGATGGTCGCGCTCGGCACCGATTCCGGTGTTGCCACCACCGCGCTGCTGACCGACATGAACGTGCCACTCGGCTTCGCGATCGGCAACGCGAATGAGGTGCGCGAATCGGTGGAGATCCTCGCCGGTGGCGGACCGGCCGATGTGCGTGAGCTCACGGTCGCGCTGGCGCGCGAGATGCTCGCCCTCGCAGGACTCCCGGATGCGGATGTCGAAGCAGCACTCGATGACGGACGCGCCATGGACACCTGGAACGCGATGATCCGTGCGCAGGACGGCGATCCGGATGCGGCGTTGCCGACCGCACGCGAGACACATGTCGTGACGGCTCCCACCGACGGCATCGTGACGCGGATGGATGCACTGCCGTTCGGTATCTCAGCGTGGCGCCTGGGAGCCGGACGAGCCCGTGCAGAAGACCAGGTCGTGCATGCGGCCGGTATCGATCTGCACGCCAAGCCGGGCGACCGTGTCGCTGCCGGCCAGCCGCTGTTCACGCTTTCGGCGCAAGACGAGGCGCGCTTCCCGCGTGCGTTGGAAGCGCTGGAAGACGCATGGGCGCTCGGGGACTCGGCACCGGAGATCAGGCCGCTCGTTCGCGAGCGCATCACCGCGTAGGCTGGAGTATTCGCCGCTCGCTTTCCCCATCGACGCGGCGGTCTCTGAGAGGAAAACCCCATGTCGATCGCTTCCGACGGTGACATCAAGATCCAGGGCGTCTCGCTGCGCTCACTGCCGAAGGTCTCGCTGCACGATCACCTCGATGGGGCAGTGCGCCCTGCGACGATTGTGGAGTTGGCTGCGGAGATCGGGCTTGATCTGCCCGCCAGCGATGCGCGTGGTCTCGGCGACTGGTTCTCGAAGCAGAGTGACTCGGGCTCCCTCGTGGAGTACCTGAGGGCCTTCGAATTCACCATCGGCGTGATGCAGACGGCCGAGGCCCTCACCCGCGTTGCGCGGGAGTTCGTTGAGGACTTGGTCGAAGACGGCGTGATCTACGGTGAGATGCGCTGGGCGCCGGAGCAGCATCTGACCCGCGGCCTTTCCCTGGATGACGCGGTCGATGCCGTGCAACAGGGCATTGAAGAGGGCGAGGATGCCGCCGACAGTGCCGGTCACAGCATCCGGGTCGGTCAGATCCTCAGCGCCATGCGACACAGCGACCACTCGCTCGAGATCGCAGAGCTCGCAATCGCCCACCGCGATCGTGGCGTGGTCGGCTTCGACATCGCTGGTCCGGAAGAGGGTTATCCCGCCTCTCAGCACCGTGCGGCGTTCGACCTGCTGGCAGAGAACTTCATGCCCGTCACCGTGCATGCCGGTGAGGCCGCAGGACTCGCATCCATCCGCAGTGCGCTCCTTGACGGACGGGCCGTGCGCCTGGGGCACGGTGTGCGTCTTGTCTCTGACCTCGATGTCATCACCCGTGAGGGCGACGAGGTGCAGGTCGAGTTCGGCGACCTTGCCCGGTGGGTGCGCGACCGAGAGATTCCTCTGGAACTGTCGCCGTCCTCGAACGTGCACACCGCGGCGATCGAAGCGTGGGGCACAGAGATCGCGGATCACCCCTTCGACCTGCTGTACCAGCTCGGTTTCGCCGTCACCGTCAACGTCGACAACCGCACGATGAGCCGCACTTCGCTGACTCGTGAGCTTGCTCTGCTGGTGGATGCTTTCGGCTACGACCTCGAAGACCTCGAGGCTTTTCAGTTCAACGCCGCATCCGCAGCTTTCCTGCCCGTCGAGGCGCGCGAAGAACTCGTCGAGATGATCGCGCAAGGGTTCCAGAGCACGTGATGAAGTGCCCATAGGATTCTGTCTATGGGTAATGAATGGCACCGAAGTGAGCGCACCGCGAGGCGTGCGCGCATCCGTCGAAACCGACGGGTCTGGCTTGTCAGCACCGTTGCCGTGATCGTCGTGCTTGGCGTGAGCTTGTCGATCGTGCTCGCGAGCCTGCAGGCACCGGCCGAGGCCGAGACAGCGCCAGAAGCGGCGTCAGGAACCCAGACACCGACTCCGGAGCACACACCACTCACCCCGGTCGAGCAGCTGCTCGCCGATGCAGACGATGATCTCGCCTGCGCGGTGACGTTCGCCGGTGACGGGATCGCCGACGCACCGATGCTGCAGGTGCAGGGCACGCTGTATGCGGCGCTGCCGATTCCCGCGCAGGACGGAATGGCCTTCGGCGGCTGGTACACGAGTGCGGAGACGGCGGCTGCGTTCCAGGCCGACGCCCGAGTCAACGGCGCGGACGCCGTGACCTGCGACAACCAGCAGCGCGAACTGCACGGCTCGTGGATGCCGGCCGAGCAGAACGCCGCGGCGGGCACCGAAGTACCGATCCTGATGTACCACCAGTTCACCACCAGGCCCGAGGGTGAGGATGGCTGGTTGCGCGGGAACTACGCGTACATCGGTGACTTCGAGGCGCACATGACTCACATCGCCTCCACCGGCTTCTACCTGCCGACCTGGGACGAGCTGAGCGCGTTCATCGACGGGCGTTTGTACCTTCCGCCGCGATCTGTGATCGTGACGGACGATGACGCCGACCAGACCTGGTTCGATCTGGCGGCACCGATCGTGGAGCAGCAGAAGGTACTGGCCACGTCGTTCATGGTCACGGCATACCGCTCTGACCCGGCGCCGTCACCGTACGTGCTGCGGCGCTCGCACACCCACGACATGCACGAAGCAGGAGCCAATGGCGACGGCCGGATGGTGAACTGGACGGCCGACGAGATCGCCGCAGATCTGAACACCTCCGGTGATCTGCTGGGAGCGCGCGAAGTGATCGCCTACCCGTATGGCCACTACAACGACACCGCAAAACAGGGTGTTGCGCAGGCGGGCTACGAGATGGCGCGCACGATCGAACCAGGCAAGGTCGTCATCGGCACCGACAAATACGCACTGCCGGTTGTGCGGATCGACTACGGGATGGGCCTGGACTCGCTCATCTCGCGCATCGGCTGAGGGCCTGTTCGGGTTGAATGACCCTGAGCTCAGCTAGCGGCTCAGGAATGCCCCGACCAGGTAGGTGACGGTCGCGTGCATTTGCTCGTCGGAGATCGTCGGGATGCCATCGCCGCTCTGTGAGCCGTAGTCGCCAAAGGATGCGTGAGACGCGCCAGCGATCTCGATGAGCTCGGCACTGTCGGGGAGCAGAGGCCGAGCATCGGCGATCTTCGCGGGCGTGGACAGCTTGTCTTCGCTGCCGGCGAGGCTCAGGACGTCGAGATCTGTGTCCGAGAGGTCGGTCGCGCAGTAGGAGCCGAAGAGTACGAGCGCATCGGCATCCGTCGCCAACTGGCAGGCGCGCACCCCGCCGAGAGAGTGTCCGCCAACACCCCAGGAGTCGATCTCCGGCGCAGCGGAGGTGAAGGCATCCAGCCCTCGTAGATCGAAGAACGCCAGGTTCAGCCAGGGCCGAGTGATCACTACGGTGGTGCCCTCCTCAGCGATACCCTGCAGAATCGCGACGTACGCCCACGGATCGACCTTGGCTCCGGGGATGAACACCAGGCCGATCTCCGAATCGCCGTCTGCCGGGGCAAGCACGATGCCTTCCGGAGCATCCTCGATCGTGATGTTCGGGTTGGCTTGTGCGCTTGCGAGCGGAGCCTTCTCCGCCGCCATCACGCCGATCTGAGTCCACGCGAGGACTCCCGCGATAAGCAGAACGAGGAGGATGAGGAGGCCCCACCCCACTCTGGCGATGATCCGGCGGCGGCGTTTGTTGTGCACAGATCCAAGAGTATCTGGCGGTGAGAGTGACTAGATATCTCGCAAATGGCGTCCCCCGGCCGACAAGAGCATTGAACTCGACTGCTTCTGGATCGCACGGCGAAGGGCAACCACGATGGCGCGCGAGGATGCGGCGACGCGTGTCACATGAGGGTAGGCGTCCAGCTCTGGCATCATCTCCCCGACGACGATCGCTCGGTCGGCGGTGAGCAGCAGCTCACGGTCATTGACGTCGTTGCCGAGCGCGAGCAACGATTCCCCGGCACGGCGCAGCCGTCGAACACCATCGGCCTTGTTCGCACCGCGCGCCACGACATCGGCGTCACCGGTCGTATGCGGATACACCTCACCCGCCGCTCCGGCGAGGAGGGCGAGCTCCTCGGCCCACCCAGCGCCTGTGGCGATACTCACCTTGACGACGTCGTCGAGCAACGGCGAGGCCTGCGCGAGCGTGATGCGAGCCGTCGTCCCCATCCACGGAAGCGCTTCAGGGTGGCTCGCGGCAAATCGATCTCCATACTCCACGCAGAACCGCTCGCCGCGCTCCCACTGATCACGCGGGGTGAGCGTGCGGTCGCGACGGAGAGCGCGACATAGTCGCGTGCCACGATCCGGGTCAATGCCGCACGGATGAGTGGATGCGGCGGTTGCCCGGCGAACGCGATCGTGCCGTCCAGGTCGGTGGCAACGTGAAGATTCATCGTGCTGCCGTAGCCTTCATCGTTGCCGTCGCAGCAGCGGCGGCATCCGTGCGCAATCGTGCACGAAGCAGCACGATCGCCGCGGCGAGAAGTCCGGTGGCAGCGAACCCCGCAGACCAGAACATTGCCGTAGCGATACTCAGCCCGGATGCCGCGGTTGGCACGACGCTGAGGGCTGTGAGTGTGGCGATCCCCATTGCGCCTCCGATGTTCTGTGCTGTGGTGAGCAGGCCCGCCGTCGTCGCTCTCGTTTCAGGAGGAGTGGCATCCACCGCTCCGACGGAGGCGGCAGGGAAGCACAGGCCGAGTGAGATACCGACACCGGCCATCGAAGGGAGGATCCCCACCCACACCGGAGCGCCGTGCGCGGACCCCAGCCAGAGGAGGCTGAGGATGAACACGCCCGCTCCCAGAGCGAACACCCGCGGAGCGCCCCACGTGGTGACCAGGCGTGCGCCGACACCGGCGGAGAGACTGAACAGGATGGGTTGCGGCACGATCAGCAGTGCGACCGCCAGCGCCGACGCACCCTGCCCATCGCTGAGTCCGAGGCTGAGCGCATACATTGATCCGACGACGCCGGCGAAGAGGCCACCCAGCCCCAGGCAGGCGGCACGCACGCGGGGAGACGACACGACCGACCTCGGGATGTCACGGACGCCGCGCCGGGCGATCAGCCACGTTGCGAGCAGAATGACGAGGATCCCCTCGATCGCGAGTGCGAGCGGCGCAAGAGTGGTGAGGGCACCGACGAGGTGCACGGTGAGCATCAGGCAGATGGTGAGCAGCACCGCACCGATGATGTCGGGGCGCCCCTGTGCGCGGATACTGGCCGAATGGATGCCGTAGGTGGCAGCGAAGACCAGCACAACGGCCGGGACGGAGATGAGGAAACTCCAGCGCCATCCGAACCACGTCACCGCAGCACCGGGAACGACCAGGCCGAGCGAGAAGCCGACCGCTCCCATCGCACCGTAGATCGCTACGGCGCGGTTGCGGCTTGCCCCCTCAGGCAGCCCGGCGGTGATCAGTGCGAGTGCGGCGGGAGCGCTGAGCGCAGCGCCGGCGCCCTGGATGACGCGGCCCACAATCAAGAGGGCAGATGAGGGCGCCACGGCACACACCACACAGCCGAGGCCAAACAGGGCGATGCCCGCGAGGAACACCCGCCGCCGGTCGAGCCGGTCGGCGAGTGCTCCTGCGATCGGAAGGAGGCCTGCATAGGCGATGAGAAACGCACTCGCGACGAGCTGAAGCTCGCCGTCCGAGAGCGAGAGTTCCGTGCGCAGAGCCCCCAGCTGCACATTGATTCCCGACGTGCTCATACCCTCCAGCAACAGCGCCAGACAGATGATGATCATCCTGAATCGACCCATACCGGCCATCCCCAACCCCCTCCGGAACCGGAATGTCCGGTCCGAGAGGAAGTGTGCGTGACATGACTTTCTTCAGGCTTTCATCGAGACGATGGATTAAGTGCGGGAGGGCGCGGCGACGTGCGGGTGCGTCGTCAGGTACTCCTCGAAAGCCTCGCGGCTGGTTCGGGTCGGGGTGAATCCGAAATCGTCCTTCAGCCGGTCGTTCGCCAGCACCGGACGGTAGCGCAGAAACGGCACTTTCTCCGGTCCGTGGGGTGTCAGCCGCAGCGTCCGTCCGACGCCGAGCGCGGCGGACAGCGCCCACGCCGGGATCGTCAGCAGCGGCTTACCCAGCCGTGCCGCGATCTCGGACACTGTGAGGCGTCCGTCGCCGGCGACGTTGAAGATGCCGGCTGGGCCGTCCGTCGCCGCGCGCACCATGGCCGCGGCGACATCGTCGACCCAGATGAACACGAAGGGGGAGTCTGAGCCGGTGATGCTCAGGATGCGCCGCCCATCCCAGAGCGCGGTGATTTGATTACGCACGTCTGGGCCGAGGATGGTGCCGATGCGGAAGATCACCTGTTCCAGTTCCGGATGAGCACGGCGGTACTCGGCGAGCATCTCCTCGACCAGCCTCTTGTGCCGTGAATAGGGGAAGGCGTCATTGCCGCGTACCGGCTGTGACTCGTCGATCCACTCCGGGTTGTCGGCGTGATAACCGTAGGCGGCCCCGGAACTCGACACGACGATGCGCGACACCCCGGTCTCGACGCACGCCGCCAGCACATTCGCAGTGCCGGTCACGTCGACGCGATATTCGAGGTCGACATCGGCGCCGGGATTGACGATGGCGGCGAGGTGCACGACGGTGTCGATGTGGTGTTCACGCAGCACGGGAGCGATGCTCGCGGCATCCGTCACGTCCAGCACCACGTGTGTGATGCCGTTATGGGCGTGGCCGTGATGTGCACTGCCGGTGTGCAGATCCGCCGCGATGACGATCTCTACGTTCTCGCGCACCGCGAGCATCGAGGCCACATGCGTGCCGAGAAAACCGCTGCCTCCGGTGATGAGAACCCGGCTCATGTGCTGGCCGCCGTGCGGTGGCTGGTCGCATCACCCGACGCGGATCCGGTGCGCCTCTTGGTGTGCCATGCCCACAGCCCGGCAACCACGAGCCCAGCGATGATGTCCCAGATGCCCCACCATCCGGCCACGATCGCCATGCCACCGAGGCCATCGAAGAACACGAACACCAGGCCGAGCCCGAGACCCGCGTTGCGGATACCGACCTCGAAGGTGATCGCCTTGCGCTCACGGGTGCCGAGGCCGCCCAGAACCGCTGTGCTGTAGCCGAGAAGCAGCGCGACGGCATCGTGGATCGTGACGACGAGAAGGATAATTCCCAGCACCTGTACGAATACGGACCAATTGCCGATCAGCGCCACGACGATGAAGCCAACGAGAGCGATCAGGCTGAACCACTTCACGAACGGATGCGCCTTCGCAGCCAGCCGAGGAAGCTTCGCGCGCACCAACAGGCCGACCGCAAAAGGCAATCCGATGATCAGGACGATCTCCAGCAGCATCTTTAGCGGGTCCAATGCGACCTGACGCAGCACGGCGCTCGCCGTCGGATGCAGAGAACCCCAGAAGGCGATGCTCAGCGGCATGGCGATGATGTACAGCAGGTTGCCGACGGCTGTCATCGATACCGACAGTGCGACATTGCCTCCGGAGCGGTGCGTGAGCACCTGCGAAATATTGCCGGGCGGGCAGCAGGCCACCAGGATCATTCCCATAGCCATGGACGCAGTCACCGGCAGCACGAGCGTCAGCAGGAAGGTGACGGCGGGCAGCAGCAGAAGCTGAGCGAGGATCGCGATGATGAACGGCTTGGGATGCTTCGTCACTACTCGGAAATCGCTCGGTGCGGTGTCCAATGCGATGCCGAGCATGATCAATCCGAGGACGATGTTCAGGATCGTGAGCGAACCGGGGGCGAAGCTGAGGACGACGTCATCGACGTTCATATCGACCCCAGTGACATGCGCTCGGTGCGCATGGCCGCGCGATAGGCATCCTTGTTGACGTAGTACGACATCCGCTCCAGCCCCAGGTAGTGGTAGCCACCGGTGAGATCTGGCCATGGTGCGCTGGTGACTCGCTGCCGGAAACGCGCTGCGCTGTCGGGGGCGTTCTCGACCGCGGCGAGATACGCGGCGAGCAGCTCTGCCTGCTCGAAACGGCCCTGCCATCCGATGCCGGATGCCTCGATCATGCCCATCACATACAGCCCGTTGAAGGCGGCGGGGAAGATGTTCAGGAACAGCCGTGGTGCGGCTCCACGCCAGGAGAGATGCGCGCGATCCACGAAGGGATAGTCCAGGTGGTATCCGGTCGCCAGCAGCACGGCGTCGTAGTCGTCCCTGCTGCCATCGCGGAAATGCACGGTGTGCCCGTCGAAGCGGGCGATGTCTGCTCGTACGCGCAGGTCGCCCTGGCCGAGGTGGTTCAGCACCATGGTGTTCACGATCGGATGCGACTCGTAGATGCGGTAGTCGGGCTTGGGGAAACCGAACCGCACCGGGTCCCCGGTGAACATCTTCAGCACGCGGGAGTCGACGGCCTGCTTGATGCGCGCCGGTAACGGCCGGCCCTGGTTCAACGTGTCGCTGGGCCGGCCGAACAGATAGCGCGGCACGAAGTAGTAGCCGCGCCGCACACTCATGTCGATGGATGCCGCGTGGTGCACGGCATCCACGGCGATGTCACAGCCAGAGTTACCCGCGCCGATGATCAGCACGCGCTTGCCATCGAGTTGCCTGGCATCCTTATATGCGCTTGTGTGCATGAGTTCGCCGCTGAAGTCGCCGGCGAAGGTGGGGATGTTCGGCTCGGCGAGTGTGCCGTTCGCGAGGATGACGCCCGCGTACCAGCGGGTGGTCTCGCCTTCAGAGGACGCGGCGGTGAGGTCCCACCCGGCACCCCGGGGTTCGAGACGGGTGACGCGGCTATCGAAGCGGAACAGCGCGGTCAACCCGAAATGATCTGCGTAGGACTGGAAGTACTCGCGCAGCACACGGTGATTCGGATAATCGACGGGGGTGGCCATCGGGAACTCGGTGAACTCGGTTGTCGTGCGCGATGAGATCAGGTGCGCTGACTCGTACATCGTGCTGCGAGGATTATCGATGTCCCACAGTCCGCCGACGCCGTGGGAGGCCTCGTAGCCATCGATCTCGATGCCCTGCTTCTGCAAGGCTCGCGCTGCGGCCAACCCTGATGGGCCCGCGCCGATAACGGCGTATCTGCTCATTCTGCTCCCCGCACGACGGTGTGCTCGATCTGTGTCCCCGAGTTGATCGTAGCGCCGCCGCCGAGCGGGTGCCCGGTTCAGCTCAGAACGTGTGCAGTTCCTGTTGACGTTTTGCGAACACCTCGTGCACGGCGGTGAAGAGCGGATGCTCCGGCTCCAGACCCGTGACGGTCGAGGTGAGTACATCGGCGTCTTCGCTGCGCAGCATCCGTTGCATCTCGACGGACTGCTCGTCAGAGGGATCATCGAAGGCAACGGCAGCCGCGACAGCCTCCACCAGTGCGGTGGTGGACAGGCCGCGCTCTGCTGCCTGGACGGCGGGCCCGATGAACCGCTCGTGGCGCGAGAGCTTGCGCAGTGGCTGGCGTCCGACCCGCTGAACAGTGTCGACGAGGGAAGGATTGCGGAACCGTTCCAAGATTTTCGCCCGGTACTCCGCCAGTTCGGCAGGGTCCAACCCATGCACGGCGACGAGGACGGCCGAAGTCTCCTCGAGTGCGGCGCCGACCTTGTCAGCGATCGTCGGGTCCGCGAGTGCGTCAGAGATACGCTCATGCCCTGCCTGCGCACCGAAGTACGCAGTGGCCGCATGCCCGGTGTTCACCGTGAAGAGCTTCCGCTCGATATACGGGCCGAGGTCGTCGACGAAATGTGCGCCGGGAATGCTCGGCAGGTCACCGTTGAAGGGCCCCGCCTCGATCGCCCACTCGAAGTACGGCTCGACGGTGACATTGACCCCGCCGCCCTCCGGCTGTGCGGGAACGATGCGATCGACCGCGGTATTGGCGAACACCGCGCGTGCTAGCAGCGACGGGTCTTCGGCGATCTTCTCGATCTCGGCACGCAGCTGATCGGTCGCGCCGATCGCGTTCTCGCACGCCATGATCGTCAGCGGGGCGAGATCGGGGGAGCGACGCGAGAGTCCGGCGACGATCGCCGGCGCGATGAAGCGCAGCACGGTCGGCCCGACGGCGCAGGTGACGACGTCGGCCGTCGCGACTTCCGCGGCGACCTCATCCGGATCGTTCTTGCTGTTCACCGCGCGAAAGCCGGTGACAACGCGATCGACACCGCCGGGGCCCGCCTCATGCACGGTGTAGGAGTCGACGTTGTTGATCGCGTCCACCAGGGCATCGGCGACATCCGAGAAGACGAGCTCGTAGCCGCCCTCATGCAGCAGCAGACCGACGAAGCCCCGGCCGATGTTGCCCGCACCGAAATGGACGGCCTTCATTGCGCGTTCACCGCTCATGATTCATTGACGTCAGAGAGCAGCGCATACAGCTCGTCAGGTGTCTGTGCAGCGTTGAGCTTCGCGACGTCATCTTCCTCGGAGAACAGGATCGCGATCTGGGAGAGGATCTCGAGATGCTCGTCTCCGCGACCGGCGATGCCGATGACGAACGTGGCCTGATCCCCTGCCCAGTCCACGCCGCCGTCATATCGCACGACGGACAGCCCGGAATCGAGGATTGACGCCTTCGTCTCATTCGTGCCGTGCGGGATAGCGAGACCGTTGCCCATGAAGGTCGATACGGTCTCCTCGCGCTGACGCATCGCGTCGACGTAGTCAGCGGTGACAGCACCTGCCGCGACCAAGATGTCGGTGGCTTCTTGCAGCGCCTCATCCTGGGTGGCAGAGCCTGAGTGGATGCGGACCTGGCCGAGTGTCAGAACGCCCATGATGTCTCCTTCTTTCGGTGGTGGGGCGGATGCGATGGCATCCGCCCCACCAAATGGGATTACTCGCCGGATTCCTTCTGCTCTCGCACCATCTCGACGACCTCTTCATACTTCGGGGAGTTCATGAAATTGTCCACCGAAACGTGAATCGAGTTCGGAGACTTTTCCTTCGCGCGATCGGTCAGCTGCTGCTGGGTGATCACCAGGTCAGCAGTGCCATCCAGGTTTGCGATCGCCTGGTTGGTGACCGTGACACCCTCGATGCCCGCCTTCTTCAGCTTGTTGCGCAGCACGCTCGCACCCATGGCGGATGAGCCCATGCCGGCGTCGCACGCGAACACGATGTTCTGGAGCGGCGCGGTGAGAAGCGCGGTCGCTGCACCTGTCGTAGTGGTGGCCGATGCTGCCAGGTTCGACAGCGTGCTGGAGGCCTTGCCCTTGTTTGCCTCGGTCTTCGCAATCGCGGCAGCGAGCGGGTCACCGCTGGCCGCTTCAGCCGCGATGTCACGCCTGCGCGATGCAAGCAGGATTGGGGCGCAGATCGCGAACGTGACTGCTGCGGAGAAGACCACAGAGCAGATCACGCCGAGGTGGCTACCGGGTGCGGTCTGAATGAGCACCGCGAAGATCGACCCCGGCGCCGCGGGTGCGACGAGTCCGGACTGGAAGATCATGTTCGTTGCCACACCGGTTGCACCACCGGCGATCAGACCCAGGATGAGGGCCGGCTTCGCGAGTACGTACGGGAAGTACACCTCGTGGATACCACCGAGGAACTGGATGATGAATGCACCAGGTGCCGTCGCGCGTGCGACGCCGACACCGAAGACGGTGATCGCGAGCAGCATGCCCGCACCGGGGCCAGGGTTGGCCTCGATGAGGAACAGCAGGCTGCGGCCGACCTCCTGCACCTGCTCGGTACCGAGTGGGGTGAACACGCCGTGGTTGATGGCGTTGTTCAGGAACAGCACCTTCGCCGGCTCCACGATGATGCTTGCCAGGGGCAGCAGACCGGTCTCCACCAGCCAGGCGACCGCACCGCCGAGGATTTCGGTGATCCACTTCATCACCGGTGCCAGCCAGAAGAATGATGCCAGCGCCATAAAGAAGGCGACGAAGCCGGCGGAGAAGTTGTCGATCAGCATCTCGAAGCCGGGTTTGATCTTTCCTTCCCACGGCTTCTCGATCCACTTCAGCACGAGCGCGGCGAGCGGGCCGACGATCATCGCGCCGAGGAACATGACCGTTCCCGTGGCGCCGATGATGACGCCCATTGCGGCGACCGCACCGACAACACCGCCGCGGTGGCCGTTCACGACCCGTCCGCCGGTGAAGGCGATGAGCAGTGGTAGCAGGTAGTTGATCATCGGGCCGACCAGGCCGGGGTAGTCCACCCCGCCGACCTCACCGCCGCCGAGGATTGCGGAGTCAGCCCACTGCCAGGACTCGACCGGGCTGTTGCTGCCGAGCCAGCCGTCCGGGATGAATAGCGCGGTAATGAAGCCCCAGGCGATGAATGCCGCGATATTCGGCATGACCATGCCGGAGAGGAACGTGCCAAACTTCTGCACGCCTACTCGGAGGCCGCCCTTCTTCGGCGCCTCTGTTGACGTCGTCGTCATGATGTCGTCTCTTTCTGGTGGGAGGGGAGGGCCGCGGCTGCGTCAGCCACGGCGTTGCGGGCACTCGCGGCGTCGTCCGCCGCCAGTGCCAACTCGGCGAGGCTGCGTGCCTCATCGAGGGTGCGCTCAGAGAGCGCGAGTCGAACATCTGCGAGGGCAGCAGGAGCCATCGACAGGCTCGTGGCGCCCAGACCCACCAGTACAACCGCGAGCAGCGGGTCGGCCGCAGCCTCGCCGCAGATGCCGACGGGCTTGCCGGTTCGGACGCCGGCCGCGCCGACTTCGCCGACCAGGCGCAGTACAGCGGGATGCCACGGGTCCTGGAAGCTCGCGACGGAGCCAAGCATCCGGTCAGCGGCCATCGTGTACTGGGTCAGGTCGTTCGTGCCGATAGAGGCGAAGTCCGTGTGCGCGAGCACTCGGTCTGCCAGAAGTGCGCTTGCCGGCACCTCGATCATGACGCCCGCCGTCTTCAGGCCGAACTCGCGGGCAAGACTCGTGAAGTACACGGTCTCCTCGACCGTCGTCACCATCGGCGCCATGACCCACAGATCGGCGTCGGTGTGGGCATCCGCTTCGGCGAGAGCGGTGAGCTGCTCGCGCAGGATGTCTTCACTCGCGCGCAATGAGCGAAGGCCACGCATACCCAGTGCCGGGTTCTCCTCGTGCGCATCGTTGAGAAAAGCGAGGGGCTTGTCGGCGCCGGCATCGAGCATGCGCACGACGACCTTCTTGCCGGGGAAAGCCGCGAGCAGCGCTCGATAGGACTCGCGCTGCTCCGCGACCGTAGGTGCCTGGGCAGCGGAGAGAAACAGGAACTCGGTGCGGAAGAGTCCGACGCCCTCGGCGCCGCGGGCCACCGCATCGGCAGCATCGGCCGGCTTGCCGAGGTTCGCCAGCAGTGCGATCGCAGTGCCATCGGCGAGCGCACCTGGAGTGGGCGGTGCCGACTGGGCTGCGCCCAGTGCGGCTGCCCGCTGCGTGGCACGGTCGAGCTGCTCGGCGCTGGGATCGGTGGTGACTGTGTTCGCCGCCGCATCCACGATCACGGTCGTGCCGTTCTCCAGAGAGGTCGCATCCGCGGCGCCGACAATGGCGACGATGCCCTTCTCCCTCGCGAGGATCGCGGTGTGCGAGGTGGGGCCGCCATCGCTGGTGATGAGAGCCAGGACCTGGTCGAGGTTCAACAGCGCAGTGTCCGCCGGTGCGAGATCGCGCGCCACCAGGACGAATGGATGCCCAGGGTCGGGCACGCCGGGCGCCGCGACGCCGCGCAGCTCGGCGAGGATGCGCTGGGCGATGTCGTCGAGGTCGGCTGCGCGCTCGCCGAGGTATCCGCCTACTGCTTCCAGCGTGGCGCGAAAGCCTGCGAACGCGTCGTGCACGGCCCATTCCGCGGTGCCGCCACTGTCAATGCGCGCATCGACCTCGTCCTGGAGCGTCGGGTCCTCGGCGATCATCGCCTGGGCCTCGAGCACTTCCTGAGCAGATCCGCCTGCGGCATCAGCGCGCTGCTGAAGCTCAGCGGCCACTGCGGCCACCGCGTCACGGGCACGGGTGCGCTCAGCATCGGCGCCGAGCGTGCTGGGTGTGTTCTCGGGTGCGGGCAGCGCTTCGGCCATGCGGACCACAGGGCCCTGCGCGACGCCACGGCCGATGCCGACTCCTCGTAGCTCGGTCATCCCGCTGACTCCTGATCGTGGTCAGTGGTCAGCAGTTCGGTCAGCGTGTCGATGATGCCTTCGGCGCCGTCTCCATCGGCCGAAAGCGTCACGTAGTCACCGTGATCGAGGCCCAGGGCGATGATGCCCAGGATGCTGGCCGCATTGACCGGCTTACCCGAGTCCTTGGCGATCGTCACTGCGATGCCGGACTCCTTGGCCGCCTGAGCAAACAGTTTCGCCGGTCGGGCGTGCAGCCCGTGGGAGGAGCCGATCCGGACGGTTCGTGAGACAGCAGTCATGATGTTCCTTTCGCAGTGGAAGTCGCAGTGGAAGTCGCAGTGGAAGTCGCCGTCGACTTCGCAGTCGATGAAGAATCTGAGATCGCGGTCTGGGCGATCGTGAGTGTGCGGGTGCCGTCGCGGTCGCTGAACACATCGGCCGGGAGCACGGCTACCGGTCCGTGCGCTGCGGCGTGGATCGCGTCAAGATGGCCGGAGAGGTGAGGGCCGACGAGCACGAGATCCGCGAAAGCGGTGGAGATGGTCTGCTCGGTGCCGGCTGCGGTCTCCCAATCGAGGCCGGCGGCGGATGCTGCACGCCGAAGTCGCTGGGCGACGAAGGTGCTGGACGCGCCCGCGCCGCACACCACCAGAATCTTCATTGATGCCACCTCTTTCTGTCCTCTATTCTGGGAAAAGACTGAGAGGGATGCCACCACGTTCCTTTCCGCCCCTGCGGAACCTTCCGCTGTGGCCCATGGGCGGCCGCAGTACTGACATCATGGGAAGGCAACGGACCGAGCTCTGGGGAGGATCATGTCGCGCCAGCGTCAAGACCAGCTTCTGCAGGCTCTGCTTCGTCAGGACGAATGGGCGACAGCGGCGAGCCTTGCCGATGCGCTCGGTGTGACACCGCGCAGCATCCGCTCGTATGTCGCCGCGCTGAACGTGCGCACCGCCGACGGCGACGCGGTCGAATCCGGCCCAGCCGGCTACCGACCGGGCCCCGGCGCTCACGCCGCGCTGCGCACCCGCGTGACGGGGGAATCCGCCCCGCGTGACCGGCTGCATGCGCTGGTGCGGATGCTGCTCGACGCGTCTGACGGTATCGATATCTACGAAACCGCAGAGCGGATGCATGTCAGTGAGGCGACCGTGGAGTCGGACCTCGCTCGGGTGCGTGGCCTGCTGGGCGCGGAACTGCGGGGCACTGATCTGCGGATCGAACGCGACCGGGAGGTCGTTCGGCTCCAGGGCACCGAGGTCGCGCAGCGGCGCCTGCTGAGCAGGTTGGCGCATGACGAGATGGATGCCGGATCGTTTCATCCGGAGAGCATCCGCCGCGCTCTGACGGGAACGACTGTCGCCGCGCACGCAGTGGGGCCGTTCAAGACCGCCTTCGTGCGCGAGCTCGGCGAGCTCGGATATTACGTGAACGAACTTGCGATCTCTGACGTGCTGCTGCACATCGCGATCGCCGCCGACCGCGTCTCGGCCGGTCGCGCCCTCGAAACGCCGATCTCCGGCACCTGGGAGGAGATTCCCAAGCTGGGCACGGTGATCAGCAGGCTTGCGGGGGAGCACTTCGGCGTTGCGCTCGGCGACGGCGACAGCGCGCATCTGGCGACGCTGGTGCTGACCCGGGCGATCGCGCCGGGGCAGAATGCGGCATCCGAAGCAGTGCGTAGCGGTGTCGATCCTGCAATCGATGCCGCTGTCCGCGCCGAGATCGTGCAGGCGGCCGCTGACTATCAGGTCGACCTGGTCGACGAGGCTTTTATCCTGCGACTCGCGCTGCACGTGCAGAACCTGCTGCGCCGTGCGCAAGAGCAGGCATGGACCCGTAATCCGCTGACCCGTTCGCTGAAGTCGTCGTATCCGATGATCTTCGAGGTGGCGGTGTCGATCGCCAGCGGCCTGCACGACCGCCTGGGGGCGCCGATTCATGACGATGAGATCGCGTACATCGCCATGCATATCGGCGGCAGGCTCGAACGCAGCCGCAAGGCTGAGACGATCCTCACCGCGACGATCGTCTGCCCCGGCTACTACGAGCTGCATGAACTGCTGCGTTCGAGCGTCGACAGGTCGCTGGGTTCTTCGGTCGAGGTCACCAGTGTCGTGACGACCGTCGACCCGGATTGGGCGAGCATCGACACCGATCTGGTACTCACCACGATCGATCCGGGTACCAGCGGCGATCGCTACGTGCGTATCCAGCCGTTCCTCACCGACGCCGATGTCGAGCGGGTGTCGCAGACTGCGGCACGTATACGTCGCGGACGACGGCTGATGCGCCTGCGCGAAGAGCTGTCACGCTATTTCGTCGCTGACGCCTACATCTACCCGCTACCGGATGAGGGCGACGAAGCCATCATCCGCCGACTGGGCGGGTTGCTCGTGGATACCGGGCTCATCGGCGACGACTACGTCGAGAACACGATCATCAGAGAACGTATGTCGTCAACGGCATTCACGGATGCACTGGCTGTGCCGCACGCGCTGCAGATGACCGCTCAGCGCACGGCCATCGCGATCGGCGTGGCTGACGGGTCGGTCGCCTGGGGAGAGGGACGCGTGCAGGTTGTCGCGCTCGCCGCGTTCAGCGAGAGTGATCGCACCGCATTCCAGACGATCTTCGAGCAGCTGGTCGAAGTGTTCAGCGAACGCGACAGCGTGCAAAGGATCGTTCGCCGAGGCACCACGTTCGAGGCGCTGCTCGATGAGCTCGTTGCAGTTATCGACGGCTGAGGTTATCGACGGCTGATTCCACCTCAGCCGTTCGGATCCAAGACGGCAGCCATGGCGTCGAGCACCCCGTGGGCGTCGGCAGACGGTGACGTGTCGAGGACGACCTCGTCTCCCTGGTTGAGCGCCAGGTCCATGACGGCGAGGACGCTGGACAGATCGACCTTCGATCCGTCCAGCGTCGTGAGCGTCACCGGCGCGGAATGCTCGAGCGCCAGCCGTGCGAGCTCGGCTACGGGGCGAGCGTGCGCTCCGTGAGGGGCAGTGATTTTCACACGTCGGGTGGCCATATATGTCAGGCGCTCAGGAGCGCTCCTCCAACAGTGCACGCACGCCACTCTCCAGGGCAGCGACGATGGCCTTTGCCTCGTCATCCGATCCGCCCTGCACGTCGAGGTAGACCTTGAGCTTCGGCTCGGTGCCACTGGGACGCACGACGACGCGTGAGCCTCCGTCGAGGCGATAGCGCAGCACATCGCCCGACGGCGTGCCCGCCGCTGCCTGCAGCAGGTCTTCCGCCGACGTGATGGCGGTGTCTCCGATGCGTGCAGGTGGCAGTGTGCGCAGAGAAAGCATGACCTTGTCGATGATCGACAGGTCATTGACCCGCACCGAGACCTGGCCGCTGGCGAAGTGTCCGTAGGTCTCACCGAGTTCTGCGAGTAGCGTGGCCAGCGTCTCACCACGCTCGTGTGCCTCAGCCGCAAGGCCGAGCACAGCGATCGCGGCGGAGATGCCGTCCTTGTCGCGGACTGTGCCGGGATTCACGAGATAACCGAGGGCCTCCTCGAATCCGAACACCGAGCCAGGGGCGCGCGAGATCCACTTGAAGCCGGTGAGGGTCTCGTGAAAGTCGAGCCCATGGTGCGCGGCAATCGCGCCGAGCCCAGGGGAAGAGACCAACGAGCAGGCCAGAGACGCGCCCGGCTGTCCCTCAGCGGCGCGTGCCGCGCGGGCGCCGAGCAGTAGCCCGACCTCGTTGCCGCTGAGCCTGCGCCAACCACCGTTCGCAGACCTATCCGGGATCGCGACGCCCAGACGATCAGCATCCGGGTCATTGGCGATGATGAAGTCGGCCTTGGTACGGCGTGCCGCAGCGAACGCGAGATCCATGGCGCCGGGTTCTTCCGGATTCGGGAACGCGACTGTGCGGAACGTCGGATCAGGATGCAGCTGTTCACCGACGGTCTTCGGGTGCGGGTAGCCGGCAGTGCGGAGGATCCGCGAGAACGTCTCCCAACCGACACCATGCATGGCCGTGTAGACCCAGGTGAGATTCCGCGCGGATGCGGGTGCGGGCGACACAGCGGCCGTCGCGGCGACGTAGGCATCGATGACGTCTTCACCAGCGACCTCGTACCCGATCGATCGGGGGAGAGCTGAGATGGTGCCGGTATCCGCCACGCGTTGGATGTGCGCCTCGATCTCGGCGTCACCGGGTGACACGATCTGCGCGCCATTCTCGGCGCCACCGAGGTACACCTTGTAGCCGTTGTCATTCGGCGGGTTGTGGCTTGCGGTGACCATGACGCCAGCATCCGCCCCGAGATGACGCACCGCGAAGGCGAGCACGGGGGTCGGCAGCAGGCGGGGCAGCAAGATCGCCCGCAGGCCAGCGCCGGCGAAGATCTCGGCGGAGTCGAGGGCGAACCGGCGAGAGTTACGTCGACCGTCGTACCCGACGACGACGGTGGGTACGGCGCCGTTCGTACGGCGGAGCAGATACGACGCGAAACCGGCGGCTGCCTGCGTGATGAGTACGCGGTTCATTCGATTGCTGCCGGCGCCGATCGCACCGCGGAGCCCGGCGGTGCCGAAGGCGAGACGGCTGGCGAAGCGGTCATCGAGGTCGGCGACGGCCGCTGCGTCTCCGGAAGAGGCGCGGGTGATGATTCCTGCCAGCTCGTCGCGGGTCTCGGCATCCGGATCCTGGCGCAACCACGCACGTGCCTGCGCGAGACGGGTTTCGGTCTGCTCGCTGATGTCGCTCATAGCGCCTCGACCACCCGGGCCAGCAGGGCCGAGATCACTGGCTCCGCTTCCTTGCCTGCCTCGATCACCTCGGTATGACTGAGCGGCGTCTTCTGGATGCCGGCGGCGAGGTTCGTGATCAGTGAAAAGCCGAGGATTTCCATGCCGGCCTCGCGGGCGGCAATCGCTTCGAGCGCGGTGGACATACCGACGATGTGGCCACCGATGGCCTTGGCCATCTGCACTTCTGCCGGGGTCTCGTAGTGCGGCCCGCGAAACTGGGTGTAGATGCCCTCGTCCAAGGTGGAGTCGACGGAGCGTGCGATGTCGCGCAGGCGCTGCGAATAGAGGTCGGTCAGATCGACGAAGTTTGCGCCCTCGAGCGGGGAATCTGCGGTGAGGTTGATGTGGTCGCTGATGAGTACTGGTTGCCCAGGCGTCCAGGATTCGCGGATGCCTCCGGCGCCGTTGGTGAGCACCATGATCTTTGCGCCTGTGGCGGCGGCGGTGCGGACACTATGGACGACGCGGCGGACGCCATGGCCTTCGTAGTAGTGCGTGCGCGCGCCGATCACCAGGACGTTCTTGCCGTTGGGCGTGCGGATACTGCGCAGCGTGCCGACGTGCCCCTCCAGTGCGGGCTTCGAGAAGCCGGTCACCTCGGCCGCGGGGATCGTGGCGACGGTCTCGCCGATGAGCTCTGCAGCTTTGCCCCAGCCGCTGCCGAGAGTGAGGGCGATGTCATGCTTCTCGATGCCGCTCAGCCGTGCGATGTCTGCCGCGGCGAGGGCTGCGACCTCGAACGGATCAGCGTTCGGGGCGTCGAGAGGATTGTCGTGAGAGTCGGTCATGGCTCCACTCTAAGGAAGGTGACGGCAAGTCAGGAAGATTACGGGAGAATGGAGTACATGTCTTCCACTCCTTTCGAGCGCACTCAGCGCGTCGCCGTCCTTGGTGGCGGTCCCGGCGGTTATGAAGCGGCGCTCGCCGCGGCCCAGCTCGGTGCGGAGGTAACGCTCGTCGAACGAGTGGGAGTGGGCGGATCGGCTGTGCTCACCGACGTCGTGCCGTCGAAGAGCCTCATCGCCACGGCCGATGCTGCTGTCGCGATTTCTGAGGCGAGTGATCTGGGCGTGCAGTTCTACGCGAAGGGCGGTAATGGCAAGCCGTTGAAGCCGGAGATCGCGATCAACCTCGCCGCGGTCAACAAGCGTCTGCTGGCACTTGCCGGGCAGCAGTCCGAAGACATGCGCTCGACTCTGCTGGAATCGGGCGTGCGTATCCTCTCCGGGCACGGCCGGCTGGAGGGACCGAATGCGATCACCGTGTCGACGGGTCCTGGCGGCACCGATTTCGACCGCATCGAGGCAGACACGATCGTCGTCTCTGTCGGTGCATCCCCGCGCGAGCTGGACAGCGCCAAGCCCGACGGCGAGCGCATCCTCACCTGGACGCAGCTCTACGACATGAAGGCGCTTCCCGAGCACCTGATCGTCGTCGGCTCTGGTGTCACGGGGGCCGAGTTCGCTTCGGCGTACATGAACCTCGGTGCGAAGGTGACGCTCATTTCCAGCCGGGATCAGGTGCTTCCCGGTGAAGACAAGGATGCCGCGCACGTGCTCGAGAAGGTCTTCAAGCGCGGTGGCATGAACGTGCTGTCGAAGTGTCGTGCCGATACGGTCGAGCGCACCGTTGACGGTGTGAAGGTCACGCTCTCCGACGGCCGCACGGTCGAGGGCAGCCACTGCCTGATGGCGGTCGGCTCGATTCCGAACACTGCGGACATCGGACTGGAAGCTGCCGGTATCGAACTTGCCGAGTCCGGCCATGTGCGGGTGAACAGGGTTGCGCGTACATCGGTGCCGAACATCTACGCGGTCGGTGACTGCACGAACTTCTTCCCGCTGGCATCCGTCGCCTCGATGCAGGGCCGCACCGCCGTGTTTCACGCGCTCGGTGACATCGTCATCCCGCTGGAGAAGATCAAGATCACCTCGAACATCTTCACCGCTCCCGAGATCGCGACGGTCGGCTGGGGCGAGAAGGATGTTGAGGACGGCGTCGCCGACGGCCTCGTCTACAAGCTGCCGCTCGCCGCGAACCCGCGCGCGAAGATGATGGGCATCAAGGACGGTTTCGTGAAGATCATCGCCCGCAAGGGCTCTGGCACGGTGATCGGCGGCGTGATCGTGGCGCCGAAGGCGTCCGAACTGATCTACCCGATCGCCGTTGCGGTCGAGCGCCGGATGACGGTGGATCAGCTGTCACGTGTGTTCGCCGCGTACCCGTCGTTGTCCAGCAGCATCACAGATGCATCCCGCGCGATGCACCTGGTGAACATCTCCTGACCATCCCGCGAGACTTCGCGTACGTCACCGCGCAAGCGCCTTTAGGTGACATACGCGAAGTCTCGCGAACGGGGGTCAGCGCGAGGTGTAGACGTCGACGCTTCGGGGAGTTTTCCGCGCGTCGAGGACGAGCGCGAGGATGCCGAGACCCAGCGTTCCTGCGAGGGACGTGAGCGCTCCGAGCATGAAGAACATGTCGGCGAAGGCCTGGATGCTCTCCGACCGCACGGTGACGAAGATGATCTGCGAGATCGCCCACGTCACGGCGTACGCGCCCAGCACCCATAGTGGCGCCAGGCGCCATGGTGAGGGGACGGCGTCCGCACGGGCGATCTGCACAGCCGCAAGCAGCCCGGCAGCGGCAGGAATCAACAGGCTGAGATAGCCGTAGACCGTCCACGCCGATCCACCACTGGGCTCCGCCAACGCGAGTAGCCGTGTGAGAATGAAGCCTGCCAGCGGCCAGAGTCCGACGATGGCCATGGCGGTCACCCCGAGCGGCCTACGCTCCACAATGCTGGCTTCGCGGGAGAATCCGATCGCGAACAGCAGCACCGACGCCGCGTAGATCACGTCACCGATCACTGTGATGACTGCGGATCCGGTGAGGCCGAGAACGCTGGGCTGCAGCATACCGATCACGCCGCAGACGATGAGGCCGGAGCCTGCCACCATCCAGGTCTTCCGCAAGCTCAACATCAAGTCAGACTACAAGCCCCGCGGCCACGGGCGGAAGTCGGTCAGGAGATCGTCAGCAGCTGGTGGCCCGAGGAAACCGTGGCACCGGCAGCGGCGTTGATGTTGCCGATCACGCCGTCCTTGTGCGCCTGCAGCGGCTGCTCCATCTTCATCGCCTCGAGAACGACGACCAGATCGCCCTTGACGACCTCTTGGCCCTCTTCGACAGCGATCTTGATGACAGTGGCCTGCATCGGCGACTTCACAGCATCACCCGATGCGCCAGTGGAGACCGACGTGGAGTGGCTGCGACGCGACGGCGGGACAGCTGCGGGTCGACCGGAGGTACCGGCAGCGACCGTGACGCGGTCGGGCAGGCTCACCTCGAGACGCTTACCAGCGACCTCGACGACGACGGTGTGGCGGCTTGCAGCGGCAACAGGCTCGTCCATCTCGCCGTCCCAGGCGGGGATGTCGTTGTCGAATTCCGTCTCGATCCAGCGCGTGAAGATGCCGAACTTGCCGTTTTCCGCCGTGAAAGCGGGGTCGCGGACGACCTTGCGATGGAACGGGAGGACTGTGGGCAGACCTGCGACCTCGAACTCGTCCAGGGCGCGTCGAGCGCGTTCGAGCGCCTCCTCGCGGGTGCGTCCGGTCACGATGATCTTCGCCAGCAGCGAGTCGAATGCGCCGGAGACGGCGTCGCCAGCGGTCACACCCGAGTCGAGGCGGATGCCGGGGCCACCGAACGTCTTGAACACGTGAATGGGGCCGGGCTGGGGAAGGAACCCGCGACCCGGGTCTTCACCGTTGATGCGGAACTCGAAGGAGTGTCCCTGCGGCGTCGGGTCGTCGTAGTCGATGGTGCCGCCGGCCGCGATGCGGAACTGTTCGCGCACCAGGTCGATGCCGGTGACCTCTTCGGAGACCGGATGCTCGACCTGCAGACGTGTGTTCACCTCGAGGAAAGACACGGTGCCGTCGGCGCCGATCAGGAACTCGCAGGTGCCCGCTCCGACGTAGCCGACCTCGCGGAGGATGGCCTTCGAGGATTCGTACAGCTGGCGGTTCTGCTCTTCGGTCAGGAAGGGGGCAGGTGCCTCTTCGACGAGCTTCTGGTGCCGGCGCTGCAGCGAGCAGTCGCGCGTGGAGATGACGACGACATTGCCTGCGGCATCCGCCAAGCACTGCGTCTCGACGTGACGGGGCTTGTCGAGGTACTTCTCCACGAAGCACTCGCCGCGTCCGAAGGCAGCGACGGCTTCACGGGTGGCGGATTCGAAGGCCTCGGCGACCTCGTCCAGCTCGCGGGCGACCTTGAGGCCGCGTCCGCCGCCACCGTACGCCGCCTTGATGGCGATCGGTAGGCCGAACTCCTTCGCGAAGGCGATGACCTCGTCAGCGGTTTCTACCGGACCGGGGGTTCCGGGGGCAAGCGGAGCGCCGACCCTCTCTGCGACGTGTCGCGCGGTGACCTTGTCGCCGAGAGATTCGATGGCTTCGGGGGAGGGTCCGATCCAGATCATGCCTGCGCCGATCACGGCGCGAGCGAACTCGGCGTTCTCGGCGAGGAAGCCGTAGCCGGGGTGCACTGCGTCAGCACCTGCGCGGCGAGCGATCGAGAGGATCTTGTCGATCTGCAGGTAGGTGGCGGCGCTTGTCTCTCCGTCCAGGGCATAGGCCTCGTCTGCAAGCCGCGAGTGCAATGCATCACGATCCTGGTCTGCGTAGACGGCGACCGAGGATATCCCGGAATCGCGAGCGGCGCGGATGATGCGTACGGCGATCTCACCGCGGTTAGCGATGAGCACCTTCTCGATTGGCATGAGTGCCAGCCTAGCGAGATTGAGGCCGATCCCTTTGACAACTCTCCACAAGAAATTCGTGAAAACGTGGCGGGATGTCTACGACCACAGGTCCGTCCACGAGACGCCGAGCTCGATCGTGAGCTGGCGGATGGTCGACAGCGACATGCCGACCACGGTGGATGGGTCGCCATCGACCCGGGTGATGAATGCGCCGCCGAGGCTGTCGACGGTGAAGGCGCCCGCAACGTGAAGCGGCTCGCCGGTGGCGACATATGCGGCGATCTCCTGATCGGTCACGTCCGCGAATGTGACGGATGATTCGGCGACGGCGGTCGCTTCTACGGGAGCAACACCGGGTTTCAGCCGGAGCACCGAGTGACCGGAGTGCAGGATGCCGGTCTTGCCGCGCATCTCCTGCCAGCGCCGTGTGGCTTCCGCCGCCGTGTACGGCTTGCCGTAGACGCGCCCCCCGAGGGCGAACATCGAGTCGCCGCCGATCACCAGGCCGTCGAAGGTCGGGTCTTCCTCAGCGAGCCGGTGCGCGACATCCGCGGCTTTGGCTCTCGCCAGCAGCAGCACGAGCTCTGCCGGCGGCAAATCCGCGCCGCGTTCGGCCGCTGCGCGCGCGGCCACGGCATCCTCGTCGGTTTCCGGCGCACGCGTGATCGGCTCGATGCCGACCTGGCGAAGCAACATGAGGCGAGCGGGGGAGGTGGAGGCCAGGCAAACACGCATGACTTCAGCGTAGAGCCGGTCGTCGTGTGGTGTCGGTCACTGAGCCGGCTGGCGGTGGCCGAGCTGTTCGGAGAGAATCTCCGCTCCGGAGCGGACGAGCGAGATCCAATGCCCATCGCCGTGCTGGTCCCAACGGGCCAGTGGCACCGAGATGCTGATCGCTGCGGCTACTGCGCCGGTCGCGTCGTAGACGGGTGCTGCGGCGCAGCGCAGGTTGGGGGTAGATTCCTCGGACTCGAACGCGATCCCTTCGCGCCCACGTACCTCGGCGAGGTCGGCTTCGAGCGCGTCGAGGGTGCGGATGCTGTGGGCGGTGAGTACGGGCAGATCGTTTGGATTGGGGTACAGGGCGCGCAGCGCTTTAATCGGCAGAGGAGCCAACAGCGCCTTGCCGAGACCGGTCAGATGTGCGGGCAGGCGCTGTCCGATGCTCGACGGCATACGCAGGGTGTCATGGCCTTCCACCTTGGCGAGGTAGAACACCTGCGAGCCCTCACGCACGGCGACGCTCACGGTCTCGCCGCTGCGATCGACAAGTTCACGGGCGACGGAATTCGCGGCGGTAAGCAGATCGAAGCGCGAGGAGTACGCGTTGCCGAGGTGCAGCACGCGCACGCCCAGACGATGAAGGCCGGTGCGTTCGTCGCGTTGCAGGTACTCCCGAGCGACGAGGGTGGCGAGTAGCTCATGCACCGTGGTTCGGGGGAATTCCGTGCGCTGCAGGATGTCCGCGACGGTGAGCTCGGGGCCGCCCTCGACGAACAGCTCGAGGATGTCGAGCGTGCGCATCACTGCGGGGGTGAGTCTGGCCATGGCTCCATCCTTACCGGGTTTCCGTGATCCGGGCAAAACCGTCGCCTTGACATCACGCGCCCAGGCGTGTTCAATATATCGAATCAAGGTCGAAATATCGAACAGGGTTCGACTAAACGCACACAGAGAGGTGGAGTCGCAGTGCCACGCACGGTAAAAGCCGCCATCATCGGTTCAGGAAATATCGGCACGGATCTGTTGATCAAGATCATTCGCGGGTCGAGCGTCCTCGAAGCTTCGGCCATGGTCGGGATCGATCCGGCCTCCGACGGCCTCGCTCGCGCCGGTCGCCTCGGCGCCATTCCCATCGACAGCGGCGTGGACGGTCTCATCGCCCACGACATCTTCGCTGACATCGAGATCGTCTTCGACGCCACTTCGGCCTCCGCGCATGTGGTGAATGCGGCGAAGCTCACCGCGGCCAAGCCCGGCATCCGCCTCATCGATCTGACACCGGCTGCGATCGGGCCGTACTGCGTCCCGGTCGTGAATCTTGAGGAGCACCTTGATGCTCCCAACGTGAACATGGTCACCTGCGGCGGTCAGGCCACCATCCCGATCGTCTCGGCTGTCTCAGCGGTCACCAAGGTGCACTACGCCGAGATCGTGGCATCCATCTCCTCGAAGTCCGCCGGACCGGGCACACGGGCGAACATCGACGAGTTCACCGAGACGACCTCCGCGGCGATCCGCGAGGTCGGCGGTGCCGAGTACGGCAAGGCGATCATCATCCTGAACCCCGCTGAGCCCCCCGTGCTCATGCGCGACACCGTCTTCGTGCTGTCGGATATCGCGGATGAGGCCGAGATCACCGCATCCATCGCGTCGATGGTCGACAAGGTCAACCAGTACGTCCCCGGGTACCGCCTCAAACAGGAGGTGCAGTTCGACCGCATCGAGGTGCCGGTCAACGTGCCGGGGTACGGCGAGTTCACGGGCCTCAAGACTTCGGTGTTCCTTGAGGTCGAGGGTGCGGCGCACTACCTGCCCGCATATGCAGGAAATCTCGACATCATGACCTCGGCGGCGCTGCGCACCGCCGAGACGATCGCGACCCGCTCTCTGCAGGTCCAGGAAGTGGCATGACCATGTTCGACCCCACGAAGGACAAGCTGTTCATCTCCGACGTCACCCTGCGTGACGGCAGCCATGCGGTCGGCCACCAGTACACGGTGGAAAACGTTCGAGATGTCGTAACCGCGCTCGATAGCGCCGGTGTTGATTCCGTAGAGGTTGCCCACGGCGATGGGCTGAACGGATCCAGCGTCAACTACGGTTTCGCGCGTCACTCGGACACCGAACTCATCGAGGCTGCCGCCGAGGTCGCGAACGACATCGCCATCGCGACGCTGCTGCTCCCCGGCGTCGGCACGATCGACGACCTCAAGCGCGCGGCATCGGCCGGTGTCAGCTACGTCCGCGTCGCGACACACTGCACTGAGGCCGACGTCTCGGCACAGCACATCGCCAAGGCGCGCGAGATGGGGCTCAACACCACCGGCTTCCTGATGATGAGCGCTATGGCGACCCCGGCGAAGCTCGCCGAGCAGGCCAAGCTCATGGAGGGCTACGGCGCTCAGTGCATCTACGTCGTCGACTCGTCCGGTGCACAGAACATGGATGACATCACCGACCGGGTCACGGCGCTGCGCGACGTGCTCGATGCCTCCACAGAGATCGGCGTTCATGCACACCACAACCTGTCGCTCGGCGTCGCGAACTCGATCGCCGCAGTGCGTGCAGGGGCGAACCGTGTCGATGCGAGCCTGACCGGGATGGGAGCGGGCGCGGGCAACGCGCCGCTCGAGGTGTTCATCGCGGCCGCGGACAAGATCGGCTGGAATCACGGCACCGACCTGTTCGCTCTGATGGATGCCGCGGATGACATCGTGCGTCCTCTGCAGGTGCGCCCCGTCCAAGTCGATCGCGAGACGCTCACACTCGGCTACGCCGGCGTCTACTCGTCCTTCCTGCTGCACGCCGAGCGTGCGGGCGCGAAGTACGGCGTCCCCGCACACGAGATCCTCCTCGAGGTTGGCCGTCGCCGACTGGTGGGCGGTCAGGAAGACCTGATCGTCGACGTCGCCCTCGACATCCTCGCCGGCCGCAAGGCCGCCTGACGTTCATCGCAGCCGATGACGTGTTCAATGATGAAAGGCATCCAAGAGAAATGACTGAAGTGCAGGAAAAGATCCCCGAGAAGGCAGACCAGATCTCATCGTCTGAGCGTCGTCGCGCCCTTGCGGGCTCAGCGGTGGGATCCGCGATCGAGTGGTACGACTTCTTCCTCTACGGAACCATGTCGGCGCTCGTGTTCGGACCGTTGTTCTTCACGTCCGACGATGTTGGTCTGAGTAACATGCTGGCGCTCGCCGCATTCGCGCTGTCGTTCCTGGTGCGCCCGATCGGGGGCATCCTGTTCAGCCACATGGGCGATCGGATCGGGCGCAAGAAGACGCTGGTCGTGACGCTCACGATCATGGGCATCTCGACGCTGCTGATGGGCCTGCTGCCCACCTACGCAATGATCGGCGTCTGGGCTCCGATCCTGTTGACCACGCTGCGACTGCTACAGGGCCTGGCGCTCGGCGGCGAATGGGGCGGCGGATTGCTGCTCGCCGTCGAATACTCGCCGCGCAAACGTCGCGGCATGTGGGGCGCGGTCCCGCAGACCGGTGCTCTTCTCGGCCTTGCTCTTGGAAACCTCGCGGCCACCGGCGCCATGGCCATCTTCCCTGAAGAGGCGTTCCTCTCGATCGGATGGCGCATCCCGTTCATCCTTTCCGTCGTGCTGGTCGCCGTGGGGCTCTGGATCCGCCATTCAGTCGGTGAGACGCCGTCGTTCCGCAAGGTGGTCTCTGAGCGCAAGACAGCCAAGCTCCCGATCGCTCTGATCCTGCGCCGTAACTGGCGTGAGGTGATCATCGTGATCCTCGCGAAGTTCATCGAGACGGCGACCTTCTTCCTGTTCGCGACGTTCTCGGTCTCTTACGCCGTGACTCTCGGATTCACGCAGACCGAGGCGCTCAATGCCGTGCTCGTCGCCGCGGTGGTCGCCATTCCGGTGATGCTGTTCTGGGGACGGGTGTCTGACAGGATCGGACGAAAGAAGGTGTTCATCGGCGGAGCGATTGCGGTGGCGCTGTACACCGTGCCATTCCTGTGGATGATGAACCAGCAGAACTTCTGGTTGCTGCTCCTCGCGCTTGTCATCGGCTTCGGCGTCATCTGGGCCAGCTACGGCGCCGTGCTCGGCACGTTCTTCGCCGAGTCGTTCCCGCCGGACGTCCGCTACACCGGGGCTTCGCTGGGGTACCAGGTCGGCGCGGCCATCGCTGGAGGCCCTGTGCCGCTCATCGCCACCGCGATCGTGGCAGGTGCCAACAACTACGGTGGCATCGGCATTCTGATCGGCATCTGCGCCATCATCTCGGTCGTCGCCGTACTGTTCGCGCGCGACCGGACGGGTCAGCCGTTGGACGATTGAGCAGATAAACCTCAAATCGGCCCCCACGCGTACGCGTCGGGGCCGATTTGTGTTCGATATGCCGCGTCAGACGTGGGATCCTGGAAGGATGACTTCCTCTGCGGGCCAGCTGCTCGACCTTGACATCACCGGCATCGCTCACGGCGGCACCTTCATCGCCCGTCACGAGGGGCGTGTCGTGTTCGTTTCCGACGCGATCCCAGGGGAGCGCGTGCGCGTGCGCATCACGGAGTCCACCAAGTCGTCGTTCTGGCGCGGCGAGACCGTCGAGGTGCTGGAATCGTCACCGCACCGCCAGCCGCATGTATGGTCAGAGGCCGATGTGTCGCGTGACCCCGCAGAACGAGCCGGCGGTGCCGACCTCGGACACATCAAGCTGGCGCACCAGCGCACGCTGAAGCGCCAGGTGCTGCAGGAGGCATTCGACAAGTTCGCAGGTCCTGGCCTGGTTGCTCCCGAAATTGCACCCGTTGACGACGGAAACGGCACCGGCTGGCGTACGCGCGTCTCACTGCACGTGGACGACGACGGAATCGTCGGCCCGTATGCAGCGCGCAGCCACCGGGTGATCCCGGTGCAGTCGCACCCCCTCGCGCGCCGCCGGGTAGCGGCAGAGGCGCTCTCGCAGAAGAACGCTAAGCCTGGACGCATTGACCTTGTTGAGTCCGCAGACGGTCAGGTGCACGTCATCCGTCGCCCGGCGAAGGGCAAGCGCCCAGCCGCACAGGTCATCCGCGAACAGGTGGGCGAGCGCAAATTCCAGGTGGATGCTGATGGCTTCTGGCAGGTGCATCCTCGGGCGGCCGACACGCTCGACACCGCCGTGCGTTCGGCTCTCGCCGGACGAGTCGACCCGGAGAAGACGCATCTTGACCTGTATGGCGGCGTCGGTCTGTTCGGAGCCTCATTGGGAGAGCTCGGCGCGACCAACATCGTGACGGTGGAATCGAGCAGGCGTGCCACCGAGCTCGCGCAGCAGAACCTCGAGGACTTCGACGTGCACGCGGTCACCGGGCGCGTAGACAAGTACCTCGAAGGCTTCCCCAACGGCGAACGGGTCGGCGCTGTCGTGCTGGATCCGCCTCGCGCCGGCGCCGGCCGTGCCGTCGTCGAAGGGCTGCATGCGCTGAGCCCTGACGCGATCGTCTACGTGGCGTGCGACCCGGTCGCGCTCGCTCGCGACCTCGGCACATTCCGCGAACTCGGCTGGGAGACGGCATCGCTCGCGGCCTTCGACCTGTTCCCGCACTCGCATCATTTCGAGGTCGTCGCCCTCCTCACGAGGTGAGTGCTCAGCAGATCGGTAGGCTGGGTGCATGAGCAGGGTCGCACTCATCGACGATCACGAGTCCGTTCGCCTCGGGCTCGAATTGGCGTGCGAGCGAGACGGGGCGCAGTCCGTGGTCTTCTCCGGCAGCACAGTCGGGTCGTATCTCGACTGGCGACGGTCCACTGGCGCTGCTCCCGCTGATGTCGTTGTTCTCGATCTCACGCTCGGCGACGGCACCACCGTGACCGAGAACGTGGCGACTCTGGTGGCCGATGGCGCCAGTGTCGTCATCCACAGTGTTGCCGACCGACCAGCGGCTGTGCGTGAATCGCTCGCTGCCGGAGCCGCAGGCATTGTGAGTAAGTCATCCGCCCTTGATGATGTGCTTGATGCCATCCGTACGGTCGCTCGTGGTGACGCGCTCAACAATGTGGAGTGGGCCAGCGCCGTCGAGGGGGATCGCGAGTTCGCCGATGCGCTGCTGTCGACACGTGAACGCGAGGTGCTGCGGCTGTACGCCACCGGACTGCCGTTGAAGGTTGTCGCTGAACGGCTGGGCGTTGCCTATTCGACGGCCAAGGAGAACATCACGCGCGTGCGTGTGAAGTACGTCGATGTCGGTCGACCTGCGCGAACCAAGATCGACCTGCTTCGGCGCGCGATGGAAGATGGCATCGTCGCTGGCGACGGAGCCGCGAGTGTCGGCTGATACCGCTCTTCGCGACGCCTGGAGTCAGATTCCGTCCCCAGGCACTGCGGAAACCGAGTTTGAACGCTTCACCGGTAAACGGATGGAGCGCATCCTCGCCACAGTCGTGGCGATCGGATCGACGCTGCTGGGTGCCCAGGCGCTGGTCGCTGCCCTCGGCGGCGTTTCGCAGGGTGCGTCCGCTGGTTACATCGCGATCATCGTCATCGTGTACGTGCCGTTGCTCGCCATGCTGGTCGCATGTGTAACCGGTCGCGGAGTGCGTGTTGCGTCTGGCGTCTTCGCCATCGTCTACGTTGTCGCCCTCGCGGCATGGCCGCTGGTCATGGACTCCAACCGCGCGCCAGGACAGCCATGGATCTTCTTCCTGGTCAATGTCGGCGTCGTCGCCGCGATGCTCGCTTTCCCGATGAAGCTCCAGCTGGTCTGGGCATTCGGGGTCCCGCTCGTCTATGGCTACGTTCGCCTCGTCGAGGGTGAGTTCACGAGCAGATTCTGGACGAGCGCCGCCTTTGACGTGTCGTTTACGATCATTCTCGGAATCGTCATCCTGTCGCTCGGATGGATGTTCCGCGCTGTCGCCGCTGGTGTCGATAATGCCCGTGGCCAGACGGTCGCCTCCTACGCTGCTGCGGCTGCGGCCGCCGCCGCAGAGGAAGAGCGCGTGTCGATCGCCGCGCTGATGCACGACAGTGTGCTCGCGGCGCTGATCGCCGCAGAGCGCGCGGACACCGATCGCGCGCGTGACCTGGCTGTCTCAATGGCCAGAGAAGCGCTCACTCGGCTTGCGAACACCGACGCCGGTATTGCGCAGGAAGGCAGCGACGCGCCGGTCGCGACCGCGCAGATCGTCATCGAGCTGCGCCGAGCGCTGTCTGAGATCGGCGCGGATGCCGTCGTCGAAGAACGTGGCAGTGCCGGGTCCATCCCCGGCCGGGTGGCACGTGCACTCGTCCTTGCCGCGCGGCAAGCGATCGGCAACGCCGTCACCCACGCGCATGGCCGTGGTCTTCACCTCGTCGTCGATGAGAAGGGCGATGATGAGGTCTCCGTCACCGTTGCTGACACCGGTCCCGGATTCGATGTGGATGCCATCGGCGAGGACCGCCTGGGAATCCGGGCATCCATCATCGCGCGAATGGCGGGAGTGGCCGGGACAGCGACGATCGTATCCGGCTCTGCGGGCACTACCGTGACGCTCGGATGGGAGCGGGCATGAACCGCTCAGTACGCAGCGTTGCCACGGCGCTCGCTGTCGGATTCGCGGTCTATTTCGCGGCGCGTGCCGTGTGGTGGATCGTGCAGCCGACGGTCCCGCTGCTCATGGTGGCGGCGATTCTGCTCTACCTGATAGTGATGATGGCCACCGTGCTCGTCGAAGCGCCCGGTGAGATGCAGATGCCGCTGTGGTGGGGAGTGGTCGCCGTCGTGGCGAGCGCCGCGATCCCCCCAATGGTGAGCGCGTCGCTGCTGCCGATTCACCGGACAGCCCCGTTTGCGACCTGGTACATCGGCGCGCTGGGCCTGCTCGCAGTGGTCTGCATCGTCAGGCGTCGAGCAATCGCTGGGTGGCTGGTGTTGCTGGTGTTGACGGTCTCATCCACCGTGTATCTCGGGGTGCTTGTCGCCCTGGAGCTGGGGCTGGTCGGCTCCATCATGTGGACGATCGTGGCGCAGCTGCTGGTGGTTTTCTGGGATCGTGCGGTGCGCGACACCGAACATCTTGCCGACATTCAGCAGGCAGTCTCCGCCTGGCATGCGACCCAGCTGGTCCGCCAGCGAGAACGGCGGGTTCGCGTGCAGTACGCGCTGGGAACTGCAGGACCGGTGCTTACGCGCACGGTCGCATCTCACGGGCACCTCACCGAAGAAGAGCGTCTGGAGGCACGGCTTGCCGAGGGGCGGCTGCGCGATGAGCTGCGTGGGGCGAGCCTGCTGAATGATGCCGTTCGGGACGCGATTCAGCATGCTCGACTGCGAGGTGCAGCGGTGACGGTGTTCGACGAAGGTGGGCTGGAGGAGCTCGACGAGCAACGTCGTGCGGAGATTCGCGATGAGCTTGCCGATGTTCTCACTCGCGCCGACACCGGTCGATTGATCATTCGCGCGGCGCGCGACTCGAAAACGGCCGTGACCGTGGTGGGGCGCTCGAGTGCGGGCGATTCTTCCGATGAGGATTCTGTCGGCCTGTGGCACGAGATCCCGCGCGAACGTTGAGATGGGCGAGGGGCGGCGTTGCCGCCTGCCCCTCGCCAGGTGCGGTGCAGTTACCCGAAAACTGACCGCGGTGGTCGATCTACGTCTGCCTACCCTGGGGCAGAGAGACCGAACGAACGCTAAGCGTTGGAACCAGTCTGCGGGAACGCAAGCATCTTGTCTGTAGGTATTTTGGGGGACAAGAAGTCAGCCTCATGCGACATGATGGAGCCGTGAGCGTACGCCGTCGTGGAACGAATCTGCCGAAGATGGGCGACTTCAATCAGTCCGTCATCCTGGAGACCATCCGACGTTCAGGCGAGGGCCTGAGCCGGATCGAACTGGTGGATGCGACCGGACTCTCGGCGCAGACGGTGACGAACATCACCCGGAGACTGCTGGATGACGGGATCATCGAAGAGGCTGGCCGCACCATCACGGGGCCGGGAAAGCCACGCACCACTCTGCGGCTGAACGCAGACAGTCGGCTCTCGATCGGCGTGCATCTTGATCCGGCGGTCATGACGTTCGTGCTGTTGGACCTCTCTGGTTCTGTGATCGAGCGCACCACGAAGCGCACGCCCGCAAACGATCCGCGGCGCATTATCATGGCAATGTCCAAGGCGATTGATGAACTGATCGTCCGCTCCGGAGCCGATCGCGAGCGCATCGCTGGGATTGGCGTCGCGACACCCGGGCCGCTTGATTCCGCCCGAGGCACCGTGATCGACCCGCCCAAGCTGCACACGTGGCATCGCGTGCCACTGCGAGACTCTCTTGCCGAGGCGACCGGATTCCCCGTCACATTGGAGAAGGACACGACGGCTGCCGCTGTCGCTGAACTGTGGACGGGTTCCAGCCCGACGCACGGCTCTTTCCTGTTCGTCTACCTCGGTATTGGCATCGGTACGGCGCTGGTGCTTAACGGTGAGGCTGTGCAAGGTTCATCGCGCAACGTCGGTGAGGTCGGCCACATCATCGTCGACCCCGATGGTCCGCTGTGCGGGTGCGGGAAGCGTGGCTGTGTTGAGGTCGTGTGCACGCCGCAGGCGATTGTGGAGCGCGCCGAGCGCGCGGGTATCTTCGCTGACGATCGCGAGAGCAGCGATGCCGCATCGGTTGACGAGCGCTTCACTCAGCTGTGCGCGCGTGTCGCCGCGGGAGATGCGGACGCGGCAGCGGTGCTGGATCAGGCCGCGCAGCACCTCTCGGTGTTGATCTCAGGAATGACGAACATGCTCGATGTCGATCGCGTCGTGCTGGGTGGACCGTTCTGGTCGCGTGTCGAAGAGTTGTACTTGCGGCGTCTGCCCGAGCTGCTTGATCATCAGAGCGCCACGCGTGCCGTGCGAGAGTTGCCGGTGTCCGGCACTGTCGTCGGAGACGACGTCGGCGCGGTGGGCGCGGGCTGCGTGGTGCTGGACGAGGTACTCTCGCCCCGCGCATCTGCGCTGTTCCTGGGTCACTGAGCGCTCCGCCAGGCTCACTGTTTGGGTGGGACCCCTTGACAGGAGTAAATCTAATCGATTTACTATCTAGTATCCCACTGCCCTGGAGTCGGTTGCCGAATGCATGACACATCCGCGCTGATTGAAGCGAGAGTTCGTCGCTTTGTCGATGAACGGTTGCGTACGAATGTGTACCTGGATCTCGAGCCGTTGACATTGGCGCGCTGGGAAGTGCCGGGGGAGCCGGTACCGTTCGCTGAAGCTGTTGGCCAGGTTTATGAACCGTTCGTCGTTGGGACGCGCTGGGGGCGCCCGTGGGGTACGACGTGGCTGAGAGTGACCGGAACGGTACCGGGCACTACCGGAGCCGAGCTGCTCTTCGACCTCGGATTCAACGCCGCAGAACCCGGATTTCAGGCTGAGGGCACCGTCTATCGCCTGGACGGTTCGATCCTGAAGGCGGTGGAGCCGCGCAACGCCTACGTGCCGTTGGAGGGCGACGCAGGCGACACATTCGAGCTGTATCTGGAGGCTGCGGCCAACCCCGACGTCGCGGACGGGTTCCGCGATTTTCGACCGACGCCGCTGGGAGAGCTGGAGACGGCGGGGGACGATCCGCTGTACGTGTTCCGTCAGGCGGATATCGCAGTGCGCGATGTCGTCGTCTGGGAGTTGTTGCAGGATGCCACGGTGCTGCTGCAACTGATGGCGGAGCTTTCGGACACACCGCGTCGAGCAGAGATCCTGCGGGCGCTGGAGCGCATGGTCGATGCTGCTGATCCGGATGACATCGCGGGAACGGCGGCGGACGCTCGGGCCGCGTTGGCCGAGGTGCTCTCTCGACCCGCATCCGCCTCTGCGCATCGCGTGCACGCGATCGGGCATGCGCATATCGACTCCGCATGGCTGTGGCCAGTGCGCGAGACCCAGCGCAAGGTCGCGCGAACATTCTCGAACGTGCTGTCGCTGCAGGACGAGAGCGACTTCATCTTCGCGGCCTCCTCGGCGCAGCAGTACGCGTGGATGAAGCAGTTCCAGCCGGAGCTGTTCTCACGGATGCGGGACGCTGTGGCATCCGGTCGTTTCGTGCCTGCCGGGGGCATGTGGGTCGAATCCGATACGAATCTGCCCGGCGGTGAGGCGCTGGCGCGTCAATTCGTGCGTGGCAAGCGATTCTTCATGGACGAGTTCGGTGTCGAGCCACTGGATGTCTGGCTGCCGGACTCGTTCGGCTACTCTGCCGCGCTGCCGCAGATTGCCCGCGCAGCGGGTTCGCGGTGGATGCTGACGCAGAAGATGTCGTGGAACGAGACGAACGCGATGCCGCACCATACTTTCCTCTGGGAAGGGCTGGACGGAACGCGCATCTTCACGCACTTCCCGCCGGTGGACACGTACAGCGCGCAGCTGACCGGTGCGGAGTTGGCCAGGGCTGAGCGCAAGTACGCCGAGAAGGGTGTCGCGAACACGTCGCTCGTGCCGTTCGGATACGGCGATGGTGGCGGTGGCCCGAACCGCGAGATGGTGGCGGCTGCGGCGCGACTGCGATCACTGGAAGGTTCGCCCACGGTCACGTTGTCATCGCCGGCACAGTTCTTCGAGACGGCAGAGGCAGAGTATCCGAATCCGCCGGTGTGGTCGGGGGAAATGTACCTCGAGTTCCACCGTGGCACCTACACGTCACAGGCGCGCACGAAGCGCGGCAACCGTCGCAGCGAGCATGCACTGCGTGAAGCGGAGCTGTGGGCGACGGCTGCGGCCTTACGCGGCGCGGAGTATCCCTATGGCGAGTTGGACGGTTTATGGGAGACCGTGTTGCTGCAGCAGTTCCATGACATTCTTCCCGGCACCTCGATTGGCTGGGTGCACCGGGAAGCAGAACGTCGCTACGCCGAGGTCTTGGCGTCGACGGAGCGCATCACCGTGCAGGCTCTGCGAGCGGTTGCCGGGGAGGGCACGACGGAGCTTGTTGCGAACGCGGGACCCTATGCATGGGAGGGGGCAGCAGCGATGGGGATCGCTGTCGCTTCCCCCATCGAGACGCCACCCGCGACAGTTGCGCGGACGATGGGCGGATTCGATCTGTCGAATGAGCACCTTGCCGTACACATCGACGAGTCGGGTCTCATAACGTCACTCATCGTCCGCGCGACGGGGCGTGAAACGATTGCGCCGGGAGAGCGGGGAAATCTTCTGCTGTTGCATCGCGATACGCCTACGCAGTGGGATGCCTGGGACATCGATGAGCACTACCGTCGTCACGTCATCGACCTGACTGACGCGGTGTCGATCGATCTGGTTCCGCATCCGACTACGGCAATCGTCTGCGTGGTCCGTAGCCGGGGGGCTACTCGGATCACGCAGACTCTCTCCTTGGCGGCGGATTCTCATGCGCTGGAGATCGAGACGACGGTGGATTGGCATGAGCGGCAGAAGCTGCTCAAGCTCGCATTCCCCTTCGATGTCCATGCTGATCGCGCAAGTTCGGAGATCCAGTTCGGGCACGTGCAGCGGCCGACGCACACGAACACGTCGTGGGACATGGCGCGGTTCGAGACGGTGGCCCATCGCTGGGTGCATGTCGGTGAGAATGGCTTCGGCGTGGCTGTTGCGAACGATTCCACCTATGGGCATGACATCACGCGTGCGACCCGTTCCGGTGGCGGAACGATCACGAACGTTCGAGTGTCGTTACTGCGGGCGCCGTTGTACCCCGACCCGGAGGCGGATCAGGGCGAGCACACGTTCCGGGTGAGCATTCGACCGGATGCCGAGATCGCGGATGCTGTGCGCGAGGGGTATCGGCTCAATCTGCCGACGCGCACTGTCGCGGGGGCGGGGCCGGTTGAGTCATTGGTCGCGGTGTCGTCGGACGCAGTGGTGGTGGAAGCGGTGAAGCTCGCTGAGGATCGCAGCGGTGACGTGATCGTGCGGCTGTATGAGGCGCACGGTGGGCGTGCTTCGGCGACGCTGACGACGGCTTTCGATTTCGACAGCGTGATCGAGACGGATCTGTTGGAGCGCGAGGTGGATGCTGCGGCCGTGACCGCGGCGGCGCTTGATGGGACCGAGGTGACGTTGCGGCCGTTCCAGTTGGTGACGTTGCGCTTCGCGAACCCGGTGCTGCGCGCCTCGTCTGGTCTCTGAGCCTGTCGGCCTCTCCTGAGCCTGTCGAAGGTGCGGCTCAGGGCATCCGCGACGTCAGCCCGAAAAGCGTCCCCAGGGGATGTCGCGACGCAGCGGCGCGCGTAGCGAACGCTGGGTGCGCCGCCATGCTGACACGGACGGCTCTTCGGCGACTGCATCCGCGGCTTCTCGCTCATACGCGTCGGTGACGACGGCGATGAGCGCGGCAAGTTCCTCTTCGTTCGCGGTGCCGCGGACGAAGTGGAGGTCTGCTGCCCGGTTGGAGTTGGCGTCGGTGTCTGTCACAGCGGAATGTTCCCGTGCTTCTTCGGCGGCAGTTCGCTGCGCTTGCCGCGGAGGGATCGCAGTGCCTTGGCGATCGCGACGCGGGTGTTCGCGGGTTCGATGATGCCATCGATCTCGCCGCGCTCCGCGGCCAGGAACGGCGACGTGACGCTGTAGGTGTATTCGTTGGCGAGGCGGGTGCGGACGGCCGCGACGTCTTCGCCGGCGTCCTCTGCCTTCTTGATCTCACCGCGGTAGAGGATGTTGACGGCGCCCTGGCCGCCCATGACTGCGATTTCTGCGGTGGGCCATGCGAGGTTGACGTCAGCGCCAAGCTGCTTGGAGCCCATCACGATGTAGGCGCCGCCATAGGCCTTGCGCAGGATCACGGTGACCATCGGCACCGTGGCTTCGGCGTAGGCGTAGATGAGCTTCGCGCCGCGGCGGATGACGCCAGTCCATTCCTGGTCGGTGCCGGGCAGGTAGCCGGGAACGTCGACGAGGGTGACGATCGGAACCGAGAAGGCGTCGCAGAAGCGCACGAAACGGCTGGCTTTCTCGCCGGCTTCGATGTTCAGCGTTCCGGCCATCTGGGAGGGCTGGTTCGCGATGATTCCGACCGAGCGGCCTTCGATGCGGCCGAAGCCGATAACGATGTTCGGCGCGAACAGCGGCTGCACCTCGAGGAAGTCGTCGTCGATCACGTGGTCGATGACGGTGTGGATGTCGTAGGGCTGGTTCGCGGAGTCGGGGATGATCGTGTTCAGCGTGCGATCGGCATCCGTCGTCTCGAACTCGAAGGCGCTCTCATAGGCGGGGATCTCCGCCATGTTGTTGTCGGGAAGGAATCCGAGGAGCGTGCGCGCGTAGTCAAGGGCGTCGTCTTCGTCCTCTGCGAGGTAGTGCGCGACGCCGGAGCGGGTGTTGTGCGTGTATGCGCCGCCGAGCTCTTCCATGCCGACGTCTTCGCCGGTGACGGTCTTGATGACGTCGGGGCCGGTGACGAACATTTGGCTGGTCTTGTCGACCATGATGACGAAGTCGGTGAGTGCGGGGCCGTAGACGGCGCCGCCGGCTGCAGGGCCCATGATGATCGAGATCTGCGGGATGACGCCGGAGGAGCGAGTGTTCAGGCGGAAGATCTCGCCGTACTTGCTGAGGGCGAGCACGCCTTCCTGGATGCGGGCGCCGCCGGAGTCGAGGATACCGATGATGGGCATGCCGCCGGTGAGGGCGTATTCCATGATCTTGATGATCTTGTCACCGGATACTTCGCCGAGCGATCCGCCGAACGTGGTGAAGTCCTGCGAGTAGACGGCGATGGTGCGGCCGTGGATGGTGCCGAATCCGGTGACGACGGAGTCGCCGTACGGGCGGTTGCGGTCCATGCCGAAGGCTGTGGAGCGGTGGCGCACGTATTCGTCGAACTCGACGAAGCTGCCGGCGTCGACGAGAAGCTCGATGCGCTCGCGGGCGGTCATCTTGCCCTTGGCGTGCTGCTTCTCCTTCGCCTTTGTCTCGGCGTCGAGCACCGCGTCGCTGTAGCGCGCGCGGAGGTCGGCGATCTTGCCGGCGGTCGTAGAAAGGTCAGGGGTGTCCGTCACGGATTCCACACTAGCGCCGGGATGCGCGGTGACGTTGGATGCTCGCCACAACGGGTTGGCGAATCCTTTGGTGGATTGCTGTGCCGACTGGTGGATTGCTGTGTCGAGATGCGCAGCATTCATGACGCTGGCCGGAATCGTCGTGGCGGTAGATCGATGTCTTCGAACGCGTATCGCAGAGCGAGTCTTCGCACGAGGAGGATACTGTCGCCCGACGGGTGGCGCAGCATGAATTCGCCGCCCGGATCTCGCGATATCGACCACCCACCGTTGTGGAGCTGTAGATGATGGAATCTGCACAGCAGAATCCCGCGGTCGAGGTCGGTGCATCCGCCGTCGATCCAATGGTCGATGTGATGCGATTCGCAGTATGACGCTGGTCGATCACATCCTTTCCACCGGCATCCACCATCGCGAACGGCGAGCGCGATGCGTTGTTTCGTCGTGAACAGCCGCTGTTCTCGGCCGACATCGAGCGGATTTCCGCAGGAGTCGACGATGACGGGAATGGTGCCCGTGTTGCACGCATGCTGGTCGGCGACCGAAGACGGGATGAACGCCAGCCCGTCTTCGGTGTGCGCAGGCCCGTGTGCGCCGTTCGTTTCGACGGTCTGCACGAGTCGCACGCCGGCCTGGCGCGTTCCGAACACGGTCTTCGCATCGGCGAGAGCTCCCGCGCGCAGCACGTCGGTCATGAGGTCGTGCGCAAGCTGCTCGTTGGTGCGCGGATCGTCGCTGAGGTCCTTCGCGGCCGCCCGCTCGTCGGAATCGACGAATCGCGGCCCGCCGCGTCGTGGACGAAGGGCGGCATCATGAATCGTTTGGACCAGTGCGCCCGACTCGTCGTCAAAGATGAAGCTGCCGTGGCGTACGCCGTCTGCGTCGGTCCACATGCGGAAAGAACGTCGTGCATAGCGTTGTTCGAACCGGGCGGCTGCGCCGTCGGGGTCGAGCCGGTCGCGAATTGTTCGGCCGGCAGATCCGAGCTCTTCGACCGTGCGCCCTGCGGATTCGATGATGAGTTGCTCTGCAGCCAGTTGCCACGCTTCGCGCCAGATCTGCGCGAGCTGCGCGGCGTCGGCCTCCGAGCTGAAGCTGTTGGAATCGATCGTCGGCGGCTCGCCGAGCCCTCGCCGAATCGCGTCATGCTGGGCCGCGGTGATCTTTCCATTGATCAGTGCATGACTCAGCGGTGCATGCCAGTTCCGTGGTGCCGCTGCTGGCTGTGCATCTTCTCGGCCGGAGCCCGCGCCGGAGCCCGCGCCGGAGCCCGCACCGGAGCCCGCACCGGAGCCGGCCTGGTCGCCGGAATCGGCCTCGTTCTCGGAATCAACGTCTGCGTCAGAACCTGAGTCAGAACCCGCGTCAGAACCTGAGTCAGAACCCGCGTCTGTCGTTTCAGCGTCGTCATCAACCGGGGCCGACCCGTCATCAAGCAGGGCCGATCCCACGCGTGCCGCGCGCGCAGCCTCAGCGCGGGTCGAGCCGGTGATGCCCTGAATCAACGATTCGGCGCTGCGATGACCGCGTGATTGTGCAAGGCCGGAGTGCCCGGCCCCTCGAGTCGAACGGAGTGCCACCACGCCGGCGGCTGTGAGGATGACGTGTTCGACCTGCTTCGCGAGCTCGGCGGCCTGTGTGAGTACGGCCACGACCGTGTCGTCATCGAGTGCGCGGAGCGTCGATGGCAGGGCGAAGGCAGCTTCGTCGCACCTGCCGCGCAATGCGGGGATCAGGTCAACTAAGTTGGTGAAAGCTACCATCATTCATAATGACGCGAACCACGGACATTAGAAGATAAATACGAGCAAAATGAAGCCAGGCCGAATAACGAACAGGTAACGCTTATTCTGCGGCCCACTGCGCAGCAAACTCTTCGTAGGCGAGCGCCCCCAGTGGCCGGATAAATCGGACAGGCATGAAAGCCCATGCTTGCATGCGCGTGGTGACCGAGCGGTTCGCTTGGATGCTGGAGGAATGAAGGAACCGCGATCTCGAGCATCCGAGCAAGTCGGGCTGCGGGTCGCGGAACTGCGGAGCAAGACGACGATGAGCCGCGCCAAACTCGCCGAGCGCGCGGACATGGATGTGTCTCACTTGGCGCGCATCGAGAAGGGGGTCGGGAACCCGACCCTGTTCGTCCTCATCCAGCTCGCCACAGCACTGCAGGTGAAACCGTCGGTATTCCTCGACGGATTGACCGCTGCTGACCTGCCCGAAAACCTCAAGCCGTATTCAGAGGCCGACTTCCGTCGCGAGCTCCGCCGCCGCGAGGGCGCCTGAGCGTCAGGCCACTTCGCGCTCGACCTGCCTGACCCGGCTGAGATCGACAGTCTGCCGGGCGACCCACAGATCGTGTGAAGTCTGCAGTGCCAGCCAGCTCTCGACGGTGCGGCCAAGTGCCTTAGAAAGACGCAAAGACATCTCGGGAGTCACACGGCTTGTGCCGTTGAGTACTCGGCTGAGCGTTGAGGGGGAGACGTCGAGCTCGGCCGCCAGCTCCCGGGCGCTCATATCGAAAGGCGTCAGATACAGCTCGGTGATGAATTCGCCGGGTAGCGTGTTGCGCAACGCGCATCAAGCCACAAACCTCCACACGTATTCCAGCCCGTCACTCGGCCGGAACCACGCGATCGTGACGACGACCTCATTGAGATCTGCCGCACACAGGCACAGTTCGATGTCCTCCGAGGGAAGCACCTGCCCCCACAATTGTGTGCGCTCACGCCCGGCGGCATCGTCGCGGAACACCCGCACGAAATCGACGGCTTCGCGGCCCTGATTGATCACCACAGGGTGCGCCGGATCGTCGCGGCGGATGAGCCACGGCACCCGGTACGCAGGAGCAGGCGGCCGTTCGGTCGGCTCGATAGGTCTCAACATGCGGGCCACGCTAGAAGTGGCCGCCGACGCGCGAGCGCTCCCAGCAGCGTGCGGAGAATGAACCGGGGAGAACCCCTAAGAATCCAGTTCTGTGGAGAGCGAGTCGTCAGCCACCGAAGCGTCAGCATCCAGGTCGCGCCGCTTGCGCTTGCTGCGGGTCACATCATTGACCTTGTGACCGACCCAGCCCGCGCCTCGCACCACGGTTCCCGCAGCACCGGCAACGGCTGATCCGGCGTAGCGCGCTCCGCGCAGCATCCGCAGTTCGAGTTTCTCGGCGCCGGTGACGGGCTCCAACTCGGCCGGCAGCATGGCGGGCGCAGCCCCGAACGCGCGACGTGATGTCGTCAGCACGCGTCTGCCGAGCAGATGGTTCCCCGCTCCGCCGACCGCAGCCCCGATACCGAACGGCAAAGCCTTGCCAAGGAAAGACGCACCTCCGGCCGCAGCGAAGTGCCGCACGAATACCGTCTTGAGCTGGTCAACGACCGGACCGACCGCCGCACGGGGGAGCGACTTCGTCACAAGCTCACCCCAGTAGGACGAACGAACGCCCCCGCGCCCAGTCGCCTGCTTCGCGAGCTGTCCGACCAGATCCACGCCCTCTTTGCCGAGCATCAGCGTCATCACCAGCGCTCGCGCCCGATCAGGGTTCTCGACCGCGATGCCGTGGATCTCCGCAACAGACTGCGCGAACAGGGCCGTCGATTCGACGAACCCGACCGTCTCCACGCCCGACAGCGCCAGCGTGATTCCGGTGCCGATACCAGGAACGACCGCCGTTGCGCCTACGGCCGCGCCTCCAGTAGTCACCGCCGCAAGGTAGCGGCGCTCAAGAATGCGCACGAGCTGATCCGGCGTCGCATCCGGATTACGCAGACGGATGCTGCGGATATGAGCCAGCACGAGCGGACGCTGAATAGCCAGCACGCGATCGAGCCCGCGCACGGCGGACGGATGCTCAGTCGAACCCACGGGAGCAACTTCCCTGTCCCACGGAGCATCGTCCGGGAGGGTGTGGATCTTGTGCACCTTCTTAGCCATCACGATGATCCTAGAATCTCTCCCCGAGAGAAAGCAGAAAGCCGCCCCGTCGACATGCGAGGGGCGGCTTTCGGATGCTGATGGTCAGACGTACTGGTTCGCGCGCTCGAGGTCTTCTGCGAAGTCGACCTCGACGGCGTACAGGTCAGAGACATCCATCGGCTCGAGGAGCAGAGCATCCTCGGCGATAGCGAGCTCAAGACCGCGCTCGAAGTAGTCCTGGTCCTCGACGCGCTGCAGCTGACGCATGAACGCCTTCTTGTGCGTCGAGGAAATGTAGTTGATGCCGACTGCTTCGCCGAGCCCGCCCTTGACGGTCTTCGACAGTTCGTTGATGAAGCCCTCGGCCGTAACCGTGTACTTCACCTCTTCATCGCTCACCCTGGAGGTGTTGACAGTGACGAACGACTGGTCGCGCTCAATGAATTCGATCGCACGGCCGAGGATCAGCGGGTCGAAGACGACATCACCATTCATCCAGAGCACGCCGCCCTTGCCGGTCGCAGCGAGGGCACGCAGCAGGCTCTTAGAGGTGTTGGTCTCGTCGTAACGCTCGTTGTGAACGTAGTTGACGTGAGGGAACGCCTCGATGATCGTCTCGGCCCGGTAGCCAACAACTGCCGTGATGCGGGCATCGCTGCCGAAGGCTGCACGGATGTTCTCGTGCTGCTGCTGCATGATCGAGCGGCCATCGCTGAGCTCGGTCAGCGGCTTGGGCAGGGCGCGCCCGAGGCGCGAGCCCATACCAGCGGCAAGAATGACGGTTTGAAGAGTCACGGATACTCCTAAAAATAATCTGTGTTCACGGCCGGTTCATCGGCCAGACACCCCTTCGTGCCGCCTTCATGCTAGCGACGCCCCCTGGGAAGCCTCGGGTTATGCCGCCTCCGTTGCCATTTCGTAATCAGCTACACACCGGACGCACAGGTGACAATTGTTTCGCTCGACCCGGAGAAAGTCCATCGCCGTTGATAGCGTAAGACAGTGACTTCTCCTCTTGATGACCGTGCCGATCAGCCGGAAGACGTAAAGGCCGCGTCGGCCGACGCCTCCGTACCGCGCGCCACGCGTCCTGCAGCGAAGAAGACTCCTGCGCGCACGACGAAATCTGCGGCGGTGAAGACAACGGCCGCGCGCTCCACGACTGCTGCGAAGAAGCCGACTGCCAAGACTGCAACCGCCAATAGTGCCTCCGCCAAGGCTGTGGCGGCTAAGACTGTGGCGGCTAAGACTGCGGCTGACAAGACTGCGGCGGCCACGACGGCTGCGAAGAAGAGCAGTGCAGCCCAGACCGTGGCTGTGAAGGATGCCACTGCGCGTGCTGCAGCGGCCAAGGCCGAGGTAAAGAAGACAGCAGCCAAGACCGCCTCCGCGAAGACGGCGGCCGCCCAAACCGCTGCTGCGAAGAAGGCCGCTGCCACGAAGCGTGCCGCTGCCACGAAGCGTGCCGCCGCGGAGAAGGATGCTGCGGCGAAGGATGCTGCGGCGAAGGATGCTGCGGCGAAGGATGCTGCGGCGAAGGATGCTGCGGCGATAGATGCCGCGGCGACAGAGGAATCCAACAGTGTCGAGATCACCCCGCCGCTGGTAAAGCGCAAGCCGCGGCCCAAGACAGCTGTCGCCGCAGACGCTGCAGCACCGACGGCCGAGGCCGTCAGTGCTCCGGCGCCGGCGGCGCCGGCGACCGAGCAAGCATCTCCAGTCGAGCCCGAGCCTGTAACCCCCGAGCCCGAGCCTGTGGCCCCCGAGCCCGTAGAGCCCGAACCCCTCACCGAGCCAGACGCCCCATCTCCAGTGGCGGACGCGGTCATCCCGATCGCCGACGCCGCTGTTGCCCCACCTGCAGCCGACGCGGTCGTGATCCGCGGGCTTATCAAAGACTTCGGCGATCACCGAGCGGTGAACGGCATCGACCTGACGATTCCTGCCGGATCCTTTTACGGCATCGTCGGACCGAACGGCGCAGGAAAGACGACGACACTTTCGATCCTCGCCGGGCTTCTTCGCGCCGACGCCGGTCAGGTGGTCGTCTGCGGCATCGATCAGGCCACCGATTCCCTCGCTGCCAAGCGCGTCATGGGCGTGCTGCCCGACCGTCTGCGCACCTTTGATCGACTGACCGGCCGGCAACTGCTGCACTATTACGGGCTGCTGCGGGGACTCTCGGCTGACGTGATTGAGAAGCGGTCTGCAGATCTGGTCCGTGCCTTCGACCTCGCTGATTCTGTCAGTCGTGTCGTCTCCGACTACTCGGCCGGCATGACCAAGAAGATCATGCTCGCCGGGGCCATGATCCATTCACCGCGCGTGCTGGTGCTCGATGAGCCGTTCGAGGCTGTCGATCCGGTGTCATCAGCGGTGATCCTCGACATCCTCCGTGCCTATGTCACCCACGGCGGCACTGTCATCCTGTCCAGTCACGGAATGGATCTCGTCGAACGAGTCTGCTCTCGCGTGGCGATCATCGTCGGTGGCGATGTGCTGGCTGAGGGAACCATCGACGAAGTGCGTGCCGGTCAAACGTTGGAGTCTCGTTTCGTCGAACTCTCCGGCGGCATCGGCGAGGTGGAGGGGCTCGAGTGGCTGCACACATTCTCCGACTGAGGTTTGCGCTGATGCTCGGCGCCCTCCGGGGCGGACGAACAGCGCGTTCACTGGTGGGCCTCGCCGTGCTCGTGATTATCACGGGCGCGGTCTGCGTCGCGATATTGAGCCTTGCGGATGCTCCGCTGCCCGTTGCGCGTACGGTGCTCGTGCTGGGAGGCGCTGCAACTTTCCTCGGTTTCCTGCTCGGGCCGATTTTCACCGGCGCGACAGATCAACTCGATCCGCGGCGGTTCGGGGTCTTCGGCGTCGACGAGCGACAAATGCCGTGGATCCTCGCCCTCGCCTCGATGATCAGTGTGCCGTCATTCGCGCTGCTGGCGATCATCGTCTGCTCAACGATCGTCGCCATCGAATTCGGTACACCGTGGCTCGCCGCTGTTCTGGGGGCGTTCCTCCGTCTGCTGGCAGCGACTGTCGCGGCACGCATCGGGATGGCGTTCAGTGCACTGTTGCTCCCAGAACGCCGCTCTCGAGAGCTGACCGCGCTGTTCGGGCTGGCTGTCGTTGTCGTGGCGTTCCCGGTTGCCGTCTTCTTCGCATCGCTGGAATGGGACGGGCGGGTGCCAGACGCCGTCGCGGTGGTAGCAACAGTGGCCGGGTTCACCCCGTTCGCCGCAGGCTCTGCCTTCCCGCTGGCAATCGCCGCCGGAGACGTCGCTGGCACCTGGCTCACCGGCATCATCGCGTTCGCGACTTTGTTCTCCCTGTGGATGCTGTGGTCCTGGCTGGTCCGCCGACTGCTCACGACGACCGAGCGACCGGCGACATCTCGCGAACGATCCGGCCTCGGCTGGTTCGGGCTGCTGCCGGCAAACGCATTCGGCGCGATCGCGGCTCGCAGCCTCGTCTACTGGCTGCGTGATCGCCGTTACATCGTGAACTTCGTCATCGTGCCCATCGCCGGCGTGCTGACGGTCTTCCCGCTTCTCGTTGCAGGCGTACCGCTGTACATCGCCGCGCTCGTACCCGTCCCACTCATGGCGCTGTTCTTCGGCTGGCTGCCGCACAACGACGTCGCTTATGACTCCACAGCACTGTGGATTCACGTCGCCAGCGGGGTGCGCGGGTTGCCGGATCGCCTGGGCAGACTCATCCCGGTCGCCCTGGTGGCGATTCCTGCCCTTGCTGTCGCGATCTCACTGACTTTGGCCATGGTCGAGAGCTGGTACCTGCTGTTGCCGATGATCGGGCTCGCGTCGAGCCTGTTCCTTTCCGGCCTGGGGCTCTCCAGTATCTCTTCGGCGGTCTCGCCTTACGCGGTTTCGCGCCCCGGCGACAGTCCTTTCCAACAGCCTCAGCGATCGGCATCCCGTGGCGGGTTCGGACCTGCCGTCGCCTTCATCGGCGCCATCATCGTGAGCGCGCCCACGATCGGGCTGTTCATCATGACGGTGATTTCGGACGGCGTCTACAACCCGATGACCTTCTGGATTGGTCTCGGGACCGGACTGGTCATCCTGGCGCTCGGGGCGGTTATCGGCGGTCGGATCTACGATCGTGGTGGCGAACGGCTGATGGAGTTCGTTGAGACGGCATGAGCGGCCGTTTTGCGCCCGCCATGTCGCCAGGGCAGTTAGAATCGGCGATATGAGTACTCCGCTTGACAGCCCCGATCAAGGTGGCGTGGCCACGCTTGATCGCGAACTGGAAGAACTTCTCAAGGAAGAGAACCTCGAGCCGGGCGACCACGAGCGCTTCTCGCACTACGTGAAGAAAGACAAGATCCTTGAGTCTGCGCTCTCCGGCAAGCCGGTGCGTGCGCTGTGCGGCAAGAAATGGACGCCGGGTCGCGACCCGGAGAAGTTTCCGATCTGCCCGACGTGCAAAGAGATCTACGAAACGATGGTCGGCTAGTCAGCGTCGACGAACACCGTCGGGATCGCAGGATCTGACTTGCTGAGCGCCAGCGCGCGAACGGGCAGTTCCTCGCGAACGCGCATGTGACGCTCTCTGGCGGATGCCGTGCCTGCAACGCCTTCGTACGCGCTGTCGATCTCGCCAGCATCGACGAACGTAACCTGCAGCGGGCGCGAGTCCGGATACTCTGCGGGGGTCGCGAGCGCTTCGAATCCGTCGGATACGATCACGGTTTCGGCCACTGCCACGCCGTCGCGCAGTGTGCGAAACGCAATCTTGCGACCGCCCTTCGAACCCTTGTCGGTTGAGGCCTTTGCCACCGAGACCCAGCCCTGGGACGGATCCTCTCGCGCGACAAGTTTGTAGACCATGCTTGCTGTCGGATACCCGGATCCGGTGACGACCGAGGTACCGACACCGTAGAAATCAACGGGGGATGCCGCGAGTGCGGCTATCGCGTACTCATCGAGATCGCTGGTCACGGTGATCTTCGTTTCCGTCGCTCCGAGCTCGTCGAGCTGCGCGCGCACGACAGCGGCGACGGTCGGCAGATCGCCGGAGTCAAGTCGCACACCGCCGAGCGCGGTGCCAGCCACGCGGATGGCGGTCTCTACACCCTTTCGAATGTCATAGGTGTCGACGAGCAATGTCGTATTGACACCCAGGCTCTCGATCTGGGCGCGGAAAGCATCCTCCTCCGTGTCATGCAGAAGCGTCCACGAGTGTGCTGCCGTACCCATGGTCGGGATGCCCCATGTGCGACCTGCTTCGAGATTGCTGGTAGCCGCGAAACCGGCGATGTAAGCGGCACGCGCCGCGGACACTGCCGACATCTCAGCCGCACGACGTGACCCCATCTCCGACATTGGCCGCTCGCCGGCGGCAATGCTCATGCGGGAGGCCGCAGTTGCGACAGCGGAGTCATGGTTGAGAACGCTCAGCGCGAGCGTCTCCAGCACGACAGCATCCGCAAAAGTGCCCTCGACAGTGAGAATGGGAGAGCCGGGGAAGTAAAGCTCGCCCTCGCGGTATCCGTGGATGGACCCGGTGAACCGGTAGTTCTCCAGGTATTTCAGGGCCGCGGCATCCACCACGTCGCCGTCGCGCAGGAAACGCAATTCGTCATCACCGAACCGGAAATCTCTGAGCAGCGAAAGCAGGCGCCCTGTGCCCGCGACGACACCGAAACGGCGCCCACCGGAGAGTCGCCTGGAGAACAGCTCGAACACGCTGGCGCGCGCGGCCGTGCCGTCACGCAGCGCGGCGCCGAGCATCGTGAGTTCATATCTGTCCGTCAGCAGAGCCGTCGACGAGTTCATGCGCTCAGTTTAGTGAGCGTGGCGGCACGCCTGTGACTTCAGCGCGCGGGTAGGCTGGGGAGTCATGAACGACGCGCCGATCGGAATCTTCGACTCCGGTGTCGGCGGGCTTACTGTGGCCCGCGCGATCCGGGCTCAATTGCCTCGTGAATCATTCGTTTACATCGGCGACACCGCACATTCACCTTATGGGCCGAAGCCCATCGCTGATGTGCGACGCTACGCGCTCGAAGTGTTGGACACGCTGGTTGATCAGGGTGTGAAGATGCTCGTGATCGCGTGCAATACGGCATCTGCCGCGATGCTCCGCGACGCAAGAGAGCGCTACGACGTTCCCGTCGTCGAGGTCATCGGCCCCGCCGTGCGCCGCGCCGTCTCCACGACCCGGAACAACCGGATCGGTGTCATCGGCACGGTCGGCACGATCGGATCTCGCGCCTACCAGGACATGCTCGAGGTCGACGAGCGCCTGCAGGTGTTCACCGCAGCCTGCCCGCAGTTCGTTGAGTTCGTCGAGGCTGGCATCATTGGCACACCTGAGGTGCTGGCAGTCGCCGAGGAGTATCTGGCTCCGCTGCGTGACGCCGACGTCGACACCCTCGTGCTCGGATGCACGCATTACCCCTTCCTGCGTGGCGCGATCAGCTACGTGATGGGCGAGGGCGTCTCCCTCGTCTCCAGTGATGATGAGACCGCCGGCGATGTGTATCGGCAGCTCACTCGTCGCGATCTTCTCGCTTCACCGAATGCCGTGTCGAGCTATACCTACGAGGCGACCGGCGAATCCACTGAGGAATTCACCGCTCTCGCCAACCGTCTGATGGGCGCCGAAGTGCGCAACGTGCAGCACGTGCAGACCGGCGTCATCACACTTCCCGACCTCTCCGAGCTGGCCGAGGCCGGCATCCAACCAGAAGGAACTTCATGACTGACATCGTCCGCGTCGACGGCCGCTCCGTAGACCAGCTCCGCGAGATCACGATCGAGCGCGGGTGGAGCGCTCAGGCCGAGGGATCGGCACTGATCAGCTTCGGTGGCACGAAGGTGCTGTGCACGGCTTCGTTCACGAACGGCGTACCGCGCTGGCTGGCAGGCAAGGGTAAGGGCTGGGTGACTGCGGAGTACGCGATGCTGCCCCGCGCGACGAACAGCCGCAATGACCGTGAGAGCGTCAGGGGCAAAATCGGTGGTCGTACACACGAGATCTCGCGCCTGATCGGCCGGGCCCTTCGCGCGGTCGTTGACACCAAGGCGCTGGGCGAGAACACCATCGTCATCGACTGCGACGTGCTGCAGGCCGACGGTGGCACCCGCACTGCCGCAATCACCGGCGCCTACGTCGCACTGGCTGACGCCATCGAATGGGGTCGCGAGAAGAAGTTCATCGGCAAGAATGCCACGCCGCTGCTGGATTCTGTCGCCGCAGTCTCGGTCGGGATCATCGATGGTGAGCCCATGCTCGATTTGGCATATACCGAAGACGTGCGGGCCGAGACCGACATGAACATTGTCGTCACCGGCCGCGGACTGTTCGTCGAGGTGCAGGGAACTGCCGAGGGCGCACCATTCGACAAGCGCGAGCTCGACGCATTGCTCGAGCTCGGCGTCAACGGCTGCGCAGACCTGAAGGCACGGCAGCTCGCTGCCCTCGCGGGGGAGTGACGGCATGACCAGAGTCGTTCTCGCTACGCACAACCCGCACAAGATCGCCGAGTTTCAGCAGATCATCGCGATGACGAGGCCCGACCTCGAGGTCATCGGCTATGACGGTCCTGAACCGGTCGAAGACGGTGTGACGTTCGCAGAGAACGCGCTGCTCAAGGCACGCGCCGCGGCAGAACTCACTGGGCTCACTGCGTTCGCTGACGACTCTGGTATCTGCGTGGATGTGCTGGGCGGATCGCCCGGCATCTTCTCCGCCTATTGGGCAGGGCAGAAGAAAGACGCGCGGTCGAACCTCGAGTTGCTGCTCGACCAGCTCACAGACATCGCTGACCCGCACCGCACTGCCCAGTTCATCTCCACGATCGCGCTCGTGACCCCGGACGGCACGGAACACACGGTGGCAGGCGTCTGGCCGGGGCGTCTCGCGCACGAACCCTCCGGCGCGAACGGCTTCGGCTACGACCCGATCTTCATCCCCGACGGTCAGCCTGCTGGCGCCGAGCGCACCACGGCAGATTTCAGCAGTGAAGAGAAGCAATCGCAGTCACACCGGGCGCGCGCTTTCGAAGCGTTCGTTCCGCTGCTGAAGACTCTCTGACGCGCACCCGTTGCAAGAGGCCGTCAGACGCGTTCCCGTACCGCTCGGGCAGTCGCGCTCGGGTCAGGGCGGTGCATGACTGATTCAGGGACGATCACGAGTTCTGCGCCCGGCATCTCCTGCGCTAGTCGATCTGCTGCTGTGATGAGGATGGGGAAGGTCTGCTCTCCTCGCAGAATGGTGACCGGTTGCGACACCGACAACATTTCCGGCGTGGGCGTTGAAACCTGCGCGGTCAGCGTCGCGTCGTAGACCGTCGACTGCGCGAGCAACACCAATGGGGGAAACTGTTCGCTCTGCCGGATCGATTCCACCATCTCCGGTGGCAGCCCCACTCCCTCCAGTTGAAATGTGACTACTGCTTCGGCACTTTTGCCATCGTCGACGAGTTTCTGCAGGCGCTGGGCAAGATCCGCGGCGGGCTCGTCAGTTCCGAATCGGAACGGCGGCTCAGAGAGAAAGAGCGAGCGGATCGGAACCCCGCGGCCTGCGGCGAAAAGAGCGAGGACGGCGCCAGAAGAATGTCCGAGCACGAACGCGTCGCCGCCGACCGCGTCGATCACAGCGGCCAGATCATGTGCTTCATCCTCGGGCAACGACCCGCGCCTGTCGCCGCTTGAACCTCGCGCGCGCCTGTCAAACGTGACAGCTCGAAAGCCCACATCCACAAGGGCGCTCGCGAGCGCTCCGCCATCGGCAGCCACGGAGAAGGCGCCGCCGACAATAACGATGGTCGGTCCTTCGCCCACTTGCTCAAAGCCGATCGTGATCCCGTCGGCGGAGGTTGCGGTATCCATGCCACCAAGAAACCACGATCCACTGACACCGGCAAGACCAATGCGGCACGAGCCCGGTCGTAGCGTGGTGAGACTGGTTCTCGTTACCTTTCCCGACTAGGGGAAACGGACTTCCGACAGTGTCGTCCGGGCTAGCCTGGTGGCATGCATGATCACGCACACGGGGGAGGGCTCCGCGGCTCCAGCAACCGTCGGCTGCTGACGATCTCGCTGTGCCTGACTGCAACGGTGATGCTCGTGCAGGTTGTCGGCGCGATCCTCACCGGATCGCTCGCGCTGCTGGCGGATGCTGCCCACATGTTCACGGATGCGTCGGCATTGGTGATCGCGCTGATCGCCAGCGCCGTGGCAGCGCGCCCCGCAGATGATCGACGAACGTTCGGCTATCAGCGCGCGGAGGTCTTCGGTGCGCTGATCAATGCGATCATTCTCATCGTCCTGTCGGTGTCGATCGGGATCGAGGGCGTCAGACGCCTGCTGGAGCCTGCCGAGACGGAGATCGCCGGACCGCTCATGCTCGTTGTCGCCGTCATCGGTCTGATCGCAAACGCGATTGCGATGTGGCTGCTGAGCTCGGCGCAGAAGACCAACATCAATGTGCGTGGCGCCTACCTTGAGGTTCTGGGCGACCTGATCGGCTCTGCCGCAGTGATCGTCGCCGCCATCATTATCGTCACGACCGGATGGATGCCGGCGGATGCCATCGCCTCGTTGTTGATCGCGGTGATGATCATCCCGCGGGCGATCGTGTTGCTGCGCGAAGTGTTCTCGGTACTCGCCGAGTCCGCACCGAAGGACACGCACGTCAGCGAGATCCGCGATCACCTGCTCGCCTTCGACGGCGTCACCAGCGTGCATGATGTGCACGTGTGGCAGCTGACCAGGGGCGCACCCGTCTTCACCGCACACGTCGAGGTTGAACCCGACTTCCTGGAGTCAGGGCGCTCCGTTGAACTGCTGGAGCACCTGCAGGGTTGCCTCACGGAGCACTTCGATGTCGCGCACTCCACATTCCAGATCGAATCCGCCGGTGCGGCAGATTGCGAAGACGCTCACGCCTGAGCATCCGTCATTCGATGGTGATCTCGCTCGCCGACTTGTCGGGTCTGAGCCCGCGCCAACTCGCATGTCGTAGCGAGCCATCCGGTGTCCAGTTCGCGAACTCCACCTCGCCGATGAGTAACGGCTGCACCCACAGGGCATCGCGCGCGTCGGCATCAGGGACGCCCTGAAGCGGATTCGTATCCGTGCGCAACGGTTCCAGGCGCGCGGTGAGATCACGGAGCGTGCGGTCATCGAAGCCCGTGCCCACACGCCCGACATAACGCAGCTGGCCGGTCGCTGGGTCAGCCGACGCATCCGGAACCCCCAAAAGCAGGGAGCCGATACTGCCCGCGCGATTTCCTTTGCCAGGGCGGATACCCGCGATCACGACCTCCTGCGTGCGGGTGTGTTTGATCTTCAGCCACGAGCCGGAGCGCACCCCTGGCCGATATTGCGAGCCAGATTCCTTGACGACGACGCCTTCCAGCCCGTGCTCGCGACTCATCGTCAGCGCGGCATCCAGATCATCGAATACCGGCGGTGCGGTGACGGGCTCAGCGACACTTTCCATGAGTGCCTCCAGCAGCGCACGCCGCTCGTGTAGCGGAAGTCTGGTCAGATCATGTCCGTCGAGGTGAAGCAGATCGAACAGATAGTAGGCAACCGGCGTGCGCACTACCTCGCGTTCGATCTCGCGTCCGCGGGTGAGGTGCATTCGGTGCTGCAGCAGGCTGAAGCTTGGCCGCCCCGACGCATCCAGCGCGACAATCTCGCCGTCGACGATTGCCTCCGCTGCGGCGAAGTGCGGTGCGCCATCGGCGGTGAGTTCTGGGTAGCGCGCCGTGATGTCTATTCCGCTGCGGGCATGCAGCTGCATCCGTCCGTTACGCCAGTTGCCGATCGCGCGGATGCCGTCCCATTTGATCTCGCTCCACGGCTCGCGCAGCGCCCGCGCAAGGCCAGGCGTGCCCGGCTCCGCGAGCATGGGGGTGACCGATCCGGATGCCGCCGTCGCGCGCGCCGCTGGTGCCGCAGTGACCACCGGTCTCGTTTTCGCCGCTGGAGCTTGTCGAAAGGAGCGCCCCGGCGCCGACACCGACACCGAGAACGGGTCGACGCCCGCCTCGACGCGTGACGCAACCTCCTCGAACGTCAACTGGCGAAGCTGCGGGTCGTCAAGCTCATCCCAGGTGCGCGGTGCGGCCGCGGTCGGATGCGCACGCCCGCGCAGCGAGTACGGCGAGATCGTCGTCTTCGAACCGCTGTTCTGGCTCCAGTCGAGAAAGACCTTTCCGCCGCGTGCGGCTTTTGCCATGGTGCTCGTCGCGATGTCCGCATGATCGGCTTCGATCGCCCTGGCGAGTTCCTTCGCGAGTGCCGAGGCCTGGTCGCTGGTGTACGTGCCGTCTAGTTGCGCATACAGGTGCAGGCCCTTGCTACCGCTCGTCACGGGCACGGGAGTCAGACCGATGTCGGTCAGGATCACTCTGGCGAGACCCGCGATGTGGGCGCAGAGGGCCAGATCAGCGCCCGGCCCAGGGTCAAGATCCAGCACGAGTCGGTCCGGGGTGCTCTGAGATCCATCAGCCACGAAGCGCCACTGCGGCACGTGCAGTTCAATGCTCGCCACCTGCGCGAGCCACACCAGCGTCGGCAGATCCTGCACCAGGGGATAATCCTTCGCACCGCCGGAGTGTTCGATCGGCAGGCGTCGCACCCACTCCGGGGTACCAGGCTCCACCTGTTTCGCGAAGAACGGCTCTGCCGGAGCATCCGCTGTGCCGACCCCATGCACCCAGCGTTTGCGTGTGACGGGTCGGTCGGCAAGCAGCGGCAGCATCCGCGGTGCCACCCGTGTGTAATAGGCGATCACCTCGCCCTTGGTCGTGCCGGTGGCCGGATACATCACCTTGTCGAGGTTCGTCAGGCGCAGGCGCCTGCCATCGACTTCGACCACCTGCGCGTCGCCTGGCATGTCGAAAGAGTAACCGCAAGAGGTGGCATTCGGGGGAGCAGACGGTGTCTACTGGTGTCTATGAGGACGATCTGGAAAGGCGCCTTGACCTTCGGGCTGGTGAACGTGCCGGTGAAGGTGTACTCCGCCACCGAAGACCATGACGTGTCGCTGCATCAGGTGCACGATGAGGATGGCGGTCGCATCCGTTACAAGCGCACCTGCGAGGTCTGCGGCGAGGTGGTGGCGTACTCGAACATCGACCGTGCCTACGAGGACGACGGTCAGATGGTCGTGCTCACCAAAGAAGATCTCGATGCGCTCCCCGCCGAGCGCAGCCGTGAGATCGATGTTGTCGAGTTCGTGCCGAGTGATCAGGTTGATCTGCTGACCCTCGACAAGGCGTACTACCTGGAGCCGGACTCGACGTCCCCGAAAGCGTATGTGCTGCTGCGCAAGACCCTGCAGCAGACCGACCGCACCGCGATTGTGCGCTTCACACTGCGGCAGAAGACGCGGCTTGCCGCGCTTCGTGTGCGTGGCGATGTGCTCGTGCTGCAGACGCTTTTGTGGGCGGATGAGGTGCGCGAAGCAGCGTTCGAGTCGCTCGGGGAAGAGGTCAAGATCTCTGAGAAGGAGATGGAGCTGTCGGCGAGCCTGGTCGAGAGTTACTCCAGTGACTTCGATCCCGAATCGTTCGTTGACGAATACCAGAAGGAACTCAAGACGCTGATCGACGCGAAGATCGAGGCCGGCGAGAGCTTCGATGTCACCGAGACCTTCAAGGACGATCAGGTCGAGGGCAAGGGCGGCGAGGTCATTGATCTGATGGAGGCGCTGCGCGCCAGTGTGGAGCGCTCCAGGGGGAAGAAGCGCGATGCCGGGTGACCGGTAGTCTCAGTCCTGAGCCTCGACAGCGTCCGCATCGCCGGTTCCAGCGGCGGCAATCGTTTTCGCGACCTTGCGACGCTCTGCAAGATAGTGCCAGACCGTGATGATCACGGTGCCGAGGACGACCGCCAGCAGAATCAGGTCGATGTACTCGGTAACGAGACGGGCGATCCAATCGATATAGGCGATGAGATAGCCGAGCATGGTGAGCCCGAAGCCCCACAGCACCGCGCCGATGAGGTTGTACAGCGAGTATCGCTTCCACGGCATGTGGCCAACGCCGGCCGCGACCGGAGTGAAGGTGCGCACGATCGGAACGAAGCGCGCCAGTACGACTGTCATGCCGCCGAAGCGCTCGAAGTAGGCGTTGGTGCGTTCGACGTTCGTTCGCGAGAAGATACCGGAGTCTTTGCGTTCAAAGATCGCCGGTCCCGCTTTATGGCCGATCAGATACCCCACCTCGCCACCGACGAAGGCGGCGAATGCGATGCAGAGCCCGACGATCCAGATGTTTACATGGAAGACGTCGTTGGTGTGAGTGAGCAGCCCCGCGATCACCAGGAGGGTGTCACCAGGCAACAGGAATCCCACCAGCAGGCCGGTCTCCGCGAACACGATCAGGCAAACGACGAGCAACGCCCAGCCGCCCGCTGAGTCGATAATGCTCTCGGGGCTCAGCCAATCCGGAAGGAAGGCGATCTGATGCATGATGTCCCGTCATAGGGGGATGGAATTCTGTTGTCGTGCGGAAGGTGGGACTTGAACCCACACGCCCTAAGGCACAGGAACCTAAATCCTGCGTGTATACCAATTTCACCACTCCCGCGTGGTGATTCCAGTCTAGGGGGACGGCGGAAGTGCTGTCAGCGGGCAGCCCGGTCAAATGGTTCGGGATAACCCGAAACCTCGCCCTGTGGATAACTTCCGAGCCTGATCGCGAATTCTTGCGAGGATGCCGGAGTGAGTCAGCCTTCCCTCCTCGTCGCCGAACGTGTGCGCAGGCGCCTGCGCGCGGAGCGCACGGATCCCTCGCTCGCACCGGAGGAAGCCAGGCGCATCGCGCAGTCGGAAGTCCGGCGGCACAACGACCTCGCATTGTCGCGTGGGGACGCGACGATCGATGACGAATCCGCCTGCGTGCAGGACGTGCTGGCCTCGGTCAGCGGATTCGGAGCCCTGCAGCCTCTCCTCGACGATGACAGCATCGAGGAGATCTGGCTGAATGGTGCCGACCGCGTTTTCATCGCGCGTGGTGGGGTCTCGGAGAGGGTCCGGCTGCGTCTCACCGATGCGATGGTGCGCGATCTCGTCGAACGGATGCTGCAATCCACCGGTCGTCGTGTCGATATCAGCCAGCCTTTTGTTGATGCTTCGTTGCCGGACGGGTCACGCTTGCACGTTGCGATTGCGGATGTTGTTCGAGGTTCGTGGGCTGTTAACATTCGCAAGTTCCTCCCGCATTACCGCACTCTGGATGCTCTGGTTGAGCTCGGATCGATCCCGGAGGACATCGCAGCGATGCTCCGCCGGGCGATGAACGATGGGGCCAGCGTCATCGTCTCTGGGGCGACGCACGCGGGAAAGACCACGCTGTTGGGGGCTTTGCTGTCTTCGTGCGCCGACACGCAGCGGATCATCACCGTGGAGGAGACGTTCGAACTCGCCGTCGACGGGCCAGACCTGGTTTCACTCCAGGGCCGGCAGGCGAGTCTGGAGGGCACCGGTGAGATCACGCTGCGCCGGCTCGTAAAAGAGGCGCTGCGCATGCGTCCTGACCGGCTCGTGGTGGGCGAAGTACGCGACGCCGAGGCACTGGATCTCGTTCTGGCATTGAATACCGGAGTTCCCGGTGCGGGAACCATCCACGCGAACTCGGCGGTCGAAGCCCTCGATAAGCTCACGATCCTGCCGTTGCTCGCAGGGCGCAACATCGATCGCTCGTTCATCGCTCCGGCGCTCGCCGCATCCGTCTCACTCATCGTGCACTGCGCGCGTGATGGCGCAGGCGCGCGTTTCGTGGCAGAGGTGATCGCGCCGACGGGCGAGGTCGTCGAGGGGCGCATCATCACTCGCTCGCTGTACCGTGCGGAGCCGCGTTCATGACGCTGCTCGTCGGTGCGATGCTCGCCGCGGGGATGCTGCTGTGCGTGTCGCCGTGGCTGTGGCCGCGCCGTGAGCGCGAGACACGTGCGACGGCGCAGTCCGGGTGGCTTGCCCGCCTCATCGACGAGGCCGGGTTCGCCTCGGTCGAGCAACGCACGGTGCTCGTCGTGATCGTCGCCCTGGCACTTCTCGCCGCCTCGGTAGTGTGGCTGATCACGGGCATCCCGGTGTTGGCGGTGCTTGGTGCTGCCGCCGCGGCGAGCGCACCCATCGCCTTCCTGCGCTCGCGCAAGCTACGCCTGCTGAAGGCCCGCAGACAGTTATGGCCCGATGTCTGCGACTTGCTCATCGCGTCGATCAGAGTGGGGCTCTCGCTGCCGGATGCCGTGGCGAGCCTGGCGGATTCCGCTCCGTCGATGGTGCGGCCCGCATTCGCTGTCTTCGCGAGAGACCTGCGCGGCACCGGACGATTCGAAAGCAGTATCGACCGGCTCAAGACCACGCTCGCCGATCCCATCGCCGACCGCATCATCGAGTCGCTGAAGATGGCTCGACAGGTAGGCGGCACGGAGCTCACCGGCGTACTGCGGGCCCTGTCCTCGTCCGTGCGCGCGGATGCCACCCTCCGCGGCGAAGTCGAGGCGAGACAATCGTGGATTCGCGGTGCAGCCGTGTTGGGTGTCGTCGCACCCTGGGTGATCCTCGTGCTGCTCGCGATACGCCCAGAGGGTGCGGAGGCTTTTGCCAGCCCTGAGGGAGTTCTCGTGATCTGCGGTGGTGCCGCGGTGTCGGTGATCGCGTTCCGCATCATGGTGCGCATCGGCCGCCTGCCCGAGCCCCGGCGGTGGTTCGCATGAGCGGGGTCACGGATGCGGCGATGGCGGTTCTGCTGGGTGGCTTGATGGCCGCCGGCATCCTCTGCATCCTTGCGGCGGCACCGCGATGGCGCGCGGCGTCACTGAGTACACGAATTGCCCCCTACGTGCGCGACGCCGTCGACGACGCGGTGCTTCCGCTCGGAGCGCTGCCTAGGGTGGGCATCCTTCCCGCGCACGCCGCCGGTGGCGCAGCGAGGGTGAAGGCACTGCTGTTGCGGGGGTTCGGGGACAGCGAAGCATTGGCGCAGCGCCTCGGCCAAGCAGGCAGCAGCGAGGGCCCCGCGGCATTTCGCGGGCGGCAGCTGGGCTGGGCGCTGGCAGGATTCGGTGGCGGGAGCGTGCTGATCATCATCCTCGCGTTGACCGGGCGGATGACGCCACCGGCCGCCGCATTGCCGGTGCTGCTCGGTGCCGGCTCGGCGATGGGGCTCGACATACTGCTCTCGACGCGAGTGAAGGCTCGGCTCAGCCGGCTCAACGATGAGCTGCCGACCACGCTGGAGTTTCTGGCGCTGTGCCTGTCCGCCGGTGAGGGTTTTCTGGATGCGCTGCGCAGAGTTGCGTCGATCGGTTCTGGGGAGCTCACCGCGGAGCTGCGCCAAGTCGTTTTGGCTGTGGGAACCGGATCGTCGTTGGCCGACGCGCTCGCTGAGATGGCGGCGCGCTTGCGCCTGCCCGGAGTCTCGCGTGCGACCGATCAGGTCATCGCCGCTTTGGAACACGGTGCGCCGCTGGCCGGAGTGCTGCACGCACAGGCATCTGATGCACGTGAAGACGCGAAGCGGATGCTGATCGAGCAGGCGGGGCGGCGTGAAATTTTGATGATGGTGCCATCCACTATTGTGAAAAGGTGCTACCAATGGATGACGGCCTGACGACGCCCAACTGCCCCGACTGCCTAGAGCCGATGCAGCCCCGCGCGGCCTGGTGGTTCTGCCAGCCGTGCCATGTGACCGTTGACCTGCTGGGACAGCGGCTGGACATTGACCGCGCTACACCGTAGCCCAGCGTCAGGAGAAGAGCTGGCGCAGCCCGTCCGGGTCACCGGAGTCGACCACCTTCTGGACGGCAACGATGGTGTCCTGGTTCGTGAACATGGGCTTTAACGTGTCGTTCCAGATCGCCTGCACGGAGTCCACGTCACCGGCGTCAACTGCTGCGCCTGCCGCCTCGATTGCCTGCTGATACGGAATCTGCTGGAACCCAGCAGGCGCGTCCTGAGGGCCGTAGTACGGCACCCAGGGGAGGTCGGGGTCGGGCGTGAGCCAGAGCACCTGGCCGGGGTGAATGTCCCGCCTGTGGTTCATCGAGCTGAGGGTTGGGTACGCGCAGAGCCGTTCAGCAACCACGGCCTCGACGTCGCCAGGTTCAACGGTATAGGTCACGGGGGTTCCGTCAGTGTCTACTGTCACCTCACCCTGCGCGAACTCGCGTGCGCCTAGATCCCGAAGGGTGCCCTGTCGCTCCCAATACAGACCCTCGCCGTCGCCGTAGACCTCAGACATGCGGTGGCAGGTTTCCGGCTCGGTCGGTTCCGGCGCGGCTTCGATAACCGGCTTGGCGGCAGCAGTGGTGGTCGGAGACGGCGCTGCTGCCTGGGGTGCGGTGGTGGCAGTACATCCGGCCAGTGCGGTCACGGCTAGGGCGAGCGCGGCGAGGGTGGTGCTGAGCTTGGCTGTACGGTGCATGACGCCCATATTGGCAGACCGGTTCCAATTCTCGACGTCAGCCGGGGCGATGCAGCGTCGGCGCGGCTGGGCTGAGCGGGTGTCTGGCGAGACGGTAGCGGCACCCCGGCACCAGCGGGCAACCCCGGCAAGCCGGGTCGGCAGGGAGGGAGCTGGCCGGGGCGCTGGTAGCCATGGCAACACGCCGGGCAACACGCCGGGGAGTAATGCCAGTTTATTTGGCTGTTGAACTGGGCTTTTCTGTCGCCAGGGACAGAAGATGAAGAGCGGAATCAGGGAGAAGCAGGGCACAATAGCAAACATGCAATCCAGTGTCAAGCTAAGCTGCGCCGGTGTCGGGCGCTATACACATAAGCCCCGCACCGTGGCACAGTTCCGCGATGACGGCACCGGCTGGGCACGGACCCACAATGAAGGCGAACTTGACCCGATCCTGCGGGAGCCGACCGGCGAGGTAACCACCCGGCACAGCCTCAAGTGTGACCGGTGCTCGTACGACGGGTACTTCACGCCCGAAAGGCTGTACCCTCTTCTTGACGAGGCGCGCACTCGGGGCTGGATGCCAGTCCCCAACTGACGCCACGTGCAGACTTTCAACTAAATACGCATAGGGGTTCTCAATCCGCGCATGGCGCGGATGGGGGTCTATTCAGAAGCTTCTCAACGGAAGTTCCACTCCCGGCGCACACGCGCTGTTCCGTTGAGGAGCTTCCGTTTTGTCTACCCCAAACCACCCAACACGTGCCAAGGCGCAGTCCGACATCATGGTCGGCAAGCGTCTCCATGACCCCGACCGCGAAACCAAGGGTCGCCGCGACCTGGCCGAAGCCAAGATCGCCGCATATGTTGAGCGCACGCTTGCTGCTGCACCCCCGCTCAACCCAGGCCAGATCAAGCGTCTGTCGGGCCTGCTCCGCGCTGGCGGTGCGCTGTGAGTCGTCGAGTCCCAGCCGACTACCCCGGCAAGAAGTACCTGACCGAGTCCGAGCAGAACAAAGTACTCGCATCCGGCCCCGACCCTAAGTGGTTCGAGCCGTGGGCCGAGCGTGGCGTTCACATGACCGACGCGACCAAGTACGGCTACGGGTACATTCACGTTCACAGCACCCACGGCTCGTTCAACTACGACTTCGCCGCGTGGGACACCAAGGAGGGCCTCGGGCGGGGTCTGGAAGACCTGTGGGAGCGCCACCAAGACAAGCCGAACCGCCTTGATAGCTACCCGAAGTGCGAGGGCTGCCAGGGCGTCGTGTACTTCATGCCGGACGAGCCGCTGCACCTGCGCCTTGTGGTTGAGCTGGACGACGAGGGCGAGGACGACCAGTGAACGCGGCAGACGGCATGCCCGTCCAGACGGTCAAGGCAACGTTCGACTACCTGGAGAACCTTCCGAAGAGCACTGTCATCCAGATCACCAGCGCCTCCGGTAGCCGCTTCTGGCTGGAAGCCGAGGGTGGTGCGTGGCACGACTTCATCCACCACAAGGGCGACGTCCCTCGTAGATTCGGGGGCAGCGTAAGCCAGATGGGCCGACGCCGTCTGTTCTGGACGCGCAAGGTGCTCGCTCGCTGGGTGGCCGACGGACTCTGCGCGATCGAGCTGGCCTCACCGACTACGGGGGCCGACCAGTGATCGCCGCAGACAAGCGCATCAGGGTGCTGCTGGCTGACGGCAGTATCAAGGCCGAGGTCGCACACCGGCTGGAGGGCACCCTTGCGGCTGCGGGCAGTCCTGATGACTGGACACCTACCACCGACGCCCGTGTACGCATGGCCGTTGCCGTCGCGCTCAAGGCCATTCACGACGAGCTAGAGGCGCGTCCGGGACTGACGTGGGAGGAGTCCGTAGCGCTCGATGCCCTGCTGGGTCAGCACTGGATCAACGAGGTCATCGTGTACCTGCACGAGCGCAGGGGAGCCGACCAGTGACCGTTCAGGTGGGTGCGGCTCTACGGCTGGCGCGTGCGGGCTGGCGTGTGATCCCGATCAACGGCAAGAAGCCCTTCCTTCGTGGCTGGGTGGAAGCGGCCACCACCGACCCGGACACGATCAAGGGCTGGTGGACCGAGCAGAACTACAACGTCGGCGCGGTCATCCCAGACAACCACGTCGTGATCGACATCGACCCTCACAATGGTGGCTCGCTCCGCGCGCTTGAGCAGCTAGCCGGGGTCACGATGCCGCCGACGCTGTCGATCCTGTCTGGCCGGGGTGATGGCTCGGTACACCTGCACTACCTCCGCCCGTTCCCGAAGACGACCAAGGTGCGCATGCCGCCTGGTATCGACGTTCTGGCGAGCGGACATCAGGTGGTCATGCCGCCGAGCGTGCACCCGGACACCGGAAAGCGCTACCGCTGGGGCGATGACCTGCCTGTGGCCCGCCTGCCTATCGAGGTCATCAGCCTTATTCGGCCCCAGGTGTACGCACCACGGCGGAGCGGTCGTGGGCAGGACGTCAGCGGCCTCATCTCCTACGTGCGTAAGCAGCCCAAGGGCGACCGGCACGACGCCTACCACTGGGCAGTCCGCAGGGCTGTCGAGCGGGGAATGCCCGAGCGCCAGATCAACAAACTCATCGAGGCCGCAGAGGACCTCGGTTTCGCACCACAGGAGGCCCGACGCATCGTCGAGTCCGTAAGAAAGGCATCAGAATGACCACCCCCGCCACCAAGGCCGAGCGCCAGGCAGCCGTCAAGAAGCGCGCCAGCGGCAAGCCCGCCTTCCAGGCCAAGCCTGCCCCTGGCCCTGCGGATGAGGACGGCACCCTGACGCCTGAGCAGCAGGCAGTGCTGGACCACCAGGCACTCCAGACCAAGACCGACGATCAGCTCATTTGGCTGCGCGCAGCCAAGCTTGCCAAGGTGCAGTTCGAGGCCGAAGAGCAGGCGGAGCGCGCTGCGACCCGCCCCGTGCTGGAGGTTGTGACGCTCAGTGAGCTGCGCAAGCGCCCGAGGCCCGACTGGTGGATCGGCGGCATGGTGGCGCAGAGCACGCTCGTGGGGCTGATCGGGCCTCAGAACGAGGGCAAGACGTTCGTCGCGGCTGACATGCTCGCCTGCATCGCCACGGGCACGGACTGGCACGAACACAAGGTGCGTTCTGGCCGTGTGCTGTACCTGCCCGGTGAAGGCGTCGAGTTCTTCGCTGACCGGGTGACTGCATGGGAGCAGCATTACATGGCCGGGGTGGACGACGAGGACTTCCGGATCATCGAAGAGGGGTTCAACCTGTCCGACCCCAGTGCCGTGGATGCGCTGTGCCTCATCGTGGCTGAGGGCAAGTACGACGTGATCTGTATTGACACCCTGAGCCAGCTTGGCGGGATCGAAAACGAGAACGATAACGCCCAGATGGCAGCCGTGGTGAACGCCGCAAAGCGCATACGGCAGGCACGCCCCGGCAGCACCGTCATCCTCGTGCACCACACGAACAAGTCCGGCGGCATCCGTGGTGCCAGCGCCTTGGAAGGCAACCTCGACACCGTCATCATGCTCAAGCCGGGGGACGGTGACCGCAAGGGCTTCTTCTCGCTCAGCACGGAGCGCCCTGGCAAGCAGAAGAACGCTGAGCGGGTGACGCTCGATCACTTCCACCTGGTGCCTAGTGGCCCGGCGCTGGTGGTGGCTCGTAAGGCGCTGGCTGCTGGCCCTTACCGTGACGCGATCATGGCTGTGCTCGCTGACGGTGAGTGGCACAAGGCCGCTGAGTTCAGGGAAGCGTGGCAGGCCAAGGCCGACGACGGCACCCACGAAGAGTGGAAGCCCAGCCGCTATCGGGCGGTCATTGAGCAGCTGACCGAGCACGACATCGTCATGCAGCAGGGCATGAACAAGGCCGCTAAGTACCGCCAAGGAGCCAAGTAATGCGCGCCTCGAAAAGGCCCGCCGTGGCGCATAACACGGGCAGCCGTCAAGCCAAGAACTCAGGAATTACGCGGGTTTTGGGTTATGCGTGGGGTTTATGCGTGCCCCACGCCAATCTCTCTGAGTTGGCAGTGCCGCGCATAACTGCTGCGGCAGTAAATAGCCAGCAAGAAGGAGGAGATTAATGAACCGTCGAGAACGCCGCGCGTCGCATAGGCGAGCACGTCTTGATCCCCGCGCGGTGCAGTACGCCCAGACCTACAAGTGCCCCGACTGCGACTCCATCGCGGGTGAAGTGACGCGGGATCAGTACGGACTGCACCACGCCACGATCCTGCACGACTCGACGTGTCCCCGGCTGAACGGCATCACCTGCTAATCCTCCCCCGGCTGTGTGGCGATCTGTTCAGGTCCTCAGGAGGACACCCCGACACCTAAAGCACAACGCGCACACCGCCACGGAACGCGCGATCTGCCAGCTTTCCCGGCTGGCAACCACCAATCAATAGGAATCACATCATGAGCAAGACCATCAGGACCAAGGCCGACGCCACCGCACCCCAGCACGATCGGGAAGGAGTCGCCTCGTGAGTACCCCAGCGCCTGAGAACCTGAACCCCTATGCCGAGGCCATCCTGAACGACGGCTACGGGCGCATGCCTGGTCTGAGCGATGAATGGGCTGACCTTGTCGTGCTGCTCAACGAGGGCGTGTACGCCTTGGATGAACTGGCCGAGGCTACCGGAATCAAGCGCAGGACGGTGAAGGGCTTGCTCTACCACGGCCGGAGGCTCGGCAAGATCCGGATGGTCGACACCCGCCGTCAGGTAGAGGTCGCGCCCGACCTGTTCATGGTGCGCACCGTGCGTGCGTACCGAGCACGATGATGACCGCCGAAGAGGCTGCGTGGGACGCGCTGAACTCCGCGCCGGAGCACTACACACCCCCATGCGATGGGCGGGCACTGTTCACGGCCGACCGGCTGTCAGATGACGAACTCGCGCTGTGTACATCAATCTGTGCCGCGTGCCCGCTGCTGGCCGAGTGCGATGCCTACGCCACGGCAGCAGGCGTCAAGACGGGCTTCTGGGCCGGTCACGCCTACACCAACAAGGGCAAGTCGCTCTAACCGTCAACCACCGCGCCGGGCGGTTTCCCGGCACCACCCATCAAACAGAAGGAAACACAATCATGAGCAAGTCAACCGCAGCATCCGTCGAGTCGGCCCTGCCCTCCGCGCTGAACAGCTACAAGGAGAGCGCCTCTGCCGTCAAGGTCGCGCACGAGACCACCAAGCAGGCGATCAAGGGCGACCCCATGACCAGCGACCTGGCCAAGCGCGACAAGCTGGATGCCCTCGCCAAGGACACTCGGAGCAAGCTCGACGAGCTGAAGGGCAAGCAGGAGTCGTACGTCAGCGGACTGCGTAGCAAGATCGAGCAGGAGCTGCGCGGCAACCAGCCCGCCGACGCGAACAGTGTTCTGCTGCGCCGTGACGCCGTCGACCGTGTGCGCAAGATCACCGAAAAGGCCGAGGCGCTGGAAGTGCTGAACGACGCCATCTACAACGGCGATGACTCGATGGCCCACGCAATCGGCACCAGCGCACGGGGCAACCTGTGGATGGACGTGGCCGAGGCTTACCAAGCTGCGTATCCCGCCACGGCTGACTCGGCAGCGGCACTCGCTTACGTTGAGGCGAACACCAGCGGGGCCGCGTACAACATGAGCAATTCGATCACCTACTCAGCACCGATCGACTGACCCCACGACTGGGCCTAGTGAACCCAGCGCTTGCGCCCCCTCCGTGACTGACCTGTAGTTGGTACTTCCATGGAGGGGGCGCTGTGGTGTGCACGCCAGGCTCTCGCTGCGGTCTCTGGGGCGCGTGCGTGAGCCAGCACCTACCCCGCACGCTGCTGGGCCGCCAGTGGAGACGTGAGAGACAGCCGCACCGAGCCGCTACGGGTGCTAGCCGCGCGCCACGCCAGCCGCCACGAGGTCATCGGGAAACGGGCAACACGCCCGGAGTGAAGCGCCTCATTGCCTGAAGGGGACCCTTCTGGCAAACAACTGGTCGAGACCTGACCGCTAGAGCACGGTGGCGAGAGACATCGAGGCCATGCGATGCGCGTCGACCTATCGTCTTTGCCTGAGCACGAAGTATCGTGTGGATATGACCGAAGGAGCGTGCGATGCGGTTCATCGTTGACCAGAGCTGGGAGACGCCGCTTGTGGCAGACGCTCTAGTGCTGCAACTTCAAGGCTGGAACGACTGGTACCAATACCGCACCGCCTACTACGTGACTTACGTCGACGAAGAGTTGACCAAATCTTTCATCGGCATAGTGAAAATCGCCGATATCACCCATCAGTACGTGAATCACCCGGAATCAGCTACTCCGCTTCCACCTGATTTCACCGACCCGCTTCCTCGAGAGCGGTATGCGTCCATCGGCCAGTCAGAGGAATACTACGAGCGGCTGCGCGCTCTTCTCGGCGCGGACAAGATGCGAAAAGCGCTGCATGCGCTCGGTGATCTCGCAGAGGATCCGACCCGACTCGACTCCTTTCGCGATCACGGGGTCGTCTCGTCTTCGCTGATGCGGGAGGTTTCTGCGGCGACGATCAGAAACAAGTTCCGGCGCATCGTCGTAGATGGGGGCGGCAACGCCGCGTACGACTTCGTTTATGCTCGACCAACCGAGAGCCCTCTTCCTGTCGATGACACGACGCTGGAGTTCGAGGTTGTGCCCGGTTCCACCCCTCCGAGCAACGTGCACGCCCTGATCGGACGCAACGGGAGTGGAAAGACGACGATTCTTCGATCGATGGCTAGAGCGCTTCTGGGCGGCAGTATCGTGACCCCCGCAGACGGCAGCTTCCGATCCAGAGACGGCAGCGATCTCGACATCGCGAATCTCGTGTACGTGTCGTTCAGTGCCTTCGATGAGGTGAGCCTTCCAGTCCTCGACAAGCAGTTGCAGTGGAACGTGCCTTATTCGTACGTTGGGCTGCAATACATCCCAGATCACGTTGCTGACCCGCCAGGTCCGGAGTTGCCGGAACCGCTCAACATGGAAAAGCAAACGAGGCCCCCCACCGCGCTCGGCACCGACTTCGCGGCGAGCGCCAAGAACGTTATCGCGAAAGGCTGGCGAGAATCCTGGCTCGCGGCGCTGCGCACTCTCGAGTCCGATCCCAACTTCAACGAGGCAGAGGTTTCGCAACTCGCCCTTGAGGAAGTGGATCCAGATCAACTCGTTGCTAACGCGCTGGCGCTTTGGCAGACGCTCAGCACCGGACACAAAATCGTGCTACTCACGATCACGCGACTCGTGGAGACAGTCGTGGAGCGAACGCTGGTACTCGCGGACGAACCGGAGGGCCACCTCCATCCGCCGTTGCTTGCCGCGTTGATCCGAGCCATCTCCGACCTACTTCAAGCTCGCAACGGCGTCGCGATTGTCGCCACTCACGCACCCGTTGTCCTGCAAGAAGTCCCGCGCAAGTGCGCCTATAAGCTCCTGCGCGTGGGGAGGTCTCAGACAGCTGAGCGGCCCTCGATTGAGACATTCGGGGAGAGTATCGGCATGCTGAGCTCCGAGGTATTCAGTCTGGAGCTTTCGGACTCGGGGTTCCATCGGATGCTGACGACTGCAGCACTCCAGTTGGGAAGCTATGAAGCCGTCGTGAATCACTTCCAAGGCGAGCTTGGCTTCGAGGCGCGAGGGCTGCTGCGCTCTTGGTTTGCTGCCCAGAGGGTCTGAATGATTGAGCTTCCCATGCCGCGCTTTGGCGTGAGCGAAATCGTGGCCGCGTGCACCCTGGATCCTGAGACAAACCCGTTCGCTGGTGCCACGGACGCGTTGCTGGAGGTCGAGGCGACTTATGCAGAGCTAGCGAGCGATGGGCGAATCTTTGAGTTTCAGTCAGATCAGCCTGGAGTAAGCACTGACGTCGCGGACAACGTTTCCTGGGCCTACGACATTCGTCTCTCTTCAAAAAAGGGTCCCGGTCGGGCCTATTACGACGAGATGCGTCTACAGGCACCGGGCGGCAATTGCAGTAACTGCATGGCGCGAGACGCGGCGGCGCTTGACCACTATCTGCCCAAAATCGACTTTCCCGTAGTGGCGATCCAGCCTACGAATCTGTTGCCAATCTGTACCGCGTGCAACGGAGTGAAGCTGAGACAATCTGCGACCGCAGCGACAGAACAGTTCTTGCATCCCTTCTTCGACCGACTGGGTCCGGAGCGCTGGATGCACGTCACAGTGTTGGAAGAGCCATCGTCTCCCACAGTTTTCGAAGTGCGACGGGCGTCGAACTGGGATGAGACGCTTCATCAGCGGGTGCAGAGTCACTTCAGGCGATTCGAGCTGGGGATCCTCCTCAGTCAGAAGGCAGGCACGCTGCTAGGCAACCATCGCCTGGCATTCGAGTCATTTTTCACGGATACACCGGGTGGTGATGGCCCGGCGGCCGTTCAACGGGAAGCCGCGCGTCTGGCGATGAGTTATGCAGGCGAACCGCAGAGCGCTTGGGCAGCGGCAGCCTTCGAAGCATGGAGCAACAGCACATGGTTCTGCAACGGTGGATGGCGCATGGAGAATGATCGTCCCCTCGCCAGCGCGATGGCTCATCGACTGAGCTCGTCGGCTTCGGCGGCTGAGTAGTTCGATACGCGCGATCCGCGGTCAGGCACCGTGATGCTCGGTTTTTCGATTGCCAGAAGGGTCCCATTCGGGCTGGGACGCACCCGTGGCACGCGCTACTGAAACCGGCAACACGCCCGGAGTGAGGATGCCGCTTGTGACGCGATCGGTGGTCATGGCATGGTTCATGCATTCGAATAAACGTTCGGATTTTGCATCACCCAAGGAGAGCATCATGGCAAGCAAGCGCACCACCGTCGAGACCACCGAGGCCGCGCAGTTCGACGAGGCACTGCCCATCGTCACCGAGGCCATCAGCCAGGTCATGGAGGCCCACAGCATCACCGTTCAGAAGGCCCGCTACAAGGCCATGCGAGCCATCGCCTACCAGGCATTCGTCAACGCGATTGAGGCTGGCACGTTCGATGAGCTGGTGGAGCAGGCCATCGGCAATGTGGGTAGCCTGCCCAGCGGCTGGGAACTTCAGCGCACGGTCGAGGTTCAGGCATGAGCAACTGCCGCGCACGGACCGCCCTGGGTGACAACGAGTTCACCGGGGTGGGCACCTTCCACACACAGCCTGACGGCACCATCGTGATGGACGAGCCCCGCGCCGACGGGCAGGACGAGCAATGGCCACAATGATCGGCTACCTGCGGGTGTCCACTGAGGAGCAGGCCAGCAGCGGCCTGGGACTTGACGCCCAGCGCGACACCATCCAGCGCTATGCCGACGCCCACGGCTGGGACGTGGCCTGGTATGAGGATGCAGGCCTCAGTGCCAAGTCGCTGGCGCGCCCCCAGCTACAGGCCGCGTTGGATCGGCTTGGCGTCAGCCCCAAGCGCCGTGATGTTGACGGCATCGTCGTAGCCAAGCTGGATCGCCTGAGCCGTAGTGTGGCCGACTTCGCAGGCATGTTGGAACTGGCCCGGTCGCGCCGCTGGGCGCTGGTGGCGATTGACCTTGGTGTGGACACCAGCACCCCGACCGGCGAACTTGTCGCCAACGTCATGATGTCGGTAGCCCAGTGGGAGCGCCGGATCATCGGTGAGCGCACCAGCGCCGCCATGCAGGCAGCCAAGCGGGCAGGCCGTCACATGGGCCGGGTGTCGGTACTGCCGGAGGCGACGGCTGACAGGCTGTTGGAGCTGCGGGCCACGCGCACTCTCGCCGCCACGGCTGACGCCCTGAACGCCGAAGGCCTCACCACGGCTACCGGCGTACCGTGGACTGAGAACGCCGTCTGCAAGGCGCACAAGCGCGTCGCACAGACCTCGCCGACGCCTCGGCACTCCAGCAAAGATCTGCCACTAACGATCTGACACCACTGCAGGAGCCATCTCCCAGTTCACAGCCACATCGTCACCAGGGAATCGTCCAACTCTCCTTACGCGCCAGTTCTTCGAACGGGAGCGTGAACGCCTGCTCCAGCTCGCCACCTGGTTCGAGGTCAGTGATTCTGGAGCCGAGGGTCTGCAGCGCCGTGACCTGCGTATTCGGCCACGCAATATCTTTGCGGATAGCGATCAGCAGGTCTGCCACGAGGCGAACGATGATCCTCGCGGGCGGTTCATGGTTCGATGCGCGTCGAAACCGGTAGAAGGCTTCGACGACTTGATCTGAGCCCCAGATCATGACGAAGGTCTGGAACTCGATCATGACCTTCTCCATCTTGGCCATGGTTGCGTCCCGTTGAGATGGCACGAGGATAGCTCCTAGTGTCTCGACGAATGGCTCGTAGACCTCGCGCTTGCGCCCTGCCGTCCGCTCTTCCAAGGCCAAGAGGCGTGCCGCCTGTTGCTCAGCGAGGCGGGCACGGCTCGCATATCTTGCCGCGACGATCGCGGACACGACGCTCACCACTGCGGGGATCCCGATCCCGAGGGCTTGAAGTATCTGCGCTGACGTCATAGCCATCACAGTATCTCCACTCCGCCTCGCCGGAAGCCTTGGACAAGCGCCTGGCGGTCTCTTGCGTGCCGAGGTAGGCCCACCGCCGAGCACCAGACCTGCCAACTCGCCAGCGGGACCCCCAGAGACAGCCGCGCAGACATGCAGGGGCGCTCCCACCCCACGGCAGGCAGCCCAGCCCGTGCAGCAGCGCACATCACAGGCAGCACGCACTTTCCGGAAGGGGGCGCTTCAGGCCAACGAGTGAGTAGCCAGTGTCTGTGCCAGCTCCGCGCAGGTCCTAACCCCTCGCTCAGTTCAGATAGGAGACCATTTCCACCCTTCGGTGCCGAGGAAGTCTGATTTCGTGGAGCGGTCCACCCGGATGTCGCACCCTCGGGGTAGCTTGCAGCTGCTGAGTTCATCAAGCCGAAGGAGAACCTCATGGCAGTTCACTGGGTCAACTACGACCTCAACAAGTCTGGTCAGGACTACACGAAGCTCACCGAATACCTCAAGTCGCACCAGTCCTGGGCGAAGCCACTCAAGAGCAGCTTCTTCGTCAAGACCCCGCTCACGGCGGTTCAGCTGCGTGACGGCATCAACAACCACATTGACGGCAACGACGACGTGGTTATTGTGACTGTTGGCGGTCAGGGCTGGGCCACACACGGCGCGAACAAGGACGCCGTCGAGTGGATAAAGAACAACCTCTAGCGGCGCGTTCTTCCGCGCGATGCGGTTGGCGGTGGCTGTGCCAGCAGCTAGGTTGCTGAGCATGACTGAATTGTTGGCGGCGCTCTTGGGCGCGCTCGTTGGTGGGGTGCTCTCCGCCTGGGTGGGTTCATGGCAAACTGCCAAAGTCTTGAAGCACGAGACGGAGCTAGCTGCGACAGAGCGACGAGAAGCGCAGCGCGTCGATGAGGACCGCCGACGATCGCTAGCAGCTGATCAATTGATCGCGGCCCTTGCGGACTTTACGACAGTCAACCGAGATGACGGAGACCGCTCGGCGGCGTTTGTCCGGCTTCCGGCAACGGCAGACGTTCATCGAGAACGGGGCGATCGTGCAGCGGCATTTCTTCAAATGAGCTCTAGCTACGCGCACGCGCTCCCGGAAGAGGTGCGCGAGCGATGGGATGCGCTCGTATGGATGGTCCGCTTCAATCAGTCGAAACAACCGGAGCGCCCAGACGACCTTCGGCGGCGGGACGCTAGTGACCTACAGAACTATGTCGAGTATGTGCGGCGGTCCCTGTACGCGATCAGTGAGGACTACCCGATGCCACCGCACTTCCCCGCGCCGGATGTGAGACGAGAAGAACGCCGCATCTGGGGCTTCAAACCGGAGGATATAAGCCGCGAACCCGATCTCACGGACTGGCAGTTCAGGGACCGCCTGATTGGCAAGGTCACCTTCAATTCTGGGGAGGTCCGTTGGTACGGCCCCAACGGATTCGTCGTTGAACTTCCTCCTGAGCACGTGGACATGGGCGCTTCCGACGAAAAGCAGGTTTAGATCAGCTAGCCCTTCCAGATAACCCGCACCGAGTCCGGGTCGAACACGCCACCGCTGCCAGTGGGCAGGATCACTACCGACACCAGTGAGTCCATCACGGCGCGCTTGCTGTCCATGTCAAGTCCGTCCCATACCTGCTGGGCGTTGGCCCCGATCAACTCGGCAGGCACAGCAGCAGGCAGCGCGGCGTCCACGGCAGCAGCAGCCTGTGCCCGGTCGGCCCTCAACCCCTCGGTGATGCGCACAAGCTGAGTTGCTTCGATGGTGCCTGCTGCATACATGTCGGCAGCGTTGGCCATGCGGGCGTCAACAGCGTCTATGGTGTCACGCGCCTGCTGCAAGGCGTCGGGGTCGCCCTTGGTAAACAGTTGCGCAGCGTCGGGCATCTGCAACCTGCCGACCACGATGCCTTCCACCAAGTCGTCCACGTTGGACTGCTTACGCCGCACCCGGAAGCACTCGTTGCACACGTAGCTTGACGGCTGCTTCTTGGAGCGCCCGTTCGGCTGGCGTGTCGTCCGGCCTACACCGCGCACCATGACGCCATTGCACAGCACTGGCTCGCCAGCGTCATCCAGAGCGCCGGTAGGGCGTCCACAACGGGCGATGCCGCTCAGCAGATACTTGGGCTGCCTGCCTGGTGGGCTTGTGCGGCGCGCGGGGTCAGTGAGCAATGCCTTGATCCGTTCATGGGTGTCCTCGTCAATGACGCGCGGGGCGTCGGCAGGGGCACGGCCTACTACCTTCCCCCGGTGGACAGTCAAGCCCGCCAGGCTAGGTCGCAGCAGAAGCTGACGCAGCGTGGTCGTGTTCCAGCTTGCGCCCCGTCCTGGGGTGAGTACCTGTTGAGCATCGAAGTCCTTGCCGATAGATCGCAGCGAAGCACCGTCAAGCGCGCGCTGCACTGCCGTGCGGATGGTCGCAGCCTCATCATCGTGCAGCACCAGACCACCATCCCCGCGCCGGTAGCCGTAGCCTATGCGCCCCTGATGGACACCGCTGGCTGCCCGCTGCACGTTGGCGGCGACCTGCCGTGTGGCCTTCTGCTCGCCTTCGTACTGGCTCCACGCGGCGACGGTGCGGGCCACGGCACGGCCTGCCGGTGTGGTTAGGTCCAGGGTTCCAGCCGTCACGGTGTACACCGGCACGTTCAGCGCGATCACCCGTTCAAGGTCACGGGTCAGGCGCAGCAGCCGGTCTTGATGCCAAGCGATGATGGCCGTGGGCTTGGCCTTGAGCATGGCCTCGAAGCCGGGGCGCTCCTTGCCGCTCGTGGCGCTGATGTCGTTGTCGGAGTACACCGCCACCACATTGAAGCCCAGGCGTGCAGCCAGCGCACGGCATTCCTGTTCCTGACGGGCAACGCCCAGCCCCTCGCCAGTGCGGTCAAGGCTGATGCGGGTGTACATCACAGCGTCCATGTGGACATAGTACCTTTTCGCAATGTCCGCGCCCTTGGTGTTCCTGATTTTGCCGTTGTCTGTGCTGTTTGCCGTTTTCCCAGGAATGTTCATTCTGCGTCTCGGCATCGGCTGAGGCGTGCGACCTACTGATGAAAGGACCGATGATGAATCGAATTCGAAACTGGTGGACGGCGGTAACGGCCGAGGCACGAGCGCTCGGCGAAGATGAGACCGGCGACGTTCCTGGATGGGTGCTTGTCACGCTCATGACGGCTGGTCTTGTCGTCGTGATTTGGGCTGTTGCGGGGCCGGCGCTCATCGGATTGTTCGAGCAGGCGATCTCGAACGTGTCCGGAATCTGAGATGCACTGGCGAGCAGAGGCGGCAGATGATCGCGGGTCCAGTCCCGTCGATTTCGTGCTCGTCGGCTCGCTGCTCACAGTGTTGACGCTCGCCGTACTGCAACTGGGGCTCGCGGTCTACGTGCGCAACGTCGTGCATGATGCAGCCGTCGAGGGTGCGCACTATGCGGCGCTCGCTGACACCTCTCTCGAGGAGGGCGCCGAGCACACGCGGTTATCCATCACTCGTGCCGTGGGTGAATCCTTTGCCGCGGACATCAGTGTCGCCGAGAGCGACCGGCTGGGGCATCCCACAGCGGTCGTCACTGTCCGAACGACTCTTCCGCTTGTCGGGCTACTGGGCGTTCCCTTCGCGCTGGAGGTGGATGCCGATGCGCCGATGGAATCGCTGGGTCCGTGATGACGACGGCTCAGCCGCACTGGAGTTCCTCACCGCCGGCGTCATCTTTCTCGTGCCGCTGGCCTACCTGATCATCACGCTGGGGGTGATCCAGGAGAGCACGCTGGGCGCGGAGGCCGCGGCCCGTCACACCGCCCGTGTGATCGGTCAGTCACACGACCCCGAATCCGCGGCACGCAGCAGTGCGGCTGTGCTGGCCAATGTCATCGACGAGTACGGCTTGGATGTCGAGAACACCGGCGTCTCGATCTCCTGTATTCCGACAGGCGTGCCCTGTCCGTCTTCCGGAGTAACCGTGCTCGTCACCGTGGACACCTGGGTGTCGTTGCCGTTCGTCCCGCCGATCTTCGGACTCGACAGTGCGGCGCGCATCCCGTTGCAGGCAGAGGCAGCGCAAAAACTCTCTCGGCTGTGGAGCACAGGATGACGCGGCCCCGGCGCGCGAACGACGACGCTGGCAGCATCCTGCCGCTTCTGCTCGGCTATGTCGTGCTCGCGATCGCCGTGATCTCTGTGTGCGTCTGCGCCACTGACCTGCACATCACGCAGAAGCGTCTCGATTCCCTTGCGGATTCTGCCGCGCTCGCCGGAGCCGACGGGTTCACGCTCGTCATCGACGGCGACACGGTGCGTGCGGTGCTCACCGATGGCGGCGTGCGCGAGCAGGCAGAGAGCATCGTGGCGGCGATCTCGACGGAGGCGACTCTGGTGTCGGCATCCGCGCCTGACGGTGTGACAGCGCACGTCATCGTCGCCTCAGCCTGGCATCCGCCGCTGTTCTCGCCGTTCGTCCCCGACGGCATCCTGCTCGAATCGACCGCGACCAGCCGCACCGCACTTCAATGAGGAACGGAGAACGCTACTCGGGTCGTCGCGGACTGAACCGGGGAATCCAGCGGATGAATCCGGCTGCCCCGAGCAGCCCGACGACGCCCATCACGCCGCTCGCGACCGACAGCGAGGCAACGGCCGTCACGCCAGCGACGATGAGCGGTGCGATTGCTCCACCCGCGTCTGTCAATGTCCGCCACGATCCGAGGAACGTGGCCGGTTCCTGCTGCGGTGCGATATCAGCACCGAGCGTCAGCAGGAGGCCGCTGGAGAGGCCATTTCCCACACCGAGCACGGCGGCGAGCATCCCGAACCACAGCACTGCAGCATCCCCTTCATGCGTGAAGGAGAGCGCGAGGAAGCCGGCACCCATCAAGACCATCGCGGGCATCGCGGCCCAGAGTCTGCCGAAACGGTCCATCACCTGCCCGCTCGCATAGAACAGTGCGAAATCGATCGCGCCGGAGACGCCGACGACGAGGGCGATCGTCTGTGTGTCGAGTCCGAGCGACAGGCCCCACAGCGGCAACACCACTTGGCGGGCGGAGCGCACCGCCGACAGCGATGCAGCGGCCAACCCGAGACGGCCGAGCACCCCACGGTGATGCCACATGGTGCGGAAGATCCCGGCCCGCGCCAATGTAGGGATAGAACCGGTCACGGCCTCTCCGGTGTCCTCCACGATGGTGGGGGACGATGCAGCGCGCACCGGGGCGATCAGCTTCTCCGGGTCGGGCCCGAAAGTCACGAGCACGACCATCGCGAGCAGGCACGCGAGGAAGAACCAGATCGATGCGTCTTCGCCGTCGAAGATCTGCAGCAGCGCTGCGGTGACGAAGGGGCCGATGAAGATGCCCAGGCGGAAGCTGCCGCCGAGCAATGACAGTGCACGGGCGCGGAAGGGGATCGGCACGCGTGTCGTCATGAACGCATGCCGGGCGAGGCCGAACGCGGCGGCGCAGAATCCGAGCATGAACACGGAGGCCGCGAACACCCCGAGCGTCGGGGCGAGAAGCATCCCGAGTACGGCGACCATCGAAACCAGGCCGGCGATCACCATCGTGTAGCGCTCGCCGATGCGAGCAACAGCCCACCCCGCTGGCAGATTTCCGCACAGTTGACCGACGACGAGCGCCGAGGCGACAAGAGCGGCGAAGGCCACATCCGCGCCCATCTTCGCGGCGATGATCGGGATCAGCGGGAGCACAGCGCCCTCGCCGAGCGCGAACAGAATGGTGGGCAGGTACACCATCGGCCCGAACTGCTTCAGGACCGACGACGCGTTGCTCACGGTGCCACGCTACCCCGATCGCTGGTCAGCAACTCTCGCGCAGAATCGTTGTCTGTGGCGTTGCCGGATCGGCTCACAGGAATCTGCACATCTCAGGGTAACCACGCACGATAGGCTGAGGTGCCATGCTCGAACTCGATATCTCCGCCGAAATTCAGGCGCTCAAGAACACCTTCAGCGACATCAGCGAGGTCGTCGATGTCCAGCGGATCCGCGAGGATATCGTCCGACTCAGTGAAGAAGCTGGTGCACCCGATCTCTGGGAGGACACCGAGCACGCTCAGAAGGTCACCAGCGCACTCAGTCACCGGCAGTCCGAGCTCGCTCGCGTCACCGGTATCGGAAGCCGCATCGACGATCTCGAAGTCCTGGTGGAGCTTGCCAACGAGATGGAAGACGAAGATTCCGCGCAGGAGGCACAGCGCGAGCTCGAGGCACTGAGCGCGGTCATCAGCCAGCTCGAGGTGCAGACGCTCCTCGACGGTGAATACGACGAGCGCAACGCGATCATCACGATCCGCTCTGGCGCCGGCGGCGACGACGCCACAGACTTCGCCGAGATGCTCATGCGCATGTATCTGCGCTGGGCCGAGCACCACAAGTATCCCGCCAAGGTCATGGACACGTCCTACGCGGAGGGTGCCGGCATCAAATCCGCCACCTTCGAGATCACGGCTCCTTACGCCTTCGGCACGCTGTCGGTTGAGGCCGGCACACACCGACTCGCACGCATCAGCCCGTTCGGATCCGCAGACAAGCGCCAGACCAGCTTCGCGGCGGTCGAGGTGATCCCTCTTATGGAAGAGGCCACCGCGGTCGAGATCCCCGAGAACGACATCCGGGTGGATGTGTTCCGCTCCTCCGGCCCTGGTGGACAGTCCGTCAACACGACCGACTCGGCTGTGCGCCTGACGCACCTTCCCACCGGCATCGTCGTGTCGATGCAGAACGAGAAGTCGCAGATCCAGAACCGTGCTGCTGCCATGCGCGTGCTGCAGACCCGACTTCTGCTGCTGCAGAAGGCACAGGAAGCAGCGAAGAAGAAGGAACTCGCCGGCAACATCACGGCGAGCTGGGGCGATCAGATGCGCTCGTACTTCCTCTACGGTCAGCAGCTCGTGAAAGATCTGCGCACCGGACACGAATCGGGTAACCCTGCCGCTGTGTTCGACGGCGATCTCGACGGGTTCATCTCGGCCGGTATCCGGTGGCGCAAGCGCAAGGATGACGACGACTGATCCGCACCGGGTGTCGCTCGCTGCCAGGCTGGAACGCGCGCTTAGGCTCATAACGCCATGATTCGGTTTGAGAACGTCACCAAGCGCTACCGCGGGACGAAGCGACCGGCCCTTTCCGGGGTCGACTTCGAAGTCCAGCGGGGCGAGTTCGTCTTCCTCGTCGGAGCGTCAGGGTCAGGAAAATCCTCCTGTCTCAGGCTCATCCTGCGCGAGGATGTCCCCACCTCCGGACGCGTCGCCGTTCTGGGCCGCGACCTGCGTTCGCTCGCGAACCGCAAGGTGCCCTACTTCCGTCGTCACATCGGCTCGGTCTTCCAAGACTTCCGCCTGCTGTCGTCCAAGACGGTGTTCCAAAACGTTGCCTTCACTCTGCAGGTCACCGGCTCGTCGCGTGGATTCATCCACCAGGCGGTACCGGAGGCCCTCGCCCTGGTCGGACTCGACGGCAAAGAGAAGCGGATGCCGCATGAGCTCTCCGGCGGCGAGCAGCAGCGTGTCGCGATCGCGCGTGCGCTGGTCAACCGTCCGCAGGTTCTGCTCGCGGATGAGCCGACCGGAAACCTTGACCCCGCGACCTCGGTCGACATCATGCAGTTGCTTGCTCGGATCAATGCCGGCGGCACCACGGTCGTGATGGCCACGCACGAGGCGACGTTCGTCGACCAGATGCAGCGTCGCGTCATCGAACTCCGTGACGGCGAGATGATCCGCGATGAGGTGCAGGGCGGCTACGGTGATCGCTCGATGATCCCGCTGCTGGGCCCGCAGGTGCAGCGTGGCGCGGCGACGACTGCCGCACGCACCGCTATGCAGGAGGTGCAGCGCGAGACCGAGTCTCTGGAGCCGCTCACCGACGAGCTGATCGCGTCGATGAGGGCAGCCGGCGCCGCTGAGGCAGCCGAGGCTGCTGAGAGCCAGCCACAGGTCGGCCCGCGAACGCATCCCATCCTGCTCCCGGAGGTCGATGTCGCTGAGCTGGGTGTCGCCGATCGGCTGGGCTTGTCGGATACCGACGATGACGAGGAAGTGGGGCCGACCTCGTGAGAGTTGGACTTATCCTCATGGAGGCCCTCGGGGGCCTGAGGCGCAACATCTCGATGGTGATCTCCGTCGTTCTCGTGACCTTCGTCTCGCTGACTTTCGTCGGCGCAGCGATCCTCATGCAGGGCCAGATCAGCACCATGCGCGGGTACTGGACGGAGCGTGCGCAGGTTTCGGTGTCGATGTGCTCGCCCGTCTCGAGTGATCAAACGACATGCCTGGATGGTGCCGCTTCCGAAGAGCAGGTCGACCAGGTACGCGCGGAACTGGAAGGCGATGCCCTCGGGGCGCTCGTCAGCAATGTGCGCTTCGAGGACAAGGCCGAGGCGTACGCCAACCTCACCGAACTGCTCGGCGAAGAGCAGGCGAGTGTGCTCACCGAGGAGCAGATGTCGGAAAGCTTCTACATCACGCTCAAGGACCCCAGCCAGTCGCAGGTGATCGTCGAGGCGTTCGCAGGCGTGAACGGCGTGGAAGAGGTGCGCGATCAGCTGCAATACCTCGATCCGCTGTTCTCGGCACTCACGGTCGCGACCTATATCGCGGTGGGTATTGCGGTGCTCATGCTGATCGCTGCCATCCTGCTCATCGCGACCACGATCCGCCTTTCCGCCTACGCGCGCCGCAAGGAGATCGGGATCATGCGCCTCGTGGGCGCATCCAACAGATTCATCCAGACGCCGTTCGTGTTGGAGGGCGTGTTCGCTGCCTTCCTCGGCTCGGCTCTTGCCAGTGCCGCCGTGATCGCCGGAATGCATTTCGGTGTGAACGGCTATCTGAAGGGACGCGTTCCGTTCATTACGACGTGGGTGTCGATGCAGGATGCCGTGCTCGTGGTGCCAGTGCTCATCGGCGTCGGCGTGCTCCTGGCCGCCCTTTCCGCTGGCTTCGCGATCCGTCGCTGGCTGCGCACCTGATATAGCTGGCTGCGCACCTGATATAGGCTGAGGGGCTGGCCGCCGAAGGAAGAGGAATCATCATGCCCAGGGAACGCGGGGAGAAGGTCATCGCGACCAATCGTCGCGCACGTCACGACTACAACATCGAAAAGTCGTACGAGGCGGGGATGGTGCTCACCGGCACCGAAGTGAAGTCACTTCGACAGGGTCGTGCGAACCTGTCCGACGGCTACGCCTTCATCAAGGGCCATGAGATTTTCCTCGACTCCGTGCACATCCCGGAGTATTCGCAGGGTCACTGGACGAACCACTCCGCCAAGCGCGTCCGCAAACTGCTGATGCACCGCGAGGAGATCCAGAAGCTGGATCACGCGGTCTCCGCGGGTGGCTACACGCTCGTCCCGATGAAGCTGTACTTTTTGGACGGCCGCGCGAAGATCGAGATCGCGCTGGCGAAGGGTAAGCGTGAGTTCGACAAGCGCCAGACCCTGCGCGAGCGCCAGGACACCCGCGAGGCCCAGCGCGCGATGCGCCTGCGCAACCGCGTGGGGGAGTAGCCCTACAGCTCCGGGGCGAACCCGAACACCCTGCCGAGGAACGTCAGTTCCCGCTCCAGGGCATCGATGATGGTCTCCGCGCGCCGGAAGCCGTGTCCTTCTCCTGGATACAGCACGTACTCGTGATCAACGCCGCGAGCGGCGAGCCCATCCCGGATCGCTTCCGATTGCGACGGCGGCACGACCCGATCATCCTCGCCCTGCAGCAGGAGTACCGGCACGTTGATCCGCTCGACGTGGGTGAGCGGGGAGCGGTCGATATACACCTGCTCCGCCTCGGGCAGTGGGCCCACCAGGCCGTCGAGGTAGTACTTCTCGAAGTCGTGGGTATCCTCTGCCAGCATCCGCAGGTCGGTGACGCCGTAGCGGCTGATGCCGGCGGCGAACACGCCGCCGCGGACGAGCGCTGACAGCACTGTCCAGCCGCCCGCCGAGCCGCCGCGGATCGCGATGCGCTCAGGGTCTGCCTTGCCGGCCGCCGCGAGCCCTCGCGCGGCCGCGAGCACATCGTCGACCTCGGCGATGCCCCACTGCCCGTCGAGGCGCTCGCGGTAGGCACGGCCGTATCCTGTGGAGCCGCCGTAGTTCACATCGAGAACGCCGATTCCGCGGCTTGTGTAGTACGCGATCGCCGCGGATGCTCCGCCGGACACGTGCGCGGTGGGTCCGCCGTGTACGAACACGATGTACGGCGGCAGTTCCTCAGCGGGGGCGGTGGCATGGGGGTTCGCGGGTGCGTAATCGAAGGCGTGCACGGGGCCGTTCGGCCCGTCGAAGGTGACCCGCGTCGCCGCCGGCATCCATGCCTCATCGACCGCGGCCCCTCCGCGCACGCGTTCGACTGCGCCGGAGTTGACGTCCACGCACCAGAGTCCGGCATTGACGCCTGCCCCTCCACCGGACAGCAGCACGCGGGTGCCTGAGACATCATCGACGCTCACATGCGCGCTGGCTGGCACCTCGAGGCGTTTGTTGGATCCATCGCGCTCGATCAGTCTGATCTCATCAGAGCCGTTGGTGCGCACGGCTACAATCCGCCCGTCAGACAGCGGCTGATACCAGCGATTGCCGAGCACCCACAGGCCGTAACCAGTGTCGGCGTCAGCCGGTGCGATCGGGTCTGGGCCGGAGGTGCGCTCCAGACCGTCGAGCGTGATGCTCTGCAGCTGCCAGCGTCCCGTCGGATCATCGGCATAAACGAGTTCGGTGTCACTGATCCATTCGGGTTGCAGTGCGGCGCGTGTGGGGGTGCTGGCAACCGTGTCGCCGCCGAGCTGGGCGACGTGCAGCAGTGCCAGCTGCCACGGCATGTGGCGATCGCTCCACTGGACCCACGCGATGCGCGTGCCGTCGGGGGAGAGAGCAGGATGCGCGACGAACCCGGAGGTCGCAATGATCTCCTGAACGTCGTCGTCGTCGTCGCCGTCGGTCGGGATCTCCACGATCGCGCGGCGGTGCCGATCGCCGGTGAGGTCTTCGCGCACCGCGAAGAGTCGGCCGTGCTGCAACCGCAGCCCGCCGTGGTTCGGACCGGCTGGCGTCAGCGGCTCCGGTTCGGCGCCAGGGAGCATCCGATACACCCGCTGATCCTTCGCGTTCACGAAGAACAGCGTGCCGTCGGCATCCGCCGTCCACGCGCCGCCACCATACTCGTGCACTCGTGAGCGGGCGTTCCACGGTTCCGGTAAGAGCACGTTGCCGTTCGAACTGCGCACAGTGACGCGTCCGCCTTCGGCCGGGACGGACTCGCCCCACCAGATCTCATCGCCGACGAACTTCGCGCCGTCAATGCGGGGCGCAGATGAGGCGATATCCGCCGCGTGGAAGGGGGAAGTCCAGGTACCGTACGGCTGCATGCTTCGACCCTATGCGGTGGTGCTGTGACACACGGCGTCACACACTGTGCGCGAGGCGGCATCGGTGGCATAAGTTTCTGGAAACGGCCGGTTCATCCCGGACGTGGAGCGACAGCCGAGCCCGGCACCCGCCCGCGAACGAGCAAGTGTTTTTGAGATCGTTCGCGGCTGCCCTGCCCACTCTGTCACCCCAGGAGAATGATGTCTTCCGAGTCTTCGACGCTCGGGGCCCCACGTGTCCCGTTCTCCTTCGAGCTCTACCCGCCGCGTTCGGCGTCGAGCGATGAGGCGCTGCACGAGACTGTCCGCCAGCTTGCCGCAGCCGGCCCTGATTTTATCTCCGTCACTTACGGCGCAGGCGGCTCCACAGGTGGGCGCTCACTCGATGTGCTGCGCTTCATCCGTGAGAACACCGACGTCGAGCCGCTCGCGCACCTGACATGTGTCGGTAATACCTACGCGGGCGCCGCGGCCCTCATCCGAGAGTTCCTGGATGCCGGCATCCTCAGCTTCCTCGCCCTTCGCGGTGACCCGCCCATCGGTCAGACGGAGCCCTTCCTCGGCGATCTGGAGAGCTCAGCGCAACTTGTGCAATTGATCGGCCGCGCGCAGGCCGAGCGCGCCCCCTATGAGGAGACGCCGATTCCGGGCTTTCCCGGGGCCGCTCGCGTCACCCGCGGGCGCGATGTCAACATCGCCGTGGCCGCATTCCCCAAGGGGCACCCGCGCTCTGCTCACCGCACGCAGGATGTCGAGGCGTTGCTTGCCAAACAGGCGGCCGGAGCGACGTTCGCGATCACACAGCTGTTCTTCCACGCTGACGACTACCTCGCGTTCGTCGAGCGTGCGCGGGCCGCGGGTGTCACGATTCCGATTCTCCCCGGCATCATGCCGATCACCTCGCCCGCGCGTCTGAGGCGCGTGCTCGAACTCACCGGCGAGGACCTGCCCAGCGAGCTCTCGATCGCTCTCGAGGTCGAGCCGACGCCTGAGGGGCGTCGCGAGATCGGCACCGAGTGGGCAGCGCGCCTGACCCGCGAGGTCGTGGCCGGCGGAGCACCCGGAGTGCACCTGTACGCGTTCAACCAACACGAAACCGTTCTGACCGTTCTCGCAGAGGCAGGCGTCCTTCCTGCCCTGCATCACTAGATCCATCCCCGAAAGGAACACATCATGACCGCATTCCCCCAGGGGACCATCCTCGGCTACCCGCGCATCGGCCGCCGTCGCGAGCTCAAGAAGGCTGTCGAGGCCTTCTGGGCCGGCCGCTCCGACCTCGTAGCCCTCGAGCAGACCGCCGCTGACCTGCGCGCGGCGAGCCGTGAGCGCCTTGCATCCCTCGGCCTCGGCCGCACCGACTCGGCGATCCCGGAGTCATTCTCGTACTACGACCAGGTGCACGATGCGGCAGTCACGGTAGGCGCCATCCCCACCCGCTTCGACAACCTCCGCGAGACGGACGGCTCGATCGGCTTGCCGGCGTACTTCACCATCGCGCGCGGCGAGGGTGAGCGTGCCGCGCTCGAGATGACCAAGTGGTTCGACTCGAACTACCACTACCTCGTTCCCGAGATCGGTCCGGAGACGACGTTCTCGCTCTCCAGCGACCGTGTCGTGCGCCAGGTCGAGGAGGCAGTCGCCGCGGGTTTCGTCACCCGCCCCGTCATCGTCGGTCCCGTCACGCTGTTGGCACTGGCGAAGGCATCGGACGCGGCGCCGGAGGGCTTTGACCCGCTGTCGCGTCTGGATGACCTCGTGCCGGTCTATGTCGAGTTGCTCGCCCGCCTCCGCGCAGCCGGAGCCGAGTGGGTCCAGCTGGATGAGCCCGCGCTCGTCAGCGAATCGCTCCCCGCCTCCGCCGAGCAGTTGGCGGATGCCGCAGCTCGCGCGCTGGCCGTCATCGGTGGCGCAGCTTCGCGCCCGTCGATCCTCGTTGCGGCTCCTTACGCTGCTCTGGACGCGAGCCTTGCCGTACTTGCTGCGGCTCCCATCGAGGCCATCGCGATCGACCTGGTGCGCGGTAGCGTCCCGGCAGCGGTCGAGGGACTGGCCGACAAGGTGCTCGTCGGTGGAGTGATCGACGGTCACAACATCTGGCGCGGCGACCTCGCTGGCGCGTTCGACAAGCTCGAGGCGCTGGGCGCGCTCGGCGCGGCTCAGGTCGCGGCATCCACCTCCACCTCACTGCTGCACGTCCCGCATGACGTGACCGACGAGTCGAAGCTCGACGAACGACTGGCCAGCTGGCTCGCATTCGCCGACCAGAAGGTCGAACAGGTCGTCGCCCTGGCTCGTGGCCTCGGCTCCGGCCGTCAGGCGATTCAGGCAGAGCTGGATGCGGCATCCGCAGCTCTTGCCGACCGCAGCAACGCACCGGGCGTGCGTGACGGTGCTGTGCGTTCGCGTGAACTTGCCGATGGCGACTTCTCGCGTGTTTCCTATGCTGAGCGCGAGGCCGCCCAGGCGGAAGCCCTCGGCCTGCCGGCACTGCCGCTCACCACGATCGGTTCGTTCCCGCAGACCGGTGACATCCGTCGTGCTCGTGCGCAGTACATCCGCGGTGAGCTGTCGCAGGACGACTACGACACATTCCTTCGCCGCGAGGTGGACACCGTCGTCGAACTGCAGGAAGACCTCGGGCTGGACGTGCTCGTGCACGGTGAACCAGAGCGCAACGACATGGTGCAGTACTTCGCGGAGAACCTCTCCGGATTCTCTGTGACGGAGAACGGTTGGGTGCAGTCCTATGGTTCGCGTGCCACGCGCCCATCGATTCTGTGGGGCGACGTCTCGCGTCCGGCTCCCATCACGGTCGGATGGTCGGTCTACGCACAGTCGAAGACTGCCAAGCACATGAAGGGCATGCTCACCGGTCCCGTGACGATCCTCGCGTGGTCGTTCGTGCGCGATGACCAGCCGCTGGGAGAGACCGCGAACCAGGTCGCCCTCGCACTGCGTGACGAGATCACCGATCTCGAGGCCGCCGGAATCGCCATCATCCAGGTCGACGAGCCGGCACTGCGTGAGCTGCTGCCGCTGAAGAAGTCCGATCAGGCCGCGTACTTGAACTGGTCAGTGAACTCGTTCCGTCTGGCCACTGGGGGAGCGGCTGCGGCCACACAGGTGCACACACACCTGTGTTACTCGGAGTTCGGTGTCGTCATCGACGCGATCCGTGCGCTGGATGCTGACGTGACCTCGATCGAGGCCGCTCGCAGCCGCATGGGTGTCGTCACGGATATCGCCGAGGTCGGCTTCGATCACGGCATCGGACCCGGCGTCTACGACATTCACTCTCCGCGCGTTCCCACGGTCGACGAGATCGAGTCGCTGCTGCGTCGCGCAGTGGATGAGCTCCCGACGCGTCAGCTCTGGATCAACCCGGACTGTGGCCTGAAGACTCGCGGCTACGACGAGACGACCGAGTCGCTGCGCAACATCGTCGAGGCGACCCGTCGCGTGCGAGAAGACATCTCAGTCACGGCGTAATAGTTCGAGAAAAAAGGAGGCGCTCCCCGACGGGGAGCGCCTCCTTTGTGCTGTCTCAGATTATTTGTGCTGTCTCAGATCAGATCGCGCGGAGCACAGCGACGACTTTGCCGAGCACCGTGGCGTCATCGCCGAGGATGGGCTCGAAGGAGGAGTTGCGGGGCAGCAGCCACGTGTGACCGTCGCGCTGGCGGAACGTCTTCACTGTGGCTTCGCCGTCCAGCATTGCCGCAACGATCTCACCGTTCTCTGCCGTGTTCTGCGTGCGGATGACCACCCAGTCACCGTCGCAGATCGCGGCGTCGATCATCGATTCGCCGGTGACCTTGAGCATGAACAGATCGCCCTTGCCAACGAGCTGACGGGGGAGAGGGAAAATCTCTTCGACCTGCTGATCCGCTGTGATCGGCACGCCAGCGGCGATCTGTCCGACCAACGGCACCATTGCCGCGTCGCCCACCGGAGTGCTGGAATCAGCAGGGTTCTCACCACTGGAGCCCGGCAGATCGATCAGCACTTCCATCGCCCGAGTCTTGCCTGGGTCACGGCGCAGATAGCCGCTGAGCTCAAGCTGGCCCAGCTGATGGGTCACGCTCGACAGCGACTTGAGGTTCACCGCATCGCCGATCTCGCGCATGCTCGGCGGGTATCCGTGCGTGGCGATGGAGGTCTGAATGACCTCGAGGATCGCCATCTGCTTCGGGCTGAGGCTCTTGCGCCGGCGAGTGCGCGGAGCCTCGGGTTCGGAGGCGGAGTTATCGCTGATGTCGCTCATGTCGGTCATGGGTGCTCCTTTGTACGCGATCCCGGGGCTGCTCTTCGAATGTCTGAGGTCCGTGATGTGGTGTGTCTATCGAAATCGTATCCGAGAAACACGCCGATTAGGAAGATCTGTTCGAGCGTGTCGGAGAAAACAGCGGTTCGCTTTCGAATAAGTCTTGACAGATGTTCGAATTCGAAGATACATTCGGTACGTAGCTTCGCATTCACTGCTCCCGGCCGAGTGGTGAATGCGAACGCTACGCCAAAGAGGCAGAGGAGAATCCCATGAGCACCATCAGCATCACAGCAGGTACGACCGTTTCAACAGGCACCACCGTTTCAACTGGCACCACCCGGCTTCGAATGACTACCCGGGGGCGTCGCGTGTTGGTCGCTCTTGCGGCACTCCCACTCGCTGCGGGCATCGGGATCGCGGCGATCGGCGGCGGCTCGGCCATCGCATCAGGCGATTCGGCGGAGACCGCGACATTCGAGACGATCACGATTCTGCCCGGTGACACACTGTGGTCGATCGCGGAGTCCCTTGCGCCGTCGACCGATCCGCGCGCTGTGATTGGTGAGATCGAGCGGCTTAATCTCCTCCGTACCGGATCCCTGCAGGTCGGCCAGCAGCTGGCCATCCCCGCGCAGTACAGCAACTGAGCAATACAGCAACGGAGAGGTAGAACAACTGATCTCACCGTTAACATGGGGAGGGTGACTGCTTCGCTTGCTGACCTCCCCCTCCGTGATGATCTTCGTGGGCTTACCCCCTATGGTGCACCGCAGGTTCCGCTTCCTGTCGCGCTGAACGTGAATGAGAACTCTCATCCTCTTCCCGACGAGGTGGCGAGCGACATCCTCGATGACGTCGCCGTCGCGCTGCGTGAGGTGAATCGCTACCCAGACCGTGAGTTCACCGCCCTCCGTGAGGGCTTTGCCGGTTATCTCGGGCACGGCCTCGACGCCTCGCAGATCTGGGCGGGTAACGGCTCGAACGAGGTGCTGCAGCACGTCCTGCAGGCCTTCGCAGGTCCAGGGCGCACCGCCTTCGGATTCGCGCCCACCTACTCGATGTATCCGCTGCTTGCGCAGGGCACCGGCGCCCGCTGGGCGGCGGGTACTCGGCAGTCCGACTACACACTCACCGCTGTCGACGCCGCAGCACAGATCAGGGATGCCGACCCGGACGTCGTCATGCTGTGCAGGCCGAACAATCCGACGGGTACACCACTCGGCATCGATGTTGTCGAGGCGGTCTACGAAGCGACCCGCGGCGTCGTGGTCGTCGATGAGGCCTATTGGGAATTCGCCCCACGCGGGGCAGTCTCCGCCCTGACTCTTCTCGAGGGACGCCCACGTCTCGCGGTATCGCGCACGATGAGCAAGGCGTTCGCGTTCGCGGGCGCTCGGGTCGGCTACCTCGCAGCAGACCCCGCATTCATCGATGCCCTTCGGCTTGTGCGCCTTCCGTACCACCTGAGCGCGCTCACCCAGGCTGCGGCTGTTGCGGCTCTGCGCAATTCGTCCACAATGCTGGCGATGGTCGACGACATCGTTGAGCAACGCGATCGCATCACCGCGACGCTCGAAGCGCTCGGATATCAGCCGCACGAATCGTGGTCGAACTTCGTGCTGTTCGGGGGAGTGGCTGATCCGAAGGCGACTTTCCAGGCCCTCTACGATCGCGGCGTTCTGGTGCGCGATGTCGGCATCCCGAACCACCTGCGTGTCACGGCCGGTACCGAGTCCGAGACCACGGCGTTCCTCGATGCGCTGGCCTCGATAGAATCAGCCTCATGAGCGCTTCTCGTACCGCGACCCGCACCCGCAGCACATCTGAGTCGACTGTTGAACTCGAGGTGAATCTCGACGGCACTGGTCAGAGCCACATCGACACCTCCGTGCCGTTCTTCGACCACATGCTCACGGCGTTCGCGAAGCACTCGCTCACCGATCTGACCGTGCGTGCCTCTGGCGACACAAACATCGATGCCCACCACACTGTCGAAGACATCTCGATCGTTCTCGGTCAGGCCATCGGCGAGGCGCTCGGCGACAAGGCCGGCATATCGCGCTACGGCGACGCACTGGTCCCTCTCGACGAAGCGCTCGCGCAGGCCGTCGTCGACATCAGCGGTCGGCCGTACCTCGTACACACCGGCGAACCTGCCGGGTTCGAGCACCACCTCATCGGTGGGCATTTCACCGGTTCGCTCGTTCGCCACGTATTCGAGGCGATCACGTTCAACGCCGCGCTCACGGTGCACGTGCGCGTGTTGGGCGGCCGCGACCCGCACCACATCGCCGAGGCGGAGTTCAAGGCGTTCGCACGAGCGTTCCGTCAGGCCAAAGCGCTCGACCCGCTGGTCGTCGGCATACCGTCCACCAAGGGAGCGCTGTGACGCGCACCCCCACCGTCGCGGTTTACGACTACGAGTCGGGCAACGTCCACTCGGCGGTCAAGGCGCTGATCGCAGCGGGGGCCGACGCGAAGCTCACCGGCGATCGAAAAGAAGCACTCGAAGCGGATGGGCTGTTCGTGCCCGGCGTTGGTGCGTTCGCCGCAGTGCGCGAGGCACTGATCACCAAGGGCGGCGATGAGATCATCGACCGGCGGTTGTCGGGCGGACGCCCGGTGCTCGGCGTGTGCGTTGGCATGCAGGTGCTGTTCTCGCACGGAGTCGAGCGCGGACACAACGTCGAGGGCCTCGGAGAATGGCCGGGAACAGTGACCGAGCTTGATGCGCCGGTTCTGCCGCACATGGGCTGGAACACGGTCACACCTGACGAGGGCAGCGTGCTCTTCGACGGCATCGAAGATGAGCGTTTCTACTTCGTGCACTCGTTCGCGGCGCAGCGCTGGGAGCTCGACGTTATTCCGCCGTTCCCGCAGCCCAAGCTGACCTGGACGACATACGGGAATCCGTTCCTTGCAGCGGTCGAGAACGGTCCGTTGTCTGCCACGCAGTTCCATCCGGAGAAGTCCGGCGATGCCGGCATCCGCCTGCTGAGGAACTGGGTCGAGAGTCTCTAACCCGCCCGCCACCGGTGGGGCTCAAAACCGCTGGGGGCTCAAAACCCTCGGGCGACCGACGCAGCAGCCGAAAGCCAGGCCCGCTGAGTGTTGTTGGCCAGCGCGCCATAGTGAAGGTGGCCATCGACCATTTCGTGGTCGAAGGGAATCGTGACGACCTCGCGCGCGAGCGATTGGTACCCGCCGACGATATGACTCACGTCGGCCGCTGTCGCCTTCGGGTCGGCCTGTGAGACCACGACTACCGACTGCTCGGCGAGCTTTGCCGAGCGCTCATCGCGGTCTTCGAGCGCCTCAAGCAGCAACGCTCCTGCTTCGGCGTGATCGTCGCGCGTCGTCGTTGCAACGACGATCTGATCTGCGCGATCGATCATTCTGAGCCACATGGGATCGGACTCGTCGTTGCCCGAGTCGATGATGATCAACCGGTAGAACTTCGCGGCCACCGCGTGGATGGCATCCACGTCTTCGGGGCTCAGACGGTTCTCGTGCGCAAGCCGGATCGGCTTGGAGCGCAGAACGTCATACTTCTCGCGGGGCTGGTGGTGCACGAAGTGCGCCAGATCTGCCGACTGCGCTCCGGTGCCGAGCAGTCGCTCCGCTTCGGGCAGCATCTCCAGCAGTGTGCGGTCATGCGCGCCGGCCTCGGTTCGCCAGCCGAGCGTTCCGCGCGTCTGGTTGTTGTCCCAGGCGAGAACGCCTGCGCCGCCGTAGCGTGCGAACACCGCGGAGAGGAGGATCGTCGTCGGAGTCTTTCCTGCTCCGCCCTTGCCGTTGACCACGGCGATCGTCCGCGGACCCGGCCAGTGCTGACTCACTGACAGTTCATCGTCTCGCGACGACTGCTCGGCTGCGCTGGGCGAGAACTTGAAGCCCAGCTTGTTCAATGTGCCGCGGGCACCCTGACGAGCAGGTTCTTCGGGTCGATCGGTCTGCAGGAACGATTGCCGTTCGCGTGCCTCGCGCTGCTGCTTCCGCGAGGGCTGCTGCTCTGCATCCGCTGCGGGCGCATCGACATTGCCGTTCCGGTGATACTGCGGCGCTGCGTCCGCGTCCTTGTCGACGTCTGAACGGCGCCGCGAGGGGGCAGAGGGAAGGGCTGATTCCAACAGCGGAACCGAGCGGATGACTGGATGCTCGCCGGCGTCCGGTTGCGCAGTCTCTGCGCGTGTGGGCGTGGCGAATTCAGGTGAATCAGACATTTCCTGTGAGCCTAGCGTCCCGACCTGATGTTCATCTGCGTCGGCTGCGCGGGCGCGCGACGTCGCAGTATGAGTCGACTCGCATTTGAGGAGCGCCCGACAGCGGGGTACCCTCAGTTCTCGTGCCCGTCTACGGCGCCCTTCACCCCACCCGAGGATGACATGAACGACTTCGCGTCCACACCCAAGCTCACCCTTCTTCCGGCAGTCGACGTTGCCGGCGGCAAGGCCGTCCGTCTGACTCAGGGCGAGGCTGGCACCGAGACCAACTACGGCGACCCGCTGGATGCCGCGGGTGAGTTCGTCGATCAGGGCGCCGAGTGGATTCACCTCGTCGACCTGGACGCGGCTTTCGGGCGCGGAAACAACACACCGATCCTGCGCAAGGTCATCAAGCAGTTCCGTTCCGTGAACATCGAGCTCTCCGGCGGCATTCGTGATGACGCCAGCATCGAGGCGGCGCTGGAGAGCGGCGCGGCGCGCATCAACCTGGGCACGGCCGCGCTCGAGAACCCGGAATGGGCAGCCGACGTGATCGGTCGTTACGGTGAGGCAGTCGCTGTCGGACTGGACGTGCGCGGCACGACGCTCGCTGCGCGCGGCTGGACGAAGGAAGGCGGAGACCTCTGGGAAGTGCTCGAGCGCCTCGAGGACGCCGGTTGCAGCCGCTACGTCGTCACAGACGTCACGAAGGACGGAACGCTGCGCGGCCCGAACCTCGAACTCCTGCGCGAAGTCACCGCGCGCACGCCCAAGCCGGTCGTCGCATCCGGCGGCGTGTCCAGCCTCGATGACATCGCCGCGCTGCGTGAACTCGTGCACCTCGGTGTCGAGGGTGCGATCGTCGGCAAGGCACTCTATGCCGGCGCATTCACGCTGGCAGAGGCACTGGATGTCGCAGGGGACTGACTCGGCCGGCGTCCCCTGGGAGGGACGCAGCTTCGAAGCAAACACGCGCGCCGAGGACGATGGCTCGGCTGATCCGGCATTGCTCGCGGCGCTGCTTCGCTTTCGGGCGGGGGAGGGCAGTCAGACCGAGGTTGTCGATGCGTTCCGCTCGGCCAGGGTTTTGATTCCCCTCATCGTCGAGAGAGGCGAGGAGGGCGTCGCGCCCAGCGGGCTCGTCGTCGATAAGACCCAAGAGCTGTCGATCGTGACGGTCGCCGCTCCCGACGGGCGGGCGGTGCAGCCGGTGTTCTCGTCGGTCACCGCGATGCAGAAATGGGATGCCACGGCACGGCCGATCCCGGTCGAGGCAGTGCGTGCCGCACTTGCTGCGTCGTCTGAGCAGACGGATCTCATCGTCTTGGATCCGACGTCGGAGACCGAGTTTGTCATCCGCCGCCCGGCAGTATGGGCGGTCGCGCAGGATCAGCCGTGGGAGCCGAGCTTCCTGTCACCCGAAGTGTTCACGGCGCTGCAGGCGAGCGTCGCTCACGAGCTCGCCGTGATCGACGTCGCGGTGGCGCCAGGGGATCCTGAGGCGCGGCTGCAGGGTGCAGAGCTGATTGTGATCCTCGAGCTCATCGACGGTCTCGAGCGCGACGTTCTGGATGCCGTGCTGGCCCGCCTCGCGCAGCGCTGGGCCGCCGATGACCGCATCGCCGTCCTCGCGGACTCCTTGACCGTCAAGCTCCGCCGCTCCGCTTGAAGGCGGGCTCCCTACGCGCGCAGGCGCGAGCCCGCACCCGAACGACTAGTTGACCGGCCCGGTCCACTTCTCGCCAGGCCCCTTGCCGATCGGGTCGGGGATGACGGATGCTTCGCGGAACGCGAGCTGCAACGAACGCAGTCCGTCGCGAAGTGAACGGGCGTGCATGTCGCTGATCTCCGGCGCGCCGGCGGTGATGAGCCCGGCGAGTGCGTTGATGAGCTTGCGGGCCTCGTCGAGGTCGAGCTCATTGTCCGGGTCGTCGGCAAGGCCGGTTTTGACTGCTGCAGCGCTCATCAGATGCACAGCCGCGGTGGTGATCACCTCGACAGCGGGCACGTCCGCAATATCTCGAGTCGCCGCTGCGGCGGCTTCTTCCCGCTGCTGCCAATACTCATGGCGCTCGTCGTGGCCGTCACTGGGAACCGGAATCGTCACTATGCCTTGCCTTCTGTTAGACTTTGGCGGGCTTCAGAGCAGTACGCTCTGAACCGAAAGAGGATTCACTTCCCACCCGCGCTTGCCGTTCCAGGCTACCGGGTCTTGCACTCCGTCGGTTCACGCCGGCAGATCGGACTCTGTCCGAAGTTCAGGGTGCGAAACCGGTGTCTGAATGCCGGTGGGTGGGAGACGATTCCGATTTCGCCCGTGACGCAGACCGCGTCACGGTGGCTTGATCCCATCGTCTAAAGGAGTTCCGCATCAGCGATCCCCGTACCAATGAGCGCATCCGCGTCCCCGAGGTCCGCCTCGTCGGCCCCGCGGGTGAGCAGATCGGCGTCGTCCGCATCGAAGCTGCACTGCGCCTCGCGCAGGAAGCCGATCTTGACCTCGTCGAGGTTGCCCCCAACTCGAAGCCACCCGTGGTCAAGATCATGGATTTTGGCAAGTTCAAGTACGAGGCCGCCCAGAAGGCGAAGGAAGCTCGTCGCAACCAGGCGAACACGATCCTCAAGGAAGTCCGCTTCCGTCTGAAGATCGAGGCGCACGACTACACGACCAAGCTCAAGCGTGCGGAAAGCTTCCTCAAGGCTGGCGACAAGGTCAAGGCCATGATCCTGTTCCGTGGCCGCGAGCAGTCGCGCCCCGAGCAGGGCGTTCGCCTGCTGCGCAAGTTCGCTGAAGACGTTGCTGAGCTCGGCACTGTCGAATCGAACCCGATGATCGATGGCCGCAACATGGTCATGGTCGTGGCGCCGCTGAAGAACAAGTCTGATGCGAAGGCCGAGCAGAACGCGCAGCGCGATGCGCAGCGTGCGGCCAACAAGCACGCGTCTCACGAGACGGATGCATCAGCCGAAGAAGCACCCGCGGAGTAACTCCCGCCCCCAAACTCCCGTACCGCGGGTTGACACCGTCGCCTAATAAGGCGCAATACGAAGGAAGAGAAGATGCCGAAGCAGAAGACCCATTCGGGTGCTAAGAAGCGCTTCAAGATCACCGGAAGCGGAAAGCTGAAGAAGCAGCAGGCCGGAATGCGCCACAACCTCGAGCACAAGTCGAGCCGTCGCACCCGCCGCCTCAACCAGGACCAGCTGCTGTCGAAGGCTGACACCAAGACCGCGAAGAAGCTTCTCGGCCGCTGACGCGCCCGATCGTAGGAATAGGAACATAGGAAAATGGCAAGAGTCAAACGGGCGGTAAACGCTCACAAGAAGCGTCGCGTCATTCTTGAGCGCGCCAAGGGTTACCGCGGTCAGCGTTCGCGCCTTTACCGTAAGGCTAAAGAGCAGGTCATCCACTCGCTGGTCTACTCGTACCGCGACCGTCGCAAGCGCAAGGGCGACTTCCGCCGCCTCTGGATCCAGCGCATCAACGCCGCTGCTCGCCAGAACGGCATCACGTACAACCGTTTCATCCAGGGCCTCGGTCTTGCTGGCGTCCAGGTGGACCGTCGCATGCTCGCTGAGCTCGCGGTGAACGAGCCGGCCACGTTCGTCTCGCTCGTCGAGACGGCCAAGAAGGCTCTGCCTTCGGATGTCAACGCTCCGAAGTCGGCTGCATAAGCATCTTTCAAAAACGGGCGCTTCCCTTGGGGGAGGCGCCCGTTTCTGTGCTCTCAGCGCGCCGGGTGGCGGGTGCTGCGGCGCGCGGCGTAGGTGACAGCGACATCCAGCAGCATCACGGCGACGACGGCGAACGCGTAAACGAGAATGTCGCGCTGATCAAAGGATGCGCCGAACACGAGCGCGGCCGGGGGGAACTCCGCGGCGATGGTTGACGGCACATCGGTGAGTTGCAGCAGTTCGATGCAGGTGCAGAAGATGATCGCGAGTGCTGCTGGCACGGTTCTCGGCGTGCGTGGCATCAGGAAGACGAGAACGAGGTAGATCAAAACGGCGTACAGCGCGTCGCCCACGATGTCCCCTTGGACACCGGTGCCGAATCGATGCACGAGTAACCCGGCGCAGACGGTCAGCACAGCGGCAGACGCGACAACGAGACGGCGCCGCGTCGACGAGCGTTGAGCGGCTGGGGACACGCGGAAACTCTATTCGCGGCGCCTGCGTGGATGCCGAATGAAGACTGGCCGTTGGATGTGTACGCGGGAGCGGTCCTGGTATCCCTAGACTGAGATCGTGCTCGAGAATCCCCGATCCCCGCGTGTACGAGCCGTCGCGAAGCTGACCAAGCGGAGTGCACGGACGGAGACCGGACTGTTCCTGTTGGAGGGTCCACAGGCTGTTCGCGAGGCTCTCGCATACCGCCCTGATGCGATCGTCGAACTTTTCGCGACGCCCACAGGTTGGGACAAGCATCCGGATCTGCGCGCCGCGGCCGGCGAGCACGAACTCGAGGTCGAGTTCGTGACCGACGATGTGCTCAACGCCATGGCGGACACCGTCACGCCGCAGGGGGTCATCGCTGTCGTTCAGCAGACTCCGACGTCGGTCCGCGACATTTTCGCGGCATCCCCTCGCCTCGTCGCTATCTGCGAGGAAGTGCGTGATCCAGGAAACCTTGGCACCATCATCCGTGCCGCGGATGCTGCAGGAGCGGACGCTGTGGTGCTGACCGGCCGCACGGTCGATCCGTACAACCCCAAGGTCGTGCGTTCAACGACCGGTTCGCTGTTCCACCTCCCGGTATCGGTCGGTGGTGATCTTGCGGACGTCATTCAGCGCGCTCACGTGGCGGGGCTTACTGTGCTTGCCGCAGATGTGAAGGGCGACGACCTGCTGCAGGCGCGCGCCGACGGCGTGCTCGCACAGCCGACTGCCTGGCTGTTCGGCAATGAGGCTCACGGTCTTGAGGAATCCGCACTGGAGCTGGCGGATCACGTCCTCAAACTTCCGATCTTTGGCAAGGCCGAATCACTCAACTTGGCGACCGCTGCGAGTGTCTGCCTGTATGAAAGCGCCTTCGCGCAACGGGCTGCGGACGGCCGCTGACACCTCCTGTGCACGCTGCGAGTTGTTTCGTGTCGGTTACAACTCGATAACCCGCTGAGACTGATGCTGGTACCTGCGCCCCCGTACTCCTAGGGTGGGGACATGACCGAGACTGGTACACCCCTTGTCGTGGTGGAGAACGTTCAGAAGCATTACGGCGAGTTCCAGGCGCTGACCGATATCAACCTCACTGTGAACAAGGGCGAGGTCGTCGTCGTGATCGGGCCGTCAGGCTCGGGTAAGTCGACGCTGTGCCGGACGATCAACCGTCTTGAGACGATCACCAGCGGTGTGATCAGCATCGACGGCAAAGTGCTTCCCTCCGAGGGCAAAGGGTTGGCGAATCTTCGCGCCGACGTCGGCATGGTTTTCCAGTCGTTCAACCTGTTCGCGCACCTCACGATCCTCGAGAACGTGACGCTGGGGCCGATCAAGGTACGAGGCCTCAAGAAGGCGGATGCTGAAAAGGAAGCGATGCAGCTCCTCGAACGTGTCGGCGTCGCCCAGCAGGCCTCGAAACTGCCCGCTCAGCTCTCCGGCGGTCAGCAGCAGCGCGTGGCGATCGCGCGGGCTCTCGCGATGCGCCCGAAGGTGATGCTCTTCGACGAGCCGACCAGCGCGTTGGACCCGGAGATGATCAACGAGGTGCTCGACGTCATGGTCGGCCTCGCCAAAGACGGAATGACGATGATCGTCGTCACGCACGAGATGGGTTTCGCTCGTAAGGCGGCGAACCGAGTTGTCTTCATGGCCGACGGGAAGATCGTCGAAGAGGCGACTCCGGAGGACTTCTTCCTGCATCCGAAGAGCGACCGGGCCAAGGACTTCCTCTCCAAGCTTCTGACTCACTGACTTTCTCTCTACACACAGCACAAGAAGGAGACTCTCATGCGACGCACACGGACATTGGCAGGAATCGGAATCGCGGCCACCGCGCTGTTGGCACTGACCGCCTGCAATAGCGGTAGCCCGACGAGCCCGGGTGGAGGCGAAGGCGACGTCGAGGAATCGATGTTCGAGGTGGCCACAGACGTCACGGTCGAGGGCAGCCCGACGTACGACGCGATGGTCGAGCGCGGCGGACCGATCATCGGTGTGAAAGAGGACCAGCCCAACCTCGGTTATCTCGATGTCACGACCGGAGAACGCAGCGGTTTCGACATCGAGATCGCGCGCTGGATCGCGGCATCGCTCGGCTTCGAAGAAGGCGATATCACGTATGAGCCGATCGCGTCGGCGAACCGTGAACAGGCGCTTGTGAACGGCGACATCGACTACTACGTTGGCACCTACTCGATCACCGACTCCCGCATGGAGCAGATCGAGTTCGCCGGACCATACTTCATCACCGGACAAGGCTTCCTCGTTTCCGCAGACAGCGAGATGACCGAGGTGAACGATGTCTCGGACTTCAACGGCATGACGGTCTGCTCGGCAACGGGCTCCACGCCGATCTCGAACATCAAGGAGAACTTCCCCGAGATCAACACCGAGGAGTACGACGTGTACTCCGCGTGCGTGGACGATCTGCTCAACGGCAAGGTCGACGCCGTCACCACCGACGCGGCGATCCTTATCGGCTACGCGGCTCAGAGCCCAGACGAGCTGAAGGTGCTTGATGGACTGTTCACCGAGGAACGCTACGGCGTCGGCATTCCGAAGGGCGATACCGCACTCGTTGAGCATGTCAACACATTGTTCACGGATGGCGGCGACACCTGGCAGGCGATCTTCGACGCCACGCTCGGCCAGTCGGGCATCGAGGTTGACCAGCCGGCCGTCGACTGACGATCCATGCTGCGGGGCGGTCGTAATGGCCGCCCCGCACCCTGATATTTGAGAAGGAGGGCGCGTGGACGCCATCTTCGGCAACCTCGACCTGTGGGGCGAGGGGATCTCGTACACCCTGCTTGTGTTCTTCTTCGGGGGGATCATCGCGCTGGTGCTGGGCATCGTCGTCGGTGCGATGCGGGTCTCGCCGGTGCCGATCGCACGCGCAGTGGGCACGGCATACGTCACGCTCGTTCGCAACACCCCTCTCACTCTGGTGTTCTTCTTTTTCGTGTTCGGATACAGTGCATTGGCGCTACCGACGCTGTCGAACACAGTGCTCGGCATTCTCGCGATCGGCGTGTACTCCGCGACGTACGTCGCCGAGACGTTGCGTGCCGGCATCAACACCGTGCCGGTGGGTCAGGCCGAAGCGGCTCGCGCGATCGGATTGCCGTTCGGACAGGTAATGACACAGGTCGTGTTGCCGCAGGCGTTCCGATCGGTCGTGCCCCCGATGATGAGCGTGTTCATCGCTTTACTGAAGAACACGACAGTCGCCGCCGGGTTCTCGATCGCGGTGCTTCCGCAGTTGCAGTCGACGATCTCTAACTCGCACACGCGCCCGGGCACTCCGATGGAGATCCTGCTTTGGGTCGCCGCCATCTTCGTCGCCCTGGTCATGCTGCTCACCTGGCTGCAGCGAACTCTCGAGAACCGATGGAGGATCATACGATGAGCTCCGTCCTCTTTGACGTCCCAGGGCCCCGCGCCCGTCGTCGCAACCTGATCCTGGCGGTCGCGACGATCGCCTTGGTCGTCGCGGTCATCGCGTTCCTCATCTGGCGCCTGTCGCTGACAAATCAGTTCAGTGCAGCGAAGTGGAACGTTTTCACCTACTCGACCGTTTGGGCGTCGATCGGAGAAATGACGCTGAATACGCTGCGCGCCTTCGCACTGGCCGCCGTGCTGAGCCTTGCGCTCGGTTTCGTGCTCGCGATCGGACGTCTGTCCGATCACGCGTGGGTGCGTGTTCCGGTAACTGTGGTCACCGAGGCGTTCCGAGCTGTGCCGGTGCTCGTGATGATGATGATCCTCTACTACGGCCTGCCAACTCTGGGCGTGAAGGTGGACCCGTACTGGGCCGTAGTGGTCGCACTGATGGTCTACAACGGCTCGGTGCTCGCGGAAGCCCTGCGGGCGGGGATCGAATCGCTGCCACGTGGGCAGCGGGAGGCCGGTTTCGCGATCGGGCTGCGAAAGAGCAGCGTGATGACGCTGATCCTGCTGCCGCAGGCTGTCCGTGCGATGTTGCCGGTTATCGTCGCCCAGCTCGTCGTCGCGATGAAGGACACTGCGCTCGGGTTCATCATCACGTACCAGGAGTTGCTGTACTACGCCAAGCTACTCAGCTCGCAGCCTGGGCGCCCGATCCTGCAGGCGGCACTCGTAATCGGTGGCATCTACATCATCATGTGTCTGATCCTTTCCGGTGTCGCGAAGTACCTCGAGATCCGCACGCGTCACTCCCCGAAGCTGCAGGCTCTCGCTGCAGACAACGCAGCGGTCATGCACGACGGGACTAACACTGAGCTCATCACCCTGCAGAAAGACACGGGGAAATCCGACTCCGGTCTGGGGCAGTGACCAAGCCGCGTCCCGTCTCGATTTACCCGCCGGCAACGAGCCGGAGCCTGGATGGCTGGTTGACGACTTACTGTGGATGCCCGTAGGGGAGGACCAGCGACCGCCGGTAGACTCATGTCTCGTGTCTGATGCTCCTGAAATCACGCCCGAGGCGGTGGAATCCGCCGTCGCCGCAGCTCTTGCCGCGATCGGCGCCGCCGCCAGTACCGCAGAGCTGAAAGCGGCTCGCACCGCGCACGTCGCTGAGGGGTCGCCGCTGGCGGTCCTGAACGCCTCGATGCGTCAGGTCGCGCCCGAGCATAAGGCCACTTTTGGCAAGCTCGTCGGCCAGGGCCGAGGGCAGGTGACCAAGGCGCTCGCCGCGAAAGAAGGCGAGCTCGCCGAGGCCGAGACCGCCGAACGGCTGGAGGCGGAGCGGGTCGATATCACCGCCGTCTCATCGCGTACGCGCGTCGGCGCGCGGCATCCGCTCATGCAGTTGCAGGATGACATCTCCGACATCTTCGTCAGCATGGGCTGGGAAGTCGCAGAAGGCCCAGAGCTTGAGCACGAGTGGTTCAACTTCGACGCGCTGAACTTCGATGTCGACCACCCGGCACGTCAGATGCAGGACACGTTCTTCGTCGATCCGGTCGATCGTCACCTCGTCATGCGCACGCACACGAGCCCTGTGCAGGTGCGCTCGATGCTTGACCGCGAGGTGCCGATCTATGTGCTGTGCCCTGGCCGGGTCTATCGCACGGATGAGTTCGACGCCACGCACCTGCCGGTGTTCACACAGGTCGAAGGCCTGGTCGTCGACAAGGGCATCACGATGGCCCATCTCAAAGGCACGCTCGATCACCTCGCCAAGCAGCTGTTCGGCGAAGATGCGAAGACCCGTCTGCGCACGAACTTCTTCCCGTTCACCGAACCCTCTGCCGAGTTCGATCTGTGGCACCCGACCTTCAAGGGCGGCGCCCGCTGGATCGAGTGGGGCGGCTGCGGCATGGTCAACCCCAACGTGCTGCGTGCGGCGGGCATCGACCCAGAGGTCTACAGCGGTTTCGCATTCGGCATCGGCGTCGAACGCGCGCTGATGTTCCGCAGCGATGTACAGGACATGCGTGACATGGCCGAGGGCGATGTCCGTTTCAGCGAACAGTTCGGGATGGTGGTGTGATGCGCGTCCCGCTTTCGTGGTTGCGTGAGTACGTGGATGTGGCACCGGATGCCACTCCTGAAGATGTCCTCGAGGCACTGGTGTCGGTCGGCTTCGAAGAGGAGGAGATCCACGGTTTCGAGATCTCCGGTCCTGTCGTCGTCGGACAGGTGCTCTCATTCGAGGATGAGCCGCAGTCCAACGGCAAGACGATCCGCTGGTGCCAGCTCGATGTCGGCGAGGCAGAACCTCGCGGAATCGTCTGCGGTGCAAGCAACTTCGTCGTCGGCGACAAGGTCGTGGTGACTCTGCCCGGCTCTGTGCTGCCCGGCCCGTTCCCCATCGCCGCGCGCAAGACCTACGGTCATGTCTCCGACGGCATGATCGCTTCGGCACGCGAGCTGGGGCTGGGGGATGAGCACAACGGCATCCTGATCCTGTCGTCGCTGGGCGTCGACGCACCTGTCGGCACTGATGCGATCGAGCTTCTCGGTCTGGACGACGTTGCCGTCGAGATCAACGTCACGCCCGACCGCGGCTACGCCTTCTCCATCCGCGGTGTCGCGCGCGAGTACTCGCACGCCACGGGCGCGGACTTCCGTGATCCGGCAGAGCACGAGTGGGACGAAGTCTCACCTGGCACCGGCTTCCCGCTTGCGGTCGACGCCGAGCCGCTGCGCGAGAACCCCGCGGTGCAGGAGTTCGTCGTGCGTGTCGTCCGCGATGTCGATCCCTCGCGCCCGACGCCACCGTGGATGATCGCGCGGCTGTCGCTCGCCGGCATCCGCTCGCTCGGCGTGCTCATCGACATCACCAACTACGTGATGCTCGAGCTGGGAAACCCGATTCACGGCTACGACCTCGACAAGCTCTCCGGTGGAATCACAGTACGCCGTGCGCAGCATGGCGAGACGATGAAGACGCTCGACGGCCAGGAGCGCACGCTCCACGTCGAGGACCTGCTCATCACTGACGACTCGGGCCCGATCGGTCTCGCTGGCGTCATGGGCGGCGGTACGACGGAGATGGGCGACGAAACGCGCAACGTTCTCGTCGAGGCCGCGATCTTCGACCCGATCTCGATCGCGCGCAGTGCCCGTCGTCACAAGCTTCCCAGCGAAGCATCCAAGCGATTCGAACGTGGTGTCGACCCGCTGGTTCCCTTCGTGGCGGCTCGCCGTGTCGCCGACCTCATGATCTCCCTCGCCGGTGGCCAGATCGATGAGGTCGGCGGGGCGCTGTTCTCCGACGTCTCCATCGATGGCATTGAGCTTCCCGCAGAGTTCGTCCCCGACCTCATCGGCGTCGACTACACCGATGAAGAAATCGTCGGCGCGCTGGAGACGATCGGCGCAGAGGTCACCGAGACCGCTTACGGCTGGCAGGTCATCCCGCCGAGCTGGCGTCCAGACCTCACCGACAAGTGGACGCTGGCCGAAGAGGTCGCGCGCATTCATGGCCTCGACCGCATTCCGTCCGTGCTGCCGACACCGCCGTCCGGTCGTGGACTCACCGTGCTTCAGCAGGGTCGACGTCGTGTCGCGAACGCGCTGGCCGCGGCAGGACTCGTCGAGACGCCGTCGTTCCCGTTCACGACCGAGCAGCAAAATCACCTGCACGGGTCGGCGTCGGGGGAGCACCTGCCCAGCATCCGAATGGCGAACCCCCTCGATGGACAGTCGCCGTTCCTGCGCCGCTCGCTGATTCCTGGGTTGCTTCAGATTGCGCACCGCAACATCGCGCGTGGTCTGACAGATCTTGCGATCTACGAGACCGGTCTGGTGTTCCTGCCAGAGCCGGGAGTCGTATACGGCACCGATGAGGTGCCGCCGTTGGGCGCACTGCCAACGGATGAGACGCTCGCAGCACTGAACGCATCTATTCCGCCGCAGCACCGTCACGTCGCCGCGCTCTTCACTGGCAATGTGTCGGCACGTCAGCCGGGTCGCGATGCTGAGCCGGCCGGGCTGTCGGATGCGCTGGATGCTGTGCGCGTGATCGCTGTTGCTGCTGGCGTTGAGATTGACGTCGTTCAGGGACAGCGTGCGGCGCTGCATCCGGGGCGCACCGGTGTGTTGAGTGTGGGTGGAACCGAAGTTGGCTACGTCGGCGAACTGCACCCGGACGTCGCGGCTGACGCTGATCTTCCCGGTCGCGCTGTTGTGCTCGAACTCGATCTCGATGGCGTCCTCGAACTCGCGGGCTCCCGCGTTGTCGCCGAGTCGCTGTCGACGTATCCCGCCGCCACGCAGGATGTATCGCTCGTCATTTCGGCGACGGTGACTGCCGGCGAACTGCGTGCAGCTCTCGTGGAGGGGGCAGGTGCGCTGCTCGAATCGCTGCGTCTGGTTGATGACTACCGCGGGCAGGGCGTCGATGACGGGCAGAAGAGCCTGACGTTCGCGCTGCGCTTCCGTGCCGATCGCACGTTGACTGCCGCCGAGGCCACCGAGGCGAAGCTCGCCGGTGTGGCTGTGGCGTCCGAGCGATTTGGTGCGATTCTTCGCGAGTGACGCTCGTTTTGAGGTGATGAGCGCCGGTGTTCCGTAAGGGATACCGGCGCTCTTCGTTTTGAGGGATGCGGAATCTGACCGGTTATGAGGCTGGTTCAGAAGTCGCCGAATCGAGCGACGCCAGATACTCGGCGTTACCGCGCATGGCGGGCTTGTATCGGTCTAGTTCCTCGGCATCCACATGATCGGCAAGCAGCGTGAGGAGGCTACCGAGCGCGGTATTGGCGTGGCCGGCCGCATGTAGCGTGAGTGATTCGAATGCGCCGAGGGCGACGGAATCCGGGAACTCTTTGCGTGCTTGGGCGAATACCGTCACGGACTCGTCCAGGCGGCCGAGGTTGCGAAGTGTGCTGCCGTACTGCAGATAGCATCGGCGGCGCAGGTCACCTTCAAGACCAACGGACATGGCACGTTCGTAGAATCCCGCGGCTGTGGTCTCTTCCCCGGCGGTGTCGTATGCGCCACCCACTTCATAGAGCACGCGCGGGTTGTGCGGGTGCTGCTCATAAAGTGGGAGCAGAGCCGCAATCGTCGGACCCATGTTGTTTCGATCTCGGGCCGCAAGGATGCGATCAAGCTCGTCGTACAGTTCGGATCCCATGCTGCGTGGCTCCTAGATTCGGGCGGGGTAGCGGGGCTACCCGAGCTATTTACCCTACAGAATCAGTGATGAACTGATGCACGATGACAATCGACGAAGGGCGCACGCATGAGTAATTACGAAGTGACCGAGATCGGCGCATCAGACCAGTGGCGTGAGCACTTCGGCGGTTTTGTTCCGGCGCGCTCACGCGACGGCAGACGCGTCGTCGATCACGAACTCGCGATGCAGTACATCGGCATGACCTCCAATGCCCTCATCCCTGGCGAAGAGGCCGGTTACTGGCACACGCACAGCAAGGCTGAGGAGCTCTACGTGTTCCTCGAGGGGTTCGGTCAGATAGGGCTCGATGACGATGTCGTCGATGTCGGTCCCGGGTCGGTCATTCGCGTCGGTCAGGGAGTGTGGCGCACCTGGCGTGCACGGCCGGACAGCCCCGGTGAACTGCGATGGCTCTGCATTCGCGCGGCGGGTGAGGAACTCCCGCGCCTCCCGGATGACGCCACGCGTGACCTTGAGCGCCCGATGCCCTGGTAGGACTGAAGTCAGCAACCGTTTTAGCATAAATCTTCGAAAGTAACCCTGGCGGTATGGGTATGTATGTTCTATACTGGGTATATGGAACCCTGGTTCGACGATGTGGATGACCGGCCTCGTGATGCCGCGTTTGTCGTCGAGTCCGTACTTGTCGACCTGCAGTGCGCGGATATCGATCTGAATCGTCATGCGGCCAGTAGGGCTGCGCGTATTGCGGATGCTGTCGCGCTCGCGCGCCGCAATCCTGAGTTGTACGCACTGTCCACGGATGTTGATGCCGTGGACCTTGCTGAGCGAGGAGCGATCTTCGATATCGCGTTGAGGTTGAAGAGTTCAGAAGACTATGTTCGTGGACAGTTGCACGTGGCCGAGCAGGCTCACGAACACCTGCCCACGCTCTGGCGCAATGCGCGCGACGGGTTCGCGTCGATGTATCTCGTCTCGCATGCAGTCGGGGCACTCCTAAAGGTGCGTGCTCCCGCCGCTGGCAATGCGGCCGAACGCGAAGCCGAACGGGAAGCGTTCCGGCGCATCGACGAAGCGACCGCAGAGTGGTCGCTGACCTGCACGCCGCAGCTGTTCCTACAGCGGTTGCGCCGACTGGTGGACAAGCTCATGCCTGAACCGCCCAGCGTTCGTCATGCCAAAGCGCTGCGTGATCGGCGGGTGGTGCTCGATCACAGGGGTGAGGGCATGACCTGGTTCGGACTGCTGATCTCGAATGAGGAGGCCGTCGCGGCCTATCAGCGTGCGGATGAGAGTGCGAAGAAACTTCAGCAGGATCCGAATGAGTGCCGCACTCGTGCGCAGATACGCGCCGACCTGTGCTCGGAATGGTTGCGCGGTATCGGCACGTCGACCGCGGTGCAGACGAAGGTGTTCATCACGATCCCCGTCCAGCTGCTCTCTGGTGATGCAGATGGGGATGTGGATGCGAACGTTGCGCTTCCTGAGCCTCAGGCAGAGCTCGTCGGCCACGGACCGATCGACCCACTGACGGCGAAGCAGATCCTCCTCGACATCGGGGCGTTCCGTCGGGTGATCGTCGATCCGATCGACAGCGTCATCCTCGATATGGAGCGCCGAAGTCGCCGGGCGACGCCGGCGCAGAAGGACTGGCTGGTCCTGCAGCACGGAACGTGCGCCCGCGACGGGTGTACCCGCCTCGCACAGCAGTCGGATATCGACCATGAGATCCCATGGTCTCAGGGCGGCAAGACCAACATTGCTGAGCTGCGCCCACTGTGCCCGCGCGATCATGTGAATCGACATCTCACGCGGGCCGTCTATCGAAGTCGCCCCGATCGCACCGTCGAAGTCACTACACCCACCGGGCATCGCACCAGACAGCCCATGCCGGCCGCTCCACCCTTCTGACATTCGTTCAGGCAGTGAATTTTGGTGCATACCAAAATGGGATGCACAAGGATAGAATCATCGCATGAGCACACAGATCGCAGTCCGCCTGCCAGACGAGACGGTCTCGCAGCTGGATGCGCTGGTGGCGGCCGGAGCCGTGGCAAGCCGCACCGAGTTGGTGGCTGTCGCGATTCAGCGCGAGTTGAGGCGCCGCGCGGCAGAGCGTGACGCCTCAATTCTTCGCGCCAAGGGTGCGGACGATGATCTTGACGGCCTTGTCGACTGGGTGACTGGCCATTTCGAGATCGAGCGCGACTGATGCGAGAGATCTGCCTCGCACATCTCGACAAGACTCGACCGGTGGTTGTGCTCACCCGGGAAGCAGCGCGCGCAGCGATGACGAAGGTGACGGTCGCGCCGATCACATCGACCGTGAAAGGCCTCAGCAGCGAGGTGTCGCTCGGGCGTGAGAACGGTCTCGATCACGCATGCGCCATCGCGCTCGACAACACCGTGACCATTCCGGCATCCGCGCTCGGGCGAACGATCGGATTCCTCACCGAGTCGCAGGAATCACAGCTCGCCACCGCGGTATCACTCGCTTTCGATCTTGACCGGTAGCGCCAGGCCTGGCGTGATTCACGCTCCGCTAGACTCCGAGCAGTGACACGGGGTGCCGCCACAGGGCGGCTGAGACCACACCCGTCGAACCTGATCTAGTTCGTACTAGCGAAGGGATGTCGCATTGAGCGATCTTCTGCGTCCACCGTCCACCACCCTCGTCGAAGACGCGGCCCAGCTGCTGACGTCTCTGCGGGCTGAACCACCGCTCACGCACTGCATCACGAACGCCGTCGTGACCGGCTTCACCGCGAACGTGCTGCTGGCTATCGGTGCAGCGCCCGCGATGGTCGACATCGTGGGGGAGACCGAGATGTTCGCCGGCATCGCCTCTGGCGTTCTGCTGAACCTCGGCACCCCGACGCCAGAGCAGCGAGACGCCTGCCGCGAGGCGGCCACCGGAGCCGCGGCCTCAGGCACGCCCTGGGTGCTCGACCCCGTCGCGATCGGTGCACTGCCGGTGCGCACTGCGCTGGCCCATGAACTCGTAGCGAAACGTCCGACAGCTATCCGAGGAAACGCCTCCGAGATCCTCGCCTTGGCTGGCATGACGGCCGGCGGCAGGGGAGTGGATGCCACCGACACGACGGATGCCGCTTCCGACGCCGCTCGTACCCTCGCCCAGCGCTTCGGGAGCGTCGTCGCGGTGTCGGGCCCCGTCGACCTCATCACCGACGGTGAAGAGATCATCCGCATCGCGAACGGTCATGAGCTACTCACGAAGGTGACCGGTGGCGGGTGCGCCCTCGGCGCTGTCATGGCCGCGTTCCTCGGCGTCGCACGCGGCACCGACGTATCCACACTGAGGACGGTCGCCTCGGCAAGCCTCGTGTACACGGTTGCCGCTGAGCGTGCGGCCGCGCAGTCTCACGGACCGGGAAGCTTCGCCGTCGCACTGCTCGATGCCCTCGCCGCGCTCGAACCCGAACATATCGCGGCCGCAGCCCGAATCGGAAGGAGCGAGCGATGAACGTCGACCTCTCGATCTATCTCGTCACCGACCCCGAGCTGTGCGGCACCCGCGGCGTCGTAGAGACGGTGCGGCGCGCGGTCGCCGGTGGTGTGCGTATCGTGCAGCTGCGCGACAAGACGGCGACCGATGCCGACATCGTCGAGCAGCTGGTGGAGCTGTCCCATGTGATCGACGGGCGCGCGTTGCTCCTCGTCAACGACCGCCTGGACGCGGCCCTGGCCGCGCGCGAGCGGGGAGCGCGCGTCGACGGCGTTCATCTCGGACAGGGGGACGTCTCGGTGCTGCACGCCCGCGAAATGCTCGGGCCCGACGCCATCATCGGCCTCACCGCGAACACTCCTGAGCACCTCGAGGCCGTCCGCGCACTTCCCGCCGGAACCATCGATCACCTCGGCGTCGGAGTCATCCGCCCGACCAGTACGAAGCCCGATCATCCGCCGGCAATGGGCATCGACGGCTTCCGTGCTTTCGCTGCGGCGAGCCCGTTGCCGTGCGTCGCGATCGGCGGGGTCGGCCTCGATGATGTCGCGGCGTTGCGCGCCGCCGGCGCTGCCGGAGTCGCGCTGGTTTCGGCGCTGTGCGCAGCCGAAGACCCGCGTGCGGCGGCCCAGGTCTTCCGCCGCCGGTGGCGCGGAGAGACAGTGCCGCGGATTCTCAGCATCGCGGGCAGTGACCCCTCCGGCGGCGCCGGCATCCAGGCCGATCTCAAGTCGATCGCAGCCAACGGCGGCTACGGGATGGCCGTGATCACCGCACTCACCGCACAGAACACGCAGGGAGTGCGCGCAGTGCACGTGCCACCGACGGACTTCCTGCGTGCGCAGCTGGATGCGATCTCGGACGACATCGAGATCGATGCGGTGAAGATCGGGATGCTCGCGGGCACAGACGTCATCCGTACGGTCATCTCCTGGCTGGAAGAGGTGCGCCCGCCTGTCGTCGTCCTGGACCCGGTTATGGTCGCCACCAGCGGAGATCGTCTGCTGGACGCCGAAGCGGAAGCCGCGCTTCACGATCTGCTGCAATACGCGGATGTCATCACTCCGAACCTCCCCGAGCTGGCCACGCTCACGGGCCGAGACGCCATCGATGACTGCGCGGACGGCATCGCCGTCGCACGCGAACTGGCCGAGCGTACGGGAGCGGCGGTGCTCGTGAAAGGCGGCCACCTGACCGGAGACGAAGCACCAGACGCGCTCATAGAGGCAGGCACTGATGCAAACACCGTGCACGAATTCCCCGGCACGCGCATCGATACCACGAGCACGCACGGCACCGGATGCTCGCTCTCGGCAGCGCTCGCCACCCGGCGCGCTCGTGGCGACGAATGGCCACAAGCCGTGGCATCCGCTCGTTCCTGGCTGCGTGAATCGCTCAGAGCTGGCGCCGATCTCGACGTCGGAAAGGGGCACGGCCCCGTGCACCACTTCGCCGGCCTCTGGGAGCGCGGCGGTCTGCAGACTCGCCCCACCGTGCAGGAACTCACCGCCGAATGGTGGGATGCGACCGCACAGGTACGTGCAGACATCGACGCGTTGCCTTTCATCCGCGCACTCGCTGACGGCACCCTCCGGCAGGAATTGTTCCTGTTCTACCTCGCGCAGGATGCCCTGTACCTACGTGAATACGCCAGGGTGCTTGCCGATGCGGCGCGGCTCGCGCCCACGTCCGCGGAACAGGCATTCTGGGCACAGTCTGCACACGGCGCCATCGCCGGTGAGCTCGAACTGCACGTGTCCTGGCTTACCCCGGCGCAGGGTGTCACACCTGACACATTCGCCGCGGAACCAGCGCCAGCGACCACCGCGTATCTCCATCATCTGCGGGCAGCCGCCCACTCCGGGAGCTATCCAGAACTCATTGCGGCAGCGCTTCCGTGCTTCTGGCTGTACACCGACCTCGGCCAGCGGCTGCACGCGGGAGAGTTCGGCGCGTATGCGCAGAGTGCGGAGCATCCTTACGCATCCTGGCTGGCCACCTATGCCGACCCCGCGTTCGAGGATGCCACGGGTCAGGCGATCGCGTACGTGGCTGCTGCGGCAACCACGGCTGCGCCTGCCACCCGCGCTCGGATGCGGACGGCATTCGAGGCGTCGGCCCGGCATGAGCGGGCGTTCTTCGCCGCTCCTACGGGATCATGAGGCGCACCTGACGCACGCGCGATTTGCGGATGCTGCGGCCGCGGGTCTATTCTCACCACATGCCTTCGGCCGCATCCGCTTCACTGACGCTCGCTCCGAGCGTCGTCGTCGTGCGCCGACGCCGCAGCCGGCTGGGCGGCCGCCGACTATAGGCGACCCCGTGTTCCCCGAACGCCGATCTTCGGCTCAGCGGGTTGAGCACCGGTGTCGCCGCCTTCGGCCCACCACCCCCAGACCGTTAAGGTAGAACCATGACGTATACCGTCGCCGTCTCCGGCGCATCCGGCTATGCGGGCGGCGAGATTCTGCGCCTGCTTGCGAGTCACCCTGATATCGAGATCCGCACCGTTACCGCGCACTCCAACGCCGGGCAGCCGCTGATCCAGCATCAGCCGCACCTGCGTTCGCTCGCGCATCTCACGCTGCAGGACACCACCCCCGAGATTCTTGCGGGACACGACATTGTCTTCCTCGCCCTCCCACACGGCCAGTCCGGCCAGTACACGGATGCCCTGGACGATGTGCCCCTCATCATCGATGCGGGTGCCGATCACCGCCTGACATCACAGGAATCCTGGGATGCCTTCTACGGTGGGCACTTCCATGAGCCGTGGGCCTATGGTGTGCCGGAGCTGCTCATTAATGGCGTGAAGCAACGGGAGCACCTACGCGGCGCGAAGCGCATCGCAGCCCCCGGCTGCAACGCATCCACAGTGAGCTTGAGCCTCGCACCGGGTGTGGCCGCCGGAGTCATCGACCCCAGCGACATCGTCTCGGTGCTCGCGGTCGGGCCTTCGGGCGCGGGTAAGAGCATGAAGACCAACCTGCTGGCCAGTGAGATCCTCGGCTCGGCGAACCCCTACGCGGTCGGCGGCACTCATCGGCACATCCCGGAGATCCAGCAGGCGCTCGCCGCGGCAGGCGCCGAGACCGTGCGCATCTCCTTCACACCCGTGCTCGTGCCGATGGCGCGCGGCATCCTCGCCACGTCCACGGCGCCGATCGTTCCCGGCGTCTCTGACGCCGAGATCCGCGCCGCATGGGAGACCGCTTACGCCGGCGAGACCTTCGTACAGCTACTACCCGAGGGGCAGTTCCCACGCACCGCGGACGTCATAGGCGCCAACACCGCCCTCATCGGCCTCGCAATCGACCGCGCAGCGAATCGCGTCACCGTTGTCACTGCGGTCGACAACCTCGTCAAAGGCACGGCCGGCGCGGCCATCCAATCCATGAACCTCGCGCTGGGTCTTCCCGAAGACCGGGCCCTCTCACTGAACGGAGTCGCCCCGTGAGCGTCACTGCACCTCAAGGATTCGAAGCGGCCGGTATCGTCGCAGGTCTCAAGTCGACAGGAAAGCCCGACCTCGCTGTCGTCGTCAACCGCGGACCGCGCAAGATCGGCGCCGCTGTTTTCACCAGCAACCGTGCCAAGGCGAACCCGATCATCTGGTCACAGCAGGTGATCGCCGATCGTACGGTCGAAGCCATCGTGCTGAACTCCGGTGGCGCGAACTGCTTCACCGGCAGCTTCGGCTTCCAGACCACACATCAGACCGCCGAGAAGGCCGCCGAGTTGCTGAACGTGAGCGCCGGGGACATTCTGGTCTGCTCCACCGGCCTCATCGGCACCGGCGATCAGACATTCCGCGACAAGGTGCTCTCCGGTACCGAGCAGGCAATCGCCGAACTCAGCGCCGAGGGCGGAGACCTCGCAGCCCAGGCCATCATGACGACCGACACGGTCGCCAAGACCGCCGTCATCTCGCGCGACGGCTGGACGATCGGCGGCATGGCCAAGGGCGCCGGGATGCTGGCACCTGGCCTTGCCACGATGCTCGTCGTCATCACGACCGACGCTGACCTCGACGCACTCGACGCCGACACCGCTCTTCGCCAGGCCACCGGCCAGACTTTTGATCGGCTCGACTCTGACGGATGCATGTCGACCAATGACCAGGTGACGCTGCTCGCCAACGGCGCCAGTGGCATCCGTCCTGATCTGGATGACTTCGCGCTCGCGCTGATCGAGCTCAGCGACCAGCTCGCGATCAAACTGCAGGGCGATGCCGAGGGCGCCAGCCACAACATCACGATCCGCGTCACGAACGCTGTCAGCGAGCAGGACGCAGTGGAAGTCGGCCGCTCCGTCGCCCGTAACAACCTTTTCAAAGCGGCGATCTTCGGTAACGACCCGAACTGGGGCCGCGTGCTCGCCGCGATCGGCACCACCTCTGCGCAGTTCGACCCGTACAACGTCGATGTCTGGATGAATGGCGTCCGGGTCTGCCACGAGGGCGGCCCAGACCGTCCCCGCGAAGAAGTCGACCTCACCCCGCGCGCCACCGATCTGCTGATCGACCTCCAGGTGGGCGAGGCTGAGGCGACAATTCGCACCAACGACCTCACGCACGATTACGTCCACGAGAACAGTGCGTACGCCTCATGACTGATATTCAGGACACACCTCCCGACGTCGCTGCGGTGAAGGCCACGACGCTCATCGAGTCGCTGCCGTGGCTGAAGAAGTTCCGCGATCAGATCGTCGTCGTCAAGTACGGCGGCAATGCGATGGTCTCGGATGAGTTGCAGGAGGCCTTCGCGCAAGACATCGCGTACCTGCGCTACGTCGGCGTGCAGCCGGTCGTCGTGCACGGCGGCGGACCGCAGATCTCGAACATGCTCGATCGCCTTGCGATCCCCAGCGAGTTCAAGGGCGGCTACCGAGTCACCAACACCGAGGCGATCAGCGTCGTGCGCATGGTGCTGACCGGTCAGGTGAACCCGCAGCTCGTCGCGAAGATCAACTCGCACGGTCCGATTGCGACCGGTCTCAGCGGAGAAGACGCAGGGCTCTTCGGCGGACGCCGCCGTGGTGTCGTCATTGACGGTGAAACGATCGATCTCGGGCGCGTTGGCGATGTCGTGCAGGTTGACCCGACCGCGGTTCTCGATCACCTGGCGGCGGGCCGCATTCCGGTGATCTCCAGCATCGCGCCCGATCTTGATCACCCAGGGCAGTCGCTGAACGTGAATGCGGATGCCGCGGCATCCGCTCTGGCTGTCGCACTGAACGCACGCAAGCTGGTCGTCCTCACAGACGTTCCCGGGCTGTATGCAGACTGGCCGAACCGGGATTCGCTCGTATCGCACCTCACGTCGGCGCAGCTCACAGAGATGTTGCCGACGCTGGAATCGGGAATGATCCCGAAGATGCGTGCGTGCCTGGATGCGGTCGAAGGCGGAGTGGATGCCGCAGCCATCATTGACGGACGCGTGCCGCACTCGGTGCTCGTCGAACTCTTCACAAGCAAGGGAATCGGAACACAAGTGGTACTCGGAAATTCGGGGGTGACGGCATGACCGTCTGGCAGGAAGAAGCAGCACGGGATCTGGTGCTCAACGCAGGCGACCGGTTGGCATTGCTGACCCGCGGCGAAGGCTCCTATCTCTGGGACGGTGACGGCAAGCGCCACCTCGACTTCCTCGCAGGCATCGCGGTGACCTCGCTCGGCCATGCGCACCCGGTGTTCGTCGAGGCGATCTCGAAGCAGGCCGCGATCCTCTCGCACGTGTCGAACTACTTCGCCACGCCGCCGCAGCTTGAACTTGCTGCGCGATTGAAGCGTCTGGCAGGCGCCGGCATCGACGGGCGGGTGTTCTTCTCGAACTCGGGCGCCGAGGCCAACGAGGCCGCGTTCAAACTGGCACGTCTGCACGGCGGAGCAGAGCGCCCCCGCATCCTGGCTCTGGACAGTGCCTTCCATGGACGCACCATGGGATCGCTCGCCCTGACCGCGAAGAAGGCCTACCGGGCGCCCTTCGAGCCGATGCCTGGCGGCGTCGAGCACATTCCGGCCACCGTTGAGGCTCTCGAGGCAGCGTTGGACGACCGCGTCGCCGCTGTCTTCGTCGAGCCCATCCAGGGTGAGGCTGGCGTCGTCGAACTGCCGGAGGGCTATCTCGCAGCGGCACGTGCGCTCACGCTGAAGCACGGCGCGCTGCTCATCGTCGACGAGATCCAGACCGGCGCCGGCCGCACCGGCGCATGGTTCGGCTTCACTCACGAGGGCATCACCCCTGACGCCATCACGCTCGCCAAGGGCATCGGCGGAGGCTTCCCGATCGGCGCACTCGTCACCTTCGGTTCGGCGAGCGCGCTGCTCACCCCTGGGTCCCACGGATCGACCTTCGGCGGGAACCCGTTGGGCACTGCCGTGGCCAACGCGGTGCTTGCCGAGATCGAGAACGCGGGGCTCGTGGAGAACGCTGCGACGCGTGGCGCGCAGCTGCGCACCCTCATCGAAGGGCTCGACTCTGAGCTGGTCGATGCGGTTCGCGGACGTGGCCTGCTTCTCGGCGTGGCGTTGACCGCTCCGGTCGCCGGTGACGTCGTCGCCGCGGCACAGGAGCGCGGGCTCATCATCAACGCGGCGAATCCCTCTACGGTGCGCATTGCGCCGGCCCTGAACATCGGCGACGCCGAGATCGAAGAATTCCAGACGCTGTTCTCTGCAGCTCTCGCCGACGTGCAGACGAGCATCGCGGCATCCGAAACCGGAAAGGTACCCGCATGACCCGCCACCTGTTGCGTGACGATGACCTCACCCCCGCCGAGCAGGCGGAGATCCTCGACCTCGCGATCGAGCTGAAGAAGGACCGTTGGGCTGACAAGTCGCTCGCCGGTCCGCAGACCGTCGCGGTCATCTTCGACAAGTCGTCCACCCGCACTCGGGTCTCGTTCGCGGTCGGTATCGCCGATCTCGGTGGCACGCCACTGATCATCTCGACCGCGAGCAGTCAGCTCGGCGGCAAAGAGACCCCGTCCGACACGGCCCGCGTGCTCGAGCGCCAGGTCGCCGCCATCGTCTGGCGTACCTACGCGCAGGCGGGGCTCGAGGAGATGGCCGAGGGCACCCGCGTGCCGGTCGTCAACGCGCTCTCCGATGACTTCCACCCCTGCCAGCTGCTCGCCGACCTGCTCACGATCCGCGAGCACAAAGGTGAGCTCAAGGGGCTGACGTTGACGTTCTTCGGCGATGGTGAGAGCAACATGGCGCACTCCTATGCGCTTGCCTGCGTCACAGCAGGAATGCACGTGCGCATCGCGTCGCCCGAGTCTTACTCTCCGCGCGCCGATGTCGTCGCGGACGCTGACCGTCGCGCCGCCGAGACCGGTGGTTCGATCACGCTGTTCACCGACCCCGTCGAAGCAGCTGCAGGTGCAGACGTCATCGTCACCGACACCTGGGTGTCGATGGGCAAGGAAGAGGAGAAGCTCGCGCGCATCCGCGATCTTGGCGGGTACAAGGTCACCGCGGAGACCATGAGCCTCGCTGACCCGGAGGCGATCTTCATCCATTGCCTTCCCGCCGACCGTGGCTACGAGGTCGACTCCGAGATCATCGACGGACCGCAGAGTGTCGTCTGGGACGAGGCGGAGAACCGCCTGCACGCCCAGAAGGCACTCCTGGTCTGGCTGCTTCGCCAGAACTGAGTCTCCACTGATGCGAGCGGGATGGCCGACGACCCACTGGCGTCGTCTGAATGGTCCCGCTCGCATCGCGGGTGTTGATCTGGCGCGCGGTCTCGCCGTGCTCGGGATGTTCGCGGCGCACCTGCTGCTGATCGCCGACGGCTTCATCTGGACCGACCCCACCACGTGGATGGCGGTCGTCGACGGCCGCTCGTCGATCCTGTTCGCGACTCTTGCCGGTGTCTCCATCGGGCTCGTCACCGGGGGGCGCACGCCGCTTCCGGCCAAGCGGATGGCTGTCGCCCGGTTGAAGCTCGTGCTGCGCGCTCTCATCCTCTGGGTGCTCGGCGTGCTGCTGATCCTCACTGGTGTGCCGGTGTACGTGATCCTGCCCGCCTACGCGATCCTGTTCCTGCTGGTGTTGCCGTTCACCTCGCTGTCTGCGCGCACGCTGCTGTGGATCGCGGCAGGGCTGGGCATCGTCATGCCGTTTGTGCAGCCGGTGTTCGCTGGGCTGCCTATCGACGGCGAGGTCGACGCGATGCTGGGGTGGCACTATCCGTTCACCGTATGGATCGCATTCGTCCTCGCTGGTCTCGGCGTTGCGAGGGCGGGAGTGCCTCGACTCGTGGTGCAGGTGCGGATGCTGTTCGGGGGAGCGGCGCTGGCCGCAGTCGGATACGCCCTGGCAACACTGCCACTGCCGCAGGACGACGAGTACTGGTCGTCTGTGTGGACGGCTGAGCCGCACTCCTCCGGTCTGTTCGAGGTCATCGGCTCGGGCGGGTTCGTCATCGCAGTCATCGGCACGTGTCTTCTGCTGTGCCGCCTGCGCGTGCTGAAGGCAGTCACCTTGCCATTGCGCGCAACCGGAGCCATGCCGCTGACCGCATATACGGTTCAGCTGCTGGTCTGGGCAGCGGTCGCACTGACGACGCTGGGCAACACCAGCGACTTCTTCGGGTTTGTGGCGCTCGAGCCGTTCTGGCCTCTCGCGATCGGCACGATTCTCGGTTGCACGGCGTGGGCGCTGCTGATCGGTCGAGGTCCGCTGGAGTGGGTGCTCGAGCGAGCCACGAGAGCCGTCGGGCCCAGCCCGGTGCGCCGCTAGGCTGGAACCATGAGCGAGGCGAAGAACGACGGCACGAATGAGGGCGCACTCTGGGGTGCACGATTCGCGAGTGGACCGTCTCCCGAATTGGTGGAGCTCAGCCGGTCCACGCACTTCGACTGGATCCTCGCGCCCTACGACATCGCGGGCTCGCACGCGCACGCCAAGGCTCTTGCCGCAGCCGGTTACCTCGAGGCAGACGAAGAGCAGCGGATGCACGCGGGCTTGGATGCCGTCGCGCGAAAGGTCGCCGACGGCACGCTGCGTCCGGCACCCTCTGACGAGGATGTGCACGGAGCCCTCGAGCAGGCGCTGATCGTCGAACTCGGTGCCGAGCTCGGCGGACGCCTCCGGGCGGGCCGCAGCCGCAACGACCAGATCGCCACGCTCGTGCGGATGTACCTGATCGATCACGCCAAGGTCATCGCCCGCGACATCCTGCGCGTCATCGACGCTCTCGTTGCACAAGCCGAAGCGCACCCCGGAGCGATCCTCCCCGGACGCACCCACCTGCAGCACGCGCAGCCAGTGCTGCTTGCCCACCACCTGCAGGCGCACGCCTGGCCGCTCGTGCGCGAACTTGAACGCCTCGTCGACTGGCGCGTGCGTGCCGGCGTCTCGCCCTACGGCGGGGGAGCGCTCGCAGGCTCGACTCTGGGTCTCGACCCCGCGCTGGTCGCTCGTGAGCTCGGGCTCGACCGCCCAGCGGAGAATTCGCTCGACGGCACCTCCGCGCGCGACGTGGTTGCGGAGTTCGCGTTCATCACGGCGATGATCGGCGTCGACCTCTCGCGTTTGAGCGAGGAGATCATCCTCTGGAACACGCGCGAGTTCGGTTTCGTCACACTGCATGACAGCTACTCGACCGGGTCGAGCATCATGCCGCAGAAGAAGAATCCCGATATCGCTGAGCTCGCCCGTGGCAAGTCCGGCCGGCTGATCGGTAACCTGTCCGGCCTCATGGCCACGCTGAAGGGGCTGCCGATCGCGTACAACCGTGATCTGCAGGAGGACAAGGAGCCGGTCTTCGACTCGGTGAACACTCTCGAGGTCGTGTTGCCCGCATTCGCCGGCATGGTCGCGACGCTCACTTTCCACACCGAGCGGATGGCAGCACTTGCCCCGCAGGGCTTCTCGCTCGCGACAGATGTCGCCGAATGGCTGGTCAAGCGCCGCGTCCCGTTCCGCGATGCGCACGAAATCTCCGGCGCGCTGGTCAAGGCCTGTGAACTGCAGGAGATCGGTCTTGAGGATGCATCGGATGAGCTGCTCGCCGAGGTCTCACCGCATCTCACCCCCGAAGTGCGCGAAGTGCTGAGCATCGAAGGGTCGGTGGCGTCTCGCACCGGGGCGGGCGGCACTGCGCCCGTACGCGTCGCCGAGCAGCGGGCCGAGCTCATCGCCCGCGCGCAGTCAGCCGCGCACGCTCTCGGGCTCTGATGTAATCATTGCCGCCGCCTGGATACTTTGAGATACTTGGGCCCAAGTATCCCGATGTATCTGTTTGGAGCGTGCAATGCAGCCGAGCCCGTACACGCCAGGTGAAATCGCACGCGCTGTTCCCGGTCGCGGTGAGCTGATCGAGGAGTTCACCGAGCGGCTCTCGCTCATGGTCGACCTCCAAAGGCTGATCGGCCGCGTCCACGTGGCATTTGGCGAACGCGGCATCGGTAAGACCTCGCTGCTGCGTGCCTATCAACGCCTCGCCGAAGAACGTGAAGCGCTCTGCATCTGGGTCACGGCGGGTGAGCCAGCGGGACTGGTCGTTCAAATCATCGACGGCATCCGCGAAGCCACGCGCTCGTGGCCACAGGCAGCGGCGGCTACGATCCGCGAGCATCTTGACGAGTTGACGGTCACGATCGGTGTGCCAGGGGTTGCCTCCGTCAGCGCTAAGACCAGCGCGAAGACCAAGGCCGCGACCATGGCCGAAACCGTCGGCGCACGCACGCTCGAGAAGCTGATTCGCGCGACTGCAGAGGATCGCAAGCGGGTGAAGGCCCTGGTGCTCTTCATCGACGAGGTGCAGTCGGCGGATGCGGACGGCATCCGGACGCTTGCCTATGCATGGCAGCACCTGCAAGCGGAGCATCCGGACATTCCTGCCGCGGTGTATGCCGCTGGTCTTCCGAACGCTCCGGAGCAGATCGCCGATGCCGTCACCTTCAGCGAGCGTTTCGCGTATCGCCCGCTGGAGATGCTGTCGGTCGGCGCGCAGGTGGCAGCACTGCGGGATCCCGCAGCGGAGCTGAACGTCGCATGGGATTCGGACGCGCTCGAGCGGGCCGCGGAACTCGCTGCCGGATACCCCTACGCAGTGCAGCTCTATGGTGACGCCGCGTGGGTTGCGGCAGGGCGACCGGATGCCGGCGGCACGATCACCAAGCGCAATGTGAAGACGGCACGTGCGAGTGTCGACCGCGACCTGCGAAACCTCTTCGCCGCACGCTGGGCGAACACCACACCGAATCAGCGCCGCTTCCTCGTGGCTGTCGCCTGGTTGCAGGAGAAGCAGGATTTCGTCGACCGAGCCGACCTCGCCGAAGTGCTGGATGTTTCCTCCCGCAGCCTCTCCTCGGTGCGTGCGCGCCTGATCGCGAAAGGCCTGATCCGTTCCGAAGGACATGGCACAGTGACCATTCCCGTGCCAGGGTTCGCCGGGTACATCCGTGAGTTGGAGGAGGATCCGCGCTGATAGCCTGGAGCGCGTGTCGAATTCTGCTCTGACAACTGCCGCCCCGGCGATCGATCCCACGTTCGAAAACGTGTGGGACGAGATCGTGTGGCGTGGCCTTGTCCACGTGTCCACTGACCAGGAGGCGCTGCGCGCCCTTCTCGCTGGGGACCCGATCACGTATTACTGCGGATTCGACCCGACGGCGCCGAGCCTGCACCTGGGAAACCTCGTGCAATTGCTTCTGCTTCGTCGACTGCAGCTCGCCGGACACAAGCCGCTCGGACTCGTCGGAGGCTCGACCGGTCTTGTCGGTGACCCGCGGCCGACAGCCGAGCGCACGCTCAACACGCCGGAGACTGTCGCGGAATGGGTTGATCGCCTGCGCGCGCAGGTCGAGCGCTACCTCAGCTTCGAAGGTGACAACGCTGCCCGGCTCGTGAATAACCTCGACTGGACGGCGCCGATGTCGGCGATCGATTTCCTGCGTGAGATCGGCAAGCACTACCGCGTCGGAACCATGCTGAAAAAGGACGCGGTCGCTGCGCGACTGAACTCCGATGCTGGCATCAGCTACACGGAGTTCAGCTACCAGATTCTGCAGGGAATGGACTTTCTGGAGCTCTACCGCCAGTACGACTGTGTGCTGCAGACGGGGGGCTCCGATCAGTGGGGCAACCTCACCAGTGGCACCGACCTCATCCGTCGCGTCGAGGGGGAGTCTGCACATGCGATCGGCACGCCGCTGATCACGAACAGTGACGGCACCAAGTTCGGCAAGAGCGAGGGGAACGCCATCTGGCTGGATCCCCAGATGTGCAGCCCCTACCGGATGTACCAGTTCTGGCTCAGCAGCGCGGATGCCGACGTCATCGAACGTCTGAAGATCTTCACCTTCCTCACGAGGGCTGAAATCGAGGATTACGCGGCGCTCGTCGAGTCCGAGCCGTTCCGTCGTGCCGCGCAGAAGCGACTCGCCCTCGAGGTCGTCGCCACGGTGCACGGTATCGATGCGACGGCCGCCGTCATCGCGGCATCCGAAGCGCTCTTCGGCCAGGGTGATCTGACTGCGCTGGATGCTGTGACGCTCCGTTCGGCACTCGAGGAGCTGCCCAACGCGACAGTCTCGGTCGGAACAACGGTCGTCGACGCGCTCGTCGCGACCGGACTCGTCGCGAGCATTTCCGAGGCGCGCCGCGCGATCACACAGGGTGGTGTCTCACTCGACGGTGCCCGTGTCGAGGACGGTGCTGCAGTCGTGCAGGGAACCCTACCCGGTGGTGTATCGGTGCTGCGCCGAGGCAAGAAGACCCTCGCAGGCATCTTCCTGGGCTGAAGCCATGCCGTTCACGCCGAGCCATGCGGTGGTGGCGCTGCCGTTCCTGCGCACGCCACTGATTCCTGCGGCGATCGCGATCGGTGCGATGACACCGGATCTGCCGCTGTTCCTGCGCGGTTTCGGTATCACCTACAACTTCACGCACACGATCGCGAACATCATATGGACCGGCGTGATCGCGCTCGGGCTGTTCCTGCTGTGGCGGATCGTACTTCGTCCTGCCACTCGGGAGCTGTCGCCGTCCTGGCTCGCGCGCAGGCTTCCTGACGAGTGGAGTCAGGAGCCATGGGATGCTGCCCGCCTCGCCATCGGCGTCGGCAAGAACCGGTTCTACCCGCTGCTGCTCGCGGTGTCGTTGCTGCTTGGGGTGATCTCGCACATCCTCTGGGACCTGTTCACGCATGAGGAACGATGGGGGAGCGAGCTGCTACCAGCGCTCGCGGATCAGTGGGGTCCTTTGCAGGGCTTCAAATGGCTGCAGCACGGTTCGAGCGTCGTCGGCCTGTTGATCATCGCAATCTGGGCGCTGCTCTGGCTACGTCGGACCGAACCGGGAGGCGTGGTGAGGCAGGTGCTTCCCCACTGGGTGCGCGTGGCCTGGTGGATTTCGCTCCCCGTCATCCTCATCGGATCATGGGTGATCGGCTACGTCGTGTTCGGGCCCTTCACTGAGGAATTCACGATCCGGCACCTCGCTTACCGTGTGCTGCCACCAGCATGTGGGTTCTGGGCGATGCTCACTCTCGCCCTGTGTGTGATCCTCACCACTGTGGCGCGTCGCGGCCCCACGGTCGGGGCGGCGCGAAGCTGAACCCGGGCAGCACCGGCGCAGCAGTGATGAGCGCATGCCCATCAACACTGAAATTCTGAGTGTGCATGGACGGGTCGATCTCTCGTTCCGGTTCCGGGGCATCACGCCTCGGCATCCCGAGCAGCTCGGCGGCGACGCGACGCAATGACGTGGCGATGTGCCACGTTCCTCCTTCACGAACGCGTCGATCTACCACTGCGCACACGGCGGCCGCCAGCAGATAGCCGGCGCTGTGATCAAGAGCCTGCGCGGGAAGTGCGCCGGGAACTTCACCGTCGGCGGATTCGATGAGTGCGATTCCGGATTCCGCTTGCACGAGGCTGTCGAAGCCCGCGCGGTCTGGTTGATCCAGCCCCCACGCGCTCAACTGCACGATGATCAGCCCGGGATACCGCTCGCCGAGTTGGCCGGGGGAGAGCCCGAGGCGTGCAAGGGCTGCCGGGCGGTAGCCGAGCACAACGATATCCGCTTGCTCGAGCAGCGCTGTCATCTGTTCGGATCGTGCGTCAAGAAGAGTCGTCCGCTTGCCGTGGCCGGTATCGAGGTGCTGCCATTCCGGCTCCGGAATGTGAGGAGGATCTATGCGCAGAACATCGGCACCCAGCAGAGCGAGAGTGCGAGTGCAGACCGGGCCGGCAATGACGCGCGTGAGGTCGAGAACGCGGATGCCGCCCAGCGGCGCTGCCTGAGCTGCTGCCTCGGAGGTTAGTCTCGACGCCCTGGGCCTTGACGGTGCCTTGGGTCTTGTCGGTGCCTCGTTGCCGATGCGACGGATCTCGACGAGGGGTCGCGATCGCAGCGCCGCGTCGTACTGCGGATTCTCACGGGCGACAGCGACGGCCAGGCCTCCTGCGCGGGTGATGCGTTCGACGGATTCTTGAACGGATGCCGTAGCGAACGTCGCGCGCAGATCAGCGACACTCGCACCTTCAGGCAGGTCAAGACCGCGGCAGAGGGCGCGCGCATGATGCGGATAGTTGCCATGGGTGCGTACCCAGCCGTTCTTCGTTTGCCAGAAACCGGAGAATGGCGACCACACGGATGGCTGCTCACCGTCGATGCGGAACAGCCCGTCGCTGCGGTAGGCCATCGCGATGCGATCGGGGTCAAGCTGCGGAGCATGACTGATACCAGCGCCGAGCCAAACCGACGCGACACTGGCCCATGCCAGATCTCCGGTCGCAAGACGAGAAGGGAGAGGGACAATTCGCCGAGGGGATGCCCCGGTCTCCGCGCTGGTGGGGAGCGAATCCATGGCACGATCGTACGCCTCAGGGAATGATCCGCACTAAGAAACTGCGCGTGACCTGGGGAGAAGCGTTCCAACGTCCGCTCGGACACGCCCGGGGGGCTGCCGTGATTTGCCCGACTTCCAGATCCCGCGTAAGTTATTACTTGTTCGCCCCACAGGGTTGAGACAGGGCCCAGGCCCAGCTCCCCTCAAGTAGCGGACCACCTCCCAACACAGAAGATCACTTCGGTGAGAATCTGAGTCGGGATGCTCTGTGGTACCGCAGATCGCAACCGAGTTTCGCTCGGATCGCCGATTTGACAAACGGTTGCCACAGGGTAAGATAGAGAAGTTGCCTCGAAGCGCTTGATCGCTTCGAACAATTACTCGAATTTGGGTCTGACGGCGTGTCGGTTTGACATGCTGAATGGCTCAGGTAAGATAGAGAAGT
>NZ_JBPXMS010000003.1:0-452137 GCF_051842815.1 Microbacterium sp. A84 | reverse complement strand
AAGGACTCTGGTCACGCGCCGGATGGGCAGGAAGGGGATGACACGCCCGGACCCATCCACTCTTTTTGGCCTATAAGCCAGAAACGATGCACCTGAGAAAAAAGAACCGGCCAGACGTATCGTCTGGCCGGTTCTGAATGTGGAGCCTAGGAGAATCGAACTCCTGACATCCTGCTTGCAAAGCAGGCACTCTACCAACTGAGTTAAGGCCCCAAAAACTATTTAATTATGGTGACGGAGTGGGGATACCGGGATTTGAACCTGGGACCTCTTCATTATCAGTGAAGCGCTCTAACCAACTGAGCTATATCCCCGTCAACCTCCAAGACTTTACCTGAGATTTGAGGAAAATCCGAATCGACGGTGCTCAGCGACCGGGGTGCAGATCCACACTGCCAGCAGAGAGGCTGACCACGACAGAATTCCGCGCATTCGAGGACGTCTGCAGGTTGTTGTCGAGGGAGCCGGCGCTGACTTCCTGCTGCACATCGTAGGCGACATCCGGAAGCGTCAGCTCGAGAGAACCAGCGCTGACGTCGATGGTCACCTCGCTGGGCGCCCTCCCAGCAAGCTCGGCCACCACCTGGCCGGCCGCCACGGTGAAGTCGGCTTCTTCCACGTCTGCGAGGTTGACGTCAGCACGACCTGCGCTCATGTCGATGTCAACGGACGACGCCGATCCGCTCAGGATGAGGCCGCCAGCCCCCAGCTCTATGTCCAGGCCGTCATACGCCCCGTCCACGTCGAGGCTGCCCGCACTCAGCGTGAAGTCGGCGTCGAGTCGAGAATCCTGCAGCGCTTCGGGCAGGGTCAGCACAACGCGCTCATCGTCATTGAACCAGTTGCCGAACAGTCCGCCGCCGAACCAGCCGTCGAACAGCCCCCGCGGACTCTGCACGATCAACTCATCGCCGTCACGACGCATCGTCCAACCGCCACGGCTGCCCTCCACCTGCAGTTGCGCCTCGTCGACGTCGGCAAAGCGCACAGTGACGCTGCTGGCGCTGACGTCCATCTCCAGCGATTCGATCCCACCGACTTCCACGGACTGGGCTTCGCTGCTCACCGTCGCGTCATTCACTGCGGCGACGGCAGCCGTACCGCCGGCGCCGAGCAAAGCGATGCCGCCCACGATCGCAGTCGTCACGGTGATTGCTGTGACGCCGGCGTGGGTGCGTGCGCCGCCAGGCGTGTGCTGGGGTTCGGTGTTCATCGTGTCATTCCTGTCTGGTTTCCGAGCGGGGGAGTGCCGCCGGTGTTTTCGATATGAGCGAGCGCCGCGAGCACGCGCCGGTTGCCGGCCTCTGGCTCAAGGCCCAGCTTCTGGAAGATGGCGGTGATGTTCTTCTCGACACTCGCCTCCGAGAGGAAAAGAAGACCCGCGATTGTCTGATTCGACTTTCCCTCGGCGATCAGGGCGAGCACCGTCCGTTCCCGCTCGGTGAGCTGCAGCATCCGATCGTCACGATTGCGACGTGTCAGCAACTGCTGGACCACCTCCGGGTCGAGCACGGATGCTCCCTCTGCGATCCGCTCCACGGAAGCGAGAAATTCGGAGACATCGGCGACGCGATCCTTGAGCAGGTAGCCGAGCGGCCCACCCTGCGCGGCGATCAGATCGCTGGCATAGCGTTCCTCGACGTACTGTGACAGCACCAGCAGTGGCAATGCCGGATGCGTGGACCGCAGCGCCAGCGCCGCACGAATGCCCTCGTCGGTGAAAGTCGGGGGCAGCCGCACATCGAGGATGCAGAGCTCAGGGGCCGTGCTCTGCACGGTTTCGGTCAGACCCTCGGTGTCGGCCAGGGCCGCGACCACCTCGTGTCCGGCATCCTCCAGCAGACGAACGAGACCCTCGCGAAGAAGAACCGAGTCCTCACAGATCAGGATGCGCATGGCACACTCACCTCCAGCGAGGTCGGACCGCCCTGCGGGCTGTCGAGTCGGAATGTGCCGCCGGCGGCAACCACCCGGTTCGAGATGCCGTCGAGGCCACCGCCGGGCTGCACCTGCGCACCGCCGATGCCGTTGTCTTCCACGCGGGCCCAGAGCACCCCGCCCTCGCGAATCCGCACGATGACTCGGCATTCGCTGGCTCGCGAGTGCTTGGCGGCGTTCGTGAGCGACTCAGCGATGCAGAAGTAGACGGCGGCTTCAGCTTCACGGCTGCATCGGCCAGTCATCCGCACGTCAAGCTGCACCGGGACGTGCGACCTGCTGGCGATCGCTGACAGCGCGGCATCCAGCCCACGATCGTCAAGAACCGACGCATGGATGCCGCGGGCGAGCTGGCGCAGCTCCGTGATTGCGGCCTTTGTGGAGGTGTGTGCCTCGCTGATCAGCTGCTTCGCGACGTCCGGGTCACTCTCGATCTTCTGCTGCGCAAGACCAAGGGTCATGCCGACCGAGACCAGTCGCGGCTGAACACCGTCGTGCAGATCACGTTCGATACGCGTGCGCTCGAGATCTGCAGCGCGCACGGCGCCTTCGCGCTGTGCGCTGGTCGTGCGCACCTGTTCGGTGAGCTCAGCCTCGCGGTTCGGCACGACGATTGCTCGGGTGAGAACGCGGTGCAGCAGCGCGAGGCCGATGATGCCGGCAGCCGCAGCGAGAACGCCGAGGATGCCGACCAGCGGCGCCCATCCGGCAGTGACGACTGTGCCGAAGGGACCGGCTGTTGAGCCGCCACCGAACAGCGGTGAGATCGTGTAAATCGCTGACCAGAGCATCCCCCAGAAGAGTCGAAGAACCAGCGTCCCGAAGATGCAGGCGATCGTGAAGTTCGCCACGGCCCGCCACATCCGCCCGTCAATCGACTGGCGACCGAGTGAACGCAGCCATCCTCCGAAGCCGGGACGCTGGCGCGGACGCGGAGCCAGCGGCGGGAGACCTAGACGGTAGAGGCCGTCAACGCGAGCGATCTCGAACCAGCCCAGTCCGTACAGGGCATAAACCAGACCGACGAGAAACACCGCGCCGATTCCGAAGACGAACAGCAATGCGACACCGGCGCCGACGAGCGCGCTGAGGATGCCGATAGCACCGGCGCCGAAAACACCGAGGCAGGCGAGCTGCAGGATTGTCAGGAACAGCCGCAGTGGCGGCTTCTCCGATGGGGAGGCGCCGACCGGGGCCGGGGTGGTCTGAGTGGTCATGTCTCAAACGTAGGCCGCAGGCCGCGCCCCGAACACCGTGCCAGCCCCCGCGACGCCTTCGGGTTTCCCCTACTTCTACATGTGCGAGTGGGCGCTTGTGGCGCTTCGCCGCGGCGAAAGCGAGCCACGAGCGCCCACTCGAAAGGTTGTTATTAGTTGGACATGAAGCCGACTAGCAGGCCACCCGTCACCTTCACTGCGAGGTTGTAGATGCCGGCGCACACGGCGCCGAGCACAGTGACCACGATCAGGTTCAGAATCGACACGACGGCGGCGAACGCCATGACCTGGGGCAGGCCCATCATCGAGGCGATCGAAATGGCACCATCGGTGATTTCACCAACGAATTCGTCGGCCCCCGCCAGAATTCCCGTTGCCTGCAGCACCAGGAAGATCAGGAAGAACGACACCATCGTCACGATCGCGAGCGCGACCGCGGCGAGGAAAGACAGCTTCACGGCCGACCAGAAGTCCACATAGACCAGGCGCAGGCGAACCTGCTTGCCACCGGTCTTGCGCGTGGACTTCTTCGCCAACTTGTCGGCTACTGTGCTCATTCGTCCGTGCTTTCCTCAGAGATCTGTGTCGATTCAGAGATCTGTGTCGATTCGAGAGCCTCTGCGTCTGACTCCGCCTCTGCCTCTTCTTCGGCAAGGCCCCGCTCACTGTTGCGGGCGATGGCGAGGATCCGGTCCTTCTCGGAAGTCCGGGCGAACACCACTCCCATGGTGTCTCGACCCTTCGCGGGTACCTCGGCCACGGCAGAGCGTACCACCTTGCCGCTGGACAGAACCACCAGAACCTCGTCGTCCTCAGCCACGATCAAACCACCCGCGAGAGTACCTCGATCGTCGTTGAGCTTCGCCACCTTGATGCCGAATCCGCCGCGTCCCTGCACGCGATACTCGCCTACAGCTGTGCGCTTCGCGAATCCGCCATCAGTCACCACGAACACGAACTGATCGAGCGCGGCGACGGATGCCGACAGGAGACTGTCGCCCTCACGGAACTTCATACCCTTCACCCCGGCGGTCGCGCGACCCATCGGTCGCAGGGCCTCATCGGTCGCGCTGAAGCGTACCGACATACCGCGACGGCTGATCAGAAGGATGTCGTCTTCCGCATTGACCATGAGCGCACTGACGAGCTCGTCGTCTTCGTTCAGACGGATTGCGATGACGCCACCCTGACGGTTCGTGTCGTACGCATCCAGTCGGGTCTTCTTGACCAGACCATTACGCGTCGCGAGCACCAGATAATCTGCCACCTCGTAGTCGCGGATATCGAGCACCTGAGCGATGTTCTCGTCCGGCTGCAGTGCGAGCAGGTTCGCAACGTGCGTACCCTTGGCGTCGCGACCGGCCTCCGGCACCTCGTAGGTCTTGGTGCGGTAGACACGACCCTTATCGGTGAAGAACAGCAGCCAGTGGTGCGTGGTCGTCACGAAGAAGTGCTCGACGATGTCATCTGCGCGCAGCTGAGCACCCTTGATGCCCTTGCCGCCGCGGTGCTGTGAACGATAGTTGTCACTGCGGGTGCGCTTGATGTAGCCAGCGCGGGTGACGGTGATGACCATCTCCTCTTCGGCGATGAGGTCTTCCATTGAGACATCACCGTCGAAACCGTGCAGGATGTGCGTGCGGCGGTCATCGCCGAAGCGGTCGACGATCTCGGTGAGCTCCTCGCGGATGATGGTGCGCTGGCGCATCTCATCGGCAAGGATCGCCTTGAAGTCGGCGATCTTGATCTCGATCTCGGTGGCTTCGTCGATGATCTTCTGGCGTTCGAGAGCTGCCAGGCGACGCAACTGCATCGTGAGGATGGCATCAGCCTGAACCTCGTCAATGTCGAGCAGCCTCTGCAGCCCCTCGTTCGCCTCGTTCGGAGTGGGCGAGCGTCGGATCAACGCGATGACCTCATCGAGCGCGTCGAGCGCCTTGAGGTAGGCGCGCAGGGTGTGCATCCGCTCCTCCGCCTTGCGCAGACGGAACTGCGTGCGGCGGACGATCACGTTGATCTGGTGTGAAATCCAGTTCGTGATGAAGCCGTCGAGCGCGAGCGTGCGCGGAACACCATCGACGATCGCGAGCATGTTCGCGCCGAAGTTGTCCTGCAGCTGCGTGTGCTTGTACAGGTTGTTCAGCACGACCTTGGCGACAGCATCCCGCTTGAGAACCACCACGAGACGCTGACCGGTACGATCGCTGGTCTCGTCGCGGATATCGGCGATGCCGGTGACCTTGCCGTCACGCGCCAGATCACCGATCTTCACCGCGAGGTTGTCGGGGTTCACCTGGTAGGGGAGTTCGGTAATCACCAGGCAGTTGCGGCCCTGGATCTCTTCGACATTCACGACTGCGCGCATCGTGATCGAACCACGGCCGGTGCGATAGGCCTCCTGGATGCCCTTGGTGCCCAGAATCTGCGCTCCAGTCGGGAAATCAGGACCAGAGATGCGTTGGATGAGCCCCTCGAGAAGCTCCTCGCGCGGCAGACCAGGGTTGTCGAGTGCCCAGAGCGCGGCAGCGGACACTTCGCGCAGGTTGTGCGGCGGGATGTTCGTCGCCATACCGACCGCGATGCCGACGGAGCCGTTGACGAGCAGGTTCGGGAAACGCGCCGGCAGAACCGTCGGCTCCTGAGTCTGGCCGTCGTAGTTCGGCTGGAAGTCGACGGTCTCCTCTTCGATGTCGCGCACCATCTCGAGCGCGAGCGGAGCCATCTTCGTCTCGGTGTAACGCGGTGCAGCCGCACCCATGTTGCCGGGGGAACCGAAGTTTCCCTGGCCGAGAGCGAGCGGGTACCGCAGTGCCCAGGGCTGAACCAGACGCACGAGGGTGTCATAAATCGCAGTGTCACCGTGCGGGTGGTACTGACCCATGACTTCACCGACGACGCGGGCACACTTCGAGAACGCCTTGTCTGGGCGATAGCCACCGTCGTACATGCCGTAGATCACCCGGCGGTGCACGGGCTTGAGGCCATCGCGCACATCAGGCAGCGCGCGGCCGACGATGACCGCCATCGCGTAGTCGAGGTAGCTGCGCTCCATCTCGAACTTCAGATCGACCTGGTCGATCTTGCCGTGCTCGTGATACGGCTCTTCGCGACCGGATCCGGTCGTTTCGCCCGTCGAATTATCGTCAGTCATTGGTATCTTTCAATCGTTCGCTGAGCGTTGCCTACGCGTCAGATGTCCAGGAAGCGGACGTCCTTGGCGTTGCGCTGAATGAAGTTGCGTCGGGATTCAACGTCCTCACCCATGAGCACGCTGAAGATCTCATCCGCAGAGGCGGCATCTTCGATGGTCACCTGACGGAGCGTCCGCGTGGTGTGATCCATCGTGGTCTCCCAGAGTTCCTTGGCATTCATCTCGCCAAGTCCCTTGTACCGTTGCACGCCGTCCTTGCCGATGCGCTTTCCGTTTTCGAGTCCGTGCTTCATCAGCGCGTCACGCTCGGCATCCGAGTACACGTACTCGTGCGGCTTGTTCGTCCACTTCAACCGGTACAGCGGCGGCATCGCAAGGTAGACGAAGCCCGCCTCGATGAGGCCCCGCATATAGCGGAACAGCAGCGTCAGCAGCAGCGTGGTGATGTGCTGGCCGTCGACGTCGGCATCCGCCATCAGAACGATCTTGTGATAGCGCGCCTTGGTGATATCGAAGTCTTCACCGATACCTGTGCCGAAGGCCTGGATCATCGCCTGGACTTCGCGGTTTCCCAGAGCCTTGTCCAAGCGAGCACGCTCAACGTTCAGGATCTTTCCACGCAGCGCGAGAATCGCCTGCGTGTGCGGATCGCGACCCTGCACGGCAGAACCGCCGGCGGAGTCACCCTCCACCAGGAAGATCTCACTGATCGACGGGTCCTTGCTGGTGCAGTCCTTGAGCTTGTCCGGCATCGCCGCAGACTCGAAAACGCTCTTTCGACGAGCGGTTTCGCGTGCCTTGCGGGCAGCCATCCGCGCGGTCGCCGCGTCGATCGACTTGCGAATAATGTTCTTCGCCTGCGCCGGGTTTCGACCGAACCAGTCACCGAGCTGATCGCCGACGACCTTCTGCACGAAAGCCTTTGCCTCGGTATTGCCGAGCTTGGTCTTGGTCTGACCTTCGAACTGCGGTTCGCCGAGCTTGATCGAGATGACCGCGGTCAGACCCTCACGCACGTCATCGCCGGAGAGGTTCTCGTCCTTCTCCTTGAGCAGGTTGTTCGCACGGGCGTACTTGTTGACGAGAGTCGTCAATGCCGCACGGAAACCCTCTTCGTGCGTGCCACCCTCATGAGTGTTGATGGTGTTCGCGTAGGTGAAGACATTCTCGGTGTAACCCGTCGTCCACTGCATCGCGATCTCGAGCGAGATCTTGCGCTCGGTGTCTTCCGACTCGAAGTCGATGATCTCGTCATTGACGACCTCGGCATGCCGCACCCGGTTCAGGTACTCGACGTAGTCGACGAGACCGCGCTCGTAGAGGAAGACATCGCCGCGCTGCTTGGTGAGCATCGCGCCTTCTTCTTCCACCTCATAGGTGGCACCTTCACGCTCATCACTGAGCTCGATACGCAGTCCCTTGTTCAGGAACGCCATCTGCTGGAAGCGAGTGCGCAGAGTGTCGTACTCGAACTCGACGCCCTCAGTGAAAATCTCGGTATCGGGCCAGAATGTGATCGTGGTGCCGGTCTCATCGGACGCCGCACCCTTGATCAGTCCCTGCTCTTGGGGCTGGCCGCCGTGGGAGAAGCTGTGGTTCCAGACGTGGCCCTGGCGCTTGATCTCCACATCGAAGCGCGTGGAGAGCGCGTTGACGACAGAGGAGCCGACGCCGTGCAGACCGCCAGAGACCGCGTATCCGCCGCCGCCAAACTTTCCACCGGCATGCAGGATTGTGAGCACAACTTCGACACTCGACTTGTTCGGGTCAGAAGAGTGCGGATCAACCGGGATACCACGACCGTTATCGACGACACGCACACCGCCGTCTTCGAGGATCGTCACCAGGATCGCATCGCAGTAGCCAGCCAGAGCCTCGTCGACAGAGTTGTCGACGATCTCGTAGACCAAGTGGTGCAGGCCACGCGGACCAGTCGATCCGATGTACATTCCGGGCCGTTTACGCACGGCCTCGAGTCCTTCGAGGATCTGGATGTTATCCGCGCCATACTCGGCGGTCGGGTTATCAACGGGGGTGCCCCCGGTTGTCGATTCAGGCTCGTCAGCAGGGGATTCAGGCGTCATCAGAGGTGATTCTCCACATCGATATCTCGAATCTTCAGTCTACCCTGACTCAGGCGCCTTGACGTGGCTATACGGCCGTGTGTGGCCCTGAAATCGATCAAGGGGCGTCCGTTGATGCCCTACCCGTAGGTATCGCGTGGACCCCGGCCTGGAACGGCTCTCGGACCCCATTTCCAAGAGGGAACGTCCGGTCCGATAAATCGGAGGTTGTTCACACCCGCCTGCGGATAACGTCGTCCGATCTCGGTCAGGATGGTCGCGCGCATGAACTGCAGGTTCTTCGCCCAGGCCGTCGAATCGCACTTGACGGTCAGCATGCCATTGTCGAGACCAACGGGCTCGGAGTGTTTCGCGGTATCGGCGCCGGCGAGGTCGGCCCACTGCCGCACCAGGTCTTCCCGCGCCAGCGTGATCTCCCAGCCAGAGTCTCGACTGAGCTTGTCGAGCACGGCACCAAGAGCCCCAGGGTCACGACCGGGAGTGAACGGCGCGTTGTCGTCATCATCTCGGATGCGACGCTTGCGCTTCCACGACTTCGAACTTGGCTTCAGACCCCGAAGACGCAGGTATGTCGCGACCGTTTCCGGAGTATCGGATGCTGCATCACTCATCGTCTTCCTCCTGATCGCTCTGTTCGACCTGACTGCTGTTGTCATTGTCGCTGCGATCGTCGCTGCGATCGTCGCTGCGATCGTCGCTGCGATCGTCGCTGATTACTCCGTCGCTGATGCGCACGACGTGCCGGTGCAACGCCTCGGGAATGTCTTCCTCGACAGCCGCGGTCACCACCACCTGTTCGTATCCGACGGTGAGAGCCGCCAGACGGTGCCGGCGATCAGCGTCGAGCTCGGCGAAGACATCGTCGAGAATGAGAACCGGATCTCCCGCCGGAGATTCAGCACGCAAAAGTTCCGCGGATGCCAGGCGCAGAGCGAGCGCAACCGACCAAGATTCGCCGTGCGAGGCATAGCCCTTCACCGGAAGTCCGCGCACTCGCATCAGAAGATCGTCACGATGAGGGCCGACGAGAGTGAGTCCGCGGTCGAGTTCCTGCTTGCGCTTGGCCAGCAGAGCTGCGCGGAACATGTCGGCAATTTCACCACGGGTCTCGGACGCCACCTCTTCGCCTTCTTCGGGGTCGCCGCCACGCACAGACAGCGCCCATTCCACTTCAGGCTGATGATCGGCGCCGGCGATCGCGGTGTACGCGTCGGCAAGTGGCCGCTGCAGATCAGTCGCGAGCCGGAGGCGAGCGTCGATGATTTCAGATCCCAGGGCGATGAGCTTGTCGTCCCACACCTCGAGGGTCGTGAGCGCTTCGCCTCGGATGCCACGTGCGCGAGCGGATTTCAGTAGCGCGGTGCGCTGTTTGAGTACGCGGTCATAATCACCGAGCACCGCAGACATGCGCGGTGCGCGCTGGATCAGCAGCTGATCCGCGAATCGACGCCGCGATGACGGGTCTCCCCGAACGATCTGCAGATCTTCTGGCGCGAACAACACGACATGGGCGTAACGCGGCAGCTCACTGGTCTTGGATGGTGATCCGTTGATGCGGGCCTTGTTCGACCCCTGCCGATTGATCTGCACTTCGGCGAGAACCTTGCGTTCTCCCACCGAAAGCCGGGCACGAATAACCGCGAATTCCTGACCATCTCTCACCATCGGAGCGTCCGATGACACCCGATGCGAGCCGAGCGTGGCAAGGAAGACGACCGCCTCGGCGAGATTTGTCTTTCCCTGGCCGTTACGGCCGACGAGCACATTGGGCCCTCGATGAAGGCTGAGTTCTGCGGTCGCGTAGTTGCGGAAGTCCACAAGGCTCAGGTGCTCCACAATCACGGATTCACCCTACCTTTCGGGGCAGACACTCTCCCCGAACACTCTCCTCGAGATCGCTCGTCGAGTGAGACGGAGACGATCAGCGAAGCAGAAGGTTCGGCTGCAACAGGTACTTGTACGAGTCGTTTCCTGCCTGGTCGACAGACGTCTGACTCGTGATCAGCACCGGGCTGAGCTTGTTCGCGTTGTCACTCGATGTGAACGTGATCCGTACGAAACCGCTCTTGACCGCACTGAGTGCCTCGATCAGATACTGCGGGTTCAAGCCGAGCGTCACGTCATCGCCACCGGTCAGATGTGCGTCGACTGACTCGGATGCTCGAGCCTGCTCGCTGCCAGAGGCATCCATCGTCACGCTGTCTGACGTAAACGTGAATCGCAGGGGAGCGGCGCGATCAAGCACCAATGCCACACGCCGAACGGCTTCGATCAAGTCGGCGGTATTGACCACCGCGTAGTGTTCGGTCTGCTCGGGAAACAGTCGCCGGACCGGCGGAAAATTCCCCTTGATCAGGAGAGATGTGACCGTCTTGTTGCCGGCGGTGAACGCGATGATCTCGCGGTCACCTGCACCGGAGAAGGAAACCTGGATGGTTCCGGCATGCCCGAAGGTCTTACCGACCTCGGTCAGTGTGCGCGCGGGAACCAGCGCAGTTTTCTCGGGAGCTTCGCCGTCCCACGGAACATCACGCAATGAAACGCGGTACCGGTCGGTGGCGACAAGGCTCAGGCTGTGGCCGGATACTTCGAGCTGCACACCCGTGAGCACGGGAGTCACGTCATCGCGAGACGCGGCGAAACCGACCTGCGCGATCGCGGTACCGAAATCGTCTGCCGGAACGACACCCGACGAACCTGAAACCTCAGGAATCGAGGGATATTCCTCAACAGGCATGGCTGCCAGAGTGAATCGAGCCGAACCACAGGTGACAGCGATGCCACCGTCTTCTTCGACCGCGATCTCAATCGGCGCGTTCGGCAACCGGCTGGCAATGTCAGAAAGCAATCGACCGTGCACGAGGATCGTGCCGGGTGACTCGACTGTCGCCTCGATCGTCGTGCGAGCGGATGCTTCGTAGTCGAAGGCCGAAAGTGTCAGCCCTGAGTCGCTTGCTTCGATGAGCACTCCAGCCAGGATTGGCTGGGGATTGCGCTGCGGCAGAAGCTTGACGACGAAGGACACAGCTTCGCTGAAGACATCGCGGTTGACCTGGAACCTCACGGGCGCTCCCTCGTCGTAATTACAAAACCTGATGAGCATGGGCCCACGTCAGGGGTTCCCATCGTATCCCTACGTCTGGGCTGCGCCATACGCCGGGTTTCAACACCTTTGAGGTGATCGGATCGCGCTCTCTAAGGGTTAACTCCTTAACAGTCTTAACACCTGTGGATACTGTGGATAACTCGGTGGATAGCACTCGCGAGTAAGGAACTACAAGCGTGTGAGATGTGGAAACCCTGAGGAATCCGCACTAATACGGGGAGGCGGTGGATGCCGCTGTCGCGAGAGTTATCCACAGGTAGAGGTGTTTTTCACAGATTCGTCCCGATGTTAAGCGGATTCATCCACAAGTTATCCACATGTGTAAACAGGCATGAATCTCGTGATATGTCAGCGTCGACCGAGCTGCGTGGTGATCTCGGTGACCTGGTTGTAGATGGAACGACGTTCCTTCATGAGGTCGCTGATCTTCTTATAGGCGTACATCACCGTTGTGTGATCGCGGTTGCCGAACAGCTGACCGATCTTCGGAAGCGAGAGGTTCGTGCGTTCGCGGCACAGATACATGGCGATCTGACGGGAAGTCGCGATCTGCTGGGATCGACTCGATCCGTACAGGTCGTCGACTGTGAGCTTGAAGTACTGCGCAGTGGCAGTGATGATGTCGGTCGGCGAGATGATGTTGTCTTCGGTCGTATCGATGATGTCCCGCAGCACTGTCTGTGCGAGGGAGATATCGAGCGCTGATCGGTTCAAGCTTGCGAATGCGGAGACGCGGATGAGAGCGCCCTCGAGCTCACGGATGTTCGACGAGACCACAGTCGCGATGTATTCCAGCACGTCGTCTGGGATATGGAGTGCCTCGCTCTGGGCCTTTTTGCGAAGGATGGCGATACGGGTCTCGAGGTCAGGGGCCTGTACGTCGGTGATCAGGCCCCACTCGAAGCGGCTGCGCATCCGGTCCTCAAACCCGGTCAGGTGTTTCGGCGCGACATCACTGGTGATGACGATCTGCTTGTTGTGGTCGTGCAGGGTGTTGAAGGTATGGAAGAAGGTTTCCTGCGTCTCGGCGCGACCCTGTAGGAACTGGATGTCATCGATGAGGAGGATGTCGACGTCGCGATAGCGCGCTTGGAACGCAGAGCCCCGGTTGTTGGCGATCGAGTTGATGAAGTCGTTGGTGAACTCTTCGCTGGAGACGTATCGAACCTTCACCCCGGTGTAGAGCGACTGTGCGTAATCGCCGATCGCGTGCAGCAGGTGTGTCTTACCGAGACCGGAATCGCCGTAAATGAACAGCGGGTTGTAGGCCTTCGCCGGCGCCTCAGCGACAGCGACCGCCGCTGCGTGTGAGAAACGGTTCGACTGGCCGATCACGAAATTGTCGAAGGTGTACTTAGGATTCAGTCGCGACTCGTGACGCAGCTGGGTGGGCTGTTCGATCGGGTAGTCGGTGCGTGGTGCCTCAGGGCGACCGAAGTCGGCGACCGCAATCGGGGCCGTAGGGTGCTCGGCGAGTTCATGGTTCACGACAACACGGAACGATGTGACTTCTTCACCCAGCAGGCCCAGTGCCTCCATGATCGGAACACGCAGGCGCTTGTTGATCTGAGCGGCGGTCAGATCGTTGGGGACGTCGAGATAGAGCGTTGCGCTCATGACACCGGCGGGAACAGCGAGGCTCAGGAATCCCTGCAACTGTGGGGTGACGCGATCATCCTGATCGAGCAGGTCCAGAACCTGTGCCCAGATCGGAACGTCGGGCTGGGCAGGAGAGGACATGGTGCTCCGGGAAAAGGTTCGCGGAGGGTAGGCCGATTTTGGCAGTTCCCCCCTGTGGATAACTTCGGATGCAACGGTAGTCATCCAACCTGAGAACGGCAACCTACCCACGGAAAATCAACGGTGTGTCGAGCACGCCATCAGCGCCGAGGTTGTGGATAATTACTGTGCGGGGCAACACGCTCAGACCGGTCGTGGCACGGAGATTTGATCTCTGGGCCCGTGCGACGTATTCTTAATCGGTTGACTTATGCCCGAAAAAGGGCAGATCCCTATGTCTCCGGTCGTACACATCCGGTGACAGCGTTCCCGGAGTGATTCCATGAGCAAGCGTACGTTCCAGCCCAACAACCGCCGTCGCGCCAAGAAGCACGGCTTCCGCCTGCGCATGCGCACCCGCGCCGGCCGTGGCATCCTTTCGGCCCGCCGCGCGAAGGGCCGCGTCGAGCTCTCGGCGTAAGCCTCGTGCTCGCCCGTCCGTTCCGACTGACGCGAGGTACCGACTATCGGTTGGTTGTCCGTCGCGGAGTCCGGTGCGGGGGCGCAACGGTCATCACCTCATTGTTGACGACCGGTGAAGCACGCGAACCCAGATTCGGGTTCATCATTAGCAAGCAGGTGGGCACAGCTGTGATCCGCAACACCGTGCGTCGACGGCTCAAAGCTGTGTGCGCGGAAGCGCTGTCAATGGTGCCCGAGGGCACGGATATCGTCATCCGTGCCCTTCCTGCGTCTGCCACTGCGACATATGGCGAGCTCAACGCCGATGTCACGCGGTGTCTTGCCAAACTTGACCGCACAAGGATGTCGGCATGAGTGCCCTGCCCTCCTATGCGATGGGGTCAGCGCATCTGAAGCCCGGTGACCTGGTGCGGAGCATCCCTCTCGTACCGCGCAATCTCATCCTGGGATTTCTCACCGGGTATCGAACCGTCATCTCGCCGATCTATGGCGATGTGTGTGCGTTTTATCCGTCTTGTTCGGCTTACGCTGTAGGTGCTGTGCAGCAGCACGGCGCGGTCAAGGGAGCCGTGCTCTCGGCATGGCGAATTCTGCGGTGCAACCCCTGGACAAAAGGCGGCGTTGATGACGTTCGCCCTCACGACCATTTCCGATTCGACCTGACCGCCCGAGGTTTCGTCGTACCTTCTCGAAAGGACTGAACAGTGGGTCTTGACCTTCTGCTCGCCTCTGCGATGCCAACAGCGGATGCCGATACCGGCGGCGGCTTCGATTTGCTCGGCACGATCCTGTGGCCGCTCAAGTGGGTCGTTGAGCTCCTCCTCGTGGCCTGGCACTGGCTGTTCACCACGGCCGGGCTGCCCGCAGCAGCCGGCATCACTTGGATCCTCTCGATTGTCGGTCTCGTGATCGTCGTTCGTGGTGCGGTGTTCCCCCTCTTCGTGCGGCAGATCAAGAGCCAGCGCAAGATGATGGAAATCGCTCCTGAGATGAAGAAGGTCCAGGCCAAGTACAAGGGCAAGAAGGACCAGCTGTCTCGCGAGGCGATGAGCCGCGAGACAATGGCGCTGTATAAGCGACACGGCACTTCGCCGATGTCGAGCTGTCTGCCGATGATCGTGCAGATGCCGATCTTCTTTGCCCTGTTCAGCGTGCTAAACGACGTCACCAAGCATGCCAATAATGGCGTTGGCGGTGTGGGCCTACTGAGCGCTGAGCTGACCAAGGAGTTCTACGACGCCACGATCTTCGGATCAGTCTCGTTGCACGGCACCCTCGGCCACGCTGTCGAGACGCAGAACACCGTTGCGATCATTCTCCTCGTGATCCTCGTCGTCCTGATGATCGGTTCGCAGTTCTTCACGCAGTTGCAGATCATCTCGAAGAACCTCTCGCCGGAAGCGAAGACCGGCCAGGCGTACCAGATGCAGAAGATCATGCTCTACGTGCTGCCGCTGGGCTTCATCTTCTCGGGCGTCTTTTTCCCCCTCGGTGTTGTCGTGTACTGGTTCGTCTCGAACCTGTGGACCATGGCACAGCAGTTCCTCGTTATCCGTGAGATGCCCACCCCTGGCTCGGAAGCGGCCAAGGCTCGCGAAGAGCGACTGGCACGCAAGGGCAAGGCAATCGATTCATCCGGCAAGGTTGTTCCGATGGCAGCGTACGAGGCTGAGCAGCAGCGCAAGCTCGAAGAGGTTGAGAAGGCCAAGCTGAACACTCCGAAGCGTCAGCAGCCGGTGGGTAAGAAGCGTTCGAAGAAGAAGGGTCCCAACTCATGACCACTGAAAATGTCGTCGAGCGTCCCGAACGCACCGAACCCACAGTCGAACAGCTTGAACACGAAGGTGACGTTGCTGCCGACTTCATCGAGGAGCTGCTGGACATCGCGGACATCGATGGTGACCTGAACCTCGACGTGCGTCAGGGGCGTGCCTACGTTTCGGTCGAGGCTGAGGGCGAGGACATCTCGGTGCTCTCGAATCCCGACACGGTTCAGGCACTGCAGGAGATCACCCGCCTGGCTGTTCAGAACAAGACCGGATCCTTCTCCCGCTTGATCCTCGACGTTGGCGGCTCGCGTGACGCTCGCCGCCGTCAGCTGGAGAAGCTGGTCGATGCCGCTCTCATCAAGCTAGACGAGGGAGCGTCGCAGGCTTCGCTGCCTTCGATGTCCAGTTACGAGCGAAAGCTTGTGCACGATATCGCCGCCGATCGCGACCTAATCTCGGAGTCATACGGCGAGGGCCCTGACCGCCACACGGTCATCCGCCGTCGCTGATGTTTCACGTGAAACATCGTGAGGTGTGAGCATGTCAGATACTGAGGCAGAACTTTCGGTTGAGACAGAGCCCGCGGCTGCGGCATCCATTTTCGGGGAGCGGATCGATGTTGCCCGCGCCTTTACCGCGGCATTGGCTGCGCAGGGGGAGGAGCGCGGGCTGATTGGTCCGCTGGAGCTGCCCCGTCTGTGGACAAGGCATATCCTCAACAGCGCGATCGCCGCTCCGCTCTTCCATGGCACGGCCGCCGATATTGGCTCTGGGGCTGGACTACCCGGCCTGATTATCGCGATTGCACGGCCAGACGTGAAGCTGACGCTGGTCGAACCGATGGAGCGCCGCGTCAATTGGCTCACCGAGCAGGTCAACGAGCTCGAGTTGGATAACGTCGTGGTGCTGCGCTCCCGTGCAGAGGATGTGCGCACGACCGAGAAGTTTGACGTCGTCACAGCTCGTGCGGTCAGCGCATTGCGCACTCTTCTCCCTTATACGGCGCCTCTGGTGCGCAACGGGGGAGAGCTCGCACTCCTCAAGGGGAAGAATGCCGGAGTAGAGATTGATGCTGCCGCCAAGCAGATCAAGAAGTATCGGCTCAGTGATGTGCGGATTGAAGTTCTTGGCGAAGGTTTGCTGGAAGAGACCACCCGCGTTGTTCGGGCTCAGGTTCGGGTCTCGTAGTTACTTTCCTTAGGGTTCGATCATGGCATCCGAGGGGATGTTTCACGTGAAACATCCCACAGTGGTAGCTGCGTTCTGAAACGTCTGACCTAGCGATTAGAGTGGAATACGGCCCTCGAAAGGAGTGGATGTTTCACGTGAAACAATCCGAGAAGGTAACACCGAACAATACTTTCGGGGTAGACACGCCTTTGGCGCGTGAAATCGCCGATTTGAGCGCTCGTCGTCGCCAACTTGAAGCGACCTCGATGGAATTCAGTGGCGAGACCCGTGTTTTGACGGTCTCGAACCAGAAGGGTGGTGTCGGTAAGACCACCTCGGCGGTGAATACCGCATCCGCTCTTGCAAGCTTGGGTGCGAAGGTCCTGGTCATCGATCTCGATCCTCAGGGAAATGCCTCTACAGCTCTGGGGATTCCACACAGTGCTGACATACCCAGCGTCTATGACGTCCTGATCGACGACGTTCCGCTTGCCGATATCGTGCAGCAGAGCCCGGAATCCGAGAATCTACTCTGCGCACCGAGCACGATTCATCTTGCAGGTGCGGAGATTGAGCTCGTTTCGCAGGTCGCACGGGAACACCGGTTGCGCAAAGCACTGGACGTGTACCTCCGCGAGAATTCTCTCGACTTTGTCATCATCGACTGCCCGCCTTCGCTCGGTCTCCTCACGATCAACGCATTTACGGCGGCATCCGAGGTCTTCATCCCGATTCAGTGCGAGTATTACGCGCTGGAAGGGCTGAGCCAACTACTGGGCAGTATCCAGATGATTCAGAAGCACCTCAATCCGAGCCTTTATCTCTCCACGATTCTGCTCACGATGTATGACGGACGCACCCGTCTTGCGCAGCAGGTCGCCGATGAGGTGCGCAACCACTTCCCGGATCAGGTACTTAAAACGATGATCCCGCGGTCAGTCCGCGTTTCAGAAGCACCAAGTTTCGGTCAGACGGTGATCGCTTATGACGGGAACTCCGCCGGAGCGATCGCATACCGCGAGGCCGCTGTTGAGATCGCGTCCCAGAAGACGCAGAGCAAGGAGAACTGATGGCCAAGCGCACTGGATTGGGTCGAGGAATCGGCGCACTCATCCCCACGGGAATTCAGTCTGAGCGTCCGGTCGATGTGTTCTTCCCGGGTGCCTCCCTTCGTCCGAAGACGGATGCTGGCATCGGCGAGGAAGCAACTCCTGTCGAAGAAGAGGCTGATCTCGCCGTAATTCCGGGCCTCCATCTGATTCAGATAGATCCGAATCAGATCGTTCCCAACCCGCGCCAGCCACGCACTCACTTCGGCACAGACGATCTCGCAGAACTTGTTCACAGTGTGCGCGAGTTCGGCGTTCTGCAGCCGGTAATCGTTCGCAAGAACGCCGATGGCGACTACGAACTGATCATGGGGGAGCGCCGCACGCGCGCGGCACGTGAGGCTGGTCTTACAGAGATCCCTGCGATCGTCCGCGATACCGCAGACGAGGACATGCTTCGTGATGCACTGTTGGAAAACCTTCACCGCTCGGAGCTGAACCCGTTGGAAGAGGCATCCGCCTACCAGCAGTTGCTGGAAGACTTTGGGATCACGCAGGAGCAGCTCGCAACACGCATCGGCCGCTCTCGGCCGCAGATCAGCAACACGATTCGCCTGCTGAAACTGCCCGTTCCCGTGCAGCAGAGGGTTGCGGCAGGTGTCCTCACCGCTGGTCATGCTCGTGCGCTGCTTTCGCTTGATGACGCCGCAGCGATGCAGAAGCTCGCCGACAAGGTGGTCAACGAGGATCTGTCCGTGCGCGCCACCGAAGAAGCCGCGAAGGCCTTCCCCGGTGCCGGAACAAAGAAGGTCAAGGCGCAGCCGGGAGCTCGTCGTGCCTACCTCGATGAGGTGTCTGGCAAGTTGGGTGACCGCCTCAACACGCGCGTGAAGATCACGTTGGGTGCGAGAAAAGGCCAGGTCGCGATCGAATTCGCGTCGATCCAGGACCTGAATCGCATCCTCTCCGAATTGGGCGAAGAGCAGTACGGATCCTGATCTCGCCCTCGCGTTGGGGTGGGCCCAACTCCTAGAGTGGGCACAACGGGGGAGAGATCATGGCAGATAAGAAGAGTCCGGCCGCACGCATCAACGGCCGGGTCATCGGAATCAGCATTGCCGCAGCACTTGGCGGGTTCCTGTTCGGCTTCGATACGGCCGTGATCAACGGCGCGGTGACCGCTCTCGCGGGAGCGTTCACTCTTGGGCCCGGCCTTCAGGGCTTCGCCGTATCGTCTGCGCTGATCGGTTGTGCTGTCGGTGCCTGGTTTGCGGGGAGTCTTGCGAACAAGCTCGGCCGTATCCCGGTGATGGTGATCGCCGCCATTCTCTTCTTCGTCTCGGCATTCGGCTCCGGGCTCGCCTTCGGGGTCATCGACCTGATCGTCTGGCGTGTGATCGGCGGACTCGGCGTGGGTGCGGCATCCGTGATCGCGCCGGCATATATCGCGGAGGTATCGCCGGCGAAGGTGCGCGGCCGTCTCGGTTCCCTCCAGCAGCTCGCAATCGTGACCGGTATCTTCACGGCTCTGCTCTCCAATGCCCTGCTGGCCGGTATCGCCGGCTCCGCAGCATCCATTCTGTGGTTCGGTATCGATGCCTGGCGTTGGATGTTCATGGTCGAGGCGATTCCCGCGGTGGTTTACGGAGTGATGGCTCTGCGGCTGCCGGAATCTCCGAGATTCCTTGTCGCACGGGGAAGAATCGACGAGGCCTCGCGGGTGCTCTACGACTTCACCGGCGAGCTCGACGTGAATCTCAAAATCGAGGAGATTCGTTCCACCCTGAATGCCGAGCAGAAGGAGTCACTGCGTGACCTGCGCGGGGACAAGTTCGGTCTGAAACCCATTGTGTGGGTCGGCATTCTGCTCAGTGTTTTCCAACAGTTCGTCGGCATCAACGTGATTTTCTACTACTCGACCACACTGTGGCTGTCGGTGGGATTCGACGAGTCTCAAGCTCTGATGACCTCCGTCATCACCTCGATCACCAACATTGTCGTCACGATCATCGCCATTCTGCTGGTCGACAAGGTCGGCCGTCGCCCCATGCTGCTCACGGGATCCATCGGGATGGCCGTGACCCTGGGGATGATGGCAGTGGCCTTCTCCTTCGGGACGCTGCAGGACGGCAATGTCGTGCTGCCGGAGCCTTGGTCGCTGGTCGCGCTGGTATGCGCGAACGGATTCGTGGTCTTCTTCGGTGCGACATGGGGCCCGCTGGTGTGGGTGCTGCTGGGGGAGATGTTCCCGAACAGCATTCGTGCCGGCGCACTCGCAGTGGCCGCCGCCGCCCAGTGGGTGGCCAACTTCTTCATCTCGACGACGTTCCCCGCGTTCGCTGAAATCGGGCTGACGTTCGCCTACGGTTTCTACGCGTTCTTCGCGATCGTGTCGTTCTTCTTCGTGTACTTCCAGGTGCCAGAGACGAAGGGTCGAGAGCTCGAGACGATGACGGATGTTGTGAATCTCCCGCGCCGAGGTGGGCACAAGCCCGCGTAGGCTTAAGGCATGTCAGAAGCTGTTCCGCGTCGCGCGAGTTTGGAAGTTCTACGCGCGGAGGCGACTGACGAACTGGCTGTGATCGTTCAGGAGCGTTTGCTGGGCGGCGAGGATCCGTGGGAATTCATGGAAGATCTCCCCAGCGTCGATGAGCTGGTCGTCTATCTTCTGCGCGCCGACAACATCTCCGCGAACGATGGCGTGCGGCCGAACGCTGCGCGTAATTACCGCGTCATGCGACAGATCGCACTCGAGTATCCGGAACTGACTCCGGCCGTGTGGGGACTCCTGGGCGAGAAGACACGTCACCGCAAGTGGGACACCACGGTCGCTGACGTGTCCTGATCCCCGAACGCTTCGCGAAACGACAAAACCACGCCGAAACCACGTCCTATACGTGTGGTCTCGGCGTGGTTTTGTCGTTTCGGGGTCAGGCGAGGAACGCGGCGAGATCCTTCTCGAGCGCGGGCTTCGGCTTGGCGCCGATGATGGTCGCCTTGACCTCTCCGCCCTGGAAGACCTTCATCGCCGGAATCGACGTGATCTGGTACTTCATGGCAAGTTCGGGGTTCTCGTCGACGTTGAGCTTGACGATGGTGATCTTGTCGGCATTCTCCGCTTGGATCTGATCGAGCACCGGTGCGACCATGCGACACGGACCACACCATTCGGCCCAGAAATCGACCAGAACGGGGCCTTCGGCCAGCAGTACATCCTGCTCGAATGTCGCCTGGCTCGTTACCTTCGCAGTCATCAGTTTCTCCTTGAATTGAGGTTCACCCGCTACAACAGCGAGTGAATGGATTGTGTTCCCTAGACGGATGCCCCAACCGGGGCTGTGTCCTCGAGGGCTGCGATGTAGTGCTCGGCATCGAGGGCCGCAACCGTGCCAGACCCGGCAGCGGTGATCGCCTGACGGTAGGTCGGGTCGATGACGTCACCCGCGGCGAACACACCAGGCGTAGAGGTGCGCGAGGAGCGACCCTCTACCCAGATCGTGCCCTCGGATGTGAGCTCAAGCTTCTCGTGCACCAGGTGGGTGCGCGGGTCGTTGCCGATCGCGACAAACAGACCATCGAGCGCCAGATCGGAGAGCGCGCCGTCCACAGTGTTGCGCAGTTTCACTCCTGCGACGCTGTCGCCACCGGTAACCTCGGTGACCTCGCTGTTCCAGATGAACTCGATCTTCTCGTTCGCGAAGGCGCGATCCTGCATGATCTTCGACGCACGCAGCGTGTCCTTGCGGTGGATGACGTAGACCTTGTCCGCGAAGCGAGTGAGGAAAGTGGCCTCTTCCATCGCCGAGTCGCCGCCGCCGACGACGGCGATGGTCTTCTCACGGAAGAAGAAGCCGTCGCAGGTGGCGCACCACGAGACGCCGTAGCCGGAGAGGCGCTCTTCACCCTCGACGCCGAGCTTGCGGTACGCCGAGCCGGTCGCGTAGATCAGCGACTGAGTCTCGTGCACCGTGCCGCTGCCGAGCGTGATCGTCTTGACATCGCCGTCTAGATCCAGTGAGGTGACATCGTCGTAGACGACCTCAGTACCAAACTTCTCTGCCTGCTCCTGGAACTTAGCCATGAGCTCAGGTCCCTGGATGCCCTCGGGGAAGCCCGGGTAGTTCTCCACGTCGGTGGTGTTCATCAGCTCACCGCCGACCTCGACCGAACTTGCGATGAGAAGCGGCTCGAGGTTCGCGCGCGCCGCGTAGATGGCGGCGGTAAATCCGGCGGGGCCGGAGCCGATGATGATGACCTTGCGCATGTGTTCTCTCTCTTTGCCTGGGCAGGACGCTCCACTGCTTCAACCAATGGTAGCCGCGGGACATTCCCGGGCCTGAGAGCCGCGCTGTGCGTCAGCGTCCGGGCAAGAAGCGCTTCAGCAGGTCTGCGCCGACCTTGAGCTCGGGCGCGCGCATGAGAGCGAGCAGCGCGATGTAGACGACCACCACGATGAGCCCAATGATCGCGGTGCCGACCGCACCGAGGAGTTGGCTGGAGAGCATCCATCCGTTCGAACCGCCGAGCAGGAGGAACACGCCCCATCCTGCGAATCCGGCGGGGATCGCAGCGATCGCGAAGCGTCCGATTGCCGTCATCCAGGAACGGATCTGCAGCCCACCGATCTTGCGGTGCAGCAGCCATGTGGCCAGGATCACCTGCAACGTGCTGGCGATTGACTGTCCGAGCGCGACAGCCGCCGCGAGCAGGGAGAGCGGCAGCACGTCAGCGGCGAGCAACGCCGCGGCAGTGAGGGCGGTGATGACGATCAGCGCGCACTGGATGATTGTGAACCAGAAGGGCGTGCGGGTGTCGTCGTATGCATAGAACGTCCGCTGCACGATGAACAGAATCGTCAACGGGAGCAAGCCGATGAGGTACGCCAGTAGGACAATGGCGGCGCCGCCTGCCTCATCGGGACTTCTCGTGAAGACGCGGGAAGCGGGGACCGCAGCGGCCGCGACGGCCGCGAGGGCGGCAGCGATGAAGAAGACGAGAGTGCGGATGCTTCGGCTGATGTCTGCACGTACTTCGTCGTGACGACGAGCCGCAGCGTGCTCGCTGATCTGCGTGAAGTAAGGGGTGCCGATCGACAGCACGATGACTGAATACGGCAGCATGAAGATCAGCCACGCGTTCCCCGCCACCGCTGCGGATGCACCAACGCCCGCGGCAGCACTGACGATGTTTCCCTGCAGGATGCCGGCGGCGAGGCTGGCAAAAGCCATGAGGAAGGTCCAACCGGCCAGCCGCCCGACGTTGCCGAGACCGACGCCGCGCCAGCGAAAGTCGGGCTTGAGAGACAGCCCGGTGCGGCGCCAGAAGATCAACAGCACGAGACCCTGGAGCGCGATGCCGAGAGTCGCCGTGCCACCGAGCGCGGCAATCATGCCTGGCGTCCATCGCGTCGCATCCGTGGACACGGGGCTGAACGCGATGCCGATCAGGATGAACCCGATGATCGAGACAATGTTGTTGATCACCGGTGCCCAGGTGAACGGACCATATATCTTGCGGGCGTTCAGCGCCTCACCGAGCAGAGCGTAGAGACCGTAAAAGAGGATCTGCGGAAGGCACCAGTACGCAAGCACAGTGGCAAGCGCGATGATGTCCGGATCTGCCTGCCCTGCGACGATGATCACCAGCCATGGCGCGGCGATCGTGGCGATGGCGGTGGTGACGACCAGCACGACAGTGCCGAGCGTGAACAGTTTGGAGATGAAGGCGTTGCCCCCATCGGCGTCAGCTGTCGCCTTGACGATTTGCGGAACGATGACAGCGGTCAGGATGCCGACGGAGATCAGCGCGAAGACGCTGTTCGGTAGCTGATTGGCGTACGCGAATGAGTCAGCAACCTCGCCGTAGGATCCGATGACTGCGACGAGCACGATACTGCGCAGCAACCCTGTCACCCGGGACACCATGGTGCCCGCGGCGATGACCGCGCTGGCGCGCCCGAGACTACTCACCGGTCACCTCTTCTGCCGAGTCCTCTGAAGCGACGGAGGTCGGCTGGCCCGCAGCCTTCCGTCGCCGCACGACGGTGCGCACCACACCGAGCACGAGCAGCAGAGCGATGACTCCGCCGAGGATGCCCAGACCGATGTTCTCCCATTCGGCGCGGACGGTCACCTTCGCCGTCTGATCGACCCCGATCGGCACACCGGTGGGAGAGCTGAGGCTGAAGCTGACTTCGAGCTCACCGCTACCCACTCGAGCCTCGACAGGTACCTTGACACGTTCGTTGTTCGCGGGCTGCGCCACGAAATCCTTCGTCGGTTGCACATCGAGGCGGGCATCCGAGGGAGTTGAGGTGAGTGTCACATTCACTGGCCACGGCAGATCGTTGCGCACCCACACCGGCAGTGGCGCCGCCGAGGTGAACAGCTGGATGGGGCTGGGCTGCTGTACACCGACCGCATTGAGCGTCGTGCTGGTCTTCGCCTGGTGTGTGCCGGCATCCTCTGCATAGCTGTCGGATGCCCCGACGCCGATCAGGCGGAGAATCTGCAGGCGCTCCGGCGAGCGGAGTACAAGCGGATCGTCGAGAATCGACGAGAACGCGGCTAGATGCGCCTCGTCGGCAAGTAACTTGCTCAGGACAGCCACACGATCCGCCGAGGACTCGACGGCGAGCGTGGCGGATGCCGGTGCCGCTGTGCGCAGCGCATCCAGACCGATCGGCTCAGAGATCGTGGAGAGCGACAGAATCGTTTCTCGCAGAGCATCCGCCGTGCGGTTCTCATCGCGGTCGAGACCGACGAGCAGGGGCGTGTGGCCACCGGTGAAAGTGAGCTGAGCGAGGGCTTCAGCGATCTCATGCTCGCGGAGCGCTGCGTCTTCTTCAGCGGCGGCATCCGACAGTGTGGCGGAGGCCGTGGCATCCATCACCAGCACATTGTCGCCGTCGATCTCGATGAGTGCGCCTGTGGGTGCGGCGATGGATGACGAGGGCAGGATCGTCGTGACATCGCTGTCGAAGTACGTGGCGAATTTGGCGAGATCAGCCGTGTTGACGTCTCCGAGTGGCCACAGGATCCCAGATTCCTCAGCATCAATCATCGTGAGCTCGTCATCGGTCGGAAGCGCCGGCGCGGTCGGCGTCGGTGAGGGCGAGGGTGAGGGCGAAGGAGTGGCGGTGCCCTCTGTCTGGAGGAAGTTCGCCTCGTTGAGGTACGACGTGAATGGCAACGGAGAAAGCAGCTCCGGTAGGTCGGCCTGGGCCTGAACAGTGGCATCCGCATCGCCGTACTGCAGCGCGAAGCGCTCATTGGAGAGCGTCTCGAGCCGGGCGAGCCAATCACTCGCGGTCAGCGGTGCGGCAGAGCCGAGCACACGAATGGCGGCAGGGATCAGCGGGTCGACGGCGAGCACAGCCGCGGTGCCGGAGATGCCGTCCAACTGCGCGGTGAGGGCGCCGTCGGGTGCGGTGAGTGTACTCAGCTCATCGGCGGTGAGGAGGGCACCGTCGGCGGGTGTCGCCGTGATCGGCACCATGATCGTCACCTGGGTTGCTGCGCCCGCACTGACGATGAGCACACTGTTCGCCGTGATGCTGCGAGGAGCATCCGTGTCCGACGCATCGCCGGTCGTTCCGTCCTCAAGGGTGACCCGCAGTGGATAGACACCGTCCGCCAGCACACCCAGTGTGGTGACGGGGGTGACGGCCGAGATCATCGCAGTCTCGGATGCCGGGACGGCCGTGGAGAGCTCGCTGCTGAGCAGGTCGAATTCGCCACCGGTCTCGCCGGCATCGAGCCACGATGTGACCGCCGTGCGGTCTGCGAGCGGCGTGCGGTTGAGTTCGATGGCGACGCGCCCCGCGGGGAGCTCTTCGTCGCTGCTGTTGTTGATGGTGATGCTCGTCGTCAGCGCAACACCCGGCTGGATCACGCCGTGCAGACCCGCTGAGAGCGAAAGCTCCACAGTTCCGGCATCGGTGTCTTCGACCGCCGTGACCGCGGCGGCCGCCGGCGAGACGGCGATGAAATGCGGCGCAGCGAGGAGGCCGGCAGTGAGTGAGAACGCGACGAAACCGCGTGCACAGCGCTGCGCGCGCACACGACTGCCGATTCGGGGGCTGATCAACGTCTCTGGTCTTCCTCGGGCGCCGTGGCGGCCAGCCCGTGAGTTGTGACCTCGCAATTCTAGGCGGATGGCATCGCGGAACCCTGAAGGCGCGTAGAGTGACGGCCGTGTCCGACGCTCTCCCGCCCACTCCAGATCCCTCCCTCGTCGCTGCGCTGTCGGCCGATCTCGATGCTGCAGATTTCCGCTCAGAGCCGCTCCGGCAGCTGTGGGGAGAGGAAGCAGACGATGCGATCGCACGTGGGGTGCGTGAGCCGCTGCTTCGGGCGATCCATGGTGACGACGGCGCCCTCGCCACGCTCGGTCGGTTTTTCGTGCTCGGGATGCCGCAGCCGAGCGCCCTCGTTGCGGCGGCGCTGCCGCGGCTGGGAGTTGACGGTCTGGTCGGACTCGGATTCGCCACGATTTCGGGCGCGGATGCTGCGCCATCTGTGCTCCTGCATCCGCAGTCCTTTGTCGATGCTGACGGCGTAGGGGAGTGGTGGATCGCCAGCGACCTCGACGAACTCGCCCTCGGCACTGCGCTGCCGCCGGACCATGTGCTCGGCGTGGGTGGGGCATCCCGCACGCTGGCGGAGCTGATCATCCCGAACCCGGTCGCGCGGGCGCTCGATCTTGGTACCGGATGCGGCATCCAGGCGTTACTTGTCGCCCGTCATGCCGGCGAAGTTGTCGCGACCGATATCTCCGCGCGGGCGCTCGCTTTCGCCGAGTTCAACGCGCGCCTGAACGGTGTGAACAACATCACGTTCCGCCAGGGCAGCATGTTCGAACCCGTTGCAGGCGAGGCATTCGATCTGATCGTGTCCAACCCGCCGTTTGTCATCACTCCGCGCGTCGACGGCGTGACCGAGTACGAATACCGCGATGGCGGACTCATTGGTGACGCGCTCGTCGAGCAGTTCGTGCGTGAAGTTCCCGCGCACCTGAAGCCAGGCGGGGTGGCACAGCTGCTGGGCAATTGGGAATCGCGCGCTGCCGCGGGTCTTGAGCGCGTGGAATCGTGGGTGCACGACACTCTTGACGTATGGGTCGTCGAGCGCGAAGAGCTCACGCCTCTCTCCTATGCGGAGCTGTGGATCCGCGATGGCGGCACCACCCCGCGTGAAGCGGCTTTCGGGCGGATGCTGGAAGCCTGGCTCGACGACTTCTCCGCACGTGGCGTCACCGCGATCGGCTTCGGGTACGTTCTGCTGCGGCGTGGACCGGTGGGTCACGAGCCACTGCGCCGATTCGAGAAGGTGGCTCAGCCGCTGTCTGCGCCAGGGCGCGCGCTGCGCGACGGACTGACTGCGCACGATGTGCTCGGCGATGGCGTCCCGATGACGCTGGTCACGGCGCCGGATGTCACAGAGGCGCGGCACTTCATGCCCGGAAACGACGATCCGAGCGTGATCGAGCTCCGCCAGGGCGGCGGGTTCGGACGCACAGTGTTGGTGGATCCTGCACTGGCCGGTTTCGTCGGGGCCTGCGATGGCGAGTTGACCGTCACGCAGATCGTGGCGGCACTGGCTGACCTGTTCGAGGTGCCGTTGGTGGCGCTGTGGCAGGATCTCGAGCCGCGCATCCGTCAGCTCGTGCTGGACGGGTTCCTCGTCCCCGACTCGGAGCGGGCCAGGGAATAACTATGAATCTATGCGGTTGCATACGAACATGAAGGCTTTCGGATTTCTCTCCTTCGGGCACTATGCGCCCGTTCCGGGCTCAGGCACGCGCACGGCGGGCGACATGCTGCACCAGACGATCGATCTCACGGTCGGTGCGGATGAGATCGGTGTCAACGGTGCCTACGTGCGGGTGCATCACTTCGCGCGCCAGGCGGCCTCTCCCATGCCGTTGCTCGCAGCGATGGCGGCGAAGACTGAGCGCATCGAGGTCGGGACCGGCGTCATCGACATGCGGTACGAAAATCCGCTGCAGTTCGCTGAGGAAGCAGCCGCGCTCGACCTCATCGCCCGCGGACGCATCGCCCTCGGAGTGAGCCGTGGTTCACCCGAGACCGCGCTGCGCGGCTACGAGGCATTCGGCTACGTCGGCAGCGAGGACCCCCGCGGCACCGACCTCGCTCGCGACAAGTTTGACCTGTTCCTCGAGGCGATCGACGGCGCGGGTGTCGTGCAGGGCGATCCCCAGCAGGTCGGAGAGGGGCGGTACTTGGCGATTGAGCCGCGTTCCGAGACGCTGCGCGAGCACGTCTGGTGGGGTTCGGGGTCACGCGCGACCGCAGAAGAGACCGGACGCAAGGGTTTGAACCTGATGAGCTCGACACTGCTCACCGAGGCCACCGGCGTGCCGTTCGACCAGCTGCAGCGCGAACAGATCGACCTGTATCGAGCCGCATACAAGGCAGCCGGCCATACCGGCACGCCCCGCGTCTCGGTCAGCCGCAGCGTCTTCCCGATCATGGATGACCGCGATCGAGGCTATTTCGGCCTGCGCAGTGCCGAGAACGGCGACCAGATCGGAATCATCGACGGGTTCCGCTCGACGTTCGGTAAGACGTATGCCGCAGAGCCGGATGTGCTCATCGAGCAGCTCCTCGCCGACGAAGCCGTGATGGCCTCCGACACTCTGATGCTCACCATCCCGAACCAGCTCGGTGTGGATTACAACCTGCACGTGCTGGAGTCATTCGCGAAGCACGTAGCCCCCTCGCTCGGCTGGAAACCAAACACGGAGGGCCCGGTCGAGGGGTACGCGATCTAAGCGTGTCTCCTCGCCCCATGCACACACTGTCGAAGGCTGTCTAGGACGGGCTGAGATCGCAGGCTCTGCGCGCTGAGGGCATGAAAAAGGCCGCAGTCACACGGCAACTCGATCCATCTCTGCGATCGTTGAGTACAGATCGCGGAGTGAACCGTCCGACATGTCGATGATCGGCTCGTACATGAACGAGTTGATGTGCAAGTTCTCCGGGGTCATGAGTAGCACCGATCGTAAGAGTGCGAGCTCAACGGAGGTGCCGAGTCCGCGCTGATCAAACAGCTTGAAGAGTTCCCAGTTCTGGTTCTTAGTGATCGCATCGGTGGTCGCCGGGTCGTTGATCTGACCGAGCATGTATGACTCGGAACGAAGCCGAATAGCTATGGAGAGAACGATCTTGTTCGCGAAGTTCACACCTTCGTCTGCTTCGAGGCATGTATCTGCCTCGCGGTAGATCATGTCGACCACCGACTCGCTCGGATCAGCCCATGACTGGGCGGGCAGTCCTGCCAGAGCATTTCTGAAGATGGTGTCTAGCTCACCCTGCGTGATGGAAGCAGTTTCGGTCTTCCGGTGGAGCAGCGAGGTCAGCTTCAGGTAGTCGGCATCGTCGGTGCCCCGGCTGTACTCGATGAGGTTTCGAACGAACGGTATGCAGGCGACCCTCTTCATCCCATCGCTGAAGATCTTCTTCTTGAAGTCCAGCGTGAAGGGGTTTTTGATGGTGTTGCCCCCCATCTCGCTGAGCTTGACCCTGTCCGGACTCTTCTCGGCCATAAAGCAATGTCCCCAACCCACGACGCCTCGACCGTAGATCGTGCGCAGGAAGTCGAAGTTGTGAGTCAGGATCAGAAGGCGAAAGTTCTCCTCCTGCTCCATCTCTTGCAGGTAGTAGATGATGGCGTACTTGTTCTTGTAGTCGAAGGAGTCTGCGATGTCGTCGATGACGAATAGCGCCAGCTCACCGGTGCCGCGACGGGCCTCCACCTCGAAGAGGATGTTCAGAATGTAGAAAGCCTTCTTCTCGCCAGTGCTGAGAACTCGGAGCAGATGCTCTCGGTCTACGCGTGATGATCCGCCACCGTCCTTGAACTCGAAATCGAGAGTCAGGAACGGCTCTTGAGCGAGCATCACCTTCTCCCGATTCCGTGGAACGAGCCTGAATGGTACGGAGAACCGTGTGTTGAAAAGCTCGATTACCTCCTCCCAACGCGTTCGTTCGGCCACTGCCTGCTTGAGGATCGCCTTGCGTCGGTCCTCTGAGGACTTGTGGCTAGCTACTGCTTCCGAGACGAGTTCCTCCGACACCTTCAGATACGAGACCCAGAGCTTCTCTTTGAACAGTTCGATGTTCTGGAAGTTGGCGAGGAGCTCGGGGCGATCAGAAACGAGTTTGAAGAAGTCGCGGGTGGCCTGGTTGGCGTTCAGGGCCTTCTCCAGCACCCCGAGTCGTTTCGCCAGCTCATCGTCGTCCGAGATCCGCTGCTTCTCCTCGGTGATCAGGGCCGTCAGCTCTTTCTCGCTCGACACTTCTCGTGGGCTCTCATCACCCGAGAGAAGCAACGAGTGCTTGGCTTTGAAGAAGCCCTGGCTAACGAGGCTCTTGCTCACAGTTTCAGCGTTGTAGTAGCTGAACGATGCCCGACTGAAGAAGGTCGACTTGTCCAGTAGCTCGTTGAGTCGGGTGACATAGTCGCTGAGCAGATCGCGCATCGCAGAGTCGTCCAGGACCTTCTCAACGCTGGCGTTGAATATTGTGTCGTAGGGCAGATCGGCGAAGGACGCATCTTCGAGCTGCTCGACCTCGTAGCTGACTCGAGCCAAGGCGCCGAAAAAGTTGTCGTCTTGCTTTGTGAAGATCTGCGAGACAAGCGTTGCCACATCTTGCTTTGTTCGAGCCGTCTTCTTCAGCTCCTTGGTCAGTGCGAGCTCAAACTTCATCAGCCCTTTGTTGATGGCCTCAAACTCGGTGCGAAGCGGCGCGTTGACGAGGAGCGTTGAAGTGAACCCGTCCGGAGCGTATTGCTCGTCATATGCCAGGAAGACAGCCACGCTAGAGGGGTCCGGCTGAGTCCCGTTCTCATCCGAGATGCTTCGGAGAGTTTCGCGATCGGTGAAGATATGATCGGCCGAGTCTTCCCCTCGCGAGAAGTCCAGGAAGGTCCGCGCGAAGCTCGATTTCATCGTCCCGTTCGGCGCATAGATGGCGACCGCTCGCTTCCGATCGAACGGGAGAACAGCATCGAGCTCTCGGACCCCGTGGCAGTTGCGAAGCTCGATGTGAAGTGTCTGCATGACTGGAGCCTAGCGAGAGGCTCGCCTGCGGTGTGTGGATCAGGGAGACAGAAGAGCGAGGCGCGGTTTCCTAGCCATGCCCGGTCGGTACGCGACGAGTCAGTAATCTCCGGATTGCTTCGGCGAGCCGTGTCCAGCGAGCCAATAGACTGACGGCGTGAACCCTACAGTGACGCCGGTGGCCCAGTGAGTAGCGCCTCGAAGAACAGCACTCAGCAGCTTCGCTAGGCGATCGTTTGTGAAAGGTGGTGAATAGGCCCGACACCACTACGCTCAATCCAATGGTGGATATAACTGACCTTGCTCGCCCCCTGGCATCCGCTCTGAGAACAGCTGTGAAACCGATCCAGGCTGAAGCCCGAGATCATGCAGCGTTGCAACTCAGGTTGTACGAAGTACTCTCCGGCGCGTTCAACGGGATGGAGGAGCCAATTCGCTTGGTGCGTCACCGGGCCCATCTCTTATCCGCGGGCGATGCCGCAGCGCTGACCGAACTCTCAGACGCTCTCGACGCATGCGTGCGGAAGCTGGCCCGTCCTGAGTGGTGGAAGAAGGCCGTATTTTGGAAGCTTTCGGACGGTGCGCCCTACGCCAAAGCGGTGAACGTCCCGCTACGCAAGGCGGCGAGTGGGGCGCGTAGCCTCCAGCCGAAGGTGGAGGGAAACAGCGGCCTGAACAAACTGGACAGGCAGTCTTACAAATCTGGAGGCGCGGAAGAGGCACAGTTCCGCAGGACAGTTGACAGGATCAATGCCGAGGCAGGCGAACTGGAGAGTCTTCTCGACGAAGCGCAAAAGGCCCGCAACGAAGCTGTCGCGTTCTTCGACGGGTGGCATCGTGGTCGCGGTTTTGTTTCGAAGAAGTTTATAAAGGAAGTTGCAGAGTCACCGCACTAGACAGAGGTCGCGGCCATAGTTGGGGGCCAAGGGTAGCGAGAGTAAACCTCGCCGGTCCTTCGGCAATCCGTTGCCACAAGCACTGAGCCATCAATCACAGAATGGCACGTACCGATCGACTAGGTTTGCACCGCCGCCGATCCACTCGAAAGGGGCAACGATGACTTACTGGCAGACCACGCCGTCCACGTACAGCGACCGCCTCGAAGAGTTGGCGCAGACGCTGTCCGCGAGTCGCGACGCCTTCCACGAAACCGCCAACAACTTCCATTGGGAACCCGTAGCAGGATCGGGCGCAGCGGAAGCAGCGGCATCCCTGCCGTCACCGGATCCGGCAATCGACAAGCCGACCGGAGAGACCGGCCACCGCCTCATCACAGAGGCCATACAGATCTTCCTCTTCAGCTCCGCGGCGCATATGGGAAGTTGGGCGGCTCTTCTCAGGAGCGCGGAGGTCGTCGCTAGTCCGCCTCTGCTGCTGCGCGCAGTCATCGAGAACTGTGCACACGCGGTGTGGGTAACCGGTGACGACCCCGACGAGGCTCCTGAAGACCGTCTCGCTCGCGCCTACCTCGAAGAGTTGAAGAGCGCCGAAGAAGCCAAGATGAACGCGGGACGTCTCCGCGGTAAGAGTGACCCGACTCACACACGCATGGCAACCGCATACAAGAAGGTCAAGGCAGACATTGCCGCGCGCTTCCCTGACTCGACTCCTGAGGAGCTCAGCAAGTGGCGACTTCACGGTCAGAAGCTTCCGAGCCTCGGAGACGCGGTTGAGTGTATGTACGAGCTGACACGCTCCTTCGGCGGCACCATCGATGCCACCGTGGCCTCCGGCATGTACGGACTGCTCTCGAACCTCACTCACCCCACCCTCTACACAGTGCGCGAAACGCGCGTGTGGACCAAGGACGAGAAGACCGGCCACCACGTAGCCAATGTCCGCGTCACAATAGAGTCGGTTGAGAAAGATGTACGTGCCGCTCTTGCGGCCTTCTACAACGCTCTGAACTATGTGACTGCCTACTATGGCTGGCCGGAAACGGCGCTCAAGACTCTGGCAGACCAGATCGCAACGGTGATCCCAGACTTCTTCCTTGCCGCTTTCAAAGAAGATTGAGTACGTCTTGCATTCACAGGGGACGTGTGACTTGATTCGTCATCCAGTTCCGTTCCGTGGGAGATCGTCCGTTACATCCTAAGCAATCCCCACTCAGCTGGGTGTGGATTACAACCTGCACGTGCTGGAGTCATTCGCGAAGCACGTGGCACCGGCGCTCGGGTGGAAGTCGAACACCGAGGGGCCAGTCGAGGGATACGCGATCTGAGTCCATCGCGGCGCTCCACTGCGGAGGTAACAGCACCTCCAACACCCTTAGCCAAGAGGCTTTCGGAGTCTTGTTAGGCTACGGTCATGCGATTCTCGGCCTTCGAAGAATATCGACTTCGATCAGGCTTAGCCTCTTCGGAAATTGTCACGGAGGAGCAGGGCAGCGACTACGAGGCCGGTCAAGTAGAGATAGGTTCAGGTTGCTGGCGCATCAGGACGGCGCGAGTCACTCCAACAAAGCCTGGTGCGTTCGTTGCGGTGTGGAAAAGATCACCATCAGGAAAGACTCAACCTTTCGAGAGCACCGATAGGTGCGAGGGCCTCATGGTCTTCGTAAAAGACGGATCGCGGTTCGGGGTATTCACTTTTTCTCGCGAGCATCTGGTGGGACTCGGTATTGTTCAGTCTTCTCATGCCCCGGGCAAGAGGGGATTTCGGGTTTACCCCGTATGGTGCACGAACTTGAACGCTCAGGCAACGAGGACTCAACGCTCCCAAGCCGGCGCCTTCGCTGAACTATCCGAGCAATTGCAGCTACCGGCTGGATAGGGCCCGGTCGAGGGATACATCTGCTTGCTACCGCAGCGGACAGACGATCAATTTGATGGCGTCGGCGTCGCCATTGCGCTCCATCGCGGCCTGAACATCATCGAGCCCGTACATCGCTGCTACGAGGTGGTCGACCTTGACCGCTCCCGATGCAATCATGTGGATCGCAGTCGGCCAAGTGTTGGCATACCTGAACAGCCCCTCAAGCCTGAGCTCCTTGCTCTGGACGAGGAAGACGTCAAGATCGTAGCGAGCGGACCCCATACCGACGAGAACGGCGATTCCGCCGGCCGACAGGCGCCGCAGACCATCGTCGATCGCCGCGGCAGCACCGGAAGCGTCGACGAAGACATCGAACGTCTCATCGGAGAGGTCGAGCGGTCTGGCTGTCCGGAAGGCCGCGGTCTGCCTGGCCGCTTCGAGACGCTGCTCTTGTGGGTCGACCAGTACAACGGTATCCGCGCCGTGGATCTTCGCGGCGGCGGCAGTGAGGATGCCGATCGGCCCCGCACCTGCGACGAGGACCCTCATCCCGGGTGCGATGCCGGCCTTCCGTGCCGCAGCGAGTCCGACCGATAGCGGCTCGACGAACGTCGCCTGCACGAAGGACATCTCGCCAGGGATCGGATGAGCGAATATGGACGGAATGCACATGTACTCTGCGAGCGCGCCGTCCACGGGCGGTGCGCTCGCGAACTCCATGGCGACACAGAGGTTGTAGCGACCGTCGAGGCAGTAGCGGCACTCTCGGCAATGGCGCTGGGGTTCGATCGCGACGCGCTCACCGATCCGGCGCGGGTCCACTCCCGACCCGGCTGAGACGATCACCCCGGAGGCCTCATGCCCGAGCACCAGCGGGTGCTCGACCACGAGGTCTCCGACTCGACCGTGCTGGTAGAAGTGCACATCGGAACCGCACAGGCCCACGGCTTCGATCCGCACGATCACGTCCTCAGCGCGCGCGACCGGGACAGGGATCGACCTCACCTCTAAGACGAGCGGTCCCTGAAGCTGGCTCGCTCTCATCGTCGTCGGGATCATCATGTGTCCTCAGTACGTGTATACCGCGCAGCGGCGAACGGCAGGCTCGTCATACGATTCGCCGAACGAGATACCGGGGATGTGCCCCAGATATGGGAAGCGGAAGTACTCTCCGGAAACTGTTTCATCACCATTGAGCACCTGATCGACGACCCACTCGCCGTCGATCAGCGAGACGCGTTCGACACGGTCGAGAGCGGCCTTTCGTCCGTCGCCAGTCTCGAACTGCGCCGCGAAGCCCACGCCGGTGCCGTAATAGTCGCCGTTCTCATCGCACAGCACGATTCCCCAGGCCGGGGGAGCTGCCGGCAGGCGGCCGTTATCCATATCCCGGCGGATCCGCACAGTGAAGCCGCCCAGCTCGGCGAGCACCTCGGGGTGCTCGGCGTCGAGGTGGAATCCGACGATGGTCCCCGCCCGCTGGGCGCGCAGGATCTTGGAAGACAGTTCCTGCAGGCACCCGTACGCCTGGGAGAGGAGGGCCTTGACCTCGGGCGCATACTCGTTATCCCGCCCGTCGACGCCGAAGGGTGACGTGCCGATCGCGCCGAAACTCCCGATCGCGATGTGCAGATCGGCGACTCCGTCGAGGTTCCGCTTCATCTCCGGGATGAATAGCGGCGCGCCTTCGACGGTGTACTGCTGACACCACTGAGCAAAGTCACCCCAATAGATGTCAGGGGTGAGGATATCCAGTGCCGGCGCGCCATGAAGCCACGCCGGAAGAACCTGAGGGAGCGGTCCGCCGCTCGGATAGTTGCCGGGGACCTGTCCGCCGAACGGCGCGATGTGGCTGACATCGGGAGTGAAGTCCGGGGAGTCCAACCACGCGTTCACGAACATCGGCACGTCGTGCTCGGCCTTGCCAGCCACGGTGATGGTATTGATGTATCGGGCGTAACCGAGAGCCATGAACAACTCGTCGCTGGAGAGCGACTCCCCGAACGTATTGGCCCAGTCGGTGCCCGGTTGTGCCGCGCGCGCGGCCTCGAGTATCTCGGGCTTGACAGCGTAGCGTCCCGACGCAACGGCTTCCACAAGTGCTGCGTCGACCGGCCGGCCGTATGCTTCTCGAGCCGCCGTGGTGTGATCCCGCGAGGGCCCGAGGATGCCCACTTCATTCTGCACCTGGACCATGATCACTGTGTCGTGTCCCGCATCTGCCTCCCGCACGTGGCGCATCAGCCGGGCGAACGCTCGGGCGTCGGCGTCACGTGATTCCTCGGAGAAGACGGACAGCACCTGGACGCATTCGCCGTCGATACCTGCGACCAGGGGGAATCTCACTGGATCTGCCTTGACCCAGGACGGGCGGTAACTCGACAGCCCGTTCTTCCAACTGCCAAACCACAGCAGCGTGACCTTGATGTCGTGCGTTCGCGCTCCCAAGAGGATCCTGTCGACCATCGTGAAGTCGAACTCGCCCTCGCGTGGCTCAACCGATTCCCAGGGGACGGCGATGAGTGCGGTGTTGAGGTTGAGTGCCTTCAGCGTCGACCACCGTGCCTCGAGGTCCGACTGCGTCGTTGCCGAGGAGTTGTGGAGCTCTCCGCCGAGCACCAGGAACGGGGCGTCGTCGATGACCAGCTGATTGTTCTCGATGCGGATGTGAGGGGAGGCGTCTGTGTGGGGGGTCATTGGGGCATCTCCTTCGATGGGCCGGTTCAAATTGGAAAACTATGAGGCCCACGAGGGGCTGTCAACGGCGATTGCAGAATCAACAGCTGCAATAAGTTTTGCCGTGTTGACACCTCCTTCAGTGGCGGTCTACCGTCAGTTACGTTCTCAATTGAAACGATATATTCGGTCCAATGATATCGAGAACATTCTGCCCGACAAGATGTTTGACTGTGAATACACGGAGGTACTCATGTCAGTGCGTAGCAAGCTGTTGACGGCGACCGCGGTGGTCGTCAGCGCAGGATTTGTCCTTTCTGGATGCTCGTCATCGGAGGGGCCAGCCGAGTCGGAAGGCCCCGTCGAACTCGTCTACTGGACATGGTCGCCGGGAACAGCGGAGGCCATCGCGGTCTGGAACGAGAATAATCCTGACATCCAGGTCAAGACCGTAGACATGGGGCGCAGCGACGAGCAGTCGGCGAAGCTGCTGGCCGCGATGCGCGCTGGCGAGGGCCCGGATATCTTCCAGGCCGAATACCACACGCTCCCGTCATTTGTGGTGGCTGACGTCGCGCTCGACATCAGCGACTACGTCGGTGACGTGAAGGGAGACTTCACCGACTCGATCTGGAATCTCGTCGATCTCGAGGGCCTCACCTACGGCGTGCCGGTCGACGTCGCGCCGATGGCGCTGTTCTACCGGACCGACATCTTCGAGGAGGCTGGCGTCGAGGTCCCCACAACATGGGACGAGTACCGTGCAGCCGCGCAGACGATCGTCGAGGTCCGCCCGGACGTGACAATGACGCTCTTCGGATCGACGGATGTCGGTCAGTTCACCGGCCTCAGCCAGCAGCTCGGTGGCTCCTGGTGGGACGTCCAAGATGGAGCGTGGAGCGTTCACATTGATGACGACGCGAACAAGCAGGTCGCCGAATACTGGCAGTCCCTCACAACGGATGGCCTCGTTCGCGCGGAGCCGTGGTGGACCCCGGAGTTCAGCAACGCACTGACGAGTGGCAAGGTGGCGTCGTTCCCGGCCGGCGCCTGGTTCGCCGGAAGCATCGGCAACCAGCTGGGTGAAGGCAACGACCAGCTCGACAAGTGGAACGTCGCTCCTCTCCCTGTCTGGGACGAGGGTGACCCCTCAGGATTCATGGGAGGCTCGGCGGCGTCAGTGACGACGGGCTCCGAGCACCCGGAAGCTGCGGCTAAGGTGCTCGCGTGGCTCTCGGCGGACCCGGTAGCGAATGAGGCTCTCAGCAACCGTGCAGAGTATCCCGCGTCCAAGACGGGGCAGGGTGCGCTGTCCGGCTCTCCGGCCAACGGCGTCGCAGCAGGCCAGGACGACTTCTACTCGATCATCGCCGAGATCGCCCTTGACACCGCCGACGTCGGCTGGGGGCCGAACGCCAACTCGGTGTTCACCGCCTACCGGGATGAGCTCGGACGAGCAATCACGGCAGGGTCGTCGTGGCCCGACATGCTGACGAAGGTGCAGGATTTCGCGATTGAGGATCTCGAGGAGAGCGGGTTCGAGGTCAACTGACCGTTGCGTGGCCGGTGGGGGAGCGGATCCGCTTCCCCACCGGTCGCATCGCTGACCGAGAGGACGAAACGATGACAACCGAAACTCTAATCCTGGGACCAGGAAAGCGCGGAGTACGTGTCTCAAGACGCCAGCATCGCGCTGCCCCCTATCTGTTCATCCTTCCCGGGGCAATTCTCTTCATCCTTACCTTCCTGCTGCCGCTGGTGTACTCGATATACCTGAGCCTGCACGCGCTTCGTGTGACGGGCGGTGGTGCGTTCGGGCGTCGCACGGAGACCTTCGTGGGGTTCGACAATTACATCGCGACGTTCCAGGACGTCGAGCTGCTCGCGTCATTGCAACGACTCGGGATATACGCCGTCCTGGTGATCCCGACTACCCTCGGTCTCGCTCTCGTCGCCGCGCTGCTGCTGGATTTGCCGCGTCAGCGCTTCGTGCGGTTCGCCCGTACGGCGTTGCTGCTGCCGTACGCGGTGCCGGGCGTGATCGCCGCTTTGATGTGGGGGTTCCTCTACCTCCCCAGCACCAGTCCGGCCAGCTTCATCGCACGTTCTCTTGGGCACCCAGGGCTCGACGTGCTGAGTCTGCCGCAACTGTTCGGTTCGCTGGCGAACATCGCCATCTGGGGCGCGCTCGGATTCAACATGATCATCATGTACACGGCGCTGCGAGCCATCCCCGCGGAGATCTATGACGCTGCACGCATCGACGGCTGCAACGAATGGCACATCGCGCTGCGCATCAAGATCCCGCTGATGGCCCCGGCGTTGGTGCTGTCGGGCCTGTTCTCGGTGATCGGCACCATCCAGGTGTACAGCGAGCCGATGATCCTGCGCACCATCACGAGCAGCGTCTCGTCGACCTTTTTCCCGCTGATGGCTGTGTATCGAGAGGCATTCCACGGTGACAACGTCTACGGCGCTTCGGCGACGTCGGTTGTGATCGCGCTGAGCGTGCTCCTTCTGTCGGCAGTGATCCTCGGCGCAGTGCAGTGGCGTCGCAACCGAGCGGTATAGGAACCACCATGGCAAAACACATGAACACCCGAACACGCACGATCACAGATCGTCGCGTACTGAGCACACTTGTGCTGCTGCTGGGCGCCGTCTACTGCCTGTTCCCGGTTGCGTGGATTTTCGTCGCATCGACCAAATCGGTGAACGAGCTTTTCACCACCTTCACATTCGCTCCGGGGACAGCGTTCTTCGAGAATCTGGGTTTGCTGTTCAGCTACGGGGACGGTTCGTTCGGTATCTGGTCGCTCAACTCTGTGATCTACGCGTTGGGTGGCGCGCTCCTGTCGACCCTGGTCTCCGCCGCCACCGGGTACGCGTTCGCGGTGTATGACTTCCGCGGGAAGAAGACACTGTTCGGGATCCTGCTCGCGGGCGTGCTGATTCCCGGGATCGTTCTCGCGATTCCGCAGTACTTCCTCTTCGCCGAGATCGGGCTGACCGATTCCTACCTGGCGGTGCTGCTCCCGGTAATCGTCAGTCCGTTCGGGATCTATTTGTCGCGGATCTATGCGGAGGCGGCATTCCCCCGTGAGACGCTCGAGGCGTGTCGCATCGATGGGGCGTCAGAGTTCCGCGCCTTCCGTTCGGTGGCGCTGCCGATGATGCTGCCGGGGCTTGTGACTGTTTTTCTCCTGCAGTTCATTGGTATCTGGAACAACTTTCTCCTTCCGTTCCTGATGCTCTCGAGCGAAGACAAGTTCCCGATCACCATCGGTCTGTACACACTGCTGAACCGAGGGACATCCGAAGGCATGCTCTGGAACCAGGCGATCATGGGGTCGGCAATCTCGATTGTCGCAATCCTGATTCTGATGGGATCGTTGCAGCGCTTCTGGAAGCTCGATCTGCTGTCCGGCGGCGTCAAAGGCTGAACCCACGACGATGCGGCCCAGAATCCGTGAGGATCTGGGCCGCATCATCATGGGCTCGAACTGGCTCCGCCGCTCAGGCGCTCAGATGGGCGTCCATACGGATCAGTGCGATCGCGTAGATCTCGAGCGCGTCGAGCAGGTCGTCCATGTGCAGCCATTCGTCGGGGCCGTGGGCACCGGCGGAGTCGCTGACGATGCCCGCGGGTGGCCGCGAAGGACCGAGGTCGTGGGCTCCGGGGCCGAAGGTGACGCTGTGAGGAAGCACCCGCGAGTGGGTCCCACCGCCCATCGAGTATGGCTCGTCGTTCCTGCCGCTGATCTCGGCGTACGTATCGGAGAGCAGGGAGACGATGGCGTCGTCGGGATCGATGACGCTGGGTGAGCTGTCACGCACATCTTGGACCGTGGCGCCTTGAGTAGCGCACCATTCCGTCAGCCTGGAGGTGATCTCGTCGCCTCGGTACGACGCAGGGTAGCGAACGTCGAGGACGACATCGATCCCGTCGGCCGACCCGGTCACGATTCCGGCGTTCGCCGTGAGCGAGCCGGTGAGGTCATCCGTAAGGGCGAGACCGATGCCATCGCCGTATGGCGAGGAGCTGAGCGCGAGGAGCGTCCGTAACGCGGACTCATCTCGTTCCTCCCATGCTGTGCTCGCCAAGAGTGCTTCCACCAGGACAGCGGCGGCGTTGAGAGTTCCTTCGGGGAATGCGGCGTGCCCGGGGCGGCCGGAAGCCGTCAGCAGCGCATCGGTCGCATCGCCGTCGACCGTGAGTCGGTCATGCGGGCGTGGCATGGGACAGCCGGAGTTGAGTTGGATGGTCGCCGATGCGGGTACGGCGTTCGCGACGAGTCCGGCTTTAAGAGAGCGGAAGCGATCCGTCCCGGCAGGGATCCGCACGAGGCACGTGAGCATTCCCTTCTGGGCGATGTTCACCGGGAACATCCCGTCGGCGACGATCGAGCGGACCGGAACGGGGTGACCGTCGGCGAGATAGGCACGAAGATCCGGCATGCCGATCTCCTCAGCGCCGCCGAACATCAGCCGTACGCGGTGTTGCAATGAGACACCGAGATCCCGAAGCATCCGCACGAGATAGAGGGTGCCCACAGCGGGGCCCTTGTTATCGCATGCCCCGCGCCCGATGACGTACGGGGCAACGTAGCGAGGGGAGAATGGTGGCGTTGTCCACCCGTCACCGGCCGGAACAACATCCACGTGCGTGACGATGCCGATCTCTTCGGATGCCGCGCCCCACAGAACCGAAACGACATGGCCTCCATGGTCTTCCCAGCGCAGGTCCAGTCCTTCCGCCGCGAGTCGGACGACGTCGAACATCTCGGCCACGGCCTTCCCGTACGGGGCGCCAGGTTCGGCGGCGCTCGGATCGCTCACGCTCGGCACGGCGATCCACTGCAGGATGTCCTGTGCTAACTCGTCGCGGTGGTCTTCCAGCCACGTGCGAATCGCGAATCGCGTGGGGCTCCCCTCGCTAACGAGGTCGGTCAGGTCGGGCTTGCGATCGGCATCAACCACTGATACTCGTTTCCTCAGGTGTACTAGCAACGGGCATCGATGTGGACATGCGGCGCAGACCCCACTGCGCGCCGTCGATCGTGCGCAGGAGTCCCATCACCGCACGCACGTGCTCTGTGGATGCATTCTCACGGTCGGTGACTGCGAAGATGTGGCGCACTGTTCGTGGCTCGGTGGGACGGATGACGACATCATCCGGCGTCGCCGCAGTACTGATTGACAGACCGGGGAGTACGGCGAGACCGAGGCCGCTGGAGACCAGCCCGAGAACGGCGACGTGGTTGTCTGTCTCGAACGTGATGCGCGGCTGGAATCCTGCAGTGGCACACGCGTGCACCATGTGCGCCCGACATGAGTGGCATCCCGCGACCCAGTCATCGGATTCGAGGTCGGCGATCGATATGGTTGGTTCTTTCGCCAGCGGGTGGGCAGCGGGAAGGGCGACGAAGAGTTCGTCCGTGAAGAGGGGGAGTCCCACCAGTCCGCTGCGGGCGAGCGGGCTCGATTCGCCCAGGGTCGGATAAACGCACGTGATCGCAACGTCCACCGTTCCCGCTATCACCATCGCGATCGCCTCGGGAGGCTCGGCCTCGATGTATGAGGGACGCACTCTTGGAGCATGCCCACGTAGGAGGTTCAAGAAGGCGGGAAGTAACGTCGATGACGCGGACGGGAATCCGGCGAGCGTGATGACTCCGGAACGGGCGTTGGTCAGGCCGGCGAGCTCGCGTCCGGCTTCGAGGAGGACTTCGTCCAGACGTGGTGCGAGCAGGCTGAGCACTCGACCCTCCGCGGTGAGCGTGAGTACGCGTCCTTCGCGATTGACAAGTGTCGCACCGATCCGGGCTTCCGCGCGCTGCAGCTGCTGTGAGATCGCTGGCTGGCTGAAACCCAAGGTCTTGGCCGCCGCCGTGATCGAGCCCGCATCGGCGATGGCGCTGACGATCCGCACGGCTTGGATGTCTATTGCCGCGGCGAAAGCCAGAGCGCTGTCGTCGCAGTGCGTACGTATCATGCGATCTCCTGTCAACGCTGACGAATCGTCGAGGCGTGTCAGGGAACGCTCGACTCACCGAGCGCGAGCATCAGGCGGTTAGCCCAGGCGAAGAACGCGCACGCTTGAATCGTATCAAAAACCGCCAGGTCGTCTAGTCCGGTGTCTTCGAGGGCCGACAGCGCCTGTGCGTCGAGTGACGACGGTGTGGTGGTCAGTGCGCGAGAGGCATCCACGATTGCTTGCCAACGAGCATCCAGTCGGCGAGCATCGCCGTCGATGAGCAGGCTCTCCACATCTTCGGCTCGGCCCGAGAGTTGGGCGGCCAACCCGGCGTGGAATCCGGTGCAGAACAGGCACCCGTTGAGGCGTGATGCTGCCGTTGCGGCCAGTTCTCGTTCGGCCCGCGCCAGACCCAGATTTGTGTTGCCGAACACGTCGTCATCGACGCGGGTGCGGGCGCGCAGGGCCGTTGTGTCACGAAGCAGGACGCGGAAATACTCCGCTTGCGCTCGCGGGCGATGGATCACGGCATCGTAATGTTCCTCGGTGAGCTCATCGATCTCTAAGGGCAGGACCCAGGGGATCCACTCCACTCCGGACATGACGTACCGCGAGGGCACGTGAGCTGCTCGAGGCGGGGCAAGGTTCTCGCGGTCCGTGCTCATGCGGCGCTCCTCTCGATGATGCGGTCGGCAAGCACCGACAGCCCCGCAATGACTCGCATCTGAAATGTCACGAAACCGATGAGTTGAGCGAGCGTCACGATGCCGTCGTTTGTCCAGCCCACATCGATCAACTGTTGGAGGTGTGCGCGTCGCGTGTCGCGAGGGTGGAAAACCAACAGGTGCGCGAACTCGATCGCCGCGGTGAGTCGATCGTCCAGCGCATACAACGCCGCGATGTCATCGACCGTAAATGTCGGTCCGGGTACAGATTCTGCGGCGTTGACCTCGCTCTGCCCGTACGGACCGCGCGTCAGCGACCGTTCAGCCAGTATCGTCACGATTGCGGGCAGCGCATCGTCGTGCTGTCGGAGGAGGTCCGTGTAGAACGCGGCGCAATCCTCGCCATGAAGTAGCGCAGTGAACGTGGCGATGCACACGCGTTCCCGTCGGGTCGCGGCGGCATTGTCGTCGGCGAGCACGAGCACGTGGAAGCTCTTCTGCATCTGTTCCGCGGACTCGCTTCGGGCGGCGCGCACTCGGTGAACCGCAGTGGCGCGGCGATCACCGAGCATTTCGTTCACGACATCGGTCATCGCATCTCCATCCTCTGGTCCGTCTCTACAGAGAATATGAGGCGACGCGTTCCGCCGCCGGGATCATTGCGCATCCGGCAGGGGTGATCAGAGGTTGTGATGGCTGCTGGTGTCGAGGGTCCGGTATCGGGGATCATCGGATCATGCATCCGAAATCTCCGACTCTCGCTGTCGTCGGCGGCGGTCCACGTGCGATCTCGCTTCTCGAGCGCATCTTGGCGACGCTCGACGGTGGTGAGCATATCGACATCGCCCGAATCGTCGTTATCGAGGACACGCAGTTCGGCGCCGGCATGACCTGGCGTGAAGCGCAGTCTCGTGAGTTGTGCATGAACACCTTCGCCGGGGCTGTGACGTTCTTTCCCGACCGCAGTGTTGTCGTTGCCGCGCCTGCGGTTGACGGGCCGACCTTCCTGGAATGGTGTCTGGAATGGGCGCGAGTGTCGCGCGTTGAGACGGTGTTGTCTCCGCCGATCACAGAATCGTCACTCTTCGCCGCGCTCCCGCTGTCGCCTGATCTTGATGACTCGGGATTCCGAGACGAGGTGGCGTCCATGCGCGTGCAATCTCATCCGACGAGGGTGTTGTTCGGCAGGTATCTGACGTGGTGTTTCAACGCGCTCGTCACGCGGCTGCGCTCGTGGCTCGATGTCGACCTCGTGCTCGATCGGGTCGTTGACATCAGCGACCGCCCTGGATCGGCTCAGCAGCTGTTGGGGATGCGGAACACAGACAGCGTGCTCGCCGATCGCGTCGTGATCACCGGCGGATGGGTCAGCGTCGCTCCGTCTCCAGAGGATCGTGCGTTATCTCACAACCTTTCACGGAAGAGCTCTCTGCTGTGGATACCTCCAGCCCCTCCGGCGGACCAGCGAATTGAGCAAATCCGGCCCGGCGAGGACGTGCTGGTGCGTGGCCTCGGCATGGGGTTCTTCGACACCATGGCGTTGCTCACGCTCGATCGCGGCGGAGTGTTCGTTGAGGAGGAAGCCGCAGGACTGCACTACCAGCCCTCTGGTGAAGAGCCTGTCATGCATGTGACATCCGGCCGTGGGCTGCCGTATCGAGCGAAGGCGCTGTATGGCGGACTTCCGCCTGCCAGTGCGCAAACCCACCTCAAAAGAGCGCTCGCCGAAGCACCAGAGGGCCCGCTGGATTTCGCTCCGATGTGGATGGCGATCACAAAAGATGCGCTGTCCGCGTTCTACGAGACGCTCGCCGGCATTGACCCGGATCAGCGTGCACCGTGGTGGGGCGCAATGAAGACGGCGATCGACGAGCTCCTCGATCCAGACGATCTGCCGGCGTTCGATCGCGAAGTCGAGCGCCTGCTGCCGGGCGAGTTGCCGAAACTGGATCACGAGATGCTGACCGGTAGCGAATCGCGTAGATGGGATTCTCAGGCAGAGTACGAAGCGTACGTTCGGGAGTACATCGATGAGGACGTGCGCGAAGCGGCGCGCGGCAAAGACAGTCCGCTCAAGGCCGCATACTGGTCACTCGGTGCTGCCCGCGGCCCTGCAGCCAAGGCTGCGGAGTGGTCAGGCCTCGATGGTGCGTCGTGGCCGTCCTACCGCAAGCTCATCAATCTCGGCGCGGCCGCCGGCAGCGGACCGCCTGCTTTCCGAATGCGTCAGCTCCGTGCCCTGCATGAGGCTGGGATCGTCCGTTTCCTCGGCCCGCGCGCACGGGTAGAGGTCGATGACGACGCGTTCGTCGCGACTTCCGATGCCAGCCGTGCGACGCGTCGGGCGCGAGTGCTCCTCGATGCGTTCGTGACACCACCCGATGTGCTCCGGCCGTCTGATCCGCTGCATCGTGCTCTCGCGTCACAAGGGAGGATGCGTGCGGCGGTCATCCCCGGGGTTCGTGGACCGTCGTGGGAGACCGGCTCGGCGGACATCTCCCGCGCCGATAGTCGACTGATCCATCACGATGGCGTCGTCGATCCGTCCGTCCACCTCCTCGGCATACCGACGGAGGACACTCAAGGCGGGACGGTCATCAGTCCCGTCATCGGAACGAATTCGCATATGATTCGCGAGACAGATCGGGTTGTGCGTTCATTGGTGTCTGCGCACGCCGCCCGTACCGATGTGCTTGCATGGTGACGGCCACAATCGACGTGCGAGCCAGCGATTGGGTGACGCGCAAGTGGGACCAACCTGAGGGCATCATCGGCGCGCACATCGCGGAGTCAGACTTCGGTACATCGCCTGCGATCGGCAGAGCGCTGCACAGAGCAGTAGATGCTGGTTTCCTCACATATCTGCCTGAGCGCCTCGCCGCGCAGGCCGAAAGCGCGTGCGCCGGATTCCAGGACCGCCGCTACGGATGGAGCGTCGATCCCGCATCGGTGCGCCTGGTGCCCGATGTGATGACCGGCATCACGCTCGCCATCGCGATCCTCACTCCGGAGGATTCGTCCGTCGTCGTTCCGACGCCCGCATACCCCTACTTCCTCACGGCGCCGGCGCAGGTGCGCCGACGCGTGGTCACGGCACCCATGAACCGTGCGCCCGACGGTCGATGGTCGCTTGGCCTCGAAGCCATACGGGTGGCATTAGCGGCCGGGGCACGCACGATTGTGCTCTGCAACCCGCACAATCCTCTCGGTCAGATCCACTCGGACGCTGAGTTGGATGCTCTGCTGCTGTTGGCCGAGGAGTTCGACGCACTCATCGTCTCGGACGAGATCCATGCTCCGATCAGCTTCGGGCCGCGCCATGTTCCTTTCGCGCATCGTTCACCAGCAGCAGCGAAACGCACCGTCACTGTGACGGCAGCGTCGAAGGGATGGAACGTACCTGGGTTGAAATCCGCGCAGGTCATCCTGTCGGGAGAGGCCCACGCGAGCACGTGGACGCGACTGGACCCAGTACCTCGTCAGTCCGGCAGTATCCTGGGGGCCATCGCGGCTGTCGAGGCGTATCGTCACAGCGATGATTGGCTCGATGGGCTCCTCGTGCGGCTTCGACGCCACCGTGATCATCTCGCCGATCGGCTCCCGCGGGTCATCGATGGCGCCCGAATGCGTACGCCTGATGCGACATATCTCGCGTGGATCGATGTGCGCAGTATGACCGGGGCTCTCGACTCTGCCGTCGGCTGGCGGGATGCGGGCGTGGCTGTCTTGGACGGTCGGCAGTGCGGACCCGGAGGCGAAGGGCATGTGCGGTTCAATTTCGCCACGAGTCTCGAGATGATCGACACAGCACTGAACCGGATTGCCGAGCGGCGAGCGCTCGGCCCGGCTCATTACTGAGCACTTGGCGAGGTGCATGCCAGACTTGACAGATGAATGGCCCAACGAATCCGACGCACGGTCATAGGGTCGCCACGATCTACGATGTTGCCACTCTCGCGGGGGTTTCGCATATCACCGTTTCGCGTTACCTCAACGGAACAGCTGGCGTCAAAGCATCCACAGGCGAGCGAATCGCATCGGCGATCATCGAACTAGGCTACCGGCCGAACCTCGTCGCCCGTTCGTTGGTGACGAGCCGATCGCGGCAGATCGCCGCGATCGTTCATGAGATCTCCGGGATGGGGCTCGGGCTCCTCGTCGAGGGCGCATACCAACTTGCCGCATCCGAAGGATACGCGATGACGATCATGATCGCCGATCCGTTGAGTGAGGAATCGATGGCGGATGCACTTGCCCGCGCGGCGATGCTGCACGTCGAGGGTGTCATCACGACAGCGCCGACGGACATCGCCGAGACCAGCATGCGCTCCTTCACTTCGGGGCCGCTGGTTGTCGCGCGTGGTCTCGAAGACTGCGACACGCACGCAGTGGGCATCCGTGCCGCGGTCGAGCACCTCATCCGGCTAGGACACCGGCGCATCGTCCATCTGGCCGGCCCGAGCGGATGGCTTGCCGCCCGTGACCGGAAGGCTCAATATGAACAGACCATGCATCACCATGATCTTGAACCTGTGACCGTCGCTCGAGGAAACTGGTTGCCGGTATCAGGGTTCGGCGCGGTAGACGAGGTGATCGCTTCGGGGGCGACAGCGGTGGTCTCGGCGAATGACCGTATGGCTTTCGGGCTCATTAAGGCGCTCTCGGACCGCGGGATCGATGTCCCGGGCCGAATCAGCGTCACCGGTTACGATGACCACGCGGACACCGCATATTCGCGCCCTGCGTTGACGACATGCCGTCAAGACTTCGCGGCGCTCGGACGACATGCTGCCGCGCGTCTCATCGGTCTCATCGAGGGTCGCTCTCTGGTGCAGGAGGGAACTGGCCCCCTCCCCGAGCTTGTGGTGCGGGCGTCAACCGCTCGCGCGAAGGACATCGACGGAGCGGTCAGCGAAAGCTGAGCAGTCCAGTAGAGGCGATGTAATCGGCGAGATCCTGGATGGGCCCGGCGTCGTGGGCGTTGAGCGCGGAGGCTGTGCTTCGGCAGACCTGTGACATGCCGATCGCGCTGCGAAAGTCGACAAGCAGCTTAGCGCTGGCTGGATACCCGGCGCCGATCATGCCCTCGGCGATGGATAGAAGTCGTTGAATATCGACCGCCCCCGATGCTTCCGGATCCGCGCAGAGCCGTTGCACGAGTTCAGGGAAGACATTCGCTGCATAACCTGAGAATCCTGCTCCGCCTGCCCGGCGCGTTGCGGTCAGAGACGTGATTTCCGCGTTGAACATGCGAAGCGGAGTTCCCCGGGTGATCGCGATGCGTCGGTGCATCGTCTCGATCGAATGGCTCGTGTCCTTGAAGAAAACGACCTGGCCGCTATGAGCGAGTCTGGTGAGCATCTCATCGGTGACCGGGCGCTTGTACGGGATAGGGCACTCGTACACGCCCAGAGGCTGATCCGGACAGCGATTGAGGATCTCGTCGAGGCGCCGAGACAGCGTGGCGTCCGTGTCTAGCTCCGTGGCGATCAGTGAGGAGATCAGTACCACCGCGTCAACGCCGGTCTTAGCCATCGATTGGATAGCCGCGACTTGCTCATCGACGCTTGAGCTGGCGATCGCAGACGCGACGACGGGAACCCGGCCCTCCGCTGCCGAGACGACCCGTCGCGCGATTGCATGGCGTTCGGTCGGCGAGAGCTGATACATCTCGCTCGACAGTGCGACGGCGAAGAGACCGGATGCGCCGTGTGAGATCAACCATTCCGTGTAGCGGTCGAGGGTCTTCCAATCTATTGAGCGATCGGCGTGAAAGGGAGTGAGCATGACCGGCCACGTGCCATCGCGGATGGCGGATGGCGGGCCGAACGGCGCAGTCATCACCCGCGCGCCTTCTCTGCGTCGAGCCTTTGCAGGATTGTGTCGATCGCTGCCGACTCTTCCGGGGTGAACATGCGTCGGTCCAATGCCGCGAGGTTGTCGTCAATCTGCTCAGTGCGCGATGCGCCGATGATCGCCGATGTGACCCGTTCATCCCGAAGCACCCACGCGAGCGCCAGCTGCGCGATCGACTGGCCACGAGCGTGAGCGATCTCGCGGAGGGCTCGGACGGCATCGATGCGCTCAGCGGTGATGTCGTCGCGCGAGAAATAGCGACTGTGCTCGGCACGCGATCCCTCAGGGACACCATCCAGATAGCGATCAGTCAGTAGGCCTTGCGCGAGCGGGGAGAAGACCACGCATCCGCTGCCGACCTCTTCGAGAACGTCGAGCAGTGGTGGCGTGTCATGCTCGATATGGCGATCCAAGAGCGAGTATCGGGCCTGGTGGAGGACCAGCGGCACGCCGTGTGATTCGAGCAGCGCGGCCGCCCTGCGGGTATCCGCCGCGTTGTAGTTCGACACTCCGACGTAGAGTGCTTTCCCTGTATGAACGATGTCGGCCAGTGCCGACATCGTCTCCTCCAAAGGAGTGCTCGTGTCGCGGCGGTGGCTGTAGAAGACATCCACGTAGTCGAGCCCGAGGCGGGTCAGTGACTGGTCGATACTCGCCATCATGTACTTCCGGGACCCCCCATCACCGTATGGTCCTGGCCACATGTCGTAGCCTGCCTTCGAAGTGATGATCAGTTCGTCCCGATACGACCTAAGGGTGTCGTGGAGAATGCGTCCGAAGTTCGTCTCGGCTGCGCCATACGGCGGCCCGTAGTTGTTCGCGAGATCGAAGTGGGTGATTCCGCGATCGAACGCGTGGGTGACCAGGCCGGTCTGGACATCGAACGGCGTCGTGTCGCCGAAGTTGTGCCAGAGCCCCAACGAGAGGGCTGGGAGTTTCAGTCCGCTCGCCCCGGCGGCGCGGTAATCGGCTCGATCGTAACGAGAACCATCTGCGGTGTACATTGTCTTCCTTCAGTGGTGTTGTAAATAATGTTATCGAGAACATAACGGATCGTTTCCCGAGGTAGTGGAGGCTTGCCAGCCGCCATGGCGAAAGTATAACGTTTCAATTCATGGTGATTCTCAATCGAATGGAGCCGGCAGTGCGACGAGCGCGTATAGCCACGTTTATCGGGTTCGGCGTGGGCGGGTCGGCAATCGGAGTGTGGACCGCGCATCTCCCGGTCGTCGAACGCGAACTGGATCTGCCCTACGGACTCCTGGGCACGCTCATGGTCTTCAGTGGCCTCGGAGCGTTCTCTGCTTTGCGGCTCACGGGCCGGTTCACAGATTCACGGGGGAGCAGACCCGTGGTCGTCGCAGGTGCGCTGATCATCGCCGTAGCAATCAATATCCTTGCTCTTGCCCCTGACGCGTGGGTGCTCGGGCTCGGATGGTTCGTCCTGGGATACGGCATCGGGACTATCGACATCTCGATCAACATCCACGGAGTCGCAGTCGAGAATGGCTACCGGAGGGCGATCTTCACTTCTTTTCACGCGATGTGGTCCGTGGGAGGCGTCATCGGCGCTGCGGTCGGTGCGGCGGGGCTCGCGCTGGGACTGCCGCGTTGGCAAACGATTGGCTTGTGGTCGTTTGTTCTCGTGAACATCGCGGTGGTGCTGTGGTTCACGCTACTCCGGCGGACGAGCGAGCAGAGTTTGCTCCGCGCGAAGTACGATCAGCCGGCGCCGGAAGGCACCACAGCCCGAAAGGAGCCGCCTGTCTTCCGACATTGGTGGCTCTACGTGGCCATGCTGGCAGTGATGTCCAGCTTCTCGCACAATGCCGAAGGAGCCGCAGGAAGTTGGGCGACCTTGTACATGGCCAATGTCTTGGGCGCCACTACGGCGCAGGCACCTGTCGCGTTCGTCGCGTTCAGCGCTGCGATGTTTGTCGGAAGATTGCTGACGGATCGCATCGTGCAGCGCCTCGGTGGAGGGTTCGTCGTGCGCTGGGGATCGCTCGCGGCTGCGGGAGCGCTCCTGATCGTCGTGCTGGCACCGAACGCAATCATCGCGATTATCGGATGGACGTTGCTCGGGTTGGGCCTCTCGGGTGTCACTCCGCAGATCTTTCGAGCTGCGGCAGTCGCCGGCCGCGATCCTGAGCGATCCGGCCGGACGATGGCGACGGTCGTCGGCATCTCCTATGTGGTCCAGCTCGCGGGTCCGGTGCTGATCGGGTTGCTGGCGACCTGGATGCCGCTCAATTTCGCTCTGCTTCTACCCGCCATCATGGTTCTCGTGGTGTTCCTTCTTGCCGGCAAAGTGCGCTTCTCTCCTCCCAACGCGGTCGGAGACGTTTCGGTGACGGTTGTCGCCGAACGCTAGGGGCGGGTACGGCCTCGGCCTGGGCTAGGTCATTCTGGGGTCTGCTCAACGCTTCACGTACCAGTCGGTCGGCCCCGCCGCACACTCGGTGCCAGCGATATCCTGACCGGATGAGCTATTCGCTGAACGGCAGTTCGAAGGATCCTCGCGTCGATGCCCTGCGCGAGCAACATCGGCAGCGACAGAACCGTTTGTTCATCACTTTCGCGCTCGTCGAAGGATTGCTGGTGGTCGCGGCCGTCCTGGTTATTTTCGTTCTCGGAATCGTCGACGTAGACCAGGGCATCTGGATCCTTGTGGCAATCGCGGCCATCGGTGGACTAGTCCTCAGCTTCTCCCTGCTCACCATGGTCCGCCGCCACGCACACGAGATGCGTGAGCTCACCGGGAACTGAGGTGGAGCCCGCAGCGCCCGGTACGCTGGAACCCATGCTGAATATGGCCGAGGGACTCGCGCGACTGCGCACTCTCGCAGAGGGAACGGTCGTTTCGGCGGTCGCCGATGCGTTCCAGGATGCGGGCTTCGAGCTCGCCGTCGTCGGAGGGCCGGTGCGCGATGCGCTGCTGGGGCGCTCCACGCATGACCTTGACTTCACCACGAACGCCTCGCCGGATGAGATTCTGAAGATCGTCACGCCGATCTCGAGCACCCAGTGGGACATCGGTCGGGCGTTCGGCACGATCGGCGCTCGAGTGCAGGGCGAACAGGTGGAGATCACCACCTACCGCGCTGACAGCTATGACGGTGTGACGCGCAAGCCAACCGTTGAGTTCGGCGACACGATCGATGGCGACCTCGTGCGCCGTGACTTCCGGGTCAACGCGATGGCACTGCTCGTGCCTGAGATCAAGCTGGTCGACCCCACCGGCGGCGTGGAAGACCTCGTTGCCGGCATCCTGCGCACACCAATTGACGCGAACGTGAGTTTCGGCGACGATCCGCTTCGGATGCTGCGTGCCGCCCGCTTCAGCGCCCAACTCGGTTTCGATATCGACCCGGAGACCAGCGACGCGATCACCCGGCTGCGCGAGACGCTGAAGATCGTCAGCCCTGAGCGCATTCAGAGCGAGCTGGTCCGTCTCATGCAGACAGACGACCCGGTGCGCGGCATCCGCGTGTTGGTCGACACCGGGCTCATCGAGGAGTTCATGCCCGAGGTCAGCGCGCTGCGCCTCGAGGTCGACGAGCACCACCACCACAAGGATGTCTACGAGCATTCGCTCACCGTGCTGCAACAGGCGATCGAACTCGAGCACACGCGCCAGCCTGGTGAGGCGCCAGACGTGGCGCTGCGCATCGCTGCGCTGCTGCACGACATCGGAAAGCCCCGCACACGCAAGCTCGAGTCCGGCGGTGTGGTCACGTTCCATCACCACGACGTGGTCGGTTCCCGCATGGCGCGCAAGCGTCTGCAGGCGCTGCGGTTCGATGGTGACACCACGGATGCCGTGGCCACCCTGATCGAGCTGCATCTGCGGTTCTTCGGTTATGCCGAGGGTGCCTGGACGGATGCCGCGGTGCGCCGCTACGTGCGCGACGCCGGTGACCTGCTGGAGCGCCTCCACATCCTCACTCGTGCAGACGTCACCACGCGCAACCGCCGCAAGGCGTCCCGTCTGGCCGGCGCCTACGACGACATCGAAAAGCGCATCGCCGACCTGCGTGAGCAGGAGGAGCTCGACTCGATGCGCCCGGAGCTCGACGGCAATCAGATCCAGGGCATCCTTGGCATCAAGCCCGGACGCGAGGTCGGCCAGGCCTACAAGTTCCTGCTCGACCTTCGCCTGGACGAGGGAATGCTCGGCCCGGATGTTGTTGAGCAGCGCCTGCGCGAGTGGTGGGCTGCGCGGGGTTGACGAGTTCATCCCCCTCCCCACGCAAGGATGGGCTGACACGGACGGGCCGTGCTCATACACTGGTGCTCACACTCCATCACTGTCGATCGGAGGCACATGCCGTCGTCATGGTCGTCATCACGTGACGCTTCTCCTGGAGCCTCGCGCCTCATCATCGAGCGCGCACATGAAGAGCTCGTCGCCGGCAACCTGGACGATCGACGGCTTGAGCATGTGCGCCCTCTCGTTCGCGAGTCCTGGGAGAGGTCCTGGAGACAGCGCGTCGGAGCGGAAAGCCTCCCTCCGCTCGCGCTCGTCACAGAAGAACTGGAACGCTACCGGCTCGAGCATCCGCTCGCCGACGTGATGGCGATGATCCGCAGTCTGCTGCTGCCGGGCGATCCCGCAGAATCTGGCGTGATGGTGGCCGTCGGTGATCACGCCGGGCGACTCCTCTGGGTCGAGGGCGACCTGCAGCAGCGCATGCTCACCGGCGAGATGGGCCTCGTTGCGGGTGCGAACTGGTCAGAAGACGCCGTCGGCACCTCAGCGCCCGGCACCGCGCTCGCGCTCGGACAATCGGTGCAGATACATCAGGCCGAACACTACAACCGCCTCGTGCACCCGTGGTCGTGCACGGCAGCCCCGGTCTTCGATCCGGAAAGCAGGAAGATCCTCGGCGTCATCGATGTCACCGGCGGGCCGGAAGTCGCGACTCCCCAGGCGCGCTTGCTTGTGGATGCCACGGCAAGGGCCGTCGAATCCGAGTTGCTTGTGGCACGCCTGCGTGCGCGCAGCGCCGCTCCGCTCGTCTCGCCCCGCAAATCCAGGCGCGCTGTGACGACGACGCGCGCCACGCTGCGAGTTCTGGGTCGGGATCGCGCGCGACTGGAGGTCTGCGGCGACGAATCGGAATCGGTCATCGAGCTCAGCGCTCGGCACGCCGAGATCCTGCTCGTGCTGGCGATCCATCGACAGGGGGTGTCGGCCGATCGGCTCGCTGAGCTCGTCTACGGCGAGGGCGCATCTCCCGATACGTTGCGTCCCGAGATGGTGCGACTGCGCAAGGTGCTGCAGCGGATCGCCCCGGATTTGGTGCCAGAGTCGCGCCCATACCGGCTCACCGTGCCACTGGAGACCGACGCGCAGAACGTGCTGTCGCTCCTCGATCGCGGCGCGCACCGCGTCGCCCTGACTGCGTACCGAGGACCGGTGCTGCCGGAGTCGACGGCACCGGGCATCGAGGACTTCCGCGACACTGTGCGTGCGGCCCTGAGAGAGGCGATGCTCACGGAGGCCAGCATCGACGTGCTGTTGGTTTACGCCGACATCCCCGAGGGTGCAGAAGACGAAGAAGTGCTGCGCCTGTGCCTGGAGATGCTGCCGGCGCGTTCGCCGCGCCGCGGGGGGCTGGTGAGCCGCATCGAGAAGCTCGATCGGGTCTGACCGCAACCATCCGCAACGTTGCGCATCCGAGTGCAACCTTGCCAGGCCTACCTTCGACCCAATGCCGCGCAGCACTGAGGCTGCGGCCCGTCGAAGGAGACGCACCATGACCATCGTCGAAGAAATCGTGTCCACTGCATTCGCCGCGCCGGGAACCGCCGGCGCCGTGGCGAACTATCGCCCCCGATACGGTCACTACATCGGAGGAGAATTCGTCGAACCCGTCAAGGGGCAATACTTCGAGAACGTCAGTCCGATCAACGGTAAGCCGTTCACCGAGGTGGGCCGTGGCACCGTGGAAGACATCGACCGTGCCGTCGACACGGCATGGAAGGCATTCTCGTCGTGGGGCAAGACCAGCCCCGCCGAGCGCAGCATCGTGCTCAACAAGATCGCCGACCGCATCGAACAGCATCTCGAGGAGATCGCGGTCGCAGAGACGTGGGACAACGGCAAGCCGGTCCGTGAGACCCTGGCCGCCGACATCCCGCTCGCCGTCGATCATTTCCGCTACTTCGCCGGCGTACTGCGTGCGCAGGAAGGCTCGCTCAGTCAGCTCGACGAGAACACCGTCGCCTATCACTTCCAAGAACCGCTGGGAGTGGTCGGCCAGATCATCCCGTGGAACTTCCCGATCCTGATGGCGGTGTGGAAGCTTGCTCCCGCGCTTGCCGCAGGCAACTGTGTCGTGTTGAAGCCGGCAGAGCAGACGCCGGCATCCATCCTGTATCTGTTCGAGATCATCGGCGACCTGCTGCCAGCCGGCGTCGTCAACATCGTCAACGGTTTCGGCATCGAGGCGGGTGCTCCGCTCGCGCAGCACAAGAAGATCCGCAAGATCGCCTTCACGGGTGAGACGACGACCGGCAGGCTGATCATGCAGTATGCCTCGCAGAACCTCATTCCGGTCACGCTCGAGCTCGGCGGAAAGTCACCGAACCTTTTCTTCGAAGACGTCGCCCGCTCAACCGATGACTCCTACTACGACAAGGCGCTCGAGGGCTTCACGATGTTCGCGCTGAACCAGGGCGAGGTCTGCACGTGTCCGTCCCGCGCCCTCATCCAGCGCTCGATCTACGATGGGTTCCTCGCCGACGGTCTCGACCGTGTCGGACAGATCATTCAGGGAAACCCGCTCGATAAGAACACGATGATCGGCGCGCAGGCGTCCAACGATCAGCTGGAGAAGATCCTCAGCTACATCGATATCGGTAAGCAGGAGGGGGCGAAGCTGCTCGCCGGTGGAGAGCGCGTCGACCTCGGCGGCGATCTCAGCGGGGGCTACTACGTTGCGCCGACCGTCTTCGAGGGCACGAACGACATGCGTATTTTCCAGGAGGAGATCTTCGGTCCGGTGCTCGCGGTGACGAGCTTTGACGACTACGACGACGCGATCGACATCGCCAACGACACCCTGTACGGCCTGGGTTCCGGCGTCTGGACGCGCAGCGGTGACACCGCCTACCGTGCCGGGCGGGCGATTCAGGCCGGTCGAGTGTGGACGAACACCTATCACCAGTACCCGGCGCACGCGGCGTTCGGTGGGTACAAGCAGTCCGGCATCGGGCGGGAGAACCACCTGAAGATGCTCGATCACTACCAGCAGACGAAGAACCTTCTCGTGTCGTATGCCGAGGGCCCGATGGGCTTCTTCTGATCTGATCGACCCTCGGGTGGGCGTCGCCGCTGGCGCCCACCCGAGAACCACGTGAGGAGAGCGACATGGTGAGCATAGGCACGTACCATCGGGTGGCGGTGACGGATGCTGCCGCATCCCTGCTTCGGGATTTGACCGCCCAGCACGGCCCGCTGATGTTCCATCAGTCCGGCGGATGCTGTGACGGCTCGAGCCCCATGTGCTATCCGGTGGGCATGTTCATCACCGGCCCCAGCGATGTGCTGCTGGGTGACATTGACGCCGGCATGGATGCCCCGATTGAGGTCTTCATGTCGGAGTCGCAGTTCGAGTACTGGAAGTACACGCACCTGACCATCGACGTCGTGCCCGGCCGAGGTGCTGGATTTAGTGTGGAAGGCCCGACCGGGATGCGATTCCTCATCCGCTCGCGGATGCTGAACGACGCGGAACTGGAGCATTTCGGGTTGAACGCCTGACGCGCTCATCCGAACTTGCAACCCACTGCAACCTGTTTTGGTATACCGTCGGGGTCATACGCCGCGATTGTTCAGTCCCCAGCTGACATCTGGCGTCGGACGGCCTTGGCCGTTCATGCGGAGGGAGTTCGTCTTCTTCTGATCCCGGGGGGATGAGGTGAGCGCAGTTCCCCAGACCGCGCTCACCTCCACACCCGCCGAATTCTGAGCGCTCAGTACAGCAGGCGCGAGAAGAACCAGAAGATCAAGACGCCGGCGAAGAGCACGACTGTCACCCACTGACCTCGGCGCTTCAGTCGACGTCCGCTCTGTGCCACACCAGGTGGTGGCGTCAGCATCCCCGCCGGTGCGGCGAACGGAAGCGCATGCGAGCCGGCCGGTGCCGCGGCCGCGGGTGCCTGACCCTGCACTTCGAGCAAGCGCTCGTCGCGCCACCGTGCCCACTGGTCGAACTTCGTGATCAGTGCACCGACGGCGCCGAACAACCAGGCCCAGGTCGCCGGGTCCAGCGTGGATGCCTCGCGCCGCGTGTAGAGGAACAGCCAGTCATCCACGATTTCGACGTCGAGTTGGGCTGCGTTGTCAACGAAGCGGGCCATGATGTCGGGGGTGAACAGGTACAGCGCATCTTGCTCATATCCCTGCGGGCAATATAGCGAGAAATACTTGTCGAAGTCGCCCTCGAGAGACAGATGCTGTTCCTTGCGGAAGGATGCCGGCAGGTTGGTGCCGAACCCGTTGTTTCCCAGAGCATCCAGCACGATGTTGGGCAGCGGAACGTCCAGTCGCACAGCAACGTAGCCCCACTTGTGGGTCGTGGAGTTCTTTCCCGACCCCGTTGTGTACTGGTAGTTGCCGAACTCGACGAACCGCGGGGACGAACCACGCACGAGGCGTGCGGACTGCCGCGAACTACCCAGGCTGAAGATCATGCCGGGCAGCGCCGGGTCCTTGATCTGATCTTCGTAGGTCATGTTGTTCGCCGCGGCGAACTGGCTAATGCGATAGCGCGCGATTTTGTCCTGGCGGGAGGAGGACCAGAACACCAGCCCGAACACGACCGCGATCCCGACGATGATCAGAACCGGCATCAGCATGATGAGCGGCCCGCCGTTGCTGATCCCCGCGAGGAGCATTGACGTGGTTAGGAGCAGGATCGTGAGGAAGCCGAAACCGACGATAGATCCGATGACGATTATGAAGATCTTGGTCGCGGTCATCGACGACGGGCGGCGCGCGCGCATCGCGGACACAAACGCACTCACGGCGCCTGGGGCGACCGGATCGGTGAGCGGCCGTGCATCGAAGGAGATCGGCTGCGGGCCGGAGGAGGGCATGGTCACCCGTCCACGCTAACCGCAGGAGCGCGATGGTTGGTCAACGACAGCGCGTGGCGGTTGCCATAATCGAGGGGTGAACACGCAGACAACCCTCCCGTCGCTTGACGGACGCACTTTCCGGATGACCTCTTCGACCACCTCTGTGGTCAATCACGATGCCCCGAGCGTGTTCCTCTACTTCGAGAAAGACGGCGCCATCTGGGGCGACTACACCGGTGACACGGTGACGTTCGGCCGATTCGTCGGCACTCGTACCGGAAACGTCATCAGCATCCACTTCGTGCACGTGCTCGTTGCGGATGGCACCGTCGTCACCGGATCGGGCGACAGTGACATCGAGCAGGACGAGAACGGTCTGCGCCTGGTTGAGCACTACGAGATGCATGGTGAGGCGCAGTTGAGTATCTGCGTGGAGGATGCCGCGGCCTCAGCCCGCTAGCGCGGCGCCGCGCTAGGGGCGGCGCTCAGCGCGGCGGCAGCGGATCTCTGGCCCCTGGCGCGGGAGTCCAGCGCGTCATCCCCATCTGCGCAGGCGCCGATGCGCGCTCCGGAATGTCGGTGGGGAGGATGAACGGCCGGCGCACGACCTCGTCGAGGATCACGACGCTGACCACTGTGCGCACCTCCGGCATTTGCGCGATGACCCCGGTGGAGAAGTCGTGCACCCCGCCGACATCCGTGGCACGGATCATCAGCATCGCATCGTGCTCGCCGGTGGTGACAGCACAGTACTCGACCTCCGGTAGCTCCCGCACGCGCTCGCGGAATGACGGCCAAGACTGCGGATGCACCGTCACGAAGACGTGTGCCCCGATCGAGAGGCCGGCCTTCGCTGGATTGATGGATGCGGCGAAACCTGTGATCACGCCGCCATCCACAAGCGCCTCCACCCGCGAGTAGGCATTCGCGCGGGAAATGCCGACGCGATCGGCGAGTGCGGCCATCGAGAGGCGGCCGTTCTCCCGCAGCGCTGCCAGGATGCGGTAGCCGACATCATCGAGTGCAGGCGCACTTCGTCCAGCGGATATCGAATCGGTAGGCCGATCGTTGGACATACTGTCTCCCATTCTCGAATCTTAGGGTGATATGTGTCTGAACGTCTGCTCTCATTGGACAAATCGTCACGTATCGTGCCAATCTGAACTCGGTCGTCCACAGCCGTCCGACCATTCCCCATCACTCCCCTTCCCTAGGAGGGTCTATGTCCTCGTTGTCCCGCAGGTCCCTGGTCGCCGTCGGAGCCGTCGCGCTCCTGGCCGTCACCGGCTGCTCAGGTGGAAACTCTGCAAACGGTGGAGGTACCAGCAACGCCTCATCGCTGGTGATCGACACCGCGTTCTCCATCGAGACCGCCGATCCTGGACACAGCTACGACCCGACCGGCAACATGCTGGCCAAGGCGCTCTACGAGACGCTGGTCGACTTCGAAGGATCCGACGTCTCCACGCCGATCCCGGGGCTCGCTTCCTGGGAGCAGAACGATGAGGCTACCGAGTTCACCTTCACGCTCGAGGACGGCCGCGTCTTCTCGGACGGCACACCTATCGAGGCGAAGGATGTCGCCTTCACTCTGCAGCGCATCCAGGGGATGGTCGAGGCCAAGCCGAACTTCCTTCTTGCCGGCGTGACGATCGAAGAGGTCGACGAGAAGACCATCAGGTTCACCACTGAGACGCCGCAGCTGCAGCTGCCCGCGATCCTGGCGAACCCGGCACTCGGCATCGTCAATTCGGATGTTGTGATCGAGAACGGTGGCACCACTGACGGCGCCGACACCGCACAGGCGTTCCTTGACGGCGAATCTGCCGGATCCGGTCCTTTCGTGCTCGACACCCTCGACCTCTCGTCGCAGATCGTGCTGACCAAGAGTGACGAATACAACGGCGACGAGTCCAGCGCATACGACCGCGTTGTCATCCGCAATGTCACCGAGAGCGCCACGCAGCTGGCGAACCTCAAGGGTGGCGACACCATGGTTGCCCTGGACCTCAACGGTGACCAGGTCGCAACCCTGGGCGACGACATCAACATCGACTCGGTGCCTTCCGGCCAGACGATCTTCCTGCTGCTGAACCAGACGGCGGACAACGCGGGTGAGCTCGCGAACGTCAAGATCGCAGAGGCGATCCGCTACGCCCTCGACTATGACGGGCTGCTCGAGCTCGCCGGTGCCGGTTCCGTGAAGGCGACCGGTGTCATCCCTCCTGGTTTTGAGGGTGCTCTGGATGCCGGTGTCGAACAGGATCTCGACCGCGTCGAGACCGCGCTCGCCGAAGCCGGATACGCCGGTCAGACGCTGAAGCTGCAGTTCCCGAACGACTACCCGGTGGGTGGAGTGGAGTTCACTCCGCTCGCCGAGCGTGTGCAGGCGCAGCTCAAGGATGCCGGCATCGAGGTCGAACTCGCTCCGGCGCCGTTCGCCACCGAGCTTGACGCCTACGTCAACGGCACCGAGGGCTTCGGCCTGTGGTTCTGGGGTCCGGACTACGCCGACTCCGCGAACTTCCTGCCGTTCGCTCCCGGACTGAAGGTCGGTCTGCGCTCAGGCTGGGCCGCAGAGGCGAACCCCGAGATCGCTGCTCTTGCCGATGTCGCTGCCAGCGCGACCAACCCAGACGAGCGCACGGCAGCCTTCACCGAGTTCGCTGAGGCGATGCAGGTCGATGGCCCGTTCGTGCCGCTGATCGTTCCCGGTCGCAACATCGCGACCGCGGGTGACGTGAATGGCGCTGTGTACAACTCGGTGTGGGAGATCGACATCGCCGAGATCGCACCCGCAGGCTGAACAACTCAGTGAGTACTGCCACCGTCGCGCGCAGGCGCCCGACCCGCTCCCCGCTGGTCGGGTACCTGCTGCGCCGACTCGGCACTTCGGTGCTGCTGCTGATCGGCGTCACGATCGTGACGTTCCTGCTGACGAACCTGGTGCCTGGTGACCCGGTCTCTGCCGCACTCGGTGAGGGCGCAGCCCAGAACCCGGCGACGCGTGAGGCGTTCATCAAGTCGCACGGCCTCGATCAGCCACTCATCGTGCAGTACTTCATCTATATGGGGAACCTGCTGCGCGGTGACCTCGGTACCTCTCTCGTGACTGGCCGCGCGGTCACCGCAGACCTGGCGACCGCCGTGCCGGCCACGATTGAGATCGCCGTCTGCGCGATCATCGTCAGCCTCGCGGTCAGCATCGTGCTCGGCACCCTCGCGGCCTACCGCCGCGGGCTCGTCACCGATCAGGTTGTGCGTGTGGTCACGCTGGTCGGACTGAGCGTACCCACGTTCTGGCTCGCGCTGGTCAGCTACTACTTCTTCTTCCTCGAGCTCGGGATCGCACCGGGGTCAGGGCGCGTCTCGCCTTCGATCACGCCGCCGCCGCGGATCACCGGCTTCTACACGGTCGACTATCTGCTGAACGGCGACAGCGTCGGCTTCCTCGATGCGGCAGCCCACCTGGCGCTACCCGTCATGGTGCTTTCGCTGGTGACGATCGGTCTGCTCACGCGGTTCGTGCGCACTTCGGTGCTGGAGGTGCTCGACAGCGACTACGTTCGAGCGGCGCGGGCGAAGGGCCTTTCCGGTACGCGCGTCGTGCTCGACTACGTGCTGCGCGGTGCGGCGCTGCCGATCATGACGGTCGTCGGTGTCGCCTTCGGCGCATTGCTGAGCGGCACCGTGCTCGTCGAGTCGGTGTTCGCCTGGCCCGGGCTGGGAACGTACGCCTACAACGCGGCCGCCAACCTCGACCTCACCGGCATCATGGGCGTCGGTCTCGTGGTCGGTGTCATCTATCTCGTCATCAACCTCATCGTCGACCTGCTGTACGGCGTGCTGGATCCGAGAGTGAGGATCGCATGAGCGCCTTCGATGACAAGCGGGTCGCTTCCCGCTGGAAGATCCGCTTCCGCTGGCCCCGTGCCTGGCGGACGCCCCTGGGCATTATCGGAACCGTCATCGCCCTGGCCTGGGTGATCATCGCCTTCACCGCGCAGTGGTGGGTGCCGTTCGGCCCCAATGCGCAGGTGCTGCCGCGCCTGCAGGAGCCGGGCATCGACACGCTGATGGGCACTGACGGCACTGGCCGGGACATCTTCTCCCGGCTGATGACCGGCGCCACCGTCACGATTCCGCTCGCCCTCATGCTGGTCGTCGCCGCCCTCATCATCGGCACGATCATGGGAGCCGTCGCCGGATACTTCGGCGGCTGGATCGATGAGATGCTGATGCGGATCACCGACCTGTTCATGGCGTTCCCCACCGTCATCCTCGCGATGGTGGTCGCGGCCTCCCTCGGCCCCTCGCTGTTCAACGCGGTGATCGCGGCCGTCATCGTCTCGTGGCCGCAGTATGCCCGCGTCACGCGCAGCCTTGTGCTGAGTCTGCGCCAGCAGAACTACGTCGTCGCGGGCCGACTGCTCGGCCACTCTCCGGTGCGCAGCCTGTTCGTCGACGTGCTGCCGAACATCGCCGGCCCCGTGCTGGTGCTCGCAACTCTCGACATCGGTACGGCGATCCTGCTGCTGTCCGGTCTGTCGTTCCTCGGTCTCGGCGCGCAGCCGCCGACTGCCGAGTGGGGATCGATGATCTCCGCCGCCATGCAGAACTTCGACGCCTGGTGGCTGGGTGTGTTCCCCGGACTTGCGATCCTCACGGTCGTGGTCGCGTTCAACTTCCTCGGTGATGCGATGCGTGACGTGCTTGACCCCACCGCCGAGATCGCCCATGAGAACCAGGCCGACCTCACCGCATCCGCGAAGGGGGCGAAGGCATGACCTCGACCGCGCTCAGCATCCAGAACCTCACGATCGCCATCGGGCGTCCCCTCGTGCACGGCATCTCGCTCGACCTCGAGCGCGGTCGCGTGCAGGGGCTGGCCGGTGAATCCGGTTCGGGCAAGACGCTCACCTCACTTGCCGTGCTCGGACTCTTGCCGCGTAAGGCGCAGACATCCGGCTCGATTCGGCTGGGCGATGAGGAGCTGCTCGGGATGCCGCGCCGCGCGCTGAACCGCGTCCGTGGCAACCGCATCGCGATGGTGTTCCAGGATCCGTCCTCGTCGCTGCATCCGCAGCTCACCGTCGGCAAGCAGCTCACCGACCACATGCGTGTGCACCTGGGGCTCAAGGGCAAGGCAGCCGCGGCGCGCGCCGTGGAACTGCTCGAACGAGTGCAGGTGCCGCGTGCGGCAGAGTCACTCGGGCGCTACCCGCACCAGTTCTCGGGTGGACAGCGTCAGCGCATCGCGATCGCGTGCGCCTTGGCGTGCGACCCAGAGGTGCTGCTGGCGGACGAGCCGACTACAGCGCTGGATGTCACGGTGCAGGCCGGCATCCTGCAGCTGCTGCGCGATCTCGCGGTCGAACGCGAGCTCGCGGTCCTGCTGGTCACGCACGACCTCGGCGTCATGAGTGCGATCGCCGATGATGTCGCGGTGATGAAGGACGGTCGGATCGTCGAGCGCGCAGATCGGGCGACGCTGTTTGCTGACCCTCAGCACGAGTACACGCGCACGCTCCTCGCGGCGTTGCCAGGTTCGCGGCTCGCGTCGCAGAACGAAGGGGGCACCGTTGGAGAAGACAGCGTTGGAGAAGACACCGATGACTGACGCACTGGTGCTCGACGCACACGACGTCGTGGTTCGTTACCCGGGGAATCCGCCGGTGATCGCCGTCAACAGCGTCTCGGTTCACGTTGCAGTGGGGGAGACCGTCGCGCTCGTCGGTGAGTCGGGCAGTGGCAAGTCTTCGCTTGCTCGCGCGGCGGCGGGAATCGAGAAGACCGCTGCCGGAACTGTGCTCTTCGATGGGATGCCGGTGACCACGATGGGTCTTCGGCGCAGGTCGGTCGCGCTGACCGGCATCCAGATGGTCTTTCAGGACCCGTCGACGTCGCTGAACCCGCGCCGACGTATCGGGGACCAGATCAAGGACGGCATCCAGACCGCTCTCGCCCGCGGCGATGAGGGGTCTCGGGTCGAGGAGTGGCTGGAGCGGGTCGGGTTGAATCCGGCGTGGGTGACGCGTTTCCCGCACCAGTTCTCCGGAGGCCAGAAGCAGCGCATCGCCATTGCGCGTGCGCTTGCGGCACGGCCGAAGCTACTGATCGCGGATGAGCCGATCTCTGCTCTGGATGCGTCGACGCAGACCAGCGTCGCGGCGCTCATGCGCGATTTGGTGGCTGAAGTCGGAGCCGGGATGCTGTTCATCTCGCACGACCTCGCGGTGGTCAGGCGCATCGCTGATCGGACACTCGTGATGTACGCGGGGCAGGTTCTGGAGTCGGGCCATACAGCCGAGCTCTGGGCTGCGCCGAAGCATCCGTACACGCGTTCGCTGCTCGCGGCGATCCCGGAGCCGGATGGCAAGGGTGTGATTCCTGCCGCGCCCTCGGCCGAGGATCGCGCGGCGTGGTCGACGGTGCCGCCGATCGTGCGCTGAGCCTGAGCCTGAGCCTGAGCATGAGAATGGGTTTGTGGCATGAGAAAGGGCTTGTTAGGCCCCGTCTCATGCGGGAAAGCCATTCTCGCGGTCAGCGGTTAGTGGTGTCGGCCTCCCAACCGAGGTCGGCGCCTTCGGGGATCGGCAACGCCTCGAGGCGCTCATCCGCACAGATCGCACGGATGAGCTCGGCGGAGCCGGCCACGATTGTCGAGTCGTAGTCGATCTCGCTGGCCATCACCCATGCGCGGTCGGCGGGCCAGAGGATGCTCGGATGCTGAGCGGCAGGCGGGAAGCCATGCTGCTCCTGCTCGAGGTCGCGCCACGGGGCATCCAGGATCCACCCGGGACCGGCAAATGCCGACGGGGGTGCAGCGAAGAGCACGTGGTCGCGGCCGGGGAGCGAGAGACGCTCGCCCTTCGAGACCTCGTCAGAGACGATGCCTGGTTGCCACTGCGCCTTCCGAAACGGATTGTTGAAGCGGTCGTGGATGCTCTGCTGCAGCACCTGCGCGTGCAGCGGGTCATCGGTGAACTCGAGGTAGGCGCGGCTCGGGGCCTCGCCGTAGTGTCCGACGAAGCCGCCCCATCCTTCCCAGACCGCCGCGAACCCGGCATCCGGGGTCGAAGTGTGCGCGACCAGGTATCGGGCGATGGCTGCGAGCAGCGCCGGGGACATCTCGCCCTCTCGGGGAGAAGTGAACTCGCGCCCATCCGGGGCGATGCGGGTGCGCCAGTCTACCTCCGGCGGCGTCTTCACGAGCCGCTGCCACTGCGCGAGCGCGTGCAGGCTCGTGTCGAAAGCGGCCGCAGCATCGGCCCAGGTCGCCGGCTCGTCGACGAACAGCTCAATGAGGCGGACGTGCTCCTCGTCCGGCATCCGATTCCATTCGTCCATCGTCGGCACCGCGCGATCCGGCAGGGATCGAACCTCCGCTGGGTGAAAGATGCGCGCATACGCCTCAAAGCCGTGCGGGACGACGCCGTGCATGGTCGCGTAGTCGACGTCGAGTCGGTCACGCAGCCATGTGCCTGCTGAATCGGGATCCGGGTTCCACTCCATGTCGCCCACGCTACCCGTCGCGCGCGCGGACACCCGGCGTTCACCCGTGCGTCGACAACCGGAAAGGCGGGAATGCGACCATGCCGGACACCGTCGACCCATCTGGAGCCCTGTGCGCACACCCCTTGTCACCGTCATTCTTCCGGCGAAGGATGCTGCGCCCTTCATCGGGACGACACTGGAGACGCTGCTGCGCCAGTTCGATGACCCAGACGCTCTGAAACTGGTCGCGATCGACGACGGATCCAGTGATGACACCGGCGTGCAGATGCGACGGTATGCGGAACGCTTCACCCATGCCGAGGTGATCACCAATCCGCGCGCCGTCGGTCTGGCCAGCGCGCGCAACCAGGGGCTGGCGCATGTGGAGGGCGACGCGTTCTGCTTCATCGACGGCGACGATTGGATGCAGCCGCACCGGCTGCAGGTGCTCTCCTCGCGACTGCGCGAGCTGGATTGCGACTTTCTGCGCACCGACCACGTCCGCGTCACGGGTGCCGAGCGCAAAATCGTGCGCGCCCCGTTTGCCTGGCGTGGCACCGTCGCATCTCCTCGCGATGCGATTCTTCCGGCGGATGACACCACGATGGTCGACTACCCGTATGCCTGGGCAGGGATTTTCCACCGCCGCATCATCGACCGTGGCCTCGCCGCGTTCCCAGAAGGCCTTTTCACCGCGGAAGATCGTCCGTGGATCTGGCGCCTGCACCTGCAGGCCGAGTCATTTGCAGTCGTGGACGCTCCCGCTCTTCTTTACCGCCGCGGCGTCTCGACGTCGCTCACCCAGGTGCGAGATCAGCGTCAGCTCGACTTCGTTCGCGCGCTCGCGCAGACGGTAGAGATCGTGAAACAGGATGCCGAGGCGGCACGCTTCCTGCCGAAAGTGGTGTGGACCGCTCTCGCGCTCAGCTCGCATCACATGGTCCGCTCACGGCAGATGCCCCCTCTGTTGCGGGCGGAGATGCGCCGCGGCATCCGCGACCTGCTCGCCATTCTTCCGGCTCGAGAGGTCACCGCTGCCCTTGAACGACTCGACGGTCCCAGGCGTCGGGTACTCGCTCGAACCCTCCGCGGAACGGGAGAGATGAGATGACCCAGCTCTTCGTTCTGCACAGCGTCTACGGGCTCGCCACGGCGGTCGCCGCCCTCGACGAGGGACTCATCGAAGCTCGTGGCCAGCGGGTCCTCGTCCCGGTCAATTCCGCCAGAGTGCCGGAGACGAGCACCGCGATCCATGAGCAGTCGAACCTTCAGACGCTGCACGGCCGGTTTGATCGCATCGAACCTCTCGACGACATCCTCTCGCCGCTGCATCCGAGTTCCTGGGATCCGGAGCCCGCTGACCTTCCGATCTTGAACCGCCTGTTCACGCGCGCCTGGGATCTTGATGATGCTGATCTCGAGCTGTTGGTGCAGAGCCCGCAGGTGGCTCCAGCCCGTACGCTTCTGTCGTTGTTCCCCGATGCGCGGATCACGATTATCGGTGACGGTCTGATGACCTACTCGCCGATCCGCGTGCAGTTGCCGCGCACGGTCGTTGAGCGGATCGGACGCGTCGTCTACGCGGATGTGGTGCCGGGCGTCGAGCCACTTGTCTTTACGGGAGGAGCGGCTACGAGAGCCGGAACGGATGCGGGAGCCAGCGCCGGAGCCGAACGGGTGCCGGTGCCGCCGGCCGCCTTCCGAAGGGCGCTCGCCGAGGCCGGTGCTGCTGACTCGCAGCTGGACGCCCTCGCGGACGGCACGCCCACCGCGCTCGTGCTCGGGCAATACCTTGCTGTGCTCGGCCTGGTCTCTGCCGAGGAGGAGATCGCCATGCAATGCGACATGGTGGATCGTGCGATGGCAGTGTGGCGACCGAAGCGGATCGTCTTCAAGCCGCACCCGTCCGCGCCACCGCTCATCTCCGCTGCAGTACGTGAGCGTGCGCGGCATCACGGCGCCGAGTTCGTCGAGTATCGCGGCGCGGAGCCCGCCGAGCTCGTTGCCGAGCGACTGGATGCGCTGGGGGTGGTCGCCGGGTTCTCCACGGCCCTGCCCACGGTGCGGGCACTGTTCGACCGACCGATCGCCGCCGCCGGCACAGCGCTCGTGCTGGGACGCCTGACCCCGTTCGAGAACAGCAACCGGGTACCCGCTACCATCGTCGACGCGCTGACCCGACCCTCATCGCCGTACCGTGATCCGGAGCGGCTGCAGCTGCTCGTCGATGCCGTCGGCTATGCGATGCAGCCGATCATCGCGGAGCACCTGCGTCCTCGAGCCGAAGAACTTCTCCGGCAGTTGGATGTGGCCGAGCGTGATCGCTACTTTTCCCGTGCGCGGCTCGCCGAACTGCGACTGCCCGGTGCCCCGCGGGAGGGGATCGGTCGTCGAGCATTCCGCTCCGCCGGTGGTGTCGGGCGCGTCGAGGAGCTCCGGTTGACGATCAAGGGTGCGCGCCGCCGGGCCGCTCACGCATGGAAGGCGATACGAGGACGATGACCAATCAAAATATCGGGACAGTGGCAGCCGGCGAGGGAATCACGGTCGCGATCATCCCCGCACGTGGCGGCTCCCAGCAGGTGCCCCGCAAGAACCTGAGCCGCATCGGCGGTATCCCGCTGGTCGAGCGCGCGGTCCGCTCTGCGGCTGGGGCCGACGGCGTCGATCTCGTCGTCGTCTCCACCGACGACGACGAGATCGCCGACGTGAGCACCGCGGCGGGCGCCCGTGTCATCCGCCGTCCGGCAGGGCTCTCCGGGAACAGCGCATCGTCCGAGAGCGCGGTCTTGCACGCCCTGGACGAGCTTGAGCGCGGGGGAGAGTCGGTCGGCGTTGTCGTCTTCGTGCAGGCCACCTCTCCGTTCATCTCCAGCGCCGGGATCGACGCTGCGGTCGACGACATCCGCTCCGACCGGTACGACAGCGTGTTCGCGGCTCATGAGACCTACGGGTTCCTCTGGCGCTGCGACGAGAACGATGCCGCGGTCGCGATCAACCACGATGCCGCGCACCGCCCGCGCCGACAGGATCGTGAGCCGCACTATTTGGAGACCGGCGCGTTCTACGCCTTCAATGCCGAGGGGTTCCGGCAGGCCGGACATCGCTTCTTCGGGCGGGTGGGCATCGTCGAGGTTCCCGAGTGGTCGGCGGTCGAGATCGACGACGCGCAGCACCTTGCCGTGGCATCCGCTCTGGCGAATCTCGTCGACGAGGCGGGCACAGTCGACGAGGCGGGCACAGTCGACGAGGCGGGCGGCATCGACGTGAGGGCTGTCGTGACCGATTTCGACGGCGTGCACACTGACGACACCGTCCTGGTGGACAGCGACGGCCGAGAACAGGTGCGAGTCAGCCGGGAGGACGGGATGGGGGTGGCCCGGCTTCGGCATGCTGGCATCCCGATGCTCATCCTTTCCACCGAGGTCAACCCCGTGGTGCGCGCCAGGGCGGACAAGCTCCGTGTGCCGGTGCTGCACGGCATCGAGGATAAGGAGTCGGCGCTCGCTGAGTGGGCGACGGAGAACCAGATCGCCCTGTCGGACATCGCCTACCTCGGAAACGACGTCAACGACCTCGGTGCGATGCGCATCGTGGGCTGGCCGGTGGCGGTCGCGAACGCCCATCCGCTGGTGCGCGCACAGGCGCGGGTGGTGCTGAGTCGCTCTGGCGGGCAGGGGGCCGTTCGGGAGCTCATTGAACGCGTTCTGACAGCCGACCGCCCTCGGTAACCCGCGATTCGCGTGGTGTTCATCATCGCGGCGTACTCAGGACTGAGGGGCCCCACGACTGGAGGACGATATGACTGTCAGCATCGGATCGCACGTAATTGGTGGCGGACGACCCGCGTACGTTATCGCGGAGATCGGCTTGAACCACAACGGTGATGTGGACATCGCTAAGCGCCTCATCGACGTCGCTGCGCGCGCCGGAGCGGATGCCGTGAAGTTCCAGAAGCGCACCCCCGAGATTTCCACGCCGCAGCACATGCGCGACGTTCCGCGGGAGACGCCGTGGGGAACGATGACGTATCTCGATTACCGCCGCCGCGTCGAGTTCGGGCGCGACGAATACGTCGAGATCGGCGATCACGCCACACTCCAAGGGTTGGACTGGTTCGCCTCCCCGTGGGATGTGCCCAGCGTCGCCTTCCTCGAGGACCTGAACGTCGTCGCTCACAAGGTCGCCTCCGCGAGTGTCACGGACATCGAGCTGCTCGACGCGATCCGTGAGACGGGGAAGCCGGTCATCCTCTCCACCGGCATGTCGACGATCGATCAGATCGACCGTGCACTGGAGACCCTCGGCACCGATCGCGTCGTGCTCATGCACGCCACCTCCACTTATCCGATGGAGCCGGATGAGGCGAACATCCGCGTCATCGCGACGCTCCGTGACCGCTACCCCGGCGTGCCGATCGGCTACTCCGGTCACGAGCGCGGACTGCAGATCTCGCTGGCCGCCATCTCACTCGGCGCTGTCGCCATCGAGCGGCACATCACGCTCGATCGGACCATGTGGGGCTCCGATCACGCCGCTTCGCTCGAGCCGACCGGCCTGGAGCACCTTGTGCGTGACATTCGTGTCATCGAGACGGCTCTCGGCGACGGCGTCAAGCGGGTCTTCCCTGGCGAGCAGGCGCCGATGGCTAAGCTGCGCCGCATCCCGGCATGAGCACGGGCGAGTTGCGGGTCGTCGCGATCGCGGATGCCGATTCTTTCGTGAAGTGGTCTGCTTCGCTGCTCGACGCCGTTCCCGGCATCCGACGGCACCTGCTGCTTGTGCGCACGCCGCTGACGGTGAGCGCCGCGCAGCAGCGGGCGGCGCTTGTTGGTACGTCGTTTCAGGACGCGGCGGTCACGCGGCTCGGCTTCGACGAGTTGGGCGGCTGGTTGGGAGGTCACCTTCCCGACGTCGTCGTGCTGGCAGGGCGGGGCCCGTTCGTGCGGCTCGTCGCGCGACAGATCGACCGGCTGACGCATCGCCCGGTGATCGTCAGTGGGCTACCAGGGATGTCGATCCCTGCCCAACGGGGAGCTCTCGAATACCGCAGAGAGAGTGATCTGCTCGTGCTGCACTCGCACCGTGAGGAGCGCGCATTCGCCGAGCTAAGCCGCCAGATCGGCGTGCCGGTCCCGACGGCGCTCGCGACGCTGCCGTTCGCGCAGCCCTCGGAGCGGGAGCACGAGCGGGCTGGGCAGGATGCCGCAGTGCGGGAGCTCGTCGGGGCTGGAGCGCGCCGGGGTTCGGTCGCAAGGGGTGGCCCCGGCTCTTTGGGGGTCGAGGCCACGCACGCCGCACCACCTGCACCACGCGCATCAGGCACAGACCTCGTGTTCGCCGCCCAGGCGCTCGTTCCCGCTGACCGCGCAGAGCGTGCCGAGCTCGCAAGCATCCTGCGCCGCGCGGCCGAGGCAGATCCAACCCGCCGTGTTGTGGTCAAGCTGCGTTCGCGGCCGGGCGAGACCGAGACGCACCTCGAGCGGGACGCCTATGCAGATCTGCTCCCCGCGCGCCCCGCGAACCTGGTGTTCTCCCATCAGCCGATGGCGGCTGCCTTGGAGAGTGCCGAGGGGTTGGTTACCGTCAGTTCCACTGCGGTCGTCGAGGCGATTGCCCGGGGCATCCCGGTGATCGCGCTTGACACATTCGGCGTGCACAAGCCGCTGTTGAACACTGTCTTCCTCGGCAGCGGGCTGCTGGGAGGAGCGGAAGAGGTCATCGGCCGGCGATTCCGGCATGCGCACCCGCGGTGGATGCGGGACAACTACTTCCACCCGGATACCGAGTCCACGTGGTGGGGCCAGGTCGAAGAACTGGTGGCGTTGCGTCGCGAGGGCAGGCTGCGTGCGAGGACTGTACCGGTCGGTCGCGGCGGTACGTTGCACGCCGCCTGGCACCGCAAGAGTGTGCTGGGCGATGAGGACCGTTCGCTCCTGGGCGCGGTCGCGCTCGCCGTCGGGACGCCGGCCGTCCGCGCGATCGTCGCGCTGCGCCGCGCCAGAGGTCGGGCAGGCGAGGACACCTGGGCGGACAACGGGACAGACTTCACGATCGCTCCGACGCCGCACCGAGACCCGATCCGCCGCTGAGGGTATATACTCAGGATAGATTTCGTATATCCTCAGGAGGTGCGATGACGAAGACGATCATTGACATTGACGACGTGCTGCTGGAACAGGCGATGCGCCTCACGGGCGCGACGACGAAGAAGGCGGCGGTCAACGAGGCGCTCGCTCAGGTCGTGCGGCGAGGCGAGGCGATGGGCTACATCGATCTGCTGCGTAGCGGCGTGGCGATCGAGCTCGATAACGCGGATGTCACCACTGATTCACAACGATGAACCAGCTCTTCCTCGTTGACAACTCTGCGCTTCAGCGGATTCATCGCTCGGATGTGGTGGCCGACGCGCTGATCGCGTTGCTGGCCATCGGTGAACTGGCGAGTTGCCTGCCGCAGTTGCTCGAGGAGGGGTACTCCGCCAGGAGCGCTGAGGAGCATCGAATCCTGATCGATGCGAGCGCAAAAGCAAAGATATTCCTGCAGCCAGACGCTGAGGTCGCGCGTATCGCTGTTGAGCTGCAGCGACGGCTGTTCGCCGCCGGACAAGGTCGATCCGTTGGTGTGAGTGATCTGCAGATCGCCGCCACTGCACTTCGGAATACGACGGGGAACCAGAGGGTGAGCGTCGTCCACTATGACGCGGACTTCGACAGCCTTGCCGCCATCGAGCCGACTTTCTCGCACCGCTGGATCGTTCCGCGGGGCTCGGTCGATTGACGTCGGTCACGACACGCCCGCAATTCCGGTAGACTGTCCAGGTTGTCTGTCTATCGGCCCGCATTCGGCGGTCTGCGGACGGACACGTGCACACACCCTCCTGCTCTCGGGAAATTCCCGGAAGCCGTTCTAGTCCGAAGGAGGTGGGTAAGTGACGCACCAGTACGAACTAATGGTCATTCTGACCCCCGAGATCGACGAGCGCCAGGTAGCCCCTACGCTCGACAAGTTCCTCAAGGTCATCACCAACGATGGTGGCACTGTGGACAAGGTCGACATCTGGGGCAAGCGCCGTCTTGCATACGAGATCCAGAAGAAGACCGAGGGCATCTACGCCGTCGTCAACTTCACGGCAACGAGCGAGACCACACAGGAGCTCGACCGTCAGCTGGGCCTGAACGAGCAGATCATGCGCACCAAGGTTCTTCGTTCAGAAGAAGCTCAGGCGATGGTTGCTTTCGAAGCTAAGCGCTCCGAAGAGAAGGCTGCTCGCAAGGCTGCCAAGGCAGCGAAGGCCTAAGACTCATGGCCGGCGAAACCGTCATTACCGTTGTGGGAAACCTCACGGCCGACCCCGAGCTGCGTTACACGCAGAACGGGCTGCCGGTGGCGAACTTCACCATCGCATCTACCCCGCGCAGCTTCGACCGTGCCGCGAACGAATGGAAGGACGGCGACGCGCTGTTCCTCCGTGCGTCCGTCTGGCGCGAGTTCGCTGAGCACGTGGCGGGTTCTCTGACGAAGGGCATGCGCGTCATCGCGCAGGGTCGCCTGCGTCAGCGCTCCTACCAGGACCGCGAAGGCAACCAGCGCACGTCGATCGAGCTGGAGGTCGACGAGATCGGCCCCTCGCTTCGGTACGCGACAGCGCAGGTTACCCGTGCGGCTTCTGGCGGTTCTGGCGCGGCTTCCGGCGGTGCCGGTGGCGGCGGTGGACAGGTGCGTCCCGCGCAGCAACAGCAGGCGTCGTCAGAGCCGTGGTCTACCCCCGGCTCGTCGACAAGTGCGGATGCGTGGAGCACTCCGGGCAGCTTCGGCGACGACACCCCGTTCTAAACAACTTCTGGATCCGGCCGCTTCGCTCGTTGAAGTGACCGGCATCCGCTCATCAAAGGAAAAACCATGGCTGGAAAGTCGAGCGGCGACCGCCGCAAGCCGCGGAAGGGTGGCAAGCCCACCGCTCCCGCGAAGTCGATCCGGGTTGGCGTCATTGATTACAAGGACGTCGCAACCCTTCGCAAGTTCGTCTCGGAGCGTGGGAAGATCCGCGCCCGTCGTATCACCGGTGTCTCGGTGCAGGAGCAGCGTCTGCTCGCCACGGCGATCAAGAACGCACGCGAAATGGCACTCCTGCCTTACGCTGGCGCTGGCCGTTAAGGGGTATTGAGATGGCAAAGCTGATTCTCACGAATGAGGTCTCCGGGCTCGGTAGTGCCGGTGACGTTGTCGAGGTCAAGAACGGGTTCGCCCGTAACTACCTCATCCCCCAGGGCTTCGCTACGGCGTGGACCCGCGGTGGTGCAAAGCAGGTCGAATCGATCCAGGCTGCACGCAAGGCGCGTGCGATCCACGATCGTGACGAGGCTGTGGCTCTCAAGAACACGATCGAGGGCACGAAGGTTCGCCTGGCCGTCAAGGCTGGCGCTTCCGGACGCCTGTTCGGTTCGGTCAAGACTGATCACGTCGCTGCTGCGGTCGAGGCTGCTGGCCTCGGCTCGATCGACAAGCGCAAGGTGACCATCACCGCGCCGATCAAGTCGACGGGTAACCACGAGGCAACCGTGCGTCTGCACGACGACCTTGTGGCCGTCATCACCCTTCAGGTCGTCGCGGCCAAGTAGTTCGCAACACCTTCGCGAGACGCCTTCTGCCCATCAGGGCAGGGGGCGTTTTGCGTTGCGACACAGCCGACCTGATTCGACCGCGGCATCCAGCTAGATGCACGGGCATGCGCTGAAGAATCTATGGGAGCGCGCCCATTTGTTGTTGACAGACTCTGACAATTGGGCATATTGTCGCTATAAATCAACGGAGAGTGCTCTCAATCCGAAAATGCAAGCGCTCCCATTGCCACCTCGCGCACACAAGGAAGTGAACCGTGAAATCATCACGAAGCAGGATCGCCGCAACCCTCGCCGGTGCCACAGCGCTGGCGCTCATCGCAACAGGCTGCTCGTCGGGCGGTGGTGACGCCGGCGGTGACGAGAACATCACGCTGTCGATCACGACCTTCGGCACGATGGGAGTCGAGGCGAACTACGAGCAGTACATGAATGACAATCCGAACATCACGATCGAGGCGACCAACCTTGAAGGCGGTGGCGCGGCCCGAGACGACGCGTATGCGAAGATCGCGGCCGGGACCGGGTTGAGTGACATCGTCGCAATCGAAGAGGGCTGGCTGGGCACGATCGCCGAGGTCTCGGACGCCTTCGTCGACCTGCGCGATTACGGCATCGAGGACGCCAAGGACAGCTGGCTCGACTGGAAGTATGCACAGGGCACCGGCTCTGACGGACAGGTCATCGGCGCGGGTCTGGACATCGGTCCGCAGGGTCTGTGCTACCGCGGAGACCTTTTCGAAGCCGCCGGTCTTCCCAGCGAGCGCGCGGAGGTCGCGGAGTACCTGGGCGGCGATGACGCCACGTGGGAGCGCTTCTTCGAGGTCGGAAAGGAATACGTCGACGACACCGGCAAGGCGTTCTACCACAGCCCGCGATTCTTCTGGAACTCCTTCGTGAACCAGCAGGAGGAGGGCTACTACAAGAAGGACGGCGAGACTCTCAACATCAAGGACAACGAGGTGCTGAAAGAGCACTTCGCGAAGATCGTCGAAGCAGAGAAGGCCGGTCTCGGCGCGGGCCTGCCGGGCTGGGAGGTCGGACCTGAAGCCAAAGCTGGCGACTTCGCCGTCTACATGTGCCCGAGCTGGATGCTGGGCATCGTGCAGGGTTACTACGACGAGGGCACCACTGACAGTGGTTGGGACTTCGCAAACGTGCTGCCCGGCGGCTCAGCGAACTGGGGCGGTGCGTTCCTGGGTGTCTCCTCGGCCTCCGAGCACCCTGAGGAAGCAGCCAAGCTCGCGCTGTGGCTCGCCTCGCCTGAGCAGCAGGCCGCAGCGTTTGAAGTAGCCGGCCCATACCCGAGCACGCCGAAGGGGCAGGAGCTCGTCGCAGACACGACTAGCAAGTTCTTCAACGATGCGCCCGTCGGTGAGATCTTCGCGAATCGTGCGGAGGGTGTCGTCGCCCAGGTCAAGGGACCGGAGGACTCGAACATTCAGGACAACGTGTTCGGCCCGATCTTCGACCGGGTCAGTCAGGGTGAGGTCACCGATCCCGACAAGGCCTGGGATGAAGCGATGACTCTGCTCGACCAACTCGTCGGCTGATCCTCGTGGGTGGCTCGGCGCGCCGCGCCGAGCCACCGCTCATCCACCTCATCCACCTCTCGCGGATTGGCTCAACGATGACCAGCTCACCGGGCCGCACGGCCCGTTCCGCACTGACGTTCCGCCAGAAGGTCAGTCGCTTCGACTACAGGTTCTCCCCTTACCTCTATGTCGCCCCGTTCTTCATCCTGTTCGCTCTGATCGGCATCTTCCCGATCGCGTACACGCTGAACGTGTCGCTGTACGACTGGAACCTACTCAAGGGGCAGGGCGACTTCGTCGGACTTCAGAACTACATCGCTGTTCTGACCGACCCGTTCTTCTGGAATTCGTTCCGAAACACCATCAGCATCTTCCTGCTCTCCGCCATCCCACAGCTCATCGTCGCCACTATCGTCGCGGCACTCCTGGATCAGGCGATCAAAGCAAAGACCTTCTGGCGCATGAGTATTCTGATCCCGTACATCGTCGCGCCCGTCGCGGTGACGGTGATCTTCCTACAGGTGTTCAACCAGTACCACGGCCCGATCGCCGGCCTGCTCGAACTGTTCGGGCTCGACCCAATCCGCTGGGCATTCGACGTCTTCCCCTCGCATGTCGCCATTGCCACCATGGTGAACTGGCGCTGGACCGGGTACAACACGCTTCTGCTGCTGGCGGCCATGCAGGCCGTCCCGCGCGATGTGTACGAATCGGCCACACTCGACGGGGCGGGCAAAATACGCCGTTTCTGGTCCATTACCATTCCCATGATTCGTCCCACGATCATCTTCGTCGTCATCACTGCGACCATCGGCGGGCTGCAGATCTTCACCGAACCGAAGCTCTTCGACAGCCGAACCAACGGTGGCAGTGGCCGTCAGTTCCAGACAGTCGTGCTCTACCTCTACGAACTGGCGTTCCCCCGGCGTGACTTCGGTCGCGCTTCAGCGACCGCATGGATTCTCTTCATCGTCATCGTGCTCGTGGGGCTGCTCAGCTACGCGGCAACGCGAACGGTGCGCACCGCCGATGCGAAGGCATCCCGCGCCAGCCGAATATCTGCCCGAACGAAGCAGGAGGTGTCATCATGACCGCCATCGTCACGCCGCCGCAGGCAGCACCGAGGGCACCGCACGATGATCTTCGGGTCGCAGCCCGTGAGCGTCGCGCCAAGCGAGCACGCGCCTACGAACGCCCCGGCCTGCTGACCTACGCCCTGCTGACCGCGTTCTTCGTCGGTTCGGCATTCCCCCTGTGGTGGTCGTTCGTGATCGCCAGCCGCCAGTCGTCGGATACCAATGTCGTGCCACCGGTCGCGATCCCCGGCCCGAACTTTCTGGGCAACGCCGCGAAGGTGTTCGAGACGGTCCCGTTCATGCTGGCGCTGCTGAACAGCACCATCATCGCGGGCGCGATCACGATCTCCGTGGTGTTCTTCTCCACGCTCGCCGGCTACGCGTTCGCGAAGCTGCGCTTTCGAGGACGCACAGGTCTGCTGCTGACGGTGATCGCTACGATGGCGATTCCAACACAGCTCGGCATCATCCCGATGTTCATGCTGATGGCTGAATGGAAATGGACCGGAACGCTGCAGGCCGTGATCGTGCCCGGTCTGGTCACCGCATTCGGCGTGTTCTTCATGCGGCAGTTTCTGGTTGACGTGATTCCGGACGAGCTTATCGAGGCCGCACGTATGGACGGCGCCAGCATGTGGGGTACGTTCCAGCATGTGGCGATCCCGGCGGCCCGGCCGGGTATGGCGGTGCTCGCGCTGTTCACCTTCATGGCATCTTGGACCGACTATCTGTGGCCGATGCTCGTGCTTGGTCCGCGAAATCCGAACGTGCAGACGGCGCTGGCAACGCTCAGCGCCAGCGGCGGGCAGAACCCCGACACCGCCATGGTGCTCGCAGGTGCCGTGCTGTCAGTCATCCCCCTTCTCATCCTCTTCTTCGTCGCGGGCAAACAGCTCGTGGCCGGAATCATGCAAGGCGCAGTGAAAGGCTGACATGACCATTGAGATAGACGCCCACACTCGCGAGAGCCCGGAAATCAGTGCGAGTCCCGACTACCGGGACTCGGGGCTCGAGTTTCCCGCGGAGTTCGTGATCGGGGCCGCGACGGCCTCGTACCAGATCGAGGGCGCCGCGACCGCGGATGGTCGCGGTCCATCCATCTGGGACACTTTCAGCGCTAGCCCGGGCAAGATCGTCGGCGGTGACACCGGCGCTGTCGCAGACGATCATTACAATCGTCTTGAGTCAGATCTCGACCTGATGGCCGAGCTCGGTCTCGAGGCCTACCGTTTCTCGATCGCATGGCCACGGATCCAGCCGCTCGGATCCGGCCCGGTGAACCGGACCGGTCTTGACTTCTACAGTCGTCTCGTCGACGGGCTGATCGCCCGTGGCATCCGCCCGATGGCCACGCTTTACCACTGGGATCTCCCGCAGGCGCTCGAGGATGCCGGTGGGTGGACCAACCGCGAGACGGCACACCGATTCGCGGAGTACACACGCCACGTCGCTGAGGTTCTCGGTGACCGCGTACGGGTGTGGACCACGCTAAACGAGCCGTGGTGCAGCGCCTTCCTCGGTTACGGTTCGGGCGGTCACGCGCCGGGACGCACCGACGGTGCAGCGGCACTCGCTGCCATGCATCACCTCAACCTCGCGCACGGCCTCGCGGTGCAGGTTCTCCGCGAGGTGGTCCCGCAGGCAGAGGTCTCAGTCACCCTCAACTTCCACGTCGTCCGTGGGGAGGACGGCGCGGACGCGGAGGCAGTACGTCGGATCGACGCGCTCGCGAACCGTGCGTTCACCGGGCCGATGCTCGTCGGCGGCTATCCGGACGACCTCATCGAGAACACCGCATCGGTGACGGACTGGTCGTTTGTGCTCCCCGGTGACACGGAGATCATCCATCAGAGCATCGATTTTCTTGGGGTCAACTATTACTCGACCACCCTGGTGCGCACGTGGGACGGCATCTCCGACCGCCAGCACGCGGACGGCCATAAAGGCGCCGCCGGATCGTCGTGGCCAGGGAGCGAAGATGTCGAGTTCGTGCGTCAGGACGGACCGTACACCGCGATGGGCTGGAACATCGCTCCGGACGGGCTCGAGGACCTGCTGCTCAGGCTCAGCGGCGAGCATCCCACACTGCCGCTGATGATCACTGAGAACGGCGCGGCCTTCGACGACACGCTAGTCGATGACCGAGTGCGTGACGAGGCCCGCGTCGACTATCTGCGTCGCCATTTCACCGCGGCGCACCGCGCGATGCAACAGGGCGTCGACCTGCGCGGATACCTCGTCTGGTCGCTTTTCGACAATTTCGAGTGGGGCTATGGTTTCAGCAAACGCTTCGGAATCGTGTACGTCGATTACAACACGCAGAAGCGCACAGTCAAGGACAGCGGGAAGTGGGTGACACGGCTCATTGACGGCCACGCGATTCCGGCGTGAAGAGCATGCCGCCGTAGCGTACGGTGAAGAAGTCCACCTCCAAAAGGAGGACCCACGAACGCGCCCCCGCCGGGCAGCAGGAGACGAGAAGTGACGACCCAGCCGCCCCGCAAGGCGCAGTCTTGGATCCCGACGCTGGAAGAGGTTGCGGCGCTGGCCGGCGTATCGAGCTCGACCGCGTCGCGAGTGATCAACGGATCGCCCTTGGTGACTGCACAGACGATCGCACGGGTCAACGACGCGATCGCGAAGATCGGGTACGTGCCCAACCGGGCCGCTCGCAGTCTTGCACGCAGGCAGACCCAGACCGTCGCGATGATGATTCCGGAGCGCACAGCCGAGTTCTTCGCTGACCCGTACTTCGCCGAGGTCATCCAGGGCGCGGCTATGCATGCATCGTCCACGGAGTACTCCTTGACGCTGCTGATCGAGTCCGAGAAGGACCCGGAGAAGACTCATCAGCTCCTTCGACGCGGCAACGTCGACGGCGCTCTGATCCTCTCCCACCACAGTGACTCATCGACGTATCGGGAGCTGGCGCGTACGCTGCCCGTGGTCTTCGGCGTGCGGCCACCCGGTGAGATGGGTGAGGAGATCCATGTCGTCGATGTCGACAACTTCGCGGCCGCAGCCCTCGCCACACAGCACCTCGTGGATCGTGGACACAAGCACATCGTGTCCATCACCGGACCGCTCAACACGTCCGCTGGACGGGAACGTCAGAATGGCTGGAGTGAGACTCTCATTGCCGCTGGACTAGAGCCCGGCACAAGCGCGGAGGGTGACTACACGCCGGCGGGCGGAGCGGCGGCTGCCCGGCGACTGATCGAGGCGGATGCGCCGTTTGACGCGATCTTCATCGCATCGGCCCAGATGGCGTCGGGCGCGATGACCGTACTCAAGGAGAGCGGGCTGCGCGTGCCCGCGGACGTGGCAGTGGCGACCCTCGACAACAACATCTTCTCGACCAGTACGACGCCGCAGCTGACGACGGTCGACCTGCACACCGCCACAAAGGGCGCTGCGATGATGGCGGCCATCGTGCGGCTGATCAAGGGCGAGCAGGTCGGCGTCGAGATGCTGGTTCCGTTGGATCTCATCGAACGCGAGTCCACGGCGCTCTGAAGAATCTTGCGTGTGACCGGCGCGTTACAGGCGACACTGCCTGGAACGCGCCCGAGAAAATCAAGACTTGACTTCTCCCCAAGTTGTACACATGCCCCCTGCGATGGCACCAACCTTCAATAGCGTGTTTAAACAGAATCTCATCCACAGGGTGGGGAAACTCTAAACACCAGGTCAAGGCCAATATAAGAGGCAAAGATTGCCTCGTGCCACAGAGTTATCCACACCCGCTTTACACAGACACTCCCACGTTCTCCGCAGACTATCCACAGAGTTATCCACAGGCGCTGTTGCATGGGGAAATGGTCGCTCGTAGCGTGGACGAGCGACGAGATGTCGGTGGTTGGTGGTTCGCTCATTGCAACCGCGGAACACACCGCCGTCGTACGGCACTCGGGTCAGAGACTCCTGTGCCACACCAGCCACAAGCGCACCGAAGGAGCACCGTGTCGATTGCCGACATCTCGGAGGAGCGTCTCGGAGGGAACCGCAAACCAGAGCGCGTTCCGCCGCATGACCTCCTCGCCGAACAGAGTGCGCTGGGTGGCATGCTGCTGTCGAAGGACGCTGTCGCCGATGTGATCGAGACGCTCAAGGGCGCCGACTTCTACATCCCCAAGCACGAGCTCATCTTCGAAGCGATCCTTACCCTGTACTCGCACGGTGAGCCCACCGACGTTGTCGCAGTCACTGACGAGTTGATCAAGACCGGTGAGCTGGGACGCGCCGGTGGCGCCGACTACCTGCACACGCTCACCTCGATCGTGCCGACCGCGGCGAACGCCGGGTACTACGCCGGCATCGTCGCCGAGCGCTCGATCCTGCGCCGCCTCGTCGATGCGGGCACGCGCATCGTGCAGCTTGGCTATGACGGCCAGGGCGATGCGACCGATCTTGTCAACAACGCGCAGGCCGAGATCTATGCGGTCTCCGGTACGCAGACCGCAGAAGATTACGTTCCGCTGACTGTTGCGGTGGATGCTGCGATGGAAGAGATCGAGGCGGCCAGTGGCCGTGACGGCTCGATGACGGGCGTGCCCACCGGGTTCAAAGAACTCGATGAGCTCACGAACGGTCTGCACGGCGGGCAAATGATTGTCGTGGCTGCGAGGCCTGCTGTCGGTAAGTCAACGCTTGCTTTGGATTTTGCCCGCGCTGCGGCGATCGGTCACAATCAGCCGGCCGTCTTCTTCTCTCTCGAAATGGGTAAGAGCGAGATCGCGATGCGTCTGCTGAGTGCGGAAGGCGCGATTCCGCTGCAGCACATGCGCAAGGGATCGCTCGATCCGCGCGACTGGACCACGGTCGCTGCGACCCGCGGACGCATCAACGACGCGCCCCTCTTCATCGATGACAGCCCCAACATGACGCTGGTCGAGATCCGTGCGAAGTGCCGCCGCCTCAAGCAGCGCGAGGGCCTGCGCCTGGTCGTCATCGACTACCTGCAGCTGATGACGAGCGGCAAGCGCGTGGAGTCGCGCCAACAAGAGGTCTCGGAGTTCTCGCGTGCGCTGAAGTTGCTCGCGAAGGAGTTGCAGGTGCCGGTCATCGCACTGTCGCAGCTGAACCGTGGTTCTGAGCAGCGCACGGACAAGAAGCCGCAGATCAGCGACCTTCGTGAGTCCGGGTCGATCGAGCAGGATGCCGACATGGTGATCCTGCTGCACCGCGACTCGGTCTACGACAAGGACATTCGCCCAGGCGAGGCCGACCTGATCGTCGCCAAGCACCGTAACGGCCCGACCGCTACGATCAACCTGGCATTTCAGGGTCACTACTCAAGGTTCATGGACATGGCGCCCGGTGGGGACTTCAACAGCTGATTGTTCTTGCAAACGAACTGCAGATTGGAAATGTGGCGCTGGTTGAAGGTTCTCGATAGAACCTGCAAATTCCACGGGACATTGCAAACCAACTGCAAATTCGGAGGGGTCGCACGCCTCCGGCGAGAGCCCGCGGAGCCCGGCGACGACGGCATCTGGTGTTCCGTGGCCGATGCCGCCATCATCGTCGCCACGCATGCTTCTGTCTCTCGCTCAGACCGAAGCTCGGCGTCCAGCCCACACCGGCGCGACCATCGCCGCACCTACTATCACCGCGACCGCCGCCGCTAGCACCCCGTACACCGCCCAGTCGATTGCCAGCGACAAGCCACCGAGGATACCGTAGGCGACGCCGAGCAACGCCGGTAGCACTGACATGGTTCCGATGACCAGGGCCGCGAGCACCACGAATATCGACTCGATACCGATCATCGAGTTCAGCTGGTGGCGTGTGATTCCGATGCGGCGCAGGAGGGCGAACTCGGACTTGCGCGCGCCCGTCAGCATCACGAGGGTGTTGGCGGCAGCAATGGCGATGAAGAAGATGAGCACGAACAGCAATACCGCTCCGAGCTGTTGCGACGATGCCGCGCCGGCCATCGTCTGATCCACGTACTCGTCGACAGTCAGCGTCTCCAATCCAGGAAGGTCCACACGAGAGCCCTGCGTGAAGACGGTGTCGGCGACAGCGGGTGTCGTCGGGAGGCTTCGCCCGTCGATGATGTACTCACCGAAACCGAGGCCGCGCTCGTAGACCGCGACGATCGTTGCGTCGAGTACGACATCAGCGAAGCGAAGCGAAACCGTGTCGCCAAGGTCGATGCTCGTACCGAAGCCCGATTCATTGCTCACGGCGATCGTGCCAGGTGCAGCCAGATCGTCGAGCGAACCCGACGTCACATCCGCGTCGATCAGGCCTGCGGGGCTGCCGGTCAGGGCGTGCACGCCGGAGGCCTCCCACGTGGTCACCCCGTCCATATCCCGCGTGAGTATTTCTGCAGGCACGGCTGAGCTCGCGACAAGTGAGTCGACACCGGGCGTCGATGCGATTTCAGTCAGCTGAGCGGCAGTCACGCCGTCTTGTGAGGTGATGACGAGATCTGATCCCAGTCCGTCGCGCAATTGAATGGCGGCCCCCTGCACGAGGCTGCTGTTCACGCCGGTCTGCACTGTTCCCAGGGCGAGAAACAGCGCGAGCGGGATGATGGCTGCGGTCAGCCGTCGGGAGAAGCCGCGGGTGTTGACGACAGCCAGCATGAGCGAAGCGAATCGCGACGACCGGGTAGCTCGTGCCGCCCGACGAGCGGCGAAGCCCACGATCGCCGGGCCGGCGAGGGCCGCGGCGCTGATCAGCAGGAACGCGGATGTCGACCCGGCAGCGCTGCCCATTACGCCCGGCATCACGAACGGGATGCCGGCGGCCACGATTCCGGTTACCAGCAGAACGACCGCAGCAATGCGGCGCGAAGGACTGAGGTGCGCCGACTCGGCATCCGAGCCACGCACGGCCGCCGAGGGGCTGACACTGGTGACTTTGCGGGCAGCCAGGCGCGCGGCGAGCAGGGCGGTCGGGAAAAGCAGCAGCAGCGCGCCGATGGCGGGCAGCGGCGTGACGACGAGCGGGAGGTCGACAGGAATGATGCCGCCAGACTCGAGCACGGGAGTCAGCAGGTTCGCTGCCCAGAGCCCGGGCAGCGCGCCGAGCGGCGCTGCGATCGCGAAGACGATCGACACCTCGGCGGTCACCATCGAGCGCACCTGCGAGGCGGTGGCTCCGACAGCCCGCAGCAGCGCGAACTGCTCGTGCCGTTGGCGCAGGGCCGACGCGAAGGTGGAGGCGACGACGAGCACGACCACGAGAATGGCGGTGCCGGCGAATGAGGCGGCAACGGTCGACAGCAGCGGCGCGTCCGAGCGTAGGCCGGTCTCCATGAGCACCCCGTTGGCCGAGAGCAGGGCGGCGGCGAACACGACGATGAGAAAGCTGCCGATAAAGCTGCCGCGGTAGGCGAGAACTGCTGAGCGGGCGAAAGACCACATGGCGTTACCTACCCAACTCGATGAGGCGGGCGGCGATCTGGGCGCTGGTGGGGGCGATGATCTCGCCGGCCAGGCGTCCGTCGGCCAGGAAGCGCACGTCATCCGATGCCGCTGCGACGTTCGGATCGTGGGTGACGACCACCAGAGTCTGGGCGAAACGCTTGGCGGTGCCGCGCAACACCTCGAGCACCTGCTCACCGGTGCGCCGGTCGAGCGCGCCGGTCGGCTCGTCGGCGAAGACGACCGTGGGCCGGGTGATCAGGGCGCGTGCGATGGCGACGCGCTGGGCCTGGCCGCCGGAGAGCTCGCTCGGCAGCCGGTCGGTCATGCCGGTGAGTCCGACCGAGTCGAGCAGCGACTGCTGCCACTGCTCGTCGGGCCGGCGACCGTCGAGCAGCATCGGCAGCTGGATGTTCTCGCCGACAGTCAGGTGACCGATGAGGTTGTACGACTGGAATACGAAGCCGATGTGGCGGCGGCGGAAGCGGGTGACGGCATCCGGAGACAGCTCGGTGATGTCGGTGTCGCCGATCAAGACCTGGCCACTCGTCGGCGTATCCAGACCGGCGGCGAGGTTGAGGAAGGTCGACTTCCCCGAGCCCGACGGGCCCATTATCGAGGTGAACGACCCCGGTGTGATCGATAGCGAGACGCCCTGCAGCGCCGCAATCTGCTCCGGTCCGTTGGGGTAGGTCTTGGTGAGATGAATGAGGCGCACGGCGGTATCGACCGTGGTGGCGCTGATGGTCGAGGTCATGGCTGGCCTTTCTATCGAGGGTGCCGATGAGCACCTCCAATCGACAGTAGGTACACCGGAGGAGCCCTTCTACGGGCCTTCGGATGAACTGTGGCGCTTACATCTTTGGATGCAAATTGCGCCCTTCGATGGCTCTCTCGAGGTGCAACCCTTCGACTCTCGTGGCAGAAGTGGGTGCCTTCTAGCGTCGAAATGTGGCCATTTCGTGCCGCGGCAATCGATGAGGGGAAGAGTCATGAAACAAGTCACACAACAGCGGGGCCTCAGGGGGATCATCAGGCGGTATCCTCTCGTGAGCTTCTTCGTGCTCGCAAATGCGCTCAGCTGGATCGCGTGGATGCCCTACATCCTCTCGAACAACGGGCTGGGCGTCTGGGACTACACCTTCGAGCTCGGCATGATCGCCGGGGTGCTTCCCGGCGCCTATCTGGGGCCCATCACGTCTGCCCTGATCGTCACGGGGGTCACCGGCGGTGTGGCCGGGCTTCGCCAGTGGGGGGCCCGCCTGTGGCGCTGGCGGGTTCGCTGGCACTGGTACGCCATCGCCCTGCTCGGCGTCCCGGCCGCACTGATTCTCACCGGCCTGGTGGTAGCGGGCGGTCAGGTCGTGCCGCCGTCGCTGGCGGTGCTCGCCGCCTACCTCCCGATGCTCATCATCCAGATGCTCACCACCGGCCTCGCCGAGGAGCCGGGGTGGCGAGACTTCGCCCTGCCCCGCCTGCAGGACAAGTTCGGCCCGATGCGCTCTGCCTTCATCCTGGGCCCGATGTGGGCGCTGTGGCACATGCCCCTCTTCCTCACCGAATGGGGCGGCTACCCCGACGCCGACTGGACGCGACCCGTGAGCTTCGCCGTCTTCTGCATCGGCTTCAACGTCGTCATGGCATGGATATTCAACCGCACAGGCCAGAGTCTGCCGCTCGCCATGCTGGCGCACGTCAGCGTGAACACCTTCATGTCCGGCATCTTCGTCGAGATGTTCCCGTCGATCAGCGACGGCGCCACCTCCAACGCGCTTGCGATCAGCTCAGTGATTGCCGCTGCCATCGTGATCCTGGCAACGCGAGGACGGCTCGGTTACGTCAAGGAGCAGTCAGGGGAGATCGACGAAGCGGTTCTGGTACGCCCAGACGACCGCCTGAAGGCGGGAGCGAACACCTAACTTGGGCAGCATACGCGCGAGGTGCGACTTCACCGTCGACAGCTCGACCACCAGGGCCTGCGCGATCTCTTCATTGGACATGCCCTGGGCGAGCAGCATCAGAATCTCCTGCTCACGGCCGGTGAGCACGTCGCTTCTCAGCGATGTGCTCACCGGCCGCAGGCCGCGCCGCTGCACGAACTCCCGCATGATGCGGCGAGTGAGGCTCTGGTCGATCGTGCCGATGCCGACAGCCACCTGGCGAATGGCTTTCGTGATCGTATCGGGATCGGCATCCTTCAACAGAAAGCCCGAAACCCCGGCCTCTAAAGCCCCGAAGACATAGTCGTCGAGGTCGAACGTGGTGAGAATCAAGACGGGAATCGAGAGCTCGGCGTCAGGCCCGCAGAGCTCACGTGCAACGGCGATACCGTCGAGGCCGGGCATGCGGATGTCGAGGCACGCCACATCAGGACGCAGCTGCCTTGCCATCGCCAACGCCTCGATGCCATCGGAGGCCTCGCCCACCACCTCGAGGTCGGCCTCCATATTCGTGAGTGCCGACAGGCCGGCTCTCACGAGGGGCTGATCATCGGCGATGAGGACGCGGATCATGCTGCTTCTCGCTTCACTGTCAGACGAACGCGCCAGCCGAGTTGATCGGTGAGACCATGCTGCAGCTCGGCGCCGATGAGGTCGGCGCGCTCCTGCATGCCGACGAGGCCGAACCCCCCTCCGGGCCCCAGGTCGGGTGCGTGGGATCCGTCGTTGGTGATCTGCACCACGAGCACATCGGGCGCGCGGTCGTCGACCATCACCACGCAGTGCGCGCCCGGCGCGTGTGCGACCACATTGGCGAGAGCCTCCTGAACGGTGCGGTACACGACCAACTGCGCGAGCGGGCCGATACCGGTCCCGAGGGTCCTCTCGCCGGTGCGCACCTCGTACTCGACCGGCAACCCGGAACTCTTGCGCAGCTCGACCAGCTCGCTCACCGAAGCCAGCGTCTCGACAGTGCGACTGCTGTTGGCATCGTCACGCAGCAGGCCGATCACCCGTCTGAGATCGTCGAGCGCCATCGTGCTCTGAGCCCGCGCCTGCTGCGCCGAGGTCTTGGCAGCCTCGGGGTCGGTATCGACCTGTCGGTAGATGGCGGACGAGAGCAGCGCGATACCCGACATGTGGTGTGCGGCGATGTCATGCAACTCGCGCGACATGGCCATGCGCTCCCTCGAGACCGCCGCCTGGATGAGGGCGTCTCGCTCGCGCCTCAGCGCAAGCACCTCGTTGCCGCGGCTCACCCTCGCGTCTCGGCGGGCGGCGAAGAACAGCGCGATCACCAGTGACCCGCCGACGGCGACGAGGGCCTGCACCGCAGCCATTCCGACCGTCGCGACGTCCAAGGGTGCTCCGGCACGCACATCGTTGACGACCTGCGAGAAGGCCACGAGCACGATCGTGGCTGGCATCACCGCGGACAGATTGCGCAGCGGCTCGCGCAGCACAGCGAGGAAGACAGCGAAGGTGATGCCGACGACGGTGAGATTGAAGGTAGAGGCCGGCGCGGTGAACGCGAGGACCAGCGGCGCGGATGCCACGACCAGCAGCACGAGCCGCGGCGACCGTTTCGCCCGGAGCAAGGCAGTGGCCTGAACTGCGATGACCGCGACGAGCACCCACCACCCGAAAGCTGCGGGTGAGAGCGGCACGACACCCGCTTCGGGATCAGCCGCCTGCAGCAGCGGCAGGAGCAGTAAGCCACCGAACGCTATCCCTGCGAACACCAGGGCCGGCGTGACCTCGGTGAGGCTGAGTCGCTGGGGATGCTTCTGCGTAGTCTGCACCCCACCGATTCTCTCAGTATCGGTGGCGTTTAGAGCGTGCAACCGGGTTCGGTCGCGCTGAGCCACCGAAGGCCGTCACTTAGCGTTTTGAGAACGCGGCCACGTACCTCTGGGCCCACGTCACATGCCGAGAAGCTATCCACCGAAACTGAAGCGCACCGCGACCTCGTCCGTGGCGTTCTTGAAGCGCCTGTCCACCTCCCGTCGTCGCTTTACACGGCGCTCACTCGCTGATCTTCAGATTCCCGCGCAAGGAGACACATCGCCGTGGCTTGAATCGGAGAATGCGACGCTTCGCCGGGCAGTATCGACGAATCAGTGCGCGGGGTTGCTGCCAGTTTCTCGACATGTTCAGGGGAGGCGGTTCGCGATCGCGGCGTCGCCGGCGGTGGCCAGCGCGCGGCAGTTGGGGGTGTCGGCGGGGGCGCCGTCTGTCGTGATGGGCGAGGCATCGATATGGTGGCGTTCGGGTTCACCCTCGCGATCACGGTGCTTGGCGTCCTGACTTGGGCCGTGGCGACACCTATTCTGCTGATCCTGATTGGGTGCACGAACAGGCGGAGTCCTTCAGTGACCGCTTCTTCATCGTTCTCGATGCGGCGGCGGCTCGGGCAGCTTCGAGCGGGACCAAGTAGCTAGCCCGTGTCCGCTTCGCTTCCAGGATAGGTACTGCGCGGCGAGGTCAGGATGCCATGGAAAGCCCGGGGTGCAGCGAAATGCCTCGGGCTTCGTCCGCCGATGAGGCGCCAGGGCATCGGATGCAACAGCACGTCGCAGTTCAGTCTCTTCAGTCTCACCGAGCCGATGATTGACACGACGACCCCGATGGGGCGAGCCCTCTATGGCATCGTCGCCGTGTTTGCACCACTCCCCGTCGACACCATCCGAGACAACTCAGCGCACAAGCTAGGTCTCGACCCCGCAGCGCCCGACCTAGACGCGGCCGGAGTCGGTGCCGCCGATGAGAATGTAGGTTTTCGCCATCTTGCGTGGAACCCAGCTCAGTGGATCGATGCCAACTAGCGCGGAAACCGCGTGATTTTCGCCACTTCGGTCCGGAACCTACACAGCTGATGTAGGTACGGGTTCCGCGTTCGAACGCGGAATGAGGGCGTCGAGGATCTCCAACCCTTGGCGTTGATGCAAACGCCGGCTTCTCGCCAGCGGCGTCAACATTGCTGACCCTTCACAAGGTGTCTCGTAACCGAGGTTGAGTACTGCGGAATCCACGATCGGTTATGACACATAGTTATGAGACTCGGCCGCACCGGATAGTTTCAGGAACTGCACTCCTACCAGCGATTTAGCGGTGAGACGTCTCGTATTCGTAGGGTTTTGAGACACATTCAGTGCTGACGTCCGTTGATGCTCAAGTCGAGCGTCGCCGAGCCGACCTCATCGCCTAGCCGGTCCGGCTCTGGTGCGGCAGGATGATGAAATGAGTTCCTATATTCGTCCCTTGGTCAAGGCGCCGGTGTTCCGTGACGCCGCGGGCCAGGTCATCGACTACGGAAATCGGTGGGGCGGGTCGCCCCCGGAGGACACTTACTCGGTGGACACACACCCGGAGCGGTTCGCGCCACTCCATACCGTTGCCGACGCTCTCATCGCGCATTTAAGTGACACCTACGACGTTGAAGTCGACGAGGGCGCGGAGACTGCGGCGGATCTACGTCATCCCGCGTATCACGACGTGGTGCGCGCGGTGCGGATACGGCCGAATGATCGGGCGTGTGCGTCCCTGACGTTGGTCTTCACCGCCTACCCGGGGATCTACATGCATGCAGGGCTGCTCAACGACTTCCACTACCCGGTCTGTGGTTGCGATGCCTGCGACTCGAACTGGGAAGGCGAAGCTGATGACCTCGAGCGGCAAGTGCTCGCAGTTATCGCCGGACATTATCGCGAGACCGTTGAGCGGCGAGAATCCGATCCCTGGGTTGGGTACGCGTTCACTGATCCCGACGGCATGTCCTCGGGAGGATCCCGCGAATCAGGCATGCCGTCCGAGCATTTCAAGGCAGCAGAGTCAATCCTCCGGAAGGTCCCCGATGGATGGGGCGAGTGGCCCCGCGCAGCTTTTGTCTCTTGACATGTTGTAGCAGGCATGCGCATCTGCTGAACGAGTCGACAGCTCGGTCCAGCTCCCGGCGCTCGATTGTCTCGTAACTCAGGCGTCGCATAACCCATGGGTTAAGAGACACCGGAGTTACGAGACACTTGGCAGGCTGCGCTCAGAGTGTCCGTCACCCGTCGAACATCCACGGCTCTCGATACTGGGCACCATCGCCGAGCACGCTCACGAGCTTCGGGGGGCACGCAAGTTGATCCTCACCGTAATCATGACTCCGACGGAAGTCGGAAAGAGTTCCAGCCTCAAAAGAAACCTCGATCCGATAACAGGTGTAGACCCGACTCGGCCTGGAATCGAACCATCCCGGTCTCGAAAGATGCTTGTCGATCCCTGACGCGACGAATAGGTCGAAGGCCCCATCTTCATCGCCAGCGCCCACCTGAATATTGTAAAGGACCGGCGTCCCCTCATCCTCGGAGAAGGAGGGCGCATCTTCCTCTGCGTCCCAGCGGACGGCGGCAGCGGACAGTAGGCCAAGGAGCGCTTCGGGCGTCGGCGCGCTCGCAGTGGGGTCAGTCATGACGCCGTAGACGACACTTTCTGCGGCGTCCAGTTGACGCGACATGGCAGGCTCGACAGGATCTGACGCACTCGAGCACCCCGACACCGATGCGATGACACCCAACGCGGCCAAGGCCAGGGCTGCACGCATCACCAATCTCATGGGGCCAGTATGGCCGCGCTCCCTGAGATACTCCGACAGCCGTCCGACAGCCTCGGTATCTGCTGTGTCGCAACCCATGGGATGCGAGACGGCTCGTCATCGTCGACTCCATTGGATCCAGGCCTGGTGACTTGGCGTGATTTTCGTAATACACTAAATACATGGGAGCAGAAGAAACAATCAACGGCGTGCCCGTCACTGAAGAACAGATCGCCGAGTGGTCAGCTGAGGCAGAGGCCGGCTACGACATTGGAGCGTTGAAGAGGCGCGGTCGCGGTCGACCCGGCCGTGGTGCACAACCCTCACAGGTCGTCGCCTTGCGCCTCACGATCGAGGAGCTCACCGCGATAGACATGGCAGCCGAGCGACAGCACAAGACCCGTTCGGAGCTCATTCGCGAAGCGCTGGCGATGTACGCGGCGTGAAGGTTCACGACTCCGCGCTCAGGCACGGTGTTTCATCCGAAGATTCCATTCAAGCGGCATCGTGGCCGACCTGGATCGTGAGCCTTGACGACGAATCGCCTGCCCGTGAGCTTCGACTGGGATTCGACACACATGGCCGGTTGCTCGAGACAGTTGTTCTCGTGTTCGACAGCGGTAACGAGCTCATCATTCACGCCATGAACGCCAGACCGCAGATGCTCGAACTTCTGCCATAACCACGGAACCGGACGGGCGGCACTCCCGTGCAGCAGTCCCGACCAACCTGTCTCGTAACCTGGGTGTCTCGTAACCCATGGGATTCGAGACAGCATGTGACGAGAGTCGGGCCTTCGGCTGGCGAGACCTCTCCGGTTCACCCCCGAGAGGTTGCGGCAACGACCTCGGCTTTGAACCCAGACGAGTTTTCGATCCAGCCTGCATAGTGGTCCTCCCCACCTGCATGTGGATAGCGATCCTGATAGAGCGGATGCCAACCGTGTGCGGGCGCGTCCTCGATAATTGCGTCGACCGTCGTCGCGGACTCCGCCTTAAACGCTAAGTGATTCACGCCCGCCCGGCGACGGTCGTGCACGGGCGTCGACAGATTCGGCGATGTCGTTATGGTGAGGTACGCGCCGCCGGCACTCCAGGATTGCCCGTCGGACCACGTGCTTTCGAGCGCGAATCCCAATTTGCTCAGAAGCCAGCCCCATTCCGCCTGCGCCTCCGCGAAATCCGCGACCCACAATTCGACGTGATGGAAACCTGGCATCGGCGCGCTCCTCATTGGGCTAGAAGACTCGGATGCGGAAGCGCTCTGCAGCCGTCGTCAACGCATCGTCCGTGACCAAGATCGGGTCCGGCGACAGGGTGATGATGTCGGCAGCATCAGGATGGTCGAGCCATAGTGCCTTACACCAAGCATCGCCGTGCTTGCTGCCGAAGTGAATGCCGAGCGCTCCCTGCCCTGTATCCAGCGTCAGGCTGTGGAGGTGAGCGGCGATCGTGTTGGTGATCTCACGTTCCTCACCGCGCAACGCTGCCGTCGTGAGGTGTATCACGCCGAGTTCTGCCAGGGGATTACCCATCATCCGTTCGATGGCTGAGATCGAATCGGGATGCTCAATGTCGACGAGCCAGCCGGCGTCGGGCATATACACACGGATCATGCCGCGGTCGAACCGCCAGCCGGCCGGAATGGCGCCGAGACCCATGAAATCGAGCTCAGACCATTCACGCGCGATCTCCTCGACGTATTCCTCGAGAGTCATGCCGAAGAAGGCTGCATCCTTAGAGAGGGGATCGGCAGCACCGTTGGCCCGCTTGTATTGAGACAGCACCTCGGCGTACGCGCATTCGGGCTTCTCTGCGATGTAGAAGGTTTGGCTGCCGGCGACGTCGTAGCGATTCCACGCCGTTCGTGACGACGCCTCAGGGTCGCGGGGCGCCGCCGAGAGCGCGGGGTATTCCAGCTTGCCGACGGGATAGCCGAGGATCCCCGGCGAGGCGATGAGATGGAGCCCGGTTTCCTCGCAGCGGCGAGTGGTTGTCACGCGTCGCCAGACCCCGCGATGAAGGAGCTCACCGCATCGGCGACGTCCCCGTGGCGGTCCTCACGGATGGCGGTAATAGGGGTGTCCTCGCGCAGGTGAGGATTCCCGCCAATAAACCACTGGCGTGCAACGTGATCGCCGTCCGCAGCCGCGAGCAGTGTCCACTGACGATGTGCGAACTGCAGACGACGTGTCGCGTCCGTGCGAGGCTCGGGGCCGTCGTCCTTTGCCCACCGGATGGGGAGCTTACGATCCTTCGACCCTGCGAGCCCTGCCACGAGCGTCGGCCCGAGGGCTGCGTTGAGTTCACGGACGATCTCGTGGATGTCCATCCTCATCGTTCGACCGTGCTGAGCGGTAGGGGTCAAGATCTCCATGAGCTTAGGATACCTGCAGTACACCCTAAAAGCCACCCTAGTTACACCTCACGCCCACGCTGAGGTGATACCCGACTCTGTCTCGAAACCTCGGTGTTTCGCAACCCACGGGATACGGAACAGTCGGCTTCAGCGTCCGGCCGAGTCGGCAGCCGGGCGCGCCGCCGCTGGGTGAGCAGGTCCTCTCCCTGGTGAAGGGTGCGGCGCGCCGTCAGGGCTGGAAGTGTTCAGACACAATGCGCGCTCGACCTTGCGGGGATCTCGTTCGCTTACGGCTTCCTCTTGTGGGTTGCCTCAGCGCTGGCTAGCGTGTGGTCTACTTTCACGCAGGGCTGGAGCTCGGAGGAGAAAATGCGCAACATGCGGATTGTCCTTGCAGGGACTGGACTTCTCGCACTGGTTGCCGTCACCTTGTCGCCGCTAACGGCGCGACGTGACCAGGCCGCGGCCGCGAGCGGTGAGGAAACATGGGGGGTTTCGTTCTCTCGCATCGTGGATCGCATCAAAGAAGCCTTCCCCGACGATTTTGGGGCCGCCGAGGTGAATGCGGACCAGAGTTCTGGGTGGATTGCCTTCGCGGGGGCGGTTCCCGACGGCGCGGAGGACGCGGTCGGGGAGCTATCGGGCATCGAACTGCGCGGAGATCTCGGGCTGAGCGAGAAAGAGATTTCTGCGACCGTTGATCTGCTCTTCCAATCGCTTCTAGAGACACACGGTAGTGACTTTCGGGTGTCCGTGTATCCGGTGCCGCGGGACCGTGAGATCGTGGTGGAGTACTCGCCGTCGGCGACCGCGCGTATCTCTGCGGAAGCCGTCGAGGAGTCAATCCGATCGGCGGCTCTGGCAACCGACCTCGGCGGATTCTCTATTCGTGCTGAAGCTGCCGATGGCATTGTCCTGGAGATCCATCAGCATGGCGCACGCGTTCCGAATCCAGAACGATAGGGAAAGTGATCATGGCAACATTCGCGCTGATCCACGGGGGCGGCTCGTCCGGATGGGACTGGCATCTTGTCGTTCCCATCCTCGAAAGTGCGGGCCACGAAGCAATCGCCGTTGACTTACCCATTGAAGATTCACACGCCGGTCTCGAGGACTACGTTCGCGCCGTGCTCGGTGCGATCGGCGAAAGGCATCACGTCATCGTCGTCGGTCATTCGTTGGGAGGTTTCACGGCACCTCTTGTTGGTGACGAGCTCCACGCTGACGGGCTCGTCTATCTTGCCGGCATGATTCCACTGCCGGGAGAGAGCTTCATGGACTGGTGGATCAATACGGGGCACATCCATGAGTCGGTCGACGATGACACCGCCGTCTCATTCTTCAACGACGTACCCGAAGCGCTCGCCGCCGAAGCGCGGGACAGAGAACGCGACCAGCAGGGCGGCTGGATGTCGAGTCCCTGGCCGGCGGACCACCATCCCGACATCCCCACAAGAGCCATCCTGTGCACGGATGACCAGTTCTTTCCCGCGCCGTTCATGAGGAGGCACATTCGTGAACGACTGGGGATCGAACCCGTCGAGATACCGGGCGGACACTACGCGGCGCTGAGCGAGCCCGCCGCGGTCGCGGCCGTACTGAACGACTTCGCAAGTGAGCTCGCCTCGGCAGGGAGCAGCCCATGGTGAACTGCGCCCTGCCGTCGGTTCTCAGCTGACGATCCCGGGGTTCAACCGTTCTCCGCTGTCCACGTCGAACAGATGGATCCGTCCGGGCTTGGGTGTCGCCGAGACCGTGTCGCCCGCCTTCGGGTGCATCCGCCCGTCGACGCGCGCGGTGACGTTCACTCGCTCGTCGTCGATGATCGCGTGGCCGTAGAGGTAGCCGTCGGCGCCGAGTTCCTCGACGAGATCCACCGTCATCGTGAGCCCGGGCTCTGTCGCGCCCGCAAGGGTGATGTCCTCCGGTCGGATACCGATCGTGACGCGGGTGTCGGCCGCGTCACGTATCTCGCGATCCACCGCAACGGTCTCTGTGCCGAAGCGCACTCCGCGCTCGTTCACATCCGTGATGAACAGGTTCATCGCCGGCGATCCGATGAACCCGGCGACGAAGACGTTCCTGGGGTTTTCATACAGATCGCGAGGCGTACCCAACTGTTGCAGCGTGCCGTCGGCGAGCACCGCGATCCGATCTCCCATGGTCAGCGCCTCCACCTGATCGTGAGTCACGTAGACGGTCGTGACGCCCAACCGACGCTGGAGCGAGGAGATCTGGGTGCGAGTCTGCACTCGCAGCTTCGCGTCGAGATTCGAGAGTGGTTCATCCATCAGGAACACCTGTGGGCTGCGGACGATCGCTCGGCCCATCGCGACGCGCTGTCGTTGACCGCCGGAGAGGGCCTTCGGCTTGCGCTCCAGGTACGGGACGAGATCCAGCAGCTCCGCGGCATCGAGCACACGCCGCGCGCGCTCCTCTTTGCCGACCCCGGCGATCTTCAGGGCGAAGCCCATGTTTTCCGCAACAGTCATATGCGGGTAGAGCGCATAGTTCTGGAACACCATCGCGATGTCGCGATCCTTCGGGGGAACATCGGTCACGTCGCGATCGCCGATGAGGATGCGGCCGCCATTGACCTCTTCAAGGCCTGCGAGCATCCGTAGCGACGTGGATTTACCCGAGCCAGAAGGGCCGACAAGCACGAGGAACTCGCCGTCGGCGACCTCCAGATCCAGTTTGTCGACGGCGGGGCGTTGTACTCCGGGGAACGTTCGTGTTGCCTGGTCGAACCTCACGGTTGCCATTTCTTCTTTCCTTTCACCGGCAGGTACGTGCCGGACGATCCGTGGTGATGAGGGTGGTGAGGGGTGGCCGGGCCGGCTCAGGCCGCGCGTTCGATGAGGTCGATGATCTCCGGGTTCCGTACGTCTTCGAGAGCCTTCGACCACGCGATGAGCTGGTCGAACAGGGCGTCCAGGAAAGCGGCCTGAGAGTCGCCGGGGGTGAAGGTGGTGTAGTTCTCGAACTCGGTCGTGAGTGAAAGCGTCAGAGTCTGGCGCACTGTGGCGACGTGAAGTTCGGCGAGCACGAGCCGCAGGTGCTCGATCGCGCGAGCCCCACCGACTCCGCCGTATCCGACCAACGCGGCGGCCTTGTTGTTCCACTCCCGGTGCAGGTAGTCGATCGCGTTCTTGAGCACGCCGGAGGTGGAGTGGTTGTACTCGGGCGTGACGAAGATGTATCCGTCGAACTCGGCGATCTTCTCGGACCATTTCCGGGTGTGGTCATTCTTGTACTGGCCTGTCGCCGGCGGCATCGGCTCGTCGAGGTGCGGGAGCGGGTAGTCGATGAGATCGACGAGCTCGAACTCCGCGTCGTCGCGTCGGGCGGCCTGCTCGAGAACCCAGTCAGCGACCTGCTTTCCGTTGCGACCGGGGCGAGTGCTGCCCAGGATGATGGCGATCTTCGTCATTGTGATGGTGCTCCTTCTTGGTATGGCTGGTGGGCTCGGTGTTGCTGGTGGCTGGTTGGTGGAGGTCAGAACGCGGTGGCGGTGGATGAGCCCGCGGCAGCCGTCGCGTCGATGAGTTCGCGCAGGTCATCGATCGGCAGGTTGGCACCGAATGTGGGATTGCCCGGCTGCAGGTGGACACCCGCGGCGAGAGGGCCAGCAATGACGGGGTCGAACCCCAACGCGTCGATGAACTCTGCGATGCGTGCGAGATCACTCGCCCGGTCACCGGCGATCGCGATTGCCTTGCGGCTCGCAGAGCCAGCGGGCTGAGCTTCTTCCTCGAGATCGTGGTAGCCCATGTGGTTCAGCGCCTTCACGACGCGTGAGTCGGGAAGGAACTCTTGGATGACCTCACTCGTCGAGGTGCGAGGGTCGTTGAGGTCGTCGCGGATTCCGTCGGTCTCCCACCAGTAGTTCATCGCGTCGACCACGAGTTTTCCGTCGAGCTCCGCCATCGGAATGCGGCGGTACTTGCCGAGAGGGAGCGCGAGCAGGACGATGTCGGCCTCGCGGGCAGCCTCTTCTGCGCGGACGGCAGTCGCGCCGGGCGAGAGCACCTCGATCGTGAGAGCGATCCGCTCTGGGTCTCCGGATCCGGCGATGAGCACCCGGTAGCCCGCGGCGACCGCCAGGCGGGCGAGCACGGTGCCGACCTTGCCGGCGCCGAGGATGCCGAGGGTCTCGCGGCCGCTGATGTTGCTGTCCATGTCATTCCTCCCGTTCATCCCTGGAAACTCATCGCTGGAAACTCATCGCCGAAAAGCCGCGCCGGTCATGGGTGACAGTGCAGGCGTCTCAGCGAGCAGTTCACGCACCATCGGGATCACTTTCGTGCCGTACAACTCGACAGCACGAAGACGTGCGCTCGCAGACAGGGCGCCGCCGGCTGTGTAGATCAGGTCGAACCGACCGACATCCAGCGTGCGGATGGCGCTCGCCATCTTGCGGGCGACGGTCTCCGGCGAGCCGACGTACAACGATCCCTGCGCGACGTCGGCTTCGAACTCGGAGCGACGCAGGGGCGGCCAGCCGCGCAACGCACCGATCCGGTCGCGGATCACTTTGTACCCGGGGTAGAACGTCTCCATCGCCTCTTCATCTGTCTCGGCGATGAAGCCGGGGGAGTGCATACCCACCGGGTGAGCGGTGGTGCCCAGCTGCTCGGTCGCCCGTCGATACAGGTCGACATACGGTGCGAAGCGGTCGGGAGCGCCCCCGATGATGGCGAGCATGAGCCGGAACCCGTAGTGCGCAGTGCGGATCACTGACTGCGGGGTGCCACCGACGCCCACCCAGGTGCGCAGCCGTCCCGAATCGGTCTTCGGGAAGACGTCTGCCTCATGCAACGCCGCGCGGGTAGTTCCTTCCCAGGTGACCGGCTTCTCATCGAGCAGAGCATGGAACAGGTCGATCTTCTCGTCGAAGAGCAGCTCGTAATCGGTGAGCTCATAACCGAACAACGGGAATGACTCGGTGAAGGATCCGCGGCCGAGGATGACCTCGGCGCGCCCGTTCGAGAGGGCGTCAACGGTCGCGAAACGCTGGAAGACCCGCACCGGGTCGTCGGATGACAGCACGGTGACACCGGAGCCGAGACGGATCCGTTCGGTTGCGGTGGCGATCCCGGCCAGAACGGTCTCCGGTGAAGAGATCGCGAATTCGGGGCGGTGGTGTTCCCCGATGGCGATCGCGTCGACGCCCAGGTCATCGGCGAGCACCGCTTCGTCCAGGGCCGCGCGGATCGCCGCGCCGTAGGAGACGACAGCGCCGTGGTCATCGCGGGGCAGGTCTCCGAACGTATCAAGGCCGAACTCAAGGTTGGTGAAGTCGTTCATGATCTCTTTCTTCTCGTGATCTCAGCTCTCGTGATTTCAGGCATGGACGGCTTTGCCGCCCTTGACGATCTCTTCGGGAGCGCGCCCGGTGAGGTGCCACTCGCCGGGATTCTCGTCGAGCAACTCGCGCACTCGAGGCGCGACGCGCTCGCCGAAGAGGCGGATGCTGTGCTCGCGAGCGCTCTTCGGCAGGTGAAGCAGGTCGTACTTCAGGTCGAAGCGGGACAGATGATTGGAGCGGACGCTGTTCGCGATCTTCTGCGCCACCGTCTCTGGTGATCCGACGAACAGCGCCCCGGTGTCGACCTCGATCTCGTACCGCTCGGCGGTGGGCGGGTAGAACCCGCGCTCCTTGCTCAATGCGGTGACAACGGGCTGCCAGTACTTCCAGTGCGTGTTCTTCGCCTCTTCATCGGTGTCGGCGATGAAGCCGAGGGAGTGCTGGCCGATCGGCAGTTCCGGTCGTCCGAACTGCGAGAGAGCGCGCAGGTACAGTTCGGCGTGCCCGGCGAAGCGGTCGGGACGTCCACCGATGATGGCCATCATCAGCGGCAGGCCGTTCTGGGCTGCGCGCACGACGGAATCGGGGCTTCCGCCGATCCCGATCCAGGTGGGGATGCCACCCTCCGGCATCCGCGGATGCAGGCGTACATTCTCCAGCGGCGTGCGGTGCTGCCCAGTCCAGGTCACGTGATCCTCATGCATCAGACGCAGAAACAGGTCGAGCTTTTCCTCGAAGATCTGCTCGTATTGCGCGATGTCGTATCCGAAAAGTGCAAACGACTCGATCGCCGAAGCGCGTCCGAGCACCAGTTGTGCACGCCCGCTGGAAAGCCCATCGACGGTGGCAAACTGCTGATACAGCCGCACCGGATCCTGCGTCGAAAGGACGGTCACCGACGTTCCGAGACGGATGGTCGATGTGGCCTGTGCCGCGGCCGCGAGGATCACAGGGGTGGCCGAGTCGACCATGCCCTCGCGGTAGTGTTCGCCGACGCTGAACACATCGAGCCCGACGGACTCCGCCAGCTGCGCCTCATCGACGAGGAGCCGGAGCGACTCGGCATCCGACATCACACGCCCGGCGTCGGTGGCAATGTCGCCGAAGGAGTTCAGTCCGAACTCGACTTCGTTGATCTGGATTCCCATGATCAGAGCCCTTCTCGCCACCGGACCTTCCGGATTGACGTGTCAATGCTGCAACATGGGTATTGACATATCTATTCCAGGGAGACGAGATGCCCGAGAATCACCGAACGATGCCCACGCGAGAGCAGCTGCGCATCTGGCGGGACTACATCGAGACGGCGCAAACGCTGCGCACGCGTCTCGGGAGTCGTCTGCAGAGTGAATCGTCGCTGTCGGCGGGGGACTACCAGGTGCTGCTCGCTCTGACGGAGGCGCCGCAGCAGACTCTGCGGTCGGCGGAGCTGGCGACGCTGATCGGATGGGAGCGCAGTCGGCTCTCGCATCACCTGGGCCGGATGGAGAAGCGCCACCTGATCCGACGGGTCCCCTGTGCCGACGACGTGCATGGGGTGGATGTCATCGCCACGGAATCTGCTCGAGAGGCTTTCCGAGCCGGGTCCGTTCCGCACCTGCGCGCGGTGCGCGAACTCTTCATCGATGCGCTCACGCCCGAACAGTTCGCTCATCTCGACGACATCTCCGACGCACTTCGACGGCATCTTGGCGTGGATGGCCCTGTCTCGAAGGAGTGAACCTGAATAGTCGAGGCGAGCGTGCTCACGGAGCAGTGCGCGAGCCCAGCACGCGCCGACGCTCGAGGTGTTCCTCTTTCGCGTGACGGGCCGTCCTGTCGGCAGAGGCGAAGGCGCGTCCGATCTCGCGCGCTTGAACACGTCCCGCTTCTCGGTTCGTGGTGTTGTGGTCACCTTCCACGTCGTAGATGAGGTGGCTTTCGACATCGTCGACGCCGCAGTAAGCGAAGATGCCGACGTCCAACTGCGTGCGCATCGCCTCGTCGTAGCCGTACTTTTCGTAGGTGCGCTCCTTCGAGCCACCGATGCCCATGAGCACGGTGGGTATCGATGGAAGGAGCCCCTGCACTGGTGCCCTGCCGCGATCCTCAACCCCCGCGCCGTATTGGTACGCCCAACCCGCCGTGAACACCCGCTCGATCCACCCTTTCATCAGCGCCGGCATCGACCACCAGTACACGGGGAACACGAACGCGAGCCGGTCAGCCGCTTCTACCCGTCGATGCATCTCCTCGATACCCGGCGGGATCGACTCGCCCCAGAAGTGGGCGTGGTCCGCCGAGGTAAATCTCGGGTCGAAATGCTCGCGGTGCAGGTCTAGTACATCGATCGTATGGTCCGCTTGCTTGAACGGGCCATGGAAGGAATCCATGACCGCGGCGGGGTACCTATCGCGGAAGGGATGGGAGAAGACAGTCAGCAGGTGCATTACGCCGCCCGCTCAGAGTCGTCCGGGTTTTCCGTCGTGGATGCCCTGGCCTCAGGCACAATCACGACGAAATGACTCAGATCGATGGAAACGGTCGGTGGCAGCGCAATGTCGCTGGGTCGCAGTTCGTACATGTCGTTCCTCCTCTGTAAGGCGGCTTTATGTGGCCTGTGACTCAGACCCCGACGAGGAATGTGAGGGCGGCCCAGGTACTCACGGTGGCCACCGCTCCCCAGATGACGATCGCGACGGCCTGCCACAGCAGCACCCACCCACGCGGCGTTCCGCCGGCGACGAGGATCGCTGAGGTGACCTGGGTCGGGATCGCGAGGGGGCCGAGGATGCTCGCGCCGGGTACGCCGAAGCGAACGACCCACGTCCTGAAGCGCCGGCGTCCCTTCGACTCGGGCTGGACCGGTGCAGCCTCCTCGAACGCGGCACGATCCTCGTCACCCAGGGGGAACCGTGCGGCGCCCACTGTGGCCTTGACGCGGACTCTGTTGCGGTTCACGACGGCCGTGCGAGCCCGCGACGTGAGGGCCACCACGAGAAGCACGGATAGGAAGTTGCCCACGACTGCGGCGATGGCAGCGACGATGAGGTTAAGGCCGCCGGCAATACCGATCAAGGACGCCCCCTCCACTTCGATGAAGGGGATCGCGCCGGCGAGCATCACGATGAAGGGCTGGACGATCTCTGGCACCTGGGCTACAAGGTCTTGGAAGTTGCTGATGAGTTCCTGAATCGGGTTCATGATGGGGCTCTTCCTTTCTTTCTGTAGGGTCGTTCCGGATGGCTGAGATTCAGCGATCCGATTGCCGCTGTTGCGGCGGTATCGCCAGGTTCGCACCGCCGGCCACGCCTTCGCATCGGTAGAAGTCCCGCTACTGGCCGCTCGCGCGAAGCCACCTACACCTGGTTTGCGTTGCTCGCGTCGGTGATACTTACGTAGTACGGGCGCCGACGTGCTCTGGAGGGAGCAACATTGGTGGATCTGTTGGGTCGGGGCGCCGAGTGCGAAGCGGTCGACACGCTTCTCTCCAGGGCGAGGGCCGGGCTGAGCGGGACGTTGGTGGTGCACGGGGAAGCCGGCATCGGCAAGACCGCGTTGCTTGAGCATGCCCGGGCCGCGGCGGACGCATCCGGGTTTCGAGTGGAGTCCTCGGTCGGCGTCGAGTCCGAGACGCAGTTCGCGTTCGCAGGCTTGCACCAGCTGTGCGCGCCGCTGCTGGACCACGCGGGTGCGCTGCCCGATCCGCAGCGGGCCGCTCTGGGTGTGGCCCTCGGGCAGCAGGGCGGCGAGGCGCCGGACCGCTTCCTGGTCGGTCTCGCGACACTCAACCTGCTGGCAGAGGTCGCCGAGGAGGGGCCACTGCTGTGTCTCGTCGACGATGCGCAGTGGCTGGATGAGGCTTCGGCCCAGGTCCTTGCCTTTGTGGCACGACGGCTGGGGGCCGAGCGGATCGCACTTCTGTTTGCCGTCCGGGACGCTGATCGGGATCAGCCGAATCGCGACCAACTCGGGCATGGGCGGACGGCGTTGGCCGGATTGCCAGAGCTGCGCGTGCATGGACTCAGTGAGGTCGATGCGCGGGCGCTGCTGGCATCCGCGCTCGCCACGCCCTTGGACGACAGAGTGCTCAAACGCATCGTCGCCGAGTCGCGCGGCAATCCGATGGCGCTTCTGGAGCTTCCGCTGAGTGCCCAGTCCGCACAGATGGCGGGCGGGTTCGAGCTGCCGGGCGCACTGGATGTTCCGCGCCGCGTCGAGGAGAGTTTCAGACGCCGCTCTGGGAGCCTGCCCGCGGACACGCAGCTGCTGCTTCTCGTCGCGGCGGCCGAGCCCACCGGCGACGTCGCCCTGCTGTGGCGCGCGGCTGCACAGCTGGGGATCGCGGAGAGCGCGGTCGGACCCGCCGAAGTCGCAGGGCTCCTTGAGATCGACAGCCGGGTGAGGTTTCGGCATCCGCTGGTGCGCTCGGCGATCTACCGGGACGCGTCACCACCTGAACAGCGCCGAGCGCACCACGCGCTGGCCGCCGCCACTGATCCGGACTCCGACCCTGACCGGCGCGCATGGCACCGCGCACAGGCGGTGCTGGGCACCGACGAGGATGCCGCCGCGGAGCTGGAGCGCTCAGCTGGTCGAGCGCGCGCCCGCGGTGGGTTGGCTGCCTCGGCGGCGTTCATGGAGCACGCAGCCCGGCTGACCCCCGAGCCCGCTGCCCGTGCGGGCCGGTCGCTGGAAGCCGCATTCGCCATGCATGAGACCGGTGCGTCCGAGGCCGCATCGGATTTGCTCACGCTCGCCGGAGCCGGCCCGCTCGATGCGCGGCAGCAGGCTCGATTGGAGCTGCTGCGCGCTCGTATCGTGTTCTACCGGGCGCGAGCGGGCGAGGGTCTGGGGATGCTTCTGGATGCAGCCAGAGGCCTCGCCACGCTGGATCCGGCGCTGTCCCGCGAGACGTACCTCGACGCATTGGATGCGGCGATCGTCACCGGCGGTCTCGGTCTCGGCCTCGGCGTGCGGGAGGTCGCCGAAGCCGCCCGCGCCGCGCCCGCCCCGCCTGGGTCGCCGCGGCCGGCGGACCTGCTGCTCGATGGACTCGTGACCACGTTCACGGAGGGGTACTCGTCTGGTGCACCCGGCCTGCGGCGGGCGTTGGTGGCCTTCCGCGGAGACGAGTCGAACACGGATGCCGCGAGCGATGCGGATATCCTCCGATGGGGGTGGCTGGCCAGCCGGACGGCGATGGCGGTCTTCGACGACGAACTGCTCTACGCGTTGACCTCCCGTCACACCCAGCTGGCGCGCGAGGCGGGTGCCCTTGCCACTCTCCCGGCAGCGCTGCTCGTCCAATCCGTCATGCTGGTGCTCTTCGGCGAGTTCGCGCGGGCAGCCGAGCAGACCGCGATCGCGGCGGTGACCCAGACCGTACAGGTTCTTCACGCCCAACTCATCCTGGCTGCCTGGCGAGGCGGTCCGGCCGAGACCGCGGAGGTCTACGAGGCTATCGTTCAGGAAGCCGCCGCACGTGGGCACGGCACCGAGGTCTCTCTGGCACAGTACGGCATGGCCGTGCTGCACAACGGCGTGGGTGACTACCCAGCGGGCCAGGCAGCCGCGGCGCGTGCCTTCGAATCCGACGAGCTGACGCACAGCAACCTTGCCCACGCCGAACTCATCGAAGCGGCGTGCCGTTCCGGCCGACCGGAGAGCGCGGCCCATGCGCTCGACGAGCTCTGCTCACGGGCCGTCGCCAGTGGCACTCCGTGGGGGCTCGGGCTGGCGGCGCGCTCACGCGCGCTAACCAGCACCGGGCATGCGGCCGAGAAACTCTACCGGGAGGCGATCGAGCACCTCCGAGACTGCCGGATAGTTACCCACCTTGCCCGCACGCACCTCGTCTATGGAGAGTGGCTACGCCGCGAGGGCCGGCGCAAGGACGCCCGCGAACAGCTGCGCACTGCTCATGAGCTTCTGTCGGACATGGGCGCTGAGGCGTTCACCGCACGTGCCGCCCGCGAACTGATCGCCACGGGGGAGCATCCGCGCAAGCGGACCGCCCAGCCGACCGACGAGCTCACCTCTCAGGAGCGGCACATCGCGCGATTGGTCGCCACCGGGGCGACCTCCCGGGAAGTCGGTGGCCAGCTGTTCCTGAGCCCGCGCACGATCGAAGCCCACCTGCGCAACATCTTCCGAAAGCTCGGCATCACCTCTCGCCGGCAACTCCGGGAGCTGCCCCTCTCCTGACTCAGCTGGTCCGGATACAGATAGGGGTCTTCTACCGACGCGAAGCTCTCCCCATCAGTGCGAACCTGACGGCAGGCGTCCCGGGGAGGCCAACGACGACTGCACTCAAAATCGCCCGGGGCGGGCGCAGAAGGGAGCACTCAAGTGAAGGTATTCATCATCGGAGTCAGCGGTGCCGTGGGAAGGCTGCTGGCACGAAACCTGACCGAACGAGGCGAGGATGTCTCGGGCTTGGTGCGTCGCGACGAGCAGAGAATGGCTCTTTTGACGCAGGGCGTTGATGCGCATGTGGGTGAGCTTGCGGACGTGACGGCCAGCTCCCTGGCGTCCATGCTCGGCGGAATCGACGCCGTCGTATACACCGCCGGATCGAACGGGGGTGCCAGGGAGGTCACAGCGGCCATCGACGGTGAGGGCGTCGTGAAAGCTCTCGAGGCGGCGAGTCTGGCCGACGTGAATCGGTTCGCGTTGGTGTCCGTGCTTCCCGAAGCCGGGCGGGGGCAGAACCTCAGCGATGACGAGGAGTTCTATTTCGCGGTGAAGAAGCTCGTCGATGTCACCGTCAGTGTGAGTGACCTCGACTGGCTGATCCTCCGGCCCTCCATGCTCGTTGATCGCGCCGGAATCGGCAGGATCTCCCTCGGACCTGCCCAGCCGCACGACGAGATTGCGCGCGAAGACGTCGCCGCCACCCTGGCGGAACTACTCCATGAGCCCCGGATCCGCCAGCAGATTCTCGAGCTCACTCAGGGCTCGACGCCGATCATCAACGCCGTCCGGGCGAACATTCGCTGACGCCGCAACCCGGTAGCGACCGAGCGTGCTCAGGGCCGAACGCGAACTGTGCGCCCCTCGAACGTGACGAGGTCGCCGTCGTGCAGCTGGCGCCCGCGCCGCCGCTCTTCTTCGCCGTTGACGCTGACGTACCCGTCGATGATGACCTCCTTGGCGTTGCCGCCGGAGTCGAGGAGCCCCGAGAACTTCAGGAACTGCCCGAGGCGGATCATCTCTCCGCCGATGGAGATGTCGTCGATCGGGTTGGTGCTGGTCACTCCTGAATGTTATATGTCGATACGCGCAATCCGTTTTGCAACGTGGCATATTCGGCATACGCTGATGTTCTCGTGTTTGCCGCACCCGATGGCCCAGCGCGAGGCGACCCGCGACGATGACGCCGCGGAGAAGGAAGACCCATGAGCACTGTGTTACCTGCGCGCCCGCAGACGACGGACCGTCGCCTACTGACCTGGCTGTTCGTCATGAACGCCGCGCTTTTGACCTGTTACGCAGGCTTCATGGTCATCTTCATCCCCGACCAGGTGCAGCAGATCGACCCTGCCAACAAGGTCGCCAACCTGGCGATCGTCATGACCGCGGCATCCATCGGCGCGATCATCATCCACCCGCTGATCGGAGCGTTCTCCGATCGCACGCGCAGCCGATTCGGCAGGCGCGCACCGTGGATGGTCATCAGCGCTGCGACCGCCGCCCTGTGCATGGTTCTGCTCTCCGGAGCGGGCGAGCTGTGGACACTTGGCGTCTACTGGGTGCTGGTGATGTTGGCGCTCAACTCCGTCGCGACCGCGCAGGCGGCAGTGGTGCCCGACCGGATTCCGCGCGAGCGTTTCGGCGTCGCCTCCGGCATTCTGGCCATGGGTACGTTCGTCGGCATGGGCCTCGGCGTCGCGGGTGCCGGATTCTTCATCAACAGCATCGGAATCGGGTACGCGACCTTCGGTGGCATCATCCTGGTGGCGACGCTGCTGTTCACGATCTTCAACCGGGACTTCTCCTCGCGTGACCTGGATGTGCCGCCATTCCGCTGGAAGGAGTTCTTCTCGAGTTTCTGGGTGAGCCCGAAGGCGTACCCGGACTTCTGGTGGGCCTTCGCCGGCAGGTTCCTGCTGATCCTCGCCTATCAGAGCGTGCAGTCCTACCTGCTCTACATCCTGCGTGACTACATCGGGGTTTCGGATGCCGAGTCCACCGCGCTGAGCACACCCCTGACCGCGGTGATGCTCGTCGGCGCGCTGGCGACCGCGTTCATCACCGGCAAGATCAGCGACCGGATGCAGCGGCGGAAGGTCTTCGTGATCGTGGCATCCGTGATCATGGCCGCATCCCTCGCGATCCCGCTCTTCTCGCCGACTGTCGCCGGCATGTTCGCGCTGGCGACGATCTTCGGGCTCGGCTACGGGATCTACATGAGCGTCGACTCGGCGCTGATGAACGAGGTACTGCCCAAGGCCGAAGCGGCCGCAAAGGACCTCGGCATCCTGAACATCGCCACGACTCTGCCGCAGGCGATGACACCGGTGATCGTGTGGGCGTTGATCACGCTCACGGGCAACTACACGGCGGTGTTCATCGCGGGAATCGTGTTCGCCATCGTGGGCGCGCTGTCGGTGCTGCCGATCAAGTCGGTGCGATGAGCGAGTGGAATGTGAACGACCGCGAGATCACCGAACCTGTACGGCTCGTCGATGCGCGTGGGCGGCTGGATCCGGCATCCATCGGGTGGACGAGACGTCAGCTGCACGACACCGACGGCGTCGGTCGTGGCTGGTACGGATGGGGTCGCAACAAGCGCTGGGAATATTGGGGGATCGTCACCCCCACGCACATCTTCGCGCTGACGATCGGCGCGCTCGACTATGCGAATGTCCGACAGGTGTGGGCGCTCGATCGCGCGAACCTCACCACGATCGACGCCTTCGAAATTTCGCCGCTGAGCAGAGGCGTTTCGCTCACCGGCACGCATGGCGCGGGCGTGAACACCTCGCGCGGGCGCACCATCGACCTGCGCTTCGAGGATTCGGATGCCGGCACGCGGCTCATCGCCCGCACGCCGCGCGTGCAGGTCGATCTCATGGCCGAGACGCGGGCCGGCCATGAGGCCATGGGGCTGGCATCGCCGCACAGCAGGCTCCTCGTCGACTACACGGTCAAGGATGTCGATCGCCCGACCCGCGGAACGATCACGATCGACGGTGTGGTGCACGACGCGACAGGGTTCGCGGTGCTCGATCATGCGCGCTCACGAGGTCCGTACCGAACCGACTGGAACTGGGGCGCCGCGGTCGGCGAGGTGAACGGGAAGCGGATCGGCATCAACCTCGGCGGTGGTGGCGCGGACGGACTGCGTAACGGAATTTCGCATACCGGCGTCACGATCGACGGCCGGGTGCACAAGATCCCCACGGTGCTGGACTGGGAGTTCGACCCGTCGAACTGGATGACGCCGTGGCGCATGAAAACTGAGCGCATGGATCTGACATTCACGCCGTTCTACGACCGGTACGCGCGCACCAATCTGCTGATCATCCGCTCCACCACGCACCAATGCTTCGGCACCTTCACCGGACGCGTGCAGACCGACGAGGGCGAGTGGCTCACGATTGACGGCCTGGAGGGCTGGGCGGAGGACGTGCACAACCGGTGGTGAGGCGGGGGGCGTGCAGGCACGCGCTGCCGAAGTTGCGAGCGCTCCCCAGATGATGCAGTATCTAGATACGAAATGTATCTAGATACTAAGGATGAGCATGGCGTCAATCAGTGACTGGCCGGAGCGCGACAAGAAGTGGGCCTCGCGATACATGATTGCCGTTGCGCACCCCCGTGTTCCCTCGGCGGCTCGAGAAGAACGGGCGCGTGAGCTGATTTCGTCGCTGCACGCGGCGGACGTGTCCGCCGATGTGCTCTTCGGCGACCCGGTGGACATCGCTCGGGAAGATGTTCGTGCGCTCGGGACTGAGGAGGAAGCCGTTGCCGCCTCAGAGGGTGGCGGGCTGCGGCAGGCGCTCGCCTACACCGGCACGGCCCTGACGTTCTTGGGGGCTTCGAGCGCGCTGGTGATGTTGACTCGCGGTGTGTGGCGCACCGACATCGGCGTCGGGCCACTGTGGGTCGTGCTCGGCATTGCCGCCGCAGCGATCGCCGCGAATCTCGCCTGGACGCTTTTCATCGCAGGCAGAGCAGGATGGACGATCGGCTTCGGCTTCGGAGGTATTGCGGTCATGCTCGCCTGCGTCGGCATCGCGGCGAACGCAGACCCCGACCATGTGCTGCTCGCCGACGTACCGATCTGGATGCTGATGATTGCCATGGTGCTGCCCGGAGTTGCTGTGCTCCTGGTGGCGCGTGCGGTTCCCCGGCTGCCCCTCCGTTCCACCTGGTCGGATGACGAGTGGCTCTCCCGCTTTCGTGGCGCAATGCGCAGTCGCGGAATCTCCGAAAAGGCCGCTCGGGAGCACGAGCGCAGCGTGCGATCTGCAACCGTCGGTGGGGACTGCTACGGCGAGTTCGGTCATCCTGCCGTGTTCGCGCGATCCCTGGCGGCCGATGACAGCGGTGCAGCGGTGCGCCGCTGGCGCTGGAGCACTTCCTTCGGCGTCGGGGTCCCGCTGATGCTGTGTATCCTGATTTCGTTCACCGGGTCATTCGGTGCGTGGAAGGAGCCCGCCATGCTCTTCCTCTTCGTCAGCAGCGTTGTCACCGGTTACATGAACTGGCGGCATCGGCCGAGAGGACAGGAGCTGTGAGCCTTGCATCCTGGCAGCGAGCGTCGTTGCCGATGCTGATCCTCAGCGTGCTGGCGGCACAGCCCCGGCACGGATACGGAATCTCACAAGCGCTCGTAGAGGCCGGCCTCCAGCCCATTAAGGGCGCTCAGCTGTATCCGACCCTCGTGAAGATGGAAGCCGAGGGTGCAATCTCCGCAGTGTGGGAGCCTGCCGCGTCAGGGCCGGCCCGCAAGGTGTATTCCATCACCGGTCCTGGCCAGGAGAACCTCACGGCGTTACGCGCCGAGTGGGAGGCGTTCCTCGCGGCGTCTCGAGCGCTCGGCGTCTGATCGAGGCAGAGCTGCCATCAACGAATGAGAGCGCTCAGAGGACGACCCGACTCGCCGTATTTGTAAAGGATTGACACAAATCATCAAACATGCGTAATCTGCTTACATCGGTCGATGGTGAGTGGAGGGGTCCTCGTGATTGAGGTCGTTGAGTCAAGGTCTGTTGCGACTGGTCTGAGCCGAGTGCTCGCCCAGCCAGGGCTGATCGGCGCGGGTCGCACTGGCATCTGCACCAACTACACCGGCGTCACCGCAGACCTGCGCCGTGGCGTGGATGCGCTGATCGACGCGGGCATCGCACTGACCACGATCTTCACTCCTGAGCACGGCTACTGGGGCGCAGTGCAGGCAGGCGAGAGCGACGGCGATGGGGTCGACGAAGCAACAGGCATCCCCGTCGTCGACACGTACCTCTGCGAGGGCGAGAAACTCGACGCGCTGCTGCGGGAATCGGGCGTTGAGCAGCTTCTGGTCGATTTCCAAGACATCGGAGTCAGGTTCTACACCTACACCTGGACGCTGTACGACCTGCTTTGCTCGGCCGCTCGCCTTGGCATCCGCATCGTCGTCCTCGACCGCCCGAATCCGCTTGGCGGCACCGTGCGCACAGGTCCCGGGCTGGATGCCGCGAACTCGAGTTTCGTCGGACGCGTGTCGATTCCGGTGCAGCACGGTCTTACTCTCGGTGAACTGGGCCGCTGGTTCAACGAAGTCCACGTGCCGGAGGCCACCGGCCGCTCGGCCGACTTCGACTTCATCGAACTCGACGGTTGGAACCGGGAACGCCAGAATCCCGCCGATTCCTGGGTGATGCCCTCGCCGAACATGCCGACGCTCACGACCGCGACGGTCTTCCCGGCGATCGGGCTCTTTGAGGGAACCGTGCTCTCCGAGGGCCGGGGCACGACCCGACCGTTCGAAATGTTCGGTGCCGCCTGGACGGACGCTCGGCTTGCTGCAGCGCTGAACGAGCGCGAGCTCCCAGGAGTCGTCTTCCGCGAATCCGTCTTCCGCCCGACCTTCAGCAAGTGGCACGGAGACGTGGTGCACGGCGCTCAGCTGCATCTGCGCGATGCCACAGCCTTTGATCCGATCACGACCGGCATCACGGTGCTGCAGACGATCGCAGAGCTGTACCCGAACGAGTCGCTGTGGCTGCCGGCGAACCCGGGGCGGCCGCCGTTCATCGACCTGCTGTGGGGATCCGCGGCACTGCGCGAGGGGATCCATGCCGGCGACGACCAGCGCGCGATTCTCGCCTCGAGCCCCGCGACGCCGCAGGTACCGGCATCCGCCCTCATTTACTGACCGCAACAACTCCGCAACGCTTCCGCAACGAACAAAGGACCACCACTGTGTCACCTCAGACGATCATGGCCGTCGGCGGCCATATCGGAGATATGGATCTCACCGCTGGTCCGATGCTCGCGCAGAACGTCATCGATGGCGGGCGCTCCGTCTTGGTCGCCCTCACTCCCGGTGAGCGAGGTCACCCCCGACTCTCCGTCGAGGAGTACCGCGAGCAGAAGATCGCTGAAGCGCGTGCCTTCGCCGAGGGGATCGGTGCGGAGGTCGTCATCTTCGACGACATCTCCGACGGATTCCTGAAGGCAGATGATGCGACCGCTGAGCGCCTCGCCGATCTGATCCGCGAGGTCAAGCCGTCGATGCTGCTCGCGCACTGGAAGAACAGCATGCACACTGACCACGAGAACGCCTCGGTACTTGCCGAGCGTGCGCGGTTCCTCGCTGGGCTGCCTGGTTGGAAGAACGAGACCGCGCGCCATGGCGTCGGACGACTGCTTTTCACCGAGAATTGGGAAGACGCATCCGGCTACGACGGCGACGTGTTCGTGGAGATTTCCGAAGAGGCGCATCAGCGATGGACCGCGGCGATCAGCGGCCAGGCTTTCGCCCGCGGTGAGACCTATGGCTTCCGCTACATCGACTTCTACTCGGCTCAGATGATTTCTCGCGGATGCCTCGCAGGCGTGCCCTACGCCGTGGCTCTCTCCTCCGGCCGCACCTGGGGGATGGCGCCGCTCGGCTGAGCGCTCGCGTCACACGTCGACCAACGATTCGCAGAAAGTGGGTACTCCCTTGCTCGTCACCTACCGTGGGCACCGCAGCGGCGACGCCGTCCGCCTCGCCGACCTCACTGCCGTCGCGATGCCTCGCGATGCGATCAGCGCGGACTGGTTCACGCACACTGTCCTTCTCGACCCGAACTTCGACCCTGACGGACTGATCGTCGCGGTCGATGCCGACACCGATGATGTGCTCGGCTTCGTCTATGCGGTGCGCGCCGGACGCGGAATCGGCCCCGACCCGGACGGCGGCTGGATCACGATCGGCTGTGTGGACCCGCACGCGCGACGGCAGGGCATCGGCACCGAACTGCTGCGTCGCGCGAAGTCCTTCCTCGCTGGCAAGGGCGCCAAATGGATCAACTACGCTGCCTACCCGCTGGCGTACTTCGTGCCGGGGCTGGACGCGCAGGCGTACCCCGAAGCTGCCGCGCTCTTCGAGAAGAACGGCTTCCAGAAGCTGTACACCGCGGCGGCGATGAGCATCAACCTGTCCGAGTACGCGATGCCGGAAGAAGTGCGTGAACTGCGCGCCACTCGCGTCGCCGAGGGGTACTCCTTCGCAGCCGCTGGCCCTGACGACCTCCCCGAGACGCTGTCGTTCGCCTCGCAGCGGCTGGCTCCGGATTGGGGCGAGGCCGTTCGCGACTCCGTCCTGCAGAACGGCCGCATCGACCGGGTCATAGTGGCGCGTCACCCCGATGGCCAGATGGTCGGGTTCGCGACCTACGGCGCCTACCGCGGCCTGCGCGAGCGATTCGGTCCCTATGGCGTTGACGAATCCTGCCGAGGAACCGGTCTCGGCAAGGTGCTGCTGCACGACACCCTCACGCGGATGCGCACCGAAGGTGCCCAGAGCGCCTGGTTCCTCTGGACGGGCGAGGAATCTCCCGCAGGTCACCTCTACCTTCGTTCCGGATTCCATATCACTCGCCGGTTCGACGTCCTGCGCGCCGATCTCGGACACTGACCGTTTTCCCTGTAGTTCCACGCACCTCATACACGCACTGAAAGGCATCTATGAAAGCCCCGAAACTGTTTCGCTTTGCGGCAGTACTCACTGTTGGCGCCCTGGCGCTGTCCGCATGCTCCGCTGGCGGTGAAGACGTAGCCGATGATGGCGGCGTCGCTCCGCTGACGATTCACGCAAACACGGCCACCACCTACCAGCCGAACTTCAACCCGTTCGCCCCGACGGCCCTGCAGGGCACGAAGGGCATGCTCTACGAGCCCCTCATGATCGCGACGCCGATGGCGACGGGTGAGACCACGCCCTGGCTGGCCGAGTCGCTGGAGTTCAACGAGGACGGCACAGAGGCCACCTTCGTACTCCGCGAGGGCGTCACCTGGTCCGACGGCGAGGCGTTCGATGCAGAAGACGTCGCCTTCACGTTCAACCTGATGCGTGACAACCCCGCTGCAAACGCGGGCGCGTTCGACATCGCCGCTGCAGAAGCGGTCGATGAGAACACGGCCGTTGTGAAGTTCAACAAGTCGATGTTCGCCTTCCAGGCCGCACTCGCCAACACCATCGTCGTCCCTGAGCACGTGTTTTCCGAGGTCGACCCGGTCGAGTTCACCAACGACAACCCGGTCGTCACCGGACCGTTCGTGCTGGACCAGTTCGGTCAGCAGCTGTACACACTCAAGACCAACGAGTCCTACTGGAACGCGGACGAGGTCGAGGTCGAGCAGGTTCGCTACCCGGCATCCTCCGACCAGACCTTCAACAGCTCACTGCAGGCCGGTGAGTTCGACTGGTCGGGCGGCTTCGTCGCCAACATCGAAAAGATCTACATCGAGAAGGACCCGGAGCACCGCGCCTACTGGTACCCCGGTGACGGCCTCGTGAACCTGCTTGTGAACACGCAGTCTGCGCCGTTCGATGACGTGGCACTGCGCGAGGCGATCAGCATGGCGATCGACCGCGACCAGCTCTCCGAGGTGGCAATGCAGGGTTACACCCCGGCCGCTCATCCCACCGGTCTGCCACTGCCTGCCTATGAGTCGGTCATGAGCGACGAGTACGCGGACGTCGAATTCGAGTTCGACGCCGACGACGCGAACACGCTTCTCGACGAGGCGGGCTACGCCATGGGCAGCGACGGCGTGCGCACCACCCCTGCCGGGGAGAAGATGTCGTACAGCCTGCAGATTCCGTCGAGCTACGTCGACTGGGTGACGATCAGCAGCCTGCTGCAGGAGCAGCTCGCCGAGGTCGGCATCGTGCTTGAGCCGCAGGGCGTCTCCTTCGAGGCCTGGCTGGAAGCGCGCAACTCCGGCAACTATCAGATGACCATCGCCTCGGTCGCGATGGGCCTGACGCCGTACACCCTGTTCCGGTCGATGATGAGCTCCGAGTACAAGACCGGTGCGGGCGAATCCGTCGTCTCGAACTACAACCGCTACTACGACGACGAAGCGGATGCTCTCCTCACAGCCTTCGCATCGACCGTCGACCCGGCCGCGCAGCAGGAGGCGCTGGACGGACTCGAGCAGATCATGGTCGAGCAGCTTCCGGTGATCCCGATGCTGCAGTCGCCGAACTGGTTCCAGTACAACACTGAGCGCTGGGAAGGCTTCCCGACCGCAGAAGACCCGTACGCACTGGGCGCACCGTTCCAGTTCCCCGACAACCTCCTTGTCGTCACGAACCTGACCCCCGCCAAGTAATACACGACTGGGGCGGGTGGCGCCTTCGCGTCGCCCGCCCCAGCCATTCCATTTCGATCCGAGAGGTCGTCCCCGCTTGAAGTACCTCCTGCGCAAGGTGATGCTGTACGTGTTCATCGCCTGGGCTGCGCTCACGATGAACTTTTTGATCCCACGGCTCATGCCAGGCGATCCCGTCTCATTGCTCGTCGAAAAGCTACAGGGCCGCATCGACCCGGCAGCCATGGCTGCGATCGCCGAAAGCTACGGCATCACCGATGCCCCGTTGCACGTGCAGTATTGGGACTACCTGGTTGACCTGGCACACGGTGATCTCGGCCTCTCGATCGGCTTCTTCCCTGTCCCCGTCGCGGACATCGTCTGGACCGCGCTGCCCTGGACCATCGGCCTGGTCGGCATCACCACGATCATCAGCTTCCTCCTCGGCACCGGCCTGGGTGTCGTGCTCGCATGGCGTCGTGGCACATGGAGCGACCACGCACTTCCCGCGCTGACCTTCCTCAACGCGGTTCCGTACTTCTGGATGGCACTCATCCTGGTGCTCATCCTGTCGGTGAACCTCGGATGGTTCCCGGTTTCTCACGCCTATCAGCCAGGGCTCATGCCCGGATGGAACTGGGAGTTCATCGCCTCTGTTCTCTATCACGGCTTCCTCCCCGCAGTCACGATCGTCCTGGCCTCGTTCGCCGGATGGGTCCTCGGCATGCGGAACATGACCGTCACGGTCCTCGGCGAGGACTACGTGACCATGGCTGAGGCCAAGGGCCTGCCCAAGCGCATGGTGATGCTCAACTACGCCGCGCGTAATGCGATCCTGCCCTCGGTCACCGGCTTCGCGCTCTCGCTTGGCGCCGTCGTCGGAGGATCGATGCTCACCGAGGTCATCTTCAACTACCCCGGGGTCGGCTACACGCTCTTTGAGGCCGTCGGTAATCAGGACTTCCCCCTGATGCAGGGGCTGTTCCTCATCATCTCGCTGGCGGTGATCGTCGCGAACCTCTTCGCGGACATCGTCTACGTATTCCTCGATCCGCGTACGCGACAGGAAGGCTGACCATGAAAATCTCACGCTTCATCCCGGCGTCAGGCAAGGTCCGTGCCGGACTCGTCATCGTGATCTTCTTCGTGCTGCTGGCCGCGTTCGGCCCGCTACTCACTCCGTACTCGCCCCAGTCGAGCAGTGCCGATATTCTGCAGGGACCTTCGGCCGAGCACTGGTTCGGCACCACCCAGACCGGGCAGGATGTCTTCGCCCAGTTCGTCTACGGCGCCCAGATTTCGCTGGGTGTGGGCGTATTCGCGGGCATCATCTCGCAGCTCGTTTCGGTCATCGTCGGTGTGATCGGCGGATACTTCCGCGGAGTGTCGGATGACCTGCTTTACATCCTCACCTCCGTGTTCCTCGTCGTTCCCGGCATGCCGCTGCTCATCGTGCTCACCGGCTACCTTCCCTCGCGAGGAATGATCTCCGTCGCAATTGTCATCGCGATCACCTCATGGGCAGGATCTGCGCGCGTGCTGCGTGCGCAGACGATGTCGCTGCGCCGTCGGGAGTTCATCGAGGCGGCCCGTGCGACCGGTGAATCGCGCACGCGCATCATCCTCGCCGAAATCATGCCGAATGCGCTCCCGCTCATCGCGTCAGGATTCCTGTTCTCGGTGATCGGCGCCGTTCTCGCGGAGGCCGGGCTGTCATTCCTCGGACTTGGATCGCTCACCACCACGAGCTGGGGCTCGATGCTCTACTTCGCACAGAGCTCTCAGGCGTTCCTGTACGGCGCGTGGTGGTGGTTCGTACCTCCAGGTCTTGCCATCGCCATCATCGGCGCGGGCCTCGCGCTCATCAACTTCGGAATCGATGAGTACTCGAACCCGCGTCTGCGCACGGGCAAGAGCCGAGCCAAGGCAGCGCCGGTGTCGAAGGCAGCATCGCTGAGCACAGCCGGTGCCGCTGCGATCGCCGGCTCAGAAACGGTGACGGTGGCGACGCTTCCGGATGCCGCTGCATCCGACGGTGTCACGCCTGACAGCGCCCAAGAGCGCGTCGAGGTCGAGTTCCCCGCGCAGATTCGTCCGATCGATGTGCCGGGCGTACCCGTCATCGAGGTGCGAGGACTCAAGGTGGACTACCCCACGGCCGAGCAGTTGGTGCACGCCGTTGATGATGTCTCGATCACACTTCATCGCGGGGAACTGCTGGGACTTGCGGGCGAGTCTGGGAGTGGAAAGTCCACTCTCACGAACGCGATCACCCGCCTGCTTCGCAGCCCAGCAGAAGTCACCGCCGGATCGATCACCTACTACCGCCAACCGAAACCGCGGGCAGGGCAGGAGCCGACGACGCAGGAGATCGATCTGCTGTCGATTCCGACCGAGGAACTTCGTCGCTACCGCTGGGACGAGATCGCGATCGTGTTCCAGAGCGCGATGAACGCACTGAACGCAGTGACACGCATCGGTGAGCAGTTTGACGACGTCCTTCGTGTGCACCGTCCGAAGATGGTGGCCGCTGATCGTAAGAAGCTCGCCCGCTCGATGCTCGAGAAGGTGGGCATCGACGGCGATCGGATCACGGCGTACCCGCATGAACTCTCCGGCGGAATGAAGCAGCGCGTGGCAATTGCCATCGCGTTGGTCCTCGAGCCAGACGTCATCATCATGGACGAGCCGACCACGGCGCTGGACCTGCTCATTCAGCGCGAGGTGCTCGAACAGATCATGGCGCTGCGCGACGAGTACGGCTTCGCGATCATCTTCACGACGCATGACCTGTCACTGCTGTTGGAAGTATCCGACAGCATCGCCATTATGCAGCGCGGTCGTCTGGTGGAGTATGGCCCCGCGCTCGAGGTGTATGCCGATCCGCGGCATCCATATACGAAGAACCTTCTCACCTCACTCGCCGACCTGGGAGCACTCGTATGACCGCCGACACGGCCGACACCGTCGACACCTCTGCCGATCGTGGCCGTGTGGTTCTCGAGGCACGCAACCTGGTGAAGGACTTCCGAACCGACAAGCGTAAGGGGCTTTTCGGCCGGGAGCACTTCCGTGCTGTCGACAATGTGTCCCTCGAGCTGCGCGCGGGCCAGGTCACCGCCCTGGTCGGCCAGAGCGGCTCCGGCAAGAGCACGATCGGGCGTCTGCTGGCGCAGCTGATGCCGCTGACGTCCGGCGAAATTCTGCTGGATGGCACACCGACCTCGGCGAACAGGGGTCGGGCGTTCATCGAGTACACGCACACCGTGCAGATGACACTGCAGGATCCGTTCTCCTCGCTGAATCCTTTGCATCGGGTCAGCTACACGCTCGGGCGCGCACTGCGTATCCACGGTGGGCGCATGTCTGATGACGAGGTCGAGGAACGGAGCCTGGCACTGCTGCGCAAGGTCGAGCTCTCGCCGGCCGAGCGCTATCTGCACCGGTTCCCGCACGAGCTCTCCGGTGGCGAGCGGCAGCGAATCTCGTTCGCACGGGCGCTCGCGGCGCAGCCCAAGGTGCTGCTCGCCGATGAGCCGGTCTCGATGCTCGATGTCAGCATCCGCAAGGAGATGCTTGACCTGATCGACAACTTGCGACTGACCGAAGACCTCGCGGTTCTCTACATCACGCATGACCTCGGCTCGGCGCGAGAGTACTCCGCCGAGACTCTGGTGATGTACCACGGCAAGGTGATCGAACGCGGTGCCAGCAGGAAGGTGATCGATTCGCCTGAGCACGAGTACACGCGTCGTCTGCTTGCCGCGGCGCCGAACCCACGCCGACGTCTGGCGACGGGATGAGCTTGCCGGCGAACCCGACTGAGGAGCGCACACCTATCAACGATCGACCAGGGCTTCTTGCCACAGAACAGATCGACGAGCGCTATCGCGATCTCGACACCATTTCGACAGTGGACGCCATGCGCGCGCTGAACGAGGCCGAGGCTTCCGTTCCGCTCGCGGTGGCGGCCGCTCTGCCGCAGATCGCAGCGGTGGTGGATGCTACGGCAGAACGCCTCGCCGCAGGAGGGCGCTTGCTGTACTTCGGCGCCGGCACATCCGGTCGTCTGGGCGTGGTGGATGCGTCGGAGTGTCCACCGACGTTCCATTCCGACCCTGAGCAGGTGCAGGGGATTATCGCCGGAGGCGTCGGCGCGATGTTCACGGCAGTGGAGGGCGCTGAGGATTCCGCCGCGCTCGGCGCGTCGGCGGTTGCTGAGCTGAGTGTCACCGAGCTCGATGTCGTCTTCGGTATCGCTGCGAGTGGGCGCACGCCCTACGTGCTCGGAGCGATCCACGCAGCTCGAGCCGTAGGTGCGCTGACCGTTGGTCTGGCCTGCAACCTCGACTCCATCCTCGGTGAGGCCGTAGACATGCCGATCGAAGTTGCGGTCGGACCCGAGGTGCTGTCTGGGTCCACCCGACTCAAGGCCGGTTCAGCAACGAAACAGGTGCTGAATATGGTGTCCACCGGGGTCATGATCAGGCTCGGCAAGACCTATGGCAATCTCATGGTGGATCTTTCCGTCACCAATGAGAAGTTGCGCGATCGTGCCGAGCGGTTGATCAGGACGATCACCGGTGTCGACGCGGGAACTGCAGCAACGACGTTGACCGATTCCGGGTTACGGGTGCCGGTTGCCGCAGTCATGATCGCGCGTGCCACTGGGCGCGCCGACGCCGAGCAGCTACTGCTCGCGGCCGGCGGTCGACTCAGCGAGGTGCTCGGCGCTCAGGCCTGACCACTTGGCGGTCAGGCCTGAGCACTCGGCTCAGGCTTGACCGCTGAGTAGCCGCGCAGCGTTTCTGGCGGTCGCTCGGGATGCGCCATATGTCACGATGGCGCGTCCCGCAGCGGGCGCCGTTTTGGCCGGCCACCCGGCGTAGATCACGACCGTGTTCGGTCGGGTCTGCAGCACTGCATCAAGAACGGATGCTTCAGATGTGTTGTTCTGCGGCTGATTGACGACCAGCACGACCTCGCCGGGGCGATCTGCGAGTACGGTCCGTGCCTTGGCTACGGCATCCGCGTCGCTCAGCCCGCCCAGCGGTACGCGATCAGTTTCCAAGAACTCGCGCAGTGCGACGTCGAAGAAATCAGGCGCGTCTCCTACCGCGATGCTGCGGCGTGGGCGCGCGTCGATCAGCGTTACCGTGCCTCGGGCGAGGCGCACGTCGCCGATTACGTCGGCCGCGCGTGCCGCAAGGGGAGCCCCGTCGAAGACTCCGGCGTCGTCGGGGGAAGCGGGCTGCTCGTGGCGCCAGAGCGCGAGTGCCGCGTTGCGTGCTGCGGCTTCTTCCACGCGTTCCATCGACAGGGTCCCTGATGCGAGGGCGTCGTAGACCGCGTGCAGCGGTTCGGTGAAGTCGAGCTCGTCGATGCGAGGGCCGCCTGCCGCGGAGACGCGGCCCGGGTTGCCGATGCAGATGAGATCTGCGCCTGCGCCCAGCGCCGCGACGGCTCCCTGGCCGGACCCGACAGTGGCACGGATCGCGGCCATGTCCACAGCGTCGGTGATGAGCACTCCGTCAAAGCCCAACTCGCGTGCGATGCCCAGGCTGGTGCTGTTCAGCGTGGCGGGAGCATCTCCCAATGCGGGCACGCGGATGTGTGCGCTCATCAGCGCCTTTGCGCCCGCGTCGATGGCCGCGCGGAATGGGGGCAGGTGGATGCTGCGCAGTTCTTCCAGTGTGATGTCTGAGGTTGCTACATCCAGGTGGGAGTCGGTCATGGTGTCGCCGTGGCCGGGGAAATGCTTGGGGCACGCCGCAATTCCTGCGCTCTGGATGCCGCGCACGTAGGCAGCCGCATGCCGGGAGACGACGTCGGTGTCGGCGCTGAACGAGCGGACTCCGATCACCGGGTTGCGCGGGTTGGAGTTGACGTCGACGGTCGGTGCGAGGTTGATGTCGATACCCGCGGCCCCCACGAGATTGCCGATCCATGCGGCGGTGTGTTCGGTGATGTCGACGTCATCGATCCGGCCGAGTACGGCGTTACCGGGTGTGGATGAGCCGGTGGATGCCTCCAGACGCGTGACGATGCCGCCCTCTTCATCCACGCCGATCAGTGCGATCGGATTCGCGTCATGGATGCTCTTCGAGAGGGCGCGCACTTGCTCGGGATCTGACGGGGAAATGTTCTGCTCGAAGTAGACCGCGCCGGCCAGGCCCTGATCAAGAGCGTGCATCAGCCAATCGGGCGCGGTGAGGCCGTCGAAGCCGGGCCAGAGGACGCTGTGAGCCAGACGGAGTAGGGACGGGTCGTGCATCAGAAAATTCCTCGGCTCTGCTTAGTGGGGGCTGTTCAGTGGTCTGGGGCTTCGTATGCGATCGTGCTGATCGAGTGGCGCAGCGCAGTGACATCCGCTCCGTCACGCGTGGGGTGCACACGGTTGGTGAGAAGCACGACGACGAGTTCCTTATCGCGATCGATCAGGAGCGACGTGCCGGTGAACCCGGTGTGCCCCCTGGCGTGACGGCCGGCGTCGCTCATCCAGCTGGTCTGTCCGATGCGTAGCCCGAGGCTCTGGCCGTAACCGATCTCCTGTTCGACACGACCGGCGGTCCCGCCGAGCAGACCAGGCAGTTGGTCGTTCCAGAGGCGTTCGAACGACTGCGTACTGAGCACACCGGGGAGGCCGTTGAGGAGAGCCGTGCCGAGCATGGTGACGTCGTGTGCCGGAGCGAATAGCCCGGCATTTCCGGCCGCTCCGCCCAGTGCGCTCGCGGTCTCATCATGAACGATCCCGTGCACCATTCCGCGGCCGAAGTGCGGCTGATGTTCGGTGGGCGCGGTGTGGGCTTTGTCGGGGGTGAACGTCGTCCGGGTGAGGTGCAGCGGTTCCAGCACGTGCTGGCGCACCAGCTGCGCCCAGGGCCGCCCGGTTGCTGCCTCGGCCACGGCCATCGACGTGATGTATCCGAGGCAGGAGTACACCTTGTCGGTGCCCACCGGGTGCGCGAGCGGGAGCGTCAGAATGTCTTCCAGAAACGCGTCGCGGCTCGGCGGGACCCAGCTCACGTGGCCGGTGCCCTCGCCGTGAACGCTGCGCTGCAACGTGTACGGGTTGGTCGGGGGCAGGCCCGACGTGTGACTGAGCAGGTGTGCCAGCGTCACGGCCGACTTCTCGCCCTGGCGGTATGCGGGGAGCCACTCGGAGACGCTGACGTCGAGATCGACCAATCCCTTGTCTGCCAGGCTCAGCAGCGTGATCGACGTATAGAGCTTGGAGACCGAGGCGAGGTCGTACACCGTGGCATCCGTGACCGGTTGGCGCACGCCAGTGACCAGTTCCGATGCGTCAGCGTCGATCGGCTGGCCGGTCGCATCGAAGGATGCGGTGTGCCCTGCAGTCGCCGTGATCGTGGGGGAGCCGGATCGTGAGATCATGCAGACGCCGCCGGGGATGACCCCTTCTGCGACGGCGTGTTCCAGTGCAATCGACAGGCGTCGTCGGATGGCGGAATCCGTGTCCGTCATCGGGTACTTCTCCTCGTTCTGGTGTGGCCAGTGCTCTATGCAAGTATGAAGGAATGCCGGACATTCGTCGATTTCTTGAAGCCGATCGCGACGATGTCGCTGAAATTTGTTTGAAGACCGGAAACGGGGGCGCGGACGCGACCGGGATGCACGGCAGCGACGAGCTGCTGGCCGATATTTTCGCGCTGCCGTACGTCGATTTCGAGCCCGACCTGACGTTCGTCGTCGATACCGGCGAGCGGGTTGAAGGGTACGTCGTCGCCACCGCCGATACTCGAGGATTCGTAGACCGTTACCGGCGCGATTGGCTGCCCGGATTCGAGCGGAAATACTCGTCGCTTGAGCCATCGAACATTCTGGAGATGGGGCTGAACCCCGAGCGGATGATGATCGAGGAGCTGGATGAGTACCCGGCTCATCTGCACATCGACCTGTTGCCGTCAATGCAAGGCAAGGGGGCGGGGCGACGCCTGATCCGCGCGCTTCTTGCTGAGCTCCACGGGCGAGGGGTACCCGGAGTGCACCTCGGAGTGTCGCCGAGCAACACGAACGCCCGCGCCTTCTATCAGCGGCTCGGATTTCGCCCCTTGCCGTCGGATGGTGGCGGCGGCAGTCTGCTCGGCATTCGCAGTGACGCTGTGGTCTGATCGTTTCGCTTTAGCTGATCGTTTCGCCTTAGGGTGAACGCGTCGCGTCAGGCCGCTGACTGCAGCAGTTGCAGTCGGCTCACCATGCGGAACGCATCCGGCCGCCCTGACGTCCCGGCGAGGAAAGCGTCACGCGTGTGAGGTGAGACGAACGTCACCGGCACGTCCGCGTCGGCCAGTACGTCGATCATGTTGATGAACCGCTGCTGCGCTGGCGCGCCGATGGCCGCGAAGGTCGGAACCTCGGTCACCACCCACCGCGGGTACACCCGCGCCCACTCCAGGTATTCGATGGTTGCGATCGGAGCTTCGCAGAGCTGAGCGAAGCTCGCCCACAGCGAATCGGGGCGGCTCGCGAGCACGCTGAACTGGCGGTCGTGCACCGTGATGGTCGTTGCCTCAGTCGGAGCCGGATGCCGCGCTGGCGACGCGGTGGTCCACGTACCGGAGGCGAACCCACGCGAATGGTCCTGCGGGAGCGTGCGATAGTCGGTCGGGCCGTCGAGGTGAAACACGTCCATGTTCGTCTTGATCAGGCGGATGCCGGGTTCGAAGAGGTGATGCCAAATCGGGCTCGGCAGCAGGTCGTCGGGTGCATAGTTCGATGTGGCGATCACCGTCACACCGCGGCGGAAAAGCCGATCGAGCAGGCGCGTGAGCAGCCGGGCATCGCCGGAGTCGTGCACGTGGAATTCATCGAAGAACAACACGTGGCTGTCGCCGGCGATGTCGTCGATCGCACGCCCGAGCGCGTCCTCATCGCTCCGGTGATGGTGGATGCTGTGGTGCAAAGCGGCGAGGAACCCATGAAAGTGCACGCGGGCCTTGCGCGAGGTCGGCAGCGCCTCGAACGTCGTATTTGCGATCCACGTCTTGCCTCGGCCAGCAGGACCGTGGATGTAAAGGCTGCGGGTGGTGTCGGCATCCTGGGCGATGTCGTTCAGCCGGTCGCGCAGGTCACGCTGGCCGGAGTCGAGCGTGAACCCGTTCACACGAACCGCAGGGTGTGCTGCAGTCGGGTGCGCACGTCGAACAGCTCATTGCCGCCGATGTCTCGTGCGCCGGGGACGCCGCGGCGCAACACTGTGTGTAGGGCGCTGCGGCGGACGACCACGACCGGGACTCCACGGACTTTACCGAGTGAGGTGATCGCCTGATCCAGGTCGTCGTCGGGCAGAACGATGATCGCGCCGCCGAAGCGGACACGTGCAGCTTTTGCGATGACGCGCATGCGCGCGAGGAGGGCTGCGATGGGTGCGTCGCCGTCGACGGAGCGGCCGATGATCTCTCCGCGGCGGAATCGCACCACTTCGCCGAAGTCTTCTGACAGCACCCCGTACAGGCCGGACGGGCTGAGGATGACGTGGTCGAGCTTGTCGCCGCCGCGGCCGCCGGCGGCGACATCGTGCCACACCGTGAACCCCATGCCGAGGTCGGAGACGGTGCGTGCCGTCTCTTCTTCGGCGAGAGCATCCGCAAGCATGCGACGCAGTTCTCGTGGCATGGAGCGCACGAGCGCCGGGTCGTACGGGTCGGGGACGTCGACGCCGTGGCCGGCCCATTCCCGGATGAGTGTCAGGTAGCGCTCGCGGCGCCACCCACCCGGATGCCCGTACGCACGTGCCTTGGGGCGAGAGTCGGCGCGTGGCACGGGGACCTGCCACCCGTTCCAGCTCTGTCCCTGGGGTTGTGCTTGGCCCGGCGCCGGGGGATAGCCGGCGCCGAAGCCATGACCGCGGTCGTAGGCCGCGCGCCCCTCGGCGGTGCCGATGAGTTCCCAGGCGCGCTGCACCTGGATGAATTCTGCTGCGTCGCCGCCGGTGTCGGGGTGCGTTTGGCGCAGCCTCAGGCGATATGCCTTGCGCAGCGCATCGTCAGTGGCGGCGGGGTCGACACCGAGCACCTCGTAGGCGGAGGCGGAGAGCGGGCTGTCGAACATCACTCACTATTGTCCCCCGGCGAAACCACTCGCGGATCCGGCATGATCGTGTCGATCTTGGGTTTGGCGTTCGCGTGCGCCCGCCACCAGACGAAGAATCCGACCGCGGTGAAGACGCCGTAGAACACGTACATGAACCCGGTCGCGTAGTAACCGGCGCTGAATAGCAGGGGCACGCCGACGACGTCGACGGCAATCCAGATCAGCCAGAACTCGGTCCAGCCCTTGGCCATGCCGTAGGTCGCGAGCAGTGAGCCGACGAAGGTCCACGCATCCGCCCAGACCGGTTCGTACGATCCGAGCACACGGAACAGGGGAGTGAGCGCGACGGTGCCGAGAACAAGTACGAGCACGAGACCGACACGGGCGTTGTTGGGCGCCCAACGGGGCGTGATCTGCCCGCTGTCGGCCTTCGCCTGTCGCCAGCGGATCCAGCCGTAGATCGCGACGGCGATGAACATCACCTGGCGTCCGGCCTGTCCGAGCAGGTTCGGCAGCGAGTGAGCGGGGTTGAGGATCGACCCCAGGAAAACGGTCAGCAACAGCAGGTTGCCGATGATGCCGATTGGCCATGCCCAGATTTTGCGTCGCATGCCGCCGAGCGCACTCGCGAGGCCGAAGATGTTGCCCACGACTTCGCGGATCAGCAGGGTCTGCCCGCCGGGCAGCATCCATTGCGAGTTGAAGGCGTCGACCAGCCAGCGCAGGACGTCCATGATTCTCCATTCGGCTTCGATGCCGCCGAGGGAGAGTGAGGGCCGGGGCATGCGTCGTCGCATGCAGCCCACCACTGTGCTTCTTCCATCCAGACTGTGACTGTCGGTACCGGAATTTCACCGGTTCAACCTCAGCCACGAAGGGCTTTGGGTCGCGGACTATGACCGCCGGTTCGGAATTTCACCGACCCCGGAGCACGTGCGTGTTCACTCGGAACATTACCGGAGGATGGATGCTGCGCCGTCTCGTTCTGCACGGGTCTGGGTTTCATCGAGTTCTGCACCATTCGTGGGTTTCGCTCGGTTGTCGGCCCTGTGGGGGAACAACGATGGCGGTATGACAGACCACGACACCCTGCTGGGGGAGACACTCATCCACCTTCCATTCGTCTCGGAGGAGGACAGCAACGAGCTCGCCGAGCTCCTGCTTGACCTCGCTGCCGACCTGCCCGAGCTCGGTTTTGTCGTGCCGACGAGGCACATCGGATCGATCGTGCGACGATTCGAGGAGTACGGGCCCACGGCCCTCGTGATTCCGGTCGTCGAGACGATCCTCGATGCGGAACTTCCGCGGCCCACCGACGTTGAGCTTCGCGCGCAGCTCATCCTTATCAGTGAATTTGCCACGGTCCCCGAGACCGTGGCGATGCAGATCGCCTTCGGGCGCGGCGCGGGTGAGGAGGTCCTTCGCAAACAGGGGCGATTCATCGAGGGCGCGCGCCGAGAGGGGGTCTCTTTGGATGAATATGTGCTCGGTCTCGCCCGAGTGGATGCCATCCCGAAGGACCGTACTTACCAACTCTTCCGAGGCGAGTCGGTTGAGATTCCTGATGCGGAGCGGGTGCAGCGCGGCATTGAGTTTCTGCGCATGACTGTGGCATCCATGCCGGAGTCCTTCCGTCCGCCGCTGTTCGGCGCCCTTGCCTGGTTGCATTGGGCGCGCGGGCAGCGTGCGATCGCAATGGCATACCTCGCCGACGCGACGCGCATCGAACCGGGCAACATTCTCGCCGGTGGGCTGAGCGTGTTCTTCCGGTCAATGACCCCGGACTGGCTGGAGGTAGCACTGTGATCGGGATGAGCCATTGCATCGCAGATCGTTACATGTAACGCTGTACCCATGACCGTGAAGTCGCGAGTGAGTGAGTATCGAAGGCGCATGCGCGAGCGCGGCTACCGCCCGGTGCAGACGTGGGTGCTTGACGTGCGGACACCGGCATTCACAGCTGAGGCGAAGCGCCAGGCTGCCGAGGTCGCGCGAGCTGACTTGACCGGGGCTGACTTGACCGGGGTTGACTTTGCCGGTGCTGGCTCGACCCGTGACGGGCAGGCACCGATTGGTGCGGGTTCAGCGTCATGGGGCGACGAATGAGCGACGCCTCGGGCGTTCGGGGAGAGATCTGGACGGTGGAACGCGGCATAGCGTCGTCGACGCCGTGGCCCGCGGTCATCGTCCAGGACGAGGCGTTCGATGGCACGGCATCCGTGACCGTGCTACCGCTGACGAGCAACTTGATCGATGCACCGTTCCTCCGGGTGCGCGTTCCAAGGACTCGCAGGTCCGGACTCGAGCGCGAGAGCGACGTCATGATCGATAAGCCGACGACGGTGCGCAGGGAGAACATGGCGGCGCGGGTGGGGCGGTTGTCGGCTGCGCAGCTTGCAGAGGTGGAGCGAGCGATGATGGTCTTCCTCGGGCTCGCCCGCTGATCTCGTCGCAAGCTCAACCATCCACCGTCACCAGGTGTTCCGTGCCAGGTCGTGTTCGCCGTCGATGGCTTCGTCGACTGCGGTGTAGTTCAGGTGTGGTGCTCGCCATCGGGCGTAGGGGTCCCACCAGTTGGGTCCGCGGATTTCGGGTGTCCCGTTACGCATTCGGATGAGCCAGATGTGTTCGTCGAGGGTGCGGTGGTGGTGCCAACACAGGGGTACCCCGTTGCTGGTGTGGGTGGGTCCGCCACGTGAGTGTTCGGTCACATGATGGATTTCGCACCATTCCGCACGGATGTTGCATCCGGGGATGAGGCATTTGCGGTCGCGGAGCACGATCGCGCGGCGTTGGCGGGCGTTGAAGATCCGTGCCGTGGTGCTGATCCCCACGATCGCCCCGTTCTCGTCGAACAGCACGCGTTCCACACCGCCCGCGCATGCGGCGTGGTCGGTGGCGCCGAGGGGCACGTCGTATCCGGCACCCTGGACGGTCGCACGTCCGGTGCGGTGGGCGTAGTCTTCGGCGCTGACGGAGACGACCAGGGTGGGTGCGGCGCCGCCGAGGGTGGGCATGCCGTCGGATGCTGCTGCGACCATGATGATGCTCGCGAACGCGTCGTGCCGTTTCTGCGCATGCGTGCGCAGGTCCGCGGCGTCCGGTGGGGGCGACGCAGCCTTGTGGGCCGGGAGCCCGTCCGCACGATCGGTGAGCGTGTCGCCCTCAGCGGCGGACGCGGTGCCGGCTGTCGAGCTGTACTTGGCGTCGAAGCGGTCACCGTCATCGTCACTGTCATTGTCGCCACCACTGCCGGCACCATCATTGGCGGCACCGTCGTCGGAGGGTCGGAATCGCACTCCGGCCCCGGTACTGGCCTCGTCGTTGACTTTCGGGTTCATCAGACTGTCGATCAGCTTCTCCAGTTGGGCGGCGACTTCCGGGAGTAGCTCACCGCGTACGGGCACGGATCCGTCGCGGAGGCGCCCGATCGTGAAGTACCGGCGGCGTTTGCCCGCCCGGTCTTTCGGCTCCGCACCGTCCGGGTCGAGGCGGTCGATGATGTGCGCGGTCAGCCCGGCCAGCTCATCCGTCGTCGGCAGCGGTGCCGTCTCGCCCGCCCCGTCAGCGTCGTCATCAAGTGAGAGGTCACCGTCAAGAGGGTCGCCGTCATCCGATGGTTGGTCACCGTCCAGTGGGCGTCCGGTCGCGAAGCGTGCGAGCACGGCATCCGCAGCTAGTCGGTCCGCGGTCCCTAGCCGTCTGGCCTTCAGTAGCGGTGTCGTACACGCCAGGAACCCGCTCAACGACATCGCACCCGCAGCCAGCGCCGCGGACAGTTCCGGGAATGGCGCCGGCAGTAACCCACCGGAGGTGATGTCCAGATCGCGGTGCACGGCCGCCACCGCTGACACGTACCGGCGGGCCGCAGGCCCATCAATGAGGAGCGTGCGTCGCAGCAGCTCTGCGGCGTCCCGGCATCCGAGCTGTGTCGTCAGCCGGGCGTCGCGTTCACACTGATCCCGCTCGACCACCCGGTCCGTGGTTTCGACGATCGCACCATCCAGCCGGCGCTGGATACGCCCCAAAGCCTGCACGATGTCGAGAAGTTCACCATCATTGACGAGTCGCACGCCCCCACGCGCGGTGGAACCGGTCATCGCGTCGGCCAGCTGCCGATCGATGTTCTCCAGTTCCGCTGCAAGGGATGTCATACCTCTATTACACAGGAGGCCACAGACATTCGCCCGCCAGATAAACCGCAGATCAGAAGCCATTCACGAATGGTGGATAACTCCACAAACAGGCAGGTCTGTGCAGAACGAGTCGCGCCCAGCGCGGCCCCGAGTGCGACATCCACTGTCCCGGCTTGCCCAGGCGGCGTAGCGTCGTCATATGGCCGGAATCAGAGTGGATCCCGCCACCGCAATCCGCGTACGTGAAGCGATGGCCGCGACACCGCGGGCGACCTTTCTGCCACCCTCGGTGCGCCACCTCGCGGGCGCCGACCGCCCGGTGATGATCGGCTGGGACGCGACGAATTCACAGCCGTCGACCGTGGCGCGGATGCTCGAACTGCTCGACGTGCAACCCGGCGACCGGGTGCTCGATGTCGGCAGCGGTTCGGCGTGGACGACTGCGATCCTCGCCACGCTCGCGGGCCCACGAGGCTCCGTGATCGGCGTGGAGATCGTCGCAGAATTGGTGGATTGCGGCCGAGAGCGACTGGCCGAAGCGGGCGTACACGCCGAGATCCGTCACGCCGAGTCGGGCGTGCTCGGTCTCCCCGAGGAGGCGCCTTTCGACCGCATCCTGGTCTCCGCGGGAGCAAATTCGATGCCGGATGCGCTCGTGGACCAGCTCGCGGACGGCGGGCGCCTGGTCGTTCCTGTCGCCGGGGTGATGACCGTCGTAGACATGCACGCGGGTCACGCGCGGCATGCGCAGGATCAGGGGCTGTACAGTTTCGTGCCGCTGCAAGGATCCTGAGCGGATCGACGCGCTCACGCGTCGCCGTCCGACCAGCCCGGCGCACCAGGCCGTCCCGGCGCACCAGGTCAGCCCACGCTCCCGACGGCGCACCCGCGAGCAGAACCTCTACGCGTGCACCTTCACCGGTGATTCGCCACCCTCGGTGAAGCTCGGCGACTTGCCGAGCATCCGTCCGATCAGCAGTATCGCACCGACAATCAAGAGGCCAACCAGGAGCCCTGCGATCGCCGATACCAGCGTCTCGCCGATCCAGGCGATCACTCCGCCGAGCGGCGCGAGGAAGTGCTCGATCCCGTGCAGCAGGTCGCTGAAGAACGACAGTCCCACGTCGCCGAGGTTCGCGAGCAGCAGGTGTCCACCGACCCACAGCATCGCGACGGTGCCAACCACGCTGATGACGCGGAATACCGCCGGCATCGACCGCACGATCCGCGTACCCGTGTGGCGCACCCGGCGGGAGTCGTTCTTCGCCATCTTCAGACCGATGTCATCGATCTTCACCAGCAGTGCGACCGCGCCGTAGACAATGCCGGTCATCATCAGTGCGATGACGGTGAGGATGGCCAGCGTCATCCCGAAGCTGAGCCCCGCTTCCAGATTCGACAGCGAGATGAGCATGATCTCTGTAGAGAGGATCAGGTCAGTGCGGATGGCGCCCCACACCAGCTTGTTCTCGTTGCGTGCGCCCTCTTCCACGGCGCCGTGATGGAAGCCGAACCACTCCATCACCTTCTCCGCGCCCTCGAAGCAGAGATACGTGCCACCGATGATGAGCAGATACGGCAGCACCCACGGCGCGAACGCGGTCAACAGCAACGCGATCGGGATGATGATCACGAACTTGTTCACGAGTGAGCCGAGCATGATCTTGGCGACCACGGGAAGTTCGCGCGCCGGCGAGATGCCCTGCACATATTGCGGCGTCACCGCCGCGTCGTCGATCACGACGCCGGCCGATTTCGCCGACGCCTTCAGCGCGGCGGCCAGGATGTCATCGACGACCGCGAGTAGACCAACCGACATGTGTTCTCCCGTGGATGGATCAGAGTGGGTGGATGAAAAGTGAGAAGTAGGCAAGCAACATTACTGGCACTTCACGAGACACTGACACTTCACCAGACACTGGCACTTCAGGGGCGCCCGGTGAACCTGTCCATCGAGGAGTAAACCTTGAACACCCTGTCGGCGACGACATCCCAGGCGCGTGTGGGCAGGATGCCACGCAACGCCATTGCAAGTTTCACCGTCCAGGGGCGCAGCACCATCGGTGTGCCCTTCAGCATCCCGTTCCACGCCGCCGAAGTCGCTCTCCTCGGCGTCATGATCGGTGTCAGCAGCGGACCGCGCGCACCCTTGAACATGCCGGTCGAGACGAAACTCGGACAGAACGTCGTCACCGCGATGTGCCGATGGCCGTGCGCCGCGAGTTCCAGACGAACCGATTCGCTCCAACCGATCAGCGCCCATTTGGATGCCGCGTACACGCTCATGTTCGGATTCGCGAGTGTCCCTGCGGCCGAGGCGATGTTCAGGATGCGCTTCGGGCGCGAGCTGTCGGCGATCATCGCGGGCAGCACCTCGCGGGTGAGCCACATCGCGGCCAGCGCGTTGATGCGCATGGTCGCCTCAATGTCGCGCTCAGGATCGTGCTCCCAGAACGGCGCGCCCCGAACGATGCCGGCATTGTTGATGATCACGTCAGGCGTGCCGAAGTCGACGCGTACGCGCTCGAGCCCGGCGACGATCTCCTCGTGGCGTGAGACGTCCACCCGGTAGGCGCGCACACCGACGCCGGAGCGTGCGAGCTCCGTGGCCAGTGCCGTCGCGGCATCCTCGTCTATGTCCCAGAGCGCAACGGCGCGCGCGTTCGCGGCAATCGCGCGTCTGGCATACAGCTCGCCCATGCCGCGAGCGGCGCCGGTGATGAGGACAAGAGCATCAGCGATCGGGTTTTCGGCCATGGTGCAACGCTATGGCACATCCGGAATTCGGCGTTCACATAGCGCAAACGCGCCGCCTCCGCCTGAACTGCGTCAGACTGGATGACAGAAAAGGAGCGTTCACCATGACTGATACCGGAACAATCACCCGTACACCCGGCGCCGAGACGGCCGTCCTCGCTGGAGGATGCTTCTGGGGCATGGAAGACCTCATCCGCCGCCAGCCGGGCGTGCTCGACACCCGGGTCGGCTACACCGGCGGCGAGAACGACAACCCGACGTACCGCAACCACCCCGGCCACGCCGAGGCGGTCGAGATCGTGTTCGATCCGACGAAGACGACGTACCGCGACATCCTGGCGTTCTTCTTCCAGATCCACGACCCGTCGACGCTGGACCGCCAGGGCAACGACGTCGGCTCGAGCTACCGCTCGGCGATCTTCCCGCTCAGCCCCGAGCAGGAGCAGGTCGCTCGCGACACCATCGCCGATGTGGATGCCTCAGGCCTCTGGCCGGGCACCGCGGTCACCGCGCTCGAGCCCGAGGGCCCGTTCTGGGAGGCCGAGCCCGAGCACCAGGACTACCTGATCACCTACCCGAACGGGTACACCTGCCACTTCCCGCGCGCGGGATGGGTGCTGCCCAAGCGGGACGCCGTCGCCCGCTGACGCCGCGAGACAACACTCCCGTCTGTACGCACCGTTTTCCGCGTGAGACACCATGTCCTACGTGATGTCTCGCGCGCAGGATGTTGCCCGGCGCAGCCGCTGGCATCCCGCGAACGCCGAGCCTCCAGGTCAGCCGATCGTGGAGACGTCGATCACGAAGCGGTAGCGCACATCGGCTGCGAGCACCCGTGCCCAGGCCTCATTGACCTGATCGGCAGAGGTGATCTCGACCTCAGGGGCGATGCCGTGCTCGGCGCAGAAGTCGAGCATCTCCTGCGTCTCGGCGATGCCGCCGATGTTGGACCCTGCGAATGAGCGGCGGCCGCCGATTAGGTTGCCCACCTTCACCGGCAGTGCTTCTGGCGGCAGGCCGACATTGACGAGAGCGCCGTCCAGCGCCAACAGCTTCAGGTGCGCGTTGATGTCGATCGTCGCGGACACCGAGTTGATGATGAGGTCGAAGTGGCCCCGCAGCGCGCGGAACGTCTCTGGGTTCTCGGTCGCGAAGTAGTGGTCAGCACCGAGAGCCAACGCATCGTCCTTCTTCGCCAGCGAACGCGAGAGCACGGTGACCTCGGCGCCCATCGCGTGCGCGATCTTGACCGCCATGTGACCGAGCCCGCCGAGGCCGATTACGGCGACCTTCTTGCCGGGGCCGGCGTTCCAGTGCCGCAGCGGTGAGTAGGTGGTGATGCCGGCGCACAGCAGTGGTGCGGCCTTCTCGAAGGGGATGGCCTCTGGCACGCGCAGCACGAAGTCCTCAGTGACGACGATGCCGGTGGAGTAACCGCCCTGCGTGATCGTGCCGTCGACATCTTCAGCGCCGTAGGTTCCGGTCATGCCCTGCAGGCAGTACTGCTCTTCGCCGGCGACGCAGTTCGCGCATTCGCCGCAGGAGTTCACCATGCATCCGACGCCCACGCGGTCGCCAACGGCGAACTTCGTGACCTCGGAACCGACTTCGGCGACGGTGCCGGCAATCTCATGACCGACGGTCAACGGGTAGTGCTGCGGACCCCAGTCACCCTGCACGGTGTGGATGTCGGAGTGGCAGATGCCAGACCAACGAATGTCGATGCGCACATCTGCAGGGCCAACGTCGCGGCGTTCGATGGTGCCGGCAACGAGCTGATTGGTGGGCGAGGACGCAACAATGGCGGGGATGATCGTGGGCATGCGTCCAGCGTAAGGGCGAGAAAGGCTCTCCGGCTTGAGAATGGGTGTGCCAGGCACAGTTTCGGGCGGGAAACCCATTCTCGCGGCTGGATCGGGTGGCGCGGCTGGATCGGCCGGCGCGACCTACTCCTCGGCGAAGAAGTCCAGCGCGGCATCCTTGAACGCCCGTGAGCCCGGCGCGTTGAAGTGGTGCCGGTCGGGGATCTCGAAGAACCGGCCATTGGGCGCGGAGCGAGACAGTTCGCGCGAGCCCTCGATGACTGCATCCTTCGATCCGGTGGCGAACAGGATCGGCCTGGTCGGCGCGTTGGTCGGATCCGGGTCGATCGTCCGCGTCGCGCGCATCCCCTCAGCAAGTGCGAGCAGCGAGCGCAGGTCGTTGCCGGGCACGCGCTGGGTGAGCGCGATGTAGTTCTGAGTGGTCTGATCGGTGACGGGCACGCCATCGTCGACGAAGGCGCGCACCTGCTCGATGTCGAGCCGCTCGAGCGGGATGCCATCGGGCACGCCGCCCAGCACCGCACGGTTGATGCGCTGGGGCAGATCGCGCACCACCTCCCACCCGACGCGTGCGCCGAGTGAATAGCCGAGGTAGAAAGCATCCTCCACGAGGTAGGTATCCATGACCGTTTCGACATCAGATGCGAGAGTGCGCATGGCGTACACCGTCGGGTCGTGCGGTTTCTCGCTCAGCCCGTGGCCACGCTGGTCAAGCGCGAGCACACGGTAGCCGGCACGGGTGAGGTCGCGAACCCATCCGGTGAGCACCCAGTTGTCGCGCACATTCGAGGCGAATCCGTGCGCGATGACGACGACAGGGGCATCGAGCTCACCCCAGGTATATGTCGCGAGACGTATGCCGTCTGCGGCGTACACGAGCTGCGGTTTCGGCATCTGGGTCAGTTCAGAAAGAGGTGCGGCCACTTCTCCATCATGCTCCTTTCGGCCGCGGGATGCGCCCCCTGGCACCGTTTGAATAACATCATCCTTCCGGTGGATGCGAATGTCTGCGGCACTGCGTACCGTAGAGATCACGGAGGATGACCGGGGGGTCAAAAGATGTCGTCAATAGGTGTGGTTCGTGACCTGGCAGAGTTCTTCATGCCGATCGGAATCGTCGGCGCGGTGATCGCTGTGCTGTGTGCGCTCGTCGCGGTGGTGGCTCTTGCGCGAGGATCGGCGGGAGTCGGTGGCGGTGCTGTCGCGGTCTGGATCGTCGGCGCGCTGCTGAGTCTCGCGTCGGGCTTTTCCGGCGAGTGGATTCCGGCGATCGTGGCCGCAGGGGCCCTAGTGTTGGCCCTCGTGCTCGGCGGACTGCTGCGTGGCATGGTCAGTGCCTTCGCTGCCAGGCCGAAGCCGGTGCGTGCGGTCAGCGCAGAGCCCGCAACGGTCGCCGTCGCGCAGCCGCGTCTTGTCGAACGCTTCGGCGCAGACGCGCGCGTCGAGACCAGTCGGGCCTAGCGCTCTCAGCGGTAATCGCGGTCCAGGTGCTGGCCGGCGGCATCCCCGCTGGTGACCCGCTCTGCTTCGCGCGCTCGCAACTCGACCCTGCGGATCTTGCCCGAGATCGTCTTCGGCAGCTCTGGCACGAACTCGATGATCCGCACCCACAGGTGCGCCGACAGGCGCTCGCGCGCGAAGGCGTAGATGGCGCGCGCAGCGTCTACCTCGGCATCCGGCCCGTCCACGGCATCCGCTCGCAGGCAGACATAGGCTTTCGGCACTGAAAGGCGCGTCGGATCCGGACTCGGGATCACCGCGGCTTCGACGACCAGGTCGTGCTCCAACAGCACAGACTCGAGCTCGAACGGCGAGATCTTGTAGTCGGATGCCTTGAACACGTCATCCGCTCGGCCGACGTAAGTGAGATAGCCGTCCGCATCGCGCGCGGCGATGTCACCGGTGTGATGGAAGCCGCCGAGACGCGACTCCGCAGTCTTTTCCGGGTCGCCGTAGTACCCGGCCATGAGCCCCAGCGGGGTCTGCGCGAGATCCAGCGCGATCTCGCCCTCATGCGCGTTCGCCTCGCCGGTGACCGGATCCAGCAGCACCACCGGATAACCGGGTAGCGCCCGCCCCATCGAGCCGTCCTTGACGATTTGCCCCGGGGAGTTGCCCACGCAGCATGTCATCTCGGTCTGGCCGAAGCCGTCGCGGATCGTGCCGCCCCACGCATCGCGCACGCGGCTGATGACCTCGGGGTTGAGCGGCTCACCCGCGCCGACCAGTTCGCGCGGCGGATGCGTGAGACGAGACAGGTCTGCCTGGATCAGCATTCGCCACACCGTCGGCGGTGCACAGAACGTTGAGACGTCGTGGGTGTCCATCACGTGCATCAGCGTGTTCGCGTCGAAGCGGTCGTAGTTGTAGACGAACACGGTCGCCTCGGCGAGGAATGGTGAGTAGAAACTCGACCAGGCGTGCTTGCCCCAACCGGGGGACGAGATGTTCAGGTGCACATCTCCCGGACGCAGCCCCAGCCACCACATGGTCGACAGATGCCCGACCGGATAGGACACCTGGGTGTGCTGCACGAGTTTCGGCCGGCTGGTCGTGCCGGAGGTGAAATACAACAGGCCGGTATCGGATGCTGGGGTTGGGCCATCCGGTTCAAAATCCGTGGCGGCGCTCGCCGAAAGGGCGAAGTCGTGCCACCCTTCTGGCACTTCGCCTGTCCCGATGCGCAGCACGTCAGCGTCGATTTCGCTGAGCCGATCAGCGAGCGCGCCCAGCGTCACGACCGCGCGCGCGTGGCCGCGTTCGACGCGGTAGGCGAGATCGGATGCCGAGAGCAGAGTGGATGTCGGAATGGCGACGGCGCCGATCTTGGCGATGCCGAGCATCACCTCCCACAGTTCGATCGTGTTGTTCAACATCACGATCAGGTGATCGCCCCGGACGATGCCGAGATCCTGCAGCCAGCTCGCGACCTGGTCTGATCGACGGGAGAGATCGGCGTAGCTCCAGCTCTCGAGCGTCAGGTCGGCCGAGACGATCTGCACCGCGGGGCGGTCAGGATTCTCGGCCGCGACGACGTCGAACCACTCCAGACCGAAGTTGAACTCATCGAGCTGCGGCCACCGGAATCCCGCGACCGCTCCGTCGTAGTCGGTGGCGTGCGCGAAGAGGAAGTCGCGCATCTCACGGATCGCAGTGGTAGCGGCGGTGGCAGTGCGGGTCATGGAATCCATCCTGCACCCAGTGCGGTGAATCTCGCCGCAAGTCTTCCGTTACCGAATCGATTCGATAAACTAAATGCTCGCCGGTTCTCGGCATCCTCATTTCCCATCCCGAGTTCCGGAAGTCTTTTCTCCGCATGGCCACCTCCCTCACCACAGGCCGCCCCTGGCGCGTCATCCTCGCATTCTCCGTGCCGCTGCTCATCGGCAACGTGGTCCAGCAGCTCTATCAGGTCGTCGATACGATCGTCGTCGGCCGAGAGCTGGGGGTGAACTCCCTCGCCGCTGTCGGCGCGACCGGTTCTCTGCTGTTCCTGCTGCTCGGTTTCGCCTGGGGCATGACCAGCGGTTTCGCGATTCCGACCGCGCAGGCCTTCGGCGCGAAAGACCATGAGGCTGTGCGACGCTCGGTCGCCACTGGAACCGTGCTCGCCGCGATCGCCAGCGTGATCATCACGATCGCGGGGCCGCTGCTGGCCGAACCCGTGCTGGTTCTCATGCAAACACCGCCCGAGCTGCTCGCAGAGGCCGTACTGTTCACGCAGATCAGCTTCCTCGGTGGCGGCGCGACGATGTTCTTCAACTATCTCTCGGCGATCATCCGCGCGATCGGCGACTCGAAGACCCCGCTGGTCTTCCTCACGATCTCGTGCGCCGTGAACGTCGTGCTTGTGATCGTTCTGGTGGGACCGGTCGGATGGGGTGTCGCTGGCGCCGCGCTGGCGACCGTCGTCGCCCAGGCGATCTCGGTCGTGCTGTGCCTGGACTTCGTCAGACGGCGGATGTCGGCGCTGCACATCCGCCGGGCAGACTGGAAGATTTCGAAGGCTGACCTCACCGAGCACCTGCGCTTGGGCCTGCCGATGGGCTTCCAGGCATCGATCATCGCGATCGGAACCCTGGTGGTGCAGGTCGCCCTGAACCTGCTGGGAGCCGATGCCGTCGCAGCATACACAACGGCATCCCGCGTCGACAGTCTCGCGTCCGCGCTGCTGGCTTCGCTGGGACTTGCCGTCTCCATGTACGTGGCGCAGAACTTCGGCGGACGCCGACCCGACCGCATCCGTGCCGGTGTCGTGCAGGCGACATGGATGGCCATCATCGCCTCCCTGGTACTGGGTGTTGTGCTGATCGCTTTCGGCACCAACCTCGTGCGGCTGTTCATCGGCGACGGATCGGACGAGGTCGTCGAGCTCGCGCATCTCATGCTCATCATCAACGGTGCGACGTACTCGCTGCTGGGCGTGCTGTTCGTGCTGCGCGGTGCACTGCAGGGTCTCGGTCAAGCGCTGATTCCGACCGTGACTGGCCTCGTCGAACTTGTCATGCGCATTGCTGCTGCGGTCGCGCTGGGTGCGGTGCTGGGCTTCGGTGGTGTTGCGCTGAGCAACCCGCTCGCCTGGATTGGTGCGGTCGTCATCCTGGTTCCCGGGTATGTGCGTGCGCACAAGGCGCTGGCGCGGATGCCGATCGATCCGGACGAGATGACGCTCACCACGCCGATCGCAATCGTCGGACCCGATAACAGCTCGCTGAACGTGGATGCCATCGTCACGCAGTCGGTGCCGACCATCGTGCAGCGACGGTGGAAGCGGCTGCTCAAGCGCTGACGCGGCCTACCGTGCGAGCAACCCGCTGCCATCGCGCAGCTCGAACACCAGCTGCGTCTCCGTGCCGCGGACGACGGGATGCACGGTGATGTGTTCCAGCACGATGTCGCGCAGTGCCGCAGCATCTTGCACTGCGACGTGCACCAGGAAATCGTCGACGCCGGCGACGTGAAAAACCTGCAGCACGCGCGGCATCACGGCGAGAGCATCGAACAATGCGTTGACCTTCTCCCCGGTGTGATTCGCCAGGCGCACCTTGATGATCGCCTGGAGTGGAAAGCCGAGAGCGGCCTCGTCGAGGCGGATGCGGGTGTCGCGGATGATGCCGCGATCGCGCAGGCTCCGCACGCGATGCGCGCACGTCGACTCTGCGATTCCCAGCTGATGCGCGAGCGCCTTATTGGTGAGATCGGCGCGGATGCTGAGCGCGGCGAGGATCTCGAGATCGAGTTCATCGAGGGATGCTGCAGGCAGTTGTGCTTTCGACAATCTGACTACCTCCGGATCGAGCGTCTTTGCTGAAGAAGTCGGAAACCGTGTCCTTTACGGCAAGTATTGTCGAATCTTCCCACTCAAGTTGCGATTCCGGCAAGATTGGGGGATGACTGCACTGCATCCCGATAAGCCGCTGCACCCGGATACCGTCGCCGTCCACAGCGGGCGCGCCGACCTTACTGAACTCGGCGTCCATGCCCTGCCGATCGACCTCTCCACCACGAATCCGCTGCCGGATATTGAACGCGGCGGCGACTCTTACGAGGCGATGGCGACCGGTGGCCGGCCGCCGGCTGACGGCAGCATGGTCTACGCGCGCTTGTGGAACCCGACGGTCGCGCGGTTCGAGGATGCGCTCGCCGAGATGGAGCACGCTGAGGCCGCAGTGGCATTCTCCTCGGGGATGGCGGCGATGACCGCGACGATTCTCGCGATGACTTCGGCGACCGGGCGGCACCACGTCGTGGCGGTACGGCCGCTGTACGGCGGAACGGATCACCTGCTGGGCTCTGGTCTGCTGGGCACCGAGACGACCTATTGCCACCCGTCGGAGGTGGGTGTCAGCATCCGCCCCGATACCGGTCTTGTCGTCATGGAGACCCCGGCGAATCCGACGCTCGAACTCGTCGACATCGCCGCTGTCGTGGCAGCGGCGGGAGATGTGCCCGTCGTAGTCGACAACACCTTCGCGACGCCGATTCTGCAGAACCCGCTCGATCATGGGGCAGCCATGTCACTGCACAGCGCGACGAAGTACCTCGGCGGACACGGCGACGTGATCGCGGGTGTCATCGCGTGCAGTGAGACCACGGCCGAGGCGCTGCGCCGGGTGCGGGCCGTGACCGGGGGATTGCTGCATCCGCTCGGCGCGTACCTGCTGCACCGCGGGCTCACCACGCTGCCGGTGCGGATGCGCCAGCAGCAGGAGAACGCGCAACAGATCGTGCAGTGGCTGATCGATCAGCCCGAGGTGGATGAGGTGTTCTTCCCCGGGCTCAGTGGGGATCCGGAGGGGATTCTCGAGCGGCAAATGCGCGGGACCGGAGCGATGATCGCAATGCGGATGCGCGGTGGGTATGCCGCGGCGAGTTCGGTCGCGTCAGCCGTGCAGCTGTTCACGCACGCGGTCTCTCTTGGCGGCGTGGATTCGCTGATCCAGCATCCGGCGGCGCTCACCCATCGGCCGGTTCCTGCCGATGCGCGCCCGGACGCGGACGTGCTGCGCCTGTCGATCGGGCTGGAGAACGCCGGAGACCTCATCGCCGACCTCGGGCAGGCGCTCCGTCAGCTGGCTCAGATGCCGACGGCGACGGATCTGGGATCATCCGCGGAGCCGAGCGCCCGGTTGCTGTAGCGAGTTATGACGCGACGACGGCCGGCACCCGCCGCCGCAGACGCTTGCCGATCACGCCCTGGTGCGGCGCGAACAGGTACACGAGCGCGAACACGCAGCCCTGCACCATGACGACGAGCCCGCCGGATGCCGCATCGATCCAGTAGCTGAGGTAGATGCCGATCACGCTGCACAGCGCTGACATCACGGGCGCGATCACGAGCATCCGCCCGAATCGATCGGTCAGCAGATACGCGGTCGCGCCGGGGATGATCAGCATCGCCACGACCAGTACGACTCCGACGACCTGCAGCGCGACGACCGACGTCAGTGCGAGCACGCCGAGCAACAGGGCGCCGAGGAAGCGCGGCGAGAGCCCGATCGCGAACGCGTGCGTGGGGTCGAAGGCGTAGAGGGTGAGGTCGCGGCGTTTGATGATCAGCACGCCGAAGGCCACGGCGGCGAGGATCGCGATCTGCAACAGGTCGGTGTCGGAGACGCCGAGGATGTTGCCGAAGATGATGTGGTTGAGGTCGGTCTGGCTCGGGGTGACCGAGATCAGCACCAGCCCGAACGCGAACAGGGTCGTGAAGACAATGCCGATCGCGGCATCCTCCTTGATTCTGCTCGTGCCTCGGATCAATCCGATCAGACCGACGGCGAGGAAGCCGAAGACCAGCGCCCCGATCGCGAACGGTGCCCCGAAGATGTACGCGAACACGACGCCGGGCAGCACCGCGTGCGAGACGGCATCGCCCATCAGCGACCAGCCCACCAGTACGAGCCAGCACGACAGCAGCGCGCACACGATCGCGGCAATCACGGTGGTGACCAGGGCGCGCACCATGAAGTCGTACTGCAGCGGCTCCAGAATCCAGTCAAAGATCATGACGCCTCCAACCCGAAGGCTCGGGACAGATTGGCCGGTTCGAGCGCCTCCGTGACAGAACCGTGGAACAGCACCCGGTGCAATAGCAGGACGGCTTCATCGGCCAGCGACGGCAGTGCGTGCAGATCGTGGGTAGAGACCAGCACCGTATCTCCGGATGCCGCGAGCTCGCGCAACAGCCGCACGATCGTCGCCTCGCTGCGCTTATCGACACCGGCGAATGGCTCATCAAGCAGCAGGATGCCTGCACCCTGCGCGATGCCGCGTGCGACGAAGGCGCGCTTGCGCTGCCCGCCGGAGAGCTGCCCGATCTGCCGGTTCGCGAGATCGGTCAGCTCTACTCGTTCCAGGGCCTCGTCAACGGCATCCCGGTCGACCTGACGCGCTCGCCGCGTGAAGCCCTGCTTTCCGTACCGCCCCATCATCACGACGTCGCGCACCGAGACGGGGAAGGTCCAATCGACGTCCTCGCTCTGCGGTACGTAGCCGACGAGTCCGTGTTTGCGGGCGGATGCCGGATCCATGCCGTCGAGTGTGGTCGAGCCGGATGCCGGACGCACCAGCCCCAGGATCGTCTTGAACAGCGTGGACTTGCCCGAGCCATTCATGCCGATGAGCCCGGTGATGCGACCCGCCTCGACATTCAACGAGACGTCATCCAGGGCGAGCACGTCGCCGTAGCGAACGGTGATTCCGCGCACTTCGATGGCGCTGCGCGCCTTGATGGTGCTCATGAGCCAGGCCCGGCGCCGGTCAACCCGGCGACGATCGTGTCGGCGTCGTGGCGGATGAGGTCGAGGTACGTCGGCACTGGGCCATCAGCCGTCGACAGCGAGTCAACGTAGAGTGTGCCGCCGAACTCGGCATCCGTCGCATCGACGACCTGTCGCATCGCCTTGTCAGAGACGGTCGATTCGCAGAAGACCGCGGGCACGTCATTCTTTTTGACGAACTCGATTGCCGCAGCGATCTGGCGCGGAGTGGACTGCTGCTCAGCGTTCACGGCCCAGATGTATGCCTCGGTGAGGCCGGCATCCCGGGTGAGATACGAGAACGCGCCTTCGCAAGTCACGAGTGCACGCTCGTTCTTGGGCAGTGTCTCGAGCTCGGCGGTGAGGTCATCCTGCACCTGCTGCAGCTCGGCCTTGTACACCTCGGCGTTGGCTGAGAACTCCTCGGCGTGCGTGGGGTCGAGGTCGGCGAACGCGGTGACCATGTTGTCGACGTAGAGCTGCGCGTTCGCAGGGCTCATCCATGCGTGTGGGTTCGGCTTTCCGGCATACGCGTCCGCGGTGATGTCGATCACGTCGATCCCGTCGGAGACGATCACGTGCGGCACCTCGACCGAGTCGACGAACTGCGCGAACCAGACCTCGAGGTTCAACCCGTTGTCCAAGATGAGGTCCGCGTCGGCGGCCTTGCGCACATCGCCCGGCGTCGGTTCGTAGCCGTGGATCTCTGCGCCGGGCTTCGTGATCGACTCCACGCGCAGGTGCTCGCCCGCGACATTCTGGGCGATATCGGCGAGTACGGTGAAGGTGGTCAACACCATCGGGCGGTCGTCATTCGCGGCATCTGGGGTCGTGTCATCCGGGTCAATGGAGTTCGGCCCGGCGCATCCGGTGAGCGCGACCGTGCCAGCGACGACGAGCGCCGCAGCGGCGCGGGTCAGCGACGCGAACCGAGAATTTTTAGGCACACCGAAAACGTACCTTTTAGGTGCACCGAAAACAAGCGTCGCGGGGGTTGGTCCGGGCACACCTGCAGGGCGGATGCGCGGACGCAGGGCGAAACGCCGTTGAATTCCCCTGCATCCGTTCGATGGCCCTGCAAGTGTGAGTCCCACCCGCCCACAGCAGAGCCGCTCTGAGCAGATTCGGGCACCGGGGTCGCCCCGGCGACGCACTCTGGATCCATGAGCGAAGACAACCCCATCCCGCAGTTCGGTCCTGACGCCCGCCGCGCACTGTTCCACGAGCGCATCCTCGTGCTCGACGGCGAACTCAACGATGACAACGGCACTCTGCTGATGACGCAGCTGCTGACCCTTTCGGCGGAAGACACGGCCGCAGATATCGCCCTGTGGATTCACTCGCCTGGCGGATCGGTGCCGTCGATGCTCGCCATCCGCGACATCATGAATCTCATCCCGAACGACGTCGCGACCCTCGCCCTCGGCACAGCCGCAAGCGCCGGACAGTTCCTGCTCTCCGCAGGAACGAAAGGAAAGCGTCGCGCACTGCCCCACGCGCGGATCCTCATGCACCAGGGGTCTGCCGGCATCGGCGGCTCCGCGGGGGAGATCGAGACGCAGGCCGACGATCTCCGCCAGATGCGCGACACCGTGCTCGGACTCGTCTCCGAAGACACCGGTCAGAGCGTCGAGCGCATATTCGAGGACTCGCTGCATGACCGCTGGTACACCGCCACGCAGTCACAGGAGTACGGATTCATTGACGACATCGTCACATCCATCGCAGAAGTCATGCCGCGTCGCCGTGTGCGGGTCGGGTTGGGGACGGATGCCGCATCCACAACACAAGGAGCGAAGTCATGAGCAGCTATACGATCCCGAACGTTATCGCGCAGCATCCGCGCGGGGAACGCGTCATGGACGTCTACTCGCACCTGCTTGCCGAGCGCGTGATCTATCTCGGCACCGGAATCGATGCCGGCGTCGCCAACGCGCTGATCGCCCAGCTGCTGCATCTGGATTCGGACAGCCCGGATACCGGCATCCAGTTCTACATCAACAGCGAGGGCGGCGATCTGGGCGCGGCACTGGCGATTTACGACACGATGCAGCACATTCGGCCAGCGGTCGCGACGACCGTCGTCGGTCAGGCGATCGGACCGGCCGCACTCCTCGCCGCCGCCGGTGCGCCGGGGCAGCGGGCTGCGTTGACGCACGCGCGGATCGTGCTTCATCAGCCCGCCGGACAGTCGCGCGGGGCGATCCCTGACCTCATCCTCGCCGCCGACGAGGTGGTCAGGGTGCGTGCCGACATGGAAGCCGTGCTCGCCAGGCACACTGGCCGTTCCGTCGAAGCACTGCGCGCTGACACCGACCGGGATCGGGTGTTCACGGCATCCGCCGCGCTCGAGTACGGCCTCATCGACACCGTATTGGGGGAGCGGATGGTCGGGTGACGGCGCTCAGGCAGCGAGGGCGAAGACGCCAACGGCAGCGGATGCCAGGGCCGATGCTGCGCGTAGCTCCTCGGCCACGTTGCTGGTGAGGTCGACGAGCGTGACGTCCAGGGCACCGCCGATCGCGGCGATCATCTCGCTGGACGGCTCCTTGAGTCCTCGCTCGACCTCGGAGAGGTACTGCGGAGAGACGCCCGCCTTCTCGGCGGTCTCAGTGAGAGTCTCTTCGCGCTCGTGCCGAAGCCTGCGCAGCTGATCGCCGAGCAACTGGCGCCAGAGCGGCTCGGGCTCGTTCTGGCGCCGACGCGGTGGGTTCGGCGTGCGCGGGAAAGCGATGATCTCGGCCATGGTTCACGGTAACGCCGTCGTCGCCCACTGCGACAGTCGTTCTGCTCAGAGCAGAACGGGCCCGCCCGCCCTCAGCCGGCCAGTTGCTCCGCGAGGAACGCGGCCTGGCGCTCCCACTGCAAGCCCTGACCACCCTCGTGCTCGTTGAAGGCGTACTCGACGATCTCCGCGATTCCGCCCCAGTTGTTGCGGGCGGCGTACACGGTCGATGGCGGGCACACCGGATCCATCAGCGCGACCGAGAAGAGCGAAGGACAGGTGGCGCGGCGGGCGAGGTTCACACCGTCGAAGTACGACAGGGTCTGGAAGGTGCGCTCCGTGGCATCGCGGTGAATCGACAGGTACCGGACGACCTCGTTGTACGGGTCGCGGCCGGTCATCCCTACGGCACGTTCGAATTGGCACAGGAACGGCACGTCTGGCATTGCGGCGATGAGCCCGTTAGACAGGGCGGCTGCGGCGATCGCGATCCCGCCGCCCTGGCTTCCGCCGCACACGGCCACGCGCGATGCATCGATCCGGTCGAGCGAGCGGATGGCGTCGATCGCGAGCACCGCATCCGTGTAGACGCGGCGGTAATAATAGCTGTTCGGGTCTTCGATCCCTCGGGTCATGAATCCAGGGGCCGCCGGACCCGAGCCATGCGGGTCGGGGGTGACGCCGCCGGTGCCCCAGGCGCTGCCCTGTCCGCGGGTGTCCATGAAGAAGTGCGCGTATCCAGACGTCGCCCACCCGAGTCGCTCGTGCGGCAGCCCGCGACCTCCGCCGTATCCGTTGTACTCGACCACTGCGGGCAGTGGCTCATCCGTTCCGGCAGGCAGCAACAGCCATCCACCGATCGGATCCCCGCCGAAGCCGCTGAAGGTCACGTCGTAGACCTCGACCGCCTGAAGCGGAGAGTCGATTCGCCGCAGCTGAATCGGCTGCGCGAGCGCACGTGAGGCGGAAAGCGTCTGCTCCCAGAAGTCGTCGAAATCGGTGGGTTCGGCGATTTCGGGGCGGTAGGAGCGCAGCTCCTCGGGTGGCAGATCAAAACGCGGCATTGCGGCATCCTTCAATCGGGGGTCGGCGGCAGTTTATCTGGGCGCCAATCGTTGCCACGTCACGGCCTGCCTCGATTAGTCTTGACGTTGAGATCTCCCCTCGTTTTCCTCCCCATTTCTGCGCACTGCCTTTTTCGCCTTGACGCCCCTTGCGTCGGGAGAGTTATCCAGCGCGCAGATGTCAGAAAGGTGTTCCCCTGTGAATGACTCCGCCGAGAACAACGTCGACGAGCAGGGGTCTGACTTCTTCGACCAGCTCACCCAGGGGCAGACGCGAGAGCAGGGCGCTTTCACGATCGGCTTCCGCGGATACGACAAGGGTGAGGTGGATGCCGCGATGGCGGGCCTGCGGATGCAGCTGCAGCGCGCCGACGCAGGGCTTGCCGAGGCACGCTCCGGCGTGAGCCGCGACGTCGAATCTGTGCGCTCCGAGGTCGAAGCCGTACGTGCCGAGAGCGACGCTCGCATCGCTGAGATCGAGGCGCAGGCTGATGACCGTGTGGCCGCGCTGGAGGCAGAACTCGCCGCCGCACGCGTGCAGGCAGATGATGCCGAACAGCAGGTCGCGACGCTTGCGAATGAACTTGTGGATGCGCCCAAGAGCGAAGCCGACGCCGAGGGATCGCGCCTGCAGTTCGAGGCAGTGCTGAGGGTTGCTGAGGAACAGTCCTCCGTGCTGATCCAGAACGCTGCCGTGCAGGCGGATCGTCTGCTCGAGGCCGCTCGCGCAGAAGCAGATACCCGACGGGCTGAACTCGCCGCCGAGGTCGACCGGATCACCGCACAGGCGCAGCACGATGCCGATCAGGTTCGACTGCGTATCGACACGGAGTACACCGCCCACGAGGCGCGCGTCCAGCGCGAGGGGGCGCACGCTTCGGAGAAGGTCATCCAGGCTGAGCAGGAGGCGGCGACAGTCCGCACCGAGGCGGAGAAGGGTTCCGCCGCACTGCGCTCGATGGTCACCCGTGAGACCAGCCAGCAGCGCGCCGATGCCGAGCGCGAGGTGCGCGAGATGAACGCCCGCGTGCTGGAATTCGAAGAGACACTGACCCGCCGTCAGGATGAGGCGCAGCAGGAGTTCTTGCTGTTGCACAACCAGGCAGTCGCTCACGCTGAGCGCATCACGGGCGATGCCAATGAGCAGGTTGCATCCTCCCTCGAGCACACCAAGCGGATCTCCGCGAAGGCCGACGACTACGAGCGTCTGATGCGCACGCAGGCTCAGGCTATTGAAGCGGATGCGCAGGTGCGTTCTCGCGAGACCCTCGAGCGTGCACGGGTGAAGGCGCAGAAGATCGTCAGCACAGTCACCGGTCACACCACCGAGGTGCTGCGTGATGCTGAGGATCGCACCCGCCAGCTGCGCTGGCAGCAGCAGCAGCTGAACAGTTTCATGGCTGAGGTACGCGAGCTGATTCGCCCCGAGGGTGTGCCGAGCGCGGATGCCGCTGATGCAGAGTCGGACGAAGATGAAGATGCGGTCGCCCTCGACGAGGATGCTGCCGATGTCGAGGCTGACGAGGTTGAGAACGAGTCGGATGACGACGACGACGATGACGACGACGACGCAGAAGACGAAGTAGACCGCAAGAAGGCGAAGACGAAGTAGACGCCAAAGCCTGAGCGCTTCTAGTCCATTCGGAAGGCACCGCAGCGTACGCGCTCCGGTGCCTTTCGTGTTTCGCCCCGCGCCATCAGCGTTCGTCGTAGCCTGGGAGCATGTCCCATATGGTGAGCGCGACCGAACTGGCTGAGCTGAGGAGTTCCGGTGTGCGTATCCTCGACGTGCGTTTCCGGTTGGACCAGCCAGACGGTCGATCCGACTATCTCGAGGGCCACATCCCCGGCGCGGTATATGTCGACCTCGAGTCGGAGCTGTCCCGTCCCGGGCGCTCCGATGAGGGGCGGCACCCATTGCCGTCGACAGAGCGCGTGCAGGATGCCGCGCGCAGCTGGGGGCTCAACGATGGCGATGTTGTCGTCGTCTATGACGACTATCGGGGGCTGGCGGCTGCGCGTGCGTGGTGGCTGCTGAGCCGTGGCGGTGTCGACGTGCGAGTGCTGGACGGCGGATGGGCCGAGTGGCAGGCCGCCGGTGGTGACGTTGAGACCGGTTCGGCCGAGTTCACGCCCGGCACGGTGACCTTGACTGATATTGCAGGTGACAGTCTCACGATCGATGAGGCTGCGGCATTCCCGGAATCCGGGGTGCTCATCGACGCGCGTGCGCCGGAGCGATTCCGCGGCGAGATCGAGCCGCTGGATCCGATCGCCGGACATATCCCGGGTGCGATGAATCTGCCGATGGGGGTGCACCTTCGAGAGGATGGCACGCTGCGCGATCTCGACAGTCTGCGAAGGAACTTCGCCGACGTTGGGATTGGCGACGAGACGCCCGTTGCCGCCTACTGCGGATCGGGAATCACCGCTGCGCATACGGCGCTCGTGCTCGCAGAGGTAGGCATCGATGCGAAGATTTTCCACGGTTCGTGGAGCCAATGGTCGAACACGCCTGGTCGACCGATCGCTAAAGGGGAGCACACATCATGAGCAAACGAATCGTCGTCGGGATCGAGCAGACATCGGCAGGGGAGCGGGCGCTCGCCTGGGCCGCCCAGCGAGCAACGGAGCGGAAGAGCGCTCTGCTGCTCGTTTCCGTTGTCAGCGGTGCACTGGGTGTGGTCGGCGAGGGCGAACTGCTCGCCGAGGCTGAACGTCAGACACAGGACTGGCTGAGCGACGAGTCCGAGCGACTGCGCACCCACGGTCTGAGTGTCGAGACCCAAGTCCTTCTCGGCAACCCGGTCGCCCAGCTTGCGAAGGCGTCAGATGAAGAGGAGATGCTCGTCATCGGCAGCGACTATCGCGGGCCAGGGGAAGGCCCAGCGCGTGGCCTTCACGGCGTGCGCATTGCGTCCGCGGCATCCGTTCCGGTCGCAGTGATCCCCGACATTGATGTCACCGGGCGTACCGGCGTTGTCGTTGGTGTCGATGGCTCGCCCGTCTCTGAGGCGGCGATCGCCTTCGCGGCCGCCGAGGCTGACCGACTTCACGAGCCGCTCATCGCGGTCGCCGTCTGGACGCCGATGACGGTGAAGCCGCGCAACGCATTTGTGTACCCGGATGACTATCTGGAGAATCTGAATCTTGCCGCCGAGGAGAGTCTGGCGCTCTCCCTCGCAGGTCTTCGTCAGGACTACCCCGATCTCGAGATCCAGACGCAAGTCCGGCGCGGCTACCCGTCTGCGGTCATCAGCGAGCTCGCATCCGATGCCAGGCTCGCTGTCGTCGGTTCGCACGGTCGCGGTGCGGTGGCACGGTTCCTGCTCGGTTCGATCAGCCACGAGGTGCTCACATATCTCCGTACGCCGACGGCAGTGGTCCGGTAGCCCGCGAGATATAGCGGCGCCGCGCTGCCGGCTCACGCTCGTTCGCCGAACCCCCAGCGCAGCACGAGCATCCCTGGGCCCCACCCGTGGCGCACCTGGTGAATCGTCGTTGCGCCGTCGAGGAGCAGCGGTGTCACCCTGGTGTCCGTGGGGGTCTCCTCGACCTCCTCGATCCAATCCGGCAGGGCGTCGGGGTGGAACCTGGTCCAGAGCACGATGTGGCGACACCTGCGGGCGACGCCATGTCCGGTCTCGCTGGTGCTCGGATAGCCGGGTGGGTACTCCAGCTTCCACTCGATCATCGTCGTCTGCGCAGGCCCGAGTGGGCGCTCGAGCTCGAACATCGCACCGTGTACCTCACCGCTCGGGTGCGAGTGGCGGCGAGAGATGTGTCCGCCGGAGACGAAGCTGAAGGTGGGGGCAGGCGTGCGAACCCCGGGGGTGAGATCGAGATAAGGGACGTTCGTGATCGTTCCGGAGGTGGACTGCAGAAGCGTGCGTGTGGTGCGTGAGATCACGAAGCCATCGCTGCCGACCTCGGTGACCGCGGTGGTTGCGACATCGCGTGCCGGGTCAATAACCGGAGCATCCAGAGCTATGAACGTCTCGGCCACAGCCTGCTCTAGGCGTCCTTCTTCCATTGGATACTGCGGTGGGCCGATAGGGCCGACGCGCTGGGTGGGGCCGATCAATGACAGCAGAGCGCGGGCATCCAGATCGAGCAGCGACTCGATCTGCTCGATCGCGCCCATCGATTGAGGCCCCTCCGGGCGCCGTGCACCAGAGCGCCAGTAGCTGAGCGTCGCCGCCGAGACGCGGTTGCCGCTCTCTGCCAGGCGCTCCCGCAGCCAGGCCAGAGTGACGCCACGTGCGAGGATCGCCGTGCTCAATGCCGCAGCGAAGTCGACCTTTTCGTCGACGCCGGCGGATTCTTCTTCGAACATCACAGACCTCCCCAGGTATGTGAAGAAACAATGTCTAACCTTGAGCATAAGACCACGCGGGTACCCGGCTCGGGTTCACACGTGGGCGACACGGCCGGATCGCGGCGGATAGGGCACTATCCACGCACGCGGTCTGCCCGTTACGCAGTGTCCCCCCGCTGCGTGCATGTGAGGTTCGCTTGTCGTTCTGGGGACGGCAATCGAACCTCACATTCCTCTTCACGAGAGGCCATCGGCCCCGGATTCGCAGATGCCCGACGGTGGGCATGCGCGCACCCGCCCACGCGTAGACTGGATACACCACCCCGGAGGACCGAGGAATCGTCATGTCTGCCCCAGATCGCACCTTCACTGTGCGCCACGTCCAGTTGTTGCGCGCACTTTTCGCGGCGGCGTCGGCTCTCATGATCACGTTCTCGTCTGATCACTCCGCAGCGGTCGGCTTCGCCGTCTTCGGCGGTTTCGTCGCAGCGAGCGGGTTCGTCCTGATCCTCGGCGCCTGGCAGTCGGTCCCCGCCGGATCGCGCTGGCCGTTCATCCTGCTGGCAGTGATCGACCTTCTTGCGGCGATCACGAGTGGCATCCCGACCTGGCGCACCGATGGCATCTTCTTCATCGTCGTCATCATCTGGGCCGCGGCATCCGGTCTGGTCGAGCTGATCGCCGGCCTTCGTGCACGCCGTACCGACCCCACCGCGAAGGATGCCATTACGGTCGGCGCCCTGGGTCTCGTTCTCGCGGTCGTCCTACTCATCATCCCGGCTGACTACTCTCTGCAGTACTCAGTCGAAGGTGCGGGAGCACTGACGCTCTCTGGAATCATCCTCGCCGTCGGCATGGTCGGCGGTTACACCGCCATCGTCGCGGTCTTCCTCGCGATCGCCGGCTTCTCGCCGCGGCGCGAGGCTGCGCAGAAGGATGCCGAAACCGTTGACGCCGCAAGCGCACCGGTCGAGACTGGAGGAGCCGCGTGAGCGACAACAAGCCCAACCGCCGAGAGTTGCTGCGTCCGTTGCACCTGCTCGGGATCGCACTTGTCTGCGGTGTGTTCGCCGCGGTCGTCACCCTCGTATCAACAGGTGCCTTCACCGATCGCGTCAACCGGTTGATCTCCTCCGGCAACTACGACGGTCTGACTCCGATCGCCCTGGGCCTCGTCATCGGCGGCGGAGCGTTCATCGTCACGCTGCTTGTCATGTCGATGCTGATCCTCGCCGTCGACCCGCGCGAGTACGAGAGCAAGACTCTCGACCGTCCTGTGCTCTACGACGAGGAATCTGGCGACCAGCCCGCGACGGATGCGGACGGCTCGGACTCCTCGAAGTCCTAGCCCCGGGCATCCGCCGCGCGCGAACTACTTCGCGAGGCGCTCGGCGATGCCGATGTAGGTCGCAGGCGTCAGCGCGAGCAGGCGCTGCTTTGCCGCATCGCCGATCTCGAGACCCTCGACGAAGGATGCCAGCTCCGCAGCCCCCACGCGGTGACCGCGAGTGAGCTCCTTCAGCAGCGCGTACGGGTCGCTGATCGTCGAACGACCGGCGACGACCTCAGCACGGATCACGGTCTGGATCGCCTCGGCGAGAACCTCCCAGTTCACGTCGAGGTCGGCCAGCAGCACATTGCGAGCCAGTGAGATCTCGTTCAGTCCGCGGCGCAGGTTGTCGAGCGCGAGCAACGAGTGCCCGAACGCGACGCCAATGTTGCGCTGTGTGGTGGAGTCGGTGAGGTCGCGCTGCATCCGCGAAGTCACCAGTGTCTGCGACAGCGAGCCGAGCAGCGCGGCTGACAGTTCGAGGTTCGCCTCAGCGTTCTCGAAGCGGATCGGGTTGATCTTGTGCGGCATGGTCGACGAGCCCGTCGCGCCAGCCACAGGGATCTGCGCGAAGTAGCCCATCGAGATGTAGGTCCAGATGTCAGTCGCGAGATTGTGCAGGATGCCGCCGGCATGACGGGTCCGGTCGTAGAGCTCGACCTGCCAGTCGTGCGACTCGATCTGCGTGGTCAGGATATTGAAGCCCAGACCCAGACCCTCGACGTACTCGCGAGCGATCGTCGACCAGTCGGCATCCGGGTCGGCCGCCAGATGCGCCGACCAGGTACCGGTCGCGCCGGAGAACTTCGCCAGGTAATCGGATGCTGCGATCTGGGCGCGAACGCGCTCCAAACGCCACGCGAAGACAGCGATCTCCTTGCCCATGGTCGAGGGAGTCGCCGGTTGCCCATGCGTACGGGACAGCATCGCGGCATCCGCATGCTCGACAGCGAGCTCGCGCAGCTTGGCGATCACATCGTCCAGAGCGGGCAGCCACACATCCTCGACCGCACGCTTCACGGTGAGCGCGTACGAAACCGAGTTGATGTCCTCGCTCGTGCACGCGAAGTGCGTGAGTTCGGCGATGGAATCGAGCCCGAGGGCAGACAGCCGATCGCGCACGAGGTACTCGACAGCCTTCACATCGTGGCGTGTGACCGCTTCCTTCTCGGCGAGCCAGTCGATCTCGGCCTGGCCGAAGTCACGGTATAGGCCGCGTAGGCGGTCTTTGTCAGCATCCGCCAGTGGCGACGTCTCGAACAGAGAGCGGTCAGTCAGAGTGATGAGCCACTCGACTTCTGCCTCTACTCGGGCACGATTCAGGCCCGCTTCAGAGAGATACTCGCCGAGCGGCGAGACAGCGCCGCGGTATCGACCGTCGAGAGGGCTCAGCGGCTGGATGGGGAAGGAATTTGGGGAAGTCAGGGGAATCCTCCTGATCGGGCCCCTCAAATTCGGGGCGTCGTGCGGCTCTGACGCAGGGCGGGTTCGAGCTGGCGGAACAGGCCCCGGGTCGCGGTCTCAATCATAGCGAGCACTGCATCGAACATTGCCGTGTCCGCGTAGTAGGGGTCAGGTACATCCATGCCATCAGCGTCGCGGTCGAAGGACAACAGCAGAATCACCTTGCCCTCCTGGTCTTCATTGCGCGCCCACTCGCGGAGGATGCGCTCGTGCGTGCGGTCGAGTGCGACGACAAGATCGTTCTCGGCGAAGGATGCTGCGGTGAACTGTTTCGCACGGTGGTGTGATCCGTCGTATCCGCGGCGCTCAAGCGTGTCGATCGTGCGGTGATCGGCGCGCTCTCCGACGTGCCACTCTCCGGTTCCTGCGCTGCTCGACACGATTCGCGGGCCCAGCCCCTGGTGTTCTGCGAGGTCGCGAAACACCACTTCCGCCATAGGAGAGCGGCAAATGTTGCCCGTGCACACGAAGATGACGCGGAAGGGATCCGGCGATGTCACGGGATCTATTCTGCCGGGCGAAACCCGATCCTGCACAGCCGGGACCATCTCTTTCTCCACAAACCTTCCGCAGCGTGGACTCTGCACGGTTTATGGGTTTCGGCATCCGGGCGGCAGCGCGTGCCAGGCATCCTTGGCGCATGTTCAATATCGAAAGCCCCGTCGCGGTTGAGCTCACCGGAACCACCTTGGAGTGGGTCCGGGCGTTCACCGCGGTGGAAGAGGCGATCAGCGTTCTTGAAGACGCCGGAGCCGCGCTGAACCCACTCATCTACGAGAGCGAATGGCAGGCATATGGAGTCCGTGCACTGCACGATCTCATCGTCGAGTTGAAGACTCGCACGGCCATCGAAATCGGTGAGCTGGGTACGAGACTCTGGGAGATCAAGTTGAGGGCGACGCCATGAGCGGATCTGTCGACATCACTCACGGCGGCGCGATCGCGGTTGACCCGGAAGCGTTGCGATCGGTGGCGAGCGCACTGCTCGCCATTGCTCCCACGTTCGCGCTCGCAGGTGCGGCGATCCGTCGAACCTACAATCACGTCTTGGGTGTGCCGGGGATCATCGGCCGTGTCGACATGGGAGCGCTGTGGGCCAGCGGCGACCGGGCCGCCGCGATGAGCCAGGAGTGCCAGAGCGCGGCGCAGAACACGTTCCTGATGGCCGACGTCTACGAGTTGGTCGAGACCAGGGCGGAGTTGGCGGCTCTCGCCATTGCGGACGGAGCAGCAGCCGATGCGCTGTCCGCGCGGATCGCTGAGCTTGAAGCGTCCGATCCGCGTGTCACAGAGATGGAGACCTGGCTTCTTGCCGGCTGGAAGGACGGCAGGTACGAGGGTCTGGCTGAGCAGCAGCTTCAGATTCCGGGCGTCTTCGATGCATCGTGGCTGTTCCTTCTCGCAGCGGGCATCGGCACGCGTCGACTCGGAGCCATCCGTCCGGGGGACACCCTTTCCGGACACGGCGACGCAGTATCGGTTGCGCCGGTGAAGACCAGTTCCCCGATTGCGCCGCCGACGAGCCTGGCCGAAGCCTTCCGACGGTTCCCCGATACGAAGGGAGCGCAGTTCAAGGTCGAGAATTACACGATGCCCGACGGCTCGCATCGTTTCGTGCTCTACGCGAAGGGCACCGGCTCGCCCTGGTACGGGTTGGGAGAACCCCTGGACATGAAGTCGAATCTCGAGCTGTACACCGGCCAGGAGTCGGCCTCGTATCAGGCGACACTCGACGTGCTGAAAGCAGCCGGTGCGCAGTCGGGGGATCGTGTCGACATCTACGCGCACTCACAGGCGGCAATCAATGCGGCCTACCTGTCATCGCAGAGCGAGTACGACGTGAAGGTGCAGGTGACAGCGGGCAGCCCGGTGCATCCAACGTTGAACGAGGATCAGCTACTGATCGAACTGCGTCACACCGACGATGTCGTCAGCTCGCTCGCCGGCGGCGGTGCACCTGGGGGCAGTGGGTCGCCGGACAGCTTCGTCGCCAGTCGCGTGGGCGACCCGGAGTATCGACCGCACGACCTTCTTCTCAAGACTCATTACCTCGACACCTACATCGAGACGGCGGAGATGGTCGATGCGTCGGGTGATGTGCGGCTGCACGCGATCGAGGAGAACTGGCGCGAGCTCAACGAGGCCGTGTCGATCGAGGCAACCGAATACGAGGCGGAACGCGAGTGAGCGGCGCGGGGTCAGTCGCGGCGCTTCTTCTTCTGCGGGCGAAGGATCGCGCCGAACACGGCGTTGATGATCGAGATGATGATGGCCGCGAGCACGCCCCACCAAAAGTCGCCCACAGTCAGTCCCCACCCGAAGCCGGAGGTGATCGCCGCGGTCAGCCACAGCAGGAATCCATTGATGATCAGGCCGATGAGGCCGAGGGTGAGGATGTACAGCGGGAACGCGACGATCTTCACGATGGTGCCGATGATCGTGTTCACGAGGGCGAAGATCGCGCCGACAGCCAGGAACGTCAACACCAGCTGCAGGGTCTCGCCTGGTGCGAAGGCGGTGACGGACACTTGCAGAACGGAAATCAGCGTCACCACCCACAGGGCGAAGGCGTTGACGATGACACGAATGATGAAGCGCATAGTGGATTCAGTCTCGCACGATGGATGCCGAATGTCAGCGGTGGATGTCAGTGCCGATGGCCACCGTATCGAAGGAGCAGAGCATCGCCTTCGGTCGGGAAGGTACCAAGAGAATCATGACGAACAGGGGATGATATGACTATGCATTCCGACCAGTCCGCGCAGGTCGTCCTTTACACAACCCCTGATGGTGAGACGGCCCTTGACGTGCTCGCGGACGACGCGACGGTGTGGTTGACGCGTCAGCAACTCGCCACGCTGTTCGGTCGTGACGTCAAGACCATCGGTAAGCACGTGAGCAATGCGCGAGGTGAAGAACTTGAAGGCATGGCAGTTGTCGCAAAATTTGCGACAACTGCCGCAGACGGCAAGACCTACCAGGTAGAGCACTACAACCTCGACATGATCCTGTCGGTGGGGTATCGAGTGAAGTCCGCCGAAGGCGTACATTTTCGGCGTTGGGCGACCGACGTCTTACAGCGCTATCTGGTCGAGGGGGCAGCGCTCAACCAGCGTCGACTTGACGAACTGGGTTCGATCGTGAAGGTCCTCGCCCGATCGACTGATCAGCTGGTCGCCGGTGTCGCCTATCTATCAGGGCTTCGCCGGCGAAGCCCTCTATCCGGGGGTAGAAGAGAAGGCCGCCAACCTGCTCTATCTCGTTGTCAAAGACCATCCGCTCTCCGACGGGAACAAGCGCAGCGGTGCTGCTCTCTTCGTGACGTTCCTCAGCCGCAACGAGATTCTCGAGGGCGCGGGCGGTGCGATCATCAACAACAACGCGCTCGCCGCGATCACTCTGCTGGTCGCGATGAGCGACCCGAAAGAGAAGGAACTTATGGTCGCCCTCATCACCCGCATGATTGCGGAGAACGCCGTGTGAACTGCCGCACGCTCGTAGACTCATCTTCGTGACCGAGCCCATCCTTCCCCGCATCCGTCCCGAGATCGCGGCGCTCGCGCCGTACCGACAAGGCAAGCAGGCGGGCCCCGACGCGTTCAAGCTCTCCAGCAACGAGAACCCCTTCGATCCGCTGCCGTCCGTTCTGGAAGCGCTCGCTCACACTACTGCGATCAACCGCTATCCGGATGCCACGGCAGCCCGACTGCGCGAGCGCCTGGGTGCGCGCTACGGCGTCGCCACCGATCAGGTGCACATTGCCAGCGGCAGCGTCGCGATCCTCTACCAGCTGGTGCAGGCCGCCGCGTCCGTCGGCGATGAGGTCATCTATGCCTGGCGCTCCTTCGAGGCCTACCCCGGCCTGCCACTCGTCGCTGGCGCCACCGGGGTTCCGATCCCGCTAACGGCCGACGCGCGCCATGACCTCGATGCGATGGCGGATGCCGTTACCGACAAGACCCGCGCCATCCTGCTCTGCACACCGAACAATCCCACCGGTCCGATCATCACCAGCGCGGAGTTCGAGACGTTCGTCAACCGTGTTCCGGCTGACGTGCTCATCATTCTCGATGAGGCATACACCGAGTTCGTGACCGCCGCCGATGCCGTCGATGGTCTGGCCGAGCGCGTGTACGAGAAACACCCGAACGTGGTCGTGCTGCGCACCTTCTCCAAGGCCTACGGCCTGGCAGGACTGCGAGTCGGCTACGCGATCGGCCACGCGAAGGTGCTCGACGCGGCGAGGGCCACCGGCATCCCGCTGTCCGTCACCTCGGCCGCAGAGATCGCCGCGATCGCGAGCCTGGATGCTGAAGCCGAGCTCATGCAACGCGTGGCAGTACTGGTTGAACGCCGCACGACGCTGGTGGCAGCCCTTCGTGCGCAGGGATGGGCGGTGCCTGACAGCCACGCCAACTTCGTGTGGCTGCCCGCAGGAGAGCGGACGGACGAGATCGCCGCCGCCTTCGTCGAGGCCGACATCATCGTTCGGCCGTTCTCGGGCGATGGCATCCGTATATCCGTTGGAGAGCATGAATCGGTGGAGAAGGTCCTACAGGTTGCTCAATCCGTTGTGGAGCGTCTCCAGTAATCCATGGGCATGCTCGACTAGCGTGGAACGGTGACCTCGTCAGAGACCGATATCGTCCGCGTCCTGGAAGCGGACGGCCGTTTTGCGCCCAGTGCTGCCGCCGAACAGTACCTGCCGTTGATCGATGCGATCAGCGATGCAGAGCTTGAGCAGTTCTATCGCGACATGGTCGTCATCCGCGCCATCGACAATCAGGCCACCAACCTGCAACGTCAGGGCCAGCTGGCGCTGTGGCCACCGAGCCGCGGTCAGGAAGCGGCCCAGGTGGGATCCGCCCGCGCCGCCCGCGCACAGGACACGCTCTTCCCTTCCTATCGAGAGCACGCCGTCACCCGCATCCGTGGTGTCGACACGCTCAGCATCATCAAGCTGATGCGCGGTGTCTCGCACGGTGGCTGGGACCCGACCGAGCCGGTCAACGGAAACACTCGCCTGTACACGCTGGTGCTCGGATCGCAGACCCTGCACGCCACGGGCTACGCCATGGGCCTCACCTTCGACGGCAAGACGGGTACCGGCGACGCGGAGCGCGATGAGGCAGTGATCGTCTATTACGGCGACGGCGCTTCCAGCCAGGGTGACGTTCACGAGGCGATGGTGTTCGCTGCCAGCTACCAGGCCCCGACCGTCTTCTTCCTGCAGAACAACCAGTGGGCGATCTCGGTTCCTGTCGCCACGCAGACGCGTGTGCCGTTCGTGAAGCGCAGCGCGGGCTACGGCATCGAGAGCATCCACGTCGACGGCAACGATGTGCTCGCCAGCTACGCCGTCTCCCGAGTCGCTCTCGATGAGGCGCGTAGCGGGAAAGGTCCGCGCGCGATCGAGGCGGAGACATATCGGCTCGGTGCGCACACCACGAGCGACGATCCGACCAAATACCGCACCAGCGAGGAAGAGCAGTCGTGGGAGAAGCGCGACCCGATCACGCGCATGCGGGCCTTCCTTGCGGGTAAGGGTGCGAGCGCATCCTTCTTCGAGGACGTGGATGCCGAGGCATCCGACGCGGCAGAAGACCTTCGCGTGCGCACCCTGGCGCTGGAATCGCCCACGGCAAACCTGATCTTCGACCACGTCTACAGCGAGCCGCATCCGCTGATGGATGAGCAGCGCGCCTGGCGCGAACAATACGAGGCGTCTTTTGAGCAGCCGACGCAGAACGGAGGCGCTCACGCATGACGCTCGAAACCATGCCATTCAGCAAGGCACTCAACGCCGGCCTGCGCAAGGCGATGCAAGACGACCCGCGTGTCCTGCTCATGGGTGAGGACATCGGCAAGCTCGGCGGCGTCTTCCGCATCACTGAGCACCTGCAGCGCGACTTCGGTGAAGGCCGTGTGCTCGACACTCCGCTTGCGGAGTCCGGCATCGTCGGCACCGCGATCGGTCTGGCGATGGCCGGGTTCCGCCCGGTGTGCGAGATTCAGTTCGACGGCTTCGTGTTCCCGGCGTTCGACCAGATCACTACGCAGCTGGCGAAGATGACCAACCGGCACGAGGGCACGGTCTCCATGCCGATCGTGATCCGCATTCCCTACGGCGGACACATCGGCGCAGTTGAGCACCACCAGGAGAGCCCGGAGACGTACTTCGCGCACACTCCCGGCCTCCGTGTGGTGTCGCCGTCGACCGCGAACGACGCGTACTGGATGATCCAGGAAGCGATCCGATCGAACGACCCGATCATCTTCCTCGAGCCGAAGAGTCGCTACTGGCACAAGGGTGAAGTCGAGATCGAACAGTCCACGGCGGCCCTGCACGCATCGCGGGTGGTGCGCTCCGGCACCGACGTGACCCTGGTCGGCCACGGCGCGATGGTGACGGTGCTGCTGCAGGCGGCCGCGCTCGCCGAGGGTGAGGGGACGAGCTGCGAGGTCGTTGACGTACGCTCGCTGTCACCGGTCGACTACGGACCGATCCTCGATTCGGCCCGTAAGACCGGCCGCATGATCTACGCCCAAGAAGCCCCTGGCTTCAATAGTCTCGGCAGCGAGATCGCCGCGACCGTGATGGAGCGCGCGTTCTACGCCCTGGAGGCACCCGTGCTGCGGGTGTCGGGCTACGACGCGCCGTTCCCGCCCGCCAAGCTGGAAGGCACCTTCCTTCCGGATGCCGACCGCATCCTTGAGGCCGTCGACAGGTCGATGGCCTACTGAGTTGTTCCGAAAGGACACCGGATGAGCACCCAGAACTTCACCCTCCCGGACGTCGGCGAGGGCCTGACCGAAGCTGAGATCGTCACGTGGAAGGTCGCGCCTGGCGATGCGGTCGCGATCAACGACGTCATCGTCGAGATCGAGACGGCCAAGTCGCTCGTCGAGCTGCCCTCGCCGTACGCCGGCGTTGTCGGCGAGCTGCTCGTGAGCGAGGGGGCGACGGTCGAGGTCGGCGCGCCGATCATCAGCTTCGTATCGGATGCCGCAGCTGTCGCCCCGGCGGCGCCCGCAGCCTCTGCCGCAGAGGAGGCCGGAGGATCAGTTCTGGTCGGCTACGGAACGGGAGCGGGCGCGACCTCGCGCCGCACCCGTCCGGCGGTGCGCTCGGTGCGCTCATCGGTCGGCGTGATCGCGAAGCCGCCGATCCGCAAGCTCGCACGCGACCTGGGCGTCGACCTGTCAGCTGTCACCCCGACCGGTGCCGACGGCGAGGTCACCCGCGACGATGTCGTGGGGCACGCCTCGCAGGCCAGCGTCTTCCGCAACATCGAGACTCCCGAGTGGAGCACTGTGCGTGAGGAGACCGTTCCCGCGCCGAAGAGTGCGCCCGTCGGCCTCGCCCGCGGTGTGGCTCCCGCACCGGCTTCTGACGCTTCTGACGCTTCGCGCACCGAGTCGATCCCCGTCAAGGGCGTCCGCAAGGTCAGCGCCTCCGCGATGGTGCAAAGCGCGTACAGCGCGCCGCACGTCACGGTGTGGAAAGAGGTCGACGCGACTCGCACGATGGAGCTGGTCAAGCGGCTCAAGTCTTCGCCGGACTACACGGACATCAAGGTGTCACCGCTGCTGATCGTTGCTCGTGCCGTGATCTGGGCCGTGCGTCGCAACCCGATGGTCAACGCCGCGTGGATCGAGACCGAGGACGGCGCCGAGATTTCGGTGCGCCACTATGTCAACCTCGGCATCGCCGCGGCGACGCCGCGCGGGCTTCTGGTGCCGAACATCAAGGATGCCCAGGACCTCAGCATGAAGGACCTCGCCCGCGCCCTCAACCGACTCACGCTGACGGCCCGCGAGGGCAAGACGCCGCCGGTCGATCAGCAGGGCGGCACGATTACGATCACGAACATCGGCGTCTTCGGTATGGATGCCGGAACCCCGATCATCAACCCCGGCGAAGCCGGCATCGTGGCGATGGGCACCATCAGCCAGAAGCCGTGGGTCGTCGACGGTGAGGTGCGTCCCCGTTTCGTCACCACCGTTGCCGGTTCCTTCGATCACCGCGTGATTGACGGGGATGGCATGAGCCGCTTCATCGCTGACGTTGCGAGCATCCTGGAAGAGCCGGCACTGCTCGTCGACTGACGGGAGGAGACGCCTGAGCTAAGCACCCAAAGCGTCTAGGCGCGGACCTTTGTGTTCATGAGGCTCGGCTGGAAGTCGGTAGCGATTTGGATCGCTTCCTGGCGGGTGGAGCATTCAAGCTTTCGATATAGCGAGCGCAATTGCGACTTGATCGTGTTCGGTGAGACCTGGAGTGCTCGAGCCGTCGCTGTGGTTGTTCCATGTATCGTGATCGCTCTCAGAACGCGCTGCTCGCTGTCAGTCAGTTGCGGGCGCGATCGAAGATGGACATGGTGCAAGTTGGACAAGTTTGTCGTCAAGCTCTCGGCCGTCAGCGCGGGCACAAGCTCGGTGACGCACTCGACGAACTTGCTGGGAACAGACGCGAAGATTCGGCGATTATCGGGGTTGATTCCCCATCGAGCAACCTTCACTGCGGCGTACTCATCGACGTCCCCGGCGCGAGCGCACCGAAGCCAGGCTGCGAGGAGCGCGCACTCAACGCGTTGCCCCAGACCCAGGTCGGGATCAGTGATCAGTGCGCGGATCCCCAGCGCGGCGGAGTCGAAATCATCCGTGTAGAGCGCAAGCCTCACCGCGGCAAGTTGAGTGAGCGCGCCACCACGGTCAACAGATTGATTCAGGACTTTTCGTGCGTTCGCAAATTCTTCGGTTGCGGTGAGCGCCTCGACAGTGGCAGAAGTCATGACATCGGAAGCGAATGATCCGTGGTGTGGGTGTTGCTGACTTGCGAGCTGCAAGGCCTCAAAAGTTTCGTGAGGGCGGTTTTGTGCCAGCAGAGAGCGCACCCGCGCGAGGAGGGCGAAAGGCCACGTAAATTCGCTGCTGTCATACGGCTCGAGCGCGGCAATTTTGTCATCGAGGTCGTCCGTCATGCGATCGGCGCTGATGAGAGCGCTGGCGGCTGCCATCGTTGCGAAATGAGCTTTCGCGTGTGCCGGCGACGCGGGAGGTTGTATGGATGCAGCCGCGAGCGCGCTGTCTGCATTTCCCAGGGACCCGCGAACAGCATGCGCGAGCGCAGTGCGGCCCAGTGTGAGTCGCTCCGCATCGGGCTGGGCCGACATCCGGGCAAGCTGCGTCGCGCTCGAGAATTTCAGGAGTGCCTGGGACGTATCGCCGGCACTCAGAAAAGTAGATCCGATCTGCAGGTGGTAAAACCACAGGGGACCATCGGTGCGATCACGTGAATCGGCACGCGTTTCGATGATTCGATCGGCGAATTGTCGTGCATGATTCAGCGCTTTGGACTCATCACCCTTGATGCGAAGCACAATCATCTGACCGAGAATCATGAGATCGAGCTGACCGGGGCTGAGCGCTTGAGCCACCTCGGGGCGAATCTCCGGTAGCGACCAGTCGGCGGTGCGGGACAGAGTGAGCAACATGGGGTGGTTGAGGAAAAGCAGCGGATGCTTTTCAATGACGTCTCGAGGCAACGAGTTCACCGCGGCCAGCATGAGGTCCCAATTGGTATTAAACAATGGCCAGACATGGAACAGAAGGCTCTGTGCGATGAGTTCGTGGTCACCCGTGCTGAGAGCGCGCTCAACCTCTGCGTGCGCTGCAGTCGCGTCGTTTGGGTTCACCTGAGTGGCCCCCTTTTCGTCAAGAGTGCGTGTATCGACACCGGCTCTTTCGCCGCGCTCTTTAGAGAGATCTTTCCAATTTTTTAGATAGATCTCTCTAATAAAGATCCGTGGTGCGTCCACCATCCCATACATAACATCCAGAATGTGGGGGTGAATCGGTTTCGGATGTGCATCTAGCCCTCAGCTAACCCCGGGTCAACCTTTACGTCTTGCCGGGGAATGAGCACTTTCTTGATGATGAGAAGTATCGATGCGGTGACGGGAATGGCGATCAAGGCACCCAAGAGCCCCAATAGCGTGCCGCCGACGAGTGCGCCGATGATAACGAGAACCCCGGGAACAGAGATCGCACGGCCCATGACCTTCGGGGTAAGAACGTACGCCTCCAGTTGCATGTACACGAGGTACACCGCGGCGAAGATGAGCGCAGGAAGCCACCCTGAAAACAGAGCGAGAGACGTAGCGACTCCCCAGTACAGCACCGAGCCGACAAGTGGAATCAGGGTGAGGCAGAACGCGACAACGGCCATAAGCATCGCGAACGGCAGCTGCAGCACGAGGTGCAGCACGAAGGCGACGAGTGAGTTGCACAACGCAAGTATCGTCATCCCCATCAGATACCCGCCGACGGATTCCGCGATCTGATCCGCCATATCTGAAACGACTGCGCGGTTGCGCGCAGGCATCAAGCGGTTCAGCGAAGCCTTCATGGTCGTAAGCGATGCCAGGAAGTACAGGCTCAGGACGACGACGATGACCGATCCCGATACGGCCGTTGCAATCGAACTCCCGGCATGAACAACTCCGAGACCGATGGTTGCCATATGTGACGGCTGGGTGAGATAGGACTTCACATCAGTCACGATCGAGCTGGCATCTGTACCCAGCGTGTTCTCCAGCCAGGCGTACACACTCGACGCTTGAAAGTCCTTGATGGCGCTGGGGATGCTCTTCGTGAGCTGAGAGACCTGTTGCAACAGCGGCGGCACGATCAGCAAGATCACCACTGCAATCGCAATGGCGAAGAGAGCGGACACGAGCGCGATCGCCCACGCTCGAGTGAGACCGCGCGCCTCGAACCAGCGCACGATCGGATCGAGCCCCAGCGCGAGGAACAACGCGAATCCGATCGATATGAGCACCGTCGACAGATGCGTGACAGCGAGCCCAAGGGCGAATGCCGCGAGACCGCCGAGGGTAAGGAGAAAGCCCGTCGAGAGCGGATGGCTCGCTCTCGCCCAGATTGACTGGGGGCGTAGTTCCGTCAATTCTCTTCCTCGTCTTTGTGTGAGGCAGATCGCCAGCCCCGAGAGATGGCCGTGAAGTCGCGGCTGAATCCGGCGCCCAACATCATCCCGATCGCGATCGCAAACAGAGATGCGAAGGTGCGCAGAAGGGTGGTCGTCGCACCAGCGGTACCGGCTGCGGCTTCGCTGAGGCCGATGAATCCCATCGCACCGGGAACCAGCAGCCAGTACGCACAGGTGAGCATGATCGCCGTTGACGGTGCAGCTTTGAGCCGCCCGGCAAGATACACGGCGGGGATGACGATAACTGCGCCGATGAGTCCAGAAAGCTCAGCCCCGAGGAGGAGATTACCGAGCAACTGGGCCGAGTACGCGACGACGAGCGCGTAGAGAATCCAGACCAATGAACCACGGGGAGAGGCGGAAAACAGGTAGTAGCCAAGGCTGACCAGCAGAATTCCGACCCAGGGTGCCCACGCGCCCAGTTGCTCGGCCGTGCCCGTTGATGTCGGTGGCTGGCCACCGACCGAGATTCCCACGTACACCCCGAATGCCAGCAGCCCCAGCCGAGCGATGCCATATACCAGCCGGCTCGCGCCGGCCATCATCTGTCCTGATGTCAGTTCGACGGCCGCGATGGTGAGCGTCAGCCCTGGCAGGAAGGAGACGAGGGAGGGGGCGACGAGTCGGAGGACGTCATCATGCACGATCGGTCGAACAAGCACAGAGATAAGCAGCGTCACGCTGAAAGCAGTGAGCACCGGAAGTATGAGGGATAGCGTTTGCGACCGGCTGCCGATGAACACGATGACTCCGACGAGCGCGCCCAACACAACATAGACGGGCAGTGCGGTGACCGTCGGGTTGAGGACCATACCGAAACCCACCGTCAGCAGCATGTACCCCACAACACTGAGGACAGGTCCGAACCTCGGTGGCGCAGATCGAATCCGAGAGATTGTGGCGACGACAGTTTCTGGCAACGTTCGGGAAACCCCGGCGTCTCGCACAAGCCGCTCCATCGCCGCGGACTGGTCAAGCCGAAGTGCGTCATGATCCGCGGGGAAGATCGCCGTTTGCGATGGCGTGGTTCCGGTGTCCTCTATCAGAATGAGCGTCGGCAACACGAAAATGCGAAGATTCCGACACTCATACTGTTCGGCGAGATCGTTGAGGGTAGCTTCGACATCGTTGGTGGCCTGGGATGACGCCAGGAGCGTCGCGCCGATCTGACCAAGCATCTCGGTGACACCAGCGTCAGGAAGCGGCGCCGCATCATCGCGAAGACGTGGTCGAACAGCCACGAGCGCGCCTCGCACCCGATCGACGAGTCCTGGTCGAGGGACTACGGCAGTCTTGCGGCTGGACATGATCGAGCTCACTCTGCTGCGTGGGCGAAGAGGTGGAAACGGGACGCGATCGCGACGGCTTCGTCACGGGTCGAGCAACCAAGTTTTCGGTAGAGCGAACTCAGCTGAGACTTGATCGTGTTGGGTGAGACATGAAAGCTCATGGCCATATCGGCCGTGGTCGCATGCACGGGTAGAGCATTGAGTACACGAAGTTCACTGCCTGTCAGCACAGGGCGACGCTGGACGTCGACGTGCGCGAGGCCCTCGGTGGCTTGGTCGAACGCGGCAACCTCATCGGCGCTCAAGCCCTCTCTGGTGAGCTCGATGAGCTGCGCAGGCATTGTCGCAAGCAGCCGTCGGCTATCCTCCCTGAGTCCGAGCCGCCAGATCTGGCGCACCGTCGCAGAGTGGAGTGTCCCCGACTGCACCATCTCATGCCAGGCAGAGAGCAACAGCAGGTTCGCGTGCTGTCCAGGGCCGAGATTTCGACTCTGTTCGAGGCGGCGCAGCGCGCTGCTCGCGAGGTCTGTGCGGGACTGGTGGAGCGAGACCCGCACGATCGCCGACAGGGTGAGCATCCCCGGCTTCGTCTGCGCTTCGATGACGTTCTGCGCTGTTGTCGCATCGCCTACACCCCAAAGCGCTTCGAGGTATACAGAAGAAATCACGTCGGACGCGAATGAGCCGTGCTGTGGAGGATGTGCATCCCGCGCCAGGCAGACCGCTTCGAGCGCTTCGTCAGGACGAAGGCGGGCCAGGAGCGACCGCGCTCGGACGAGAAGAGCGAGCGGCCAGCTCATCGCGATGCTGTCGTAAGGCTCCAAATTGGACAGGAGCTCGTCGACGTTGCTCACCATTCGTTCGACGCCGATGAGCGCGGCGGCTGTTCGCTCGGCCGTGATACTCGATTCGCGGTGTGCGATCGTCGATTGTGGCTGCAATGCGGCTTCCGCGAGGGTGGTTTCGGCGTCGCTGAGGGAACCGCGCACGGCGTAGGCGAGCGCTGTGCGCGCGAGCACGAGCCGCTCAGCATCCTCTTGCAAAGAGAGGCGCCCGAGCTCTCGGGCGATCGTGAACTGAAGTAGCGCTCGCGACGATTCTCCGGCCGCGAGGAGCGTTGATCCGATTTGGTAGTGGTAGAACCAAAGGGGTCCATCGATTCTGTCGCGCGAGTTGCCCTTCGTGAAAGCGATTCGATCTTCGAGTCGCCGAGCGTAGATCAAAGACGCAGCGACATCTCCGCTGGCTCGAAATGCGATGATCTGCACGAGGGTGAGCACGTCGAGTTCGTCGGGGGTCATGATGCGCGCTTCGTCCGGGGACATGAGCGGTTTGAATGGCCGCGTCGTCCTGGCAAGGACCGGCGTCATCGGATGCAGCGCTCGCAGAATCGGGCGTCGATCCAATACGGAGTTCGGCAGCGATTCGACGGCTGATCGCAGCAGCTCGAAGTGCGAGTTGAACAGCGGCCAGATGTTGTCGACCGTGGTGCGTGCGATCGACTCAACGTTTCCTGAGGCGATCGCACGCAGCAACTCCTGCTCAGCTTTGGCAGAATCATGAAAGTTCACAGCCGCCTCCGCGCACCGAAGTGTCCGGGCAGCCCGCGACTAGTCATGCGGAATCTGTCGCGTGTGCGGCGGCGAAGTTCCTGATGTCAGTGAGCGTGAGGAAATGAAGCTCCCGCAGGGGCTCGAACTCTTTGCTCACATTGCCGGCGATACCATCCGCGATGGCCAGCTTCGCGTTGAGTTCGAGGATGAGTTGCGGTGAGCCTGCGCTGAAATCGAAGTCGGCAAGATCGACCCAGACAACGTTGGGATGACTGGTTGATTCGAAGATGAACCGCTTACGGGTGAGGTCAACGACGACCTGCCAGATGGTCTGCGAGGCATCTGGCTTGCCCGGGTCCGGCAGACGGAATGGCTGCGCCGCATTACGGATCACACTGAACATCGAGGCAATCGCCTCCACCTGTGTGCGTGGCTGCGGAAGTCGATCCACGTAGTGGGCCGCGCGAGCAAAACGGTCAGAAGCAAGGGTTGTGCCAGGTAGAGGGCGATCGCCGCCGAATCCTTCGACCTCAGCGAGTAGCGCGATTTGCTCTTCATAACGCGGCGAGTTCGTCATGACGCGGTACGCGCGGTCGTGGTGGACCTCGACCTTGCCATCGATGTACTCGATGATGGCGGAATCGCCCGTGGCATCGTCGAGAGCGAGGTGAATCGCGGGGACTTCACCACTGGCAGGATCGGTGAGCTGAACGACCTGTACGCCGTGATCTTCGATCCAGGCAACGGATTCGGCGACGGTAGCGAAATTGTCCAGGAAGTATTGCAGCCAGATCGCCTGGCTGAGCGCTGGCCTCGTCTCGTCGAGCTCGCCATACGTCGATTCAGCAAGCCAGAGAATGTGGCCGCCGAGACCTGCTTCATTCAGGCCGTCCACGGAGATCATGTCGAATGCGGTCGCAACCACGCTGCCATAGCGGGAAACCCAGGTGAGGTTACCGTTCACTCCATCGTTGCGCTGGGCTCCCCGAGGAAGCGTCCAGAGATTTGTCCCGAGATCACGGTGATAGTCCATGTTCCGGCCGACGATGACGTTGCCGACTTCGTCCGTCCACACCACTCTTGTGCACATTTTTCCTCCGGGAAGTTCAGTTCAGATCGAATCAAATTGGGAAATGTCCCGTATGAGCTCTCGTATGGCGCCTGGCGCATACTCGCTACTTCTTTCGTGGTCGAAACCAAGGAAAAAGAGAACCAATCACGACACCGGTGATGAGAATAGCGAGGAACCATCCCCAGGCAGGCATGGTGAATTGAAGAAAAAGAAAGCGCAGCGTGGCAGGACCAACGTTGGAGAATACGAACGAAAGTGCCGCGATTCCCAGGATGATTGCGATAATTGCCCTACTGTTACTCGCGGCGCGTTTGTTGGCTGTGGTGTCCGACGCGGGAGGCTGCTGGTTAGTCATGCGTACTCTTTCTGCGCGCTGTCAGTGGGAATAACGGGAGATTCCGCGAACGGAATCTTGGAACGGACACTACCCACATTTGACTCTCGTCCGCGAGAGGGTGAAACCAGGGTGAAGCCGGGATGAATAGGCGGATGATGCAGAGGGCGATTTTTTAGAGCTTCGTCTGCACTGCCTTGTCGACGGCTAATAAGGTCACCACCATGACCCCAGCGACCCATGCACCGCAGAGAATGATTATTCGCAACGTCTGTGTTTTTGATGGCGTGAGCGATCGTACTCAGGACAATATTGATGTCCTGATAGAGGGCCCCCGAGTGGTGGCCCTCACTTCTTCCCCCGTCGCAGGCGGCGCATCGGATGGCGCCATCGAGATCGACGGTAAGGGAAAATTCCTGATGCCCGGCCTGAGCGATGCCCACGTGCACCTCATGGGTAATTCGAACAGCATGCTTGATTTCGTTCAAGGCGCAACCGGTGCGCTATACGGCAATACGATCGCCGAGGCGAAGCGAATGCTGTTGCGTGGTTTCACGACCGTGCGAGACATGGGCGGTGACACTGCGCCGGTGAAGGCGCTGATCGACCGCGGCACGTTCGAAGGTCCGCGCATCTTCCCCAGCCAGGCAATGATCTCGCAGACGTCCGGTCACGCCGACTTTGCGTTCGTTTACGACGTACCGGAAGAATTCGGTGGCAAGCCGAGTCGCACGGAGGAGATTCACTTCACGCGCGTCGCCGATGGTGTTCCCCGCGTCCTCGCTGCCGTTCGTGAGCAGCTGCGCATGGGCGCATCCCAGATCAAACTGACCCTTGGTGGTGGCGCAGCGTCGATGTATGACCCGCTGAACACCCTGCAGTACACCCCTGATGAGATCAAAGCGGCCGTTGACGCCGCGAGTGATTACGGCACCTACGTTGCCACGCACGTCTATACGCCGGCCGGAATCCGCCGCGGCATCGAAGCGGGCGTGAAGTCGATTGAGCACGGACACCTGGCGGACGAAGCCAGCGTTCGCCTCATCGGCGAATCCCAGACCTGGTTGTCGATGCAGCCGTTCGCTGAAGACGATCACCACTACCCCGACCCCGTTCGCGCGGGGAAGAACACTGAAATCTGTCACGGAACCGAGCAGGTATACGAATGGGCGAAGAAATACGGGGTGAAGACGGCGTGGGGCACTGACCTGCTTCTTGAGCCGCAGTCGGCCCCACGCCAGAGCGTGATGGCTGCGCGGCTGGGCGACTTCTACAGCAATGTTGAAGCGCTCAAGATGCTCACCTCCGGAAACGCAGGACTGTTCGAGCTCTCCGGCGAACGCAACACGTATCGCGGCGGAAAACTTGGCGTCATCGCTGAGGGTGCGTGGGCAGACATGATTCTGGTCGATGGAAACCCGATTAATGACCTCTCTCTGATTGCAGAACCGGAGGCGAACTTCAAAGTGATCGTCAAGAACGGTCACGTTGTAAAGAACGACCTGTAGGCCGTCCGGCCCGCCGTATGCGCGCGGGAGAAGTTCGTTCTGAAAGAGGAGAAGACATGGAATCGCACTCGGATGCATCCGAATCCGTCGCCGTGCGTGGCGCGCAACCGCGACATGCGGCACCGACGACGAACGACATTCTCATCGATGCACGAGGCCTCGGTGTAGAAGCCTCGTGGGGTCACATTTATGGCCCGGTCGATTTGAAGGTGCAAAAGGGTGGTGTGACCGTGCTGGTCGGCGCGGGTGGGCGTGGACGAACGTCGTTGATGCTCACCCTTGCCGGTCGGATGAAACCGTCAGTTGGGTCTCTCACCGCATTCGGCCAAACCAACAAAGACCATAACCTCTTCAACAACGCCGCCATCGCCAATATTGATGAGGTCGACGGCATCACGCAAACAATTCGCGTGCACGATATTGTCACCGAGCAAATTCGTTGGGCTGCACGCTGGTACAACTGGGTTCCGCAGTCGACCGAAGCAGATCTGGAACGTATTTGCCGTCCGGTTTTCGGCGATTACAAGCTTCCGACGATGAACGCGATGGTCGAGGAACTTCCTGAAGTGACGGCGACACTCTTCCGCATCGCGGTAGCGAATATTCGCAAGCCAGAACTTCTGGTCGTCGGTGGTATCGACACGCTGCACAGCGTGCGGGGTGCACACACGGTTCTTGATCGCTTGGTTGCCCTCGGGAAAGAACAGACGGTCATCACTGCCGACGTAAACGGTGTTGTGCGAGAGAGCGGGGTTCGCGAGTTCGTCGAGGTTCCCAATCTGACTGACAAAGAATTCGCGATCCTCGAGCAGGAAGGCCTAAGCCGATGATTGCCGCATTTTCTCCCGGCAGTGATTTCAAGCGGTATTACCGCGGACGGATGCCGCGTCTCGCACTGATTGTCATCATCATCATGCCGTTGATGTACTGCGCTTTGTACCTTTGGGCCTTTTGGAACCCGTTCGGTGAAGTAGACAAACTTCCCGTCGCGATCATCAACGTCGATGAGGGAGCCACGGTCGACGGTGAACGTACGGACGCCGGCGTTGATGTGGTGAAGGGGCTGATCGAGTCGAAGCAGCTCAACCTCTATGAGGTCAGTGAGAAAGAGGGCGTCGACGGTCTTGCTCACGGCCGGTTTGCCTTCACCATCACGGTCCCTAAGAACTTCAGTGAGTCGGTGACTTCGGCCGCCACAGACAGCGCTCACCAGGCGACTCTGATTTTCACGTACAACGACGCGAACAACTACCTCTCGACCGTTATCGGGCAGGACGCCGCTGAAAAGGTCATCAATCAGGTCAGCGCCCAGGTGGGTGAGCAGATCTTCGAGAAGGTGTTGGGCGTTGCTGAGGGCACGATCCCGAAGCTCCGTGAAGCCGCCGCGAAGGTCGATGAGCTGAACACCGGCATGCAAACCGCGAACGATGGTGCTCAGAAACTGGCCGAGAACCTGGTCACCGCTAAGGACGGCTCAGCGACGCTGGCCGACGCACTGGACGAACTAGACAACGCCGTAAACGGTGCGGTCTCCCAGGCGGAGACGGTCATCAATAGCCAAGGCCTCACCGGCACTGAACTGCGCCAAGTCGTGCAGCGCATCACCGCGAACACCAATCAAGCAGCTGAAGCCCTCAACACGGTGGCAGACAAGCGCGATGAAGCGGTGGCTCGGCTCGACGCCATCATTGACGAGCTGGCAGCTGGCGACGAGATCCAGCAGGACATTGGCATCCGTCTCGCTGACGTACGCAACTACATTGCCGATAACTGGCTCACGCAAGATCTCACGAGTACCTTCGCTGCGATCCAGCAAGACGTCGACATCATCGCTGCTGAACTCGATAACCAGAACAGTCGTGTCAGCGTGATTCTGCGTTCTGTTGAAGACGGTGGCATCCAGCGTGATCTCGGGAAGGTGCAGTCGGCCGCAGGCCAGCTTCGCTCCGGTGCAGACCAGCTGTCGTCCGGTCTGGTTCAGCTCAGCGCCGGCGCAACAGAACTTGCCGCCGGCACCCCGCTCCTCGCCGCAGGAACGGATCAGCTCGCTGAAGCCGTGAATGAGGGTATGCAGTTCATCCCCTCATGGGACAGCACACAGCAGGGCAATTTCATTAAAGCGATTGCTGACCCGGTGGCGCTGAAGGAGATCACAAACAACGAGGCGAAGACATTCGCCTACGGGTTCGCTCCCTTCTTCATCGGCCTCGGATTGTTCGTCGGCTCTCTCATCGCGTGGATGCTCTTCACCCCGTTGCAGGCACGGCCGCTCGCCCAGGGACTTGGATCATTCCGCGTCGTTCTCGCTTCGTTCGTGCCCACGTTCTTCGTCGGAACTCTGCAGGCGGTTCTGCTCTTCACCGTCTTGTACTTCGCGCTGGGTCTAAAGATGGTCCATCCGCTCGGAACCCTGGGCTTCATGGTCCTGATGGTGGCGATGTTCTTGGCACTGATTCAGATGTTTAACACACTGTTCGGCCCCGCGGTCGGACGTGTTGTCACCCTGATGTTCTTGATGATCATGCTGACATCCGCCGGCGGCATCTACCCCGTGCCGGTGACCTCGGTGCCGTTCCAGTACATCCACCTGTTTGACCCCATGACGTTCACCGTCACCGGCCTCAGGCAGCTCGTAGTGGGCGGCGTCGATTCCAGGTTGTGGTCCTCGATCGCCGTGATCATCGCGCTGACAGTCGCCTTCATCGCGGTCTCGACCTGGGCTGCCCGTCGTAACAGGCAGTACAACATGGACCGTCTCTATCCGCCCGTGGAGGTATAGCTCGATTCCGCGAGGGGCGAGCCATACCGACATCATCCCCATCCTCGATACAAACCTTGGAGCGAAAAGTGACTGCTAACACCTCCCACGCTCGTCAGACGACGAACATCGATCCCACGACGAGCTTGAATCCTGTTTTCGTGCGACCCGGCGAAGCAACAGAGTTCGACAAGTTCGTGATGCCGGAGAACTCGAGCCTGCCCGAGACCGCTTACCAGATCGTGCACGACGAAGCGATCCTGGACGGCAACTCCCGGTTGAATCTCGCCACGTTCGTCACCACGTGGATGGACGACAAGGCAAAGCAGATCTATGCCGAGGCTGCCGACAAGAACATGATCGACAAGGACGAGTACCCGGCGACAGCGGCGATCGAGGATCGTTGCTGGCGGATGCTCGCTGAGCTCTGGAACGTCCCGGACACGGCCGACACGATCGGTACCTCCACGATCGGTTCATCTGAGGCCTGCATGCTCGGTGGCCTCGCATTGAAGCGTCTCTGGCAGCAGAAGCGCAAAGCAGAAGGCAAATCCACCGAGAAGCCGAACCTCATCATGTCGGCGGCCGTGCAGGTCGTCTGGGAGAAGTTCTGCAACTACTGGGACATCGAGCCGCGCTATGTGCCGGTCACTCCGGATCACATGGTGCTCGATGGGTTCGAGCTCGAGAAGTACGTAGACGAAAACACCATCGGTGTTGTCGCGATTCTCGGCCAGACCTTCACCGGCGCTTATGAGCCTGTCGAAGCGATCGCCAAGAAGCTCGATGAGATTCAGGCGAGCACCGGTCTTGACGTCAAGATCCACGTCGACGGTGCATCAGGTGCGATGGTTGCACCGTTCTGCCAGCCCGACCTCAACTGGGACTTCCGTATTGACCGAGTGAACTCGATCAGCACGTCCGGTCACAAGTACGGTCTCGTCTACCCCGGTGTCGGCTGGGTTGTCTGGCGCAACCAGGCAGTGATGCCGGAGAGCCTGATTTTCCACGTGAGCTACCTCGGGGGCGACATGCCGACCCTGGCGCTCAACTTCTCGCGTCCCGGTGCGCAGGTGCTGTTGCAGTACTACCAGTTCCTGCGTCTGGGCCGTGAGGGCTACCGTGCGATCCAGCAGAACTCGATCGACGTGGCCACCTATCTGTCCTCTGAGATCGCGAAGATCGGCCCCTTCGACCTCATCAGCAAGGGGGACACGATTCCGGTCTTCGCCTGGGTGCTGAAGCCCGGGTACACCGACAAGTGGAGCCTGTACGACCTTGCCGACCGCCTGCGGATGAAGGGGTGGCTCGTGCCGGCGTACCCCATGGCCGACAACATGTCGGACATGGTTCTGCAGCGCATCGTCGTCAAGCTCGGACTCAGTCGCGACCTCGCGACAGCGCTGCTGTCAGACATCAAGGGAGAGGTGCTCTTCCTCGAATCGCTACAGACTCCGCTTCCTCGTGAGGCCGGTAGCGGGTCACACTTCCACCACTGATCTGAGTGTGTTCCGGGGAGGAAACCGATCAGGCTTCCTCCCCGGACCTATCCCACGATGGCGTCGTTGTCGTACCAAGAGAGAGATGGAGCACTGAGCATGAGCGTGGCAGCAACGAATATCGGACATCCACGCAACCGTTTCTTCGTGCCGACGGTGGCGAAGCAGTGCTGGGGCTTCATGATTGGTTCTGCATTCTTTGCCCTGGGATCTGCCCCTGGCCTGAGCGAAGCTCTCGGCAGTACGGGGTCGAATCTGCTTTTCTTCATCGGGGCATGGTTCTTTACGACGGCAGGGCTCATCCAACTGTTTTTGAGCGGCGCGATGGCGGTTCCGGTCTCGTACGCTCCCGGGCGGATGGTTCGGGCCGAGTGGCTTGCAGCGGCAACGCAGTCCTTCGGCACGCTGCTGTTCAACGTCAGCACAACCAGTGCGCTCTATGCCAAATCAGTCTCGGCGCAGGAACGCCTCGTCTGGAACCCGGATGCCGGTGGTTCAGTGGGGTTCCTCGTGAGCGGCGTGCTCGCTTTCGTGGCCTACGCCCACGTTTCCCAGCTGTGGGAGCCGTCCAAACGGGCGTGGTGGTCGGTAGCGATCAACTTCGTCGGATGCGTTGCTTTCGGTATCTCGGCGGTTGGCTCGTACATTCTCTCGAGCGGCAACGTCGTCAACGGATCGTTGGCCAACTACGGGACGTTCATCGGGGCTATTTGCTTCCTCCTTGCCTCCCTCATTGTGTTGCCGCAGTGGGATCGCCGGGCACCCTCTGCCCGAGTCTCTGCAGAAACCGGGTGAGCCGTGGCGAACTCCCTGCGTCAGCGCTGGCGCACATCCGACAGCGAATCGTTCGCACTGATACTTGCGGTGTCTGCGTTCGTGGTGAGCGGGCTCATAGCCGTCTTGTGTTTCTGGGGTCGAGAACTCCCCATCTCGGGCCATCAATCGGTGGGGGAGTTTGCTTCGATTGCCGCCGCGATTGCCGCGGCGCTCTCTTTCGCCGGGTCGCGATTGGCGGTGCGCCTTAGATTGCGGTCTCGCGCTGGTCGAGCCACGAGAGTACGTTTTCAATGGTTCGATCTGGTGGCATTGTCGCTGGCTCATGGCGTGATCGCGCTTTTCGGATCGATCGGGCTGGCCGCGGTCATGCAGCAGAGCTTTCTCGGAGCGACGCTCTATGCCGATCCTGCCGCTGCGATCGTCGCCGCGATGACGGCGCTGAGTGCCTATTGCGCTTATCTCAGCGGGACGGCCATGTCTCCCCGGCATCTGTCACTGGTGCTCGCGGTCTTTCTTGCGGTGGGAATGATCACCGCAATGTTGAGTTCAAGTGACCCGCTTTGGTGGCAAATGAACCTCTCCGCGCTCGGAATCACACACGACATCTCGTCGCTCACTTTCAACCTGACGTTGATCGTGTCGGGCGTCATCATCACGACGATCGCTCGCCTTGCAACTGAGGGCCTGCCATTTTTCACTTCGTCTCAGGTTCGTCGTCGACGCATGGTGTGGGCGCTCTTCGTGCTCCTTGGCGCGATGCTCTCATGTGTCGGGTTGTTCCCCGTCGATCGGTTCTTCCTCATTCATAACACCGTGGCAACGGGCATGATGGTTGCCTTCGCGGTGCTGACAGTCGCGCTTCCGTGGCTCGTCCCCAGCATGCCGCGGGTCTTCCTCGTGCTCGGGTTTGTTTTCGTGGCCGTCATCATCGGGCTCGTGGTGCTCTTTGTAATCGGGATCTACAACCTCACCGCCGTTGAACTTGTGGCATCGATGCTCATCTTCACTTGGATCATTCTCTTCCTGCGCAACGTCGAGTCGACCGGCGAGAACGCAGCAGGCGTCACCAGGTACAAGCGGTACCGAGAGGAATGATCATGACAGGTCCCGTCGACGGTGCGGCGCTTGCACAGCGAGTGCAAGAGCTAGAAGTTGAGAACGCGAAACTCAAAAGTAAGAAAATATCGTCGAATCCGGTTGCGGGTGCCCGCTGGCGCAGCGTGGTCTCGGCTGTGTGCATCGTGGTGGCGTCGATCCTCGTTCCGGCGTCAATCATCGGCGGATGGGCGCGGATGCAACTCGTCAACGAAGATGCGTTCGTCGCGACGCTGGCGCCGCTCATCGACGATGCCGCAGTGCAAGACCTCATCGCTGACGAGACGATGTCCGCCATCCGCGCACAGGTTGACTTCGGTGTGCTTACCGACGAACTCTTCGACGCGATTGTCGACCTGGGAGTGCCTCCCCGCGCCTCCGCGGCACTAGATATCCTCCGTCAGCCGGCAGCTGATGGCCTCACGAACATTGTTGAATCGACACTCGCGAGCGCGGTCGCATCCGATGTATTTTCCGACGTGTGGGCTACCAGCGCGCGAGGCGCACATAAAGCGCTCACCCTCGCATCCACCTCTGATGGCGGCGGCATAATCGTGCTGTCGCGCGACGGTGTGGGTATTGCGACGGGTCCTCTCATCGCGGAACTCAAAGAGACGCTCACTAATCGCGGTGTCGCCGTCGCTGCGCTCATCCCCGCAGTTGACCGCACCATTGCGCTGGGCGACGGCGAGGCGCTCCTCACGATCCGTGCCACCTATGCGCTTGTCGAGACCACCGGGCAATGGCTGCCTTTCGTCACGATCGGGCTCTTCGCGCTCGGTATTGCGTTCGCTCGCCGACGAAGCACGGCGGTCGTGGGGGCGGGGATCGGTACGGCACTGGGAAGCGGGGCACTCGGAGTCGTACTGCTGCTGGGATCGGCCGGTGTCGGCGTTGCCGCGGGCGAACTTAGCCTGGCGCCCCTAGGGGTCGAAGCGATTTATATGCACCTCACCGGCGGCATCAGAAGCAGCGTGTGGCTGTTCATGGTGCTCGGCATCCTGATGGCGATCGGCGGATGGGTCTGTGGGCGCTCCGCACTTGCGCTGAAGACCCGCGGTGCTGTTGTAGCCGTCACCGCATCAGTACGTCAGAACCTGGCTGAGCGCAGATCGCGCAACGCACAATCGCGCAGTGATGCGCTGGATTCTTCAGAAAGCAAGGTGCAGCTCTGATGCTTTCACTACTCGGAGATATTCTGACTCTCGGCGTCGCCATTGCCATTAGCCCACTGGCGATTGTGGCCGTTATCCTCATGGCTACCTCAGGCAAGGGCCGCACCAACGGCACCGCTTTCATACTGGGGTGTTACACGCTTGCCGTACTGCTGGTCGGTGTGCTCGTTCTCATCGGGCGTGCATCTGGGGCGGATGACCCAGACTCCGGTGCGAATATCACCGTGGACGTTCTTGAGATTGTGCTCGGTGCGGGGTTGCTTGCGCTGGCCTTTCACCAGTGGGGCAAGCGTCTGGAAACCGAGCCGCCAAAATGGATCAGCGGCCTCGACCACCTGAGCATAGGGAAGGCGTTCCTGCTGGGGGTGCTGATCTCGGGCCCGCTCTCGCCTAAGGACCTACCGCTGCTGATCGCAGCAAGCGGAAGGATCTCGCAGGCGCGTCTCCCGGTCGAGGAGGTCATCCCAGTGATCCTCATCTTCGCGCTCATCGGGGTCAGTGCGGCTGCGATTCCTTGGTTGATCAGCGTCATCTCACCGAATTCGGTGGAGCGTCGCCTCACGGGGGCGAGGACGTGGCTGCTGGCGAACCATTCCGTGGTGATGACAGTGCTTTTTGTGATCCTCGGATTCAAGTTGATGGGCACGGGAATCGCCGACCTGGCGAGCTGACCGATGGATGCCGTGCTCTGGGTGGTCCCGCTTCTTGCGGTTACTGCACCGCTCCTCGCTCGCGGTCTTTCCCGGTGGGTGAGTATCCCCATCGTCGTGTTCGAACTTCTCCTGGGGATCATGGCTGGCCCGAGCGTGCTGGGGTGGGCCGGCCCCTCGCTCTTCATGGGCACACTTGCGCAACTCGGACTGGCGATGCTGTTCTTCGTTGCCGGCTCCGAGATCGACTTCGCATCTCTCAAGGGGCGCACCGGGCGAAACGCCACTTTCGGGTGGCTTCTGAGCATCGCTATGGGGCTGCTTTTGGGATGGCTACTCGCACCCGGTGCAGCAGCTGTCATTATCGGTGTGGCACTGTGTTCGACCGCGCTCGGCACCGTTTTGCCGATCTTGCGTGATGCAGGTGAAATGCGCACGCCATTCGGAGCGGCGGTAGGTGCCATCGGCGCCGTCGGGGAGTTCGGTCCGTTACTGGCGATCTCGATCTTCCTTGGAGGTCGAGATCTCGGACCCGCCACGGCCGTGATGGCTCTCTTTGCGCTTCTCGCAGGTCTCGCGATCTGGCTGTCGATTCGAATTCCTACTGGAGCGATGCACCGATTCATTAACTCGACGCTGCATACCTCGGGCCAGTTCGCGATCCGTGTTGTCTTCCTTATCCTGACGGCACTGCTCGCGTTGAGCCTATTCCTCCGCCTGGATATGCTGCTCGGTGCGTTTGTCGCCGGTGTCGTATGGCGACTCCTTATGCGCGATGCGAGCGAACATGATCGCCATGCTGTCGAAAGCAAAGTGGAGGGTGCTGCGTTCGGATTCCTCATCCCGCTGTTCTTCGTTTACACCGGTGTGACGTTCGATCTGGCTGCGTTGATTGAGCGGCCGATTCTGTTCGCCATGGTCCCTCTCGTTCTTGTTGCTCTGCTCGTAGTGAGGGGACTACCTTCTATGCTCGCGGCGCCTGCCGGGGCCGGGTGGCATGAGCGTATTTCGATCGGGCTCCTGGGCGCCACCGGGTTGCCGATCATTGTGGCGGTCACCGCAATCGGTGTTTCCAATGGAGTGCTGGACCCGGCGTTGCAGTCGGTCTTGGTTGCCGGAGGAATGCTCTCTGTACTAATACTTCCGGTGATCGCGATGGCTATTCGCGGTGCGCGCACGCCCGTTGAGCAGGGGAGCACACTGTGACATTAGAGCTGTTGGTCGTCATCCTCGCCGGAGTCATGGTGATCGTGTTGGCGCACGTCCTCTCAAGCCGAATCGGCGTCGCCGGGCCCCTCATCCTGGTAGCGATTGGTCTCGCCGTCGGTCAGCTTCCGTGGGTGTCTGCCATCTCTGTGGCGCCGGAGCTCATCCTGGTCGGGGTGCTCCCTCCGCTGCTTTACTCGGCGGCGGTCTCGGCACCAGCGATTGAGTTTCGTCGCGATCTGAGCACCATCAGCGGTCTATCCGTGTTGCTCGTGATTATCAGCTCACTCGTGCTCGGACTCTTTTTCTACTGGATCATCCCCGAGATCGGATTTCCGCTCGCCGTTGCGCTGGGGGCGATCCTGAGCCCGACGGATGCCGTAGCGACATCCGTCGTTCGCAAACTCGGAGTGCCGCGCAGAGTCGTCACGGTATTAGAGGGCGAGAGCCTTCTCAATGATGCAACCGCACTCGTTCTGCTGCGCACTGCCGTCGTCGCTGTGGCGTCCGGTTTCTCGCTGCTGACAGCGGTCGGCTCATTCATCTGGGCCGTGCTCGCGGCACTTCTGGTTGGAGCATTCGTAGGGATGCTGGCGCTGAGACTTCGCTCGTGGACCACCAGCGCCACCACCAATACCGCGATCGGACTCACTGTCCCTTATCTCGCCTATCTGCCCACCGAAGCCCTCGGAGGATCAGGGTTGGTCGCGGCCGTGATCGCAGGAGTTGTGTGTGGTCAGGGTGCACTGAGATGGCTGACACCAGAGCAGCGCACATCAGACAAACTCAATTGGCGCACGATCGAGTTCTTGCTTGAGGGTGCCATCTTCCTGATCATGGGGCTCGAACTGTACGGCATTGTCGAGGACAGCCGGGCAGCGGATCAGGGACTACTCGCGGGACTCGGTATTGCCGCACTCGCCTTCGTCATTTTGATGGTGGTGCGAACGCTTTACGTCATCCCGGTACTCAGCGTGCACAGCGCGCGGGTGAAACGCGCTGTGCAGGGCCGCATCGATGCGAGCACAACAGAGCCAGAGGACGATGACGCGGAACGTACCTCTCGCTGGCGAAACATCGGGGCAGCTCGCGCGGCACGTAGCCCGAAGCACCTCGGAAAGTTGCGCGCAGATATTGATTACTTCGACGCCTCACCGCTCACCTGGAAACACAACACGATCATCGTGTGGGCCGGTATGCGCGGCGCTGTGACTCTCGCCGCAGCGCAGACGCTCCCGGAAAATACCCCCAAACGTGACCTCATCATCTTCATTGCCTTCGTCGTTGCGGCTGGCAGCCTTTTGCTTCAGGGCCTCACCCTGCCATTCCTGGTGCGAATGCTGGGTCTGATGCGGCCCACAGGAGACGGGCCACCCCGCGCCGAGATTCGTGAGATCGATCGTGAACTCCGCGATACCGCCCTCGCCGCACGCGAAAGCCGTGCACTGCTTCGCGCAGATGAGACCGAGTTCTCTGACGACGTGTTCGCTCTCCCCGGTTCGTGGTTTGTCACTTCGCGAGATACCGAGGACCAACCAGATAGGTCGGAGGAGCTTGCCTTCGAACTCGCGCTCGTCGGAGTGATGCGCGCTCGCCTTCACGAACTGGGCCGGTCGGGACGGCACACGACAAGCGCACTGCGATATGCCCTCGATGAGCTCGACGCCTACGAGATCAGCGTCAAACTTCACCTCGGAAGCGAGAAATAGCTATGGAAATGGGATCAGTTCCGCTCATCGGGATCGTGCTGGCTCTTGCCTCCGCGGCCGCGCTCGCCGTGGGCAACCTGTGGCAGGCTCGCGGCGTGCGAACGATGGAGCTTGACTTCAGTCAGCGCCAAGAAGGTTCGAAGGCAATGCGCCTTGTTCACGAGCGTTTCTGGTTGCTTGGAGCCCTGCTCCTGGTTGTCTCGATCCTCTTTCAGATGGGGAGCCTTACATTCGCGCCGTTGATGGTTGTGCAACCCATCGGCGTCACCGCTCTCGTCTTTACGGTGTTGCTCACCTCGATCGTCGCGAAGCGCGCTCCGAAGGCGGCGGTCGTCAGGGCGATCGCTACCTGTGTCATAGGCGTTGCGGCATTCGTCACAGTCGCAGCAGTCGTGAGCACACAGCACGCGATCACAGATGTGCAGCTGGTGGCAGTTCTGGTGGTTCTGGTGAGCGTGCTGGTTGTGACCGGCATCGTCCTCGTCGTGGGGCGAAGCCGGCCGACACCGAGGGTGCTGTGGGTCTTGCTCGGCGGGGTGTATTCGGGCTTCGTTGCGACGCTGGGCAAGACCGTCATCCTGCGTGTGCAAGCGGTATGGAAATCCCACAACCTCGCCTTCGACCTCTCGAATCTCCTCACAATCGGATGCCTTGTTGGTATCGGTGTGGCGGGCGCGCTGTCGATCTACTTCACCCAGCGAGCGCACGCCACGAATCGCCCCGAAGTCGTCGTTGCAGGACTCACCGTGATCGATCCGGGTGTCGCCGTGGTGCTCGCGATTACGATCCTCGGCGAAGCAAGCGGCGCCCCGCTCTGGGCAGTGATCGCGTTTGTGGTGGCCGGGGTGGTATCTGTCAGCGGAGTGTTTGCACTCTCGAGGGCAGAGAACGCTCAGGTCAGCGTTGACAGCTGAGGTGGGCCACAGCGGGTGGGTCCGTGCCCTGGTGCGATTGGCTCCGGCGCGGATCCAATGGGAACGAGTGGTGCTCGCGGCCATCGGAATCACCGTGCCGGTTGGTCTCACCCTTCTGATCAATCCACACAACGCGACGGTCCTCGGCGCCGGAGCGTTGGCGTCTATGGGGGCCTTGGTCGGATCGGTGATGGATACCGGCTCAGCTGGCGCCGAGCGCGTGCGAAAAATCGCACTGGTGACGGCCGCGGCATCCGTCGGCTTTGCTCTCGGCACCCTGGTTTATGGCCACTCCGCCTTGACCCTCTTGGCGGTGATCGCTGCCACCCTCGTTTCTGGGCTTTCCGGATCGATCGGCCCGGTTACATCCAAAGCCGGGTTGTACTTCCTGATGTACGCCGTCACCGCCGCTAACGCAGACTTTGGCCTTCATTCGCCCTGGCTGGCGCCACTGCTTTTCTTCGCAGGCGCGCTGTGGCGGCTGTGTCTGACGGCAGTCTCGGCCGCGCTTATCGGGGTGACACTTTCACCCGAGCGCAGGGTCGTTGCCCAAGTGTACAAAGCGCTGGCTACTCAGCTGGAGGCGCAGGCGGGGGCAGCAGCGAACGTCGCCGGTGTGAAACTGACGACCGCCCTCGATGACGCATACGACACACTGGTCGCATCGCGAACACACATCACAGCTCGCGATACGCGTTGGCAGGATCTGGTCACGATCCTGAATGCCTCTGCGCCCGTGGTTGATGCTGCGATTGCGATGGCAACAAAGCAGGTGATCCCCGAGAAAGACGCGATCGTGTTTCTGCGGGGGATCGCCTTGTGGATCGCTGATCCGAAGGCCGCGCTCCCCGAGCTCGCGGAGCCGCCCGTAGCGGACTCCTCGAGTGCTGAGGCCCGCGCTCTACGTGCGGCTCTCGAACGCGTGAACAGAGTAGCCAGTCAAATCTCCGCCTCTGATTCTGAGCGTTCCGAGCAGCTGGTCGATCTCGATCTTCCTGCCACGCAGTCTTTCGCAGACCTGCTGCATCGCATGGAAAGGCCGCTGTCGGCCGGAGCCGAGACGTGGAGATTCGTCGGTCGGCTCGTGTTGTGTATGGCTATCGCGCAGGGGCTATCCCTGGCACTGCACTTGGACCGCCCTTACCTCGTCATGCTCACCGTCGCCCAGGTGATGAAACCAGACTTCGGATCGATTTTTGCGCGGGCCGTCCAGCGTGGCTTCGGCACGTTGATTGGTGTTGCTGTCGCCGCGCTGACGATCTCGATGCTTCCGCTCGGAGGGTGGCAGATTCTCGTCATCCTGTTGTTGGCGGCGCTCGTGCCGATCACGATGCCGCGAAACTTTGGGCTATATTCGGCCATCACCACGTCGTTGGCCGTGCTGCTGGTGGAGATTCACGCCGGAGCGAGCTCCGGGCTCGTCGACTCGCGAGTGTTGGATACGGTGCTCGGGTGTGCGATCGTCTTGCTGATCGGGTACCTGCCGTGGCCGGCGACGTGGCGTGCGCCCCGGCATCTAGCGGCCAATGTTGCGGGGCTTGTTCGATTCGTGGCCCGATATGCGGGAATCGCGCTGGTGGATTCTGCAGGGCAAGGCAGCGCTGCTGCCAGTAGCGAGGAGCGCGCGGCGGCCGCCCGCAGGGCAACCTACCGTCAACTTTCTGACATGCGCACGCTGGTCGCGCGATCGCTCTCCGAGCCGCGCACTGCCGACGCCGCGGCGGCCTGGATGCTCGAGATCGCCGCGTTGGAGCGGGTCACAGATGCGATCACCGCGGCAGCGACAACGGAAGCTGCCTCTGCTGTCGCCATTAATCGGCGAGATGCCGAACGCGCGCAGGCCGCGCTGATGGAGCTCGCCGGGGCGATCGATGCAGGTCAAGCTCCGAGGCCGTTGACGGCCGCGACTGCCGGGTCGCTCGCGCTGCTGGACGACGAGATCTCATCCGCGCGAGAGGCGGCTTCGGCGTGGTCTATGCACCGCACAAGACAGCGCAGAGGCGTTCGATCACGCCGCGAGTCGGGCGCGGAGCATTGATAGCTCGTCAGCGGTGAGGCCGGCCGAGCGGAGATAGCCCGCAGAATCGCCATCTCGATCGTCGACCCAGGTAAGCGCTTGTTCGATCGCCTCCGGCGGGGTGCCAGTCACGAGCGCGCGAAGAGCGGGAGTGAGCTCAACGCCGTAGGAAGTGACCATGTGAATCATTGCGTCGGCCCAAGGCCCCGCAAGGTTTTCCTGGGAGATGGCGTAGTCATCAACCACTGCACCTCGTTCGACACCAGCAGCATCGAGCATGAGAGCAGTTGTGAGGCCGGTGCGGTCCTTGCCTGCGGTGCAGTGCACCAGCACTGCGCTCGGGGACGCATCGTTCGATGCCGCGATCAGGCGAGCAACCTGAACAAATGCGGTGGCACTCTGCTCGAGCATCCCCGTGTAGAGATCGCCCAGGGTGGGCACCTCGAAACTCGCCGGGGCTGCCGGGGCTGCCGGGGCTGCCGGGGATGCCGGGGATGAGTCGTTCGGGACCAACTGTTGTGCCATATCCGCCATCGCCCCCTGCAGGATAGGAAGCTCGATGACGCGGATAGGACGCGAGGCGGGGATGCGATCGGGTGCGACCGTTCGCTCTGACAGCGTGCGAAAATCCACGATCACGCCGATGTCGGTCGCGGCGAGTGCATCCAACCCACTCGGGGTCAGCGACGCGAGCGCATCTGAACGGAACAACACCCCAGATCGCGTGACGCCGCCGCCCTGAAGTGGCATGCCGCCGGTGTCGCGGAAGTTGTAGAGACCTTCAATTCCGGAGCCGGTCATGGGGGTCAACCCTTCTTCCCGAAGGTGAATGCTCGGATGATGTTGATGATTCCGAGCACACACAGCGAGATGCCGAGCATCCACCACAGCACAGCTGCGCCCCACATCGGGGAGAACATCAGCACGACTCCGGCGATGATGCTGAGAATTGCGAAGAAGATCGACCAACCGGTGGGGGAGGAGCCGCCGAGCGTGGAGATGGCGACGATGCCCTCCACAATCCACATGATGCCGACGATCAATCCGAGCAGCACGGCAAGCGCAACGGTGGTTTGTGACAGGTTCATGAACGCCACGATGCCCGCGATGATGAACACTGCGCCCAGTACGACATGACCGATTCTTGGCCACGTGCGCATGCCTTTACTGAAAATACCGAGGCATGCATAGACGAGGCCAGAAACGAGTGCGTAGATCGCGATGATCGCGGCAACAATGATTGCGGATTTGCCTGGCCATACCAGGATCAAAATTCCGACGATGAGAGCGAGCAGACCGCCCACACCGAGTGCAGTGCGAATGCCGTTGAAAGTTGTCTGGGGAGTAACAGCTTCTGTAGTCATTTGATTACTCTCTGGTTGGCTGCTCAAACCACGATCTGGGGAATCGTTGGGCGATGTTCTGCTCGCACAGCCAGCATGGCGAGCAATCCTCCTGCTTTCCATGTGAGGCGAGAAAGTTCATCCCTGCTCTCACCCGATGCTTCATCCCCCGATAGCCCGGTGCGGGCATCGGTCGGCACGCCTGCCCGCTGCGGAGAGCACTCGCACTGCCGTGTTGAGAATGGTTATCATTAGCGTGTACAGTCGAAGTATGAAGAAGCCCGTCGTCACCCTTGCACTCGCATCCGTCTCCGCTCTTGTCCTGGCCGGATGCTCTAGTCCTGCAACCTCGGCGGGCGCCGACGACGGCTCGATCCAGGTCATCGCGAGCACCAACGTGTACGGTTCGCTGGCCGAGCAGATCGGCGGCGATCGGGTCGAGGTGACCTCGATCGTCACCTCCGCCGCGCAGGATCCGCACTCCTATGAGGCATCCGCTCGTGATCGCCTCTCTGTGCAGAATGCCGAGCTCGTCATCAGGAACGGCGGCGGATACGACTCCTTCATCGACGCGCTGCTCGGTGATTCTGACGCCCATGTGCTCACCGCCGTCGAGTTCGCGCACGGCTACCCGGGCAATGAGGGCCACGAGAGCGAGGGTCATGAGGATGCTGAAGATGACCACGCCGCCGAAGAAGAGCACGGCCACGCCGAAGAGGAGCACGACCACGCCGAAGAGGCCAACGAGCACGAGGGCCACGACCACATCGAGGGCTTCAACGAGCACGTCTGGTTCGACCCGCACACGATGATCCATGTGGTGGAAGGCATCGCCGAGGAGCTGACCGAGCTCGACCCGAAGGGCAAAGCCGATTTCACTGCCGCAGCCGACGCGATCGTCGCTGAGCTAGAGAGCTTCGAAGCAGACCTCGAGACGCTCGGTGCTGAGGCAGACGGAGCATCCGTCTTCATCACCGAACCGCTCCCCGGCTACATCGCCACGGCCGCGGGCCTCACCGATGTCACCCCCGTTGGCTTCGCCGAATCGGTGGAGGAGGGCAATGACGTCGCCCCGGCGACCCTGCTCGCAGCCCTCGAGGTGATCGACAGCGGTGACGTGCAGGTTCTGCTCACGAATGCGCAGACCGGTGGCGCCGAAACGCAGCGAGTCGAAGACGCAGCCGAGGCCGCTGGCATTCCCATCGTGACCTTCACGGAGCTGCTCGAGGACGGATCGTCGTACGCTGAGTGGATGCACGATGCGATCCAGAACCTCGCCGACGCACTCCGGTCGTGAGTGCGGGCGACGCTGAGCGCGCTCCGATACTCGAGATCCGCGGCGCTGCACTTCACCGCGGCAACCGTGAGCTGTGGTCAGGGCTCGATCTGACCGTCGAACCAGGGGAGTTCATCGCGGTGCTCGGACCCTCCGGCTCTGGTAAGACGACGCTCATGCGGGCGATCCTCGGTCTGCAGTCGCTCAGCGAAGGCAGCATCCAGGTCGCAGGCTCCCCGGTGCGCCGCGGAAATCCGCGCATCGGTTACATCCCGCAGCAGCGGCCGCTTCCTCCGGACACCAGCATGCGCGCCCGTGATGTCGTGGCGCTGGGTGTCAACGGCACCCGGTTCGGCCTGCCGATCCCGCGTCGCGGTGACCGCGCTCGTGTGGATGCTCTGCTCGAAGGTGTCGGCGCATCCCACTTCGCGGATCGGCGTGTGGGGCTGCTTTCCGGTGGGGAGCAGCAACGGCTGCGTGTCGGTCAGGCCCTTGCCGATGAGCCCACTCTCCTTCTCTGCGATGAGCCGCTCTCGAACCTCGACCTCGCCAATCAGCTGGGCATCACCGACATCATCGACAGGCAGCGCCGTGAGCGTGCGGCCGCGGTGCTGTTTGTCACGCACGACATCAACCCGATCCTTGGCCGCGTCGACCGCATCCTCTACATCGCCGGTGGTCGCTTCGTGCTCGGTACCCCCGAAGAAGTGCTGCAGAGCAGGGTCCTCACCGACCTGTATGGCACCCCCGTCTTCGTGCTGCGCGCGGGCGACCGTCTGGTGGTCGTCGGCGTCCCAGATGCGGAGCCGCATCACGATCACGGAGACCACGACGCAGGAGATGCCGCATGATCGCCGCGACTGTGGTGTCGCAAATTCGGAGATGTGCGCGATCTTCGGAGGAATCCCGCGAATCTCTCCGAAGAAGCTGCGCATTTCCGAGCGTGGCGCACGCGGAGGACCACGCATGATCGCCGCGACGGGCCTGTGGCAGGCCGTCGACTGGAGCGACGTCTTCTCCTTCCAGGATTATGGAGCGCTCGTCGCTCTGCTCGCCAACTCGATCATCGCTGGTGCGGTGCTTGGCATCGTGGGTGGCCTGATCGGCGTCTTCGTCATGCAGCGTGACCTCGCCTTCGCCGTGCACGGCGTGAGCGAGTTGTCATTCGCCGGAGCTGCGGCGGCACTGCTGTTCGGTGGCAGCGTCGTCGCTGGATCCCTCGGCGGTGCGCTGGTCGCGGCGATCCTGATCGGAATCCTCGGCGCCAAAGCTCGTGATCGCAACTCGATCGTCGGCGTGCTCATGCCGTTCGGCCTGGGCCTTGGCATCCTGTTCCTCTCGCTTTATGACGGACGCAGTGCGAACCGCTTCGGTCTGCTCACCGGGCAGATCGTCTCGGTGTCGAGCCCCGACCTCGGTTGGCTGATCGGCATCAGCGCCTTCGTGCTCATCGGGCTGCTGCTGATGTGGAACCCGCTGCGGTTCGATTCGCTGGATGCTGTCGCAGCTTCTGCCCGCGGCATCCCGACCCGGGCGCTGAGCCTGGCGTTCATGGTGCTGCTCGGACTCATCGTCGCCGTCGCCGTACACATCATCGGTGCGCTGCTGGTCATGGCGCTGCTCGTGACACCGGCCGCGGCCGCGATGCGCATCAGCGCCGGACCCCTGGCCGTGCCGCTGCTGGCCGCGCTGTTCGGTTTCGTCTCGGCGGTCGGTGGCATCCTGCTCGCCCTCGCCGGAACCCTGCCGGTGAGCCCGTACATCACGACCATCTCATTCCTGATCTACGCGGTGTGCTGGATGGTGCAGCGCTCGCGCGAGCGGGTGCGGCGCCCCGCGCGTTCATAACTCCTCAAAAACTGCGAGCGGCCCGGCGTCGACTGTGGCGTGCGGCAATGCCAGGTTCACGAGACTCACGACGAACTTTCCCGGCTCTTCATGCATGCTCAGGTGTGCCGAATTTTCGAACCAGACGACCTCTTTCGAGGGGGCCGATACCTGCTCTATCCAGCGCTCGACAGGAGGGGTCGGTGTCGTCCAGTCATGACGCCCGAGGAACTGAAGAATCGGCACATCGAAAGCGATCCGGTCCCGTGCGTCGAAGCGGAGCACTTCGGGAAGCAGCGTGGGCATGGTCGCCTGCTGCCCTCCGTCGATCAACTTCAGTTCGTCGTCGGTGTAGTACGGTGACAGCTTCTCCGAGCCCCTGAGGTAGGCAGACTCTGATCGATACGCGGATAGTCCTCCGTAATGCTGCGACCATTTCCTGCAGATCATGACCCGCTCAATGGTCAGCGGCTGAGTGCCGGGATATGCGCCAAGCGCGTGAAGCTCTGCGAGAGCCTCTTCGTTTCGATCCGCCGTTGCGCTTCGTATCGCGTACTCGAAGCACTCCACCTCGTTCTCCGTACCAGAGACCACTTGACCGACGCCGATGTATCCCCAGAGCAGGTCGGGTCGTCTCTCGGCCACCGTGATTCCGACGATCGTCCCCCAGCTGTGTCCGAGAACGCCCACTTTCGACACCCCGAGCTCACCCTGGATCCACGCGATCAGTTCCGTCAGATCGTCGACGTACCTGTCGGGGTTCAGATCCATTTCATCGTTCAGGGTTGCTGCAGATTTGCCGCTGGCGCGCTGGTCATAGTTGACGACAGTGAAGTAGTCCTCGACTGCTCGCTGCCATATCCAGGACGACGGCAGCGAGGGAAGTGCTGGTCCGCCGTGGCAAACGATGAGCACGGGATTCGTCGTGCTCCGACCGCGGATCGAGACGAACTGCTTGATGCCTCCGAGTTCAACATACGCGGAGCGGTCGATCGCTCCAGGGTTGGGAATCTGGCAGAGATCCGCGATGACAGCGCGGCCTGTTTCGTTACTCATGCTCATCAGCCTAGAAAGGCCGGTTGGCTCGCACCATCGGCTGAACCCCCGAGAAAACCGCTGTTAACCCTCCTCTAAACTCTCCGGTTTCGTCGCGCAACTCCCGGGGGATTTCCCTACCCATCCCCTAGGGGTCGAGCCGGCCACGGGGCACCCAGCCGGTAGTGATCCGGACGGCCTAGAATCGGCGGTATGGCTCAGCGGAACACCTGGCAACGCGAGCGAGTGCGCGACGCGCTCTCCGATGCGCGCGGTTTCGTGAGCGCGCAGAGCCTGCATGCCACGCTCCGCGAGGAGAAGACCGGCATCGGCCTGGCCACGGTCTATCGCGCGCTGTCCGGGCTTGCGGCATCCGGCGACGCCGACTCACTGCAGAGCCCGGAGGGCGAGGCGCTCTACCGTGCCTGCTCGACGGAGGGTCACCACCACCACCTGATCTGCCGGTCCTGCGGACTGACCGTCGAGATCGAAGCCAAGGAAGTCGAGGCCTGGGCGCAGCGCACTGCGTCGCTGCACGGCTTCAGCGAGGCCGAGCATGTCGTCGACATCTTCGGGCTGTGCACTCCGTGCGCCAAGCAGCGGGCTGCGGCAGAAGGGGCGGCGTGAGCACGGTCACTGCGAGGCGCTCGGGCGCTTCGGCAGGGATGCCTGCACGGCGCAAGCCCCGCTCGCCGTGGCTCGCCCCGCTGATCGGCATCGCCGTCATCGCCGCTCTCTTCCTGATCGACCGGTTCGCGCCGGCACTCTTCCAGGACTCACTGCCGCACCGAGCACAGGACGGGCTCACCCTTGCGCTCAGCGTGCTCATCGAGGCGTTGCCGTTCATCGTGCTCGGCGTCGTGCTCTCGATCGTGGTGCAGGTCTGGCTGCCACCGGACACCATCCAGCGCTGGCTGCCGAGACAGGGGTGGGCTCGCCGGGCCGTGCTATCGCTGCTCGGGATGCTGATTCCCGTCTGTGAGTGCGGCAACGTGCCCTTCGCTCGAGGCTTGATGATGCGCGGCCTCGCGCCTGCGGAGGCCATGACCTTCCTGATCGCGGCACCCATCGTGAACCCGATCGTGATTATCACCACGCATGCGGCGTTCGGCTGGGATGGTGGCATCCTCATCGCCCGACTCGTCGGCGGCTACCTGATCGCGAACCTGATCGGCTGGATCTACAGCCGCCACCCCGCACCCGATGCCCTGCTCACTCAGCAGTTCACTGCCACGTGCGAGCGCATCACGCACGAGCACGGCACTCCGACCAAACGCAGCCTCACACAGTTCCTCGTCGAGTTGCGCGCCGTCATGCCCGCACTCGTGATCGGCTCCGCGCTCGCCGGAGCCGTGCAGGTGCTGATACCGCGTGATGTGCTGCTGTCGATCGGATCGAATCCGGTGCTGTCGATTGTCACGATGATGGCGCTGGCGATGACGGTCGCGATCTGCTCCAACGTGGATGCCTTCTTCGCGCTGTCGTTCGTCTCGACGTTCTCGTCGGGTGCGCTGATCGCATTCCTGCTGGTGGGGCCGCTGGTCGACATCAAAATGCTGGCGCTGCTGCGCACCACGTTCACGGCTCGCACGCTGGTCGGCGTCGTCGCGGTGGTGCTGGCGAGTGCCTTTGCGATTGGGATCGGGGTGAACGTCTTTGGCTGAGTCGCACGCATCCGCCCCCTCGCGCTGGCACGCCATCGGATCCCGGTGGCTCGGCCTCGGCCTTGCCGTCGTCATCTCGGTGGTGACCATCGGACTCGCCGTGACCGGCCGGCTCACCCTCTACATCAGCCCCGAATCGATCTGGTTCGCCTGCGTCGGGGCGGTCGTCGTGCTTATCGGTGCGATCTGGTCGTTCACAATCCCGCTCGGTGAGGAAACGGATCACGGGCACGATCACGGACATGTGGATGCTGATGGAAAGGATGCCGCGGCACCCCGGCGCCGAACCCTCAGCATCGTCGGCACTGTTTCGGCCGGCGTCATCGCCAGCGGTGTCGTCGTCGCAGCCCTCGTGCTTCCGCCCGCCTCGCTGTCCGTCGAGCTTGCAATGTCGCGCGCCGGCGCTGACGGTGCGCTGTTCGCCGGAGCTGACACTCCGACTCTCGGGGTGGCTGACACGACGACCTTCGGTATCGGGGAGTGGTCGAGCGTCTTCGCGACTGCCTCGCGCCCTGAGACCTACGACGGACAGGCCGTCACCCTGACCGGTTTCGTCACCCCCGGCGGAGAATCGGATGCGGTGAACCTCACGCGCATGATCATTACGCACTGTGTGATTGATGCCCAGCCTGCTGCGGTGCCGGTCAGCCTCGAGGCGGGCGACTACGGCACCGGACAGTGGATCGAAGTCACCGGCACCATCAAGGCCGACTCCGATGGCTCGTTGCGTGTCGTGCCCACCTCGGTGGTCGCGATCGATGAGCCGGGGGATCCCTATGAGTACTGAGGATCAGTCGACGCCTCCCCGCACCCGTGCCGAGGCCAGAGCCGCCCGCGAGGCTGCTGCGCAGGAGCTCCCGGCGCGGGATGCCCCGGCGCGGGATGCGCCCGCGCCCGCGCTCGCGGCGACAGAGCGCACCGTGCCGGCCATTCCGGAAGCGCCAGCCGACGATGTCTTCATCCCGGCGCTCGCTGTTCCCGTCACCGAGCCCGAGTCCCGGACCGCCGAGCCTGTCTCGGCATCGGAGCAGCGTGAGCCGTCCGAAGCATCCGAACGGCCGACCGCACCGAAAGACCGCCGCTTCCTCTACACGTTGCTCGCCGTCGTCGGAATCCTCGTGGTCGTCGCCGGTGGGCTCAGCGCCGTCAGCCTCACGCAGGGGCCGCGGGTGAGCCAGGTGCAGGTCGATCCGAACGAGGCGATCGAAGTCTCCGGAAGCCGCGTCATCCTCACCGCCAACCAATCGCTGCAGGAGATCGACGAGGCGCAGGTCACTGTCGAGCCCGCGACGCCGTTCACGCTCGACGCCGCGGGGCGGAGCATCGGCATCCGGTTCACCGTCCCGCTCGACGACGCGACGAAGTACACGGTCAGCGTCGCTGACGTCACCGGCACTGGCGGAGGCCCCACGTCCAACCTGACAACGAGTTTCACGACGCCGACCGCCGAGATCTTCCTGCTCAACAGGACAGACGAAGACGACTCGATCTTCCGTGCCGACCTCAGTGGCGACGGGGTTCCCGTCTTCACGCATCCGCGTATCAATGATTTTCGCGCCACCGCCACGAATCTTGTCGTCGCCGTCGAAGATAACGACGGCTCGAGAATCCTCGTCATGAACCGTGATGGCAAGAATGTGCGCGAGTTGACGCTGCCTGGAGATGGCTATGTCAGCTCGGTGCAGGTCTCTGATCGCGGCGGTCTGGTCGGATACATCTACACTGACCGTGAGATCAGTGAAGACAGCGGCCGCGCAAGCGTGCTGGTCACCCAGTCGCTTAGTAGTGGAGATGAGCCGCAGATCGTGCAGGTCGGCGAGGAAGAGGCCAGCATTGCGGAGTGGCAGTTCGTGCCGGATTCCGCTGCCGTGCTGTTCATCGACTTTGCGGGAACACTGTCGCTCGATGATCGCGCGGGGGATGCCGGAGCCCAGAACATGGGCATCGCGATGCATCTGCTCGGAGTCTCGCGCGGCACTTACACCGCCATCATCGAGCACATCGACGGCAGCATCGTGGAGCTGAAGCTTGCCGATGGCTCGCAGACTCCGCTCGCGGCATCCGACCCCGACTATGGACCGGCTACGACCGTCACTCCCTACCCTGGTGGCACGCTGCGTCACGTTGTTTCGCGTGATGAATCAGGGCTGCCGACCGGCCAGGCGATCATCCGCGTCGATGATGACGGGGTGGCCACGCCGCTGCTCGAGGTCGCCGCCGGTAGTGCGATTTTGCAGGCGTGCGCTTCGCCCAGCGGGCAGTATGCCGCCGTGACTGTCGCGCCGGATCTGATCGAGAACGCGTACGACGACTTGCTCGTGTCCCTGCCGAAGACCCTGCAGACGCATCTGCTTGACCTGCGCTCGGGTGAGGAAATGCCCGTGCTCACCGGATTCGACATCTCGTGGTGCCGGATGGCACCGGGCTTCTTCTGAGCACATGGTGCTGATCCCATGACCCTGCGCCGTGCGACCAGGGCAGAGCTTGCGGGACTGCCGCTCGAAGTTGCGCCTCGCCTGCTCGGCGCCGAGCTTCGCACTGTTGTTGGTGGGCTGACGGTGGCGCTGCGCATCACCGAGGTCGAGGCGTACCACGGGCAGGGGACGGGTGATGCGCCAGACCCCGGGTCGCACGCGCGCATGGGGCGCACCGCCCGCAACGCCACGATGTGGGGCGAGCCGGGGCACCTCTACGTGTACCTGAGTCACGGCATCCACTCCTGCGTCAATGTCGTGTGTGGCCCCGACGGCCTCGCCGGAGGTGTGCTGCTGCGCGCGGGTTCGGTGAGTGAAGGGGCGGATGCTGCGGCATCCCGATCCGGCAGGGCAGGGCGCGATCTTGCCCGCGGACCGGGCCGATTCGGGCAGGTGTCTGGCCTGCGGCATCCACTTCATGACGGGATCGACGCAATCACCGGCGATTCCTTGAACGGCGCGCGTGCGCAGCTGTGGCTCGGCGATCCGGTCGCAGGCATCGCGACCGGTCCACGCGTCGGAGTCGCCGGCATCGCAGGAACGAGCGCGTTCCCCTGGCGGTTCTGGATCGAGGGCGACCGGTCGGTCTCACCATTCCGCTGGGGCCGAGGCGCGGCTGGAAGTCAAGCCATGCTAAACTGACTCTTTGTCTGCGCACACTCCTGTGCGTGGTTCGTGTGTTGTAGCCCCGAGCATGTCGAGGGGCGCGGCACGCAGACAAGGGATCTTGGGTGAGGCCGTCCGGTCTCACGGTAATGAAGGAGTAATCACATGGCAGCAGTGTGCCAGGTGACAGGAGCCATTCCCGGTTTCGGTCACACCATCTCACACTCGCACGTTCGTACGAAGCGTCGCTTCGACCCGAACGTGCAGAAGAAGACCTATTTCGTGCCGTCCCTCGGTCGTAAGATCACGCTGAACGTGTCCGCCAAGGGCATCAAGGTGATCGACGTCCGTGGCATCGAGAACGTGGTCAAGGACCTCCAGTCGAAGGGTGTCAAGCTCTAATGGCTAAGAAGTCACAGGACATTCGTCCGATCATCAAGCTTCGTTCGACGGCAGGCACTGGTTACACCTACGTGACCAAGAAGAACCGTCGTAACACCCCCGACCGCCTCGTGCTGAAGAAGTACGACCCGGTCGTCCGTAAGCACGTCGAATTCCGCGAGGAGCGCTAAACATGGCGAAGAAGAGCAAGATTGCTCGTAACGAGCAGCGCAAGGTCATCGTTGAGCGCTACGCAGAGCGTCGCCTCGAGCTGAAGAAGACCCTGGTCGACCCGAACGCAACCGACGAGGCCCGCGAGGCCGCACGTCTCGGACTGCAGAAGCTGCCGCGCAACGCGTCGCCGGTTCGCGTCCGTTCGCGTGACGCCATCGACGGTCGCCCCCGTGGAATGCTGACGAAGTTCGGCATCTCGCGTGTGCGCTTCCGCGACATGGCACACCGTGGCGAGCTGCCCGGTATCACCAAGTCGAGCTGGTAAGCATCGCTTGAAAAGGGGCGAGGATCTTCGGATCCTCGCCCCTTTTGCGTGTCCGGCGTGCATCCGGAGGTGCATCCGTTCGGGAGGAGTCCGCCCGCATGGGAGGACTAGAACGCAGCATCCGCTCCTCCCGAGACGGTGATCTCCTCCCGACCGAAGTGGCGCCACTCGTTCTGCACGGAATGCTGATGTTCGATGTCGTGCACGGTTCGCGCATTGGCGGGGACGCGGTCACCGTCACACGCGCCAAGATCGCTGAATGGATGCTCTCACCGCACTTCGTACGCTCGGCAACGTTGCGCCGGTCTCGGCACTTCGCGACGCCGGAGTCACCGCGCACGCGCTGAAGATGGCGAAGGCTGCGGGCGCCGTCCGGGTGGTGCGCCGCGGATGGGTGGCAACGGCGGATGCCGATCCGCTATTGATCTACGCGGCCAAGGCAGGGGTCGTGCTCAGCTGCACGACCGTTGCCAAACGGATGGGGCTGTGGGTGCCAGATACATCGCAGACCCACGTGGCCGCCCCGCCGTCATCCGGTCACGTCACCGCGGAAGACGCCATTGTCCATTGGAACAAGCCGATCGTTCCTCGAAACCCGCACTCCTGCGAAGACGGCATCGAGAATGCGTTGATCATCGCGTCGACCTGCGTGAATCCCGAGCACGCCCTCGTGCTTTGGGAATCGGCTCTCAATGAGGGCATGATTTCCCAGACGGAACTCCTGCGATTGCCGCTGCCCGCCCGCGCGAGGGAGTCGTTGGAGGCCGCGCGCCCGTTTTCAGACTCAGGGCTGGAGACGATCTTTGTACGTCGCGTGAGATGGCTCAACTTGCCGCTGCTTCAGCAGGCGTGGATCCTTGGGCGACCCGTCGACCTACTCATCGGTGAGCGGCTGGTGGTGCAGATCGATGGCGGGACCCATGTCGGCGCGCAGCGGTCAGCGGACATCGCTCATGATGCGCTACTGAAGCTGCATGGCTACCACGTCATCCGCGTCAGCTACGACCAGATCATGAACCGCTGGCCCGAAGTGCAGGCGCTCATCATGGCTGCCGTCGCGCAGGGGCTGCACCTCGCCGCATGAGCGCACACGGCGCGTGTGCCGCCGGCACCACATCCGTGGGGAGGACTTCGCCCGAACGGGAGGAGCCTCCTACCGCATCCGGTCCTCCCTGAGCGGCGTTCTCCTCCCGAGTGGATGCCCCTCCAAAGGCGGTTTCCGGGGTCACTCGAGTCACATTCGTCACTTCTGTACCGCGACACGCGCACTAAAACCTCAAAACCCGCGAAATGACGCGGAAATGTGGGCGGTGGTTGATACATTCGAGGCGGTCACTCGATCAGGAGCATCCGCTCCGGCAACCCACAATCAATGCGACACTTCGTCGCTGGAGGATGACATGGCTGACAAGTCCATCACCAAGACCGAGCTCGTCGCGAGCATCGCTTCTGCCACTGGCCAGAGCCAGGCCACCGTCTCGGGCGTCCTCGACTCGCTCTTCGCCACGGTTTCTGACGCTGTTGCCAAGGGCAGCAAGGTCTCGATCCCGGGCTGGATCGCTTTCGAGCGTGTCGACACCGCAGCTCGCACGGGCCGCAACCCGCAGACCGGCGCCGAGATCAAGATCCCGGCCGGCCAGCGCGTCAAGGTGACCGCTGGTTCCAAGCTGAAGGCATCCGTCAAGTAAGACGGCTCCTTCTCGAAGGCCGTCCCTCCTCGGAGGGGCGGCCTTCGTGCTTTCTCCGACCGCGACGAGCATAGGCTGGAGGGGTGACTTCCCACGCCCCCCGCACCGCGCAGTCCTCGGCGTACCGGGCTGCCGGCATCGTGGTGCTCGCTACGGCTGCATCTGTCGCTCTCATCGCCGGACTCTTGTTCGGTGGTGGCGCTGCCGAGCAGCTTCTCCAGGACCCCGGTGCGTTCGTGCGCTGGGGGCTTCCCGCAGCACGCACGGTGAACAACATCAGCGCCGCGGCCATGATCGGCTCGCTCACGCTGGCTCTCTTCGCGCTGCGTGCCGGAGATAAACCGTTCGAGACGGCACTGGATACCGCATCCGTCGGCGCCGCCGTCTTCACCGTCTCCGCCGGCGCGACCGGATTTCTCACCTTCCGCAGCGCCTTCTCCGGCATCGAGCTCAGCCTGGATGATCAGTTCGGTGAGCAGCTCGGGCGATTCTTCCTCGTGCTTCCGCTCGGTCAGGCCTGGCTGATCACCACGCTGATGGGCGCGGTGGTCACGATCCTGCTGTTCGCCTGGCGAAGCTGGACGCCCACCCTCATCACGGCCATCATCGCCTTCGCTGCTCTCCTCCCGATGGCCACCCAGGGGCACTCCGGCGAGCTCTCCGGCCACGTCATCGCCGTCAACTCGATCCTGCTGCACACGATCGGCGCCGCTGTCTGGCTGGGTGGGCTGATCCTGCTGGTCGTCCTGCGCGGCGTGAAGGGTGTTGACTCGGTCGCCCTGGTGCGCCGCTATTCCAGCCTTGCGATCGCGGCGTTCGTCGTCGTCGCGGCATCCGGCATCGTGCGTTCCATCGTCGGCCTCGGCAGCTGGGAGGGGCTGTGGACGCCCTACGGCATCATCATCCTCGTCAAGGTGGTGCTGCTCGGCGGCATGGGCCTGCTCGGCGCCTGGTATCGCGCACGCCTGATTCCTCGCCTCGACGGCGAGAAAGCTTCGCGCTGGTTCTGGATGCTGGTGCTTGGCGAAGTCGCCCTGATGGGACTGGCATCGGGCGCGGCTGCCGCGCTCGCACGTACGCCTCCTCCCACGGGTGAGACGAGCGCCATCAGGCAGACGCCTGCGGAGATCCTCACGCGCTCTCCGATGCCGCCGGAGTTCACCATCGACAAGTGGTTCACCGGCTGGGACTTCGACATCCTCTGGGCCATGGCTGTGGCGCTTGGAGCCTTCTTCTACCTGGCTGGCGCCTGGCGCATGCGCCGGCGAGGAGATGGCTGGCCGATCCACCGCACGGTGTTCTGGCTGCTCGGACTCGCGGTCCTGTTTTGGGTCACCTGTGGACCGATCAACCTGTACCAGGAGTACCTGTTCAGCGTGCACATGCTCGGGCACATGATCCTGTCGATGGCGATCCCGTTGCTGCTGGTGTCTGGTGCTCCGATCACGCTGGCACTGCGCAGCATCCACAAGCGGGATGACGGAACCCGCGGTGCGCGTGAGTGGATCATGTGGGCCGTACACTCCCCGTTCTCACGTGTGATCACGCACCCGTTTGTCGCCGCGGGCATCTTCATCGGGTCGCTGTGGGCGTTCTACTTCACCGATCTTGTGCGCTGGTCGATGTATGAGCACCTGGGCCACGAGTGGATGATCATCCACTTCCTGATCTCCGGGTATCTGTTCGTGATGACGCTGGTCGGCATCGACCCGATTCCGTATCGACTGCCGTACCCCGGCAGGCTCATCACCCTCATCGCCATCATGGCGATGCACGCGTTCTTCGGCATCGCGATCATGATGCAAGAGGGGCTGATGGTCGCGGAGTGGTTCGGCTCGATGGGGCGCATCTGGGGCCCGACGCCCATGGAAGATCAGTACATCGGCGGCGGTATCGCGTGGTCGGTCGGTGAGATTCCGACGCTGATCCTTGCGATCACGGTCGCGATCCAATGGAGCCGTGACGACACGAGGGAGCAGCGCCGCAGCGACCGGCATGCGGATCGCACCGGCGAGGCTGAGCTTGAGGAATACAACGCGCAGCTGGCAGCACTTGCTGAGCGGGATCAGCGCACATCGCGCTGACGGGTCACTCGACCGGCGACCCGACCCGAATGGATGCTGAGTCATCCGGCAGGATCACGATCGTGCCGTTGACGCGGAACGGCACATCTTCGGAGACATGCTGAATCGACCCGTCAAAGAGGGAGCGGATGTCGACCTCGATGTGAGCGACGGCATCCGTCGCGGGAATCATCCAGTGTGCGCCGTCGGGCTCGACAGTAACGTCAGGCTGCGCGCTGATGGACCACACCGGCAGGTTCGCGAGGCGGTTCTGCACTTCGAGTCCGAACGGACAGGCCGTCGGCAGCAGCACCTGCTGGGTGGTGCACTCGGTGAGGAACTCCTCCACCCTGGTCTGCACGACGGAGACGAACTCCTCACTCGGTATTGTCTGCACCTCGACGGAAGTCTGGGTGAGGGGAGCATCAGCCAGGATGCTGACGCCGGGCGAAGTGGAGATCGCGGTGTCCACGGTGACGGAGTACACGCCGGGAGTGAACACCAGCAGCGGCAGCGGGTCGGTGGGAGCGGCATCGGCCCCGGCCGGCGATACCTGGTGCCGATCGATCTCGAAGCCGTTGACGGCGAAGCGGTCGGCGCCGAGAACGGTCAGAGATACTGCTGCCAGTGGTGTGCGGGTGAACTTCCAGTTCGGCGTGACACCCACCCAGCCGTCCTGCTCGACCTCGAACGTGCTGACACCCGGATGCGAGCCCGCGACGTACGACACCGTGACCGATGTGACCGCGTTGATCGTCTCCTCCGAAACCACCGTGATATCGCTCAGTGGCGCGAGCGCCGACTGCCGCAGCAACGCTTCGGATGCTCCGGCAGCGATGCCGGCATCCTCAATCGTGTCGCGGTCGATGGCGACGCCGGGGACATGCAGTGCGTCGGCGGCGCGGCCGGTGGCGAGCAGATCAAGGTACCGGGTGACGAAGGCGGAAGGGCCGTAGAACTCTTTGTAGAGCGACATGCCTGCGGCGCCGAGTGCGCCGAGCAGCAGCACGCCGATCAACGCAAGAATCGTGAGATCAGTGCCAAGACTGCGACGCCGCGGCGACGTCGTCACTGGCTGATCCATGGCGTCAGTCTAGGAGGACGGGCTGTGACAGTGCCGAGCGTTGCGGGGCGGCGAAGTACGATGAGTGTCGTGTCCTTTCCCGCCTTGTCCGACGAGCAGCAAGACCTGTACCAGCTCATCGAAGACACCAGGGAGCACGTTTTCATCACGGGACGCGCTGGCACGGGCAAGTCAACGCTGCTGCAGTACTTCGCCTGGAACACCGAAAAGCAGATCGCGATCTGCGCGCCGACCGGTGTCGCCGCCCTGAATGTTGAGGGGCAGACGATCCACTCGCTGTTCCGCCTGCCGATCGGTCTCATCGCCGAGAACGAGATCGATCAGAACGACGCGACCCGGCGCATCCTGAACGCCATCGACACGCTGGTGATCGATGAGATCTCGATGGTCAACGCCGATCTCATGGACGGCATGGATCGTGCACTCCGGCAGGCTCGCGGTCGTCGGGCAGAGCCATTCGGTGGCGTGCAGGTCGTGATGTTCGGCGACCCGTACCAACTCGCCCCTGTGCCGCCGCGCGGCGACGAGCTGCGCTACGTGCAGGACCACTACCGATCGTTCTGGTTCTTCGATGCCAAAGTGTGGGCCGGGGCGACGATGGGTGAGATCGACGGCCTCATGGATCTCGGACGCCACGGTGCCCAGTTGCACGTGCGCGAGTTGGTGCAGATCCACCGGCAGTCAGACGACGGGTTCAAGTCGATGCTGAACGCCGTGCGCTACGGGCGGGTGACGGCTGAGATCGCCGAGGTGCTGAACAGGCAGGGCACACGTACCCCGCCGGATCCTGAGCCCGGCGAGATCCCGATGATCACCCTCGCTACCCGTAATGACATCGTCAACAACATCAACCGACGACACCTTACGGCGCTCGCAGGTAAAGAGCAGACGGCCATGGCAGAGATCAGCGGCGACTTCGGCCGAGGGGATTCCTCATACCCCGCGGATTCTGAGCTGAAGCTCAAAATCGGCGCACAGGTGATGTTCCTGCGCAACGACGTGTCAATGACCGGTGAGCCACCGCGCTGGGTGAACGGCACGATCGGCACGGTCAAGCGCATTCTCGGTGGATCGGTGCGAGTCGAGATTGACGGTGAGGACGTTGACGTCGAGCCCGCCGTCTGGGAGAGGTTTCGCTACTCCTACGACCCGAACGCCAAGACACTCAGCCGCGACGTGATCGCGGAGTTCATGCAGTTCCCGCTGCGGCTCGCGTGGGCAGTCACGATCCACAAGTCGCAGGGTAAGACCTACGACCGGGCGATCATCGATCTCGGCGGCGGGGCGTTCGCACCGGGGCAGACCTATGTGGCGCTGTCGCGGCTGACCTCGCTGGACGGTCTCTACCTGTCGCGGCCTCTTCGGCCCAGCGACATCAAGGTCGATGAGGACGTGCGCCGCTTCATGCGCGAGGCCTGGGAGAAGGCGTCGACCCCTGAGGTGGATGCTTAGGCCGCTACGCGTGCCCGATCCAGGTCTTCGAACAGTTCCGTGTTGAAGCGGTAGGCCAACAGCACCTCGTCGATCACGCGCTCGCGCTCCGCGTCATCCCAGGGTGCAGCATCCAACTGCTTGCGATAGACGTCCTTGAACGCTTTCGGGTCGGCGATGTCATCGAACAGGTAGAAGCCGATACCGTTCGTCTCGAAGCCGAACCGGCGCTGCATGACCCGGCCGATGAACACCCCGCCAGAGAGGTCACCGAGGTATCGGGTGTAGTGATGCGCGACGAAGCCGCCAGCCCAGGTAGAGCCGACCTCGGTGATGCGCTCCACGTAACGCTGGGTGGTCTCCAGCGGCGCGATCTTGTCTCTCCAGTCCGGTCCGACGAGGAATTCGAGGTCGGCCTCAAGCGCAGGAAGGCGCGTCAGCTTGTCAGTGATGAAGACGGATGCCACGGGGTTTCGGCGCATCCGTTCGCCGGCAGACTCCAGCGCCGAGTAGATGAAATAGTGCTGAGCGACGAGGGCGATGTAGTCCTCGCGGGACCCTTCGCCTCCCAGCAGATCCGCCATGAAGCCTGCGTGCTCACTGCGGGAGTGGGAGGTCGAGGAGCGCTCGCGCAGCGCCGCAGAGAAGGAGATGAGTTCCGCCATGCGCCCAGTGTAAGGCGTACCTAACCTGAATGATAGGGGAGCGCTCAGGCGTGTGGTCGAGGCGTGACGCCGAGCCGCTCGCAGGCCGCGTCGTATAGGGCGACGACTTCGCGCCGCACTGCGGAGCGTTCCGTGATCGGACCGCCGAGCCAGGGGACATCCAGCTCTTCGGGGATGCCGACGCGGGTGATCTGCCAGACGCCGCCGTTGCCGTCGAAGTCCAGCATTACCGCAGCGGTGATCTTGAAATCGGATGCTGAGGCGAACGCGCGCGCGATGAGGAGGTTGTCCTCTGCATGGTCCTCGTTCATATGATGCAGAACCGCAGAGACGACGTCGTCTTCGAAGATATGGGACACCCCTTTACTGTACGTCTCCCGCAAGCGGGACGGGATGGTGACGAGTTTCCAGGTGGGAGCTTTAGACTCGGGGCATAAACCACCCTGGAGTTTCTTTCATGCACGTACTTCCGTCGCGCCGCTGGCGCGCCGCCGCCGCAGGCGCTGCCGCGCTCGCACTCGTCCTGACCGGCTGCTCGACCCCGGAGGAGACTTTCTCCTACACGCCACCAGAGCAGGTCGACCAGTCGCTGCCTGAGGACACGGCCGCCCAACTGCAGGCCGCGGTCGAGAACGCGATCGTGAAGACCGGCTCGACGGGCGCGATCGTTGGCGTGTGGGTGCCGTGGAGCGGTACCTGGGTGACGGCGATGGGGACGCAGTCTGTCGAAGACCAGACGGCAGTCACCACAGACATGACGTTCCGCATTGCGGACACCACCCGGATGATGACGTGCGACGTGCTGTACGGCCTCGCCGATGACGACGTCGTTGAGCTGGATGCGCCAGTGCCGGACTATGTTTCCGGTGTCGCTCAGCTTGAGGACATCACCCTGCTCGACCTCTGCAATGGCACGAGTGGTGCCGGTTCATCCGAGTCAACGGTCGCGAGCATGTGGCTGAACACTCCAGAGCGGGTGTGGGCACCGCTGGAGCTGGCATCCTTCGGTCTGGGGCAGGCGCCTGCGACCTCGCACACGACCTATCGCGACTCCGATTCCGGATATTTGCTGCTCGGGCTCGCGCTGGAGCGGGCAGCCGGAAAGAGCGCATCGGAGCTCATTGCCGAGTACGTCACTTCCCCGCTTGACCTCGCCGGCACGTCGCTGCCGCGTACTGCTGCCGCAACGCCGGGGGAGAACTCGCTGAGTGGAAACTACCTGAACGCGATCGAGGGCGGCTACGACTGCTCGGCGCCCGTCGATATCACGACGCTCTCCTCGAGCACCGGCTTCACCGACTCCGGCGTGGTCTCAACGATCGACGATCTCGGCCGCTACGTGCAGGCCACGGCGCGTGAGGCACTGCGCGGCGAAGATGCGGAGTCTGATCGATTCGCAAACGCACTGCCCAGCTCGCCGGGTGCCCCGTCTTGGTATCAGGCCACCGGCGGCGCGTTTCTGGTCGGGTCGATGATCGGCCAGCACGGCTGGACTCCGGGCTACGCGAGCTCTGCCTACTCTGACCCGGAGACCGGCTTCACCGTGGCAGTCGTGCTGAACAACTCCTCGGCAGGTTCAGGCCCCGCGGCGTACCTGGCCTGGGAACTCGCCGCAATCGCGTCGAAGTCGCCGGCCGCGAGCGGACAGACCGCACCGGATTCCGGGCTGCCCTTCACCGCGGAGCAGTATCACGACGTCATCTCCAACCTCACCGTCTGCGCCACGCCGCCCGCCGCGGAGTAACAGCGGACGAGACGCCCTACCCTGGGGTCATGTCCCAGACAGAGAAGTCTGATCGTGTTCGCCGTATCGTCGTCGCGCTGACGGTGGCCGGCGCTGTCGTTGCCGCAGTACTCAATTCTGGACTCCTCGGCGGTACGGGCATCGCGGATGCTGCAGGCGGAGCCTTCGCCGCAGATGCCACAGTGCTTGCACCTGCCGGCATCGCATTCGTGATCTGGTCGGTCATCTACCTGGGCCTGGTGGGGTACGCGTTGTGGCAACTGCTTCCCACTCAGGTGGCGAAGCCGCTGCATCGCGCGGTCGGCTACGGCATTGCGGCATCCGCTCTGCTGAACGCCGTGTGGATCGTGTGCGTGCAGGCGTGGCGCATCGCCGAGTCGTTCGTGATCATCATGATTCTGCTCGGGGTGCTGCTGGTGACTTTCGTGCGGGCGTGCCGTAGGGCTCGTCGCGGGACCGTCGCGGAGATCGTGCTCGTCGACGGGATGCTCGGGCTGTATCTCGGCTGGGTGACGGTCGCTGCGAGTGCGAACCTCGCCGCGTGGCTTGCGGACATCGGGATCGACGGGTGGACGGAAGCACCGGGGGTTCCCGGCACGATCGCCCTCATCATCGCCGGGCTCATCGCGGTGTTCACGGCCTGGCGCGGCGGTCGCTGGGCGCCAGCGGTGGCGACGTCGTGGGGGCTGGTGTGGATCGCCGTCGGACGTTGGTCGGGTGCGCCGGACGCGCCGGTCGTGGCATCCACCGCGATCGTGCTGGCGGTTGTGGTGCTCGCGGTCACGGTATGGCGGTTCCGGTCGCGCACGCGGCAACCGCAGGTCGCAGCCGTGAGGCAGAGCTAGATCGGCCAGCCGGTGTACGCCTCTGCCAGGTAGGTGCGACCGGCCTCGGAGTCGGTGACAGAGCGCAGCTCGCCGAGCTGGCGTTGGCGGTCGAATTCGTTGTGCTCGGGCAGGCTGTGCAGCATGTTCGTCATCCACCAGGAGAAGTGCTGCGCCTTCCAGATGCGCTTGAGCGCGTCATCGGCGTAGGTGTCGATGAGGCGGGTGTCATTCTCGTTGAGGAGCGTGTCCAGGGCGCGGGCGAGCAGCACGACGTCGGCGATCGCTAGGTTCATGCCCTTCGCGCCGGTGGGCGGCACGGTGTGTGCGGCGTCGCCGACGAGCGCGGCGCGGCCGTGCCGCAGTTCGCGCGCGACGAAGCTGCGGAAGCGCAGCACGTCGCGCTGGAAGATTTTGCCCTCTTTGAGGGTGGTGCCCGGTACGCGTACCTGCAGCGTTTCCCAGATCTCCGCTTCGCTCATCGCGTTCGGGTCGATGTCGGGGTCGCACTGGAAATACATGCGCTGTACGTCGGGGCTGCGTTGGCTGATCAGGGCGAAGCCGTCGGGGGAGTTGCTGTAGATGAGCTCGTCCGCGCTTGCCGGCGCGTCACACAGGATGCCGAACCACGCGAACGGATATTCGCGGAAGTAGCCGTCCCGCGAGGTGCCGGCAATCGCCGGGCGCACGACCGAGCGCGAGCCGTCGGCGCCGACGACGAAGTCCGCGTCGATGATGAGCTCTGCGCCATCAGCGTCCGTCGCGATGACGCGCGGCGTCTCGATGTTGATCCCTTCGACGCGGGATGCGGTGACGCCGAAGCGCAGGTCCTGGCCGGTGCGCAGACGCAGGGCGAGCATGTCTTTGAGTACCTCGTGTTGCGGGTACAGCCAGACGCTGCGGCCGACGAGCTCGCGGAAGTCGATGCGGTGACCCGCGCCCTGGAAGCGCAGCTCGATGCCGTCGTGGCGGTCGCCGACGGTGTGCACACGGGTGTGCGGGTCGATCTCGGTGAGCAGGTCGACGGTACCCTGTTCGAGGATGCCGGCGCGGATGGTCTGCTCGATGTCTTCGCGCGAGCGCTGGTCGATCACGACAGAGTCGATGCCGGCGACGGCGAGCAGGTGGGAGAGGATCAGCCCCGCGGGGCCGGCTCCGACGATCGCGACTCGGGTGCGGACGGTAGTCGCGTTCGGTGTGGCGGTGCTCATGGCGTCTCCTTCGACGAATGGATGCTGCGCACCAGTGTGCCCCGTTCGCCCTCGCATAGGCAGGAGATTCTCATTGAATGGGAGTCTAAACGGGCGTCCCGAATGGGAGTCAGTGGAGCTCGCGGAGATCCAACTCGATGGCTCGAGCCGCACCGATGAGAGCGTTGATCGCCGGGGTCGGCGCGGTCTCCGGTGTCGGCGCGGTCTCGCGGGGGAGCACCACAGAGAGAGCGGCGACGACCTCACCGTGTGCGCGCACCGGGACGGCGACCCCGGTCGAGACTGCTTCGATGGATCCGGGGGCGACGACGTAGCCCCGCCGCCGGATCGACGCGAGTAGCGAGCGGAGAGTCACGGCATCCGTCACCGTCTCCGGCGAAACTGCGCGCAGAGGTGCGGCGAGCACGCGCTCGCGCACCTCTGGGTCCGCGTGCGCGAGCAGCACGAGGCCGGAGGACGACGCGTGCAGCGGCAGGCGGCCGGCGATACGGGTGATGTTGGCCCCGGCGTCCGGATCGGAGAGGCGCTCGAGGAACAGTGCCTCCTCGTGTTCGAGCACGGCGAGCTGCGTGTGCTCGCGAATCTGCGCCTGCACGCGCTCCATGTGTGGCAGGGCAGCCTGGCGCAGGCGAAGTGCGCTCGATCCGCGCAGTGCGAGTTCCCACAGGCGCATGCCGAGGCGGATGCGACCCTCCTCGTCACGCTCGAGCAGGCCCTCCGAGACGAGCTCGCCGACGATGCGGTGGGCGCTAGATATCGGTAGGCCGGTGCGGCGCGCGATGTCCGTGGCGGTCTGCAACGTGCGCTCTGTCGTGAACGTGTCGAGCACGCGCACGATGCGCTGGGTCATCGAGTCACCGGAGGGGGAGTTCGCCATGGGGCTACTTTCTCACGCGTGCTCTGGTTTCTTCCCCTGGCACTGGGTATAATCGTTGGCGCCCCAACTATCCCGACTCGGTCGGAAGACTTCTCCGGCTCAGCCCGGATGCGATCAAAGGAGATCTGATGCAGTTCTATCGCGACGGATACCGTCCAGGTGACCCGGACATCCGCCCGGCATCGCCGCAGGCGCTCGGACGCAGCGCGGAGTTCCCGGAGAAGGTCGATGTCCTCATCGTCGGTGCCGGACCCGCCGGAACCGTGCTCGCCGCCCAGCTGGCCGAGTTCTCCGACATCTCCACGCGCATCATCGAGCGTCGCGAGGAGCCGCTTCAAGTCGGCCACGCCGACGGCGTTGCCTGCCGCACGGTCGAGATGTTCCAGGCTTTCGGTCTCGCCGATGCTCTCGTCCGCGAGGCGTACTGGGTCAATGAGGTGCGCTTCTGGGGTCCGTCCGAGGGTGACCGCTCGAAGATCGCCCGCACCGGCTGGGTTGAGGACACCCCTGAGGGGCTCAGCGAGTTCCCGCACGTGATCGTGAATCAGGCGCGCATGCAGCAGTACCTCCTCGAGCACGCGGCGAATTCGCCGAGCAGGCTTCAGGCTGACTACGGCATCGAGTTCATCGGATTCGAGATGGAGGAGTCCGAGCATCCCGTCGCAGCACGCCTCCGCCGAGCCGATGGCACTGAGTTCACCGTCCGCGCGAAGTACGTCGTCGGTGGTGACGGCGCGCGCAGCAACGTGCGCCGCGCGCTCGGCATCCAACTCAAGGGCGATGCCGCCAACCACGCCTGGGGAGTCATGGACGTGCTGGCCACCACCGATTTCCCGGACTGGCGCACGAAGAATGTCGTGCAGTCGGCTGGCAAGGGAAGCCTGCTGATGATTCCCCGCGAGGGTGGCAACATGGTGCGCTGCTACGTCGACCTCGGCGAGGTGTCCGCCGGAGACGGCGAGATCCGCAAGAAGACGGCCGAGGAGCTCCGCGTCGTCGCGAATGAGATCCTGCACCCGTACTCGATTGATGTGCACCAGGTCGCCTGGTCGAGCGTCTACGAGGTCGGCCAGCGCGTCGCCGACCGCTTCGATGACCTGACCGCGGATGCCCCGGCCGATGCTGCTCCGCACGTCTTCGTCGCAGGAGACGCCTGCCATACCCACAGTGCCAAGGCCGGTCAGGGTATGAACGTGTCAATGCAGGATGCCTTCAACCTCGGTTGGAAGCTGGCGGCCGTTCTGCAGGGACGCTCGGATGCCACGCTGCTGCGCACCTACTCCGAGGAGCGCCAGGCGATTGCCGTCGATCTCATCGCGTTCGATAAGTACTGGTCGGCTTACATCGCTCAGCCGGCGCTCGATCCCGAGCATCCGGAGCGCGGCGGCGTCTCGCCCGCCGACATGCAGGCGGAGTTCGCGCGTCAAGGTCGTTACACCGCGGGGCTCGCGACGACCTACACGCCATCGACTCTCACCGGTGCATCCGACCACCAGGGGATCGCGAGCGGGTTCGAGGTCGGCGCCCGCTTCCACTCAGCACCGGTGCGCCGCGTGGCGGATGCCCGCCCGATGCAGCTCGGCCACACGCACCTCGCGGACGGACGCTGGCGCATCTACGCCTTCGGCGACGAAGGCGGTGTCGCGCTGAGCCAGTTCGCGTCATGGTTGACCGAGGGCGAGGACTCGCCGGTGCGGACGTTCACTGCTGCGGATGCCGACATCGACAGCGTCATCGACGTGCACGCGATCTTCCGCGGATCGCACCACGACATCGACGTCACCGCGTTGCCGTCGATTCTTCTTCCGCAGTCGGGACCGCTGGGGCTGCAGGACTGGGAGAAGAGCTGGGCCGCCGACGCGAAGGACGACATCTTCGCGAGTCGCGGGATCGCAGCGGAAGGCGCGATCGTCGTGGTGCGTCCGGACCAGTACGTCGCGCACGTGCTTCCGCTGACGGCCCGCGAGGAGCTGCGGGACTTCTTCGCCGGGTTTCTGCTGCCCAGATCAATCGCGCAATCGATATCTGAATGATCGCAGGGAGGATATTGAAAGCTTCGCAGAAGCGATAGTGCGACGATCGCAGAAGTTATAGTGAAAAGTTCGCAGAAGCGATAGTCTCATCATATGGCCGCTTATCGTGAACGCGTCGCTGACGTGATCATTCGCGATGCTCTCGTCAGTTTTGGTGCGCTCATTATTGAAGGGCCCCGCGCGGTGGGTAAGACGACGACGGGCCTGCGTCATTCCGCGAGTTCCGTCCGACTGGATTCTTCGCCACAGGTCGCCGACCTCGCTGAGGTTGCGCCCGGCGCCGTTCTTTCGGGTGCGGTTCCGCGGCTTCTTGATGAGTGGCAGCTCGCGCCCACGCTGTGGAACGCTGTGCGCCACGAAGTCGACCATCGCGGCCTGCCTGGGCAGTTCATCCTCACCGGATCCGCTACTCCTGCGGACGATCAGACGCGACATAGCGGCGCTGGCCGCTTTCGCAGAGTTCGGTTGCGGCCGATGGCGCTGGCTGAGAGTGGGGAGAGTACGCGCACGGTGAACCTGCGAAGCATCCTCGTCGGTGAACCAGCGGGTGCGTTCGGTGGACCGACGGTCGAAGAGTATGCGCAACTGATCGTGCGAGGTGGATGGCCCTCGCTCGTCGATGCGTCTCAGCGCTCTGCGACGGACTATCTCACGAGCTATCTGGACGACATCTCCAGGGTCGACCTGCCGGAGATGGGCGTGCGGGTGGACCCGATTCGGATGCGTGCCCTTATCCGGGCGCTTGCACGGAACATCGCGACTGAGATCCCTCTGGCAAAGCTCGCGCGCGAAGCCGAGATCGGGCCGGATGCGGCGGCGACATCCGCGCAGACGGCGCGCCGTCACATCGATGCGTTGACGCGGGTTTTCGTCGTGGAGGAGCTTCCCGCTTGGGCCCCGCACCTCCGGTCAAAGGTTCGCCTTCGCGTTCAGCCGGTGTGGCACTTCGCCGATCCATCACTCGCCGCCGCTGTCCTCGGGGCATCGCCGCAGAGGTTGCTGGCGGACCTCGAGACATTTGGTTTCTTCTTCGAATCCCTGTGCGTGCGCGACCTTCGGGTGTACGCCGAGGCGCTGGGGGGTGATCTGTTCCACTATCGGGATGAGACTGGGCTGGAGGTCGATGCGATCCTCGAGCTGCGGGACGGAACATGGGCTGCGTTCGAGGTAAAGCTCGGCGGTGCGAAAGCGATCGATACGGCGGCCCGTAGTCTTCACGCCCTCGCAGCCAAGGTGTCATCGCAGCGCTCATCGGAGTTGAAAGCCAAAGTCGTTCTCACCGCCGGCAACGCGTCGTATGCGCGTCCCGATGGTGTTCAAGTGGTCTCGATTGGCCACCTCTTTACAACCTGATGGCGCGTCGCAAGCTGGAGCCGGCTGAGAGGATGGATGCCGTGATGACCATGGCCGACCTCCCCGAACCGCAGCGCCACGTCGGAAACCTCATCCGTCGTGCGCAGCAGCTGCACCTGGCGACGTGGGCGCGCGTGGCCTCGGCCGAGATTACGAGCGCGCAGTACAGCATCCTCGCGGTGCTGGACCGGCTCGGCGAGGCGAGTCAGCGCGAGCTGTGCGACGAGGTCGACCTCGACCGTTCCACGATCACCGATCTCGTGCGAAGGATGGAGAGGGCGGGACTGATCGCCCGCCGACGGGCCGAAGGCGATGCGCGCCGGAATGTCGTGACGCTCACCGCGCACGGCGAGGCGGAGCGTGCACGTCTCGTCCCGCTCGTGATCGAGGTGCAGCGCGAGCTGACCGGACACCTTGATTCGACCGAGGTGGATGCGCTCTTTCGCGGACTCCGGGCGATGCTTGAGCGGTAGCCTCGACACATGCCCACCTCTGTATCCGCTTCCGCGACTGCGTGGGCACCGCTCGATCCTCAGGCAGTCGCCGAGCTGCTGTCCGCGGCATCCGTGCGCTGGTGGCTGTCCGGCGGAGCTGCGCTTGACCGTTGGCTCGGGCACGATATCCGTCCGCGGCCGAACATCGATGTCAGCGTCATCGCCGCGGATCTCGCCGGGCTGGTGGCGATCCTGCCCGAGGGTCTCAGCGCCTGGGTGCCCGCAGACGAGGGCGATGAGATGATCCCGTTCACGGATGCTCCAGCCGACGCCGACCTGCAGCCAGTGCTCGTCCGTGACGACGCGGAGGGCGCCTGGATCCTGCAGATCAACGTCGAAGACGGCGCCCCGCGCGCCTGGATTTACAAGCGCGACCCCCGGCTGCAGCTGCCGTGGGATCGCGCGGTGCTCGATATCGACGGCATCCCGACGGGCGCCCCCGAGGTGCAGTTGGTGTGGAAGGCACTGCGCCCCCGGCCGGAGGACGATGCCGACAAGGATGCCGTCGTGGCAGAGCTCTCCGACGAAGCGCGCGCCTGGTACGAGAAGGCGATCCTCTCGATCCACCCGCACTCGAACTGGTCAATCCATGTGCGGAGCCCGTTCGCGCCGGGCAAGGCCAGCTGGAACAAGAAGAACCGCACCTGAGTTCCGTCAACTTTACGTGAATTGCATCGACTTAACGGCACAATTCACGATAAGTTGAACCTGACTGAGGAGGTGCTCGCGTGATCAACCGCGTGACCTGGGAGCGGATCGATGCTGTCGCCGACGAGTATCGGCACGCAGCCGCGCGTCACCCTGAGGCGCTGGCCGAGATCGCGCTCGTCGAGCTGGCAGAGTCTGTGCAGCAGTCGAACGCCATCGAGAACTCCACGCTCACGTTGGATGACACCGAGCGGATCCTCGACGGATATATGCCCGCAGCGCGCCACCAACTTCGCGAGGTGTACGAGGCGAAGAACCTGGCGGCCGTCACGGAAGATCTGCTGTCCGGCGGCGAACCGTTCACCAGCGACGTGATTCTGCGTTGGCACGGGATGCTGCTGGCGGGCATCCGCGACGATGTCGCCGGGAGGTTCCGTCGGGCGGAAGAGTGGGTGCGTGTCGGTGGTCACCTCGGCGCCAACCCCGCGTTCGTGCCCGAGCTGGTCGCGGACGCCGTCGCCCGATTCCAGGAGGACGAGTCGATGCCGCCACTGGAGCGCATCGCATGGTTTCACTGCGAGTTCGAGGTCATCCATCCATTCGTCGATGGCAATGGCCGCATCGGGCGCGTGCTGATCAACAAGCAACTGCAGGACATCGGGATGCCTCCGGTGATCGTGCGGGCGCGCAATCGGCATGCCGACTATTACCCGCAGCTCGAGGAGTACTCGAAGAAGTACTCCCACGACGGCATGACCCGGCTGCTCGTGCTGCTGATGCTCGAATCGATGCACAAGCGCATCGCGCTGATCACGAGCCGTCGCGTTGTCACGCTCGCCGATTGGGCGCGGGCTGCAGGCATCAGCGGAGCGTCGGCGACGAACAAGGCGAAACGGCAGACGATCCCGGCGTTCCGAGTACGCGATCGATGGATGATCGCGGAGGACTACCGCTGACCCCAGCGACAGCCCCCAGCCCCGCTATATGGCGCGAACCTCCGGTTCGCCGCGGAAAAGCGCAGGTTAGCGCCACATAGACGCGCCGGACGGCGGGGCAGGGCGTCAGCCCCGCCGGTACTCGTCCGTCGTCACGGCATCGCGCACCACGGAACGGAACCATTTCTGAGCCGGCGACAGGCTCGCCTCGCGCCGCGTGTACAGCGATACCGGGGTGCTCTGGGCAGGCCACGGCAGATCGGCGATCTGCAGCCCGCCGAACCATCCGCTGAACACTTCGGCGACGTGTCGCGGCAGCAGTACGACGAGATCGGTCGCCTGGAGCACGGCCGGCACGGTCGAATACTCCTCCACGGTCAACGACACCTGCGGCATGAGCCCGTGTTCGGTCAGCACCTGCAGCGGGAAGACGTGCCCACCGCGGGCCGAGACGCGCACGAAGTGGCGCCCGCCGAACATCTCCGGGCCGGTCTCGGGAAGCGGATGCTCTGCCGACGACAGTGCGACGTACTCCACTGCCCGCACGTGCGTACGCCACAGCCGCGGGCTGCCGATCATCGACACCGTCATCGCCAAGTCGATCGTGCCGCGGATGAGGCCGTCCTCGACCTGGTCCGAGTCCAAGCGCTCCACCTGCAGGTGCGGGCCAGATGCCTCGCGGGCGAGCGCGGCCATGATCGGCGGCAGGAAGGTCTGCTCGCCGATCGAGGTGAGGCCGAGCGCCAGCTCGCCGCTGAATCCGGCGGGTTCGAAGGCATCCGGATCGCTGACGGTCTCGTCGATCTGCGCCAGTGCTTCATGCAGCGGACCGAACAGAGCTGTGGCCTTCGCGGTCGGGACCATGTCGTGCCCCTCGCGGCGGAACAGGTCGTCGCCGAAGCGGTCGCGGAGCTTGCGCAGTGTGTAACTGACCGTCGGCTGAGTCACATGCAGGCGCTCAGCGGCGGCCGTGACGCTGCGCAGCTCATAGAGCACGACGAAGGTGCGCAGCTGGTTCAGATCCGCGAGTGACATCTATCGATTGTATCTATGGCCATCGGCTTCTATATCTATTGGACTATGTTCAGCGTCCGACTTAGAGTCGGGACCAACAGCATCCGAGTGACAGCATCCGAGTGACAAGGACGACACGCGTTGATCATCGACATTCACGGCCACTACACGACCGCACCCGCACAGCTGGGCGCGTGGCGTGACCTGCAGATCGCCTTCACTAAGGCAGGTGGAGAAGCACCGGATCCCGCGACGCTGCACATCAGTGACGACGACATCCGCGAGACGATCGAGGCCAACCAGCTCAAGCTCATGAATGAGCGCGGCAGCGATGTGACCGTCTTCAGCCCGCGCGCCTCTTTCATGGCACACCACATCGGCGACCTTGAGGTGAGCCAGACCTGGGCCCGAATCTGCAACGACCTCGTCGCGCGTGTCAGCGAGCTGTATCCGGACCGGTTCCTGATGGGCGCGATGCTCCCGCAGTCGCCCGGCGCGGATCCGGCGACCACCATCGACGAACTGACTCGTGCCGTCGAAGAACTCGGCGCCGTCACCGTGAACCTCAACCCCGATCCCTCCGGTGGAAAGTGGAGTGCCCCGGCGCTCACCGACCGCTCCTGGTACCCGATCTACGAGAAGCTCGTCGAGTACGAGATTCCGGCCATGGTGCACGTGAGCACCACCTGTCGCCCCGACGTTTTTCACACCACCGGCGACCACTACCTTGGCGCGGACACGACCGCGTTCATGCAGTTGCTCAAGGGTGACCTGTTCACGGACTTCCCCGACCTCAAGCTCGTCATCCCGCACGGTGGCGGCGCGGTGCCCTACCACTGGGGTCGCTTCCGCGGGCTTGCGATGGCGCTGGGAAAGCCCGAGATCGAAGAGCACCTGCTGAACAACGTCTACTTCGACACCTGCGTGTACCACCAGCCGGGCATCAACCTGCTGACCGAGGTCATCCCGACCGATAACATCCTGTTCGCCAGCGAGATGATCGGTGCCGTCCGCGACATCGACCCGCGCTCCGGTCACTACTTCGATGACACCAAGAAGTATGTCGACGCGACCTCGAACCTCACCGATGCGCAGCGTCAGCAGGTCTTCGAGGGCAACGCCCGCCGTGTCTACCCACGACTTGACCGCGCCCTGACCGCGCGCGGTCTGTGAATCTGGAAGAAGAGAAATGCGACTGAACAACCTCGGAATCGTCCGCACGAACATCGAGCGCCCCGACCCCGACGACGTGGCGCGCCTGGCGAAGTTCGGCGTCGCGACCATCCACGAGGCCATGGGCCGTGTCGGACTCATGCGCCCCTACATCCGCCCCATCTGGAACGGTGCGAAGCTGTGCGGTCCTGCCGTCACGGTGCTGCTGCAGCCGGGTGACAACTGGATGTTCCACGTCGCCGCTGAGCAGGTGCAGGAGGGCGACATCATCGTCGCCGGCTGCACCACAGAGAGTGAAGACGGCTTCTTCGGCGATCTGCTCGCCACCTCGCTGACTGCCCGTGGCTGCAAGGGCCTGGTCATCGACGGCGGAGTCCGCGACGTCGCCGACCTGGAGAAGATGGGCTTCCCGGTCTTCTCTCGTGCGATCAACTCCAAGGGCACAGTGAAGGCGACGCTCGGCTCGGTGAATGTGCCGGTCGTGGCTGCAAATGCGCTCGTCAATCCGGGTGACGTGGTCGTCGCCGACGTCGACGGTGTTGTGGTCGTGCCGCGCGAGCTGGTCGGTGCGGTGGCGGATGCCAGCCAGAAGCGCGAGGACAACGAAGAGGCCAAGCGTCAGAAGTTCCGCGAGGGCGTGCTCGGGCTCGACATCTACGCAATGCGCGAGCCGCTGGCTGCGGCCGGCCTGGAATATGTGGAGGACTGACGATGGCGCACGGTGACACCACGGGTGACTTCACCAAGAGTGAAGGCTGGTTGGACTGGTACGACGGCCCTACGAAGCCGACGTTCGTGCTCCCCGAAGGGGCAGTCGACGCGCACTGTCACGTCTTCGGACCCGGCGCCGAGTTCCCTTACGCTCCCGAGCGCAAGTACACCCCGTGCGATGCCTCGGCCGCGCAGTTGTTCGCCCTGCGTGACCGCCTCGGTTTCGACCGCAACGTCATCGTGCAGGCGACCTGTCACGGCGCCGACAACAGCGCTCTCGTCGATGCGCTGCGTCGCAGCGAGGGGCGAGCGCGCGGCGTCGCGACAGTCCGCCGCGATGTGACCGACGAGCAGCTCGCCGAGCTGCATGAGGCCGGCGTCCGCGGAGTCCGATTCAATTTCGTCAAGCGCCTCGTCGACCGGGTGCCGACCGACTCACTCGAGGAGATCGTCCAGAAGATCGCCCCGCTCGGATGGCACGTGGTCATCTACTTCGAAGCCGAAGACCTGCCCGAGCTGTACGACTTCTTCTCAGGCATCCAGGCAGATCTCGTCGTCGACCACATGGGTCGGCCCGACGTCACCAAAGACCCGAACGGTCCGGAGTTCGAACTGTTCCTGAGGTTCATGCGCGAGAACCCGAACGTGTGGACCAAGGTGTCATGCCCCGAGCGACTCAGCGTCACGGGTCCGCGTGCACTTGATGGCGAACAGCACGCCTACACTGACGTCGTGCCGTTCGCGCGTCGCGTGGTCGAGGAGTTCCCCGATCGCGTGCTGTGGGGAACAGACTGGCCCCACCCCAACCTGAAGAACCACATGCCCGATGACGGGCTGCTGGTCGATTACATCCCGCAGATCGCGACGACGCCAGACCTGCAGCGAAAGCTGCTGGTGGATAACCCGCGCCGCCTCTACTGGCGCGAATCTCTCAAGACCGAAGGAGTATGAAATGGCACTCGATAAGCCGTACAAAGACGTCCCCGGCACCACGATCTACGACGCCGATCAGGCCCGTAAGGGTTACCACCTCAATCAATTCTCGATGTCGCTGATGAAGCCGGAGAACCGCGAGCGGTACCTCGCCGACCGTGCAGCCTATCTCGACGAATGGCCGCTCAACCCGGTGCAGCGGCAGGCCGTGCTCGACATGGACATGAACACCATGATCGCCGAAGGCGGGAACATCTACTTCCTGAGCAAGATCGGCGCCACGCACGGTCTGAGCTTCCAGCAGATGGCCGGATCCATGACCGGGATGTCGGAAGCGGCCTACCGCGACATGATGGTCGGCGGTGGACGCAGGCCCGAGGGCAACCGTCTCAAGGATCTCGATGGATGGACACCTCCGGAGCCCGGCGAAAAAGCGAACACCTTCCGACCGGATGCTCCGGCGAAATACACCTCGGCACTGTTCACCTCGCACGTGCCGGCGATCGGTGCCGCGATGGATCTCGGTAAGACCGAGGAGCCGTACTGGAAGAAGGTGTTCGACGGCTACCAGTGGACCCGCAAGTGGGTGAAGGACCAGAAGCCTGACGTCGTCATCCTCGTCTACAACGACCATGCCACCGCATTCGATGCGTCAATCATCCCCACGTTCGTGCTCGGCACCGGCGCCGATTATCCGGTTGCCGATGAGGGCTATGGGCCCCGCCCGGTGCCTGATGTGAAGGGCTATCCGGAGCTTGCCGCGCACATCGCCCAGTCGGTGATCCAGGATGATTTCGACCTCACGCTCGTGAATGAGATGGTCGTCGATCACGGACTCACGGTGCCACTGTCGCTCGTGTTCGGCGAGGTCGACGAGTGGCCGGTCAGGGTCATTCCGCTGGCGGTCAACGTCGTGCAGTATCCGGTGCCGTCTGGTCGCCGTTGCTACGAGCTCGGGCGTGCGCTTCGCCGCGCGCTGGACAAGTGGGATGGCGAAGAGCTCAACGTGCAGATCTGGGGCACCGGTGGCATGAGCCACCAGTTGCAGGGCCCGCGCGCCGGGCTCATCAACGAGGAGTGGGACAACGCGTTCCTCGACCACCTCATCGAGGACCCGCTGGGCCTGACCGAATGGCAGCACATGGAGTACGTCGACGAGGCGGGTTCCGAGGGCATCGAGCTCGTCGACTGGCTCATCGCACGTGGTGCGATGGATGATCAGTTCGGTGGGGATGCTCCTGAGCTGAACCACCGGTTCTACCATGTGCCCGCGTCGAACACGGCGGTCGGACACATGGTGCTGACCAACCCGTCTGCCCAGAAGGAGTAGTGCATGACTGACAAGATCCGCGTAGCCGTCGTCGGCGCCACCGGCGCCTTCGGCATGAAGCACCTCGACGCTCTGGCGAACATCGACGACGCCGAGGTGACTGTCGTCAGCGGCACGCAGCTGGAGAAGACGCAGGCCGTCGCCGAGAAGTACGGCGTGCCGACGGCGGTCGTCGGCCTCGATGCCGTGCTCGAGCGCGACGACGTGGATGCCGTCATTCTCGCGACGCCGACGGGCATGCACGCCGCTCAGACGCAGGCGGTGCTCGCCGCGGGCAAGCACGTGCAGGTGGAGATTCCGCTCGCCGATTCGCTGGCAGATGCCGAGGCGACGCTCGCGGCAGCCGAAGTGGTCGAAGCATCCGATCTGGTGGCCATGGTGGGGCACACGCGACGGTTCAACCCCTCGCACCAGCTCGTGCACAACCGGATCAGCGCGGGCGAGTTCAATGTGCAGCAGATGGACGTGCAGACGTACTTCTTCCGTCGCAGCAACACGAACGCCAAGGGTGAGGCGCGCTCGTGGACCGACCACCTGCTGTGGCACCATGCCGCGCACACGGTCGACCTGTTCGCCTACCAGGCGGGCAAGATCGTGCAGGCGAACGCGATTCAGGGCCCGATCCATCCGGAGCTCGGCATCGCCATGGACATGTCGATTCAGCTCAAGAGCGAATCCGGCGCGATCTGCACGCTGTCGCTGTCGTTCAACAACGACGGCCCGTTCGGCACGTTCTTCCGCTACATCGGCGACACGGACACGTATATCGCCCGCTACGACGACCTCTTCAACGGCAAGGAAGAGCAGATCGACGTGTCGAACGTCGCCGTCAGCATGAATGGCATCGAGCTGCAGGACCGCGAGTTCATCTCCGCGATCCGTGAAGGGCGCGAGCCGAACTCCTCGCTTCGTCAGGTCATCGACTGCTACCGGGTGCTCGGTCAGCTGGAGGAGCAGCTCGCGTGACTGTGTCTTCGGGTGGGCCGCAGGCGCTTCCCCGCATGGGGCTCGGATGCATGAACCTGAGCCACGCCTACGGCATCCCACCGTCTGCTGAGGACGGGCTCGCACTGCTGCGGGCAGCGCTCGACGGCGGTGTGACGCACCTTGACACCGCGACGCTGTATGGCGCAGGCAGTAACGAAGAACTTGTCGGTCGCGCGCTGCGTGGGCGGCGCGATGAGGTCGTGCTGGCCAGCAAGGGCGGGATGGCCATTGTGGATGGCACGAAGGTCATCGACGGTCGTCCTGCCACGCTGCGCGCCCAGGTGGATGCTTCGCTCTCCCGGTTGGGCGTGGACCATATCGATCTGTACTACCTGCACCGGTGGGACAAGAGCGTGCCGATCGCCGAGAGCGTGGGCGCTTTGGCCTCGGCTGTCGAGGCGGGGAAGATTGGTGCGATCGGGCTGAGCGAAGTGTCGGTCGCGACGCTGCGCGCGGCGCAGGCGGTCGCCCCCATCGCCGCCGTGCAAAACGAGTACTCGCTGTGGAGTCGCAACCCAGAACTCGGGATGCTTTCGGCTACGCAGGAAGCGGGTATCGCGCTGGTCGCGTTCTCGCCGGTGGCGCGCGGATTCCTCAGCGATTCGGTCGGGGACCCTTCTGCGTTGGCGGAGAAGGATATTCGTCGCGCGATGCCACGGTTTCAACCGTCGAACTGGGCAGCGAATGCTGCATTGCTGCCGGCCTGGCGTGCGCTCGCCGCAGAGGCTGGTGCTACGCCCGCGCAGCTCGCGCTCGCCTGGCTGCTCTCTCGCGGCGAGCACGTCGTGCCGATTCCCGGGACGACCAGCATCGACCATGTGGGCGAGGACTTCGCCGCGGTTTCGCTGACGGTGGATGCCGCGCTGCTGGCGCGCGCGGGTGAACTGATTTCCACTTCCACTGTTTCGGGTCCGCGCTATGCGCCGGGTCCTGCCGCCGAGGTGGATGCTGAAACGTTTGAGGACGCCGCGTGAAGGCGATCTCCTCGATGGCGACCCGGCATGTGCTCGCCGATCTGGCGGCCGTGGCAGTCGATGCGGGGCTGCCGCTCGTCGAGGTCGAGTCAGTCGGGGGTGTGGATGCTGCCGAGCGGGTGGCCGCAGGTGAGCAGTTCGACCTCGTGTTCCTGGCTTCGGGGGCATTGGGGAAGCTCGCCGATTCGGGACACGTGGATGCCGCAACCGTCGTGCCGCTCATGCTGTCGCAAGTGGCGGTGGCCGTGGCATCCGGTTCGTCTTCTCCGGCCGATCGCCCCGACGGCGTGGCGTTTTCGGATGCTGCCGGCGTTCGTGATGCGATGCGGGCCGCGACCCGCATCGGGTACTCGACCGGCCCCAGCGGCACAGCCCTCGTTCGCATGATCGAGGCGTGGGGTATGGCCGAGGAGATCGGGGAACGGCTCGTGCAAGCGCGCCCGGGTATCCCGGTGGCGCGCTCGCTCGCTGACGGCGATGTCGACCTCGGCTTCCAGCAGCTCAGCGAACTCGTCGGCCAGCCTGGTGTGCGCATCCTCGGTGTGATGCCCCCCGACTGCGCGATCGATACGGTATTCGGCGGGGCGGTGGCCACGGCATCCGCCGACAAGGACCGCGCGGCCGAGGTGCTGGCCTTCTTCGCGTCTGCCGAGGCTGCCCCGATCAAGACGGCGCAAGCCTTCGGCGCCCCCTAACCCCCGCCCGCCCCGCCGACCCCGCCGACACGACCCCGCCCGTCCCGTATTAGAAGGGCTGTGGCTGGCGGCTCGAGCGGCGTACACTTCCACTCACCGGAAGCGGTTCGTCACGAGGAGGTGGCCGATGGCTGAACGTGCGGCCGAGCCAGGGCAGAGCGTTACAGGGCGAGTGCTCACGATTCTGGCGCTCTTCGAGCGATCGCTCGCACCGCGAAGCCTGACTGAGATCAGTGCCGAGACCGGATTGCCGTTGAGTACGACCCACCGCCTGGTCGCCGAACTGGAAGTATGGGGCGCCCTGCAAAGGGACGACAACGGTCGCTATCAAATCGGGCTGCGGCTGTGGGAACTCGGCCAGCACGCAGGACGTCAGGTGCGCGAGATCGCCCGGCCTCTGCTGCAGGACCTCTTCACTCTCACTCAGGAGATGGTGCACATCGCGGTCAGAGAGAACGCCGAGGCGCTGTACATTGACCGCGTATACGGCACCAGGCGCGTACCGCAGGCGACGCGCGTCGGTGGTCGACTGCCGTTGCATGCGACCGCAGTCGGCAAGGTGCTGCTCGCATTCGAGGAGCCATGGGTGCGCGAGGCGATCATCACGCAACCACTCGAAAGACGCACAGCGCTGACGCACGTCGATCCGGATGCTCTGCGCGCTGAGTTAGCAATGGTGCGCTCGCAGAGCTTCGCCACGACGGTCAACGAAGCCCGGCTCGGCGCGACATCGATCGCTGTGCCGGTGTTCCAGTTGGGGGTGGTCGGCGCTGCCCTAGGGGTGGTCACCACGACAGATGCCGCGTCATCGATTGAGCGTCATCTTCCGGCGATGAGGGGGATCGCGCGACGCCTCGAAGCGAGTGTCGGCGGCTTCCCGTTGCAGACACTTCAACAAGCCGCTTCCACTGGACGGAAGTCGACCACCCGAAAGCCTGATCCGAAGCGTTAGATGAACACTAGTTCCGGCGGCCCACCTGCACATCATGGAAGGTCGTCGGAATCCCAATGCATCAGGTGCTGACACGAAGGAGTCGTCATGGCACTCTCGCCAACCGAAGCCCGAGCCGCAGCCGCAGCCGGCTGCCCCGTCGATCACAGCGCAGCCGCTCAGGCTGAGGCCGCCCACGATCGCCATGGCTATGAGCCGTTCGATATGAAGAACCCGTTCCCGTCCTACGCCGAACTGCGTCGCAACGAGCCCGTCATGTACGACGAGAGCATCGACTGCTGGGTCGTCACCCGCTACGCCGATGTGAAGTCGACGTTCGAGAACTGGGAGATCTTCTCCAGTGAGAACGCGCAGGCACCGGTCCGTGAGCGTGGCCCGCAGGCCACGCAGATCATGAAGGATGGCGGCTTCACCGCCTACTCCGGACTATCCGCTCGCATGCCTCCGGAACACACCCGCATTCGCGCCATCGCACAGCGTGCGTTCACCCCGCGCCGCTTCAAGGCGCTTGAGCCCACGATCCGTGAGAACACCCGTGCCGCGCTCCAGGGAATGCTCGCGAACCCCGACCGCACCGGCGACTTCTTCGCCCAGGTCGCCTATGACATCCCGACCATCACGATTCTCACTCTGCTCGGCGTCGACCCTTCGCTCGTCCCCACCTACAAGCGCTGGTCGGATTCCCGGGCCGCGATGACGTGGGGAAACCTTGACGACGAGGATCAGATCCCGCACGCACACAACCTCGTCGAGTACTGGCAGGAGTGCACCGCGCTGGTCACCGAGGCCCATGCCGCCGGCGGCGACAGTCTGATCGCCGACCTCGTCACGGCGCAGGACGGTGGAGCGGAGATCACCGATCACGAGATCGCCTCGCTCTGCTACAGCCTGCTGTTCGCAGGACACGAGACCACCACAACCCTGATCGCGAACTGCATCCGCGTGTTGCTGACGCATCGCGATCAGTGGGAGCACCTCGTCGACGACCCCAGCCGCATCCCCAGTGCGGTCGACGAGGTGCTCCGTTTTAGCGGCTCGATCGTCGCCTGGCGCCGCCGTGCGCTGGCCGACACCGAGATCGGCGGCGTGGCGATCCCGAAGGGCGCGAACATCCTGCTGGTCATGGGCTCCGCCAACCGCGACGCCGAGGTCTTTGAAAACCCCGACGCTTTCGACATTGGCCGCAGCGACGCCCGCAACCACCTGTCCTTCGGTTTCGGCATCCACTACTGCCTCGGCAACATGCTCGCCAAACTCCAGGCGAAGATCGCCCTGGAAGAGACCATCGCCGCCGTCCCAGGCCTGCAACTAGCCCAGGACGCCGACATCGACTTCCGTGAGAACCTCTCGTTCCGCGTGCCGCTCTCCGTACCTGTCACCTGGGAGGCCTGACATGAACGATTACCTCTTCATCCGCTTCTTTGACACGGCAGGTGCGACGACGATCGAAGACCTCGGTGGCAAGTGTGCATCGCTGGTGAACCTCACATCGGCGGGGATGCCGGTTCCTCCCGGCTTCGCCGTGACCACCGCTGCATACACTTCCTTCGTGGAACTCACCGGCCTCGCCGATGAGATCGATCATCTGCTTGAGGGCCTCAACGCCGACGACGTATCCGAGGTCGACGCCGTGTCGGAGAAGATTCGCGCCGAATTCTCCACCCGTGAGATTCCGGATGCCATCGTCGCCGAGTTCGATCGCGCCTACGCCGCACTGCAGCAACGCTTCACCGAGGAGCAGCCAGTGGCAGTGCGCTCGTCTGCCACGGCTGAGGACCTGCCGGATGCGAGTTTCGCCGGACAGCAGGACACCTACCTGTGGCTGCGGGGTCGGGATGCTGTCGCCGAGCATGTGCGCCAGTGCTGGGCCTCGCTCTATACCTCGCGTGCCATCGTTTACCGCCTGCGCAATGAGATCCCGGACGAGGGCCTGTCCATGGCGGTCGCGGTGCAGAAGATGGTCGACGCGAAAGCGGCAGGAGTCGCCATGACCATTGACCCCTCCAACGGTGACCGCTCCACCATCGTCATCGATGCGGCCTGGGGCCTGGGCGAATCCGTGGTTTCCGGCACTGTCACTCCCGACAACCTGCACATCGACAAGGTGCTTCTGACGATCTCCGAGGAGCAGATCGGTGAGAAGCACATGGAGATAGTTCCGGATGCCGCATCCCGCGGCGTCGTCGAACGCGAGGTTGAGGCAGAGCGCCGCAGCATCCGCTGTCTCACTGACGAAGAGGTTACCGCCGTTGCGGCGATCGCGAAGCGCGCGGAGAAGCACTTCGGCTCACCCCAAGACATCGAGTGGGCGATTGATCGCACACTGCCCGCCGGTGAGAACCTGCTGCTGCTGCAGTCCCGCCCTGAAACGGTGTGGTCGACGAGACAGCCAGATCGCGCGCCGACGAGTTCCGGCTTCGGAATCGCCAGTATCACCCAGTCCTTGATGACCCAGATCGGCCGCTGAGCCGCTGAGCCGCTTACCCGAAAGTTTCCGAAGATCCCGCAGTCCCCGAAAGGACGCAGTCATGTCAGAGTCGACCGCTGTAGACACCACCACCACCACCGCACGCAATTCCTTCCCCAGCCCCTATGAGCAGGAGCCGCCTGCCGGCGCCGAGGGGTGGAAGGACCTCTACGCCTACAACCTCGTATTCCAAGACAACCTCCGCGAAGTGGAGGAGAACAAGTTCTGGTTCTGTGACAGCCAGCACTGGCCCACGGTGACCAAGCCCTTCGAGACGATCGGCTTCGAATTCGCCGTCGGCTGCCTCGGCCAGTACAACGCTCGTCAGCTGCTAATCCCCACCGCGAACGGCATCGAGTATCGCATCCACAACGGCTACGTCTTCATGTCGCCGGTCGCGGTTGACCCGCAGCACATCGAGGCGCGTGTTCCGGAATTCATGAAGCGCGCCGGGCACTACTTCGAGAATTGGGACAGCCTGCTCGAAAACTGGCACAAGAAGCTCCGATCCACGATCGATGAGATCGAGGCACTCGACTTCACCGGACTGCCGGATGTCATCCCGATCGAGGACGTGCTGGCAGGTAAGGGTACGAGCCCTGCCACGGAGTTCCTGGAGAACTACGACCGCCTCATCTCGTTGGCCTACCGTGCCTGGCAGTACCACTTCGAGTTCCTCAACCTCGGCTACGTCGCCTACCTCGACCTGTTCATGTTCTGCAAGGAGTTGTTCCCGCGGATTCCCGACCTGGCCATCGCGACGATGGTGCAGGGCGTCGACATGGACCTGTTCCGCCCGGATGACGAGCTGAAAAAGCTCGCCAAGATCGCCGTACGCGACGGCCTGAGCGACCTCTTCTCAGACGCACCGGACGCCGAGGCCACACTGGCAGCGGTCACCGCACATGCTTCGGGTGCGGCCTGGATGCAGGCGTGGAACGACGCACAGGACCCGTGGTTCAACTTCACCACAGGCAACGGCTTCTACGCACACGACCAGTACTGGCGTGATGTGCCGGCGATCCCGCTGGCGTTCATCAAGGGCTACATCGATCGACTGCAGACCGGCGCCGACATCGACCGGAACGTGGACGCGCTCGTCGCAGAGCGCGACCGCATCACCGGCGAGTACGCCGAAATGCTCTCCGGTGACGAGCTGGCCGCCTTCCACGGCAAGCTCGGACTGGCGCGCGTCGTCTATCCCTACGTGGAGAACCACAACTTCTACATCGAGCACTGGACCATGGGCGTCTTTTGGCGCAAGGCCCGGCAGCTCTCGAACGTGCTGCATGAGGCGGGTTTCTGGGCCGAGCCGAACGATATGTTCTACCTGCGCCGCGACGAGGTGCGCGAGGTGCTGTTCGACTACGTCAACGGCTGGATGGTCGGTGCTCCCGCGATCGGCCCCTCACGCTGGCCGGCGGAGATCGAACGTCGCCGCGGCATCGTGGACGCACTCTCGACCGCACGCCCGCAGCCTGCCCTGAACACGCCGCCGGCGGTCATCACCGAGCCATTCACTCTCATGCTCTGGGGGATCACGGACGACCAGATCCAGAACTGGTTGGGCAAGAGTGACGTCCCCGAAGGCACGCTGAAGGGCATGGCGGCCTCTCCCGGTATCGCCGAGGGGCCCGCGCGCGTCATCGGCTCCGCAGACCAGCTCTCCGAGGTGCAGGACGGCGAGATCCTCGTCGCTCCCGTCACCGCTCCCAGCTGGGGGCCGATCTTCGGCAAGATCCGTGCCACCGTGACCGACATCGGCGGCATGATGAGCCACGCTGCCATCGTCTGCCGAGAGTACGGGATGCCTGCCGTCACGGGCACTGGCACCGCATCTGTGAAGATCAAGACCGGCCAGCGGCTGCGTGTCGACGGAAACTCCGGCACCGTCACGCTGCTGGATGACTGAACGGGCCAGGAGCTGACATGACCAGTACATCGAATGCCCGCACCGTCGTCGTCACAGGCGCCGGCGGAGGCCTCGGAGCGCAGTTCGCGCGAGCCTTCGCCGCACTAGGCGATCGAGTGATCCTCGCCGACATTGACGCGGATGCCGCATCCAGAACCGCTGCCGAGATCTCGTCCACAGCCGCCGTCCCTGCCCTCGCGGTGCACGTGGACGTCACCGACCGTGCGTCGACGGATGCCCTAGCCGCCGCGGCGATAGCCGTTGGGGAATCCGTCGACGTGCTGATCAACAACGCCGCCATCTACGGGACAGTCACGCGCTCGCCGTTCGAGGACATCGACGAGGGCGAGTGGGATCGAGTGATGGCGGTGAATCTCAAAGGTCCGTGGCAGGTGGCCAGGGCCCTGTCGCCGCACCTCGTCAGTGGCGGCCGGGTGATCAACATCTCATCGGCCACCGTCTTCAGCGGCTCGGCGCAGTGGGCACACTACGTGGCATCCAAGGCCGGTGTCATCGGCCTCACCCGAGTGCTCGCCAAGGAACTCGGCGCTCGCGACATCACGGTCAACACCGTCGCGCCCGGGTTCACTCTCACCGAGGCCAGTACTGCACTGATCGAGAACGCCGCCGAATACGGTGTCGACCGCGGGGCGATCCGCAGGCCGATCTCTCCCGAGGACATCGTCGGGACCGTGCTGTACCTCGCCTCACCCGCCAGCGCATTCGTCACCGGACAGACCATCGTCGTCGACGGTGGACGCCAGTTCATCTGACCACCCTCATCTGATCGAAGGAGACCAATCATGAGCACCGTCATCTACACCGCCGACGATGGCATCGTCACCGCGATCGACGGCCGCCCAGGTGACTCGATCATGGAGACCGCTGTCCGCAACGGCGTGCCAGGCATCGTCGGGGAATGCGGGGGAAGTCTCTCCTGTGCGACCTGTCATGTCTTCGTGGCCGAAGAAACCCGCGATCTTGTCGGCGGGCCGGGCGATCTCGAGGACGAGATGCTCGATGGCACTGCCGTCGATCGCCGGGACGAGTCTCGTCTGTCCTGCCAGATCAAGCTGCAGGACGGCTGCGAATACCACGTCACCACACCGAGCGACCAGATCTGATTCGGAGCACACCATGAACGTGACACTCATCGTCGGAGCCTGCCAGGCTGGCGTGCAGATCGCATCGGTCATGCGCGAACGCGGCGACACCGCCCCGATCATCCTCATCGGCGAGGAAGCGCACCGTCCCTATCAACGACCGCCGCTGTCCAAAGGCTGGATCAAGGGCGAGCTGCAGCCGGATGACGTGATCCTGCGCACCCGGGAATGGTTCGCCGACCGCGATATCGAACTCGTGACCGGCGACCGGGTCGTCACGGTGCACCGCACCGCCGACGGTACGGGCACCGCGGTGACCGAAGGTGGTCGCCGCATCGCCTTCGATCGTCTCGCGCTGACGACCGGAGCATCCGCTCGTCGTCTGCCCTTAGAAGGCACTGACTATCACGGCGTGCACTACCTGCGCGACGCGGATCATGCGATCAGCCTGCAGCCCGCGCTCGCCGACGCGTCGGCAAAGAATGTCGTCGTGATCGGTGGCGGTTTCATCGGCCTGGAAACCGCGGCTGTCGCCCGAGGGCTCGGCAAGAACGTCACGGTGCTCGAAGCCGCACCTCGCCTAGTCGGACGCGTTGTCGCGGAGGAGACCAGCGCCTTCTATCTGGGCGCGCATCGGCGCCGCGGAGTGCAGGTCGTCCTGGATGCGCGCATCGCGCGCATCATCGGCGGCGATGCCCGCGTGGCTGGTGCCCAGGGATCGGTAACCGGAGTCGAGCTCGAGGACGGCACCGTCATTGCCGCCGACCTCGTTCTGATCGGCGTCGGCGTGATCCCGCGCACGGAGCTTGCCGAGCAACTGGGCCTGGACGTCGAGGGTGGCATCGTCGTGGATGCGGCGGCCCGGGCATCCGATGGTCTGACGGTTTCGGCAGGCGACTGCACCATGATGCCCAATCCCTACCCGCTCGGCATGGGCGGCAGCATCCGGCTGGAGAGCGTCAACAACGCACTCGAGCAGGCGAAGATCGCGGCCGCTTCCCTTCTCGGTGAACCTGCGGAGTACCGCTCAGTGCCGTGGTTCTGGTCGGACCAGGGCGATCTGAAGCTGCAGATCGCGGGGCTGTCGACCGGCTACGACAGCGTCGTGGTACGCGGCGATCCCGACACCGAGAAGTTCGCGGTGCTGTACTACCGCGAAGGGCGTTTGATCGCCGCCGACGTCGTGAACCACCCGGCGGAGTTCCTGGCGATCAAGTCGGCCCTCATCAAGGGCGGGACGATCTCGCCCGCCGCCGCGGCCGACGTCAGCACATCCCTGAAATCCGCCATCGTCCTGCCCGACGCAGTGAACGCCTGATATCGGAGTCACCATGACACTTCCCGCCGCTGTCCCCGTAGACACCAGCCCCATCGCCGCCGCGGCTGCGAACGACGACCTCGACCCGCTGTGGCGTGCCATCGTCGCCGAATCGCGCTCGCGACAGAACGACATCCATCTGCCCATCTCATTCGCTTTCGCCGAGCGCTTGTGCGCCTCGCACCCCGAGGCGGACGCCCTGGTCGTCAGAGTCGCCATTGTGCTGCATGACACCGGTTGGTCGCGCGTTGACCAGGACCGCATCATCTCCGAGGGATTCTCCGGTGACTGGCGCCGCGCGGATGTTCGATACGAACATGAGCGGCACGGCTGCGACATCGCCCGCGAGGTGCTTCCGCCGCTGGGGTACGACGAGGCCTTTATTGAACGCGTGACCGCGATCATCGACGGTCACGACACCCGCCAGGTGTCGCACTCCATCGAGGACAGTCTCGTGCGCGACGCCGATCGGCTCTGGCGGTTCACGCCCACCGGAATCGCGCTCGCCTCGTCGTGGTTCGGCATCACACCCGCCGCGTACTGTGCACGACTGCGCGTAGAGATCGTGCCCGAGCTGCTCACCGACGCCGCCGTGCGCATGGCCGAGGCCGAGCTCATGCGCGCCGAAGTGCTTCTGAAGATCGAGCAATTGTCATGACGATGCTCGATGACGATTTCGTGGTGGCGATGCGTCATCGCCACCATGAAGCTGCCGCCGGATTGCCCTACACCCACGTCTCTGGACACCGCATTGGCGGCGTCGAGACGAAGGCATCCGGTGGCGTGAACTCCCCGGTTGTGGACCCAGCCACAGGGGAGCGTTGGGGCTCGGTACCGGATGCTGATGCGTCCGATATCGACGCGGCAGTCGCCGCAGCTCGCGCTGCCTATCCCCAGTGGGCGGCGCGGGCTCCCTCCGATCGTGCCGAGCTGTTGCGCCGCATGGCGGATGCGATCGAGAACAGAGCCGATGTGCTCAGCCTCACCAACACGCTGGAGAATGGATCGCCGGTGGCCGAGACTGCTGGCGCAGCGGCGAATGCGGCATCCATCCTGCGAGTGTTCGCAAGCCTGGCCGGGCAACTCGAAGCGGGCGACGTGCGCGCCTTTCCGGATCGACGTAACGAGACTGTCGTCGCGCAGGACCCCATCGGCGTGTGTGCGCTCATCGCGCCGTGGAACTTCCCGATCAACCTCGTCGTGATCAAGCTCGCTCCCGCGCTCGTCGCCGGATGCACCGTCGTGATTAAGCCTGCCGGCCCGACGCCCCTGTCTGCGCGGTTCCTCCTCGACGCCGCGGAGGAGGCCGGTATTCCCGCGGGGGTTATCAACCTCGTGACCGGTGACGGTGCGACGGGCGAGCTGCTCGTGCGCCACCATGGCATCGACAAAGTAGCTTTCACGGGGTCGACACCGGTCGGGCGTCGCATCGCTGCTGCGTGCGGCGAGCTGCTGCGTCCGGTGACCCTCGAGCTCGGCGGTAAGTCGACGGCGATCGTGCTGCCGGATGCTGATTTGGATGCCATGTCGGCGGTGCTTCTGCGCAGCAGCATGCGCAATACCGGGCAGACCTGCTACATATCGACCCGCCTGGTCACCACTCCCGATCGGTATGACGAACTGGTCGACATGGTTTCGGCGACGGTTGCGGCAGCGCCCGTCGGAGACCCGCTGGATCCCGCGACGGTGTTCGGCCCTGTCGCGACGTTCGCGCAACGTGATCGGGTGCTCGGGTATATCCGCGCGGGTGTGGCAGAGGGCGCCAGGGCGACGGTCGGCGGAGATGTGCCCGAACCGCTGCGGGGTGGCGCGTTCGTCGCCCCGACCGTGTTCGCCGACGTCACGCCCGACATGACCATCGCCCGCGAGGAGATCTTCGGACCCGTCATCACTCTGCTCCGCGCACCGTCAGTGGACGCCGCCGTCGACATCGCCAACAACACGTCGTTTGGCCTCGGTGGGATCGTCTTCGGCGGAGATGAGGATGCCGCGTTCCGTGTGGCGCGACGCATGGACACCGGCTCGGTCGGCGTGAACATGTTCGCCTCGAACCACTACGCGCCCTTCGGTGGTCGGCACGATTCCGGTCTCGGTGTCGAGTACGGGCTGGAGGGGCTCAAGGCGTATCTCACGCCGCAGTCTGTGCATCGCCGCGTGCGCTGACTGTAGGCGCCGCTGCGCCGGGCTTCGTCCGGTACACCTGCAGGGCGATCGTACGGATGCAGGGCGACACGCCGTGGGATGGCCGTGCATCCGGGGTTTGGCCCTGCATCCGTACGAGGGCGAGGGCGAAGGCTGGTCAGTGACGTCCCCTAGGGAGTATGCTGGCACCGCATAGCGAACCATCATTCGCAGAGCGAACACTCTCGAGGAGGCGCAGTGATCGACAAGACCGTGCCGGATGCGGCATCCGCCGTCGCTGGCATCCCCGATGGGGCGACCGTCATGATCGGGCGGTTCGACAGGGCAGGGCGGCTGGTGGCGCTCTCGTGACCGCCACCTATATTTACGACGCCGTACGTACCCCGTTCGGACGTGCGGGTGGTGCGCTTGCGGGCATCCGTCCCGATGATCTCGCCGCGACCGTGATGCGCGCAACCGTCGAGCAAACGGAGCTGGACCCTGCGCGCATCGACGATGTCATCTTCGGCGATGCGAACCAGGCCGGTGAAGACAACCGCAATGTCGCGCGGATGGGTGCGTTGCTGGCTGGGCTTCCGACCTCGGTGACAGGCACCACGGTGAACCGGCTGTGTGCGTCGAGCGTCGAGGCCGTCATCCAGGGCGCGCGTGCGATCGAGTCGGGGGATGCCGAGATCATTCTCGCCGGCGGGGTCGAGTCGATGAGTCGGGCGCCATACGTCGTGGAGAAGTCCGCGAAGCCGTTCCCCGCGACCGGCAACCAGACCATGTGGAACACCGCGATCGGCTGGCGGATGACCAACAGCGCGCTGCCGACGCACTGGACCATGTCCAACGGTGAGGCCGCAGAGAAAGCGGCCCGCGTCGCTGGCATCAGCCGTGAGGATCAGGATGCCTTCGCGGTGCGCTCGCATGAGCTCGCTGCGAAAGCATGGGCTGACGGCGTCTACGCCGAGGAGATCGTGCAGGTTCCCGGTGTGGAGCTGGTGCGCGATGAAGGCATTCGCGACGGTTCGACGGTTGAGAAGCTGCGCGGCTTGCGTGCACTGTTCACGGCAGACGGCACCGTGACTGCAGGCAACTCCTCGTCGATCAATGACGGTGCATCGGCCGTGCTTCTCGGTGCTGAGGGCGTCCTGCCGGGTGAGCCGCTCGCGCGCATCACCGGTCGCGCCGCGCACGGGGTCGACCCCGATGACTTCCCGATCGCGCCAATCGAAGCGGCGAACAAGGCACTCGCCCGCGCCGGACGCACCTGGGCAGACGTCGATTTCGTCGAGCTCAATGAAGCATTCGCATCACAGTCGCTCGCGTGCCTGCGCGGCTGGCCGGAGCTCGATCCCGAGCGGCTGAATGTGCACGGCGGGGCGCTGGCGATCGGGCATCCGCTCGGTGCATCCGGCGGTCGCATCATCGGCCATGCCGCGCACGAGCTGCGCCGTCGGGGTCGCGGGGTCGCCGTCGTCGCTATCTGCATCGGCGTTGGGCAGGGTCTCGCCGTCGTGCTGGAACGCTAGGGTTTCGATGTGACTGAATCGGATGCTGCACCCGCGGCCGACTCTGCGCCTTCGGCCGATTTCGTGCAGTCGCTCGCTCGTGGGCTGGCCGTCATCCGCACATTCGATGGTGAGCCTGCTGAGCTGTCACTCGCCGAGGTGGCCCGTCGCGCGGATATTCCGCGCGCTGCAGCTCGACGGTTCCTTCGCACCCTCGAGCATCTCGGCTATGTGCGCGCGACGGCGGATGCCAGGTTCCTGCTGACACCGCGAGTGCTGGAGCTCGGCTACGGCTACCTTTCGTCACTGTCGCTGCCCGAGATCGTGCAGCCGCACCTCGATGCGCTCTCGCGCCAAATCGGGGAATCGGTATCGGTCGCGGTGCTCGACGGAGCAGACATCGTCTACGTCGCCCGTGCCGCTGCCCGCCGCATCATGAGTGTGCGCATCACGATCGGTACTCGCCTGCCTGCGTTCGCGACCAGCATGGGGCGCGTGCTGCTGGCCGCGTTGCGTGAGCCGGAAGCCGGAACCATCTTGGATGCCACGCAACTCGTCGCCCACACCCCGCGCACCCGCGCCGACCGGGCTGACCTCGTTGCCGAGATCGAACGCGTGCGCTCGCAGGGCTGGGCCATGGTCGACGGTGAGCTCGAGGAGGGGCTGCGGTCGATTGCTGTCCCGCTGACGACACGGGCAGGGGTGACAGCGGCACTCAACGTCTCGACAAGCACCGCACGGGGGAAGGCCGATGATGTGCGGGCCGAGCTTCTACCCGCGCTCCAAGAGGCGGCATCCCGCATCGAAGGTGAGCTGCGCGCCGCCCGCGTCTGACGTTTCGGGTGTGAACCGTATCGGCATCCTGTTGCGGGAAGTGTTTCCTGGCATCCGGGGCCGGCGAAGCCAGGATTTCCTTACCGTAACGAGCGCGATTCCCGCAACGGGCGCGACGATGGCGGGGAACAGCGACCGCGTAGGATTCTCCCATGCAGCTGAACGAGACGCGCGCCTGGAATCGGTTCTACGCGCCGGGGACGCCCATCGACATCGAGCCGGTCACCGGGTCCCTCAGTGACCTGCTCGACGAGCGTGTCGCCCAGTGGTCAGACCGCCCGGCGATCGCGTTCTTCGACCGGACGGTGAGCTACCGAGAGCTCGGCGAGCGGGTCTCCCGCGTCGCGAACGGGCTGCGGGGGCTGGGCGTCAAGGCCGGTGACCGTGTCGCGCTCATCATGCCGAACGCTCCTCAGCACGTCATCGCCTTCTACGCCGTGCTGCGCCTCGGCGCCGTCGTTGTCGAGCACAATCCGCTGTACACCCGCGACGAGCTCGAGGTGCAGTTCCGTGACCACGGCGCGACCATCGTCGTCACCTGGGACAAGCTCGTGCCGACTCTGCGCGCGCTGCCGTCCGAACTCGGCATCCGCGACATCATCTCCGTCAATATCACCCGCGCCATGCCGTTCGCGATGCGCCTCGCGCTGACGCTGCCGATCGCGAAGGCGCGCGAGTCGCGTGGGAAGCTGACCGCGCCCGCGCCGGGGACCCTCCCGTTCGCGACGCTTGAGAAGAGCGCTCCGCTTCCGGCGTCGCACCCGCGGCCCGCCGCATCCGATCTGGCATCACTTCAGTACACCTCCGGCACCACCGGCACGCCAAAGGGTGCGATGATCACGCACGCGAATCTGTGGGCGAACGCCCGCCAGGGCGCGGCGTGGATGCCCGAGTTCACCCGGGGTGACGGACGCATCTACGGGCTGCTGCCGATGTTCCACTCCTTCGGCGTCTTGCTCTCGGTCATCTATTCCGTCGAGACCGGCTCCTGCGCCGTGCTCTTCCCGACGTTCGATCCGGCGCTGGTCGAGAAGGCCGCGAAGAAGTTCCCGCCGACGTTCGTGCCAGCGGTGCCGCCGATGTTCGACCGTCTCGCCCGCGTCGCCAAGGAAGGCAAGCTCGATTTGACCGGTGTCGTCTACGCGATCTCCGGTGCGATGACGCTGACCCCGGCGATCGTGAAGCGCTGGGAAGATCAGGCCGGAAGCATGCTCAACGAAGGCTACGGGCTTACCGAGACCAGTCCGGTGGCGCTGGCGAACCCGTTCACGGATGCCCGCCGCATCGGCGCGATCGGCATCCCGTTCCCGTCCACGGACATCAAGGTCGTCGACCCGGACGAGCCCACCCGCGAGGTCGAGCTCGGCGATTCCGGTGAGCTGCTGATCCACGGACCGCAGGTGTTCCAGGGGTACTGGAATCGGCCGGAGGAGACAGCGGCCACCCTGCTCGAGGGCGGCTGGCTGCGCACCGGCGACCTTGTCGTGCAGGATGCCGACGGCTTCGTCACGGTCGTCGACCGCAAGAAGGAACTCATCATCACCGGCGGCTTCAACGTGTCGCCGAGCGAGGTCGAGCAGGTCATCGTGACGGTTCCTGGGGTCGCGGCATCCGCCGTCGTTGGCATCCCGCGGGGGAGCGGAGCCGAGGTCGTCACGGCCGTCGTCGTACTCGAAGAAGGCGCGACGTTCGACGAGGATGCCGCCCGCGAAGCCGCGCGCGAGAGTCTAGCCGAGTATAAGCGCCCGAGCTCCTACCTGGTCTGGGAGGAACTGCCAACCTCGCTCATCGGCAAGGTGCTCCGCCGCACGGTGCGCGACACCCTGATCGCCGACCGCCACGCGGTGCGCGCGACGGAGGACTGAGTGCCATTGAATTCGCTAGGCCGGGAAAGCGGTCTTTCGGAGGAGATCGGCAAGGGTCACGCGCTCGGTGTCCGTGAGTTGGGAGTGCGTGTCGCGCTCGGCGCGACGCACTGCCTGTCGCGCCCGGGTGAGCGTTTCGAGGCCATGGGGGGTGGCGATTACGACGTTTGCGCGTCGGTCGCGAGTGTCGGGTTCGCGGGTCACTAGACCTGATTTCTGAAGGTCGTCGACGAGCGCGACCACCTGGCTGGGGTCCAGCCGGAGGAACTCGGCGATCTCGCGCTGCGAGGTGCGCGCCTCTCCAGCGGCGAGCTCAAGCACGGCGTAGGGGCGCACCTTCATGCCCACGTCGGCAAGGGCGGCGTTGCCGGCTGCGTTGGACAGCGCGCTGGCGCGCGCCAGGAGGAAGCTCATGTCGCCGACGAGCGCCTCGCTGCCCGTCAGCCGGGTGATCGATTCCGTCATGGGTTCATCGTAAGCTACGGAGCATCTATCAATAATTGAAAAGATCAAGTAATCTGACAGTGCTCCGCCGAGAATCGGCCGAGCCCACGAACAGGGGAGTGTCATGTCGCTCGAAGGCAAAGTCGCCATCGTCACCGGATCCGGTCGGGGCCTCGGTCTCGCTTATGCTCGGGAGCTCGCCCGTCAGGGGGCGTCCATCGTCGTCAATGACGTGTCGGCGGATGATGCTGCCGAGGCTGTCGCGAGTATCGAAGCTGTCGGTGGCAAGGCTGTTGCGGTTGTCGCGCCCGTCGGCTCCACTGAGACGGCCCAAGAATTGGTGAAGACTGCCGTCGGCACTTACGGACGCCTGGATATCCTCGTTACGAACGCCGGCGTGCTGCGCGATACCGTGCTGTGGAAGATGAGCGACGACGATTTCGACACCGTCATCAACGTGCACTTGCGCGGCACCTTCACCTGTGTCCGCGAGGCCGCCACCTACATGCGTCAGAACGAGATAGCCGGCCGCATCATCTGCATCGGCTCGCCGACCGGCCAGCGCGGCAACTTCGGTCAGACCAACTACTCCGCGGCCAAGGCGGGCATCGTCGGTATGGTGCGCACCTGGGCCATGGAGCTGAAGAAGGCGGGCATCACCGCGAACGCCGTCATCCCAGTCGCCGCTACCGCCATGACGGCGACCGTCCCCTACTTCGCCGCCGCTGTCGAGGCCGAGGCCAAGGGTGAGTCGATGCCGGCGTTCTTCCGCCACGACCTCGGGTTCGGCACCTCCGACGACGTCGCCAGTCTCATCTCATACCTCGCCTCGGATGACGCGGCAGCAGTGACCGGACAGGCGATCGGCATCGGCGGCGACCGGATCCAGCTCTGGTCGCATCCGGAACCCGTCGTGACCGAATACCACGAGGGCGGCTGGTCGTACGAGACGCTGGCCGCTGACTTCCCCGGTCTCATCGGGGCGCACCAGCAGTCGGTGGGCGAACGCTTCCCTGCGCTCCCCGAAGACCTGCAGCGCTGACCGGGAGCGCCATGACCCGCTACGAGCCGAACATCGACGTCGATGCGATCGTCGCCATTGACATGCACGTGCACATCGAGATCGACGACGACGGTCATACCTCGCTGCCGAGCGATCTCGTCGAAGCTGCGTCGAAGTACTTCGCGGCGGATGCCTCGCGTCCCGATCTCGACTCGATCGCCGCCTACTACCGCGAGCGGAAGATGGCCGCGGTGGTGTTCACGGTCGATGCGGAGTCGCAGCTCGGTCACGCGCCGCTCTCCAGCAGCGACATCGCGGAGGGGGCGGCGCGCCATAGCGACGTGCTGATCCCGTTCGGTTCGGTGGATCCGAATCGTGCGGATGTCGTCGACCGTGTGCGCCGTCTGATCGATGATTACGGGGTGCGAGGCTTCAAGTTCCACCCCACCGTGCAGGGGTTCGACCCGAGCGGTGAGGAGTTCTACGGTCTGTATCGGGTACTCGAGGAGGCCCGTGTCGTCGCGCTGTTCCACACGGGACAGACCGGTATCGGTGCGGGGCTCCCCGGCGGGCGCGGAATGAAGCTCGCGCTGTCGAATCCGATGTTGCTCGACGGTGTCGCTGCGGACTTCCCTGACCTGCAGATCATCATGGCGCACCCGTCGGTGCCCTGGCAGGACGAGGCGCTGTCGGTCGCCACGCACAAGCACAACACCTGGATCGACCTGTCAGGCTGGAGCCCGAAGTATTTTCCTGAGACCCTCGTTCGGGCGGCGAACTCGTATCTGAAGAGGCGCGTTCTGTTCGGCTCGGACTACCCGCTGCTCACACCCGATCGGTGGCAGCGCGACGCTGCTACCGCCGAGACCTTCAAGCCCGAGGTATTGCCCGGCATCCTGAAGGACAACGCTGTGCGCCTGCTCGGACTCGGTGACTGACGTGCCACTGATCGAGCCGTCATCTGCCATCGGCATCACTTCCCTCATCGTCGGACGCGCCCTGACCGGTGCATCCGCATTCGTCTGACCGAAAGGACACCACCATGACCACCACCGTCGCCTACGCCGACATCGCAGGCCTTGCCGGGACCGATCTCGGATTCTCCGAGTGGCTCGACGTCACGCAGGACCGCGTCAACGTCTTCGCAGACGCCACCGATGACCACCAGTGGATCCACGTCGACCCCGAGCGAGCCGTCGACGGTCCGTTCGGAGCGCCGATCGCACACGGTTTCCTCACGCTGTCGCTGGCAGTGAAGTTCTGGAGCGAACTGTTCGACGCCGAGGGCGTGACCACGAAAGTCAACTACGGCCTCGACAAGGTGCGTTTCGTGTCGCCGGTGAAGGTCGGCTCGCGGGTGCGCATGAGCGCTGTCATTGCCGAGGTTGCCGAGGTCACGGGCGGGTACCAGCTCGCGGTCGACCAGACGATCGAGATCGAGGGCGGCGGCAAGCCGGCCGTCGTGGCACGCGGCATTTACCGCTTCTACGCCTGATTCGAGCGCGTCGACAGAACTGTTTCCCGCAGCGAAGGAGCTATGGATGAAGAATCAAGGGCTGGGCAGTTGGATCGCGCGTCGCCGGGTGAAATCTGAGGGGGACATCGCGCTGATTCATGGTGATCTTTCCTACCGGTATGAGGAGTTCGCCGAACGTATCGATCGGTTTGCGAACGCGCTGGCAGAGCGCGGTGTCGCCAAGGGTCATCGCGTCGTCTACTTGGGCAACAATCATCCCGACTTTCTCACCACCTTCTTCGCCTGCGGGATGCTCGGAGCGATCTTCGTTCCGCTCAACACCCGGCTTGCTGCAGGTGAACTGGAGTACATGATCGATGACTGCGGCGCGCGGTTGCTCGTCACGCACCACGATGTGCGCGAGCTTGCGAGGGCTGCGGCGTGGACGAGTGCGATCGAGCATCGCATCGTGGTGGGCGGACCTGCGGAGATGCCGGCAGTTGAGAACATCGAAGACGTCCTGGCCGCCGCATCCGCCGCCGAGCCAGTCGTCGACGTCGGCCACGATGATCCCGCCATGATTCTCTACACCTCGGGAACAACGGGGCGACCCAAGGGGGCGTTGCTCACGCACGGCAATCTCACCTGGAACTCGCTCAACGTGCTCGTCGACTACGACGTCACCTCCAACGAGCGGGCGCTCATGATCGCGCCGATGTTTCACGTCGCCTCACTCAGCATGGGTGCGCTACCCACCCTACTCAAGGGCGGCACCCTGGTGCTGCAGCAGAAGGTCGACGCTGGCGCGGTGCTCGCGGCGATCAAGCAGTACCGAATCACCAGCCTGTCGGGTGTTCCGACCACGTTCCAGATGCTCGCCGAGCACCCAGACTGGAAGACGGCCGACCTGTCCTCCCTGTCGAAGCTCACGTGTGGTGGGTCGAGCGTTCCGCTGCGCGTAATCGATGCGTATGAGCAGCGCGGGCTGAGCTTCTCATCGGGGTACGGGATGACCGAGACTTCGCCTGGCGCTACCGCGCTACCCTATCGCAAGGCGCGGGAGCATGTCGGCTCTGCGGGGCTGTCGCACTTTTTCACCGATGTGCGCATCGTCGGAGACGACGGTTTGCCAGTGCCGACCGGTGAGGCGGGCGAGATCGAGGTCAGCGGCCCAAACGTGATGCGGGAATACTGGCTGCGACCGGATGCCACGCGTGACGCCCACCATGGCGAGTGGCTCCGCTCCGGTGACATCGGAATCCTTGATGAGGATGGATTCCTGACGATAAGTGATCGCCTGAAGGACATGATCATCTCGGGCGGAGAGAATATCTACCCGGCAGAGATCGAGCAGCTGATCATGGAGCGTCCTGAGATCGATTCGGTGGCTGTGATCGGCGTTCCTGATGAGCGGTGGGGAGAAGCTCCTCTCGCAGTCGCGGTCAAACGCTCAGAGATCACGGCCGACGACGTGCTCGAGCACCTCAAGGGGCGCATCGCAAAGTACAAACTCCCGCGTGGCGTGGTGTTCGTCGATGAGTTGCCTCGCACAGCGAGCGGAAAGATCCGCAAGAACGTGTTGCGGGGAAAATACACGCTTGACTGAGTGTCAGCTCAGATCCTCGAGCATCTGCAGGCCGCGCTGTGCCCAGCGAATTTCCGTCTGCGCACGCTCGACCAGGCCTTCATAGGCGAACTCTTTGAACGCGGTCGTGCGCGCCCACTCGGATTGCGGAGTCGTCGCGAGGCGCCGCTCCAGCATCGGATGCCGACCCGAGCGGATGCGCTCAAGTTCGGCCTGCCATCGGTGCAGCAACTCCGTGTGATGTCGTGCGTGATTCTCCAGGAATGCGCGCCGCGCCTCTGCGCCCGCAGACTCGAGGTAGGCGGCTTTCAGATGTGCGGGATCACGCACGCGCGAGTACTCCAAGGGCCCATTGACCCACTCGAGGAAGGCCTGGTCGCCACCATCCGTCACGTGATACACGCGGCGGCGACCGCGGACTCCGCGCGACTGCTCCTCGCCGGCGATCAGCCCTTCGGTCTCCATGCGCTTGAGCTCGGGGTAGATCTGCGAGTCGGGTGCATGCCAGACATGACCCACCGACTCGGCGAACAGCTTCTGCAAGTCGTAGCCCGATAGCGGGCCGACGCGCAGGAGCGCGAGTAGGGCGTATCTCAGTGACATCGAACCTCCGTCGTTCCGAGGACGTTATCAGGCGCTGATCACTTGCGGCAGCGACGCCGGGCGACATACGATGAACATACCTATCCCCATAGGTAAATCTTAGCGGCACGAAGGAGTGACGATGGCTGACACCACGACGGCGAAGATCTTCGACTATCCACGCAATGCGTGGTACGTCGCGGCGTGGGATTACGAAGTGACCCGCAAGCCGCTTGCTCGCACCGTCGCCGGCAGGCCGCTGGCCATGTATCGCACCGAGGACGGAACCCCGGTGGCTCTCGCAGACGCCTGCTGGCATCGCCTGGCGCCGCTGTCGATGGGCAAGGTCATCGGTGATGATCTGCAGTGCCCGTACCATGGCATCCGCTACAACTCCGCGGGGCGATGCACGTCGATGCCCGCGCAGGAGACGATCAACCCCAGCGCGACCGTGGCATCCTTTCCCCTCGTCGATCGCTACCGCTACGTCTGGGCCTGGGTCGGAGACCCGGCACTGGCCGATCCGTCGACCATTCCAGACATGCGTCAGATGACCGACCCGGAGTGGACGGGCGACGGTGAGCTCATTCACGCGGACTGCAACTACCAGCTCGTGCTCGACAACCTCATGGACCTGACCCACGAGGAATTCGTGCACACCTCGAGCATCGGCCAAGAAGAGCTCAGCGAATCGGACTTCGTGACGACCCACACCGACAACACCGTCACCGTGGAACGGTGGATGCTCGACATCCCCGCTCCGCCGTTCTGGCTGAAGAACATGCGCGACAAATTCCCCGGTTTCTCAGGTCGAGTGGACCGGTGGCAGATCATCCACTTCGAGTCTCCCTCGACGATCTGTCTGGATGTTGGTGTGGCCGCGGCCGGCACCGGTGCACGCGAGGGCGATCGCTCCCAGGGGGTCAACGGCTACGTGATGAACACGATCACGCCCGAGACCGACCGCACCTGCCACTACTTCTGGTCGTTCCAGCGCAACTATCGCCTGGACAGTCAGCTGATCACCACCCAGCTGCGCAACGGCGTGCACGGGGTGTTCGGCGAGGATGAGCGCATGCTGAAGGCGCAGCAGGAGGCGATCGACGCGAACCCGGACTATGAGTTCTACAGCCTCAACATCGATGCCGGTGGCATGTGGGTGAGACGCCTGTTGGAACGGATGCTGGCCGCGGAGGGTCGCTCCGGTGGGGTCCCGGTGGCTTCCGCGACCGCGGAATCACGGAGCGCCTGACGTGGCGACATCGCACACGCTCATCTGGCAGCGGGCGACGGTCGTCGAGAGCGCTGAGGTCACCGAACGAATCCGTCGGATCGTGTTCTCGCCCGACGCAGCGCGCCGAATCGACCCCGGAACCCACGTCGAAGTGCGGCTGATCGTGGACGGTGAACCGGTGACGCGCTCCTATTCGATCGCGGAGGCCGTCGGCGACAACGGATCCTTCGCGCTGTGCGTGCATCGCAGTGATGTGTCGCGAGGCGGTGCCGAGGCCATGCATGCCCTGCGCCCGGGAGAACAGGTGGAGCTCACGCATCCGCTGCAGGACTTCCCGTTCAGTTACGGCGGGCGACGCTACGCGTTTCTCGCCGGCGGGGTCGGCATCACCGCCATCCTCGCGATGACGCGGGCCGCTCGGCTCGCAGGTAAGGAATATCGCATCGCATACTGCGGCAGGAGTCGGGGGCAGATGGCTTATCTCGACGCACTGCGCGCCGAGCACGGGGATCGCCTGCGCACGCACGTCGGTGAAGAGGGCACGTCGATCGACGTCGAAGCCTTCGTGGCAGCACTCGATGTCGATGAAGAGCTGTATATGTGCGGCCCGATCCGCCTGATGGATGCCGTGCGCCGAGCCTGGGACGCGTCAGGGAGACCGCTGGCGAACCTGCGATTTGAGACGTTCGGCAACAGCGGCTGGTTCGAACCGCAGCCGTTTCGCGTGCGAATTCCCGCGAGCGGGATCGAGTGCGTGGTCTCGCCCACCCAGACGCTGCTCGAGGCGCTGGAAGGGGCAGCCGCCGACGCGATGTTCGACTGCCGCAAGGGCGAATGCGGCATCTGTGAGGCTCGCGTCGTTGGTCTTGCTGGAGACATCGATCACCGCGACGTGTTCTACAGCGAACGTCAGCGCGATGCGAACTCGAAGATGTGTCCCTGCGTGTCGCGGGTGCACTCCTCCGCAGACGGCGAGATGGCGACCATCGATCTGGAGCTGTCTTGACGGCCGAGATCCCGGATCCTCCGAAAGGAGGTTCCCCAGTCGATCAGCGGCTGATACCGGTGCGCTGAGCCGTCATCGCGGTGAACTCTGCCTCTGATCGAGGGGCGAGTTCGGCCCTGATCTGGCGATAAAGGGCGAAGGATGCCGGCGCAGGCCACTGCGCGCCCATGAACTCAGGAGGAAGTCGCGGGTCTGCACGTAGCAACTCTAGCCAGTCCGCGACGAGCATCGTGCGCGTGACGACGGCGGATGTGGCATCCAACTGCACGCCGCTCCATGTCTTGACGAACGACTCATGCGCGCCGCGGATGCGGTCGATGTCCCAGGCATCCTTCACGCTCGAGGCGATCGGGAACCCGTCCAGTTCCTGTGCGTGGAATGCCACAACGGCGCCATCCGGAAGGTCCGCGCGCAGCGGCTCGATCGCTGCCGCCAGCGCGGGTCGACCGGATGCCAGCCAGAGGCCGTCGCGCAGGGGTGCGAAGCCGTGCCAGGTGAGCGTGGAGCGCAATCGGCTGCGCAGAGTCCGAAGCTCCTCTGGTAGCGAGAAGGTGACGAGGGTCCACCCGTCCCCGTTCGGGTGGAAGGGGTCAGGTCCTCGGACTCGATTGGTCGCTTCGGCGAGCATGGCGTGGCCGGCTGGTGTGAGGGAGAACTCCAGATGGCGACCGTGCCGCTCGCGGGTGAGCACATCGTTGCTCACGAGGCGGTCGAGTGTCGCGCGCGCCGCGGGGGCTGCAACTCCCGCGCCGTGCAGCACGTCGAGGAAGACGCCAGTGCGCACCGGTTCATCCCACTCCTGGGCGATGAACTCACCGAGGAAGGCGAGCAGAAGCCGTTTGGGCTGTCGGCTGCGCACACCCTCAACTTTGCCGCTGTCGGCACGGTTCGTCGTACTCATGCGCGTGGACGCACAGCCTCGCCGCGTTTCGCACGCTGGATCTGCTCGTACACGTGTGTGCGGAGCTCAGCGAAACGCGGAAGCGCTCGGGTCGTGATCTGATCCCGCTGGGGACTGAGGTCGATCAACAGGTCCTCCTGTACCCACGTTGGTGACTTGGACAGCACGATAACGCGTTGACCCAGGTAAACCGACTCGTCGATGTCATGTGTGACGAACAGGATCGACATTCCTCGCTCGGCGTGGAGTGTGCGCACCAGATCCTCAAGGTCCGCGCGAGTTTGGGCGTCGACAGCAGCGAACGGCTCATCCATGATCAGAACTTCTGGTTGGTAGGCCACTGCACGGGCGATCGCGACCCGCTGTTGCATGCCACCGGATAGCTGCCAGGGGTAGCTTTTGGCAGCGTGTTCCAGGCCCACCGCCAGCAGTGCGTCGTCGATGAGCTGCGCACGCTCGGTTTTCGACAGCTTCTTGTGCTTGAGCGGAAGCTCAACATTGCCGCGAACAGTCAGCCAGGGATACAAGCTCCGCCCATACTCCTGGAAGACGAGTGCCATGTTCTCTGGTGGCGCGGTGACTTTGCGGCCATCGAGTTGAACTTCTCCGGCGCTCGGTCGAAGGAGCCCTGCGATGCACTTCAGCAGCGTCGTCTTACCGCAGCCGGACGGCCCGACGATGCAGACGAGCTCGCCCCGCTTCATGGCGAAGCTGATGTCGCCGATCGCCTCGACTCTGCCGGTCGCAGACTCGTAGACCTTGTTCAGCTTGTCTACCTGCAAAAGCGTCTCAGGCACGCTCGACCTCCTTGATTCCGTGGTACCAGCGCAGCACGCGTCGTTCGGCGAAGCCGAAGATCACTGCGAGAAGTACGCCGATGAGGCCCAAGAGGAGGATGCCGCTCCACATTTGGGCGATGAGATAGTTCTGCTGGAAGAACTTGATCTGGTAGCCCAGCCCGGAGGACGAGTAGAACAACTCCGAGATGACCATCATGATCAACGCCACCGACAGTGTCTGTCGGATTCCGGCCATGATTCGTGGGCTCGCCGCGGGCAAGACCAGATTGAACAGGCGTTGTGAACGGGTAAGAGAGTACGACCGGGCTGTCTCCGTCATGACCGAGTCTGTTGCGCGGACGCCATCGATCGTGTTCAACAGAACCGGCCATATTGCGCCGAACGCGATGACGATGATCTGCATGGAATCGGTGACGCCGAGGATCGCCACGAAGACTGGAATGAGCACGGGTGGCGGAACGGCGCGGAAGAATTCCAGCAGCGGTTCGAGAAGCTCACGAAGCCAGCGAGTCAAGCCGATGAGTGTGCCGGCAACGATGCCGAACACCACCGCGATGACGATTGCCACAGCCAAACGGGCAACGCTCGGAAGCACGTCATCCACGAAGCTGGGGCCGAACCACGTGTCGACAAAGGCCCGGAATATCGTCTGCGGTGCGGGGAAGAACTTCGCCGGTGAGATTGTCGCCCAGATTCCCCAGATGAGCAGCAGCACTATCGGGAGTCCGATGGCGTACAGAGTGCTCGCGCCGATCTTCGCCCAGAGCCGAGACTTCGGCGTCGGAGTGCGAACAGTGCTGGTGTAAAGAGTCACGCTGCTTCCTCCCCTCTGACCGACTGGTGCCATGAGAGTGCGCGGCGTTCGATCGCGCGGAATCCGATGTTGATGATGAGTCCGAGGACGCCAGTGACGATGACGATGGCGTAGACGGTGGTGATGTTGCCGATTCCTGAGGCCACCGTCAGCTGTCGGCCGAGCCCCGGGTTGCCGATGGTCATCTCAGCGGTGACGGCGAGGATGAGCGCCACTGCCGCGGCGAGTCGTATACCAGTCATGAGGTAGGGCAGTGCGGTGGGCAGGACGAGATTGCGCAGTTGAGAGGCTTTTGTCAGTCCGAAGCTGCGTGCGGTGTCGCGGGCTACCGCATCGATGTCGGCTACGCCGTAGAGCACCTGCACGAACACCTGCCAGAAGCTGGCGTACACGATGATTATCAGGGCAGCGGGCATCTGCAGACCGTAGATCAGCACAGCCAGTGGAATGAGCGCGACCGAGGGAATTGGCCGCAGGAACTCCACCATGGAGTGGGTCGCTCGTCGCAAGATCGGCACCATGCCGATAAGAGTGCCCAGTGCCGTGCCGGCGAGGGTGGCGATGGCCAGCCCGATCGCCCATGCCGACATGGTTCGGCCGATGTTGCGCCAGAACTCCATGTCGCGCAGCAGCACACCCAGCTGCGCGAAGGTGTCCGTCGCGGGCGGCAGCTGCTCTGGGTTGATGATCTTCATCACTGAGAGAAGCTGCCATGTCGCGAGGAACCCGACGATGCCGAGTGTTCCGAGGAACGCGCGGCGGGCTGTGCCGATCCGCTGACGGCGCCGGTGCCTGGCGAGTGTCGCCGAGGATGTCGCAGTCGTCATATCGGGTTCAGTGCTGCTGGATCAGTCGATCGAAGTCCGGCAACTGGTTGATGTACTCATACGTGACCGCGAGGTCGGCGAGCGTCTTGATGCTGTCCACGTCCATCTCGAACGTGAATGTGGGCAAGATGATGCTCTCGGCTGCTTCGAGGGGAATGTCGAGGTTCTCAGCGATCGCAGCGTAGACGGCATCGTCGTTCGCTTCGGCGAATGCAAGGGCCTCCGTCATTGCCTCGGAGTACGCGGTAACAAGCTCGGGATCGTTGTCGATGAGGTCCTGTGTGGTGATGTTGGTCAGCACGGACAACCCGGGAATGGTCACCTGATAGGGAGCCATGACAGACACGCCGCCCTCGCTAACCACCATTCCTCGGAACGGGTCTGGCGCCCAGGCGGCATCGATCGTGCCAGCTTCCAGCTGTGCCTTGACGTCGGGGAATCCGACCTCGATGAACTCGATGGTGGACGCGTCGCCGCCGTCTGCATCGACAGCCGCGCGGATCGTGAGGTCACCGGCAGCACCGAGGCTGTTGACGGAGACTTTCTTGCCGGCCAGGTCCTTCGGGGTTGCGATTCCCGAGTCGCCCAGTGCAACGACCGCGTTCACGTCATCGCCCTCTGCGAGGCTGTTTGCGTAGTCGCCGATGATCGCGACGCCGAGGTCCTGCAGGTCGGCGCGGATCGGGCCGAACGGCTGGCCGATCGCGAACTGGATGTCGCCGCTGAGCAGTGCCGGAATCGCCTGGGCTCCGCCCTGAGCGGGAACAATTTCGACCTCGAGACCGTGATCGGCGAAGATGCCCTCGTCGATGGCGGCCCAGAGCGCTCCTGTTTCGGCAATGGGTAGTGCAGCGACGCGGATCTTCGTGACCTCCGCGGTTGCGTCCTCGGCATCGCTCGGGGCGGCAGCCGGCGGCGCGGCGGAATCGGTGCAGCCTGACAGGGCGAGCGTGGCAACGGCCAGTAGGCCGAGTGTGGCAAGACTCTTCTTCATGGTGGGGCCTCTCGTGTGTGGTCGCCGAGGCTCGCAACCCCCGTGCCCCACTGCTGTGAGAGCGTTCCCACCAAGGTGAGAGTTCGACGGTACGCACATCGACGTGCTGATAATGCCCATCGTGTGCGAGATTCCGCGAACTGTCAAGAGTTCTGTGACGGGCGTCAGAGAATATTCGAACGAAGATCGGCGAGTGACTTGTTCGCGATCAAATACGACGCCCTTGGCCTACCGACCTCGTTGTGTCACCTCGGCGTGCGTACCTTCGGAGGCGCCGACGATGTTTGAAGCAGTCACGGTGACCGCCTCTGGGGCCTTACCAACACGGTCGATGACGAGACAACGCAAGTCGACCGTCTCACACAGTATTTCTCCGGACAGGTTGCGCACCGTATATGTCACCGGCAGATCGGAGTTGCTCGCCGCCCAGCGGATGTGACGCGTCGCCCCCGCTGCGAACGCCGTGACCGAACCGGGAGCAGCCGGGCTCGCGACGTGGTGGTCTCCTGCGGGAAGAATGATCGTCGCTCGCTCGCCCGAGCGGGTCAGCTCCAGCTCGATCTCGCCATCCGTGTGCACACGCACGTCTCCGGTGGTCGCCGCATCCAGCGCGGCGGCATCCAAGTCGACCGTCATCGTCCGGGAGTTCTCTGCCTCGAGGTCGATCTCGTTGTACGGAGTGACTGTTCCCGCGGCGTTCAATTGCTGATCCCGCACGCGCACCTCCCTGTCATCAATCACCTGGATCTCATCGGTGAGAAGCGGCTCGAAGGTTGTCGTCTGCAGCGCGTGCGATGTCGCGGTGACTCTGCTCCAGCGCGCATTGTCATCGCGCGGTTCCAGGTTGCTGAGCCAGTACGCGCGGTTCACCGGCATGCCGAGATCCTCCCGCTCATCGCCGGGCTCCCAGCGGAACGTGATCGTACTGGGGTTGGTCACGCGGTCAGGTGCGTCCTTGAGATATTCGGCCGCGTCGCTCCAGCCGAGCCACGAGCCGAGCATCCCATGGTCGGCGCCGTCATAGTAATGGGCTCGGTACGGGATTCCGGCGTCCTCCGCGGTGCGATCCCAGTGCTCTGTGTTCCTTAGCGCGACGTCGTTGCTGCCCGACTCCATGTAGGTTCGGGTGCTGTTCAAGTTCTCGAGTCTCAGTTCGGCACCCTCGCGGTCTCGCTGCTCAGCGGTGTTGTAGTAGCCCGCGCCGGAGACGATTGCTGCACCGGCGAACAGATCGGGATGGTTGGTGAGGAAGTGAGCGGCGCCCACGCCACCCATCGAGAATCCGCCGATGACCGTGCGCTCACTGTCGAGCGAGTACGCTGACGCGACCCGGTTCCACGCCTCCCAGACGTCGAGTTCGGCGTGGTTGATGTACCACGATGAGAGGCCCCGGCCCAGCGGCGTAACGCAGATCGATCCCCTTTCCTCGCACATCGGCAAGTAGACATCGTCTTTCCTGTCGCCGATGAATCCGTTGTGGTTGGAGTTGCCGCCGTGCAGCAGTATGGTCAGCGGCGCTGGGGTTTCTGGTGTGTATCCCGTCGGTACATATACGGTGTAAGGCTGCACTCGCCCCCAGAACGTGGCGGGCAACACGGCAGGACCGGGGCTCCTGCGGGCTCCTTCTGCGAAGCCCTGGGCAATCTCGACCGATGACACGAGCCATCTCGTGGAGTACCCGGTGGGCATCGCTTCGGGGGTGGTGACGCCCGAGAGTAGATCATCCCAGTCCACCGCGATGGCGAATTCGCTCATATCGCCCTCGGTGAGACGTTGTGATTGCCGTCCGTTGCTCCACTGGCTCGACGCGTCGGCATTGCCGTCCACCACGGGCGGCTCATCCGCCATGTCGCGGAACGCCGCGTTGTACACGCGGGTGCCCTCGGTGGCCTCAGGTGCAACGGCGAATCCGCTGCCTTCAGAGTCGGCGACGCCCGCTGCCAGGCGGATGTTCCAGACCTCGTCGACGGGAAGCGCGCTGCGGGGAACCGTGACCACAAACGACCTCGCGTCCGTGTCTACAGTGACGGCGCCACCAACGGAGTCGACGTCTTCCCTCTCGCCCGTCGTCATGTCGATCACCCATGCGCCTCGAGAAGACACCACGAGCGCAGAGTCGATTCCCGGCGACGTCGCGCCGGCGGACGCCGGCCACTCAGCGACGCCCGTGTCGGCATCCGCGTCGGTGTCGAATGCCCACGCGGCGATGGGGACGTCGGGGTCGACGAGCGTGTTCCAGTCGATGCGCCAGTAGGTGTTGTCCTCGTCTGCTGCCACCCCCGCACGGAAGATGTCGGCGCCGTTGGATGCAGCCTCATCGGCGCTGTACGTGTAGTCACCCGCGCCGGTGTCGTCGTAGAGCCAGTCGGCCCAGAGGAGCGCGCCATCGACGAAGCGGCTTGTTCCCGAAGTACGGGGGAACTCCTCGGAAAAATCCCAGCCCTGTGCGTCTGGGAGAGTCGGTTCCGTTGCTGCCGCTGCCGCCGGCACGCCGTCTGGCATTCCGGAATTTGCAGGTGAGTCGACGGCGCCGCTCGCGTTGTTCGTGGAACCCGAACCGAGGGATGCAGGGTAGCTCGCGCCAGCCGTGAGCGATCCGATGCCGAAGGCCCCGATCGTCAGGGCGACGAGGACGTTGCGCAGGCCGCGTGCGGGTTTCTGCGTGGGTGAACCGGCGGATTCCACAGGAATGATCGGCGTGCGCGGCGGAGGGTTCACGGCTTCTCCTTCGAAGCATAAAATCAATCAGGATGAGATTATGCACCGAAAGCTAACAGCTTCGTCACGCCGCCGTCAACCGCCGCGCAGAGTCTTAGGCGCGGAAGAACACCTAGGTCACGAATCGACGTCCGGATGTGCTGCACGGTCGGCGCGGAGACGCGCGGCCGCAAGCCGCGACGGGATGTGTCGCGGGCGGATGTCGTTCGTCCGTCTGCTGATGGCAGCCGCCTCCGCCTCGTCGTCGCCGAAATATCCTCCGGCAAGCACCTGGGCGGTGTGGTCGAGGAGTTCGGCGAGGGTTTCGCCGAACTCTTCTCCGAGTGCCGCGGTCAGCCTGTCCTCATGTATGCGCAGTTCCGCGTGGCAGGCATCCAGCACCTCCCAGCCGCGTTCGGTCAGTCGCACCAATCTCACGCGCCGGTTCGTGGGGTGGTCGCCGCGCTCGACCAGGCCGGTTTCGATGAGTTCGTTCGACACCGTGTGCGCCGCTTGCGCGCTGACGAAGGTGCGGCGCGCGAGCTGTGCGTTCGACAGCGGCATCCCCTCGCCGAGAACCTGCAGTACGAACAGTTGTGAGAGTGTCACGCCGTGGGAGAGTGCGGAGTTCTCTGCGAAGCGGTTGAATGCACGCCCTAGCCGGTACGCGCTGTAGTTCAGACGCGACGTTGCTGGCTCACCGCGCGGGTCTCGTGTGATCTCCTCCACATCGACCGACACTACAGGCTTCCCGGGTTGCGGTCGTCGAGAAGAATCGGCATGGTTGAAGAATATCATTCGACATGATACTTTTCATCTCGCATGAACCACCCTGCCTGTTCACAACGATGTGGAGATCATCATGAAACTCAACCGCTTGGGTGCGGCCCTGATCGCGGGAGTCGCAGTGCTCGCGCTTGCCTCCTGTGCCGCAGGATCCGGTGACAACGATGCCGCCGGGGGATCCGGTGGCAGTGATGCTGCCGGAGGATCCGACGGCGTCAGCGAAGTCAACACCGATGCACCCCTTTACGACCAGCTCCCGCAGGGGATCAAAGATGCCGGCGTGATCACGATCGCCGGTGACACCCACCCGCCATACCGCACGGTCGAGGAGGGCGGGGAGATCACCGGAATCGATCCCGATATCCAGGCCGCACTGTCCGAGCAGTTCGGCGTGCCGTTTCAGATCGAGACCGTCTCGGGCATGGAAGCGATCCTGACCGGAATGCTCTCGGGGCGCTACGACGGGTTCAACGGCCCGCTGCGAACCACCCCAGAGCGCGAAGCGGACTTCGACGCCGTCGTCTGGATGACGACCATCACCTCCTACGTCTACCTTGCCGAGCGCGAGGATGAGTTGGCCGATCCCGAGGCGCTCTGCGGTGCTCGCGTGGCAGGCGTGGGCGGCTCGGTCACCGAGAGTCAGCTGGAGCGCTATGGCGAATGGTGCGTCGCGGAGGGGCTGGAGCTGCCGGAGTTCATCGGCCTCGACGACACCAACTCGACCTTCCTTGCGGTCAACTCCGACCGAGCAGACTACGCGGGTACGACTCAGACGGCGGCGATCGATCTGCAGGCGACTGACCCGGAGCGCTACGAGTATCTCGTGCAATCCGAGGATCAGGGCGCGGGCATCGATCAGCTCGCCTTCTTCGTGCCCAAGGGGAATGACATGGCCGAGCCTCTGTTTGCGGCGTTCGAGGCGATCTTCGACAACGGCGAGTACGAGCGGATCATGGCTGAGTGGGACCTCACCGATGTCGCTGTCGATGAGCCCGTACTCAATCCGATGACCAGCAAATGACGATGACGGAGGCAATCGTGACGACCGATTCTGTGGAGCCCGCGGCGGTGATCGATGTCGAGAGCGCTCGCCCTCGCATCCAACCGCTGCGGATCATCGGCGGCCTTCTGCTTGCCTCCGTTGTGCTGGCAATGCTGTGGTTCCTTGTCAGCAACGAGCGCTTCGAGTGGCCCGTCGTCGCCGAGTACCTCTTCAACGGCAGCGTGCTGCTCGGGCTCGGGATGAGCCTTATGCTCACCGCGATCGGAATGGTGCTGGGGTCGGCCCTCGGCACCTTCCTGGCCGCTGGCCAGCTCAGCGACTTCTGGCCGCTCCGGATGGCGTGCATGGGATTCGTGGGCCTCTTCCGCGGCATCCCTCCGCTCGTGCAACTCATCTTCTGGTACAACCTCGCCTATCTGCTGCCACGCATCGCGGTGGGTGTGCCATTCGGTCCCGAACTGTTCAGCTGGTCGACGAATGACCTGATCACCCCGATCACGGCCGCCATCATCGGGCTCTCGCTGCACGAGGCCGCCTACATGGCAGAGATCATCCGCGCCGGCATCCTGTCGGTGGATCAAGGACAGCGGGATGCGGCATCCGCTATGGGCTTCAGCCGCTGGCACACATTCACGCGCATCATCCTCCCGCAGGCGATGCGCGTCATCATCCCGCCGACTGGATCACAGGTGATCGCACTCCTCAAGGGCACATCACTCGTCAGCGTGATCGCCATGGGTGATCTGCTGCATGCGGTCCAGGTCATCTACAACCGCACGTACGAGGTGGTCCCGATGCTCATCGTCGCCGTGATCTGGTACCTCGCCGTCGTCACCGTTCTCACGGTGATCCAGCGTCGCGTCGAGGAGCACTTCGGACGGGGCACCTCGCGAGTCGCCGTCAAACGCACCGCCAGAGCGAAAGAGCGACAGCTATGACTATGGAATCCTCCGGACTGATCGTTCAGCCGAGAATGGCCGACGGATCACCGCTGCTGCGGGTGTCCAACGTGCGCAAGCGCTTCGGCGATCAGATGGCGCTCGCCGGGGCAACCCTCGACGTGTACGAGGGTGAGGTCGTCGCGATTCTCGGACCATCCGGCTCGGGAAAGTCGACGCTCGTCCGCTGTATCGATCAGCTGGAGTCGATCGACGGCGGATCGATGTCGTTCGAAGGCGAACTGCTCGGCTTCGAGGAGATTCACGGTCACCTGCGGCCGCTCACCGATGCGGGGCGCAGGCGGCAGCGTCGTCGTATGAGCATGGTTTTCCAGCAATTCAACCTGTTTCCGCACTGGACCGTGCTGCGCAACATCACCGAAGCCCCGATGAGGGTGCACGGCGTCTCCGCGGCCGAAGCCCGGCAGCGCGCGCTCGAGCTGCTCGAACGCATCGGCCTCGCCGACAAGGCGGACGCGTATCCGAGGCATCTGTCCGGCGGCCAGCAGCAACGGGTCGCCATCGCGCGCGCCGTCGCAGTGCGACCGCGGATTCTGCTCTTTGATGAGCCGACGAGCGCACTCGATCCGGAACTGGTCGGCGAAGTGCTGCAGACCATGAAGTCGCTCGCGGTGGCCGGGCACACGATGGTCGTCGTCACCCACGAGGTGGCGTTTGCTCGCGAGGTCGCCGATCGATGCGTATTCATGGCGGACGGGCGGGTCGTCGAGGACCGCCCGGCAGACGACTTCTTCACGGACCCGCGGTCCGAGCGGCTGCGCACGTTCCTCACCCGGTCAGAGAGATCACAGAACGAAGTCGCGGACTGATGCCCGCGCATGACCGTCCTATTTCCCCACAACGAGGAGCAGCTATGAGCACAGCACCACTTGCAGGCAAGACCGTCATCGATCTCACGACGGCGCTTGCGGGGCCCTATGCCACGCTCCTGCTCGCTGGGCTGGGTGCTCGTGTGATCAAGGTCGAGAACCCCACCCGCGGAGGCGACTCCTCGCGCAACAACTCGCCGTATGTCACAGCTGACGGGCTGAGCCTGAAGCGGATGTCGCCCGACGATATGTCCGTGTCGATGATGCTCCGCGGTCGCGGCAAGGAGTCGATCACTCTCGATCTCAAGCAGCCCGAGAGCCGTGATGTGCTGTTCGACCTGATCCGCGATGCGGATGTCGTCGTGGAGAACTACAGCTCCGGCGTCACCAAGCGGCTCGGGATCGACTACGGCTCGGTCCGCGAGCTCAACCCACGACTCGTCTACACGTCGATCAGTGGCTTCGGAGCGACCGGTGACCACGGTGATCGCAAGGCGATGGATACGATCATCCAGGCGCTCAGCGGAGTGATGATGACCGCCGGCGAACCCGGAGACCCGCCTGTGCGGTTCGGACTCCCGATCGGAGACCTCGTCGCACCGCTGTTCAGCGTGATCGGAACACTCTCCGCTGTCATGCACGCCGAGCACACCGGACAGGGTCAGCACGTCGATGTCTCGATGCTCGGCGCGCTGACATCCCTGGTCGCCTGCGAACCCTTTGATGCGCTGGAGTCGATTGGATTCCCGCTGCGCACCGGGGCGTATGTGCCGCGCCTCGCGCCGTTCGGCAACTTCCGCGCGGCTGACGGTTGGTTCGCCATCTGCGCGCCAACAGATCAGTTCGCTGCCGGAGTGCTTCGCGCGATCGGTCGTGAGAATCTGCTCGCCGGGAACGAATTCGGCACCCGCGACGCGCGCGTGGCCAATGCCGACCGACTGCATGGTCTGATCGCAGGCTGGGCCGCCGAGCGTACGCTCGCAGAGGCGCTGGCCGCGCTGGAGAGCAACGGCGCTCCGGCCGCGGAGGTGCGTACGACCGCTGAAGCGGTACGCGATCCCCAGGTGACAAGTCGCGGTGAGGTGGTGCCACTCGTTCACCCGAAGTTCGGGCACTTCGACGGGCTCTTCGGATCGGGAATTCCGGTGCTCTTCTCGGAGAGTCGCACCGACCTGACGGCGCCGGCTCCTGGCCTCGGTGAGCACACCGACGCGATCCTGGGAAAGCTCGGCTATGACGCCGAGCGCATCGCGCAGCTGCGCCAGGCCGGGGTGCTGTGATGCGAAGCGCGCCCAGCCTTTCGCACTTTGGGGGCACGAGCGCGCACAGCCGACCGCTAATCGGTGTGGTCGGCTCGGATCTGCCCAGGCAGATCGTGCTCGCTGCCGGCGCGGTTCCCCAACGCCTGTTCGGCTCGTGGTCGGGCGCTGTGTCGCCGCGCGCGTCCGAGTTGCTCGGTGCCGTGGATGCAGTGGCGGGTCGCATCCTCGATGCGATCCTCGCAGGAGAACACGATGATCTCGTAGGGCTCGTGATCTGCAACGACTCGCAGGCGAATCTTCGGATGTTCTATGTGCTGAGAGTACTCGCTGAACGGGGTGAGGTTCCGTTCCCCGTGCAGCTGCTGGACGCCCCGCGTGGACCGGGGGCGGCGAAGCGGGCGTTCGTTGTCGCGCAGTACGCGCGACTCGTCGACTTCTGCGGACAGGTGACCGGCAGCACCGTCGGGATCGAGGATCTGCGCCGCGCCGGTGGCGTCGAGCAGAACGTGGCTGTCGCACTTGAGCGGATGCGTGAGCGCCGAGCCGGGAGCCGCTGCACCGGTGTCGCAGCATTGAACGCCTACCGCATCGCGGCCTGTTCCGCTCCTGATGTCGCTATTGCTGCCGTCGACGATGCCGCCATCGACGACGCACAGGGGCCGGTCGGCGAGGGGAAACGCATCTTCGTCACGGGCAGTGCGCATCCCGACTCCACCGTGTATCAAGAACTTGAGCGCGCCGGAGTCGCCATCGTCGCCGAAGACCATGATGCGGGAGACGCAGGCTGGTTTGCGGCCTGCCCGACGGGAGATTCTGCGGCGGACATCCTCGCCGGTCTCGCGTCGCTGCACGCAGAGCGCCCGCCGTCTGCGGCCCGTGGCACCACGGCGGAACGCGTCACGGCGCTGCGCCGGCGGGTCGTGGAGACCCGAAGCACTGCGGTGATTGCACTTGTGCGGGACTTGGACGATGCTCCTGCCTGGGAGCTGTCCTCCTTCCGTGCCGCGCTTGACGCCGTGTCCGTGCCGTTTGCCTCGCGCGTGCAGATTGCGGTGGACGGAGCGATCTCGGCGTCGCTGGATGCCGTGAGCGCACTTGCGTCGATGGAAGGAGTGCGCAGATGAGCGAGAACAGACTCGAGACCGCGGCGGCGGCCACTCGCTACCAGAAGGAATGGTTCGCCGAGACGGCTCAGAGAGCAAGGGATGGCCAGCCGATCGCGCTCGTCAACGCCGATGCTCCGCACGAGGTGCTGCGGGCAATGGGCATCCCCTATGTCGTCAATCAGTGGTGGGCGTCGATCATCTCTGCCAAGCGGCTCGGCCCGGCGAGCCTGGAGCATCTCGCAGCGCTGGGCCTGCCGGACTTCAGCCAGCAGTACGACGCCATCCCTCTCGGGGCGCAGGACCTCCCCGGTGATCAGCGCGCATGGGGCGGCCTGCCCGATCCGGACTTCGTCATCGCGGAGCGAAGCGGCGATGTCACGCAGAAGATCTTCGAGCTGTGGGGGCAGCGAGAAGGCACCGAGGCCTTCTTGCTCTCGCGCACCGGCGCGGATCCGGTTCCGTCGAACTGGTGGGAGAAGGTATCCCACGATTGGGAGGAGGTTTTCGGAGCTGACCGGCTCGATCTGCTGCAAGCGGAGATCGAAGACCTCGTCACCTGGCTGAGCGAGCGCACTGGGCGGACGCTTGACCGTGATCGTCTCGCGCAGATCATGGACCTCGGAAACCAGCAGGTGGAGTGGAACCGACGCACGCGAGATCTGATCGCCACAGCGCGGCCGACTCCCGTACTGGTGAATGACACGATGCCTGCCGTTATGGTGCCGCAGTGGCATCGAGGTACCCAGTGGGCTGTCGACGCCGCACGCGCGCTGCACGACGAGGTTGCGCGTCGCATCGAGGAGCAGGTTGCGGTCTGCGCAGACGAGAAGCGTCGACTGATGTGGGTCGGACGCGGGCTCTGGTCGGATCTGGACATGTATCGACGGTTTCATGAAGAGTTCGGCGCCGTATTCGTCTGGTCGATGTATCTTGCGATCGCGGCGGACGGCTATCCCCGATATGGCGATGATCCTGTGCGCGCCCTTGCCGCGAGGTTCGTCGGATTCACCGATCAGCTCTATGTGCCGCCTTTGTCAGCCGAGTGGTATGTGAAAGAAGCCCTCGCACACGGCGTCGACGGTGTCGTGCACCTTGTCGCGGACGACACCCCGGGGGCGGGGTTCATCTCCGAGGCGCTCGAGGCGGAGGGCATACCGGTCCTGGAAATCCGCGCGAACAACGCGGACTCCCGTTCGAGCGGCAACGCCCGCATCCCGGAGCGCATCGAGGAGTTTCTCCGCGAGCGCGTGCCGGCGCGAGCCTGACGCGTGCGCCTCGGCGGAGTCTTCGAACCGTTTCGCGAACGGAACTTCTCGCTGTACTTCGCCGGTCAGACGCTGTCGCTGACCGGAACCTGGTTTCAGAATCTTGCGCTGTCACTCGTCGTGCTCGACATCACCGGAAGCGCGCGGGCTCTTAGCGGCGTCACGATCTCGCAGTTCCTGCCGATGCTGCTTCTCAGCATTCCCGCCGGGCGGATCGCCGACCGGTTCCGTCCGCGCACCGTTCTGATGACGACTTCCCTGGTCTCTGCCGCGCTCGTGGCGGTCCTTGCCATGATCGTGGCTTCACCGGACCCGGCCCTTCCCGCGATGTATGGGGTCATCGCCGCGCTCGGAAGCGCACAGGCATTCGAGCGCGTCGCGGCGCAGACCATCATCTTCGAGCTCGTCGGACCGCGCGCCTTCTCGAGGGGCGTCGCGCTGAGCACCGTGACGGTTGCCGTGTCGCGTTCGATCGGCCCTGGCCTTGCCGGCATCCTCTTCCAGGCCTTCGGCGCCGTTCCCGGAATGGTCGTCAACTCGGTGTCGTTCCTGATCGTGTTCGGAATGCTCGCGCTCATCCGGGTCGAACGCTTCTATCCTCGGCGTATCAGCGGAGCCGCCGAGCGGGTGCCGATGCTGCTCTTCCTGCGCAACCGCACGATCGCGACGCTCCTGGTCACGAACGTCTTCATTGCGCTGCTGGCGCTGAACTTCATGGTGACGTTGACGTCGGTTGTGACCATCGACTTCGACGGGGGCGGGGCTGCGGCAGGGCTGGCGCACGCGCTCAACGCGGTCGGCGCCATCATCGGCGGTTTCGTGGCCGCGTCGATCGTCCGGCTCCGACCCATCATGGTTGCCGTGGCGCTGGTGGGGTTCGGTGTCACCGTACTCATCAATGCCGCGGCGCCTTCGCTCATGTGGTTCCTGATCGCCGCGCCGCTGCTGGGGCTCGGCATCGGCTTCTACAACAGCGTGCTCAATGCCACCGCTCAGCTGGCGGTGGCGCCGTCGAACATCGGTCAGATGATGTCGTTGATGAACATCGGCAACTACGGCGTCGTGCCGTTCGGAGCGCTCCTGCTCGGCTGGATCATCGACCTCAGCTCCGGTCGCGTCGCCTTGGCGATCGGAGGCGTGGCAGCACTTCTCGCTGCGGCGTGGGTCTGGTGGAGAGTGCGACGTGATCGGCCCGATCCCGCGGGATAGTCGCGGCGGCATCCCTTGTTCTCAGGAAAGCCGTACGACGTCACCGTCCCACGTGAACTGGGTGTCGAGGCCAGCGCGCCGTGAGATGTCTTCGATGTAGGCGAGCACGGAATCGCGATCGCCCTCGCCGAGCGGTACTGGAGCGGAACTGTCATCGATCCAGCACGGGATCACACCGGCACGGATTTCGCCGCCATCGACGTCGAGCACAGCGATCGCGGTGTTGCGGCTCTCCGGGTGGAACGGATAGCCAGGCATGTTCGGGTCCGGGGCGAACCCGTACAGTTCGATACGGCGCTTGGCCCACGCCTTCAACTCTTCGGAGTCGTTGTCCTCGGACGGCGTGAGCGCGTCAGTCACAGTAACGAAGTTGCCGAGGCCGTGGAAGATCGGTTTGCCCTGGTACATCTCAATACCGCGCATGATGTGTGAGTGGTGGCCGACGACGGCGTCTGCACCCGCGTCGACAGCGGCGTGTGCGATCTCATATTCGTAGTCATCGATGCGCGCCGGCGTGTGGCCATACCCCTTATGAAGGGCGACGACCACAACGTCCACCTCTGCGGCGAGGGCAGCGACAGCATCCGTCATCCGGCGCAGTGATGCACGGTCGGCGAAAGTGTAGATCTGCGGCGGGTTGCCGGGGTTGAGATCGTCGAGGTCGTAGTGGGTGAGTACTTTGACGAACGCCGCCCCGGCCTTTCTGCTGGTGGCCCACGACTCGCGGGGTCCGACGCAGTTGAAGCTCAGGACGCCGACGCGGATGCCATTACGCTCGACGATCGCGGGTTCCATGGCGGCTGCAATGTTCACGCCCGTTCCCGTGGTGACCATGCCATACGACTGTGCAGCGGTGAGGGTATCGATGACGCCGCGCTCGCCGAGGTCGAATGCGTGGTTGCCTGCGACTGTCGCGATGTCATAGCCGGCTCGCGCCATCGCTTCGAGATCTTCCGGCCTCGCGGGTGGTGCCGGAACAGTCAGCGCCGTCACCGCTTGCTCAGTGGTGTGGGGCACTTCGATCTGGCCGATGGCGACATGCGCATTCTGGGTGACCGGCGCACTGGCGGTGAAATAGGAGTCGGGGTTGTCGTACTGAAGAACGATGTCGCCGACCGCAACGATGCGTGTGCTCATGAGGTTCCTTAAATCAAGTTACTTGATATTAATGCCGAGTGGGCTGCCAGCACAACTACGCGGTGTCTGAAGCGGCGCAGTCAGCGAACAGTGCTTTGATCGATGTATGTCACGCCGGCTTCTCGCTTCTCCTTCCGTCAGTCCCGATCCGACGCTGCGGCACGTGCTGCGCCATGTGGCGCGGACGTATCAGGCGCAACTGAGTGAGCAATTCGGGCAGTACGGCATCAGTGATGCGGAGTACACCGTGCTGTTCGTGCTGAAACGCATGCCTGGTCTGTCGAGTGCGGAGATCTCGCGCTGGACGGCTGTCACGGCGCAGGCGGGCAATCAGATCGTGAAGAGTCTGTCGGAGAGCGGCCTCGTCACCCGCCGTCAGTCGGAAGACCATGGACGTGTTCTTCTCATCGAGCTCAGTCCGGAGGGGCGTCGTATCGTCGATGCCTGCGAGAAGCATGCCAATGACTTGGAGGCGCAGATGTGCGAACAGATGTCGGTGGATGAGCGTGCCGCATTCATGCGACTTCTGCGTTCGGCTGCGGACGGTCTGGGGAGCCCGATCTCAACCGTTGCGCGGCGCTGAGCGCACGCTCTTCACCTGATCTCTCGCCGAGAGATCTTCCGCAGATCCCGGTGTTGTCTTGACTCGATGTCACGAATAGTATCTAGTTACTTGATACACGCGCTTGGTGTGCGTGTGAGGACAATCGGCAAGGAGGCTGATCCGTGATCTCGATGCTGCTTCGAAGAGTCGCGCTTGTGATTCCGATGATCATCGTCGTCTCAGTGATCATGTTCCTGCTCGCATCGCTTGTCCCCGGGGATCAAGCGCGAGCGATCCTCGGAGAAATGGCAACACCCGAGTCGTTGGCGGCCCTGCGCGAGCAGTTGGGCCTGAATCTGCCGTGGTATCAGCAGTACTTCAACTGGGCGGTGAGTGCGGTGCGGGGCGACCTTGGGGCCTCGATCTACAGCGGCGAGTCCGTTGTCAGCATCCTCGCCGGGCGGTTCCCCGTGACCGCTTCGCTGGCACTGCTGTCGACGATCGTGATCGCGGTCATCGGGATCTCGCTGGGGCTGATGAGCGCGCTTCGGGGAGGCGTGGTGGGGCGCATTCTCGACGCCGTTTCGCTGTTCGGGCTCGCTGTGCCGAGCTTCGCCATTGCGATCCTGCTCGTCTCGCTCTTCGCCGTCACTGTGCGTGTGTTCCCCGCCACCGGATACGCGCCTATCGAGCAGGGCTTCGGGCCGTGGATCTGGGCGCTCGTGCTTCCCGTCGTCGCCCTCAGCCTGGGCGGGACCACCCTCGTCGCCAAGCAGATGCGCGACTCGGCGAAGGAAGCGCTCAACAAGGACTATGTGCGCTTCCTGCGCGCGAACGGCGTTGGCGAAACGTCGATCTTGTTCCGGCACGTGCTGAAGAACGCGGCGATCCCCTCGGTCACGATTCTCGGTCTGGGCGCCATCTCCGCATTGACCGGAACCGTCTTCATCGAGAACGTCTTCGTCCTTCCCGGCCTCGGATCCCTCGCGACGCAGGTGACCCTCAATCATGATCTCCCGGTCCTGCTCGGCATCGGCGTGCTCTTCACTCTGATCGCCGTCGTCATCAGCTTCGTCGTAGATCTTCTCTACGGCGTGCTCAACCCGAAGGTAAGGACCGCCTGATGGCCGCTCGCCAAGGTTCGCCTCGTGTCGTGGTGAGTGAACGCCGCAGTCTGTTCGTGGATGTGATGCGCAAACCCGTCGGCGCGATATCCATGACGTACCTGTTCCTGGTCATCGCGGCGTCTCTGATGGCCCCGGTGCTCGCGACCCATGATCCGCTGCGGCAGGACCTCGCCTCGGTGCGGCTCACGCCGTCGGCTGAGTACTGGCTCGGCACCGATGCGCTCGGTCGCGACATCTACAGCCGGCTTCTCTACGGCGGCCAGGAGTCTCTTCTTGGTGTGGCACAGGCTCTCATCGTCGCCCTCGTCCTCGCCGTGCCGATCGGCATCGCTGCCGGCTACTTCGGCGGATGGTTCGACTGGCTGGTGATGCGAAGCATCGACATCAGCCTGGCGATCCCCGGAATCATCGTGACCCTGGCCGTGCTCGCCATCTTCCAGAACAGCATGGTCGCGGCCATGGTGGTCTACGGCGTGCTCGTCTCGGCGGGTGCCGCACGCGTGATCCGCAGCGTCGTGCTCGGTGTCAGAGAAGAGTTGTACATAGATTCGGCGCGTACAACAGGTCTCACGAATCCGCAGATCCTCCTCCGTCACGTGCTGCCGCGCACTTTCGGCGTCATCATCGTGCAGGCCGCCATGCTCGGGGCGATCGCGCTGGGTGTGCAGACGGGTCTTGCGTTCCTCGGTTTCGGGCCGCAGCCACCGGCGCCCACCTGGGGCGGCATGGTCGGCGAAGCATCGTCGATGCTGCAGTACTTCAGCTGGATGATCGTTCCGACGTCGGGGATCATCGTGCTCACAACCCTCGCCTTCGGACTCCTTGGCGATGCGGTTCGCGACGCCAATGCCGAGAGGATCGAGCGTCCGGTGCGCGGCGCGAAGAAGTCCGAGCCGACGGTCGAGGCGACAACAACGATGAGGGCTGTGTCCGACGAGGTCGTCCGGCCGGTCGATCAGACTGCGCTCCTCTCGGTGCGGGAGCTCACGGTGGCATTCGGCACGGACGAGAACGAGACTGTGGTGCTCGACCGTGTCGGCTTCGACATTCGGCGGGGCGAGACGGTCGGGCTCGTCGGAGAATCAGGCTCCGGAAAGACCGTGACCGCGATGGCCGTGCTCGGCCTCCTCGCCGAGGGCGGCCGCATCGTCTCCGGAGAAATCTTGTTCGACGGGGTCGACATCTCGGGCTACTCGCGCAAGCAGTACCGGTCGCTTCGCGGCACCAAGATGGCGATGATATCCCAGGAGCCGATGGTCGCACTCGATCCGACCTTCCGCATCGGGTTTCAGATCGCCGAGGTCGTCCGGGCGCAGCATAAGGTCAGCTGGCGTGCGGCGCACCGCCGAGCCCTTGAACTGCTCGAGGCGGTCCGGCTGCCGAATCCCCGCGAGGTGGCGGGGCTCTATCCGCATCAGGTTTCGGGCGGCATGGCGCAGCGCATCGCGATCGCGATCGCACTGGCCGGTCGCCCACAGCTGCTCGTCGCCGACGAGCCGACGACGGCGCTCGACGTCACCGTTCAAGCAGAGATCCTCGATCTGTTGCGCGCGCTGCGGGACAGGCTCGGCATGGCCATCCTCTTCGTCACGCATGATTGGGGCGTGGTCGCCGACATCTGCGATCGCGCGGTGGTGATGTACGCAGGACAAGTGGTCGAACAGGCCACCGTAGAGCGCGTCTTCGAATCGCCGTTGCATCCCTACAGCCAGTCGTTGCAGCGCTCCAACCCGCACGATGCTCCCAAGGGTGTTCCGTTGCCCACCATCGGCGGGGTGGTTCCACCTGCTGGGCGATGGCCGAGCGGATGCCATTTCGCGCCCCGCTGCGCACTGGCCACTGATGCCTGTCTCGATGGGCGGATCCCCATGGTCGACGGGCAGGAAGACCACTCGGCGAGATGCATCCGGATCGATGTGGCTCGGGTCGCACACGAAGAATCACTGGAGGTGGCGACATGAGCGGCGAGAGCCAGCCCGTCCTCGAAGTCGAGAACCTGGCCGTCGAGTATCGCCGAGGGCGCCACATCACGCGCGCAGTCGAGAACATCTCCTTCGGTATTGCCGCCGGAGAGACGTTGGGGCTCGTCGGAGAATCGGGCTCGGGGAAGTCGACCATCGGCAAGGCGATCCTCGGACTCGCTCCCCTGACCGAGGGGGTCATTCGATACCGCGGCACTGACCTCAGCACGCTGACCAGAGCGCAACGGCGCGCACTCGCGAAGGATGTGCAGGTCATCTTCCAGGACCCGCACAGTTCGCTCGATCCCACGAAACCGATCGGGTACTCCATCGCGGAGCCCGTGCAGATCCATGAGCCGGGTCCGAAGGCGGTCGTTCGTGAACGCGTGTTCGAGATGCTGCGCCGAGTGGGGCTTTCGGAGGACGCGGCACAGCGCTTTCCCGCACAGTTCTCTGGAGGACAGAAGCAGCGCATCGCAATTGCACGCGCCCTGATCCTCGCGCCGAAGCTCGTCGTCTGCGACGAGCCGGTCAGCGCCCTTGACCTCTCGATCCAGGCAGAGGTGATCAATCTCATGGCTGAGCTCCAGCACGAAACAGGGGCGAGCTACCTCTTCATCTCGCATGATCTGTCGATCGTCCACTACCTCTCAGACCGCATCATCGTGCTGAGGAAGGGCCACGTTGTCGAGCAGGGCACTGCAGAGGAGATCTATCGAGACCCGCGCCAGGACTACACCCGTCGACTTCTCGACGCTGCGCCCATCCCCGATCCCGTCGCACAAGCGCAACGCACCGCTGCGCGTGAGAAGGACGGCCTGACAGCCCGCACCGACGCGATCGTCAGCCACATCCGATGACCCGGGCGCCAGCCCACGAGGAGGTTTTATGCCCATTCAGAAGCTCACCGACGTCGAACTCTGGTTCGACGAATACGGCCCCGACGATGCATCCGAGGTTTTCCTCTCCAGTGCGATGGGGTACTCGGGACTCGACGGATATCCCGAACGCCTGTCAGAGGCGCCCACCGAGTACAAGGTGTACACGATCCAGGCGCGCGGTTTCGGCCGATCATCGCGCACCGCGAGCGTGCCCGACGAAGGGTGGCTGGCGCAGTGGGCAGACGACGTCGTCGCCTTCGCCGACGCGAAGGGCATTGACCGGTTCGTCTACACCGGCGCATCGCACTCGGCGGGTATTGGCTGGTATATCGCCGTCCGGCATCCCGAGCGCCTGAAGGCCTTCGTCTCGGTCGTCGGCACGCCGCATGACCGCTTCGGTGTGACGGACTCATCCGAGGGCCGTCGGGAATCGATCCGTGCACGTATGGAGGGCGACGTCGACGCCATGCGTGTGCAGTTCGAGAAGCTCGGTGGTTGGCTTCATGACGATGAGACCGAGCGGCGTCGTGACCGGGATCTGCTGATCGATGGAGCGATCGCCGGTGCGATGAGGCGCGACGACGATGAATCGCAGATCAATCAGGGGATGCCTTTTCCCGAGGCGAAGACGAACGACGAGCTCGCGGCTGTCCTGCGCACCATCACCGTGCCCACGCTGATGCTCGCTGGCATGCGTGACGGCATCGTCTCACCCGAATCATCTCTCCGCGGCGTCATGAACGTCAGAGACTCCAAAGCAGTCTTCTTCGAAAGCGAAGGACACTACATGACCCGGGAGATCCCCGAGCGTCTCATCCGCGAAGTCCGTCTCTATATGGGCGAAATCAATGACACCGCTCAGCCCGCGCGGCGTCCCGTTCACGATCACACGAAAGTAGACACAGTATGAGAAAGCTGGCACAGCGTCGTCGCCACGCATCGCGGTGGGGAGCCCTCGCCGCATCCATCACCTTGGTCGCAGGTCTCACCGCATGCGGTGCTGACACCAGCGCCGACGTCACCGCGAATACCGATGGCCCCGTCTCCGAGCGCGGTGAAGAGCTCATCCTGCAGTTTCGCGGGGCTCCGATCTCCCTGGATCCAGCGCTCCAGGGAACGGCCAGCGGCTCGGTGTTCACCGTGCTCGCCTACGACCCCGTCATCTATCAGGCGCCCGATGGCAGCCTGCAACCCTCGCTCGCCACTGATTGGGGATATGTCGACGACGACTATCGTCAGTTCGAGTTCACCCTGCGCGATGGCGTTGAGTTCGCCAGCGGTGAGCCGGTCGACGCCGATGCGGTCAAGGCGTCGTTGGACTACTTCCTGGGCGCTGGCGGCGGTCAGCTCCCGCGTGTCGGTCCGGTCTCGAGCGTGGAAGCGGTCGACGAGAGCACGGTGCGCATCAACTACGACGCACCCTGGGCGGATGCCGCATTCTCGTTGACGCAGACGGTGATGTTCGGAAACATCATCGGGCCGGATGCACTCGCGGACCCGAGCTCGTTGCTCCAGATCATGGACGGAGCCGGACAGTACGTCTACGATGCTGAAGCCTCGGTGCCCGACTCTGAGTACGTCTACGTGCACAATCCGAACTATTGGAACCCCGACGCTCAGATGTGGGACAAGGTGGTGGTCGAGATCATCGCCGATCCGAACGCCGTGCTGAACGCGGCTTCGACCGGGCAGATCGATTTCGGGCTCGGGTCACCGCTTTTCGCTGAAGCAGCCGAGGCTGCAGGACTCACCGTGGAGGCCGCACCGTTCTACAACTGGGAGCTGCGTCTGCACGACGTCAATGGAGAGGTGAACCCGGCACTTGCCGATCAGCGCGTACGTGAGGCCATCGGCCTCGCGATCGATCGCGAATCGATCGTGGCGGCGCTCGGGGGTGAGTACATGTCGCCGAGCACTCAGCTCGTCGTTGAAGGTCTCAAGGGATACAACGCCGAGATCGGATGGGGCTTCGACCTCGAACGGGCGGAGGAGCTGATGGCAGAGGCGGGTTACGAGGACGGCTTCGCGATGTCGCTGGTAGACAGCAGTCTGCAGGACAACCAGTCCCAGATCGCCCAGGCCGTTGCGAGTGCGCTCGAAGCGATCGATATCGATGTGAAACTCGTCGTGGACGCCGTCAGCATCCCGTCCTTCGCCGAGAAGGTCGAATCCGGCGACTACGAGGCGAGTATCTGGGCCTCCAACGGCAACGTCGGCGACGCTTATCGTCCGTTCCGGAGCGCAGGGTCGATGAACAACCCGTTTGGAGTGATGGACGAGGAGATGGAGACCCTATACACCGCAAGCCTCTCCGTCGGCGGGGATGAGCTCGAGCAGACCTACCAGGAGATGAGCGAACGCTGGCAGGAGGCCGCGTTCTCGATCCCGATCCTCACCGGGTATTTCGTGAACTACATCGGACCGAAGATCACGAATGTCAATTCCTCGTCGTTGAACCCGGTGATGCTGCCGGTAGGGCCAGAGCCCGAATACAACTGGCAGCCCGCGCAATAAGTGGATGAAGGACCGCGAAGGAGTTGCCTTCGCGGTCCTTTCCGCGGCACGGTTGTGGCCGATAGCCGGTCCAACTGCTCGTCGCGGCCCTCACACCATCCCATGCCGATGCGCGAGGATCACGGCGTGCACGCGGTCCCTGGCCTCGAGCTTCATCAGCACGCGCCCGACGTGCGTCTTGACAGTCGACTCGCTCAGGAAAAGGCTGTGCGCGATCTCTGCATTTGTGTGGCCGCGAGCGATCGCGACGAACACATCGCGCTCGCGATCGGTGAGTGACGCGGTGGGATCGGGCTCGTCGCTCGCCGGAGCCAGATGAGGCCCGAGGTGCTCGAGTAGTCGGCGGGTGACACGCGGCGCGAGCGCCGCGTCGCCGCGATGCACGGCCCGCACTGCTGAGGTCAGCTCATGCCGCTGCGCGTCCTTGAGGAGGAATCCGCTCGCGCCCGCACGGATCGCACCGAACGCGTACTCGTCGAGGTCGAATGTGGTCAGCACCAGCACCCGGGTATCCGGCAGCGACTGCACGATTGCCTCGGTCGCAGCGATCCCGTCGAGTCCAGGCATCCGGATGTCCATCAGCACGACATCCGGGGTGAACTCCGTCGCCCGCCGGATCGCCTCTTCGCCGTCGCTCGCCTCACCGACCACGACCATGTCGGATTCCGCTTCGAGCACCAGGCGGAAGCCGACCCGGATGAGCTCCTGATCATCGACGAGGAGTATACGAATGGGGTCGATCATGGGGCATCCTCGATTGCAGGGGAAGGGGGAGAGTCGGATGCCGCAGGCAGCTCCGCCCGAAGCATCCATCGATTTTCGCCTGCAGGCACTGAATGCACCGTGCCATTCACATGGGCTGCGCGCTCGCTCAGCCCGCGCAGCCCGAACCCGGTCGTGCCGATGGGGTCCGAGGCCCCATCGTTATAGATCTCGACCACGATCGGATCCGCTGAGTAGTCGATGCGCACCTCGATCTTTGACGCGTGCGGGGCATGCCGCATGGCGTTGGTGAGCCCCTCCTGCACGATCCTGCCGATCGCGAAGCTCACCGCCGGCGTCACGTTCGCCTCTCCGGTGGTCGTGAGCGTGACCGGATAGCCGGCATTCTGTGCGGTCTGGACGGTGACGTGCGGCTGCACCGGCGCGGACGGAGCCAGCGGGAGGTCAGAGTCTGCATCGCGGAGGACTCCGAGCATCGACCGCATCTCAGTGAGGGCGCCGCGGGCGGTCGCCGCGGCCGCAGTCGAAGCATCCCGAGCCCTGTCCTGATCGGCGGTCGCCGCGGCGCCCTCAGAGAGGGCGACGATCACGGTGAGCGAATGCGAGACGATGTCGTGCATCTCGCGTGCGATGCGGGCCCGTTCGCTCGCCGCAGCCAGCAGCGCCTGCTGATCGCGCTCGATGAGCAACTGGCGCGAGCGATCGATGACAGCTTCGATATAGCGCTTGCGGCCGCCGACGTTGATGCCGATCAGTGTTCCAATCAGCGCGAGCGTGAGTTGGCCGAGGACACCGTTCAGCGAATCCTGGAGCGTGATGGCTCCGGCGCGCTCGAGGATGAATGAGATGAGCGTCAGCGTTCCGATGCCGATCCCCAGCCCCGTCCATGCGGCACGAGTCGAGCGATAGACCGCGAGCGTGTAACTCGTGACGACGAGAAGCGGGCCGCCTGCGGGCTCGAGCAGGAACAGATACGCGACAGCTACCGCGTATGAGGCGGCGAAGGTCACCACTGGCCACTGCCTGCGGCGCAACAGCAGAGCGCAGGCGATCACGACCAGGACCACGAGGATGACATTGGTGATCACTGGTGGAGGGTCGATGACCCTGAGCCCGCCGCCGGGTGTCGTTTCGTATGAGGTGAAGAAAGTTGCCGGCGCGATCCCGAGGAGGAGGCAGATGACGGCGATGATGACATCGGCTGCGATCGGATGCCGCGCCCAGAAGCGCCGGATGATGCCGGGCGGACGCGGCAGCCGCAGCTCGTCGTCCTCACGGACGGCGGTGCTGCGGCTGCGCGAATTCATCACGGCCTCGACTTTACGCGTCACGCATCGCGGGTGCGCAGTACCGCCCAGGCGGACAGCATCCCCGCGGTGACCCATGCGGCCAGCGTCAGGTAGGCCTCGACGAGGGGCAGACCCCAGTCATCCTGCGGCAGGATCGCGCTCTGCGCTGCGGCCATCGGCAGGTGTCCGATGACGTCACCGATCCACTGCCACTCCTCTCCTGGCATTGCGAAGATGCTTCCCACGATCGGGAGGACGAACAGGAGTCCGACGGTCGCGGCGATCGCGCCGGCGCCGGAGCGGATGAGGAAGCCGAACGCGACGCCGATCAGGGCGAAGACCGCCATCGAGATCGATGAGGCGAGGATCGGCAGCATCGATTTGGCCGGGTCATCCCAGGCGAACGGCATGTCCCTGCCGGCGAAGATCGGCGTGACCGCGATCGCGGCGACGAGGAAGATCACGAGCGAGGTGACGAACATGAACACCGCGACGACGATCGCCTTGGCGGCGAGGACCGATCCACGGACCGGATCGGCAGCCAGCGTGGAGCGGATCATCCCGGTCGAGTACTCGCCGGTCACCGCGATGACCCCGAGGATGCCGGCGAGCAGCATCGTGAACTGGATGGGCGAGACCACGGCCTGGATGGGCTCGAATCCCGGGACGTCCATGGCGAGTGCGACGAGGACGGCGATGCCGATGGTCAGCACGGCGACCAGGCCGATCGACCACCAGGTCGAGCGCAGCGTGGACAGCTTGATCCACTCGCTGTGCACAGTCCGGAAGAACGTGAGGCGGTACGGCGACGCACTCTGCGTGCGCAGCGGCGCCGGAGCGGCGGGAGCCACGGTGGTCATGAGATCTCCTTCGAGCGGTACTCGACCGATTCACCGGTGAGTGCGAGATAGGCATCCTCGAGAGACCCGGTGGCCGGAGTCAGCTCGTGGATGGGGATGCCGCGGTCTGCGGCGATGTCTCCGATACGGGATGCCGGCAGCCCGACGATCTCGATCGTCTCGGGGCTCGTGCTGACGATCTCGATGTCGGGACCGGCCACCGCGGCGGCGAGGTCGGAGGTACGAGGGCTCCGCACCAGGACGGTGTTCCTTGTCCACGCCCGAACGAGCTCTTCGAGTGGGGCATCCGCGAGTACCTGCCCGCGGCCCATGACGATCACGTGATCGGCGGTCTGCGCCATCTCGCTCATCAGGTGGCTGGACAGCAGCACCGTGCGTCCCTCGGATGCCGCGTGGCGGACGAACTGGCGCACCCAGCGCACGCCCTCAGGGTCGAGCCCATTCACCGGCTCGTCGAGGATCAGCGTGTGTGGGTCTCCGAGCAGTGCCGAGGCGATGCCGAGGCGTTGTCCCATGCCGAGCGAGAACTTGCCGGCGCGCTTTCGTGAGACGGAGCCGATGCCGGCGAGATCGATGACCTCGTCGACGCGTGACAGCGGAATGCCGTGAGTGGCGGCCATCGCGCGCAGATGGTTTCGCGCGGTGCGACCCGTGTGGACGGCTTTCGCGTCGAGTAGTACGCCGACCTCGGTGAGGGGCGCACGCAGCTTGCGGTATTCCTGTCCGTTGACGGTCGCTCGTCCCGATGTGGGGCGGTCAAGGCCCACGACCATGCGCATCGTGGTGGATTTGCCAGCGCCGTTCGGGCCGAGGAAGCCCGTGACGGTGCCGGGTTTGACCGTGAAGGACACGTCCTGGACGGCTGTCTTGTCTCCGAACCTCTTCGTGAGGCCTTCTGCTGTGATCATGTCTTCGACGTTACGGGTCGGGCGCGGGCTGACGCGTCCTCCTGTGGTGCCGAGTTGCGGGTGGGGCGTGGCACTGGGGGACCATGGGCGGCGTCCGAAGCGTCCCAACGGTTAAGTTCGCAGGCTGACGAACCGAGCACTGCTCGTGTGAAGGCCGCTCTTCATTTGACCTTGGCGCGTCCGGTCGTCATCATCGATGTTATGAATGCGCGCTCTGCCTACGACGTCGATGCGCCCACCGCGACTCTGGTCGATGGGCTGTACTGGGGTGTGCGCGGCAGTTTCGTCGAGTACATCCTGAACGGCGGTGATGGTCTCATCCATGCTGACGGCGGAGTCGACACCGACGGGCAGGGGGTGTTCCGCTTTCCCGTAGAGGCCGTGCAGCGAGATGCCGCCGGTTGGGTTCTGAGCTTCGGGGGGCAGTTGCGCTTCATGGCGCACTTCGGGGCTCTCGATGTCGACCTGTCGCGTCCTCGCATCGAGCTCGGTGCGACCGGGCAGCTGATCGTGGATTCGCACGGAGCGGAGACGGTTCTCGCTCGCGTCGAGCCTGCGGAACCCATCGAAGTGGATGGCTGGCTGGTGTGGCCGCCGTTGACGACGCGGCTCACGCTCGCGGGGTCGGTGCTCTTCGGTGGTGTGTACTCAGAGGGAGATGACCTGGACGTGCTTCGCATTGCCGTTGTGGCACCCAGCCGGGTTGACGGAAGGGACTACTGATATGACACCTGAGGATCCCGATCTCACCTCACCGCACGCGCGTACTCGTCGCCTGCCTCGCCCGCATTCCGCAGGCGGACCGCAGCATCTGCTGATCACGCTGTTGGGTGACTACTGGTTTGCGAGGGCTGAGTTGCTGCCATCATCCGCGCTCGTAGATCTGCTGGCGGAGTTCGGCGCGAACGAGAATTCGGCGAGGCAGGCTATGCGACGTCTGACGCAGCGGGGGCTTCTGGTGCAAGGGAAACAGGGGCGAACGACCTCCTACGGCATCCCTCCCGACATCGTCGCGGGGCAGCGGGTGCGCCTTGCGCGTGCGTTGACGTTCGGAGCCGACTTCGACGATTGGGACGGCAGATGGACGCTCGTCTCGTTCTCGATTCCAGAGGCGGAGCGCGACGTGCGCAGGCTCTTGCGCAACGGATTGCGAAACATGGCATTCGGAGACCTTCAGGACGGGGCTTGGATCAGTCCACACGATCGGCGCGAAGACGCCGTCGATTTGCTCGACGAACTTGGTGTGGTGCAGGGGCATGTGATGCGCGCCGAATGGAGCCTTCGCGCTGGTGACACCAGCTCGATCGCTTCCGCATTCCGTCTCGAAGAGCTCAGTGGCGAGTACGACGCGTTCATCAGTGAGTACGAGCCCAGGCTCGCGTGGGCGGAAGGTGGCGTCGAGCCGCACGACGCGTTGCGTGAGCGAACGAAGCTCACGAACGACTGGCTGGCCTTCCGGCTCTCAGACCCGGAATTGCCGGCCGAGTTGCTCCCGGTTGGTTGGCCGCGCCCGAGGGCTCTAAAGATTTTCCGAAGCCTGTACGACGCGCTCGGTCCGGCGGCTGCGTCCCACGTGCGGACTCTGGTCGCGCGCTACGACGAGCCGCTGGCCCGCATCGTGACTTTTCACACCGCGACCACGGCGACGTCGGACGGTGCCAGGCGGCGGGTGGGGCCAGCTGAGAGCGTATAATCCTTGACGTTGAATGTGACGACCGGGTATTATTTTGTAGTGTAACTTCCCTTTACTTACGACAATGGAGTCATTCACATGAGGCGATCACTTTCCCTGCTCGCGCTTGCCATGGCCGGGGCGCTCGCGCTCACCGGTTGCTCAGGCGACGCTAGCGGCGACGAGCCCACCGAAGTCATCTCCGACGGAGATCTCGATGCACTGATCGAGGCAGCCCAGGCAGAAGGGGAGCTTGTGGTGTACCTCACACCGCCGGAGTCGACGGCGCAAGCGCTTGCCGACGCGTTCTTCGACGAGTACGACGTCGAGGCATCCTTTGTCCGCCTCACGGGCGGCGAACTCTCGGCCCGCTACAGTTCCGAGGTCGAGGCGGGCGCTCCGGCGGCGGACATCGTGATCCCGAGCTATGACGCGTTCATCGATGACGGCATCGACGAGGGATGGCTGACCGGTCTCGACGAGGCGGGCATACCGGGCTTCGATGAGTTCCCCGAGGAGGGCAAGATCGACGGCGGTAAGACGGCTGTCGTGCAGTTCGCTCCGAGCGCGCTGTCGTGGAACGTCGACGCGCTCGGAGATCTGCCAGTGCCCGAATCCTTTGACGATCTCGCCGACCCGCAATACAAGGGCAAGGTGCTGCTCAGCGATCCCACCTCGTCGCAGGCATACATCCAGTTCTGGACGATGATTGAAGATGCCTATGGCATCGAGACAGTTGAGGCCATCGCGCAGAACCAGGTGCGACTGTACAACTCGGTTGTCCCGATGACCGAGGCGCTCGGCGCAGGTGAGGGGGCCGTTACAGGCCCCAACGTCGGCCAGGTCGTGGCAGGAGCCGCTGCGCAGGGCGCACCGGTGGAATACGTGGTCCCCGATGTGACGACCGGGCCCGAGATCGTCATGGCGATCTCCACGGATGCTGCAAGCCCGAACGCCGCTCGCCTGTTTGCGCACTTCGTGCTCTCCGAAGAAGGGCAGGCGATTTTGAACGCGGCACCGGGGAACGTCTCGGCGTACAACTACGACGAGATGCCGGCCGAGTACGTGCGTATCGATCGTGACGAGGCGCTCGCCAACGAGCAGACCATCCTGGATGCCTTCGGGCTCTGAGGAAGAGTGAAGGGAGGGGCCCGGGTGCATCAGCGCCCGAGCCCCCTCCCTTCGTCTCAGGCGGGAACGACGAACACCTGATCGCCCTCGACGACGAACGAGGTCGTGAGCCCGGCGGCATCCGATGCTCCGCGCAGGTAGTCGACAACCTCTGCGAACCGCGGATCCGATGGGGCGAGCAACGTCGGCACGGCCATGCGGTCGATCCACACCGGGCGGAAGCGAACGCGCGACACCCCTGCGGCATCAACATCGCAGTCAACGATGATTGACTTGCGTGAATCCGGCGGGAAATTGAACATCCCACCGATGTCGGGCTCCCATCCCGGATGCAGAGACAGAAGATGCCGGAAAGAGGGCCGCGATGCATGCTCCTCGTCCATAGGCAGCTCGATCGCGAAGTTGCCGAGGCTATGGAAGATGGCCTTGCCGCGGTACATCTCGATGCCTTTGAGGATGTGCGCGTGATGTCCGATGACGAGGTCGGCGCCGGCATCGATTGCTGCGTGACCTGCGATTCGCTGGTAATCGGCGAGCTCTGAATAGGAGAAGTGGATACCCCAGTGCATCGACACGATGACGGCATCCGCCTGGTCGCGCGCGCGAGCCACATCGTCGACCATCGCAGCCAGATCGCCGGGATGCGGGAAAGTGTGCATCCGGTGAGGGGTGCCAGGCTGGTCTGGCTCGATCGGCTCATGCACCGTGAATGCACGCAGCGGTGCGACACCCGGGCGCTCGACGGTGGCCCAATACGCCTCGGGCAGGATGCTGCAGTACGCGAGCAGGGCGATTCGCACCCCATTGGTCTCGACGATGCGCACCTGGCGTGCCTGGGCGATGTTGCGACCTGCGCCCAGCGGCACGATGCCGGCCCTGTCGAGGGCATCGACCGTATCGAGGAAGCCCTCCGCACCCCAATCCAAGGAGTGGTTGCTCGCCCAGGATGCGTGAGTGAAGCCGGCGCGGCGGAACGCGGCGGCGGCATCGGGATGCGTGCGGGAGGTGTGCTTGGTCTGCGGCACGCGGGAGCCGCGTTCGGTCAGAGTCATTTCGAGTTGCATGAATGCGACGTCCGCGGCCCGGATGTGGTCGGCAACGTTCTCGAACAGCGAGTCGACGTCGAGGCGCTCGGGCCCGACGTCGCCGACAGCAATGAAACGGATCATAGCGGGGGGTGCATCTTTCTCGTGTGGGGCATCACTGCTGAGACCGGTCCGCCGTCTGGCAGGGCGTCGATCGCAACGATGAGCCGCGTGGCATCTGCTTCGCCGATGATCGGATCGACCAGCGCGTGGAACTTTGCCTCGCGTGCGACACGATCCATCGGTGTGCTCGGGGTTCCGGGCGCTTCAGCCCGAACGGTGATCTCTCGGTCAACGGTACGCAGGGTCACCGTCGACAGCAGGCGGTTGGGGAACGCAGCCTCTGCGGCATCGTCGACATGCAGGGCGACACGCGCCGCGGCGTCTGCCACATCAAGTCCCGCTTCGAATCGCGCGTAGTGAACCGGGTCGTTGCCTCCGCTGATGAGGCGCATGCCCACGGCATGATGCAGACTCATCTGCGCCTCCGTCATGTCGCGAGGTGAACCGCCGATGTGACCGACATGTGCGAGCGTCGCACGGTCGACTCCGACATCGACGGAGACCACACCATTTGGGTGGATGCTGTGTGAGGAGAGAATCTGATCGAGTCCGGCCAGCGGCGCCTGGATGCCGGCGCACACGCACCATCGTTTCAGGGCGAGGCCGTCGAGAGCCCACCGGCTGCCGAGGCCCGCCGTGAGGTGCTCGGGGTTCGGATGCGCGACGAAGGAGTTGAGGAACCCGCGTTCGCCCTCGACGGCCGCGGTCGGAGCCGTGAATCCGCGGGCGGCGATCGCTGCCGATCGGATGCCGGCGCTTGCGGCCATGCCGGCGTGCAGCCGCTTGATGTCTCCGCCGGTGCGGGTGAACTCGGTGGTTCCGCTTGCGTGCGCCGCGGCGATGCCGAGGGCCGCACTGGCGTGAGCGGCGGACAGTCCATCGATTCTGATCGTGGTCGCCGCGGCCCCGAAGACGCCCAGAGCGCTGGTCACGTGGAAGCCGCGGTCACTGGTGAGCGACGGGGTGCAGGCCTCACCGAACCGCACGATCGTCTCGAAGCCGGCGGCCATGGCCGTTAGAAGGATGCGGCCTGAGGTCTCCCGATCCTCACCGACAGCGAAACCGGTGGGAACAACCACGCTGCCGGGGTGCGAAAGTCCAGGCAAGGCGTAGTCGTCGATCTCGAAGCCGTGCGCAGCGGTCGCATTGGTGAGAGCCGCCCACTCCGGTCGCAGGGTGCGATCCAGCGCAGCGGAACGTGAACGACCGGTGGGCGACTCGATCGACGCGTACTCGGCGACACTCCGCGTCCATGGCCGATCCGCACCCACGATCATCGCGCCGATCGTGTCGAGGGTGTGCGCGAGCACCCGATCGATGACGTGCTGAGGCACGTCGTCGAAACGCAGCGACCGCGTCCATTCCGCCAGCTCCTCGGTGGCGCCGCTCATGCGGCGACGCGATCACTGAAGTGGCACGCTGAGAGCTGGCCTTCAGGTGTCTTTTGCAGGGCCGGCGTCTCCCGAGCACAGATGTCCTGGGCGAGCGGGCAACGGGTGCGAAAGCGGCATCCGCTCGGCGGCGCCATCGGCGAGGGCAGGTCTCCACCCAGTGCCACGCCGCGTGCAGGAGCTGCCGGGTCTGGGACCGGTACCGAATCCAGCAGTGCCCTGGTATACGGGTGGCGGGGCCGATCATAGATCTGATCAACTTCCCCGATCTCCACGATGCGTCCGAGGTACATCACGGCGACACGGTCGCTGATGCCTCGCACGACGGACAGATCGTGCGAGATGAAGAGCATCGCCAGACCGTACTGCTCTTTCATCTCCTGGAGCAGATTCACCACCTGCGCCTGCACCGACACATCCAGACTGGCGACCGGTTCATCACAGACGAGCACCTGGGGGCGCATCACCATGGCGCGGGCGATCGCAATGCGCTGACACTGCCCGCCGGAGAACTCTGACGCGCGACGGTCCCCGATCCGATCCGGATCCATCCCGACTGACCGGAGCATCGCGTCGACCCTCTCGTGCGTTTCGTGACGCCCGACACCGGAGATCTGCAGGCCCTCGGCGACGAGGTCGCGCACGCGACGGCGCGGATTCAGAGACGCGCGTGCATCCTGGAAGATCATCTGGATGTCACGGCGCGGTCCTTTCGCGGAATGTCCGGCCGCGCGTCCTTCACCTGCGAGCATGGACCCGCCGAGGGTGACGGTTCCCTCGTCCGGGCCGGGCACGCCCAGCAGGGCGCACCCCGTGGTCGACTTTCCGCATCCTGATTCGCCCACGAGTGCCAGGGTCTCGCCGCTCTCCAGCGTGAAATCCACTCCCGATACCGCCTCAACGGTGCCGCCGGGCACCTTGAATCGCTTGATGAGCCCGCTCACTTCCAGCAGAGGCATGTCACTCTCCTTCCGTGGCAGGGTTGTGGCACCGAAGCGTTCGCATCGACGCCGGCCTGGTGACAGACGGCATCACGTCTGCGCAGTGTGCGAGCGCGTTCGCGCAGCGTGCCGTGAACGGGCACCCGGTGCCGAGCCGCGTCAGATCCGGCGGGTTGCCCGGAATCGCCTGGAGTCGAGACTGCCGCGGGGCATCCAGTCGAGGAATCGCGCGTAGCAGCGCACGAGTGTATGGATGCTGCGGATTCTCGAAGACCTCGCTCGTGGGGCCGGACTCGACGATGAGACCGCCGTACATGACGGCGATCCGATCGGTGCGACCGGCGATGACGGAGAGGTCGTGACTGACCATGAGCATCGCCAGGCCCCGGTCCCGCGCGAGGCGGGCGAGCAGGTCGAGGATCTGTCGTTGCACAGTCACATCGAGGGCCGTCGTCGCCTCATCTGCAATGAGCAGGTCAGGATCGCACACCAGCGCCATCGCGATGGTGATGCGCTGGCGCATGCCACCCGAGAACTGATGCGGGTAGTGCCGGAGGCGGTGCTCCGGATCGGGAATGCCGACCTGCTGCAGCAACGCGACGGTCTTTGCGCGGGCTTCGGTCTTCGACATGCCGAGGTTGGCGATGGCGGCCTCGGATATCTGGCGTCCGATCGGTACAACCGGGTTGAGCGCCATCATCGGGTCCTGGAACACCATCCCGATGCGACGCCCGCGCAGTCGGCGAGCCTTCTCCGCCGGCATCCGATCAAGATGCTCTCCGCTGAGGATCACCGAGCCGCTCACCTTCGCACCAGACGCTGGCGCGCCGATGATGACGCTGGCGAGCGTCGACTTTCCCGAACCCGATTCGCCGACGAGACCGACCACCTCACCCGCGCGCAACTCCAGATCCACGCCGCCAAGAGCGATAACGTCGCCTCGATCCGTGGGGATGGCGCAGCGTGCCTGTTCGACACGCAGCAGCGGCTCATCGGACTTCGCGCGAGTGGCATCCATTGATTCTGAGATCACCGGATTCATGCTGATCCCCGTCCGCTCATGCGGCGACGAAGATGATCGCCGACGATGTTGAAGCTGAGTACAGAGAAGAAGATCATCAGCGATGGCGCGATGATCAGATACGGTGCGCGCGACAGGTTGTCCTTGGCGGATGCGATCATCGACCCCCAGCTCGGCGCCGGAGGCGGAACGCCCACGCCGAGGAAGCTCAGCGATCCCTCGATCACGATGATGATCGCGATCACGACAACGGCGTACGAGATCACCGGCTGGATGCTGTTCGGCAGTAGCTCTCGAAACACCACGCGTGCGCGCCCTGCTCCGAGCGTGCGCGCGGCGGTGACGTAATCACGGCCGAACTGTCCGATCGCCGCAGACCGAGTGAGCCGGGCGAACGGCGGGGCGAACAGGAACCCGAGTGCGACCATCATAGTCGGCACGCCCGGTGTCAGCACTGTTGCCAGTGCCATGAGCAGCAGCAGTGGAGGGAACGATAGCACCGTGTCAGTGAGGACATTGATCACGGCTTCGACAGGGCCGCGAGCGTTCGCGGCGACGAGGCCGAGAGTCACGCCGAGAATCAATGCGATGGCGGTGGCGCCTACACCGACGGCGAGCGAGATACGGATGCCGAAGATGAGTCGAGACGCGACGTCACGACCGATGGCATCGGTGCCGAGCAGCGGGCCTTCGCCGGAGAACGGTGGCAGGCTCGGAGAGCCGACAGGCTCGTCGATCCCGGGGAGCGGGAGCAGGTCAGCGACGAGCGCGAGTACCAGCAGCAGCGCGATCCAGGCCACGGCGAACCAGAGCGTGACGAGGCGGCCTGTGTGCCGAGGGCGTCGAGTCCGGGCGGTCAAGATGGCACGTGTCGTCGGCGGGTGCGCCGACTGCGCGGGAGTGTGTGTGGAGGTGTTCATCTCAGTCATCGGCGTGTGCGGGGGTCGAGGAAGGTGTAAGCGAGATCGACGAGAGCGTTGATCAGCACATAGGTGACAGCGACCAGCACGACGATCCCCTGAATCATCGGGACATCCTTCGCCGGGATCGACTGCAGGGCGAGGCTGCCGAGACCCGGTAGCGCGAACAGGCTCTCGACTACGATCGAGCCGGCCAGGAGCCTGCCGAACGCGACTGCGGCGACGGTGATCAGCGAGAACGACGACGGACGCAGTACGTGTCGCAGCAGGATGTATCGACGTGGCAGACCGCGCACGGTCGCGGTGCGGACGAAGTCCTCTCGAAGTGTGGAGATGACGTCGCCGCGCAGCAGGCGGTAGAAGGCGGGGAACTCCCCGAGCGCCAGCGCGAGCACCGGCACGAAGACGTAGCGCAGATTCTCACCGAGTCCGTCGGACAGGGGCGCCCAGCCGGCCACCGGGAACCAGCGCGTCGCCACGGCCAGCGCATAGACCAGCACGACGCCGACGACGAACACCGGGATGGAGAGGAACGCGGATGCGGTCGCCGACATCGCGCGGTCGAACCAGCCGTTCGCCCGCGATGCGCCGTATACCGCGGCAGGGACCGCGATCAGCAGAGACAGCAGTAGGGCGAGGACGGTCAGCTCGAGCGTGACGGGCAGACGCTGCATCAGCACCTCGGCCACGGGCTGGTTCGACTGGATCGAGGTGCCGAGGTCGCCGGTGAGTGCGTTCCCGAGCCAGCCGATGTAACGGGGCAGGAGCGACTGGTCGTAGCCGTGCGCCTGGTCGAATTCTGCGATCTGCGCGTCGGTGGCACCGGGACCCAGGATCGTCGCACCGGGTGATCCTGGCATCAGGTCGGTCAGCGCAGTCGCGGCGAGCGTGACCAGCAGGAGCACTGCGACCAGGTGCGCGATGCGAGCGAGAGCGGAGCGGGAGCGGATGCGCACGGCGCGCACCCGCTCCCCGGTGGGGGCTGTCACGAAGATTTTCCCTTCACCGTTGCTCTGCCGTTGGTCTTCACTCGGTCAGCCACAGCCGGTCGTAGAGCAGTGAACCGTCGCCGTGCAGCGTGAGGCCGTTGAATGATTCGGCATGCACGGTGTAAGACTCCTGGTTGCGAATTGGAAGTACCGGCACCTCGTCGACCGCGATCTGCTCGACCGTGGCGTAGGCCGCACTGCGCTCGGTGACATCCGTGCTCCCGCGGCCTTCCTCGAGTGCGGCGTCGAGGGCGGCGTTCGAGTAACCCATGTAGTTGGTCTGTCCGCCGGTGGCCAGCAGCTTGGCCAGGTTTGGTTCAGGGTCTGTCACCGGCACGATCTGTGCAGACAGCTGGTAGTCCTGGTTGCGGAACACGCGCTCATCGATCGTTGCGTTGTCGACGGTCTCGACGGTGACCGCCACATTGTCGTACTGCGAGAGCCGACTCTGCAGGTACTCGGCGACACGGGTGAAGAACCCGCTCTGTGGCATCGTGACCGCGAACGAGACGGGGGTGCCCTCGTCTGCCAGTTCATCGAAGAGTTCCTGCGCGGCGTCCGCGTCGTGTTCGACGAAGACGCTCTCGCCTGGGTGGAAGGGTGACTCGGAGCCGTACAGACTGTCGGGCGCTGTCGAGCCCGGATCGACCACCTGGGTGAGGTCGTCGAGGTCGAGAGCGAGCTGGATGGCCTTGCGGGCACGCACGTCGTCGAAAGGTGCGACTCCGGTGTTGAACATGAGCATCGGGCCACTGCCGGCGGGGGCTGACGCGGCGGAGAGGCCGGCATCTAGAGCCGCCTGCTTGAAGGAAAGCTCGGAGCCGGGAATCGCGGCGTGTGCCGCACCGGTCTGCACCGAGTTGATGCGTTGGGTGGGGTCGCGCAGCGGCTTGAACGTGATCGAGTCGAGGTAGGGGAGTCCGTCCTGGAAGTAGTCGGGATTGCGGACCAGCGTCATGTGGTCATCGCGCACCCAGTCCTCGAGCATGAATGGTCCCGCACCGACCGGGTTGTTCGCGAAGTCCGGGTCGCTCTGGATCGCGTCGGGCGAGGCGATGTGAGTCAAGCTCGTGGCGAGGATCTTGTCGAACTGAAGGTTGGGTTCGGAGAGTTCCAGGGTGAGAGTGGTCTCGTCGATCACCGTGAAGGTCACGCCCTCCAGCAGGCCCGCGAGCGGCGACGCTGTCGCCGGATCCTGAATGCGCTCGTAGTTGAAGACGACGGCGGCGGCATCCAGAGGCGTGCCATCGGTGAACGTCACGCCCTCGTTCAACGCCATCGTCCAGACGGCGCCCTCGTCGTCAGGTTCCAACGACTCGCCGATCTGCCCCTCGACCTCACCCGTCGCGGCATCCGACCAGAACAGGACATCGTAGATCGCCGACGTCCGGTTCGCATCACCGGAGGGTGTCAGGTTGAACAGCATTGCAGGATCGAGTCCTCGAACGGCTTCCACGCCGAGGATGATTGTGGCGTCTCCACCGGTGACCGGTTGGCCGGTCGTGTTCTCAGCGTCAGCGGGCGGTGTCGTCTCGCCGCTCGGCGCGCACGCCGTCAGCGAGACGAGTAGGCCCGCAGCGACCACGGCCGCGGTAATACGAAGTGAACGGTGCATGTGGTTCCCATCTCCATCGATTTCGGAACGCTCTCCGCGCACGTTGATGCGTCGGACAGCACTTGGCAAGCAATAGTATTCATCGAATGTGACCGATCGTCAAGATCTGTGACGCCAATTATGGATCTCCGTATTCCGCTTCGCTGCGCTGTGGTGCGCATCAATGTCGGCAATCTCGTAGTATTAGACGTCAGCAAAACGTGCGATAGGCACATGTTTATAGTTATATTGACGATGAGAGTGGAGCGAAGATGCAACACGATGCAGGGGCGAAGTGCCCCTTCAATGAAGACTTCGATGCGCACGCCGATGAGACATTCGACAGCCCGCACGACCTCTACCGTCAGCTGCGTGACGAGACGCCGGTTGCCTACTCGCGCGGATACGAGGGGTTCTGGGCGCTCACCCGCTTCGAAGACGTCGAGGCCGCGGCGCGCAACGCCGACACCTTCATCTCCTCGGTGCGCGCGGTGGTACCGAGTGATCCGCGTGGCATCCGTCGCCCACCCCTGAATTTTGATGCGCCTGCGCATTCGCCCTTCCGGCGCGCGCTCGATCGCACTCTGCATCATGCGGGACTGGAGCGCCTTGAACCGCTGCTGCGCGCGCATGCCGAGCGAGAACTGCAGCCGTTCCTGGATGCGGGCACCGGCGATATCTGTCGTACCTTCGGCACCATCTACCCGGCATACACCGCGGCGGAATGGCTGAATCTCGAACACGACGAGGTAGCGCGGCTCGCCAGCGTCTCCAGTGAATGGGTCGATGCCTGGCGCCGTCAGGACGGTGCGACGGTCACCGCCCGCAGCGAGGAGATGTACGGGATGGCCCGCGCTCTGGTTGCGGATCGCCGTGAATATCCACGCCCGATCGAGAGCGATCCGGCCAGCTCTCTGCTCTCTGAGGAGTATGAAGGAGCGCCGCTGTCCGACGAGCTCGTTGTCGGAGCGCTGCGGCAGTCACTTGTCGTCGGGCTCGTCGCGCCGCCCATCTTGCTGGGGGGTATCTGCGTGCACCTCGCGCGTGACCCAGAGCTGCAGTCGCGGCTGCGTGCCGACCTCAGTCTTGTCCCGGCCGCGCTTGAGGAGTTCATTCGGCTCTACACGCCGTACCGCGGTTTCGCGCGCACGGTGTCAGAGCCGGTCGAGTTGCACGGCCGCACGATCGAGCCCGGTGTGCCGGTGACGCTGGTGTACTCCTCCGCGAATCGGGACGAGCGGATGTTCCCCGATGCCGATGAGTTCATCCTGGATCGACCGAACATCGCGCGCCACCTCGGGTTCGGCCGAGGGAGGCACCGCTGTGTCGGAATGTCCCTGGCACGCCTTAGCCTGCGGATCGCGCTGGAGACTATCCTTGCGCGCACGACGTCGATCGAGCTCGCGGGCGCCATCGAGGCGACCCGCATGCCCGAGCTCGGTGCGCAGAGCGTTCCGTTGCGCGTCGTGGCGGCCTGACGCGCGAGCCTTCGTGCCCACCCGGGTGGCCGGGTGGGGCTCAGGCGTCGCGAGACGTGTGATGCGAGGCGAGCGCCGCCAGATCCCGATCGATGGCGCCCAGCACCTGGCGGAAACGTGCCTCTGCAGCATCGCCCAGCTCGTCATAGATGCGGAATGCGACCTCGCGCGCGTGTGAACGCGGCCAGCCATCCGGCAGCAGCTCCACAGGCAGGTTGGGGTCGAAGGGTCGGAACTGCAGCCATTCGCTCATCACCTCGGTGCGCATCACGAGCGCGTCGCGTGGCGCGATGCTGCCGGCGAGCACCTGCTCGATCTGCGGCTCGTGTCTGGTGATGAAGTCGCGATAGCGCTGCTCGAGCTCGCGCAGGTCGAACACGTCGACCGCAGAGAAGCTGCGACCAGGTCGCGGAAGCATCGTCGCCCGCAGCACGCTGCCGTCTGACACACCCAATTCCTCGAGCATCTCGATCGCCGCAGTGACGCGGTCATGCGGAGAGATCCAGGTGCCGTCGGTCAGTAGCCCGAAGTCGAGATCGCGCAGCCGGGTACGCAGCACACGGCGTACGTCACGGTCGGCTTCCGGAATCGAGAAGGTGACGAGCGTCCACTGGCCGTCCCAGCCGGTGAGATCGAGGCCAAACCGCAGCACGCGGCGGATGCGGGTGTTGGTCGACTCGGTGATGCGTTCCGGCACGCCATAAGACGTTGTCCGCCCGGACTTCGACTGCACCAGAAGGCCACGTTTGTGCAGTCGTCGGATCGCCTGACGTGCGCCGCTCTCGGTGATGCCGAACTCGGCCAGCAGCGCGACGATCGCAGACGAGGGGATCTCCTCGTTGCGCCCGAACCAATAGTCGCCCAGGAGAGTGACCGTCAGGTACTGCGGTTCACGGCTCGTCGTCGAGCGGGGGAGGCGAGGGCCGGGTGGGAGAGAGTCCACACCCCCACGTTAGTCCGAATCTAGCGGGGCGGCGCTGTGCCGCCCCGCTAGGCACGCACGAAGTCCATCGGCACTGACCGGGTGCCCCATTCCGCCCAGATCGCCATCTCCGGCTCCTCGGTCAGCGCCCAGCTGGCCGACCGACCGAGAGCCTCCTCGAGGGTGATCCGCATCATCATACGGGCGAGCGGTGCGCCGGGGCAGCTGTGGGTACCGCGACCGAACGCGATATGGCGCTGGATGTTCTCGCGGTTCAGGACGAAGTGCTCCCCGTCGGGGAACACGCGTTCGTCACGATTCGCGGAGGTGTAAACCAGAGCGATCGGGTCGTCCTCGCGGATGAGTTGCCCGCCGAGAGTCACGTCGGTCCGCGCGGTCCGCGCCATGCCGCGATAGGGCGAGTACAGTCGCAGCATCTCCTCGACCGCAGCGGGGATGAGTTCGGGCTCGCTGCGCAGCAGCGTCTGCAGATCCGGGTCGCGACTGAGGTGCACGAACATGTTCCCGATGAACACACTCGGCGCCACCATTCCGGTCACGATGAGCTGACGCACGCAGCCGAGGATCATGGCGTCGGGGAGCGGTGCGCCGTCATGCGTGGCTTCGAGCAGGCCCGCGGTCAGATCCTCCTCCGGGTCGTGCCCGCCAGCCCGGCGCTCATCGATAATGCTCTGTGCGATCGCGTACAGCTCGCCGCTGAGGGACTTTACCGTGTCATGGTCGAGTACCTGGATGGCATCGACATAGGTGCCGGACACCTGCTTGATCAGCTCGCTCGTCTCGGTGCTGAGATTGAAGAAGTGCGCAAATACGTGCGCGGGGAACTTGTGGGCGAACTGCTTGCAGACATCCACCCAGCGTTGCTCGAGCAGCGGATCCAGTAGTTCCACAGCGGCGGTGCGCACGTGTGGTTCCATGTCGCGCATGCGAGGCGGCGTGAAGAACCGGTTGATCACGCGGCGGTACGCGGTGTGCTCTGGGGGGTCGAGATGCAGCGGCGGACGTACGCCGGTGAACGCGAATTTGGGGATCGCGTTCTGCTTGCGGGTGGTGAAATGTTCGATGTCGGTGATGACGGAGAGTACCTCGTCGTAGCCGATCGCGGCCCAGAATCCGTCATACTCTTGGCTGCGGGCGATGCCGCCACGCCGCTCTCGGAGCTGTTCGAACTCTGCGTGTGCACTTGTGAAGGTTTCTCCTTGGCGGACCGGTTCGAAGTCGTGGTCGTCTCGACGGGTGTCGGTGGTGGCGATGCTCATGTGGCACTTTCCTCAGCATGACGCAGCACCCGAAGGCGTGACGTCGGAACGAACAAGTTGACGTCATCGCCCTCGGCGAAGGCGGGTTCTCCAAGCGTCACGACGCGAGTGCGCACCTCGGTGCCGCCGATGCGAACCACGGCCTCCGTGGTCGCGCCGATAAACAGGACACGTTCCACGCGCGCCGCCCAGACATTGCCGTCGTCGCCTTGGTGATTGATCGCCGCGTACTCGGGGCGGAAGCAGGCCACGACGCGATCGCCCGGTGCCAGGGAGTTATCTGCGAGCACACCGTGCGCTTCTCCGGCGGCGGTGTCGAGTAAGGCGCGGCCTTCCGAGACCGATCGGATCGTCGCATCGATCTCGTTCGTGGTGCCGATGAAGTTCGCGACGTATCGGCTGATTGGGGTGGAATAGATCTCAGAGGGCGGGCCCAATTGGCGCACCTTGCCACCACCCATCACAGCGATCCGGTGGCCGAGCTCCATGGCCTCGCTCTGATCATGGGTGACGTAGACAGCAGAGAAGCCGAGTCGGCGCTGCATTTCGAGCAGTTCACGGCGCAGAGTTTCGCGCACTTTGGCGTCGACATTCGAGAGTGGCTCGTCGAAAAGTACAAGGTCACCACCATCGACAAGGGCGCGCGCGAGTGCGACCCGCTGCTGCTGTCCACCGCTCATCTGGCCCGGGTATTGCTTCCCCAGTTCGCCCACGCCGACGAGCTCCAGCACATGCCGTACTTTCTCCGCGATCTCCGCTCGAGGCCGTTTCCCTCGGCTCCGCAAGGGGTACGCGACGTTGTCGAAGACCGTGAGGTGCGGCCACAGCGCGTAGGACTGGAAGATCATGCTGAGGTTGCGTTTCTCGGGTGGCAATTCGATGTTGCGCGCGGCAGAGAACACCGTGCGGCCGTGCACATCGATCTCTCCTTCATCGGCCCGTTCGAGGCCCGCGATCGTTCGCAACAGCGTGGTCTTGCCGCAACCGCTCGGTCCCAGCAGCACCACGAACTCGCCGGGCATGACATCGAGGGAAACGCCGTCGATCGCTTTGGCGACGGTGCCGTCTGCGCGGCGAAAATGCTTGGCCACGTTCGTGAGGCGCACGACCGGCGACAGCTCGGCGACGTCTGCGCTCACTTTGGATGCGGTCGGGATGCGGGTGATCTGAGACATGTCAGGATCCTCCGGGGATCTGATTGCTCCAGCGAGTCAGGCGCCGGGAGATGATGAGTACGAGGATGACGATGACGGCACTGATCAGGGTCAGCGCCGTGGCTAGCGACGCGAGCAGCGCATAGGATCCGTTCTGGTAGATCTCCAGGATGCGGAAGCCGACGACGTTGTTGCGCGTGCCGGCGAGGATCGAAGACGCGGTGAGGTCGCCGATCATCCGCACGAAGAGCAGCGACCAGCCGACGATCAGGGCCGGGGCCATGAGCGGAAGATAGATCCGCACGATGGTGCGCAGTTCTCCGGACCCTGAGACGCGTGACGCCTCTGGTAGTTCCTTCCCGATCTGTGCGACGGCTGCGTCCGAGCTCACCGACGCCTGCGGGATGTACAGCGCCAGATAGGCCAACACCATGATGAGGGCGGTGCCGCCGAGGTTGAAGGGCGGGCCGGCGAAGGCGAGCACGAAGCCCACAGCGATGACGAGGTGGGACAGCATGGCGGGGAACTTGATCGTGCTGTCGAGGAATCGAGCACCGCGACTGCGCGAGCGCACGATCCACAGCGACGACACGGCGACGGCCACGATGCCGATGACTGAGCCGATCGTGGCGAAGACCAGACTGTTCGTGAGAGCCCGCCGCGTGGCGCGGTCATCGAACAGAGCTTGGAAGAAGGAGTCGAGGCTGAGACCTGACCAGTTGATGTCAAGCGTCCAGAAGCCGTTCAGAGAGACGATGAGGAGGGCGAGCAGAGGCAACACGGTCGTGATGATGATGTACATCACGATTCCGGCGCGCACGAATATCTTTCCGCGTCCCAGCCGGATCCGCGTTGCCCGCTGTCCTTTTCCTCCGATGGTCGCGAAACGGCCGCGCTTGAGGGTGGTCGTCTGCAACCACCAGAACACGGCGACGAAGGCGACGACGATCAAGCTCAACCCGATCGCAGCTCCTGTTTCGGCGGGGAATGTGAAGTTCAACAGCCGCACGATGCGGACCGACAGGATCGGGATGTCGGCTCCTTGACCGATCACGCTCGGGATCGAGAACAGTCCGAAACTGCTCATCAGGATGAGCATGGTCGCACCGAGCAGGCTGGGAGCCATCGCGGGAAGCGTCACCGTGCGCAGGGTGCGCAACAGCGACGAACCGCTCACTCGACTCTGCTCCTCCAACGCGGGGTCCATGTTGCGCAGTCCGGTCGTGCACATCATGAAGCTGTAGGGCACCGAGTAGATCGTGTAGACGAGGATGAGCCCATACCAACTGTAGATATCGAGCGGGCCCGACTCCATATTCACGCCAAACAGGTCAAAGAACCAGCGGATGGCACCGTTCAGGTATCCCGCACTCGGCGCCATCAGCAGCACCCAGCCGACGGCGCCCGCGATCGGCGGGAGCATGAAAGGGATCAGAGGCATCGACTCGGAGACCATGCCCATGCCGGCATCGGTGCGCTCGTTGATCCACGCCAGCAGTGCGCCGATGATGAGGGCGAGGACCGTGCTGACACCGACGACGATCAGCGTGTTGCGGAGGAGTCCGAACACATCCTCTCGGGCAAGGGCTTCGAGCACCTCCTGGCCCTGGGTGATCGCATTGATGCCGACAGCCAAGAGGGGCACGATGCCGAGAGCGCCCATGAAGCTGGCGAGCACAATGCTGGCGACCGTCAGTGGCGTGAACTTCCGACGCGCGCGTCTGACGGGCACCGCATCGAGCGGCACTGTCTGTGGAGGAGGAGTTGACGTCATCGTCATAGAAGAAGACCTTCATGGTCGTAATGGATACCGTACAGAAACGGTAACGAGCGGACACAAATAAGTCAACTATTTCTGAATCGTTGACGCTGTGTCGTTCATCCATATGTGTGGTTGAGTCCGGCGCTGGTGAACGACGACTGAGGCAGGGTCAGCCGCAGCAGAGCACGAACCGGCGAGTCGGGCGAGGGCGGGTCCGCTTTTCGGCCTCAGCCTCAGCCTCAGTCGGCGCACGGCCGTCACTGCGGCGCCGATACGAGAACGCATCAGGTAGATCGTGAGAGCATCGGCGCCGTGGGCTGCGGCGAACGGTGGCAGGGCGGTCAGAGCGGGGTGCAGTCGCTCGAGAAAAGAGGCTGCAGCCGGCGGCCGAACGCCGAACAGCGCGAGCGCGTCCTTGGCCATGAACGCGTCGAGATTGACCTTGCGAGCGCCGATGAGTGCGAGCTGGTGCTCATCCCCGTCGCCGAGAGGTTCGGGGTTCACGTCGAACGCGGGCGAGAGTGTCCATGCGGTGCCTCGGCGAAGGAATCCGTGGTTGCGCAGGTGGTCGTCGAGGTTGCCGACGAGCGTCCCGAACGCTGCTCGTCGCCACAGTTCAGTCGGGTCCGAGCCAGCGAGTCGCGCGAAGTCGACGACGTCGACCCAGTCGCCTCCTTCTCCGTCGGCGGCTTCAAGCTCGGTCATCGCGGAGATGTAAGGAATGCGGACGCCGTCGTCAGTGCGGTCGAATCGCCTCAGGAAGAGCCCGGTGCGTTCGGTGCCGTCGACCGTGATCCGTTTGGTCATATGCTCCGGGACGTCGATCCCCACCGCGCCCATCGCGTCGAGCATGGATGCTTCCCATACCATCACATTCCAGTCATCGCCGGTGGGCTTGGGGAACTTCGCCAGACACAGGTGAGAACCGATCTTCACGTTCACTTTCGGGCGAGCGCCGCCGAGCGAGCCGGTGGCCCGGAACAGTCGGCGGAGAGCGACATTGTCGATCTCCGTCTCGCCGCGCTCGACCTGGTCGGCGACGTGCATGATGTCGGACAACGGGTCGCTCCTTGGCGGCCCTCATCGTTGGCGCCGAACATCAGAGTGAGCTCATCGAGCTTGTGCCCGGCCGCGCGGTTCTGCACCTTCCGGCCCCATGTGTCCGGTGCAGAGCCGCTGAACAGATTGGCGGGGAACAGGGCTTGAGGCCCGGGGGACAAGCCCAGCGTGGGGGCGAGCCCGGATGCCGCGCGCTCACGCAGGTAAGCCGTGTCGTACTCGAATGAGCCTGAGGTTCTGGTGCGGTAGATCCTGCCTGCGAGCACTTCTTGGCGACCGAGCACCGTCGTCACCTCGTGGGCGTCAGCCCTCGCTTCGCACCCGGACCCGTTTAGGCAGCTTCTCGTCGATCATCAGTCGACCGCGCTCGGTCGCGAACGGGTCGGTGGCCGCGACCACGCCATCCATGAGTCCCAGGACGCGCATGACGCGGAGCGTGATATCCAGCGTTGTCCCCTCGCCGTTCTCGAGTTTACTGATCGTCGGCTGCGTCGTTCCGGCGCGCTCGGCGACCATCTTCGCGGTCAGTCCCAACAGCTTGCGCTGGTTCGTGAGGTTCTGCCCGATCGTGCGCATGGAGCGCTTGACGGGGAGAGGTGTAGTCGACATAGACCCATGTTAGGTCAAAGATTTTTTATGTAAAAAAGGGTTAGGTAAAGAATCCTTGTTCTAATTTGGGACTAAGTGGGCGGATGTAGGTGGCACCGCGGGACCATGACCTAGAGTCGGATCCGTATGAGGGCGGGCATCCGCGGTGGGAAGGGGAATGATGGCGATCATCGACAACGGCATCTATGTGGATGGCATCCGCACCGAGAACTCGACGAGTCTGAACGAGACGTTCGAGCTCATGCGCGAGCGTGGGGGCATGGCCTGGATCGGGCTATACCGGCCGGAGGAGCAGGAGGTGCGCGAGGTCGCCGACGAGTTGGGACTGCACGACCTCCTCGTTGAGGATGCGCTGTCTGGGCATCAGCGACCGAAGCTGGAGCGCTACGGAGACGTGCTGTTCCTGGTGCTGCGTCCGGCTCGTTATCTCGATGCCGAGGAAGAAGTCGAGTTCGGCGAGGTGCACATCGTTGTCGGGCCCGACTTCGTGGTGACGATCCGGCACGCCGAATCGCCCGACCTGGCGCGCGTACGCACTCGGCTTGAACACGACTCCGCGCTGCTGGCGCGGGGGCCGGAGGCGGTGCTCTACGCCATTGTCGACGAGGTCGTCGACAAGTATGCGCCCGTGCTTGCCGGTCTTGAAAACGACATTGACGAGATCGAGAGCCAGTTGTTCGTCGAGGATGCCGATGCCACAGAGCGCATCTACAAACTCGCCCGCGAGGTGATCGATTTCCAGCGCGCGACGCAGCCGTTGGCAGGGATGATCGAGGCGCTGCTGCACGGTTCTGAGAAGTACGAGGTGGATGTCGAGCTGCAACGGTATCTGCGTGACGTGCTCGATCACGCGCTACGGATCTCCGACAGGGCTGCGACGTTCCGCACGGTGCTCGATAACGCACTGACCGTCGAATCGACGATCGTCGCTCGCCGTCAGAACGAGGAGATGCGACGGATGACGGAGCTCAGCATCCGTCAGAACGAAGAGGTCAAGAAGATCTCCGGATGGGCGGCGATCCTCTTCGCCCCCACCCTCGTCGGCACGATTTACGGGATGAACTTCGAGGTGATGCCGGAGCTTCACTGGACCTTCGGGTATCCGCTCGCCATCGGGGCGATGTTGGCGATGGGGTTCGGGCTGTATGTCGTGTTCAGGAAGAAGGGGTGGCTGTAGTGCCCCGGATGGGGATCGGAAGGGGCGAATATGAGTGAGTCAACGAGCGTCACGAGCAACCGTGCGCACCATCTGATCGCGCTGGCTGCTGGTGTGTTTGCTTTGCTGTTCTTCATCTTCGGACCAGTCGTGTTCGGCGGACTGCTGGCGGTGCTGGTGGGTGTCGCGGCACTCATCATCGGCCATCGCGCGTCCGCGCGCCCTGGGCGCATCCGCTGGGTTGCGATCCTCGGGCTCGTCATCGCGTACCTCCAGCTGATCACAGCCGGTGGCATCCTGCTGGTGGGGGCGCTCCGCGTGCTGGGTGCCTTGTAGGGGAGTGCCCCGGCCCGCCAGTCGACCAATGTTGACCCGATCGGTGACTGGTTCTTCACCGGTGCCGGCCTCATCCAGCTCTTCCTCAGCGGTGCTGTCTGGGAACGCGCCGCTTCCGGCCGGCGGGTGTTTCGGGCCGAGTGGCTGACAGCGGCGTTGTTGAGCGCCCGGCCGGGCTGTAACAGACCTTGTTGGGGCACGCGGGTGCAGTATAATCAGGCTGATATGGATGACACAAGTTATTGTGCTCAATTGCGTGAAGCCGTCCGTGTGGAGGACTGGGATACCGTCGAAGCTCTAGAAGCTCGCCATTTGACGCGCATCGAGATGACAGAAGGTGCTGCGTGGCACCGCGCGCTGTCGCAGGCGCCCGATGACTGGCTGCGCGAACGGCCGGTGCTCGCCTTCGTCTCGACGATGAGTCTGGCGAGTGGAGGCGGATTCAACGTACCCGACCCAGAGCCCTTCGAAAGGCTGATCGGCTGGGTCGAGGCGCAGCAGAACCCGCCTGTTCGTGCACGCCTGTTTGCCGAGGTCGGGCTTCTCCAGTACCAGAAGATGATCGGCAACTATGGCGAGATGAGCGCGACCATTGATCGGATGGAGGTGCTGCTGGATGAGACGACGGACTATCGAAGCCTGGGCGATCTGACTCCGGTACTGTTTCTTCCGATGGCAATCGGCGCACTGATCCTCGGTGACGCGGCGCGCGCGCGAGGGTTTCTCGGCGAGGCGCGGCGAAGGGGTGCCAAGGCAGGCCCGCATCCGATCCTGCCGCATGTGCAGAACTATCTTGCTCTCGTATATGCCCTTGAAGGTGATTTTGGTGCGGCTCGCGAGTACGCGGCCGACTGGGTTGGACGTGTTGAGGCTCCGGTGGGCAGCCTCCCCGCCGTCTATCAGGGGGACGCCGTGATGATCGCCGCGCTCCTCGCGATGGGAGACCTTGACCGAGCACGCACGGATGCCGCCATCGCATCGATCCCGAGCACCGTGGAGGGCGATGATCTTTGGTGGGTGGCGGCACACGTTCGAGCCCGGCGCGCACTGCTCTGGGGCGATCGAATCGTGGCGGCGCGAAGCTTGGAACGGTTACTCGCAGAGAACGCTGCGCTCGCCGGAGCGGGGACGCTCGTGCACACACTCCTGGCGACAGATCTCAGCGATCTTTATCAATACGCCGGAGACCTGTTTGCGGCCTCGCGATCGCTGGAGAACGTTCACAACCTGGATCCTTCTTCATCGACGTCGAGGGCCCGCCTGGCATTGCTGCACGGAGACATTCATGCTGTGCGTGAGCAACTGCCAGTGGAATCGGGGCCGAGGGGGTATCAATCAACCGCACCTGCGGAGTGGTTGGCGCTGAGGGCTCGTGCAGAACGTCTCGACGGGGACGATGCGCGCGCAAACGACTTGGCGGTGACCGCGGCGCGTTCGGCGCTCGTGCACGGCAGTCGGATGGCAGTTATCGAAGCTGACCCGAAGAGTGGCGACATGATGCTGGATGCCTGGGGCAGTCCTGCGATCGATGCAGCGCAGTGCATGATCTTGCAGCAGCCGGCAATCCTGACTGCCAGAGAAGAAGAGGTTCTTGGGCTGCTGCACGAGACTGGTTCGGCCCAGCAGATCGCAACGGCATTGTTTCTGTCCGTGAGTACAGTGAAGACCCATCTGCGCGCTGTGTACCGCAAGCTCGGAGTTCGTTCGAGGGAAGAAGCGCTTGTGAAAGCGGCCGGTGTGGCCAACCCTGCGAGGTGAGACAGAACGATTTCGGGATGAGGTCGGGATGAGATCGCTCCCACATTAGGCAGTCGGTGAGCGTACAACGGCAGGCTGGAGGAATTCCCTCCTTCCCCGGTCCGCCCGGTCGACTCCCAGGATTCTCATGCCCGAACTCGTTCGTTCTGATATCGATGTCACCGACCCTTCGGCTGTGCGTGCGGTGTTGGCTACCGGGGACATCGTCGACATCGTCGAGATGGTCGACCTCATGTGGTATCGCCTGCCTGGCGACTATTCGGTGGAGTTGCTCGCTGCGCTGCGGCGATTCTCTGAGGATGAACTCTTATCTCGGCCCCGGCTCGCTGTCGCGGGGATGTATGCGCACCAGATCTGTTTCGGTGAAAGCGATGCGACGATGCAGGCGCTGCTGGAGAAGCTTGTCGTATTGGGCTCGCAGTATCGGGCGGTCCTGGCGACAACCGAAGATCTGTATGAGGTCATCGCGAGCGGTGCGGCGGCGATCATCATCCCTCGATTGCGTGGACGGCTCTCGGAGTCGAAGGAAGTCGGTGACTTCGTTGCGTCCCGCATCGAGCGAATGTCGTCGTCCGGCGCACTGGGTTGGGGGAACGAAAGTTCTCGGTACCGGCCGGGCTCGGTCGACGTGCAACGCGGCCTCACTGCGACACTGATGGGCGACTTCCGGACCGCTGTGCGCTTATACACGAGGGCGTACGCGCAAGCAGGTCCGCCCCCGTTCGAGCATTTTGCTGGGGCGAACGCTGCGTCAAACTTGGCAATGCTGGCTGCTATCCAGGGGCAACACCGCCTGGCGGCGGAATGGATCAAGAAGTCGACCAGCACGGCCGACGTTCCGCAGCCGATCGAGTACCTCATCGGCGTCGGCCGATTGATCGCGACCGCGATGGTTGCGATCGACCTGCTTGATCAAGCGGCAGCAACGAAAGCGTTGCAGCTCGTCGGCGCTGCATCGACCGGGATTGAGCTCTGGCCATTCGTTGCCAGTACCCATGCCGCCTTCCATCTCGCGTTCGGAACTCCCCATCGGGGGCTGGTGCTGCTGGAGGAAGCGGCCTTCGCGCACGGGCACGATTTGTGGTCGTCAACGATCGCCGACGGGATACTTCGTCGGGCTCACCTGGACCTGCTGATTGCGGTTGGGGAGGGGCATCGGGTCGTCTCCGCGCTGAAGGACGTGCCCGTTCCGCTGAGGTTGCGCGTCCCTCTTGCCACTGCCTATCTCAGTGCGGGCCGATACAGCCGCGCCCTCCGGATTGCGGCGGACGGGCTGCGACGAATGACGCTTTCCGGCCGCGATGCCGCCGATCTACGTGTGATTTCCGCGGTCGCACAGGTCGCGCTGGGACGCACTGATGCGGCGAGGTCCAGCTATCAGATGCTGGTGGAGTCGGGGGTCTTCGACCACCGCGTGGATCTGATTGCGCGCCTGCCTCAGCAAGACGGGGAGCGTCTGATAGAAGCCTTGGGGATTCAGTCGTCCAGTCATGTACGACTGCGCTTTGCGAGTGCCCCGGTGACGCTTGTGGAGCTGACGGGCAAGGAAAGCGAGGTGCTGTCGGCGCTGGCGCGAGGGCATACGCCGATGCAAATCGCGGCGAACACGAACACTTCGCTCAATACCGTGCGCACTCATGTGAAGGGCATCTACCGAAAGCTCGGCGCATCCAGCCGGGCTGAAGCGCTTGCGATTGCCGCCAGTCAAGAGCTGATCACCTCGTGCGTGTGATGTGCCCCAGTGGGTGAGGGCGTGGGTGATTTTCTCAGACCACACCCTATGTGGTGGCTGTGAGCTCGATTGACTGAGTGGGATCGTGCCCCGTGACGAAGGAAGAAGGCGACGATGGATCGACTGCGCCGAGGTAGCGTGCGTGTGCTGCCAGCGATGCTCGTCTGCACGCTGCTTCTTTCCGGATGCACGGGTTCCCCCGCGATCACTCGTTCAGATGTTGCTGCGTCAGCGGCCGAACGAATCCAAGACCGGGTCGACGTTCTACCGATCGTGGACTGTGGCACGGGCGAAATCCAGATCGAGACGGACACCGAGATCGACTGTGAAGTACGGGCCGATGAGACAGCGGCTGCCCATAACGCTGTCGTTCGTATTACACGAGTCGACGACGACAGATTTGCCGTCATAGATATTGCAGTCGAACCGGATGCGGCGACTGAACGAGAAGAAAAAGAGACGTCGGAGTGACGATGACCATTGCTGCCCCTGCCCGCCACAGACTGCCCTTTGGGCGGGTCATGAGGACACTTGCGCTGCTGATAGTGGCCGTACTCGCAACGACTCTGCTTGTCGGCACCCCCGCATATGCCGCCGGAAATGCGGTTTTGTCCGTCAACGCGGTCGCTGTCGACGTCAGTGGATCGCCGATGACTGATATCGCGTACGGGGAGCACAACAACACCGTCTCCTACCGGGTCGGGTACTCGTGTTCAGTCGCAGACTGCACTGATGCGAAGGTGCTGATCACCGGATCGCAGCCTGACCCCTATGGGCTCGCCGCGCAGGTGCCGAGCGCCTGGGGTCCGCAGACGTTGCTCTCATATGCCACCTGGACGCGTCCGAACGGCATCCCGGATGTCGCGCCGACCGGCGACGACGCAACGGGAAAGACGTTCTCGCTCGGAAACCTGTCCGCCGGCGCATCCGGAACCTTCCTGGTGTCCTACTCGATTCCGAGCACCGGAACCTACACGACCCCTCGGGCGCCGCAGTTCTACCCGGATGGCTTCCAGATCAAGATGGGTGCGACCATCAGCTCTGCGTCAGCGGTGGGTGACGTCAGTGCAGCTGCTTCCGCCGTTACCTGGCACAACGAGGTGCCGGATCCGTCCGTGCGGATGGTCCCGGACAGCTCCGTGGTGGCTCCCGGCGAGACCTACACGATCACCAACCAGATGGCGAGCGGGTCATTCGTCCGGACCGGATCGGGATCGATCAGCGGTACGTCAGAAGGAGTTGCGGCCGGTTCTTACACCGTGACGCAGCAGCTTCCCGTCGAAGCGGATTTCGTCAGTGCCAGCGGCGACGGTGTCTTTGACCCGGCGACCCACACGGTGAGCTGGTCAACGGGATCGGCCAGTACGCCCAGTGTGGATGCCGCTGGTGGTTGGGGTTGGACAGCGGGCGGTAACTGGAGTCCGCGTGGTGTGTACTTCCCGCGTGCGGTCCAGGTCGTCTTCCCTGCTGACAACTTCCCGGAGGCAGTCAACGGCTGCAACTTCGAGCGGACGCTCTCAGTGGGGCTGAATACCTCCGTGACCTATCTCGATGACGCGAAGACGACCAAACAAGCAGATGCCACTGGAGAGGTGACCGTCGCATGCTGGGACCCCTTCGGCATTGCCGGAGCGTCGAAGCAGATCACTCCGCGGCACAACTCGAACGCGACGAGTCCTATTTATGTGCCGGTCGCTGGTGCTTCGGGCAATGTCTACTCATGGGTCGTCGAAGCACGCAACGGCGGCAATGTTCCGGCCGTCGCCGTCATCGAGGACAACGATCTCGACAACGCTGACGCACCCGTGACTCGCATCCAGCTTTCTGCGACGGGGACGATCGAGTGGGCACGGAGCGACGGTGCAACCGGCACGTCGACAGGGACGCTTCTGGACGCTCCGAACGGGACGCATTTCGTCTCCGCTCGGATCACGAGCGGGGAGATCGCACCCGGTCGAGTGCGCCCCACTGACACCGGTGCTGAGGCGTTCACTGCTCGATTCGCGTTCACCGTGCAGGAAGATGCTCCGATCGGCCAGACTCGTACGAACACCGCACGCGTCACCGTCGGATGGCCGGGCAACCCTGAGCTCACGCCCGAGGTTGTCACAACCAACAAGTCCATGGTCTTCACCGCCACTCCAGTGACGACGACGAAGCCGAGGGTGACAGCGGCGCTTCCCGCTGCTGTTGTCACTGGTGGTGGACTCGCCGTTCCTGGCCGTGACGTGACCTTCTCCGTCGGTGGAACGCTGCGCGATTTCCCCGCCGAATCGAGCTTCGTTCCGGAGTATGTCTTCATTGCCCCCACGGGCTGGCGTATCACGGAAGACACCGCATCTTTCGTGGATGACGTACCCGAAGGCGTGAACTTCGCGTACAGCACTCGCGAGGTCGGCGGACAGGAGCGCGGGGTGCTCGTCGCGACGTGGCCAGACGGTACCGTTCTGCCCGCGACCCTTCCTGTCATGACGGTGGTTGCTGTTCCGACATCCGCTGTTGCGGCGGGCACCAACAGCCGCGCCGAGGCGTGGATCGGTGATTCGACGCGCGGTCTTGACACCACGAATGGGATCTTCGACTCTGCGGTCCAGAACGTTGGCGATGTCGACGGGTCCGGCGATGTCGCCGCGTGGTTCTCATCCGCTGTCCGCGACGTGCGGGTGTCATCATCGGACTCTGTGGCTGTTCTGAAAGAGATCTGCCGACCCGACGCGGGCGCGGCAGACGGCTGTGAGTGGATCGCTGACCCCACAAATGTGGTGCAGGTGCCATTGAACGCCTCCAGCATCCGATACCGCATCTCGATCGAGAACACCGGAAACACTGTTCTGGGTGGAGTCGTCGCATACGACGTACTTCCGTACATCGGTGACACGGGCACCAGCCAGGGCACCTCGGAAACGCCGCGCGGATCGACGTTCAATGAGGAGCTGGCTTCTATCGAAGAGGTCTCCTCTGCCTTGAACCTCACCTTCTCGTCGTCAACCAACCCGCGTCGCGTCGAGGTGGATCCTACGACGACTGGCGCGACTGATGACTGGGGCCCTGGAGCCGCCCAGAAGCAGGCAATTCGCGCCGAAGTGGCCGGCACCCTTTCACCAGGACAAGTGGAGTCCTTCCAGTACACCGCCGCGGTCGGCAGCGGTTCTGGAGCAGACGCGAAGGCGTGCAACTCTGTCGCCATCGCGACCGATCGCACTCCGCCGTCCGAGCCGCAGCCTGTCTGCGTGAGCACGTCAGAGGCAGATCTTGCCGCGGGTGGCCCCGACACGGTTGACGCCCAGCAGGATCGTCCGACGGTGTTGCCCTTCACCTTCGTGAACCGTGGCGGGTCTGCAGAGGCCAGCGGAACGGTGACGATTGCCGTGCCGGCGGGCGTGCGTGTCATTGCGCAGCCCGATGGATGGACCTGCACGTCGAGCGCCGGCGAGCTGCCGTTGGACGGACCTGCTGCGCTGAGCTGTGAGCCGGCCGTGGTCCTCGAGCGGGACGAGCCCGTCGCTCTTGACCTTTCGGTGGTCATCGGGCAGGCGGATATCAGCGTCACCGCTACGATCGACGGGCCGATGTTCGATTCGAATGAGGCGAACAACGCGCATGCTATTCGCGTCGGCACGCTCGTTCCTGCCGCACAGTCTCTTGGCGTGGTCAAGAGCGATGGTGTGGAATCGGTTCTTCCCGGAGGCGAGACCACATACGTTGTCAGCGTTACCAATCCGCTGGCCTTTGAAGACCTCCAGGACATCGTCATCACTGACCAGCTGCCTGCGGACGTGACTTTCGTTTCTGCTGATGCGGGCGGAACCCACGACACCGGCGTCGTCTCGTGGACGATCCCTGTTATCGCTGCGGGTGCAACCGCCGAGGTCTTGGTCACCGTTGTTGTGAGCGAGACCGCGACGACGAGCATTGTCAATGAGGCGACCGCCCAGACAGCTGATCCTGCGTTCTCAGGTCAGACGCTGGAAGGTTCTGCGAGTGACACGGATGCCGTCAGCCGACTGAGCCTTGTCAAGAGCGTCGTTCTCGGGGGCAATGCGCAGGCAGGCCAGATCGCCACCTACACATTCACGCTCGCCAACAACGGCGGCGGAGTGCTCAGCGCTGTGTCGATTCTCGACGAGATGCCGGGCCTGACTGCAATGACGTATGGCGCGTGGCCGTCGTTGCCCGGCTATCTGGGACAGGGCGAGCAGATCGTCGCGACCGCGACCTACACACTGACTCAGGGCGATGTCGATGCTGGACGTGTGGCGAATGACGCCTCGGCGCGCGGAACTGACGCCAACGATCGTGACGTCACCGCGGCGGCGACTGCAGAGCTGACGCTTGTCGCGGCTCCGGTTGTGGATCTGGTGAAGTCGGTTTCGCGGGTGGATGACGGGGTTGCTCCGGTGGCGGGTGAGACGGTGACGTACTCGTTCGAGGTGAGCAATGGTGGCAACGTGACACTGTCTGGTGTTGTGCTGTCGGATGAGCTCGCTGGTCTGTCGGATGTGGTGTTCGGCGACTGGCCGGATGCTGAGGGCGTGCTGGCTCCGGGTGAAACTGTCATCGCCTCGGCGACGTATGTGCTTTCCCAGGAGGACATCGACCGCGGGTACGTAGACAACACCGCAGCGGTCACGACGATCACCCCTGACGGCTCGCCTGCCGAGACATCTGATGATGTGCGTCTGGCGTTGGCTCCTACCGCTCGGCTTGTGCTGCACAAGAGCGGCGTGCTTGACGATGGCGCCGTTGCAGTGGTTGGTGAGACGGTGACGTACTCGTTCGAGGTGAGCAACGGTGGCAACGTGACACTGTCTGGTGTTGTGCTGTCGGATGAGCTCGCTGGTCTGTCGGATGTAGTGTTCGGCGACTGGCCGGATGCTGAGGGCGTGCTGGCTCCGGGTGAAACTGTCATCGCCTCGGCGACGTATGTGCTTTCCCAGGAGGACATCGACCGCGGGCAGGTCGACAACACCGCCACTGCAGAGGCGACCGACCCTGACGGAGCGTTGGCGTCGGACGACGACACCGCTTCGGTGCCGCTTGCTTCGGTCGGCTCGCTCCTCCTTGAGAAGACCTCAGAGTTTGACGATCTCGACGCATCCCAGCCGGGAGAACGCATCTCGTACAGCTTTACGGTCCGCAACGACAGCAATGTCACTGCATCGGGGATCACGCTCACTGACGACCTGGACGGACTCAGCAGGATCGAGTTCGGCACATGGCCCGCGGGCGCAGGAGTTCTCCGGCCCGGCGAGGAGGTTTCGGCGATTGCCAGCTACGCGATCACCCAGGCCGATATCGATCGCGGGTATGTCCACAACGCAGCCACCGCGGCCGGCCTGACTCCTACGGGAGGTGCGCTGACGGCATCCGATGAGGTTCGTACCCACATGACGGCGGCTCCGGTTGTGGATCTGGTGAAGTCTGTTTCGCGGGTGGATGACGGGGTTGCTCCGGTGGCGAGTGAGACGGTGATGTACTCGTTCGAGGTGAGCAATGGTGGCAACGTGACGCTGTCTGGTGTTGTGCTGTCGGATGAGCTCGCTGGTTTGTCGGATGTGGTGTTCGGCGATTGGCCGGATGCTGAGGGTGTGCTGGCTCCGGGCGAGACTGTCATCGCCTCGGCGACGTACGTGCTTTCCCAGGAGGACATCGACCGCGGGTATGTAGACAACACTGCGACCGTCGATGCGGCAACCGGGCGGGGTTCCATCGCGGCTGATGACGATGTTCGTCTCGACCTGCTGGCCGCTCCTGCGGCAACGCTCATGAAGACGGCTGAACGCGACGGTGATGGCGCTCCCGTCGCCGGTGATGTCGTGCGGTTCTCCTTTGAGATCGAGAACACCGGCAACGTGACCCTCATCGGAGCGAATCTGATCGATGGGATGCCTGGGCTCTCCGCGATCAGTTACGAGGAGTGGCCAGGTGAGCCGGGAGTTCTCGTTCCCGGCGCCGTGGTCAACGCGACCGCCGAGTATGTACTGACCCAGCAGGACATCGACGCCGGCGCGGTGAGCAATACTGCGTCACTGATGGCGACACCGGTGCGTGGTGAGTACGAGCCCGTCGATGCATCCGTCGTGCTGACGCTGCCTGCTGCTCCAGCGATCGCGCTCGAGAAGGAAGGCGCCGTCCGCGCCGATGGCCGCGTGGCCGTGGGACAGCGTGTGGACTTCACGTTCCTCGTGACGAACACCGGTAACACGACGCTGCATGATGTCGTGATCGAAGACGGCCTTGAGGGCCTGTCGGAAATCAAGTACGACGCATGGCCTGGCGAGGATGCAGAACTTGCGCCAGGTGAGAGCGTGCGTGCTTCGGCGGTGTACACCCTGACGCAGCAGGATGTCGATGCCGGTGAGGTGCTGAACAGCGCACACGTACGTGCAGTGGCAGTGACAGCAGCGACCGTTGAGGCGGACGCCGATGTTGCTGTGCCGCTGGCGAGCGAATCCGCGCTGTCGATCGTCAAGAAGGCCGTCACGCAGGACCAGAACGGTGATGGTCGCGCGAACCCTGGGGAGACGATTGAGTACTCGTTCGTCATCACCAACACCGGTACGACCACGATCCGCAACATCGAGGTCGACGACCCGAAGGTGACGGGAATCGCATCGATCGCTGTCCTAGCGCCTGGTGAGAGCGCGGAGGTATCGGCGACGAGGTATGTCGTGACCGCAGAGGACGCGGCAGAGGGGCGAGTCGTCAACACTGCTTCGGCAAGTGGTGAGGGCAGCACCGGCGCCGTGACCAGTGCGGACGCCAGCGTGGTCAGCGCCGCGGGACCTGCGGACAATGGCGAAGTGCCGGCACCTGGGGAGACACCGGCACCTGGGGAGACTCCGGTTCCGTCGGCAACGGACGAGCCCTCCGATGGGCTAGCGGTGACAGGCGGTGAACCGGGCTGGGGATTTGCGGCGCTCGGATCATTGTTGCTGCTGCTTGGCGGGCTGCTCGTCGCTCGTCGCTCGCGTTCTCACACTGCAGGAGGATGACAGTCCGACCGCAGGACACACGCGAACCCGCACCACGCTCATCCTCGGCTCATCCTGTTATCGGTGGCGGTTATGGATCACCTGTGTGTTTGATGGAAGTGGTGGTCGAGGCATCAGCCACGACGTAAACGAGCGAGAGGTGGCGGGCCTGTGGTTGATCCTGATCAGGTGTTTCCCGTGGTTGGCGGCGCGCATCTCGCTCAATGTTCGCTCATAGTTGGTCCCCTCCGCAGCGCTGAAACCGCTGCGGAGGTAGCCGCGTCGACGGTGAGTTTCCCCTCCCCGGGCTTGTACCGACGACGGACGGCTCGATGGCGCCCCCTTCATCCCATCGGCGGCACGTGGTGTCGACGAATGGGAAAGGAGCTGTCTCCTTTCAGGGGGCGCCATCAACTCCTCGCGCGTGATTCATGACGACCGTGGGGGGAGTCGTGGCGAGTATGGAACCGCGCGCCAGCGGATGGAGTTCCACGAGCGCCGCCGCTGTCGAGCGGTTCCTGCAGGTGAGGGGAGCGGTGCGCCGTCGACGAACGGTTCAGCAGCTCACCAGCGTGCGTGATGCGCCCATCATCCACCTGCAGGGCGGCGTCGGGTGGGGGAAGACGGTAGCCACGTTCGGTCTGGCGCTCGAGCTCATGCAGGAGGAGGAGTCCACTCTCGTCATTCGTAGCAAGCACGATCTGAATTCGATCAAGATGCCTGACAATGCAGGATCGATCGTGTACGTCATCGACGATGTGCCGATGAGTGTCGACCAGATGCAGCGAGTGCTGAGCAGTGTGAGTGCCGAGAGGACCACGCGGGTCTTGGTCGCCTCGCGTCAGGGGCATCCGCTCCTGCAGCATGCGGTCCTGAGCGGGCTGCGGGTCGCGACGTTGGACGAGGGGCATCTGGCCTGTGAATCGGTAGACGTTGCCGAGATGGCGCGGGCTCGGTCTGTGCGGTTGCCGCCGTCTGTCATCGACTACGTCACTCGTGAGTTTGCGGGTTGGCCACTCGGATTGAGCGTTTTCCTCGGGCTGTGGACTCCGCAACGCCGCCGACGTGGTTCGTCATCGGCCCTGGCCGTCGATGAGATCGTGGACATGACGTTCGCTCGCATTCTTGAGCCCTTGCTGGGCCGCCTTCCGTTAGAGCCGCTCGCACACGCGGCATTGACGGATCGCGTGCCAATCGAACGCCCCTCAGGCCCAGGCGCGGCTACATCCCCTATCGCCCCCATCTGGCAGCGCGCCAGGGAGCTCGGGTTGGTGTCGTGGTGAATGCCATGAGCGACCTCAGCCGTGCTGGCGATCAGGAAATCGTCATGAGTGAACCACTGCGGCGCGGAATACTCCGGCTCGCTGCAATGGGTCCTAAGCGGGGCCAATTGGCGGCACACGCTTTCGTTCTTGTCGATCACGCACTAGCGTCGCGTGACTTTGCGGAAGCAGCCCAAATTGCCATTCGGGCACGAAGGTGGCACCTGGCAGCTCGGTGCCTCCGACTTGCGCTGAGCAGCGGAGACCTTTCGTTCGACGATGAGTTGGCAGAGATGGTGGCCAGCATTCCAGGCGCCGTTGTGAGAAACGACCCTATCCTCGCCCTGCTCGCTGTTCTCTGCGCCGGTAGTGAGGGAACTGACGACCTCTTGCGCGCGGCAGCATTGGCTCCGGAGCCGATGAATGCGGATGGTGATCCGGACCTTGTTTGGCCGGAACCTCTCGCTGACGGGAAACTTTGGTTTGCGCTCGCCCGAGCAGTTGGCCATAGCTGGAGCGGGCGCTGGAGCGCAGCAGTGAGAGCTGCTCGTGAACTGTCTGATGTGCTCGGCTCGGGCGAGGCGGTGGAGGCATCGCTACGGCTTCGCCTCTGGTCGTACGCGAATCTCGAGCTGATTCGCGTGATGTCGAACGCCCAACGCGGTGAAGGCTCCATTGATATAGAGCGGCTTCTCCCGCACGTCACAGCGCCCGATCGCCGAGAGCTCGGAACCATGCTCGCCGTGAGCGCGGCGATGCGTGGCGAGATGGCAACGGCAGCCGGATACCTCAACTGGTCGCAGATCGGCGATGATGCTGAGTGGGGCCATGGTGAGGTGAAGCGAACATCTGGGCGCGACCGAGCGACGACCGATGCACGTGACCTCCTGCGCAGATGGATTCGTCAATGCCAGGGAAGAGATGTCGAGGTCCAGAGCCTCATCGATCCGGCGCGGCCGGCACAATTGCCTGGGCGTTACGGCCTGAGCGCCGTTCGTGCCTATCTCGATACTCGTCAGGCAGTCGTGAACGGACATGTCGAGCGTCTGCAGGATCGGCTGGGCGCAATGGAATCCTTGCACAGCCCGCCATGGTTCCAAAGTGAGGCGTTCGCCCTCCGGCTCGAAGCACATGCATCGATTGGAGCCGTAGCTAAAGCACGGTTGTTGTTGAGCTCGAATCCAAGGCGAATCAGTCCAGCAGATCCTGCGTTGCTGCTGGCGAAGGCGAAGGTCGAACTCCGTGCGGGGAATGCCGACGAGGCGCGAAGCATTGCACGGGAGCTGGAACGGAGCGGATGCTGCATCCGTCATCGCACCAGGGCGAGCGTGTTGGTCTGGGTGTCGGAGGCTGTCCTGCGCGGTGACGTCGACAAGGCGCAGTCTCAAAGCATCCAACGGGCATGCCGAGAGCACGGGTTGATGGAGCCGTTCACCGATGTTCCGTCTGCTATGCGTTCAGACATATTCGATGAAGGCGCGTCGGCACTGCGGCCGATGATCGTTGTCCCCGCTGAAGCGGTACACGGGCTCTCTAAGAGGGAGCAGATCGTCGTGGATGCGTTGGCGAGCATCGACAGCATCGGTGAATTGGCGGAGATGCTTCATGTCTCTAGGAACACGATCAAGACACAGTTGCGTCACATCTATCGCAAGCTCGGCGTGAACTCCAGGGAACAAGCGATTCGCGCTGTCGCAGGCTCCCCCGCCTGAGGGGTGCCGCTGCGTCGAGCGTGGCAGCCGGCGCCGTGTACGCCAGATCCGCCGTTCTGACGCTCCGCACTCGCGGGGTGACGGAGGCGGGTGAAACAGGTGGATGACCACCGCCTTTCTGACTGTCCGGTATGGATCGTTGATCCAATAGCCGTGACTCGCAGTAGTTGTATCCGAGTTTCTTTAACATTCATGACCGGAGGGGATTTCATGCTTAGGCGAGAACATGCTGAGGTGCAGCGTTCACGATCAATAGGTGACAGGGAGGGACGAGCGGGCCCTCGTAGATTCGCTGGGCCGTCACTTTTGTGGGTACCCGGTCGCAGAGGCGTGGCTGTCGTCGCATCGACGACACTTGTCGCCAGCTTGCTGAGCATCACAAGTGCGGTGATCACTCCCGTTGCCGCGTACGCTGCACCTGCCGATGCGTCCGTTTCTTCCGTCGCCGCTGGCCCGGTTGCGAGCCCAAGAATAGTCCCGAGCGCCCTCGTTGCCGCTGACGGCGTCGCGTTCAACACGGACGTCTCAGTTCCCACCCGTCTGGAGACGGTATGGGTGGATTCTGACGCTGACGGCTTTCTGAACGCGTGGATCGACTTCAACAGGAACGGCAGCTACGACGCGAGTGAACGGATCGCGAACGACACTCCCGTCGTGGCCGGTACCAACCAGATCACCTACACCGTCCCCACAGGTGCGAGCTTCGTCGCGGGTGACAGCTCTGCTCGCTTCGATATCGTTGCGACGGCAGGTCAAGTGACAGACCCAGGCGGTGTGGTCAACGCAAGCGATCACCCTCGTCAGCTCTTTGATGCCCCAAGTGAGGCTTTGGGTCTGTGCGTCGCGGGAACGCGGCCGGTGCCCGTCAGCCTGATTCAGAACCCGAGCTTCGAGGATCGAACTGGCGACTTTTCGAACGGCACGTCATCTGCGAGCACGATCGGTTACGCAGAGTCATGGTCGGACTCCCACCCGACCGGTGGCCAGTATCACGTGTTCTCGCCCGACTTGGACAGTGGTCCTGTAGAGGGAACTATGCCGGTCCGCGCAGGTGCAGACGGGTATGCATTCGAGGGCGGTCACTCCAACCGAGGCAACGGTGAAGGCGCGGTCAACGTCTTGGCCGCATCTCTGAATCCCGATGCAAGCTATGTCGGATTCTTCTCCATGGCCGCCGGTGGATCTCTCCGTGGAGGCAATGGGTTCATGCAGTTCTTCGGAACTAATGACCTTGCTTCTGGCTCCGTCCCGCACGCAGATGTCACGCCGCAGACGCCCGCCAACACCGAGCTGCTGTACTCGACTCCAGTCGTCGACTATGCCGGTAACGGTGTGCGTCCCACGTGGGAGCTCAATACCTTCCAGCTCGATGCAAGTCAGGCTTGGCCCTACCTCCGCGTGGAAATCCGCAACGAGACGTTGGATAGCGACCACACTACAGGCGGTCAGGCGTGGATGAACTTTGATGATTTCCACATGTATGAGTGTGAGCCGATCCAAGACTTTGGTGATGCGCCGGCGAGCTACGGCACGAGCCTAGAAGACGACGGCCCCCGTCATCTCCTTCCCGGCTACGACGAGGACTCGACGACAGCTCTGCTGATGCTCGGATCTCTCGTAGACGAGGAAGAAGACGGCTTCGCGAGCGCCGATGCTCTTGGCGACGACGAGAACGCGTCTGCCGACGAGGACGGCGTCAGTAGCCCGATCATCGTGAACGGTCGCGCGGAGACCGACGTCACAGTCACGGCAACGAATAACACGGATGCTGCGGCGACGATCGCCGGATGGATTGACCTTGACGGCAACGGCACGTTTGATACTGGTGAACTGGTGACAGTAGCTGTTCCCGCGAACAGTGGCACCGCCGACTACGTCCTGACCTTCCCCATCGGGACGGTGACCGAGGACACCTTCGCCCGATTCCGTCTGTTCCCAAGCGATGTGACCGAATTCCTGCCGACCGGTGCTGCCAGCGCTGGCGAGGTTGAAGACTACGCGGTGACTTTTACGGAGAGCGAACTCGGTATCGAGAAGACGTCGAGCATGACGACCGATTCACGGCCTGGCGACACGGTCGAGTACGCGGTCACGGCGACGAACACGGGCACCGGCCCGTTCACGACAGGCAACCCGGCAGTCATCTTCGATGACCTTGCCGGAGTGTTGGATGATGCGGAGTACAACGGCGACGCTGTGGCTGTGGCATCGGATGGTTCGGCTGTGTCCGATCCTGCGTTCCTAGACCCGTCGTTCCTGTCTTGGTCAGGTCCGCTCGCTGCTGGCGAGTGGGTCACGATCACGTACACGGTCACGCTTGCCGCTGGTGGCGATGGCACTGTGCGCAACGTTGCATGGCAGCCCGTGACGCCGCCGCCGCCCACCGTGCCACCAGTGGACATCCCCGCGTGCGACCCGGCAACCGCAGACGGCACCGACCCGGTGACGGGAGAGCCGTGCGCGGCGACCGAGGGTCTTCTGCCGAAGCTCACGGTCGAGAAGTCGTCTGATGTGACGGACCTTCCCGCCGATGGTGGAGAGGTGACGTACACGGTGACGGTCACGAACGAGGGCCCTGGTGTGTACACCGAGGATGCTCCCGCAACGGTGACTGATGACCTGTCTGAGGTGCTGGATGACGCCGTGTTCGGTGAGATCACGGCACCTGCGGATGGTGCGGTCTTCGATGAGGACGCGCAGGAGCTCACCTGGTCTGGCCCGTTGGGTGTCGACGAGTCGGTGGAGATCACCTACACGGTCACCTATGACTCGACCACCGGTGACAAAATCCTCTACAACGTCGCCTGCGTTCCCGCAGACCACGCAGCCACGGCTGGTGCGGACTGTGCTGACGTGCGGATCCCGGCGGCAGCGCTCGAGATCACGAAGTCGGCGGACCCGGCTGATGGCACTCGTGTCTTCGCCGGTCAGGACGTTACTTACACGGTGAGCTTCGCAAGCATCGGCGAGACGGCAGCTGCCGTCGACGTGATCGATGACCTGTCGAACGTCTTCGACGACGCGACTCTCGTCGAGGGGTCGATCGTCACATCCGATCCAGCACTGACAGCGACCCTGAACGGGGAGCAGCTGGCTATTGCCGGTTTGGTGCCGGCAGGGGAGACCTTCACTGTGTCCTACACGGTGACGGTGAACGCGTATGCCGAACAGGGTAATCACAACCTTGGCAACGTAGTCACAAATTCTGACGGCACCTGCCAGGTTGACGGTTGCCCGGAGACGGAGCACCCGGTGCGCCACCTCTCGCTGACGAAGTCTGCAGACTCGACTGAGGGTGTGCGGACGGGTGACACGGTGGAGTACACCGTCATCGTGACCAACGATGGTGAGGCGGCGTACACAGTGGCCGACCCCGCGGTGATCACGGACGACATGTCGGGTGTGCTGGATGATGCGACCTATAACGGTGACGCCGTCGCGGTGGCATCCGATGGCTCGGAAGTTCCGGCTCCGTCGTACCTGTCGCCACTGCTCGGCTGGTCTGGTCCTCTCGCGGTCGGAGAGTCGGTGGCGATCACGTACACGGTGACCGTGACCAACCTCGGTGATCACGAGATGATCAACACGGCCAGCATTGTCTGTGCCGATGGTGAGATCTGCGAGCCGCCGGTCGTCGTCGATGTGGACCTTCCCTACATCACTCCTGCGAAGGTCTCTGACCCGGCAACGGGTGAAGCGGTCAGCGCGGGTGATGTGGTGACGTACACCCTGTCGTGGACGAACAGCGGTCTGGCAACGGGTCCGGTGGATTCGACGGATGATCTGTCGGATGTTCTCGATGATGGTGAGATCACCAGCGACCCGGTGGTGGATGAGGCTCACGCTGACGCCATCACGGCGAACCTGAATCTGGATGCTCAGACGATCCGGGTAACCGGTGACCTGGCTCCGGGCGAGACGGCCACGGTGACCTACCAGGTCACGATCGGCGCTGACGGTGACCGCGGTAACAACATCGCCGGAAACGTTCTGACGCCCGATCTTCCGACCTACGTCTGTGAGGAAGGTAACGAGGAATGTGTGCCGCCCCCGCCGCCGGAAACAGTGCACCTGATCGATGAGTTGCGTATGGACAAGTCGGTTGACCCGGAGTCCGGTACGAATGTGTACGCGGGTCAGCAGGTGACCTACACGCTCTCGTTCGAGGCGATTGGTCAGGCCCCGTCGGCTGTGGATGCGCTCGACAACCTGTCGGACGTGCTCGATGATGCCACCCTGGTGGACGGTTCCATCGTTACTTCCAACGAGGCGCTGACCGCCACGTTGGACGGGGCCGAGCTCCGGATCACTGGTGAGGTTCCTGCCGGTGAGACGTACACGGTGTCGTACACGGTGATCGTGAACGCGTTCGCTGATCAGGCTGATCACGTGCTTGGCAACGTGCTGAGCAATGCGGACGGCACCTGTGGTGTCGATGATTGCTATCCCACGGAGAACCCGATCCCTCACATCAACGTCACGAAGTCGGCAGATTCGACGACGGACGTCGAGACCGGCGACACGGTGACCTACACGGTCATCGTGACCAACGACGGCGAAGGCGACTACACGACCGAGGCTCCGGCTGCGGTGACTGACGACATGACGGATGTGCTCGACGATGCCGCTTACAACGGTGACGCTGTGGCGGTCGCATCCGATGGCTCTGCGGTTCCGGCACCTGAGTTCGCGGCTCCGAACCTGACGTGGTCTGGTCCGCTTGCTGCTGGTGAGTCGGTGACCATCACCTACTCGGTGCTGGTGACCAACCTCGGTGATCACGACATGATCAACACGGCTAGCGTGGTTTGCGCCGAAGCCGAGACCTGCGGCCCGCCGGTCGTCGTTGTGGTGCCGTTGCCGTCGATCACTCCTGCGAAGGTCTCTGACCCGGCAACGGGTGAAGCGGTCAGCGCGGGTGATGTGGTGACGTACACCCTGTCGTGGACGAACAGCGGTCTGGCAACAGGTCCGGTGGACTCGACGGATGATCTGTCGGATGTTCTCGATGACGGTGAGATCACCAGCGACCCGGTGGTGGATGAGGCTCACGCTGACGCCATCACGGCGAACCTGAATCTGGATGCTCAGACGATCCGGGTGACCGGTGACCTGGCTCCGGGGGAGACGGCCACGGTGACCTACCAAGTCACGATCGGCGCCGACGGTGACCGCGGTAACAACATCGCGGGCAACGTGCTCACTCCGGACGTGCCCCCGTATGTGTGCGAGGAGGAGGCGGCCGAGTGTGACCCGTTCGTTCCGCCGACGACAGAGCACCCGATTGGTGAGCTGGATGACTGGAAGACGGTCGACCCGGCATCGGGTTCGACGGTCCAGGCCGGTCAGGTCGTCACCTACACCCTGTCGTTCGAGAACACCGGTGAGGCTCCGGTCGCGGTCAACCGTGACGACGTGCTGACCCAGGTGTTGGATGACGTCACGGTGACCACGGCGCCGGTGTCTTCGGATGCAGCGTTGACAGTGTCGGAGATCACGGATGGTCGCTTCAACGTGTTCGGTTCTCTCGAGCCGGGCCAGCTGGTCACGGTGACCTACACGGTCACGGTGAACGCGGATGGTGCGCGTGGTGATGACCGTCTGGGCAACTTCCTGGTGAACACCGGTGAGATGCCGTCGGCAGAGTGCGTGCCGGCTGATGGTGAGCGTGCAGACTGCACGATCAACCATGTCTCTGACGTGGTCGTGTCGAAGTCTTCGGACCCGGCATCGGGCACCGAGGTCGCGCAGGGTGAGAACGTCACCTACACGCTGACGTTCGAGAACGTGTCGACGAACGCTGACGCGGCTGACGTGTCGATCGATTACACCGACCACATGGTTGATGTGCTCGACGATGCCACGCTGCAGGCAGGTCCGACTTCCTCGGACGAGGCAGTCACGGCTGTAACGGATGGCGACACGATCCGCATCACCGGTGCCGTGGCATCTGGCGACACGGTCACGGTCACCTACACCGTCACGGTCAAGGCATACGACCAGCAGGGCAACCACACGCTGGGTAACGTCGTCGCAATCACCGGTGAAGAGCCGGTGTGCGCGCCCGACAGCACGCTGTGCACCACCCACGACCTGCCCAAGCCGCCGCCTCTGGCAGCGACCGGTGGCGAGATCACCTTGTGGGTGCTGGCAACAGCGCTGATGCTCCTCGCGGGTGGTGGAGCGCTCATGATCGCTCGCCGCCGTCGTGCTGAAGAAAATGTCGAAGATCAGTTGATCAGTTGATCAGTTGATCAGTTGATCAGTTGAGACAATCAGAATGTCCCGCTTCCATGTTGGAAGCGGGACATTCTGCTTTTGTTCGTGGTTGGTGTGGCGCCCGGATGCCGGCGGCTCGCGCCGTCAGTTCGTCTGAGGGCGTCGTGTCCACTTCCGCGCTCGCATCCGCACGAACAGCCCGGTAGTCATCAGTAAGGCGCCAAGCGCGAAGGTGCTGGTCGAATCGGCTCCTGTTGCAGCGAGACCAGCGGCAGGGGATGCGATGTTGCCAGTCGTGGGTGCTGTATCGACCGGGGTCGATCCGGGGTCGCTCGGCGTTGTCGGGTCGACCGGGGCGCCGGGAATCACCGGAGCTGTCGGGGTTGTGGGGACGACCGGGCTCACAGGATCGATGGGTGCCACGGGGGTTACGGGGTCCACGGGGTCCACGGGATCAACCGGATCAACAGGGTCCACCGGGTCCACCGGGTCTACCGGATCAACCGGATCAACCGGATCCACGGGATCCACGGGATCAACCGGGTCCACCGGATCGACGGGGTCAACCGCATCCGCCGGAGCGATCGTCAACGTGAGATCCTGCGTCACGGCGCTGACCTCGCCCACGGCCAATGCGAGGGCGAGAAGCGGCACCGGGGCGGCGCCGGGGGTGACGGTCGCCGTGATGGTGAGGGGGAACGTTCCCGCAGACTGGACGGCCGGAGTCCCGGAGATCGACGCGGTTCCGTCGCCGTTGTCGGAGAATGACAGCCCGGAGGGGAGTGCGCCGCTAAGAGTCAGGGACGGCGTCGGGGATCCGGAGGAGGTGACCTGGAACACTCCCGCGACGCCAACCTGGAAGGACGCAGCCGGTGCAGAGGTGACCATCGGCGCCTCCCACATGGTGAGGGCGAGAGCTTGATCAACGCTGCCGTAAGAGTTGGTGGCGGTAATGCGAACCGTCTGGTCTCCCGCTTCGGTGGGAGTGCCGGCGATCGTCGCCGTGCCGTCACCGTTGTCGGTGAATGACAGCCCGGTCGGAGGTACGTCGCCGAGGGCCAGCGATGGTGCGGGGTACCCGCTGGTTGTGACAACAAACGATGTTGCGACGTCTAATTCGAACGTCGCCACGTCGGCGGAGGTGAAGGCGGGGCCTTCTCCCGCTTCGATCGTCCACGTTGTCGTCGCGGATCCTGAGCGGTTCGTCGCGGTGAGGGTGACCGTCGACTGCCCAGAATGAGTCGGGGTGCCAGTGATCCTCACGCCGTCGTCGGTGTCGACGAGGCGGAGCCCGTCCGGGAGGTCGGTCGCGGTGATGGTGGGCGCCGGGCTTCCCGTAGCATCCACCCTCACGTCGATCGGCGTGCCCAGAGGGAAGACGGAGGTGGGGATGTTAGCGATCGTGGGGAGCTCGTCGACCGTGATGGTGATGTTGTGCGTGGCGGTGCCATCTGCGCTTGTGGCCGTGAGCGTCGCGGTGAAGGTGCCAACCTCGGTTGGTGTCCCGGCGATCGTCAGGCTGCCGTCGGTGGCCGTCCAATTGAGACCGGGGGGAAGCGCGCCTCCCTCTGCGAGGGGGGCTGGTTCGCCGGACAGAGTGAAGACCACGCCTGCGGGCACTGGTTGTCCCTGGGCGAAGATGAGCGATGTGGGACCTGAGATCGACGGCTTGGCGAATGTTGAGACGTAGACGTCTCTCGGCGTCACGCCGTTGGCATTGCTTGCGGTCAGATGCACGGTCACGGGCTGTTCCTGTACCGTCGGCGCGGCGGTGAGCGTCCATTCGGTCGCCGAGTTACGGGTGAGCGTGATCCAATCCGGCAACGCACTCGGAGTGAGGGTCGCAGTGGGGAATGCGAGCACGGTGATGCGCGTGGTCGCTGTGGCACCAACCTCAGCTCGAAGGTCGAGGGGAGCGCCGACAGCCGGGATGGAGTGCACCTCGATGCTGAGCTGTTGCGTGGCCGTCTCGGTGCCGGTGGTCGCTTTGACTTCGAGCGTGGAGACTCCTCCCCAGCCCGTCGGAGTGCCACTCAGCGTCGCGGTTCCATCGAGGTTGTCAACGAAAGTCAGTCCTTCAGGAAGGTCTTCCGCCACGACGGTGAGCGCTGGCGCTGGCCACCCGTCCGTCGTGATCTGGGCAGTGAAGGGGACGTCGACGGCAGCGGTGAAAGTCGAGCCGCTGGTGAAGCGCGGAGCCTCGGTCACGTCGATGACGAGATCCTGCGTCACTGTGTTGCCGGATGCGAGGGTCAGAACGAGTGGGAGTGTCCAGCTGCCGCCGTTGTCGGGGGTGCCGGCGATGGTGAGGCGGTTCTCGTCCGGGTCAGAGGTGGCGGTGAGGCCTGGCGGCAGGTCATCCAGACCGCTGAGGTTTGCAGGGCTGGTTGAGGTCCAGGTGACGTCGAAGCTTCCAATGGCTGTTGTGGAAAAGGTTGCCGCTGCAGGGCTGGTGAACGCGAGGGACTCGACAGTGAGGGTGACGATCTGATCGGTGTGTCCGAGCTGATTCTCAGCGCGTACAGGGATGTCGAAGGTGCCGGTCGCTGCTGGGACTCCGGACAGCACGCCGCTGCTACTGAGAGAGAAGCCGGCAGGGAGGTCGGTCGAAGCGAAGCTCGGCGTGGGGGTACCCGTCGCACTGAGCTGGGCGGAAAAAGGCGCATCCACTAACGCTGATAGCGCGGCGGGCGTGACCGCACCGGGAGCGGTTCCCTGCTGAACTGTCACAGTCGTGGAGCCCGCAAGGCTGGGCTGGCCCCAGGTATCTGTGATGGCACCTGCGTGAACTGTCGGAGTGAGTGTGCCCGAGCCAGATTCAACTAGGACGCTCACGGTGTAGGGGTTCGTTCCCGCAAGAGACTCGACCGAGGCCTGCAGGCCGCTGCCGCTGACCGTGACGTCAGCGACAGTGGGGTTGTCTGCAAGCGCGGCCAGAGCTCCGTTGGACATGAAGCTCGTGGTGAACGTGAGCATTGTCGGCTCATCGACCCAGATGATCCCATTGGTGGCTGCCGGCGCAGTGTGCGTGACGATTGCAGATGGGGCAAGTGGCTGCGCGCCACCAGTCGGGGTGGTGCGCAGCTCATCAAGAACGACGACGGTGGAGTGACCGGGGTCATAGTTGCGGGGATAGTAGAACGTCAGTGTGACATCGGTGATCCGAGTGAAGTCGACGCTCGGGGTGAAGCACGACGGAGTTTCGGGGGTGCAGTAGAAATTCAATACGAGATCGAAGTCAGCGACGTTTGGGAAGCTCGTTCCGTAACGTCCGGTGTTGCCCGAAGCGTCGGTAAGGGTGATCTCCGCGGAGACCGCTAAGGGGCCGGCGGTCACGTCCGGACCCCGGGTCACGCTCTCGAGGCCAACCATGAACTGCGTGTTGGTTCCAGCCGACGTGAGATCTGTCTCCGCGAAGCTGTATTGCAGCGAAGCTGAAGTCCTGCTGTTGCCGTCGCCGTAGAGCTCAATACGCTTCACGGGGTCGCTGACAGTGGGTGTGGTGCTCGTTCCGGTGTTTTCAACCGTGACGGTCGGCGCCGCGATGCGGTTGCCGTTGAAGTCGTCGATCACGATCGGCGCAGCCGCGGATGCCGAGAGTGGCATGAGCAGCGACCCGGCGATGAGTGCCAGCGTCGTCGCGACTCCGGCCATGCGGGAGCGACGGTGAGGCGCGAACGAAGACTGCGAAGGGCGCATGGGGCTGCACATTCCGGGAACGACGATGATTCCCAGGTCGAGGGCGGTGAGTGGGGAAGTTCGGGTAGCGCGCTGATGGCCGGGGTGAACCCGAGCAGTGTGCAGAAGAATTATCTCGTGAGAACGATTGCGGTATTAGAGACCTAGGTCCCCGATTGCTGAGTTCTATCCCAGCGGGCGGTTGTTGACCGGACGTGGGCGAGCATCTGGCTTCGCGATTGATGGAGGGACTGACGGGAATCGAACCCGCGCTATCTGCTTGGGAAGCAGAAGTTCTACCATTGAACTACAGTCCCGCGGCCTTGCGGCGCCCCGCCAGCATAACAATAAAAGCGAGGTCAGCTCCGCCGCAAGACGCTACCGCAACGGGTTGAACGGCTCGATCGCCGGATGTATCTTCCCGGTGACGATCTGCTCGGCGAGCAGCTTGCCCGTGGCGGGGCCGAGCACGATGCCCCACATTCCGTGGCCGCCGGCGACGTACACGCCCGGTGCGCGCGTGGCGCCGACGATCGGCAGGCCGTCAGGAGTCACTGGCCGCGAACCCACCCACTCGTCGTGCCGATTGTCGAGATCCACGCCCTGCATCAGAGTGCGTGTCTGATTGATGATCGCCTGGATGCGACGGGCCTGAAGTGGCTCGTCCGGACCACGGAACTCCATGGTCCCCGCGATCCGGAACCTGCCCTGATACGGCGTGCAGGCGATCCGCTGCGCCGGCAGATAAACCGGATGCGTCGCCGGCTGGTCGGTGTCGACGGTGAATGAGTAGCCGCGCCCCGCCTGAACCGGGACCCTGACTCCCAGCGAGCGCGCGAGTTTCGGCATCCACGCCCCGGTCGCCACCACGACAGAATCGGCAGAGAGCCGCTCACCGGATGCGAGAACCACACTCGCAGCAGAACCAGCAGAACCAGCAACCCCACCGTCCACGCGTGCCACCTCGGCATCGGTGCGCAGCACCGCTCCGCGCGCGACGACGGCATCCGCCAACGCTTGCACGAACGGCGCCGGCTCCAGGAACCGTTGCTTGTCGAGCCGATACGCGACCTTCACCGCATCCGAAAGCATCGGAGCAAGTTCGCGCGGATTCTCCAGTCTCTCCAACGGCGCGTCCTGTCCGTGCCGGACCACTCCGGCGATCTCTCCGAGGAACCCCTTCGCATGCCGCTCTTCCGTGAACCCGATGACGAACGGGCCCTCCCGAGTCCACGAGTCGACACCGCCGTCTGTGAGTTCATCGAAGGCGGAAAGAGCCAGCTTGTCGATCGGAGTGAGTGCCGCCATCGTGCGATCCCACGCGCGGTGCGTGCCGTGTGCGGCGAAGCGTCCGAGAAACCCCCAGAGTGCGGCATCCACTCGGAGCGGCACGTGCAGTGCGGCATCCGGATCCAGCAGCGCTTTCGGTCCATACGTCCACAGGCTTGGATCAGCCAGCGGAATCGCCTTACCGGGCGTGAGCCAGCCGGCATTTCCCCAGGATGAACCAGCGGCGACGCCGGTGCGGTCAAGGACTGTGACCTCGACACCATGCTCCTGCAGATGCCAAGCGGTCGCGAGTCCGACCATGCCAGCTCCGATGACGATCGAGTGCGCCATTGCAAACCTCCCGAGATGCGACAGAAGTCGAGATACGACAGATATGTCCAGGATGGCAGATCTGCCCCGTCATCCGGTTGAGATTGAAAGAATCCTCGCCAACTGCACCAAACACGAATAGGATCCTCGCGACGAGAAGGGAATCAGTCATGTCTGAGAAGGATTCTTCGCGGTTCGCAGACCTCGACGACATCGACCGCGCCATCCTCATCGAGATCGAGCGCGACGGACGAGTTTCGAACACCGAACTGGCCGCTCGCGTTGGCGTCGCCGAATCGACCTGCCACAAGCGGATGCGCGCCCTGACAAGCGCCGGCGCGATCATCGGTTTCCGTGCCGAGATCGATCCCGAAGCCGTCGGCCTGCACTTGGAGGCACTCATCGCGATCCGGCTCCAAGCTCACGCCCGCGGCAACCTCCATCGCTTCCAGTACTATCTCGAGTCGCTCCCCGCGACGCGGCGGGTGTACTTCCTCGCCGGTGACCGCGACTTCCTGGTGCACGTCGCCGTTCGTGACGCCCAGGCGCTGCGCGAACTCGTCGCCGACACGATCAGCGTGCGCGAAGAAGTCGCCGGAACCACAACGAACCTCATCTTTGAACACGCACCGCGGAGGCACAGCTGATGGGCGCCATCATCGGGGAGATGCTCCCGTTCGCCGTCGGCATCGCGATCAGCCCGGTGCCGATCATCGTCGTGATCCTCACGCTTTTGAGTCCTCGTGCCCGCTCGAGCAGCCTGGGCTTCTTGCTCGGCTGGGTGGTCGGCACCGTTGCGGTGATCGTGGCGCTCACCGCCCTCGCGTCGATCCTGCCCACCCATCAGCATCACGCGCGGAATTCATGGGAAGGCGCGATCAAGCTGGTCCTGGGCGGGCTGCTGATCTGGCTGGCGGTCAAGCAGTGGCGCAAGCGCCCGCACGGCGATGAGAAGCCTGAGCTGCCGGCGTGGATGCAGAAGATCGACACCTTCGGTTTTGGTGACGGTCTGAAGTTCGGACTGATCCTCTCCGCAGCGAACCCAAAGAACGTGATACTCGGCGCGAGTGTCGGCGTCGACCTGGGGGCTGCCGATCTGAGCCTTGAGGGGCTCATGCTCGCCATGGCCGTATTCGTGCTGATGGCTTCGTCCACAGTCATCATCCCGGTGGTCGCGTATCTCATCGCCTCCGACCGTATGCACACACCGCTGGCGGCGCTGCACACCTGGTTGACCCGCGAGAACCACACCATCATGGCTGTGCTGCTCTTCATCCTCGGTGCCAATGCCCTCGGCAACGGGATCGGTGCGATCTGGCCGTAGGCTGGTGCCGTGCTTCTCAGCGACCGCGACATCAAAGCAGAACTCGCCGCCGGCCGGATCGGCCTGTCTCCGCACGAGCCGGAGATGATCCAGCCGTCGAGCATCGACGTGCGCCTGGACAGGTACTTTCGCCTGTTCGACAACCACAAGTACCCCTTCATCGATCCTGCCGAGGATCAGCCCGAGCTCACCAGGCTGATCGAGGTGAAGCCGGATGAGCCGTTCATTCTGCACCCCGGCGAGTTCGCGCTGGGCGCCACTTTCGAGCAGGTCAGCCTCGCCGACGACATCGCTGCACGTCTGGAAGGCAAGTCTTCGCTCGGGCGTCTCGGCCTCATCACGCACTCCACCGCGGGCTTCATCGACCCGGGCTTCACCGGTCATGTCACCCTGGAGCTCGCGAACGTCGCTACCCTGCCGATCAAGCTCTGGCCCGGGATGAAGATCGGTCAGCTCTGCTTCTTCCGACTCTCCTCGCCCTCCGAGAATCCGTACGGCTCCGGTCCCTACGGCAACCGTTATCAGGGCCAGCGCGGACCGACGGCATCCCGCTCGTTCCAGAACTTCCACCGCACAAATGTCGGCACAACCGACGTCGGATCACTCGGCGGCTGATCGCCCGACGTCAACCAGACTCGGAGAACGAGGCGCACACGTAGTATCAAGAGCGTGAGCATCGAAAACACGGAGAATCCGCAAGGTCCCGGCGAGGATGCCACGACTGAGCAGCCCGCCGGCGCACCGATCGCGCCCGCCTCGCCCCTGGCAGCGGGGGTGGAGCCATTCGACGTCCCCGCACCGGAGACGGTCGACGTCCCGGACGCAGAAGCGGCCATCGACGGTTTCGAAGTGCCGCCACCGCCAAAATTCGGGGCGCCGCCCCCTCCCCGTGCCGCGCCGGTCGTTCCGCCGGCGCCATCCGAGAACACCGGAACTGACACAGCGGACGCTCCTGCGCTCCGCAAACGCAGCACTTGGGCGCCCGACGACACCTGGACCTCGGCATCCGCCCACAAGCAGGAGGTTATGCCGCCGACCGCTGCACAGAAAGCTGAGTCACGTGCGGCGGCATCACGCGCCGCAACGGCTCGCGATGAAGCGACGCGGAATTACGTCAGTCCGGCCGCTGGCGGAACAGCCGGGCAAAGCTACCGCGGCTGGACGATCGCGATCTACGGTGGTCTCACGGTGCTGATCGTCGGCGCCATCGGCCTCATGGTGTTCCTGGCGACGCAAGGCTGACATCCGCGGCGGAGGCCTCGGCCTGCCTGCCCCTTTACCGCGGGGGTATGGAAAACGTCGGTTATGAGCGCTCATAACCGACGTTGTTCATACAGCCTGCGAGGTGCAGGTCAGCGGTCGTCGCGACCACGACTGAAGCCGGAGTCGAAGCCCCGCTCGTAGGCGCCCTGCGCGAAGTGCGCAAAACGGGCGCGGGCGTGGCCGCGGTGATCGTGAGGCCCGCTGTGAGGGTGAGGCCCGTGGTTTTCGTGGTCGGTGTCATGCGCGAAGCCGCGTTCGCCATGGCGGCAACCCTCGTGGCTGCGGTCGTGGCTGTGGCTGTGGCTGTGGCTGTGACTGTGGCCGTGGCGTCCGAACCCGTGTCGGTGCCCGAACCCACCACGATGTCCGCGCCCACGGGGGAGCGGCGTCTCCTCATCCCATCCGAACGCGCGAGCGAGCTGCTCGAGCGTGGCCATGGTGGTGGCGAGGTCTTCAGCGGGAACCGCATCGGTGACCTTCGCGCGGATGCCTTCGACGATGCTGCCGAGGCGTTCCTTGGCTGCGCGGCCTTCGTCGGTCAGCGTCCAGGTGCCATCGGCATCCGTCACCCATTCGAGCTCGATCAGTCGCGCCAGTTTGTGGGCGGGCAACCTACGTGGCTGGGACGGGCGGTCGTTCTTCGGGTGGCCACTCGGAGCGGTGCCGTCGATGACGTTCAGGAGGCGCCACTCGCGGCGCGTGATGCCCTCGGAGTCGAAGGCGGAGGCGAACTCGGCCACCATCAGGCGATCGACGGCCTTGAGCCAGAATCCGAATGGGCGACTGTTTTCGGTGTTGTTGTTCTCATCAGTGTTGATGGTGTTCATGGAAGAAGTCCTTTGCTTGTAACCTTGCATGTATATGTAGTGTGACATGCAAATTAGATACATGTCAAGTCGCATGTAAAATCAAATGCGTGAGCACTGACAATCCCGACCCCGCCGAGTCCATCGCGCAGGCACTGTCGCGCCTGCGTGGGCGGCGACCGCATGGCCGCGGCCACGGTGGACCGCACGGAATGCGCGGCGACCTCATCGGCGACTTGCATGGTCACGGCGGCGAACACGGCCCAGGGCACGGCGAGCATCCGCGTGGCGCCCGCGGGATCGTCCCCCCACCGTGGGCGGGCGGGCCGGGCGGACGCCTGGGCGGGCCGGCCTGGATGCGGATGCTCGAGGCTCTCGCTATAGCATCCGAACCACTCAGCGTCAGTGCGCTCGGTGAAGCCGTCGGTGTCGACCAGCCTCGCGCCTCGCGCCTGGTGCAACAGGGGGTTCAGCGTGGCCTCGTGCAGCGCGAGGCCGACCCCGACGACGCGCGCCGCACGCGCATTGCGCTCACAGATGAGGGTCGCAAGATCGCCCGCGGCATGCGTGGCGAGCGGCGGCAGGTGCTTTCTCGTGCGCTTGAGTCATTTACCGAGGGCGAGAGTCGCGAGCTCGCCCGGTTGCTGTCGAAGCTCGCCGACAACTGGGAGAGCTGAGCTTCTAAATTGACGACTGGTCAATGGCTCCGTCTCAGCGCACCGACGTCGCCTTGACGGGAAGCAGCAGCAGGAATCCGGCGAGCAACACGATCATGATGCCGAGGATGCCGTATGTGGTTGAGCCGGTGAGCACGATGAGCAGCGTCCAGGCGCCCGATGCCATCCAGCTCGCAGCGCGTCCGGTCGTGGCGTAGAGACCGAAGATCTCACCCTCTCGCCCGGCCGGTGTCACGCGTGCCAGGAATGAGCGGGATGCCGCCTGCGCGGGGCCGACGAATGCGCACAGCAGCAGACCGCCGATCCAGAACACGATGGTTCCGGCATCCACCAGGAAGAAAACGGCGAGGCCGGCGACCACCATCGCGGCCAGCGCGAACAGGATGATGCGCTTGGGGCCGAATCGGTCGTCCAAGCGGCCGGCAAGGATCGTGGATACACCGGCGATGAGGTTGGCGGCGATGCCGAAGATGGCGAGCTCCAGGAACTCGAAGCCGAACACCTGACCGGCGATGATCGCGCCGAAGGCGAAGATGCCGCCGAGCCCGTCGCGGAACACCGCGCTGGAGAGCAGGAACCAGAACGTCGGGCGGGTCTCGGGGGAGCGGTAGAGCTGGACGACGTCCTTGGTGAGCAGCACGTATGAGCGGAAGAAGCCGACCTTGCGCTCTGGGCGTCCGAGTGACGGCTCCGGCACATTCAGGAAGATCGGGATGCTGAAGACGATCGCCCACACGGCGCATCCGACTGCGATGAGCCGGAAGGGCAGGCCTCCGTCATCGGAGATTCCGAACCAGTTGAAGGCGTAGAAGACGATGACGATGACGAGAGCGATGACACCACCGATGTAGCCGAAGCCCCAGCCGAGACCGGAGATCTTACCCACTGTCTTAGGGTTCGCGATGCCGATCAGCATGGCGTTCGAGTTCACCGCTGCGATCTCGCCGAACACCGAGCCGGCTGAGATCAAGGCGACTCCGAGCCAGAACAGTGCCGGTGTCGGCTCTACGAACCACAGGCCGAACATGCAGAGGATGAGGGCCCCGGTGCCGATTCCGAGCCAGAGCTTCTGGCGTCCGGCCGCATCCGCACGCTGCCCGAGCACGGGGGCGAACAGCAGGATCGCGAATGCCGCGATTGTGGAACCGAGCCCCAGACCGGATGCAAGATCAGCCTCGGCCGCCTTGTGCACCGCACTGTCGGGATCGAGTGCTGCGATCTCCGGCGGCATGAACGCATCGGTGGTCAGGTAGAGAGCAGCGAAGATGAACGTCAGGATGACGGTGTTGAAGGGCTGCGTCGCCCAGTCCCACAGTGCCCACGAGTAGACCTGCTTCTTCGGTGCTGGGGTCTCGCCGCGCAGTTCCAGACCGATCACGCCGACGGCGCCGCTGTTTGCGATGGCCGACGGGTGCGGCGGCGTCGAGTCGGGCTTGTCGGGTGCGCTCATGTTCGAAGTCTGGCCGGGTCCGGTGAACGGGTGGTGACGGCGCGCCGCAGCATCCGCTCCGTCCCGAGCGCGGCCTATGCGTCGCCGGCCTCTTGATCATGACCACGAGGCCTCACGTGAGCGACGCCGCCATCAGTTCGGCGAAGAGTTCCTCGGCGTCGCACTCCACCCGGCGCCGGGCGAACCAGTCGCAGACGTTCACACAATCGCGGTGCAGCAGATCGAGCCCCTGTGGGTTCGCGATGATGTCGACGATCTGCGGCAGATCGATCACGCGCACCTGGCCATCGTGCACGAGCAGGTTGTAGGCGGACAGGTCGCCATGGGCGAAACCCGCGCGGGCGAAGGTATGCATGATCTCGACGATCTGCGCGTAGTACTCGGCGAGCATGCGGCGGTCGCCGCGCTCCTGGGCGAGGCGGGGTGCGGCCGTGGCATCCGTCCCGATGAATTCCATCAGCACCTCCGACCCGTTCACCTGCACGGGATAGGGCACGGGTGCTCCGAGCTCCCACATTCGGCAGAGGGCGCTGAACTCGGCGAACGACCACTCAGCGGCTGCCACTTCGCGCCCGAACGCCGTCTTCTTCGCCATCGCGCGGCCGTCGCGCGAATTCTGCACGCGCCGCCCTTCGGTGTACACCGCGGATCGATGGAAGGTGCGGTGCTCAGTGCTGCGGTATCGCTTGGCGGCGAGCAGTACTCGCTGGGCCTGGCCGTCCGGCACGGCGCGTTCGATGAGGAAGACGTCCGCTTCTTTGCCGGTCTTGAGGATGCCGAGTTCGGTGTCGATTGCGCCGGCTGATGTCACGACCCATGTCGGCCAGGGTTCGGGGCCGCGTTCGGAAGGGGTGATGGCTGTCCACGTGGACCAGCGCTGGTCTTCGCCGGGTTCGATTTCAGAAAAGGACAGGGGGTCAGAAAAGGACAGGGTTGCGTCGAAGGACGCAAAAGGATCAGTCAAGGTGGTTGCTCCGGAAGTGGAGGCCACACGCGGATCAGGAGCGGGAGGCCTCGAGGGGAAGGTCGTCGGCGGCAGGCGGTGCGACAAAGACAGCGTTCATGTCACAGCTCCTTTCGCTCAAATTCCTTCCGGGGCATGTCCGGACCACTTCACGATACCCGTGCATCGCGCGAGGCGTCCACCATGAAGCTGCCGTTGATGTGGCTTCGCAAGCAGATAATCGTGCGAAGTGCTAATTTTAGTGATTAAACACTAAAATTAGTTTGGAGTGACGGATGCAACTTCAGTATCCGCTGGCTGCGATCGCCGGCGGTGTGGAAGGCGACATGCTTGCAATCCTTGTGCGCGCGAGCGAGGTTCGCATGGATGCTGCGATGATCGCACGCTCTTCGGGGAAGTCATACACCGGAGTTCGGCATGCTCTGCGACGTCTCGTCTTGCAGGGTGTGGTCCTCGAGGAGATAGTGGGGGCCAGGTCGCTCTACAGGTTTAATCAGGATCACATTCTGGCCTCGGCGATCGCGGAGATCGTCGATGTGAAAGCTCGCCTGTTCGCCGAGGTGACACGACTCCTGACCGCTGTCGGCGAACGTCCTGAATTCGCCGCCGTATTCGGCTCCGCGAGCCGTGATGAGATGTCACCCGCGAGCGACATCGATCTGTTCGTCCTGCGCCCCGACGGCGCAGATGTCGAGCGCTTCGAGGTCGAGGTGACGGCGGTGACCGAGAGGCTTTCTCGCATGACGGGCAATGATGTCCGTGCTCTGATCTACAGTGCTAGCGAGGCGAAAGGCGGACCCGACCGCCATCCGGTGCTCGGGGAGGTCGCGAGAGACGGCGTCGTCATCGTTGGTTCCATGGCGGAGTTCCGGCGTCTGTGGAAATAGTGCAAGGGGGCGCTGGTGAGGGTGACGGAGCGGACACCTGCGGCTGAGGCCGGGAGACGGCGGAAAGCGGCTCAGTTCGCAGAGGCGGCCGAAATGGTCTCCGAACTCGCGGAAGACGTGGCTGATCTGATCGATGCGATCGTCACGCTCAGCGTGCATGTAGCTGGGAATGAAGAGCAAAGCAGGCTATGGGTATGACTCGCTCAGCCCCGCCGACAAGATGCGAGCATTGCGCGCCATGCGCGCGCTGACCGATCGCATGCGCTCGGCGTAAGGCCGTGCTCCCGACGGGAGCGGAGGGTTTCAACGAGAGTCGTCTGAGCGGACCGCGATCTCGTTGTCCTCGGCATCCTTCAATGCGCCGCCGACGTAGTGGTCGCCCTCCTTGAGGATGGCGAGAAGCTCGTGCGGAATCTCCCGGAACGCGGGAACTGAGACGGCCTCCGCGTCGACGGCGCGGCGACGTTTCAGGACGTGGTGGAAGAAGATGTTCAGCAACAGCGCCATCATCGTCGTCGAGCTGATCGATGACTGGAAGATGACGGAGAACCACGCCGGGAACGCCGCGTATACCGTGGGCACGACCAGCGGCAGCAGGCCGAAGCCGAGCGCGACCGCGATGATGATGAGGTTCAGGCTGTCGCGGTAGTCGACCTTGGCGAGCGTCGCGATGCCGCTGGCTGCGACGGAGCCGAACAGCACGATGCCGACGCCGCCGAGCACCGGCGTGGGGATGGCGGCGACCACTCGTCCGAGGACGGGCAGGATGCCGAGGACGACGAGGATCACACCGCCCGCGGCGACGACGTACCGGCTCTTGACCTTGGTGATCGCGACGAGCCCGACGTTCTGGGCGAAGGCGCTCTGAGTGAACGAGTTGAAGATCGGGGACACGGCGCTGGAGAGCATGTCTGCACGCAGACCTGCCGCGATGCGCTTCGAGTCGACCTTGGTGCCGACGACCTCACTGACGGCCAGCAGATCGGCGGTCGTTTCGGTGAAGGTGACCAGCACGACGATCAACATCGAGAGGATCGCGGCGACGTTGAACGTCGGCATCCCGAAGGCGAAGGGGGTCGGAAGCGCCACGATCGGGCCCTCCGCGACCGTGGAGAAGTCGGCTGCGCCGACGACTGCGGCGAACACCGTGCCCAGCACGAGTGCGATGAGGATGCTGAGACGGGAGATCGTCGGCGTGCCGAACTTCGTCAGCAGCACGATCAGCAGGAGCGTGAAGGCGGCAAGCCCCAGGTTGGCGACCGAGCCGTAGTCATCGGCGGTGGTATCGCCGCCCATCGCCCAACCTGCAGCGACCGGCAGGAGTGATAGCCCGATCGAGACGATCACGGTGCCGGTGACCACCGGTGGGAAGAAGCGCACGATCATCGCGAACGCGGGTGCGAGCAGCAGACCAATCACGGACGAGGCGATCACTGCACCCATGACGGCAGGCAGTCCGCCCTCGGTCATGATGGCGATCATCGTCGCGATGCCAGAGAACGAGACGCCCTGCACCAGGGGCAGCTTGGAGCCGAAGAACGGCAGTCCCAGAGTTTGCAGGATCGTCGCGAGTCCGCCGACGAACAGCGCGCAGGCGACCAGCATTCCGATCTCGGGTTGTGACAGCCCGCCGGCCTGGCCCATCACCAGGGGAGGGGCGATGATGCCGCCGTACATCGTCAGCACATGCTGAAGCCCGTAGGCGAAGCTCGGAGCGATACCGAGTTTTTCGTCTTCGGGGCGCGCCGGGGCTGCTGATTTTGTTTTGGTCATGAGTGGGGGGAGCCTTCGAGAGAGAATGGGCGACACTCGACGATATCTGGTGCGCCGGCCCGCTCCGGACGAACGGTCGGATGCTGCGGACGACTGATCGGGCGCGGCATCCGTCTGCCTGCGATCGTAGAAGCATGACAATCACCGCGCCCATCCCCGTCGCTCCCGCTGCCGAGCGGATCCGCTACGGCGCCCTCATCGTCTTGATGATGATGGGGTTTCTGCTTGTCACCGCGGAGTTCCTGCCGAACGGCCTGCTGACAGAGATGGCCGCGGGCCTTGGCATCACACCCGGCCAGGCAGGGCAGACCGTCACCGTCACGGCGCTGGTCGGGCTGATCGTGGCGCCGACGGTGGGCCTCGTGTTTCCCCGGGTCGATCGTCGATCACTGCTGATCTGGATGGCGCTCGCCGCTGCCGTCTCGAACCTCATCGTCGCGATCGCGCCGAACCTGGTCATCATCCTTCTCGCACGGTTCCTCCTCGGCGCGGCGATCAGCACGTTCTGGGCGATGTCGATCACGGTCGCCGTAAGGATCGCGGGGCCTGAACGGCTCGGTCGTGCCGTGATGTTCACCTCCGCAGGCGTGTCGCTCGCCACAGTGGCGGGCGTTCCTCTGGGCGTGATGCTCGCCGAGATCATGGACTGGCGTGCGGTGTTCGCGCTCGCCGGAATCGTCACCGGCCTGCTCGCGATCGCGCTGCGGACGCTGCTGCCGGCGGTCCCCGCCGCTCAGGTCTCCAGCATCCGAATCCTGATCGACACGTTCCGCCGTCCAGGGGTCGGTCTCGGACTGGTCGGACACATGTTCGTCGTTCTCGGGCACTTCCTCGCCTACACGTACATCCGTCTCGCGCTGGAGCGGATGCCGGATATCGATGCCGGCACGATCGTGCTGCTGCTCGCGCTCTTCGGCGTCGGCGGTCTGATCGGCAACATCGTCATCGGTCTCGTCGTAGACCGCTCCTTCGCGTTCTTCGCAGTGCTGGCGCCAGTGGTCATCGCGGTGGCGGTCGGAGGAGCCATCCTGCTGGCTGGTTCCGTGCTCGCGATCGGCGTTGTGGTCTTCGTCTGGGGATTCTTCTTCGCGTCGTGGCTGATCGTCGTAAACACCTGGGTCGGTCACCGGATGCCCGACCGACTCGAGGCGGGCGGCAGCCTGGTCGTCGTCGGATTCCAGGCAGCGATCATGATCGCGGCCGGGCTCGGCGGGCTCCTCGTCGACAACGTCGGGATCGAACTCGTCTACGTACTGGGTGCGGCCGCGCTCCTCGTCGGTGCCGCGCTGTTCGGGGCGTCGAACCGGGTGGGGCGCTGAGGCGCACGCCGCTACGCGCGAACCGGGTCCAGCTTGCGCACGCGCCACGACGACGGGGTTGCACCCGTCGCGCGGCGGAACGCGCGGCTGAAGCCTTCGTCGGAGGCATAGCCGAGCTGTTGGGAGACGTCTGAGACCGCGTGACCAGAGGTCAGCAGCTCCTTTGCCGACTGCATACGCACCTCGGTGACGTAGCTGGCGGGCGAGCGGCCGATGGCCCGGTGGAATCGTTCGGCGAACACCGAACGCGACATCGCACTGATGCCCGCGAGCGCTTCCACGGTCCACTCCCGGCCGGGCTGGTCGTGGATGGCTTCAACGACGCGATCCAAGAACGGGTCGCCTGAGCGGGACGGCCACCCGGCGGGCGCGCAGCCGTTCTCGGCCCAGGCGCGGATGACCGACAGCAGTACCGTCGTCGTCATCAGGCGGCAGATGACCGGGTCGCCCGAGCGCAACGGCCAATCATCAGGGGTCGCAGGACCGAGGTTGCGGGCGAGTGCCGCGGCCGCGGGTTCGAGGCCCGCGAAGTCAGTGACGGTGATGAATTCGGGCAGTACATCGCGCAGCTCGGCGGCCGTATCGGACAGCTGCAGCTCGGCGATCATCAGCGAAGCGCCATCATCCGAGCGCAGCGTGACGGGTTGGCGACCGAGAGTCAGGAAGGCATCACCCTCGACCAACAAGTCCTGTGCTGCGTTCGGCGAGAATGCGACCGAGCGTGAAACGCGGTCGACGTCGAGCGCGCACGCCTGGCCGAGTGGAGGTTGTCCGTGAACAGCGCCGCCTGCAACGAAGACGAGCCAGACGGACCCGGCCGGAAGAGACGCGACAGTGCCGGAACCCAGTGTGTCTCGACGTGCGACACCGAGGCGGACGTCGACGGAGGAGAGCACTCTCTCCAGTGCGGCCGCATCAATCGTCGTCATGCTTGTGGGCAACGATGCGTCGCGGCCGGTTATTCCGTCACCAGTCGTGAACTGTCCCGTCGGCGAGCCGATTGAACGGCAGGTATGCCTGCTCGTACGGATACTTTCCGGCTTCATCCACATCGAGGGTCACGCCGAGCCCCGGCTGCTCGCCGGGGTGCAACAGACCGTCCTTCCAGGTGAACGACTGCGCGAAGACACTGTTCGTCTTGGCGCTGTGCGGCATGAATTCCTGGATGCCGAAGTTGTGGATCGCAAGGCCGAGATGCATCGCGGCGGCCATGCCTACCGGCGAGATGTCGGTCGGGCCGTGCATGCCCGACTTGACCTGGTACTGGGCGGCGAAATCGAGGATGCGGCGCAGATGCGTGATGCCGCCGGTGTGCGTGACCGAGCTGCGCACGTAGTCGATCAACTGTTCGCGGATCAACCCCTGGTAGTCCCACACGCTGTTGAAAACCTCTCCGATCGCGAGCGGAGTGGTCGTGTGCTGGCGCACGAGGCGCAGCGCCTCCTGGTTCTCGGCCGGAGTGCAGTCCTCAAGCCAGAACAGATCGTAGGGCTCGAGGCTCTTGCCCAGCGACGCCGCCTGGATCGGCGTCATCCGGTGGTGCCCGTCGTGAAGCAGCGGTAGTTCGGGGCCAAACTCAGTCCGCACGGCACCGAAGACGGTCGGCACATGACGGAGGTACGCGCGAGTGTCCCAGTCCTCCTCCGCCGGATATGCACCCCGTGACGCTGGTTCGTACTCCTGGCTACGCACCCCGTTGGAGACCGTGACGTCGTGCGGCACACCGTAGACGGCCCGCACTCCCGGCACCGCGGTCTGCACGCGGATCGCTCGGAATCCGCGCTCCAAGTGGTGACGGATGCTGTCGAAGAGCTCCTCGGTGTCGTTGCCTGAGGCATGCCCATACGCGAGCAGGCCCTTACGCGATGCGCCGCCCAGCAGCTGATACAGCGGCATCCCCGCAGCTTGGGCCTTCAGATCCCACAGCGCGACATCGACCGCCGAGATCGCGGTCATCGTCACCGGGCCTCGCCGCCAATAGGCGCCACGGTAGAGGAACTGCCAGGTGTCCTCGATGCGGTGCGCGTCCATCCCGATGAGAAGCGGGACGACATGCTCCTGCAGATACGCGACGACGGAGTGCTCGCGTCCGTTCAGAGTGGCATCGCCGAGGCCGATCAATCCCTCGTCCGTCGTCAGCCGCAGGGTGACGAAGTTTCGGGATGGACTCGTAACGATGACTTCGGCGCGTTCGATGATCATGATTTCCCTGGTGTGGATGCCGGTCAGAATGCCCGGACGGAGGCGAGGTCGTGAACGGTGTCGAGTGCGTGGCGCACCGCAGCGCGGAAATCGGGCGAATCGCGCACTGCCGGCGGAAATACGGCTTCGAGCGCGAACAGCTCTTCGATCACGGCATCCGGCGCACTGTCTGCGCGCCCGCCCGCGATCGCGGTCAGCCGCGGGGCCAGCGGATCGTCGAGCCTGCCGCCTGTCGAGTGTCGATCTATGTACACGATCCAGGATGCGACGGCCAGCGCGATCGAGCGCGGGATGTGGCCCGCGGCCAGACGCTCCGCCGCAGGCTCGAGCAGCCGGATCGGTAGTTTGTGCGAGGTGTCGCTGGCGACCTGTCGCGTGGTGTGGTTCAGCGCGGGGTTCGCGAAACGGCCCAGCGTCTCGTGGCAATATTCGAGCAGATCGAGCCCTGGCACCGGGTCAAGCGTCGGCAGGACATCATCGATCAGCATCCGCAGCGCCGCTTCACGGAGACGGGCGTCGCACACCGCTTCCGCGATTGTGGTGTGACCGCACACCGAACCGAGCAGCGCGAGGAGTGTGTGCGACGCGTTGAGTACCCGCAGCTTGATCCGCTCGTACGGTCGGACATCGTCGGTGAGTATGGCGCCCGCGAGTTCCCAGCGGGGGCGGGGACCGGCGAAATCATCCTCGATGATCCACTGCCGGTACGGCTCGGCGACCACCAGGCCCTCGTCGTACAGCCCCGAAAGGTCGGCGGCGCGGAGTCGATCGGCATCCGTTGTCGCCGGCGTGATCCGATCGACCATGGTCGACGGGAAGCGTACCTGCGCGTCGATCCAGCGATGGAGCTCCTGCGCTCGTTTGGCATCAGCGCCCGCGCCCTCGACGGCATCGATGACGAGTCGGCGCACGAGGGGGCCGTTTTCTGGAAGGTTGTCGCAGCACACCACGGTGAGCGGCTGACCGTTCCCGCTGCGTAGTGCGATCCGGTTGCGTAGTGCGATCTGGCTGCGGAGTGCGAGGCCGGCGACGAGCAGCCCCAGGGGAGTGCTCGTCGCTGGCTCGCGCCGCCCGTCGATGGCCGCGGCGATGGCAGGCAGGTCGGCCCGCACCGCGGTGGACGAAAGGTCGAGCCCCCCGGTGGTACCTCGGGGGTAGCCCTTCTCGGTGATCGTCATCGTGACCACATGCGTGGTCGCTGCCGCGATTGCCTCGACCACGCGTGCCCCCTCGACACGCGGGTCGGCGACGTCGAGAATCGTCCCCACGATGCGCAACGACTCACCCGCCGAGCTTCGCGACAGCACCCCGAACAGCCCACCCTGCGGCGCGAGTTGCCTGATGGCGGTGTCGCTGCGTCCGGCGACACCGAGTATTCCCCAGCGCCTGTCTCCGGTGGCAGCCACCGCATCCTCGGTGAACACTGCCTGATGCGAGCGCAGGAACGCCCCCAGCCCGAGGTGCACGATCCCGACCTGCGCCGGCCGCTCCGGCACGGCAAAATCCGGGTGATGCAGCGCGGCGATGGCCAGTGTCGAGGGAGTCAGTCGGGGTGCGCCCTCAGTCATCCCGTGCGTCCTTGACCTGCGCAACCAGCTGCGTCGGGTTGATGAACCGCAGGGCGATCACGAGAATCACCAGCATCATCACCGTGTACATCACGCCCATCGATGAGATCAGCGCACGTGCCTCGCCACCGCCTGCACTCGTCATCGCGCGATAGATCGAGACGACGAGTGTGTCGGATGCAGGACCTGAGACCAGGAACGTCAGCTCGAACATGCCGACCGTTCGGACCAGCACGAGGATGGACGATGCGAGAATGCCGGGAACAAGCAGCGGAGCGAGGATGCGGACGAAGATCTGGCCGGTACCCGCACCGCACATACGTGCGGCGTTCTCGATCGACGGGTTGATCTGCTCGATGAACGGCGTCATCGTGATGATGGCGAACGGGATCGACGGCACCAGATTCACCAGGATCACCGCGAGCAGGGTGCGTCCCAACCCGAAGTTGTACATCACAGTCGCGAGCGGAATGCCGAACGTGATCGGCGGGATCAGAATCGGCAGCAGGAACAACAGCATGACGAGACGCTTGCCGGGGAAGCTGCTGCGCGCCAGCACGTACGATGCCGGAACGCCCACCAGTACCGAGATCACGATCACAGTGAGGGCGACCACGAGCGTGTTCAGGATGATGTTACCCAGATCGAACCGCGTCCACGCTGCGGCGTACCACTCGGTGGTGAACATCTCCGGCAGCCAGGAGTTGAACCAGGACTTGCCGAACGAGTCGACGAGCACGCTGAGGACGATTCCGAACAGGAAGATGAAGAATGCTGCAATGCCGGCCCACACGAACCAGGTCGAGGGGGCCGCTGCCAGCGACTTCTCTCCTGCCGGACGCTTCGCCTTGCGGGTACTGGCGACGTCGACGGCCTCGGTGACGGGATCGGTCTTAGCCTCGAGAGTGGTGGTCATCAGCCTTTACCTCCGGTTGATCCCTTATAGAGGAATGAGCGACCGAGGAACACGATCGCCACGACGACCAGCTCCACACCGCCCATCATGACGGCGATCGTGGAGGCCATGCTGTAGTCCAGCTGCTCCGCGAACGATCGGTAGGCCATCAACGCCAGCACCCGTGATTCTCCGGCGGCATCACCGACGAGGCGAGCAGACGGGAAGACGCTGAAGGCGAGCACGAAGGTCAGGATGAAGGTCGTCGCAAGACCCGGTGCGAGCAGTGGGAAGATGATGCGACGGAACCGCTGCCACCATCCGGCTCCCAGCGTCTTCGCTGCCGCTTCCAGCGACGGGTCGATGCCGGAGAGATACGACGAGATCAGCAGGTAGGCGAACGGGAAGCCCGAGATCACCAGCGAGAAGAACACGCCGAGGTTGTTGCCGACGAGTTCAAGCGGTTCGGAGATGATCCCGAGTTCAAGCAGGGTGCGGTTCAGCCAGCCCTGTCGACCGGCGAAGATCAGCAGGCCCTGCGCGGTGAGCACAGTGCCGAGTGCGATCGGTAGGACGAGCAGCGTCTGCAGTGTGCGCTTACCAAAGAACCGGCGGCGCAGCTTGTACGCGATCGGTATGGAGATGATGACGTTGAAGAGCGCAGCAGGCACCGCGATCCGAAGCGTGTTTCCGACCGATTCAAAGATGAAGCTGTCGCGGAAGAACGCGACGTAGTTCGCGAAGATCCCGCCGCCCCACTGTTCCTGCGTCTGCGCCAGCGGCTGCACGGTGAGTCCGAGACCGTACGCAAACGGGTAGATGAACAGCGCGAGGGCGAACAGCACAGACGGCAGCAGAAGCAGCAGTTTCAGGTCGACGCCGCGTTCGGCGAGGCGGTGCCGCAGGCTCGAACGGGTCGAGTCGGCCCGCGTGGCGGTCGTTGTCACACCAGCACCTCGGCAGGCCTCGACGGCGCACCGGCATCGGCTGCGGCATCCAAATCTGCGGGGTAGACGAGCACCGATTCTGGTCGCACGCTCATGGTGACCTGGTCGCCCGTGCGCGGAGCATGCTCGGTCTGCGCGAACAGGTTTAGACCTTCGGATGATGTGAGTCCAGAGGCGAACTCGCGACCCTGGTACTCGACGAGGTTGACCGTGGCCCGGATGCTGTTGACCTCGCCGGGCGTGCCGTCGAGTGCGAAGTCGGACGGACGTATCGCGACGCGGACCAGGTCGCCCTCGGCGATGGTACCCACGCTGCGGCCCACGAGTCTGATGCCGTGGCCGCTGACGTGAGCCAGTTCTCCGTCGACACGATCCACGGTGAGATCGAGCAGATTGCGGTAGCCCATGAAATCGGCGACGTGCCAGTTCGCCGGGTAGTCGTGCAGCTCTTCCGGCGTGCCGATCTGCTGCACTCGTCCGTCGCGCAGCACGACGAGACGGTCGGCCATCGACAGGGCTTCCTCCTGGTCGTGCGTGACATACACGGTTGTGAGTCCGAGCGACTGGTGCAGGCGGCGGATCTCGGCGCGCATCTCGATTCGCAGTTTCGCGTCGAGATTCGATAACGGCTCGTCCATCAGTACGAGACGCGGTTCGAGGGCCACGGCGCGGGCAATCGCGACGCGCTGCTGCTGCCCGCCGGAGAGCTGGCCTGGCAGCTTCTTGGCGTGCTCCTGCAGTTTCACCAGCGCGAGCGCTTCGTCGACGCGGCGGGCGACCTCGTCGCGGGGAAGCTTGCGCATCTGCAGGCCGAAGGCGATGTTCTTCGCCACTGACATGTGCGGGAACAGTGCGTAGTTCTGGAACACCATGCCGAAGTCGCGCTTCTCGCTGGGCAGGGTGTCGACGCGCTGGCCGTCGATGAGGATCTTGCCCTCGGTGAGGGGCAGGAGGCCGGCGAGACAGTTCAGCGCGGTGGACTTGCCGCAGCCCGACGGCCCGAGCAGAGCGATGAACTCGCCTGCCCGGATCGTCAGGTTGAGGTCCGCGAGCGCCGCCCGGCCGCCGAAGCTGCGGCCGACGTGCGCGAGTTCGAGTGACTCGAACGAATGCGGAGAGAGGGGCATGTTTACTTTTCCTCGTACTTTCCCGCACCGATCTCGCGGTCCCAGATGTCGAAGGCCTTCACCAGTGCGTCGGCCTCGAGTGGCGTCGCCTTCGGGTTCGACTCGATGAGGTCGTCGTACCAGTCGCGGCTGAACTCGGCCAGCAGATCTTGGCTTTCCTGCGGCGCGAGGTCGAGAGTCGCGCCCTCGACGGCCGGACCGGGGTAGAAGTAGCCCTTGTCGTAGGCGATCGCGTTGATCTCCGGAGTGAGCATGTACTGCAGGAGCAGCAGGATTGCGGAGAGCTTGTCAGCAGACTGGCCCTTCGGCACCAGCGCGTAGTGTGCGTCGGTGATCCAGGTGAAGTCGTCGAACGGTGCAGCCTCGATCGTGGCGGGCATCTGTGCCGTCGCACGCGGCTGGATGTCCCACCCTGTCGTGGAGGGCACGATGTCCCATGAGCCGTCGGCTACCTTGCTGACTACCTGACCGGTACCGGTTGGGTAATCGCTGACGTACTGGCCGAGTTCGCTCAGGTATGCCCACGTCTTGTCCCAACCGTCGACGGGATCAGACGGGTCGGAGTCGCCGAGCAGGTAAGGAAGGCCCTGCAGGAACGTGCGACCGGGGCCGGAGTTCGCGGGGCGCGCGTAGCCGAACTTACCGGGATTGGCCTCGGCCCATTCGAGTAGTTCCTCCGGAGTGGACGGCACGTCGCTGACCGTGTCGGGGTTGTACTGCAGGATGGGGCCGGACGGATAGTAGGTCACGACGATGCCCTGACCCTCGGCGAGCTCTTGCATGGCGGCGGCTGGCTCGAGGTAGTTCTCCTGGTTGCTGACCCGGTCACCGAACTCTTCTGCGATTGGAATCCACAGGTCCTGTGCGATTCCGGCAGAGAGGCCGTCGGTGCCGGAGAACACCAGGTCGATCGAGAGGTTGCCGGTGCTCACCTGAGGCTTGATCGTGCCGACCAGGTCGGGGGATCCTGCCGACTCCCAGGTCACGCCGGAGATGACATCGGGGTACTCCTCGACGAAACTGTTGATCATGCCCTCGGTGAGCTGTTGGTTCCCAGCGACATCAAGGATGTTGAGGGTGACAGGCTCGGATGGCGTGTCGGGGACTTCGAGCGTGTCAGAGGAGGGGGCTGGCGTCGCGCTCCCCGGCGCGGTGCAGCCGGTGAGTGCGAGGGCGGTCGCCGTCACGAGAGCTGCGCCGTAGGCGACACTCCGTCGTATTGCCATTGCTCTTCCTTTCATAGGCCCGCGGCGAGTTCCGAGGGCGTTCTCATGGTGTTGCTGAGGGCATGTCCGCTGCGCGAACTGGTGCCACACCGGTGGATTCACGCACCACCAGGTGCACGGGAACTTCACCGGGGGAGCTGAGTCGTGAAGAGTCGTCGAGCATCGTGTCGAGCAGCGCGTCTACGCATGCGCGCCCCATCTCGATCCGCGGGTTGTCGATCGAGGTCAGCGTTGGCCAGACCATGTTCGACGCGGGGATGTTGTCGAATGCCATCACGCTCATCTGCTGTGGAACGGAGATGCCCCGCTGGCGCAGTCGTTCGAGTAGCCCCAGGGCCATCAGGTCGTTGTATGCGAGGACGGCGGTGGCGCCGGATGCGACGGCAATGTCGGCGGCTTCCCGGCCGCCGGCGAAGGACGGCGGGAATGCTCCGAGGTCGATGACCTCGAGGTCATCACGTGAGGCGCGGAATTCGGCGATTGCGGCGCTGCGCTCGCGGTTGGACCAGGAGTGTGCGGGGCCTGCGGCGTACGCGATTGAGCGGTGTCCGAGTGCGATGAGGTGTCGCATGGCCGCGTCGGTGCCGCCGGCGCTGTCGAAGACGATCGATGCGACGCCCTCGACTCTACGGTTCAGCAGCACCACTGGCACGGCCGCGGCGATCGAGCGGATGTTGTCATCGGAGCCGCGGGCGGAGGCAAGGATGAGGCCGTCGACGTTCGAGCTCATCCGGTGACCGAGCTCGGCCTCGAGTGACGGATCTTCGTCGCTGTCGGCGATGAAGACACTGAAGCCCGCGGCGCGGGCGCGATTCTGGATGCCCTTGCACATCGATGCGAAGAACGGGTTGTCGAGGTCGGGAACGATCAGGCCGATGACCTGCGCGCGGGGTGTGCCTGCGGCATCCGTACCGTGCAGCGGGCGATAGCCGAGCTCGTGTGCGACCGACTCGACCAGGCCGCGGGTGCGTGCGGAGACGGTGCCGCTGCCGGAGAGAGCGCGGGACACCGTGGCAGTTGAGACGCCGGCGGTGCTCGCGATATCGCGGATCGTTACAGCCATGGTGCACCTCCTCGTGCTCGGGTCAGCTCATCGACGGGACCGTCAGTGGGGACAGTCTGCAATGAAGTTGCGGAAGATGTCAATCGTTTCATTAAAGTTCCTTCTGTGTTTAGCTGTCTTCAGGTAATTACTGATGCAAACCAATGTAACAAGCATCGCACCTTGTTACATAAGCGCTACAGAAGAAGCGAATGGAACCTCATGAACACACACTGGCGCCTTCATCCGGATCGGGCTCTGCCTGCGGGGTCTACCCTCCGACCCCTGGCACGCGAGATCTACACGACCACGGCAGCTCTGCCGATCGTTTCGATGCACGGACATGTCGACGCATCCGCGATCCACGAGAACGCCGCCTTTCCTGATCCGGCGGCGCTACTGGTCACACCAGACCATTACCTGGTACGCATGCTCGTGTCGCAGGGGATCGAGCACTCCAGCCTCGGTGTGGTGTCTGCGGACGGCGGTGCCGTGCCGCCGGCTCGATCGGTCTGGCGCACCTTCGCGGAGAACTGGACGTTGTTTCGGGGGACGCCAACGCGGTTCTGGATTGAGCACTCGCTCGCGATGGTGTTCGGCGTCACACAGGAGTTGTCGGCTGATTCGGCGGATGCCATCTTCGATGACCTCACCGAGAAGATCGCACGACCTGACCACCGCATCCGCGCCCTCATCGATCGTTTCGACATCGAGTTGCTCAGCACGACCGACCCTGCCGATTCTTCCCTCGAGCATCACCGGGCGCTCGCCGAGGATGGGTGGGGCGAACGTGTCGTGCCAACGTTTCGTCCAGACGCGCTATTCGCGCTGGAGTCTCCGATCTGGCGCGATTCGGTGGCGGGGCTATCCCAGCGCAGCGGCGTCGACGTCGGAGACTACGCGGGATTCCTACGCGCGATCCGTCAGCGCCGTGCGGCGTTCATCGAGGCGGGCGCCCGCGCCACAGATCATGGTCCTCGCACACCGCTGACCCTCGAGCTCAGTGCCGACGAGGGTGAGCGCATCTTCACGGCCGCCCTCCGGGGCGAGGTTACGGCAGCGGAGGCGGAGGCGTTCGCAGCGGGCCTGCTCTTCGAGAGCGGCCGAATGAGCGTGGAGGACGGGCTCGTTATGCAGGTGCATCCCGGTGTGCACCGCAGTCACTCGGCTCCGATCGCCGGACGCTACGGCGGCGACTGCGGCTTCGACATCCCGTTCGCCGTCGAGTACACCCGCTCGCTCAAGCCGCTTCTGGATGCCTTCGGGATGGACCCGCGCTTTCGACTCATCCTGTTCACGATCGACGAGACGACTTACTCCCGCGAGCTGGCGCCGCTCGCCGGTGCGTATCCGTCCGTGCGGTTGGGGGCACCGTGGTGGTTCCTCGACTCGCCCGATGGGATGCGCCGCTTCCGTGAGCTGACCACCGAGACAGCCGGCTTCTACAACACCAGCGGATTCGTCGATGACACCAGGGCCTTCACGTCGATCCCCGGTCGTCACGATCTCGCGCGCCGCATCGATGCCGGGTATCTTGCCCGACTGGTCGCTGAGCACCGGCTCTCGCTCGACGAGGCAATCGAGACCGCGGGGGATCTCGCGTATCGGCTGCCCAAGAAGTCATACGAGATGCGCGGCGTGTGACCTGTATCTGCACCTGCGCAGCCGGGTTGTAGGCGCACGGCGGATGCATCGACTCGCTGACTTAGGCTGGAATGCGACCCCGAGGAGTGCCGTGTTCCATACACCTGCCCGATTGTTCCGTGTACTCGCGATCGCCGAGGCGATCACCTGGACGATCCTGATCTCGGCGCTCATTGCCCGCGCGGTCGGCGCTCCAGGCATCGTGGTGACTGTCGGCGGTGGCATCCACGGGTTCATCTTCCTCGCCTATGGCGCGACGGCGATCCTCGTCGCGTTCAACCAGAGGTGGTCGATCGGCGTCGCCGTGGTGGCGATCGCCAGCGCGGTCATCCCGTACGCGACCATCCCCACGGAGATCTGGCTGCATCGCAGTGACCGGCTACAGGGCGAATGGCGCCTGGAAGAGAGCGATCACCCGCAGGATCGCACCTGGTACGACCGGCTGATGCGCTGGTTCCTGCGTCGGCCGTGGGTACTCGTGGCGCTCATCGCCGTTGCGGTGGTGGCACTCTATGTCGTGCTTCTCCTGGCTGGTCCTCCCGGCGGCAAGTGAGTTCCGCCGCTCGTGCTCAGGTTGCCGCGTAGAGGTCGAATCCTTCTCGGAACACGACGTTCTTCTCGCCGGCGCGAATAGGCTCGGCGAACCGGTTCTGTGCTGGCGGCAGCGGGCAGTTGTACTGCGCGGAGAAGCCGCACGGTGGGACGAACGCGCGGTTGAAGTCGAGGGTCACCGCACCGGGCGTGCCGAATGCTGTGGGGCCACGGCTAACGGTGAGGAAACGGCCGGACCCGTATGTCTCGCCGCCGTGTGCGGGATCGCCGTTCGTGGAATCGCCGAACACCAGCAGAAGCGAGTCACCGTTGTCGAGGGCGGCCAGGCGATGGATAGCGCTGCCGCGGGTGAATGTGATGTCCCCCGGTATGGCCGTGTCTCGCGTGCCGCCGTTGTCGCGGATGTGCTCGACCGGGATTGTGTGGTCGGTATCGGATGGAATGAACTGCGCGTCGATCACCCAATCGGGGTCGTAGGGGTAGGCGTCGATGTCAGTGAACGCCGTGATCGCAGCGGACTCGGCATCCCAGCGGCGGAGCCCATACTCGACGTCGCCGGTCGTGAGATTCTTGCGCTCGAGTGGCGTCACCGTGACGGACGCGCCAGCCGCAGCCTGTTCAGCATCCACATCGGGGCGCTCGCTGCCCGTCCAACGCGTCTCGATGAGCGCGAGATTTCCGGTGGGTGCCGTCACGGAAACGCGGCGCTCGCGGCGCCAGCGCGCGTGGTCATCGGGTGCAGCCATGGCTTCTCTTTCGTGAAGGAAGAGGAGGGGGATCAGTACGCGGCGATCGCGTTCTGAGCGATGACCTCGGCGACGGTGGCATCGAAGTCTCCGCCGGTGCAGTCGACCAGCGTGTACACGCCGGCGCCGACGTGGCCGAATGCGCGCGCGGTCATGCTCCACGTGCGGGCATCATCATCCTGCTGGCCCCCGATGCTGCGCGCGTCCAGGCCGCCTGCGCCGCCCACCTGGTAGCTGAGTTCGGTGTTGGTGGCCGCGGCCGTCACGTCGGCAACCTCGGCGTCCAGGAAGAACGCGATCACCGCATCGGTGTCGGCGGAATCGTCGCCGGTCGGTGTCAGGCCGTCCAGCGTCCCCTGCCAGAATGACGCCGTGCAGGTGCCGTCCGTTGTGGTGTAGCCCCAGGTGCCGTTTCCGGTGTCGGGTGTGGTGATCTCCCACCCGTCATCGAACATGAGGCCGTCGGCCCACTCGATGTACGTGGAGTCGGGAAGCAGCGCTCCGTCAGCGAACGAGAGTGTTGCCGGAACGTCGCTGTACGTCTCCTCGGACTCATCGTCGGCCGGTTCCTCGACGGTGGCCTCTTCAGAGGGCGAAGGAGTGCTGATCGGTTCTTCTGCACTTGGTGCTTCAGAGGGGATGGAACTGAACAGGCATCCACTGAGCGGCAGCGTCGTGAGAGCGAGGATTGCGATGGCTGTGACCCGAAGAGAGCGCGTTCTGTTCATCCGGTCAGCCTAACCCCGTATCCAAACTTGAGTGGAGGCGTATCAAGTTTGTTTTGACAGCATCCGCTCGCCTGAGTACAGTTGAGTCATCGCGACTCAGGTTTACTGATTCGCCAGAGAACTTCACTCACAGACTTCAACCAGAAGGAGAATCGCATGGCACGTGCTGTTGGAATCGACCTGGGTACGACGAACTCCGTCGTCAGCGTCCTCGAGGGTGGCGAGCCGAAGGTTATCGCCAATGCCGAGGGCTTCCGCACGACCCCATCGGTCGTCGCATACACGAAGGACGGCGAGATTCTCGTCGGCGAGACCGCGAAGCGTCAGGCTGTCACGAACGTCGACCGCACCGTCGCATCCGTGAAGCGTCACATGGGCACCGACTGGGGCTTCGACGTCGACGGAAAGAAGTGGACGCCGCAGGAGATCTCCGCGCGCATCCTCATGAAGCTCAAGCGTGATGCTGAGTCCTACCTCGGCGACACCGTGTCGGATGCTGTCATCACCGTCCCCGCGTACTTCAACGACGCCGAGCGCCAGGCCACCAAGGAAGCCGGCGAGATCGCCGGCCTCAACGTGCTGCGCATCATCAACGAGCCCACCGCTGCTGCCCTCGCCTATGGCCTGGACAAGGGCAAGGAAGACGAGCTCATCCTGGTCTTCGACCTCGGTGGCGGAACCTTCGACGTCTCGCTGCTCGAAGTGGGCAAGGACGACGACTTCTCCACCATTCAGGTGCGCTCCACCTCCGGAGACAACCGCCTCGGCGGCGATGACTGGGATCAGCGCCTCGTTACTCACCTCATCAAGCAGTTCAAGGAAACCACCGGCGTCGACGTCTCCGGCGACAAGATCGCCCTGCAGCGTCTGAAGGAAGCAGCCGAGCAGGCGAAGAAGGAACTCTCCTCCTCGACGAGCACTTCCATCAACCTGCCGTACCTGTCGCTGACAGAGTCGGGCCCCGTCTCGCTTTCGGAGACGATCACGCGTGCGAAGTTCGAGGACCTCACCAAGGACCTGCTTGACCGCACCAAGAAGCCGTTCGAAGACGTCATCCGTGAGGCGAACGTCAAGGTCGCCGACATCGACCACATCGTGCTCGTCGGTGGATCGACGCGTATGCCTGCTGTTGCCGAACTCGTCAAGCGCGAGACCGGCAAGGATGCCAACAAGGGCGTCAACCCGGACGAGGTCGTCGCCGTCGGCGCCGCACTCCAGGCTGGTGTCCTGCGTGGCGAGCGCAAGGACGTGCTGCTCATCGACGTCACCCCGCTGAGTCTCGGTATCGAGACCAAGGGTGGTCGCATGACCAAGCTCATCGACCGCAACACCGCGATCCCGACCAAGCGCAGCGAGACCTTCACCACGGCAGACGACAACCAGCCGTCCGTCGCGATCCAGGTCTTCCAGGGCGAGCGCGAGTTCACTCGTGACAACAAGCCGCTCGGCACGTTCGAGCTCACCGGTATCGCCCCGGCGCCCCGTGGCGTCCCGCAGGTCGAGGTCACGTTCGACATCGACGCCAACGGCATCGTGCACGTGTCCGCCAAGGACAAGGGCACCGGCACGGAGCAGTCGATGACCATCACCGGCGGCTCGTCGCTGTCGAAGGAAGACATCGAGCGCATGGTTCGCGAGGCCGAGGAGAACGCGGCTGACGACAAGAAGCGCGCCGAGGCTCTTGAGCAGCGCAACCAGGCAGAGACGCTCTCGTACTCGATCGAGAAGTTGATCAAGGAGAACGAGGACAAGCTCCCCGCCGAGGTCAAGGACGAGGTTCAGGCTGACGTCGACGCTCTGAAGACCGCTCTGGCCGGCGAAGACGATGACGCGGTGAAGTCGGCGTTCGACAAGCTCAACGAGTCGCAGGGCAAGCTCGGCGAAGCGATCTACGCACAGTCGCAGTCGGATTCTGCGGCAGGCGAATCCGCCGATGGCGATGCTCCCGCCGATGAGGCTTCTGACGAAGAAGATGTCATCGACGCAGAGGTTGTCGACGACGAGGACGAGAAGAAGTAGCCATGACGAAGAAGAACTTCGACGACAATGCCGAGGTTCCTGAGGACGAGGGGTCGGATGCTGCGGCATCCGGCCCGTCGCCGCAGGAAAACCGGTCGCCGCAGGAGAACCCTGATTCCGCTGAGGCTGCCGCCGCAGAGGGATCCGACGGATCGATCACCGACCCTGTCGAGGGGCTCACGGTCGACGACATCCTGAACGCAGAGCAGACCGACGAGGCAGCAGCAGGTGACGCGGCGATCGCTGATGCGGAGTCCGCTCTGCTCAACGACCTCAAGCGACTGCAGGCGGAGTACGCCAACTACCGACGACGCACAGAAGAGCAGCGGCACGTCGAGATCGCGCGTGCCAAGGGCGAGGCTGCCAAGGGGCTGCTCCCGGTGCTTGACGATCTCGACCGTGCCACCCAGCACGGCGACCTTGTCGAGGGCACGCCCTTCTTCGTCATCGGCGAGAAGGTGCGCACCGTTGTGGAGCGCCTGGGTGTTGTCGCCTACGGCGAAAAGGGTGAAGCGTTCGACCCGCAGCACCATGAGGCGATCTTCCAGCAGCCGACCCCGGGTGCTACGACCTCGACGATCCTCGATGTCGTCGAGGTGGGTTACCGCCTCGGTGACGTCGAGCTGCGTCCGGCGAAGGTCGTCGTCGCTGTTCCTGCAGAGTAGGTGATCGATGGCCAGCCAGGATTGGTTCGACAAGGACTTCTACAAGACGCTCGGCGTCTCCAAGGACGTCGCTGATGCGGATCTGAAGAAGACGTACCGCAAGCTGGCGCGTAAGTATCACCCGGATTCCAATGCGGGGGATGCGAAGGCGGAGGCGAAGTTCAAGGAGGTCAGCGAGGCGTACTCGGTGCTCTCCGACGCGGAGCAGCGCAAGGAGTATGACGAGATCCGGGCCATGGGCTCCGGCGCGCGTTTCACTTCGGGCGGTGGCGGTGCGGGTGGCTTCGAAGACGTGTTCAGCCGATACGGCCAGCAGGGTCGTGGTCAGAGCAGCGCCGACTTCGAGGACATCTTCGCGATGTTCAACCAGGGGCAGGGCGGCAGCGGCTTCGGTTCCGGGCGCTTCGGACAGACGAGCGGTGGATTCCGCGGCCGCGGCGGCCCTCAGAAGGGCACCGACGTCACCGCGCGCACCACGCTCGACTTCGCCACTGCCGTGCAGGGTGAGACGATCACCCTGCAGGGCGAGGACGGCAAGCCGTTCAAGGTGAAGATCCCTGCCGGTGTCGCTGACGGGCAGAAGATTCGCCTGCGCGGTCGGGGTCGTCCGTCGCCGGATGGCGGCGAGAGTGGCGACATCGTCGTGACGATCAAGGTGCGTTCGCACCCGGTGTTCACGCGTGATGGCCTGAACCTGCGCCTGACGGTGCCGGTCAGCTTCACAGAGGCGACGCTCGGCGCGACGATCGAAGTGCCCACTCTCGGTGGGGACGTGGTCAAGCTCCGCGTTGCACCAGGCACGCCGTCCGGTCGCATCCTGCGAGTCAAGGGTCGCGGCGTGAGCACCGCGAAGGGCACCGGCGATCTGCTTGCCGAGCTACAGGTTGCCGTTCCCACGCATCTGGATGCCGCGGCGCGCGAGGCGCTCGAGAAGTTCCACGAACTGGAGCCGAAGGAAAACCCGCGTGCGGAGATGATGGCGAAGGCGCAAGCCTGATGATGACGAGTTCGAGTCGCGGAGGTGATCGCAATGGTCGAGGATGAAGATGCCCCGGTCTTTGCGATCGCCGTCGCGGCCGAACTCGCGGGCATGCACCCGCAGACCCTGCGCCAGTACGACCGCATCGGGCTGGTCGTGCCCGGCCGCACGCGCGGTGGCTCCCGCCGCTATTCGGCGCGGAACATCCAGCAGCTTCGCGAGGTCGCCAGGCTCGGCGCGGAGGGGATGAGCCTTCCCGCCATTGCGCGGCTGCTTTATCTCGAGGACGAGGTGCGGATGCTGCGCCACCGAGTCCTCGAACTTGAAGGGGCCCTGCGCTCCGAGCGAGCGAACCGCCCCGGCGTGCGTGTTTTCGCCGCCGGTGCGAGCGGAGTGATCCCGGTTCTCAGCGGCCGCCGTATCCGTCGGTCGACCGATGTGGTGTTGTGGCGGCCGCGTCGTCCCGGCGACGAAGACTGACTGGCAACGGCCGTTCCGCGTCTCGACATCGCGCTCGCAGGGCATGTTGGGGTAGCCTGATCCCACAAATGTTAACTGTAGACATTTTGTCAGCGGGGCGGAGAGCAGTGTGGCCACCAGACTTCAACCGGTGAAGGTCGTGCGCGAAGCGCTCGGAACCCAGGTTGCGAACCACATTCGCGATGGGATCGTCCGAGGCGATCTCGAGGCGGGTGAGCGCCTGGTTGAGACGGAGTTTGCCGATTCCCTCAATGTCAGCCGTGGCCCGGTGCGTGATGGTTTCCGCATCCTCGAGGCCGAAGGTCTGATCGCCAAGCGGGGTCAGGGTTACCTCGTCCAGAGCCTCGACGAGCGTGACATCCGCGAACTCTATTCGCTGCGCAGTGCGCTGGAGTCGCTGGCGACATCGATGACCATGGCGCTGGAGAAGACTCCAGATCTCGGCGCGATGCGTGCGGTCGTCGAGGCCATGGGCAAAGCTGCGGATGCCGGCGACTCGGACGAGTTCGCCCGCGTCGATGTCATCTTCCACAGCATGCTGTGCGATCTTTCCGGTCACCGCCGGCTTGCCGCCGTGTGGCGTCAGTATGAGCCGATCACCATGGCGCTGCTGCGGGTGACCGTGCTCGTCGACGATGATCTGCACGACACGACCGCGCGCCACGCGCTTTTGATCGACCTCATCGAGGGCAGCGACAGCGAGGCGGTGCTCGCCGAGCTGGAGGATCACCTCGATGGTTCGCGTGAGCGGATGCTGGAAGCGTGGCGCACCTCTGCCGCGCGGCAGACGACGTCATGACCGTGCCCGCCTCCGTGCCCGCCACTACGGCACTCGACAAGGCCACGTTTCGAGAGCGGCTTAACGCGCGGCGCGAGATGAGTGGCGCCTGGGTGTTCCTCGATGACGCCGTCACGGCCCAAGTGATGGCGCGCGCAGGGTTCGACTTCATCACGATCGACCTTCAGCACAGCTACTCGACGATGAGCGCTGCGGATGCCCTGGTCGAGGCCGTGCGGCAGGGCGGAGCACCGGCGATCGTGCGCGTCCCCTGGAACACTCCCGACCTGATCATGCGGTCACTCGACCTCGGCGCCGATGGAGTGATCGTGCCAATGGTCAACAGCGCGGCCGAGGCCGAAGCTGCCGCCAGCGCGTGCCACTACGCGCCGCGTGGAACGCGCAGTTGGGGTCCGCTGTGGCAGGGAGTGCATGAGAGCTTCCCCGATCACGAAGAAGGCGATCGCGCGGCAGCCTGCATCGTCATGATCGAGACCGCCGCAGCGTACGCCGACATCGATGCGATCGCCGCAGTTCCGGATGTCGACGCGGTGTATATCGGGCAGAACGATCTCTCGCTCAGTGCCGGACTCGGCCGCCAGACATACGCTGAGTCCCCGCAGATGCACGCGATGATCGAGCGCATCATCGAGCGCAGTCATGCCGCCGGGACCGCGGTGGGCCTCGACTGCGGCGGTGCCGACGCGGCGCGCTACTGGCGTGAGCGCGGCATCGACTTCGTCATCGCGGCAAACGATGTCGCGCTGCTGGGGCAGGCTGCTGCGGCGGCTGCCGCAGATCTCCAGAAGCGCTGAGCCGCGGCATCCGCGGCATCCGCGGGTTCCTTCCGTATGCCCGCACGCATGTGTTCACTGTTGACTGTCAACAGTGAACACTGCTACGCTCGGCCCCGTCAGTCCCTAACTGCACTCAAGACAACTCGCACTCAAAGAGGAGCAAAGATGCCTATCAAGCGCATGAACCGCGTGCTGGCAGCCGCCGCGGTTTTCACCACAGCAGCACTGGTTATGTCCGGATGCACGAAGGTCGATGAGGGCGGCGACGCCGCATCGTCCTTCCCCGAGAAGGACATCCGCCTGATCATCCAGGCCAACCCCGGGGGCGGCTCTGACCTGTCTTCGCGCGCGCTCGCCACCCAGCTCGAGGGCATCCTCGATGTCAGCGTGATCCCGGAGAACATGCCGGGAGCTGCGGGTGCGCTCGCGATGGAGTACGTCGCAGAGCAAGACCCTGATGGCTACGTCATCGGCTTCGGTCCGGTCGAGATCGCCATGCTCAACACCACGCAGGACGCGAACGTGCTGCCGGAGAACTTCGACCTGCTCGGCCAGATCATGCTGGCGCCAGGCGTCATCACGGTCGCAGCCACCAGCGATGTACAGACTCTGGAAGACCTCGTCGCCAAGGCGAAGGCCGCGCCCATCACGATCGCCAACTCCGGCGCCGGTTCCATCTGGGAAGCGGCCAGCATCGCCTTCGGCACCGAGGTCGGTGGCCAGGTCACTCCCGTCCCCTACGACGGTGGCGCGCCCGCAGTAGCGGCAGCCGCATCCGGTGAGGCCGACGCAGCCGTCTCCGGCCTCGGCGAAGCACTCTCGCAGGGTGACGCCGTGCGCATCCTCGCCGTGCTGAACGACGAGCGCCACCCGGATGCTCCCGACGTCGAGACTGCAGAAGAAGCTATCGGGGCCGAGCTCATCTTCGGTGGCTGGGGCGGAATCTACGCGCCCGCCGGTCTTCCGGACGACGTGCACGCGACGCTCGAGTCCGCCATCAAGGAAGCCGTAGAGTCCGACACCTACACGCAGTTCCAGGAAGACGCCGGAAACCTCGTCGTCTACCGCGACTCTGCGGAGTTCACAGAGTTCGTCGGCGAGCAGTTCACCCTGTTCCAGGATCTGCTGGGCTGACATCAATGACGGAGGCCGTGGGACACCCCGGCCTCCGTCCCCGTCCCCGTCTCGGTCGAAGGAAGCACATGTCAACAGATGCCGCAGAGAGCGACGAGTACGAGAGCGCGACGCCCTCGCGTGCGCTCGAAATAGCGTTCGCCATCGTCGCACTCGCATTCACCGCGGGATACCTGGCGCTGTCGACGCAGATCCATCTGCGCCGAGAAGTGGCCCCAGGACAGATCGATGCCCGATTCTGGCCCATGCTGCTCGGAGTGACGGGCGTCGTCGTCGCCATCATCATTTTGGTGTTTGCGATCACGCGGCCGGCACCAGGGCGTGAGGACACTGAGCGCATCCAGCCCGGTGGCGTGGCCAGGGTGGTCGCAACTCTCGTGATCTCGGGTGCCTTCGTCGCCGTCTGGTCACTCGGCTCGGTCATCCTGTTCGGCTACCGCATCGAAATCTTCCCGATTGCCGCAGCCCTGCTCATGGCCGCTCTGATGCTCGTCTACGGGCACCGGCGCTGGCTGAGCCTCATCATCTACACGGCATCCGTCACGGCGTTCATCTACGTCGTCTTCGGGATGCTCCTGAGGATTCCGCTATGACCCCGTTCCTGGAGGGGCTCGACGCGCTCCTTGACATCTCGATCCTGCTCTACATGCTTGTGGGCCTCTTGCTCGGCTTCATGGTCGGTGCCTTCCCCGGTATCACCGCCACCATGGCTGTCGCGCTCGCCGCCGGTTTCACCATGACTCTCGAGCCCGTGCAGGGTCTCGCAGTGCTGCTCACCATCTACGTCGCCGCAAACTTCGGTGACCGGGTGCCGTCGATCCTGATCAACACGCCAGGCACCCCGGCATCCATCGCGACGACGCTCGATGGCTACCCGATGGCCAAGCAAGGCAGGGCAGGACTCGCGCTGACGATGTCGGCGATCGTGTCTGCTGTCGGCATCCTCGCCTCGCTCGTGCTGTTCGCGGTTGCTGCCGTGCCGATCGCGAGCTTCGCCCGCGACTACTTCAAATCTCCCGAGCTGTTCGCGCTCGTGGTCTTCGGTATCGCGATCATGATTGGCATCTCGTCGAAGTCGATGCTCAAAGGCATCCTCGCCGGTCTCTTCGGACTCATGCTCGGCACGGTCGGCACATATGCCGCCACTGCAGACAAGCGGTTCACCTTCGGCTCGCTCGACCTCGTCGAGGGGCTGAACTTCATCGCCGTCATCATCGGGCTCTTCGGCATCGCCGAGCTGTTCGATCAGCTGCTCACCTATCGCAAGAGCAACGTGCGTCCGATCTCGAGCCTCGGTCGCTGGTGGCCGAACAAGGCTGAGTTCAAGCAGAGTGGTCGCGCGACTGCAGTTGCCGGAGCGGTCGGTCTCGGCGTCGGCCTCATCCCCGCGGCCGGTGGCGACATCGCAGGTCTCATCGGCTGGGACCGCGCGCGCAAGGCGTCGAAGCATCCCGAGATGTTTGGGAAGGGCTCGATCGAGGGCGTTGCGGCTTCCGACACCGCATCCAGCGCGACGCTGGGCGGATCACTCACCACGACCATGGCGTTGGGCATCCCCGGTGACTCGGTGATGGCAGTGATGATCGGTTCGATGATCATCTGGGGTATCACTCCCGGCCCAACACTGTTCACTGAGCGGCCCGATCTGGTCGTCTCGATCGTCGGCATCATGCTCGTCGCGACGCTGCTCTCGCTCGTGCTGAGTCTCGTGCGCATGAAGGGCATGGTGAAGCTTCTCGACGTGCCGCAGCCATACCTGTGGAGCGGCATCCTGATCTTCTGCATCATCGGCACGTATGCCACCTCGAACAGCATCGCGACGGTCATCACGATGCTCTTGTTCGGAGTCGTCGGCGTGCTGCTCAAGCGGATGCAGGTGCCGGCCGGGCCGGTCGTACTTGGTCTGCTTCTCGGCCCGCTCGCCGAGGAGAACCTCGCACGCACCCTCGCGATCCTTCCGACGAAACCGTTCTTCGAGGTTGTCAGCCCGATCGCGATTGTGCTGCTCGTCCTCGCCGTGCTCTCGATCGTCATGCCGGCGATCCGGGCGGCGCGCAAACCCCGTTCGGAGCGTGCATCCTTCGCAGATTCGGTGCTCGACACCGAGAGCCTCGCTCAGATCTCGAAGGCGCATGACGAACTCGCTGCCGATCCCGAGCTGCTCACATCGACTGTGCGCACGCCTGACTCACCACCGCGGCGCGGCCTGCGCCGAAAGAACAAGGAGAACAAGAAGTGACCCGTTACGACATCCTGACTGCCGTTCCTACTGCGTTTCATCGGGACGGGAGCCTTGATCTGGAAGCGTCGCGCGCGATCTTCCGGTTCGTGGGGGAGTCTGGAAACGAGGGCGCATTCGTTCTCGGGACGACGGGGGAGTTCCCTGCGGTGGATGCTGCGGAGTTCCGCTCGCTTGTCGAGGCGGCGCTTGCTGAGCTGAAGGACCGGATGCGCGTGGTCGTACACGTCGGTCAGCCCAGCGCGTTCGAAGCTGTGCGCCTCACGCGCATCGCGCGCGAGCTCGGTGCGACAGAGTTCGCCGCTCTCACTCCGTACTACCTGCGCTCGACCGAGGACTCAATCTTCGACTATTACCAGGCAGTGTCGGATGCCGTGGGCGACGGTCGCCTGTACATCTACATTTATCCCGCGCGCAGCGGCAACACGGTCTCACCGGAGTTGCTGGTGCGTTTGTCGGCGCTGCCGAACGTCGTCGGCGCGAAGATCAGCGAGCTGTCGCTGGAAGAGATCGCGGCATATCGCGCGGTGGTTCCTGAGGGGTTCGAGCTGTACACGGGTGCCGATCGTGACCTGATCGCTGCCGTTGAGGTGGGCGCCCAGGGTGTCGTCTCAGGTGTCTCATCGGTGACGCCGAAGCCGTTCCGTGCGCTGGCGGATGCCGGACGCTCGGGCGATGCCTCCGCGATCGAGGCTGCGCAGATTGCAGTCGACGATGTCGTGTCTCTCATCGGTGGTGACATGGCGCGGATGAAAGAGGCATATCGCGTGCTTGGCGTGGCCGACACCTTCTGTCGTATGGCGATCGCTGAGCCGACGGATGCCGAGCGCGCCGACGTGCGCCGTGTTGTCGAGCTCTATCGCTGAGGTTCTTTGCCCGGGTGCGCACCCGGCATCCAGAACGCACAAACCGTCCTTCCCGAAGCCGGGGAAGGGCGGTTTTTGCGCTTTCGGTTGTGGAGCGGGCACTGTTGGCGGCGAGTAATCTCAGCGCTGACGGCGGGAGCGCTCAGCGAGCGCATCGACAGCCCCCGCTGGGTGCCCCGCGGCCGAGTGGCTGAAATCGGTTACAGTGAACTCCACAATGACCACCATCTACGACGTCGCAGCGCTCGCGCAGGTCTCACCGGCGACGGTCTCGCGTGTGTTCAACGGCACGAGCGTCTCCTCGGAGAAGGTAGCGGCGGTGCGCGCTGCCGCGGAACAGCTGAAGTTCGTCCCCAACCGCACGGCCCGCACGCTGCGCCTCCAGAGCTCTGAGGTGATCGGGCTGATCATCCCTGATATCGAGAACCCGTACTTCACCGAGATGGCGCGCGGGGTCGAGGATGTCGCATCCGAAGCCGGTTATTCAGTGGTGCTCTGCAACTCCGATTCGGCGTTGGAGAAGGAAGCGACGTACCTCGATATCGCCATGGCTGAGCACATGTCGGGGGTGATTATCGCGACAGCATCGGAGGAGTCGAAGCTCGACGGTATCCTCGCCACCGGCCGGCCAGTCGTCGCGGTTGACCGCAGCACGACCTACGACATTGACGTTGTGACTATGGCGAATCGCGCCGCGGGGGCGAGTGCCACGCAGGATCTCATCGATGCCGGCTACCGCAGCGTTGCCTACATCGGCGGCCCCGAGCACATCGACACGGCGGCCGAACGCGCGGCCGGATGGCGCGATGCGCTGGCCAAGACCGATCGCGAGGTCGACCCGGAACTGCTCCGCTTCGTGACCTTCCGCGTCGACGGAGGACGCGCGGCTATGGAAGAGCTTCTCGCACTGCCCGAGCCTCCCGACGCCGTCGTTGCCGGCAACAACCTCATCGGCGTCGGTGCGATCCAGGTGCTCACCGAGCATGGTCTTACCCCGCCGAAGGTCGGCGTTGCCGTCATCGGCTCGCTACCGTTCACGACTCTCTCGCCGACAGCGGTCACCGTGGTGCGACTCCCCGCGCGCCATATGGGCGTCACCGCCGCGCGGATGCTGCTCGAGCGCATCCGTGGAGATCAGCAACCTGCCCGCACGGTCGTGCTGCGCAACGAAGTGCAAGCGGCCAGCGCCCAACGATGAGTTAGGGCGAGCCCCAGAAGCGCGTGGCCAGCGTCGCAACCTCTTTGTCGAGAGTTTCGATCTTGTGCTCGACCGTGTCGAAGCGGGCGTTCATCTCGCCACGTAGCCCGCCGATCTCGCTGACCATCTCACCACGCAGGCCACCAATCTCGCCGCGTAGTCCGCCGATCTCGCCGACCATCTCACCGCGTAGCCCGCCGACTTCTGCACGGATCACCCGGCTCATCATGGTCGTCATCAGTGTCATGCCACCCAGCATGATCGCCGTGAACACACCGATGAGCGTCCAGACCTGTGGATCGTTCATCTCCATGCCTCCATTCTGCGCTCTTGCCAGGAGTTTGTCACCGATGTTCGGTGCGCATGCTGCGCGAACCCACGATCTGTGGAGAACTCAGTGCGGGGTGGAATTGTGCAGAGAGAGTCGCGCTCCTGGCGTCTCCCTTGCATGATGAAATCGATTTCATGTAGGGTCGGGAGAGAGTTCGCGATCAGGCACGTCATGTGCTGCACCCTCGGAGTCCCACCATCAACGGAGAACACCATGACCTACACGCTTCCTGTCTCGGCATCCCGCCCGGCATCCGCCCCGAAAACCGCGTACCTGATCACGTCCGGTGACCTGCGGGAGGCCGCCAACGTCGGCGGATGGCCCACCCAGGTCGCTCTCGAAGCGGGCGTGTCCCGCGTCTTCGGTGAGCTCGGCTGGAGCGTCGTCCGCGCCTTTGACGTCGACCCCGCCACCGGCCACGGCTTCATCTCCAGCCAGCGCATGGGCATGGAGGTCTTCAAGAACATCCCCGCCGACGCCCCGCTGATCGTTGCGATCGCGAACTGGCAGTACTCGCACCACGTGCTCGCAGGCCTGCGCACTCACCAGGGCCCGATCCTCACGGTCGCGAACTTCGCCGGTGACTGGCCGGGTCTCGTCGGCCTGCTCGGCCTGAACGCCGGCCTCACCAAGATGGACAAGCCCTACTCTTCGACCTGGTCGGTCGACTTCACTGACGACTGGTTCACTGCCACCCTCAAGGAGTGGACCGAGACCGGCACCATCACCCACGACTACTCGCACGTGCGTGCGCTCCCCGCGCTCCCGGAGAGCCCGGAGAAGCAACTCGGCGAGGCACTCGCCGCCCAGCTCCGCGACGAGAAGGCCATCATCGGCGTCTTCGACGAGGGATGCATGGGCATGTACAACGCCATCTTCGATGACGAGCTGCTCAACCAGACCGGCATCTACAAGGAGCGACTGTCGCAGTCCGCGCTGTACGCCGAGATGCTCAATGTCGCAGAAGACGAGGCAGACGCCGCCTTCGACTGGCTCGTCGAGCACGGCATGACGTTCCACTTCGGTGAGGATGGCACGACTGAGCTCACCCGCGAGCAGGTGCAGTGGCAGATGAAGATGTACATCGCCGCCCTGCGCATCTCCGACGACTTCGGTCTGGATGCTGTCGGCATCCAGTACCAGCAGGGGCTGAAGGATCTTGTCCCGGCGTCCGACCTCGCCGAGGGCATCTTGAACTCCACCGAGCGCCCGCCGGTCACCTCGCGCGATGGTTCGCGCGTGCTGCACGAAGGTCGCGCGTTCCCGCACTTCAACGAGGCCGACGAGGGCGTCGCGGTCGACGCGCTGGTCACTGACCGCGTCTGGCGTGCGATGGGCCTCGTGCCCGACAACACCCTGCACGACGTGCGCTGGGGTGAGGACTACAACGGCCAGTTCGTCTGGGCATACGAGATCTCCGGTTCCGTGCCGGCATCGCACCTCGGCGGCTGGGACAAGGCCGAGGGATGGCGCCAGGGCCACGTGTTCTTCCCCGCCGGTGGCGCCACGCTCAATGGTGTGTCAAAGCCCGGCGAGATCGTGCTGTCTCGCGTGTTCATCGCTGAGGGCATCCTGCAGGCAGACATCTTCCGTGGCGCCGTCGTCGAGCTTCCCGAAGCGGAGACTCAGCGCCGCAAGGACGCCACCAACCCGGAGTGGCCGCTCGCTCACGTCGTGCTGAACGGCGTCTCGCGTGATCAGTTCATGGCCCGCCACAAGGCCAACCACGCACAGCTCGTCTACGCGCCGGATGCCGAGACTGCTGACAAGGCGCTCATCGCGAAGGCTGCGATGTTCGACGGCATGGGCATCAAGGTGAACCTGATCGGCGACGTCACGGTCTGATTCACCTGGTGGCCTGATCGACAACAACGCTTGACCTGCGTCACGGCCTAACCGACAACGCACAAACCGTCCTTCCCAGACGCTGGGAAGGACGGTTTGTGCGTTCTCGAGAGCGTGGCGTGCGCGGCGGCGCTCAGCCGGGCAGCAGCCCCGCGACGAGGGCATCCACGACTTCATCGGTGGAGGTCTCCGGATCGATGGGAGAGGTGAGTCGATCGAAGATGAGGCCCTCGATCGCGTAGTGGAACAGGGCGATCTCGCGTCGCCCTCCTGGCAGCCCGGCAGCCTCATTGAACGCGACATCGCCGTCGAAGCCAGTGCGTTGCCACGCGCCCAGTGAGGCGGCGAGGTCCGGACGCCGGGCGGCTTCGAGCCGCAGTTCGTACAGGGCGAGCGTCACCTCGCGCTGCGTGGTCAGACGGCGCACGATGTCACGCGTGTAGTCGGCGAAGAGTGCGCGGCTGGGCTGCTGTTCAGTGCGGGCTTCGAGATCGGACGGTGTGGGCGCGAGACGCATGCCGATCCGTTCGAACAGTCCGGTGAAGAGTGCCTCTCGGGTGCGGAAGTAGTTCGAGGTCGTGCCAATCGGAACGCCCGCCTCCGCATCGATCGCGCGATGGGTCAGGCCGCGCGAGCCTTCCCTCGCCAGCACTGCGATGCCGGCATCCGCCAGAGCATTGCGCCTCGCCTCGTTCTTCGCCATGGGCTGACTCTAGCGCAACCACTGCATCTGTTGTAGTCTCCAATCACTGCACCTGTAGTTATTGGAGAAATGATGCGAGAACTCACCTATTACGTCGCCGTGAGCATCGATGGGTACATTGCCGGCCCCGACGGAGAATTCGATCGGTTCCTTGTCGAGGGGGATCACATGGTCGGAATCGGCGAGAAGTACCGGGGTACGGCGCCGACCGTGCTCGCCGAGAAGTTCGGCTTCCCGATCGACGGCGGCCCGTTCGATACCGTGCTCATGGGCTGGAACACCTATGCGGTCGGCCTCCCCGATCTGCCAGACCCCTACCGCCACCTCCGACAGATCGTCTTCAGTCGCGGACATGACGCCCCGGAAGGATCCGACGGCGTCGAGTTCACCGATCGCGATCCCGTCGAGGTCGTGCGCGAACTCAAAGCGGAAGAGGGCAAGGGGATCTGGCTCTGCGGGGGCGGCTCGCTTGCCGCCGTGTTGCGAGACAAGATCGACCGGCTGGCGCTCAAACGCAACCCGATGCTCTTCGGCGACGGCATCCCGCTGTTCGAAGGACGCGGCTACGCACCCGCCGACTTCCGCCCTACCGCGATCACGCCGTACGAGTCGGGAGTCGTGCTCGCCGAGTACGTGCGCAGCTGAGCGCCGTAGTTTCAATGAGCGCAAATGGCTGCATCTGGATGCCGGATGCAGTCATTTGCGCCTGTCGAAGGAGCGGAGAAACCCAGCCGGAACCGGTAGTGTGGCGACACCATGAGGATGACGCGTCGCGAGCTGCTGATCGGCGCCGGAGCCGGCGCCCTCGGTGTGCTGCTCGTATCCTGCACGCCGGAACCGAAACCCACGCCGACCCCGACGCGCACGCCGTCTCCGCTTCCCACGACCAATGTGCCGGCTCCCGCCGCGAGCATCCGCAGCACATGGTCAACGGATCCGTTCTCGCGCGGCGCCGTCAGCTACACCCGCATCGGTGTGCAATCGGCCACCCGTGAGACTCTGGCAGAGCCTGTCGAAGGGCGGCTGTTCTTCGCGGGTGAGGCGACGGATGCCGAAAATCCTGGCACCATGCGCGGTGCGATCCACTCGGGTGAAAGCGCAGCGGTGCGCGTGCGCGCCACGGCAGGTCCCGGCGAGCGGATCGCCGTGATCGGTGCCGGGCTCGCCGGTGCAACCGTCGCCGCAAAGCTCGCGGATGCTGACATCGAAGTCACCGTGTTCGAAGCCCGTGATCGGGTCGGCGGACGTGTCCACTCGCAGCTCGACGACGACTGGCCGATGCCGATTCAACTCGGCGGATGGCTGCTCGGCGATGACCCGAAAAGCAGCCGCCCCATCCTCGACAGCCTCGAGACCGTCGACCTGGCATCCGCTCTCTGGCGCTCCCCGGCCGAAGAGCCCGCACAGGAAGACGACCTAGACCCAGTCGGCAACGCACCGCTGGAGAAGGCGCTCGCCGCGGCCCAAGCCTTCCCGGCCGATGTCTCACTCTCCGAGGCACTGACGGAGACCGGCGCCGATCCTGAGGAGCCGGGCCTTGCCGCACTTCTCGCGTACCTCACCACCACCTCGGGCGCGGATGCCGACACCGTGTCAGCCTGGTTCCCACCGGCTCTGCCGAATCCTGCAAAAGCCGGCATCGTCAGTGATCTCGGCGCCGTGGTGCAGGAGATGCTCGAAGGTGCGCAGCTGACCCTGTCGTCCGCGGTGACCCGCATCGCTTACGACGACGCCGGTGTCAGTCTGCGCCTGGGGACGGGGGAGTCGACCTCGTTCGATCGGGTGGTGATCACCGTGCCGCTCGGCGTGCTGCAGCGCGAAGGAATCGAGTTCGCGCCGCCCCTGCCGTTCCCGTACCGCGGCGCGATCAACGCGCTGGGTATGGGGCACATCGAGACGGTCTGGCTGCGCTACGACGAGCCGTTCTGGGACACCGAGGCGACGATCTGGCACGCTGTGGACGGCGACCAGCTGATCCGTACCTGGATCAATCTGCTTCCGGTTACCGGCGAGAACGTGCTGGTGGGAATCGTTGGAGGAACGGCCGCCGAGAAGTTCGCAGAGCTCGAAGAGGACGACGCTCTGGTGGCGGCTCTCACATCGCTGGATGCATTCCTGCCTTCCGGCGAGACGGACTGATCCGGCTGATCACCGCCAGCACCGTGGCGATGAGGGCGAAGATCGCCAGGGCGATGCCGCTGGTCACCAGGAACTCCCCGACCCCGCTGACCTGGCGCAGGTCCAGGAAGTAGTACGGATACCAGCCGATCATCGGACCCCGCCACATCGTCACCCCGCCCCAGACCAGGGGGAACACGAGAGAGCCGGGGATGATCCACCACGGCACCGACCGGTGTCCTGGTGTGAGCGTCCATGCGATCGCGGTGAGAGCTGGAAGCCAGAAATGCAGCAGCTGATCTGACCAGGGGACATCCACGCGGATGCCGCGGACACCTGCCTGCCAGACGATCAGAGCGAATGCGAGGCCCGCCGTGATCGTCCAGGTCAGCACCAATGAGAGAGCGATGCTGAACCAGCGCGGATCTTCGTCGCGTCGGAATGCCAGGATGCCGCCGACAACGAGCAGCACGACGAGTGCGCAGTTCGACTCCACGGTGAGATAGGCGAAGAAGTTGCGGCCGGCGATGGTCTGCGAACTCAGACCCCAGAACAGGCGGTGGACCAGCGCGCTCAGGCATACGGCCGCCGTGACAAGACGAAGCACGCCGAACGTGATTCGTGCCTTCACTGTCGCCAGCCTCCCCTTCGACGCGGATTCACGCCATCCGGCGATTCTACTTAGATGCCCAGGACCGCCTTGGCGATAACGAAGTAGATCACCAGGCCCGTGGCGTCCACGAAGGTCGTGATGAACGGGTTCGAGAACACGGCCGGATCCACGCGGATCATCCGCGCAACCAGCGGCATGATCCCGCCGATCGTCGCAGCTACGGTACACACCGCGACCAGCGTGCAGCCGATCACGAGTCCGATCTGCCAGTCGTACACCAGCGCCGTGATCGCGAATCCGAGCAGGCCCAGCAGCACTCCGAGCGACACGCCCACTCGCAACTCACGGGTCAGGACGCGCAGCAGATCTCGCGGCCGTATCTCACCGAGCGCCAGCGCACGCGTCACGGTGGTTGCCGCCTGATTGCCGGTGTTCCCGCCGGTGCCGATCAGTAGCGGCACGAACAGCGCCAGGACCGTGAGTTGCTCGAGCGTCGCCTCGAACACCGACAGTACCTGCACGGTGAGCGTCGCACCGACAGCGAGCACGAGCAGCCACACGACACGTGAACGCACGATACGGCGGATCGGCGTCGACAGATACGGGCGGCCGAGCGGTTCCACACCGCCCTGGCGCGCGGCATCCTCGTTCTCCTCGCGTTTGAGGATGCGCACGGCGTCGTCGATGGTGAGGATGCCGACCAGCCGGCCCTCGCTGTCGACCACCGGAACGGCGAGGAGACCACGGTCGGTGCAATCGCGGGCGGCGGTCTCGGCATCTGCGTCGGCGAGCGCGGTGTGCGCGTCCTGCATCATCGCGTCGACCAGGGTGTCGTCGTCGGCGGCGAGAAGGTCGCGAAGACTCACGACGCCGACGACCCGTCGTGCACTGTCGGTCACCGGAAGCGTGTAGATCGTCTCGGCATCGTCGATGCGAGCCCGCAGTCGCCTCAGCGTCTCGGCGGCGGTGAGATCAGGGTGGGTGGTGACGTACTCCGGGCTCATTCGCCGGCCGATCGAGTCACGCGGATAGCCGAGCACGGATGCCGTGAGTTCCCGCTCGTGCGGCGAGAGCCCCCGGAGCAGGCGAGGAGCGACCGACGCGGGAAGCTCGTCCAACAGCCAGACGCGGTCGTCCGGATCCATCTCTTCGAAGAGCGCGGCGACCTCGGCATCCTGCAGTCCGCGCACGAGCTCACCCTGCAACTCGGGTGACAGGTCTTCGAAGACCTCTACCGCCCGCTGTTTCGACAGCAGCCGGTACACGATCGCGCACTGATGCGGGCTCAGGCGGTCGAGAACCTGCACCATCTGCCTGGTCGATATCGGTGAGAGCGCGGCGGATGCTGCGGCGAGATCTCGGCTCGACAGGCTCTGTTCGATGGTGTCGATGAGGTCTGTCGTTGCGGCAGGTTGTGTGGGGAGCGGCTGCGTAGGGGGCTGCGTTTTCATGGCGTGCGTCTTTCGAGCATGCCGACAGCGCATCGGAAGAGGCGCGCGGTCGACGGCTGGTCGGATGAGTCGAAGCCGGACAGCCGCAGATGCGCGTTAGAAGACGAGAGTCCCAGGTGCGAAGGCGGAGTCCGGAGGCATATGGCAACTATCACCACTCATGGGAGCACCACCTCGATTCCGTCGTCGTGGTCGCATGCGACCGGAGCATTGCGGGAGTGCCCGCGCCGCCTCGGCAAATCTAGCTCATTCGACTGGGAGGGTGCCGCTGTGTTCATGGGCTGTGCTCATGGGCTGTGCGCATGCGCCGCCTTAGGCGGCGATGTCGAAGCGCGCGCGTCCGCCGAGTCGTGGTGTGCGGCCGGGGTCGACGTAGGTGGGTGGGATGAATCAGACGTGTGCGGTGGTGCCCGTGCCGTCGATGCGGATTTCCCAGCCGTTGTCGTGAATGCGGTGGTGGCATGTTTCGCAGAGCAAGATTCCGTTGGAGAGGTCGGTGGGTCCGTGGTCGCGTTTCCACCATCGCAGGTGGTGTGCTTTGGTCATGTCGGGTGGGAGGTTGCACATGGCGCAGCCGTCGTCGCGTTCGACGAGTGCGAGGCGTTGTGCTCGGGTGAAGAGGCGTTTGTGTCGACCCCAGTCGAGGATTTCGCTGTCTGCGCCGAGGACGAAAGGGATGATTCCTGCGCCCGCGGCCATCCGGCGGGCGGCACTGGCGCTGATGGGCTGGTCGATGCCATCGATCGTTGCCGTGCCCGTGCTCGTGTCGCCCACGAGGTCGGTGTAGTTGATGCGCACGATGACTGTTGCCCCGGCGACCGGGGTGCGTTCCTTGCAGCCGAGGACGTGGGAGCAGAACAGGGCGAGCGCGTCGGCGTGCAGCATGGCGATGGTGCGGTGGTCGGCGTCCGGTGCGTCGGGGTCGGGAGCATTTTTGCGTGCGGCGAACGCGGCGGTCACGTACCCGTGTAGTGCGGTGACGATGGGTGCGCCGGTTTCGACGTCGAAGTCTCCGTTGAAGCGCAGTCGTCCGCCGCGTTCGTAGAACGTCAGGGATCGTTTGCTGCGCTGATCGTCTTCACGCGGTTCGACGCCGTCGGGGTTCAGCCATGCTTCGGCGCGGACGGTGAGTCGGCGGACCTCATCGAGCGCGAGCCCGGGTGCAGCATCGACGAGCAGTCGCTCGCCCTCACTGATTCGTTCCACGCCGGCGGCGATGCGACACCGCTCAAGGACTGCGATGATCAACGCGGCGGCCTGGGCACTGAGCGTCCCTGCTTTCATCGACTCACGTACTAGCGGATACTTCGCCGGAAGCTTTGCTCCGAGGAGATCTGTGCGCATCGCGGTGGCCTGCCCGACCGTGATCAGCCGGGAGGCGTCTCCGGTCGAGATGCCGGTGGCGGCGGCGATCAGCTTCGCCGGGGTGCGGAACCCCTGCTGCTTCGCCAGCGAATCGGCCCCAAGCTCGGGCCGCGACTCGCTCGCGATCCCCGCCGCGACATCCACATGCACCGCATCCAACCGGCGCTGCACTACTCCCACCGCGTTCGTCACCGCGATCAACTGCTCCCGCGACAGCTCCGACGCATCCCCCACGCCCGCCCACGCCACATCAAGGCGGGATACCGCCTCGTACAGACCGGTCAGCTGTGACATGTCATCAGCTTATCGCGAAATCGTCGGCTTGTCGAATATTTGTTCTATGAAATTTCCGACAAATTCAATGGAACTAATGGTTGCGCTGGTTGCGACGCGAGGTTACATTCGTCTTTATGTACTACAACTTAGCAGGAGGCGTCAGCCACCGTTCTGCTCCGCCAAGAACTCTCGGTAGTCGGCCAGCGATACTGCTGCGTACGCCCAACCCCACTCCAGCAGTGCCTCGGTCACGACGCGCCCGTCGCCGATGTATCCGGCAACCGCCGTGGCTGTCGCCGACTGGCCATGTGCACGCGCGAGCGTCGCCGCGCACGCCTGTGCGTAGGTGACGAACGGTCCGTCGTCGAGTTCTTCGACTTCGACGCCGCCCTTCATGTCGTGGAACTGCCGCACGTAATAATCGGCGTTCGGGCTCTGCACATGGCCGAGGAACGGATCGGACAGCGCCTGCAGGATTCGCTGCATCGCCACGACCCTGGCGCCCTCACCGGACGTCTTGATGAGCTCCTGCAGCACCGGCGGCTGCGTCACATGCCCATACTCGATCAGCACGCTCTGGCCCGCCTGCTTCGGTTGCATCAGAAGCGTGTGATCGTCACCGTCTTGCAGCAGCACCAGATAGCAGCGGGTACCGACGCTGCCCACACCAACGACGCGGCGTGCGACATCCGAGACGGCGTAGTGGTGAAACAGCATGGCAACGTCGCTGTTGGCTGACCAACGGTAGGCATCGACGAGATCGTCGACCGCTGCGAGGACCTCGGCCTCAACCGGGGCGGTCGTCGGCGGCTGATGCACGAAATGGCGCCTACCCGTCCCGTCCACCTGCGTGAGCCGGTGCACCGCGCGATCTCCGGTGCGGCGCTGGGCATGCTTCACTGCCTTGCGGATCGCGCGCCGCGCGTCGCTGCCGAGCAGCGTCTTGGTTGATTCGACGTCGAAGTGCGTGAAGTAGCGCTCGGTGGGACTGAGCGCGGAGTTGCGCCGGATGCCGCGGGCGTATGTCTTCACCGCTGTACGGATGGCGGCTTCGATCACGGCATCCACTCGCCCAGAAGCTTGCCCGCCGACCACGATGCTGCCGACGAGACGCTTCACATCCCACTCCCACGGTGCCCACGCGGCCTCGTCGAAATCATTCAGATCGAACATGAGGTCGCGTTGCGCCGATGCATAGAAGCCGAAGTTCGACACATGCGCGTCGCCGCAGGACGCGACCAGGATGCCGGAGTGCGGAGCATCCGCGAAATCGGCGGCCATGAGCGCTGCAGTCCCGCGATAGAACGCGAACGGACTGGCAGACATCCGTTCGGCGCGCAGCGGGACGAGCTCCGGCACCCGGTCGGCGTCCTGTGCGGCGAGGATCGCCAACGGGACCCGTGATGTCGTCGACAGCACCGCGAGGTCACGGCGGGGCGTGCGCCGGCGGGCATCCTTGCCTTTATCCAGCAGCTCGGCGCGGGACGCGGGGCGTGAGAATTCGGTGCTCATCCGCTCATCTTGGCAGGGCGAAGTGGCAGCTGCGCGTACGTATGGCGACCGATCCGGGTGTAGACCTGGGTACTGGTCGCCGCCGAGGTCAGGACTTCTGGCCACTGCGGTCCTTTCGCATGTCTCCGTAGCGTCGAAGACATACGAAAGGTCTACTCATGATCAGAGCTCAATCCCTGACGAAGCGATACCGCGACAAGGCCGCCGTCAACGGAATCTCCTTCACCATCGAACCCGGAAAAGTGACCGGGTTCCTCGGCCCTAACGGTGCGGGGAAGTCCACCACGATGCGGATGATGGTGGGCCTCGACAAGCCGACCAGTGGCTCAGTGGAGTTCGCCGGCCGTCGGTATCAGGATCTCCCCGCACCGCTGCGCGAGGTAGGAACCCTCCTCGACGCAGGGGCGGCCCACAAACGACGCACCGCCTACAAGCATCTGCTGGCGATCGCCTCGACGCACGGTATTTCCGCTCAGCGCGTGCACGAAGTGATGGAGATCGCGGGAATCGAATCCGTGGCGGGCAAGAAGGTCGGCGGATTCTCCCTCGGGATGCGGCAGCGCTTGGGGATCGCATCAGCACTGCTCGGGGACCCGGGCACGATCATTCTCGACGAACCGGTAAACGGCTTGGATCCCGAGGGTATCCTCTGGATCCGTGCGCTCCTGCGCCGCCTCGCAGAGGAAGGGCGCACCGTTCTGCTCTCCTCGCACCTGATGAGCGAGATGATGCAGACCGCTGATCATCTGATCGTGATGGGGCGAGGACAGATCCTCGCCGACGGACCGATCCGAGAAGTTGTCGCCGACTCCACCCAGTCTGTGGTTCGAGTGCGCACCCGCGACATTCGCCGCTTGACGACGCTGCTGACACTCCCCGACATCACCGTCACTCCCACGCCGGACGGGGCAGCGGAGATCACCGGGCTGAGCGCGGAGTTGGTGGCAGACGCGGCCTCCGCGGCGGGCATCGTGCTGCACGAAATAGTCACCGTCGAAGGCTCCCTCGAAGACGCATACCTCGCGCTTACCGCCGAGGCGATCGAATACCGGTCCACGACCACAGGAAATGGAACGAGCCGATGACCTCTCTCAACGTTCAGACCGAGTCCGCGACCGCTCGTCACGCTCGGGTGCATTTCTCGGACCTGCTTCGATCCGAATGGATCAAACTCACCAGTCTGCCTACGATGCTCCTGGCACTCGGCGGAATCTTTGCCACGGGGGTCGGGGGTGCACTCTTCCTCAGCGTGACCCTGGCGTCATCTCAGCCGCCTTCCGTGCTCATCGTGGGGAACACCATGGGTGAGGTGACGGGAGGGATGGTCGTCCTCGGCCAGATCATCGCCGGAATTCTTGGCGTGATGGCCATCGGTTCGGAGTATTCCTCTGGCACGATCCAGCCGACCCTCCTGGGTTCACCGACGCGTCTACGCGTCCTGTGGGCCAAAACAGTCGTCGTCTTCATGTCCGTGACCGTCACCGCCGTCGTGACGGTGTTCACCGCGTGGGCTGTGTCATTCCCGTTCTATGCCGAGTTCGGTCTGCAGGTACCGTTGGGTACGCCGGGTGTGGGGGTGGCGATGTTCGGTGCCGCCGTCTACCTCGGCCTGTGTGCGGTCTTCGGACTGGGTATCGGCGCTCTGGTGCGGTCCACCACAGTGGGGTCGATCATCGTCTTCGTCGCCACTCTGCTCGGTCCTGTCATGGCTTCGGTTTTGCCCTTCGGGCTGTTCTCCAGGATCGTGCGCGTCAGTCTTCTCGGAAACGCAGGGGACGCGATGGCCCGCGTGGTGCCGGAGGGCGGACCATTCCTGGACGTGTGGACCGGACATATCAGCACGGAAGCCGGGTGGATCATCGCTAGCGTGTGGGCAGTGGTTACGCTCGCCGCAGGGGCGATCGTGTTGAAGCGAAGGGACGCCTGATCATTCGTAAAGATTCAGGGTGGGGTTCCGCTGCGGCGGTGCCCCACCCTGTCGTGCCCGAAACGCACATCGGAGGCGGAGATCGCGTCTCCTTCGCAGACATGATCCTTGTCGGCGCGTACGTCCTCATCGCCGTCGGCCTGGGTTGTCTCTCAATCGAAGCTCCGCATGACAGCCCTCTCTGGGTCATGCTGGTGCTGCTGGCGGGTGGTGTGGCGACGCTGCTCGTTCGCCGCCGCTGGCCGGCCGTCGCCTTCGCGGCAGCGCTCGTGCTGACCTTGCTCTCGTTCGCCGCGGGCAGTGCAGCCGAGGCTGCACTGCTCGTCATCGCTCTCATCGAACTGGGTGTCACCCGCAGCGGGCGAGCCGCATGGCTGGGTTTCATGGCTACGGCGTTCGCCGGCATCGCCGGGGCCGGGATCCTCGCCAATCGTGCGCGTTTCGGCCCGGCTTTTTGGGGAGCGATCCTTCCCTTGGCCACGCGGGACCTCGTGCAAGCCTGGTTGAGCAGCCTGACGATCATTGTGGTGATCGCCCTGATCGCGACGCTCCTCGGCGTGAATATCGGCCACCGCCGTCGCTTCGTCGCCACGCTCGTGGAACGTGCGGAGCAGATGAAGCACGAACGCGACCAGCAGGCACGCATCGCGAGCGCGCAGGAGCGCGAACGTATTGCCAGGGAGATGCACGATGTCATCGCGCACAGTCTGGCGGTCATGATCGCTGTATCGGATGGCGCGCAGGCCATTGCGATCCGACGGCCGGAAGAGGCGCAAGAGGCCATCAGGCGCGTCGCGGAGACCGGGCGTCGCACTCTCGACGAAGTTCGACTGCTGCTCGGAACCGTGCGCGGTGACGACTCGGATTCACTCCTGACAGCGCAGGCGCCACAGCCCAGTATCGAGCAACTGCCCGCGCTGATCGAGGAGTTTTTGGCTGCGGGACTCCCCGTGAACCTGGAGACAACCGGATCCGCTCCTGCGGACCCTGTGACACAACTCACGGTCTACCGAATCGTGCAGGAATCCCTCACCAACGTGCTGCGGCACGCAAATGATGTGCGAGGCGTGCGCGTGCTCGTTGTGCTTTCGACGACCATGATCGAGATCTCAGTGGAGGACTCCTCCGCCATCGCGGCGACACCGCGTGATCCGGGTCGAGGGCTGCTGGGCATCCGGGAGCGGGCCGCAATCTACGATGGGATCGTAGAAACCGGGCCTCGGACGGCTGGAGGATGGCGCGTGTTCGTACGCCTCATGGTGGGGGAGAAGTGATGGCGGTCGAACGGACACGCGTGCTGCTGGTGGATGACCAGGAACTCGTTCGCTACGGATTCCGGCTCGTGCTGGAAGCAGAGGACGACATCGTCGTCGTGGGGGAAGCCTCGGATGGAGAGCAGGCGGTCATCTCCGCTGCCCGGCTTCAGGCAGATGTCGTGCTGATGGATGTGCGCATGCCGGGCATCGGCGGCATCACTGCTACCCGTCAGATCACCGCATCCTTCCCAGACACTCGCGTGATCGTGTTGACCACATACGATCTCGACGAGTTCGCGTTCGGCGCGCTTCAGGCCGGAGCCGCCGGCTTCCTGCTGAAGAGCACGCGGCCAGCAGATCTTGTCTCGGCGATCCGCACGGTGATGGCCGGTGACGCGGTCGTTTCGCCGCGCATCACGGCGAAGCTGATCGAGGTGGCCGTCCCCCACCTCGGAAGCGGAGTGCAACGCGGCGCAGATGAGGCGCTCGACGCCTTATCGGAGCGCGAACGCGAGGTGTTCCTCCTGGTCGGTCGAGGACTCGCCAACGCCGAGATCGCGCAAACGCTCCACCTGAGTGAATCAACGGTGAAAGCGCATTTCGGTCGTATCCTGACCAAGCTTGAACTGACGAGCCGGGTGCAGGCCGTGATCCGCGCCTACGAGCTGGGCATCGTCGGCGGAAGCACCGCCGCAGACTAAATCAGGCCGGATCGATCCGCAGCACGCCCGGCGTCTCGCCACCCGTGACGTCGTCAGCGATGCGGATGCTGCGCGCCAGGTCGTCGAGCGCCGAAATCACCGTCGCGAACATCTCCCGAGAGCCGCCGACGGCCGTGAGAGTGATCAGGTGCGTGCCAGTGTCCCAGGTATAGGTGGCGAACGGGGGAGAGGACGGCTGCTCCGGGAAAGAGATCACCAGCTTCTCGCCGGCGCCGAGGCGGGAAGGAAACGATTCGGTGTCGTCGTACTCCATGGGCATCATCGCCCTGGCCCGGCGCACCTCATTGGTGAGCTCCTGAGTTGTCGCCATGGCGACGACGAGTTCAGGGTCGGCCTTCCACGTCCACGCCAGCACGCGCCCGTCGGCCCGCTTCATCATCGCCGGCGCGAGCTGGCTGATCGCCCACGCGCCGACACGCGTTCCGCGACGGGCGGTCCCGTTTCCTGCCTGCATGGCCTGGCCCATCAGCATCCGCAATGCCGCCTTGCGCTGACGGCGTCCCTTCCAGCCGAACGATTCCGTCACGGGGATCCAGAGTTGGGGGTCTGCGGATGAGGCGATGCGCATGTCCCCACGGTAGAGGATGACCCTGCGTGAGCGCTCCGACCGCGGCTGGCCTCCGCGGTGCTGCAGGCCCCTCCGGTAGAGTTGCCAGCGCCCGGATCCGGGCCCTTTCTTGCCGCGTACCGTAAGGCTGCATATTCGTGACCTCCTCTGACGCTCCGTTGAAGATCCTCATCGGATGCGACACCTTCGCCCCTGACATCAACGGCGCCGCGCGCTTCGCCGAGCGCCTCGCGGCAGGGCTGGTGCAGCGTGGCCATGACGTACACGTCGTCGCCCCGAACACGAAGTATCGTCGGGCGACACCTGCAACAGAGGTCATCGAGGGCGAGCCGATGACGATGCACCGCCTGCCTTCGGTGCGGTGGATGCCGCACGACTGGCTGCGGTTTGTGTGGCCGTGGCGATCCACGCACTACGCGCGCAAGGTGCTGGACAGTGTTAAACCCGACATCGTGCACATTCAGTCGCACATCATCATCGGCCGCGGTCTCGCGCACGTTGCCGCAGAGCGTGGCATCCCGGTCATTGCCACGAACCACGTGATGGCGGAGAACCTCCTCGACCACTCCATGTTCCCCAAGTTCATCGACGACCTCATACTGAAGTGGGCGTTGGGGGAGGCGAAGCGCACCTTCGACCTCACGCGCGCCATCACGACCCCGACGCGTCGCGCTGCCGACTTCCTCGAGCAGACCATCGAGGTGCAGGGCGTCATCCCGATCAGTTGCGGGATCGATCGCACGCAGTACACGCCGGTGATCGCCCCACGCGAGAAGAATCGCATCATCTTCGTCGGACGCCTGACGGCCGAGAAGCAGGTCGAGGTCATCCTGCAGGCGATGACGAAGCTCGACCCCGCATTCGAGACCACGTTCGACATCGTCGGTGGTGGCGACCAGCGCAAGAATCTCGAGCGGCTGAGTGCGGAGTTGGGTCTCTCTGACCGCGTCACCTTCCACGGCCGCACGACCGATGCGGAGCTGCGCGCGCTGCTGTCGCGCGCGAGCCTGTTCGTGATCGCCTCGATCGCCGAATTGCAGTCCATCGCGACCATGGAAGCGATGGCCTCGGCGCTGCCGATCGTGGCCGCGAATGCCGTCGCGCTGCCGCACCTGGTGCAGAGCGGCGAGAACGGGTATCTGTTCGAACCGGGCGATTCCGACGAGCTCGCGGCACGGATGACGGATGTGCTGACTACCTCGCCGGAAAAGTACGCGCGGATGCAGCAGGCATCGCTGGACGGCGTACTCGTGCACGACATTAACCGCACCCTCGACACGTTCGAGGCTCTTTACCGCGACGAACCGCTGCCGGAGTAGCCCATGCACATCGTCTTCTTCGGCGATCAGCACCTCGAATCCCTCGGTGGAGCGCAGGTGTCGATGCGGCTGCAGCGACGATTCCTCGAACGTGCTGGTCATACTGTGACCGCTGTCGCGCCGAAGATGCATGCGCGCGGCCTCGCGACCACGGATCCTGGATATCTGGACACACCGTCAATTCCGATCACCCTTGATCGTGAGTACTCGATGTCGTGGCCGGGGCGGCGTACCGACCGCTTTCTGGACCGTGCTTTCGCAACCCGGCCGCCCGTCGACCTCGTGCACGTGCAGGGTGACTTCTGGGGGGCGTTCATCGGGCATCGCTTCGCCCATCGTCACGGCATCCCGGTCGTGCACACCATGCACAACCGCGTCGATGTCGGGATGGCCGCGGTCACTCCGCTGCACCGGCAGGTGCTCGCTGTGCTGAATCTGTGGCGGCGCCAGACGATGCACGGCATCGGCTCGCGGGTTGGCGGAAACGACGGCTGGGCGTTCCTCCGCGGAATTGCACAGGGATCCAGCGCGGTCACAGCGCCCTCTGGTCACTTCGCGCGCAGGCTCGAACAGCACGGGGTCTTCGGCAGCGTGGACGTGGTGTGGAACGGCATCGACGATGAGTTGCTGGCCCAGACACGTGTGGCCGAGCGTGATGCCTCCACCACGCGGCGCCCGCGTTTCGTGTGGCTCGGGCGGATGAGCCCTGAGAAGAGACTGCTCCCGTTCCTGGAGGCGGTTGTCGCATCCCAGGTGGACGCCGACATCGAGATCATCGGCGGAGGCGGCCAGCTGCGCGCCGCCGAGAAGATCGCGCGCGGGCATGACGGGGTACGGTTCGCGGGACGGCTCAGCTACGCCGAGACCCTTGCCCGTATCGCTGCGGCGGATGCTGTCGTGCAGACTTCCATCGGTTTTGAAACTCAGGGAATGACGCCGTTCGAAGCGGCTGCCCTCGGCACGCCGACCATCGTCTGCGACCCGGACATCGCCGGTGAGCTGCGCGGCGGACTATGGGCAGTGCCGGGGCCTTCAATCACTGAGCTGTCCGACGTGTTGCGGCGCGCAGCATCCGACATCGTGGCGGGAACCGCACCGACACCCGACCCCGAGGTGGCAAAGGCCTTCCGCCAGTCATCGCGCACCGCGGCGATGATCGAGATCTACGAGCGCGTGCTCGGCGAGCGATGAAACCCATGGGCGATACGCTGGGCGAATGACCAGCTCTGAGCAGACCTCCGATCGGATGCTTTCGTCGAGTCTGCGGGTGCTGCTGACGCTTGCCGCATCCGTCATCGTCATCGCCGGGCTCTTTTTCGCGCGCGAGATCGTCGGGCCCATCGCCCTGGCGATCGTGATCGTGGTGATCTGTGAACCAGCCCGCAGCGTGCTGACCCGCCGCGGATTGCCCACGTGGCTCGGATCGACTCTCGTCATCGCACTGGCCTACGTCATCCTGCTCGCGATGGGGGCGCTGCTGTGGTTCGCAGGAACTCAGTTCGCCCGCCTCGTGGTCGACCTGACTTCTGATCGTGGAGTCATCCAGCAGTTCACCGAGTTCGTCGCGTGGCTGGACGAGCTCGGATTCGGCCAGGAGGCGACGGATGCCGTGACGTCGTTGCTGGCGCCAGCGAACCTGCTGAAGATGGTGCAGAGCGTCGGTGGCACGGTCGTCGCAGTGGGCACCGCACTGTTCTTCGTGTTCGCCTACATCATCTTCATGGCTGTGGATGCGGCCCGCTACCGTCACGCGCCAGCCGTGTTTGGTGCCACGCGCAGCCACGTCATCGGACGCATCACCCTGCTGAACCGCGGCATCCGTCGGTATTACATCGTCAATGCGAGCTTCGGTGCGATCGTCGCGATCGTCGATGGCCTCGCACTGTGGTGGATGGGTGTGCCCGCACCCATCGTGTGGGCGATCCTCGCATTCGTGACGAACTTCATCCCGAACGTCGGTTTCATCCTGGGCCTGGTGCCCCCTGCGATCCTCGCGTTCGCCGTCGGCGGCTGGCCGCTGCTGCTCGGCGTGATCATTGTCTACACCGTCGTCAATGTCGTACTGCAGGTGCTCGTGCAGCCGAAGTTCGTCAGCGACGCGGTCGATCTCAGCCTCACGCTGAGCTTCTTCTCAGTGATCTTCTGGACCTTCGTGGTCGGCCCGCTCGGTGCGATCCTGTCGATCCCGCTGACGCTGCTCACTCGCGCGCTCGTGCTGGAGGGCAACCCGGATGCGCTTTGGTTGCGCTGGGTCACGGGCGATCGCACGGCCGTGCCGCCGCCGGAGCCCGAAGCGGTGCCGGTGCGCCAGCGACGCAGACGCCGGTGGGTGTGGTCGCGCTGACCTGCGGTGCAACCGCTGTTCAGTAACCTGCCGGTCAGCGGATGAACATGGACAGTGTGCCGACGAGGAAGCTGACCACGCCGCTCGCGACACCGGCGATGCCGAGGCCGACGGCGATACCCGCCTGTCCGTGCGGAACGTCGACCCGCCTAAGGCCGATAATGCCGGAGATCAGCGCGGCCAGCGCGGCGCAGAACACGAGCACTACGCCGATCGAGGCGAAGAGCGAGATCAGAAAGAAGTTGTCGCTGTTGATCGTTAATTGAACAACGATGCCCGACACCAGGCTCAGTCCGAGGCCGAGGAGGCCGAAGATGAAGCCGACCCGCCCAGGTGTGTTGCGTCCGGCCGCACCGGGGTGAGCGGGCTGTTGAGGCTGGCTCTGGTAATACGGCTGCGCGGCAGCCGAGGACTGTGCAGGATGACCGGGCTGCCGGCCAGCGGGTGATACGTACGGCGGAAGCGGGGGCTGTTGCGGATCGCTCATGCGGTCGAGCCTAATCCCGGCCAGGAATCAGATCGCGGTCAGGAACCAGACCGTGATCAACCATCAGCGATAGCTGATCGATGCCTCGACGCTGTCGAGGGCGTCGTGGTCGGCGACGCGTGACCAATCGGTGGCCACGGCGTGGAAGCCATCGCGACGAAGCTCGATGACAGTGGCGATGAGCCCAGCGAGGGCAAGTACTGCGAGCAGGATAATAATGGACATGGCAGAAAAACTACGCCTGTTGCTTTCGTGCCACTAGTGGCAGAATCGACATAGATCGTCGAAAAACTGCCAAACTGGCTATCGTCACACTTCGCCGTCGAAGGAGCACCATGAGAACTGTCGCCTGTATTGTCCAAGATGGCTTCGCGCCGTTCGAGTTCGGCGTTGCCTGTGAGGCGTTCGGCCTTGATCGATCAGATGACGGCGTCCCGAACTTCGACTTCCGTGTCGTGTCCACCGAGGTCGGACCGGTGGCATCCAAGTTGGGCTTCTCCATCAACGTGGAGAACGACCTCTCCTTCGCTTATGAGGCCGATCTCGTGGTCGTGTGTCCGATTCCCCGCAAATGGTGGGGAGCCACCGATTCGCGCATCCTTGATGTGGTGCGGGACGCCGACGCGAGGGGCGCGTGGTTGCTCAGCGTCTGCAGTGGCTCATTCGTGATTGCAGAGGCAGGTGTGCTCGACGGGCGGCGGGCGACGACGCACTGGATGTACACCGACGAGATGACGGCGATGTTCCCGCTGATCGACGTCGACCCCGATGTGCTGTTCGTGCAGGATGGCCGCATTATCACCAGCGCGGGAACTGCCGCCGGCCTTGACGCCTGCCTGCACCTGCTGCGTCAGGAGATCGGCGCCGAACTCACGAATCGTGTCGCACGGCGCATGGTCGTGCCGCCGCAGCGTGATGGTGGTCAGGCGCAGTACATCGATCGACCGATCGCCACGGTGCAGAACGACTCGCTTGCCGCGATTACGGAGTGGACCATGGAAAACTTGCGCGAGGACCTGACTGTTGAGCAGCTCGCCTCGCGTGCGCATATGTCGCCGCGTACCTTCGCGCGTCACTTCAAAGCAGAGCATGGCGCGACACCGGCGGCATGGTTGGCCCGCCAGCGGATCATTCACGCCCAGCGGATGCTGGAGCGCACCGACCTGGGTCTCGATGAGATCGCCCAGGAGTGCGGGTTTGGCTCGGCCGCCGTGCTGCGGCAGAACTTCGCGCGCGTGCTCGCAACGACGCCGACCGCATACCGTGCGCGGTTCGCCTGCATCGCGGATGAGTCTGCGGCCTGAGCTACCAGTGCCCAGGCATCGGCAGAGGGGTTTCGTGTACCTCGACCCCTGAATGGTTGACGGCCGCGACGCAGTACAGCAGTGACTGGGTCGGATAGCCGTGCGGCCGGTTGTCGCGGATGATCGCCGCATCGTCGGTGGGGTCAAGGGCGGTGGATGCCGCGAGCAGATCAATCCACTCGCTCTCCCAGGCATCCGTCCGGGCGGCGTGAGCGCGGAACTCCGGCAGCCAGCGCGCGATGCGGGCGGTGGCCGGATCATCCAGCCCATCGTGCGCGATCATGTGCACGCCCTGAGGAACGGGCGTCTCGCGCAGAGTCTGACCGTCCCAGGACAGCACCCGAGCGGAGTCTGGTCCGACTTCGAGCAGATTGAATCCGTGCATCGCCAGTGGCGCCACGGGAGACCGTCCGGCAACTGACTCCAGAGCCAAACTGCCGCGGGTGAGCACCTGGTCTTCGGGAAGGTCGAGAGCGTCTGCCCGGTTCAGGAGTACGGCGAGGCGTCGGGTTGTCGGATCAGCGGCGAGCCAGGCGCCACCCGCCCGCCGGTCGCGGATGCCGATCACTCCCGGATAAGCGTCCGGCCACCACGGGCCCAGCGAATCCCACGCACGTTCGGGGTCTTCATCACGGATCGCCAGCAGACGCGAACCTCCGGGTTCAGCGACATCGATCACGACGGTGCACACGCGGTCAGTCTAAGTGCCATGCTGTCGCGTTTCGCAACAAGCGTGCGCTCAGATCTCGATCACGATTTTGCCGCGCACGCCGCCATGCTCCAGCGCGCGGTGCGCGCCCGCGACGTCTGACAGCGGAAACACGCGGTCGACCTGTGGGCGAATCGCACCGGCGGAGACCCATCTGCCGAGTTCGGCCAACAGTGGCGTTCGCGGATCGCCGCTGAAGAATCGCGTCCAGCGGGTGCGTCGCAGCGAGTGCGCCGCGAGGTGGCTGAGTGCGCGAGCTGGATGCCCGAAATCGATCGAGATGGTGACCATCCGGCCGCTCGGAGTGAGCAGTCGGCGGAACGCGGCAAGGTCGGTGCCCACAGTGTCCAGCACGACGTCGAACTGTCCGAGATCACCTGGGTCGCGGTAATCGATCGCTTCATCCGCTCCCAGTTCGCGCACCAAATCCAGATTGGGGGCGCTGGCCAAACCCGTCACGTGAGCGCCCATCGCCTTCCCGAGTTGCACGGCCACGTAGCCGACTCCACCGGTGGCTCCGCGTACCAGCAGTCGTTCTCCCGGGGCGAGAGCGGCCTTGTCGCGCAATGCGGTGATCGCGGTCGTGCCGACGGGAAGGGCGGCCGCCTGGACAGCATTCAATCCAGCGGGCACATGATCGATCCGGTCGGGTGCGATCGACACATATTCTGCGGCGGTGGCGGCGGCAAGCCCGCCGATACCCCATACGAGATCCCCGACGGAGAAGCGGGAGGAGCCCGGTTCGACGACCTCGCCCACGACATCGAGACCGATCCGCTTCGGGAATCGGTTGCCGCTGAATGGCCGCATTTTCCCTGCGCGCATCGCCAGGTCGATGCCGTTTACGGAGAGGGCACGCACTCGAATCAGGACTTCTCCCGGTCGCACCCGTGGACGCGGTGTCGACACCTCATGGAGCACCTCAGGGGGGCCGTACCGGTCGAAGCTGGCCACGCGCATGGAAGTGGGAGACATATGCCCTGTTTAGCATCGAAGTGGAACGACCTGCCCCGCAGAGGTCGCCGCTCAGGCAGAATCAAGGCATGAACATCGTCGTCGGAGTCACAGGCGGCATCGCCGCGTACAAGACCGTTCACCTCGTGCGCCTACTGATCAAGGCGGGTCACGACGTCACGGTGATTCCGACCGACGATGCGCTGCGGTTCGTGGGCGCACCGACGTGGGAGGCGATCAGCCGCAATCCGGTCACAACGAGTGTGCACGACGACGTGGCGAAGGTGCGGCACGTCGCTCTCGGTCAGGCCGCCGAGCTCGTGATCATCGCCCCGGCCACAGCGAACACGATCGCGAAGATGACCGCGGGGCTTGCCGATGATCTTCTCGGCACGACGCTGCTGGCGACAACGGCGCCGGTCGCGATCGCCCCGGCTATGCACACGGGGATGTGGCGGCATCCGGCAACGCAGGCCAACATCAGGGTCCTGCGCGAGCGCGGCGTGCACGTGCTGGGGCCGGGCGACGGCGAGCTGACCGGCGGTGACTCGGGACCAGGACGGATGCTCGAACCCGAGGACATCGTCGAATCCGCCCTTGCGCTGCTCGCGCCGCAGGATCTCGCAGGTCTCCGGGTGGTCGTCTCGGCCGGCGGCACGCGCGAGCCGATCGATCCGGTGCGCTTTCTTGGCAATCGCTCCAGCGGGAAGCAGGGCGTCGCGCTCGCCGCGGAAGCCGCAGCCCGCGGCGCCATGGTTGATCTGGTCGCCGCGAACATCGCGGCCGACGTGCTTGCCGGGGCGCGGCATCCGCATATTCGCGTGCATCCGGTTGGCACCGCAGCGCAGCTCGGCGAGGCGATGAGGGATGCCGCGGCATCCGCCACTGTCGTCATCATGACCGCGGCGGTCGCCGACTATCGTCCAGCATCCGCGTCCGACCAGAAGCTGACCAAGGAGGATGGCGCGCTCACGAGCATCGACCTCGTTGAGAACGAGGACATCGTGGCAGGCCTTGCCGCCTCTCGCCCGCATGGTCAGATCATCGTGGCCTTCGCCGCAGAGACGCTGCGCGACCCGGAGGAGCGGCGCGAGCGTGCCCGGCGCAAGCGCGAGCGCAAGGGTGTCGACCTGCTCGCCGTGAACCTCGCGGACGCCGATCACGGCTTCGAGAAGCCAGACAATGCGGTGGAGATCATCGGCGCAGAGGGAGCGGTCGTGGCATCCGCTGAAGGTTCCAAGCGCGAGGTTGCCCGCGTGATCTGGGATGCCGTGCGCGCGGCGCGCCGTTGAGATAAAGTTGAGTCAAGATCACTCAACTTTGAAGAGGAGCTTTCCAGGAGGAAGCGATGACCAACCCCGCACAGGATGACCAGCAGTCCGCGCTCGAGCAGTTCGGCATCAATCTGACCGACCGCGCCCGCCAGGGCAAGCTTGACCCGGTGATCGGCCGTGACAGCGAGATTCGTCGCGTCAGCCAGGTGCTGACCAGGCGCACGAAGAACAACCCCGTGCTCATCGGTGAACCAGGCGTCGGCAAGACGGCCGTGGTCGAGGGGCTGGCGCAGCGGATCGTCGCGGGGGACGTCGCGGAGTCACTCAAGGGCAAAGAGGTCATCACCCTCGACATCTCCGCTCTCGTTGCGGGTGCCATGTATCGGGGCCAGTTCGAGGAGCGGCTGAAGCAGGTCCTCAAGGAGATCACCGAATCCGACGGTCAGGTCATCACCTTCATCGACGAGCTGCACACGCTGATGGGCGCCGGTGGCGGCGAGGGGTCGGTCGCAGCATCCAACATGCTCAAGCCCATGCTCGCCCGCGGTGAGCTGCGCCTGATCGGTGCCACCACACTCAACGAATACCGCGAGTTCATCGAGAAGGATGCTGCGCTCGAGCGTCGCTTCCAGCAGGTCTATGTCGGTGAGCCAACGGTGGAAGACACCATCGCGATCCTGCGCGGACTCAAGGAGCGCTACGAAGCGCACCACAAGGTCGCCATTTCAGACAGCGCGCTGGTCGCCGCGGCAGCCCTGTCGAACCGGTATATTCCCTCGCGTCAGCTACCAGACAAGGCGATCGACCTGATCGATGAGGCGGCATCCAGGTTGCGCATGGAGATCGACTCGGCGCCGGTCGAGATCGACGAGCTGCGCCGGTATGTCGACCGGCTGAAGCTCGAAGAGCTCGCTCTCAAGAAGGAGAAGGACGCCGCATCCAAGGAGCGTCTCGCCGTGCTCCGCGAAGACCTGTCCGTGAAGCAGGCCCAACTCGGCGAGTTGCAGGAGCGGTGGGAGCGCGAACGCGCCTCGCTGAACAAGGTCGGCGACCTTAAGGCCCGATTGGATGCCGCCCGCAGCGATGCTGACCGCGCCCAGCGTGAGGGCAATCTCGAGAAGGCCTCCCGGCTGCTGTACGGGGAGATCCCGGCGCTCGAACGCGAAGTGTTCGCGGCAGAGCAGTCCGAGGGTGACGGCGACGGTGAGGGGCGCATGGTCAATGACCAGGTCACCGAAGAGGACATCGCCGGCGTCATTGCGGCGTGGACTGGCATCCCGGTCGGCCGCCTTCTGCAGGGCGAAAGCGAGAAGCTGCTGCATCTGGAGGCCGAGCTCGGCAAGCGACTGATCGGCCAGAAAGAGGCCGTCGGCGCGGTTGCGGATGCGGTGCGCCGCTCGCGTGCGGGTATCAGCGACCCTGGTCGCCCGACTGGATCGTTCCTGTTCCTCGGCCCGACGGGTGTCGGAAAGACCGAGCTCGCCAAGGCGCTCGCCGAGTTCCTCTTCGATGATGAGCACGCCATGGTGCGCATCGACATGTCGGAGTACGGCGAGAAGCACTCGGTGTCCAGGCTTGTGGGCGCCCCTCCCGGCTACATCGGTTATGAGCAGGGCGGTCAGTTGACCGAGGCCGTGCGGCGCCGCCCGTACAGCGTCGTGTTGCTGGATGAGGTCGAGAAGGCGCATCCGGAAGTGTTCGACGTGCTGTTGCAGGTCATGGACGACGGTCGCATGACCGACGGCCAGGGACGGACGGTCGACTTCTCGAATGTCATCCTGATCCTCACCTCGAACCTGGGCTCGCCGATTCTGATCGATCCGACGATGTCGCTCGACGACAAGCGCGACAGTGTCATGGCGCTGGTGCGCCAGGCATTCAAGCCGGAGTTCGTGAACCGCCTCGACGACATCGTCATCTTCCAGTCGCTCACGGAGGACGATCTCGCTCAGATCGTGGAGCTGTCGATCGACCACCTGCAGACACGGCTGCGTGAGCGCCGACTGACGCTCGCAGTCACTCCGGATGCTCGAGCGTGGCTTGCCGAGCGCGGATATGACCCGGTGTATGGCGCGCGTCCGCTGCGCCGGCTCATCCAGAACGAGGTGCAGAACAAGCTGGCCACGGCGCTGCTCTCCGGTGGCGTGCGCGACGGAGACACCGTGCGCGTGGATATGTCTGCAGACGGGGCGGGGCTGGTGCTGACCAGCGATGGGCCGCCTGATGTCGAGGACGACGTCGTTGAGGCGGAGCTGATCGAGGACTGACGCCCGCTGCTGACGCGGGATGGAAAACCTGGCTTCGAGTGCCTTCGGAGCCGGGTTTTCCGTCTCGCCACGCGTGCGACCGGTGCTGGAACGCCCGTCCGACTTTCGCAAACCTCAAAGAGTGCGATTCTTTCGAGTCCGATGGTCGTAATCCTTGCCGAACCTGCACCTCCGGCCCAATATGGTCGTAAGTCAAGTGCCCCGCGCCGGCCCGATCTGGGTGGCCGGCTGATGGCCCGCGACGTGCAAGGGAGCAGTGAATGATGCGAATTGGCATCGTGACAGAACAGAGCGGTGAGACGAGAGTCGCCGCGACGCCACAGACTGTGGGCGCGCTGCGGGGACTCGGATACGAGGTTGCGGTCGAGCGGGGTGCGGGTGTGGCATCCGCTTACCCGGATGATGCGTATGCGGCAGCCGGTGCGACGATCGTCGACGCTGATGAGGCCTGGGTATCGCCGATTCTGTTGAAGGTGAACGCCCCGACGGATGCCGAGATCTCGCGCATCGCGGACAGCGCGACGTTGATCGCTCAGCTCAGCCCGAACCTGAAGCCGGAGTTGCGTCAGGCTCTCGCGACGCGGGGCATCACCGCGCTCGCGCTGGACGCCGTGCCGCGTATCTCGCGCGCCCAGTCGATGGATGTGCTGAGCTCGATGTCGAACATCTCCGGTTACCGTGCGGTGATCGAGGCAGCGAATGAGTTCGGACGCTTCTTCACCGGTCAGGTGACCGCGGCCGGCAAGGTGCCGCCGGCGAAGGTGCTGGTCGCCGGTGCGGGTGTCGCCGGACTCGCGGCCATCGGTGCGGCCTCAAGTCTCGGCGCAATCGTGCGCGCGACTGATCCTCGCCCGGAGGTCGCCGATCAGGTGAAGTCGATCGGTGGGACGTATCTCGAGGTCATCGTTCCTGATGAGCAGAAGGAGGTCTCCTCTGACGGTTACGCCAAGGCGACCAGTGAGGCCTACAATCGTCGGGCCGCCGAGCTGTATTCCGAGCAGGCTGCCGATGTCGACATCATCATCACCACGGCGCTGATCCCGGGGCGTGCGGCTCCTCGACTGATCACTGCGGCAGACGTCGCCAGCATGAAGCCGGGCAGCGTCATCGTCGATATGGCGGCGGCGCAGGGCGGCAACGTCGAGGGCTCGGTCGCCGGAGAGCGTTTCGTGACTGCGAACGGTGTGGTCATCCTCGGCTACACCGACCTGGCCGGGCGTCTGCCCACCCAGGCCTCGCAGCTGTACGGCACGAACCTGGTCAACCTGCTGAAGCTGTTGACTCCTGAGAAGGACGGCCAGCTCACGCTCGATTTCGATGATGTCGTGCAGCGGGCGGTGACCGTGGTGCGGGGCGGTCAAGAGACTTGGCCCCCGCCGGCCGTGCAGGTATCGGCGGCTCCTGTAGCCGCAGCCGTCGCAGCTGTGCCGGTCGCACCGAAGCGTGCGCTCGGCGCTCGGGGCAAGGCAGCGCTGATCGTCGTGGGCATCGCTGCCCTGTTCCTGGTGAACGCGGTCGCCCCTGCGCCGCTGCCGCAGCACTTCACGGTGCTGCTGCTGTCGATCGTGATCGGCTTCTACGTGATCGGCAAGGTGGCGCACGCGCTGCACACTCCGCTGATGAGCGTCACGAACGCCATCTCCGGCATCATCGTGGTCGGCGCGGTCGTGCAGATCGCGAGCCCGAACATCGTGGTGCAGATCGTCTCCGCAGTGGCTGTGCTGGTGGCATCCATCAATATCTTCGGTGGGTTCGCGGTGACCAGAAGGATGCTGAAGATGTTCTCCAAGGGCCCAGAGCAGTCTGCTGACAAGGGGGCCCGCCGATGAGCGCCATCGAGATTTCGGCGTCGGTCGCCGGAGCCGCGTACATCGTCGCGGCGCTGCTGTTCATCATGAGTCTTGCCGGTCTCAGCCGGCACGACACTGCTCGCTCAGGTGTCGGCTATGGCATCGCCGGTATGGTCATCGCGCTTGTCGCGACGGTCTGGGTCACGTTCCAGGGTGCGTGGGGTGAGCCGCATGCGGTCATCGGACTGGTGCTGCTGGTCGTGGCGATGCTGGTCGGCGCGGCCATTGGTCTCTGGCGGGCACGCAAGGTCGAGATGACCGGGATGCCAGAACTCATCGCGCTGCTGCACAGCTTCGTCGGTCTGGCCGCAGTACTGGTCGGCTGGAACGGGCACCTCGCCGCTCCCGAGTACACCGGCGCGCTGGCCGACATCCATCACGGTGAGGTGTTCATCGGCATCTTCATCGGTGGAGTGACCCTCACCGGCTCCATCGTCGCGTTCCTGAAGCTCTCCGGGAGGATGTCCTCGAAACCGCTCATGCTGCCGGGCAAGAACGTGCTGAACCTCGGTGCGATCGCCGTTTTCATCGCGCTGACCGTCTGGTACGTGATTGCCCCAGGGCTCGGGCTGCTCATCGTCGTGACGCTGCTCTCGCTCGCTCTCGGCTGGCACCTGGTCGCATCGATCGGCGGTGGCGATATGCCGGTCGTCGTCTCGATGCTCAACAGCTACTCGGGCTGGGCGGCTGCGGCAGCGGGCTTCCTGCTGAACAATGACTTGCTCATCGTCACCGGCGCCCTGGTGGGTTCCTCCGGTGCGTACCTGTCGTTCATCATGTGCAAGGCGATGAACCGCTCCTTCATCTCGGTGATCGCCGGAGGCTTCGGCATCGCCGCGCCCAAGGGTGACGAGGTCGACCATGGCGAGCACCGTGAGATCGATGCGGCATCCGTCGCCGACATGCTCAGAGACGCCTCGACCGTTGTGATCACGCCCGGCTACGGCATGGCCGTTGCGCAGGCGCAGTATCCGGTCGCCGAGCTCACCCAGAAGCTGCGCGACCGAGGAGTGGACGTGCGGTTCGGCATTCACCCGGTCGCTGGTCGCCTGCCTGGACACATGAATGTGCTGCTGGCGGAGGCCAAGGTGCCGTACGACATCGTCCTCGAGATGGACGAAGTCAACGATGATCTGGCATCCACTGCCGTCGTGCTCGTGATCGGCGCGAACGACACGGTCAACCCCGCTGCGGCCGAGGATCCTTCCAGCCCCATCGCCGGGATGCCGGTCCTGCGGGTGTGGGAAGCCGAGAACGTCATCGTGTTCAAGCGCTCAATGGCCTCCGGTTACGCCGGCGTGCAGAACCCGCTGTTCTTCCGCGACAACGCGCAGATGCTGTTCGGCGACGCCAAGGAGCGCGTCGACGACATCCTCCGCGCGCTCTAGCGCCGCGTCTCAGGGCTGGCGGTATCCGGCGCAGCCGAGAACACACAAACCGTCCTTCCCCACGCTCGGGAAGGACGGTTTGCGTGTTCTCGACGCCGGATGCGAGATGCCGCCACCGTGCGCTAGTCTCGGCGGCATGAGACTTTCCGGCCGGTTCGTTCGCGTCTTCCAGTGGATCGCACCCGTGCTGCTGCCGCTGATGGTCCTGTTCGGACGAGGGGTGCTGGGCGCACCGATGGGCTGGATGACATTCATCGGCATATTCGCCGCACCGTTCGTCATCATCGCGATGTACATCCCGCCGATCATCGTCGCCTTCGATCGTGATGCGAAGGCCGGACGCAGCACGCGTCGGGGCTACAACATCGCGAGCTGGGTCGTCTGGGGTGGACTGCTCGGGATCATGTTCACCCTCGCGGACGGCGGCGACTCCCCGCCCTTCGGCTCTGTCCTCTCCACCTGGGGCCTGAACGCCGCTGTGACCGGCGCGCTCTTCGGTGCCGCGATGTTCGCCGTCGTCATCGGGTGGATCGCCGCGCTGGTATACGCCATCGCCGGCGTCGTGGCCTCACGCACTGTGGGACGGATCGCCCCCGGAATCCACGCGGAAGTCCCGCCGCTCAGCGGCCGGTGAACTCCGGCTTCCGCTTCTGCTGGAACGCGGCGAAGCCTTCGCGGTAGTCGGCGGTGTCGCGGAGCGCCGCCTGGTTCGCGTTCTCCGCGGTCACGGCATCCCAGAGCGCGAGCCGCTCGTCGCGCAGTCGTGCGATGAGTCGCTTACTGGCCAGGAACGCCTGCGTCGCGCCTGCAGCGGCGCCGGATGCCGCGACAAGAGTCGTGGAGATGACATCAGCGGACGGGAGCACCTGGGAGAACAGTCCCGCGTCGACCGCTTCCGTGCCGCTCATGAGCCTGCCGGTGTAGATGAGATCGAGTGTCCTGTGCGCGCCGAGACGTTCGTAGAACAGCGCGTGCCCGCCTGAATCGAGCGTCGCGCCGAGCGCGGCGAAGGGGGAACCGATTTTCGCGGTGTCGGCGACGTAGACGACGTCCGTGGCGATCAGCAGGCCGAGCCCGACGCCGAGGCAGGCGCCGTGGGCGGCAGCGAAGGTCGGTGCCGGGAACGCGGACATCTTCTTGAGCAGCGGAGTCACGAGGCCGTCGAGGTAACCGGTCACGTCGTCGGTCGCGGGGTCGACTCCGGCGATGTCGCGGCCGGCGCAGAATCCTGCTCCCTCGCCGCGCAGCACGAGCGCGCGGACGCCTGCCGCCTCGGCCTCGTCGTAGGCCGATCCGAGGTCGGCCAGCGCCTGCTCGTCGAGCGCGTTGCGCTTCTCGGGCGCATTGAGCATCACATGGGCCACACCTTCGATGATGGTCAGATCGATCATGCGAACTCCTTCAATCACGTGTCGTAGTCGACGACAACGGTCTTCGTCGTCGGATGGGACTGGCAGGTCAGCACATAGCCGCGCTCGAGCTCGTCCGGCTCGAGGGCGAAGTTCTGCGTCATACGCACCTCTCCCTCCACGAGTCGTGCGCGGCACGTGCCGCAGACTCCGCCGGCGCACGCGAACGGCACGTCACCGCGCACACGCAGCGCAGCATCCAAAATTGCCTCATTGGCGGCGACCGGGGACTCCACAGTGGATGACAGCCCATCGAGGGTGAACTCGATGCGGCGCACCTCGTCGCCCGCGTTGACGATGACGGGGCGCCCTCGGTCGACGCGCGGACCGTCGGCATCGCTTGTGAAAAGCTCGAAACGGATGCTGGAGGAGGGCACGCCGCGACGCTCGAGCGTCTCGCGGCACAACGCGACGAGATCGAACGGCCCGCACAGGAACCACTCGGTGACGGTGGCCGGCGGCAGCAGTCCGTCGAGGATCGCGCCGAGCTTCTCCGCGTCGATGCGACCGGAGAGCAGAGGAGCGGTGCGCTGCTCGCGGGAGAGCACATGATGCAGAGCGAGGCGGGCTGGGTAGCGATCCTTCAGGTCGGCGAGCTCGTCGAGGAACATGACGTCCTGCGTGGCACGGTTCGTGTAAACGAGGCTGACCTGCGCTGTGGGCGAGGACGCCAGCACATGAGCGGCCAGCGACATCATCGGTGTGATGCCCGATCCCGCTGCGATACCCGCGATGTGTGCACCGTCGAGGTCGGGGAGATTCGTCGTGAAGCTCCCCTCCGGACTCATGACCTCGATGCGGTCGCCGGGAGCCAGGTGCTCGTGTGCCCAGACGGAGAACAGCCCACCGATGTCGCGCTTGATCCCCACACTGATCTGGCCGAGGGACGGCGCGCGGCAGATCGAATAGCTACGCCGAACTTCCCGTCCGTCAACGTGTGCGCGCAGCGCGACGTACTGCCCCGGTAGGTATTCGTAGTCGCTCTGCAGCTCCGGCGGCACGGTGAAGGTCACCTCGATGCTCTCCGGGGTCAGCGGTCTGACCTCAGAAACCAGGAGTTCATGGAAGCGCCCTCGGCGGCGCACGGTCGTACTCATCAGCCCGGTGTTCATAGCGCTTTGAAGTGATCGAAGGGTTCGAGGCAGGCGCGGCACTCGAAGAGCGACTTGCAGGATGTCGAGCCGAAGCGGGAGGCTTCGTGGGTGTCGAGGGATCCGCAGCACGGACACTTCACCCCGAGCCGGAGGCGGATCGGACCCTGCCCGATCAGACCCTGCCCGAGCGCCGCGCGGGCATGTGGCGGAGCGATGCCGTAGTCGCGGAGCTTCTGCTTTCCGGCATCCGTCATCCAATCGGTCGTCCACGCGGGTGACAGAGTCGTGCGCACCTCGACGTTGTCGAATCCGGCCGCGGTCAGTGCGAGCACGACGTCATCGCGCATGGCGTCGAGCGCGGGGCATCCGCTGTAGGTGGGGGTGAGCGTGACGATCACGCGCTCGCCGTCGACAACGACCTCGCGGAGCACGCCGAGATCCTCGATCGTGAGGACAGGGATCTCTGGGTCGGTGACGGTCGCGGCGATCCGCCAGGCATCCGCCCGTTTCGTGGTGGTCACCATGATGCCCCCGGATGCTGCCTCGCCAGCACCTGCATCTCGGCGAGCAGATGCCCCATCTCGGGGAAGTGGCTTCCGCGGCGCCCGCCGCCTGCCGATGCGCGCGCATCGGGAATCTCGAGCGCGGCCTCGGCGAACACCGCTGCGATCACGGCGTCGAAGCCGGCACTCAGCGTGGAGGGGCGCACCGCGATCCCGTCGAGGTCGTCGATCAGCGGTTCGTCTCGGAACAGTTCTTCGACGTACGGCCAGACATCCCCGATCGCGCGGAGCATCCGGCGGCGAGATTCTGCGGTTCCGCCGGCCAGGCGCAGCGTCCACTGCACGGCGTGATCGCGGTGGTAGTCGACCTCTTTCAGCGCCTTCTCGGCGACTGCGGCGAGCGTCGCATCCGTCGAAGAGCGCAATGCCGAGTACAACTCGAACATGTAGGCGGATGCCGCGAGCTGCCGCGCGATCGTCTGTGCGAAGTCGCCGTTGGGCTGCTCGAACAGCCACGCGCTGCGGAACTCCGATTCATCGCGGAAGTACGCCAGGTCGTCTTCGCTTCGGCCGTCGGCGGTGCCGGCGTAATGCAGCAGGGAGCGTGCATGGCCGAGTAGGTCGAGCGCGATGTTGCCGAGCGCGACGTCCTCTTCGAGTTCGGGACCGTGCGCGATCCACGCACCGAGTCGCTGAGCGAGGATCAGGGCGTCATCGCCGAGCCAGAGCGCATACTCGGCGGTGGCTGCCGTGGTGACCGACGCGTCGGCTCCCGTCAGCTCTGCGGCGAGATCGAGTGCATCCACCGTGACTGCGCCATGCGGGAGGGGTCGCACGTTGTCGCTTGGGTCAGTCATAGGTGGGGCACCCCCTCGGATGCGGTGTAGTACACCGCGTGGCGATAGTTCTTGCCTGCGGGGCTCTCGAAGAACGCGCCCTTGGCATCCGGATCGCTCGTGGTGATGGCATCCGCCGGCACGACCCAGATCGAAGTGCCCTCGCCGCGCCGCGTGTACAGGTCGCGGGCGTTTCGGATCGCGAGTTCGGCATCCGGCGCGTGCAAGGAGCCCGCGTGCACGTGACTCATACCTCGGTTCGCGCGCACGAACACCTCCCAGAGCGGCCAGAGCTCTGTGTTGTCGATGCCGGGCGTCGCCATCACGCCACAGCCTTCGCAGCGCGCAGCTCTTGCTTTCGGGCGTACTCCGAAGCAGCCTCGCGCACCCATGCGCCCTCTTCGTGTGCCTCACGGCGCGCGCGCAGCCGCTCAGCATTCATCGGACCGTTGCCGCCGAGCACCTCGAAGAACTCGGTCCAGTCGATCTCGCCGCCGATGTGCTCCTGCGTCTCTTCATCGAAGTGCAGAGCGGGGTCCGGCAGAGTGACGCCGAGGATCTCGGCTTGCGGCACCAGCATCCCGATGAAGCGTTGACGCAGCTCATCGTTCGAGAAGCGCTTGATGTTCCACGCCATCGACTGCGCCGAGTTCGGAGAGTCGCCGTCGGGCGGCCCGAACATCATCAGGCTGGGCCAGTACCAGCGGTCCACGGCATCCTGCGCCATCTTCCGCTGCGCATCCGTGCCCTTCATGAGGGTGAGCAGAATCTCGAAACCCTGCCGCTGGTGGAAGGACTCCTCCTTGCAGACACGGATCATCGCTCGCGCATACGGACCATAGGATGCCCGGCACAACGGCACCTGGTTGCAGATCGCGGCGCCGTCGACGAGCCAGCCGATCGCACCCATATCCGCCCAGGTCGGGGTGGGGTAGTTGAAGATCGACGAGTACTTCGCCCTGCCGGTGATGAGCTGTTCCGTCATCTCCTCGCGGGTGATGCCGAGGGTTTGGGCTGCCGAGTAGAGGTAGAGGCCATGGCCTGCTTCGTCCTGCACCTTCGCCATCAGGATCGCCTTGCGCTTCAGGCTCGGCGCCCTCGTAATCCAGTTGCCCTCCGGTTGCATGCCGATGATCTCGGAGTGCGCATGCTGGGAGATCTGGCGGATCAGCGCACGGCGGTAGGCATCCGGCATCCAATCGCGCGGCTCGATGCGGGAATCGGCCGCGATGATTTCGTCGAAGCGGCGCTGTTCGTCGGAGTATTCCTCCTCGACGGACGAAGGACCTTCGGGGGCGGTCATGTTCGGCTCCTTTGCCATGCACGTCTTTACTGACCGATCGTTTAGTTATTCTCGCACAGTGGATCGTGGAGCGCAAAGCTCGTTCGGCCGAGGCGACGTGAGGGGCGAACGCGATGTCGGTCGCGTGAGGCAGAGTGGAGACATGACATTCGACGCGCCGCGCTCACCCGAACAGGCATCGGACACCCGCGCCGCTGCCCTCGCCGCGTTGCGCGACCTCGTGGGGCGCCCGGACGTCTCGTTTCACGACGGGCAGTACGAAGCGATCGAGGCGCTGGTCGCTGAGCGCCGGCGGGCGCTCGTCGTGCAGCGAACCGGGTGGGGTAAGTCCGCGGTGTACTTCGTCGCGACCCTGCTGCTGCGTAGGCAGGGAGCGGGTCCGACCGTGCTTGTCTCGCCCCTGCTGGCGCTCATGCGCGACCAGATCGCTGCAGCCGAGCGGGCCGGCGTTCGTGCGGTCGCGATCAACTCGACGAACGCGCACGAGTGGAGCGATGTGCTCGCCAGCCTCGAACGCGATGAGGTCGACGTGTTGCTGGTCTCGCCGGAGCGGCTCAACAACCCTGCTTTCCGTGAGCAGCAACTGCCGGCGCTTGTGAAGCGCATCGGCATGCTCGTCGTCGATGAGGCGCACTGCATCAGCGATTGGGGGCACGACTTCCGCCCCGACTACCGGCGGCTGCGCGACCTCATCGCGCAGATGCCCGCGGAGGTGCCTGTGCTCGCCACGACGGCGACTGCGAACAGTCGCGTCGTGGCGGATGTCGCCGAGCAGCTCGGCACAGGCGGCGCGGGCGGCGACACCGGGCCCGAGGTTCTCACCATTCGCGGACCTCTTGCCCGTGCATCCCTGCGGCTCGGGGTGCTGCGGTTGCCCGATGCCTCGAGTCGTCTGGCATGGCTGCTCAGTCATCTCGATGATCTGCCTGGCTCTGGGATCATCTATACGCTCACGGTGGCGGCGGCGGTCGATACCGCCCGCCTGCTGCGCGAACGCGGCCACGAGGTGCGCGCCTACACCGGTCAGACCGACACGGATGAGCGCATGGAATCCGAGGGCATGCTGAAACGCAACGAGGTGAAGGCCCTCGTCGCGACCAGCGCGCTCGGTATGGGCTTCGATAAACCCGACCTCGGATTCGTGTTGCATCTCGGGGCACCCTCGTCACCTGTCGCGTACTACCAGCAGGTCGGTCGTGCGGGCCGTGCGAGTGAGAGCGCTGACGTACTCCTCCTGCCCGGCGTCGAAGACCGTGACATATGGCACTACTTCGCGACGGCATCCATGCCGAATCAGGAGCGTGCCGAGCGCGTGATCGCCGCGCTCGGGGACCAGCCGATCTCGACCCCTGCGCTCGAGGCGATGGTCGACATCCGCCGCACGCCGCTCGAGCTGCTACTCAAGGTGCTTGACGTCGATGGTGCTGTGCGCCGGGTGCAGGGCGGCTGGGTCGCCACCGGTGCGCCATGGGTCTATGACGCGGAGCGGTACGAGCGCATCGCCGCCGAGCGTCTCGCCGAGCAGCGGCACATGATCGAGTACGAGCAGACCGATGGATGCCGGATGGAGTTCCTCCAGCGTTCACTCGACGACGACACGGCAGTGCCGTGCGGGCGGTGCGACAACTGTGCGGGCATCTGGTTCCCCCGTGAGATCAGGGCGATCGCGACCGCCGCGGCGACAGAGTCGCTCGACAAGGTTGGCATCCCCGTCGAGCCGCGACGTGCGTGGCCCACGGGCGCCGGCCGTCTCGGAGTCCCCGTCAAGGGACGCATCTCCGCCGCCGAGCAAGCCGGCGAGGGTCGGGCGCTCGCCCGGCTGACCGACCTCGGATGGGGTGGCACGTTGCGTACGCTGTTCGCAGCCGGCGCTCCCGACGAGCCGATCTCGCCGCAGATGCTCGCCGGGTGCGTTCGGGTGCTCGCGCAGTGGGGGTGGACAGAGCGTCCGGTCGCTGTCGTTGCCATGCCGTCGCGCTCCCGGCCGCTCCTTGTCGATTCGCTGGCTCGAGGACTCGCCGAGGTTGGGCGACTGCCCTACATCGGGGCGTTGGGTCATGCGAATGGAGGCCCGACCGGCCAACCGGGCGGCAACAGCGTATTTCGCCTCGCTGGGCTCTGGGACCATTTCACCGCCGATGGTCTCGATATCCCTGCTGGTCCGATCCTGCTCGTCGATGACCAGGCCGACAGTCGGTGGACGCTGACGGTTGCCGCTCGCGTCCTCCGTCAGGCGGGCGCGACCGAGGTGCTGCCGTTCGTGCTCGCCCTGCGCGGCTGACAGATTCTCTGCGGCGACCAGCTCAGAGGGCCGGATGTGCACGGTCATCGGCGTCGAGCAGGCGATGCGCCGCAGCGGCAAGCTGTGGGATGTCGTGCCGTGCGGTTGCCGTGACGATCGCGTGGGTCGTGTCGAAGTAGCGGTGCGTGAGGTGATCGCGCATCCGAGCGATGTCGCTCCACGGGATGCCCGGCTCGTGGAGCGTCAGCGAAGGGTCGAGATCTTTGACAGCTTCGCCGATCTCGATGAGCCGCACGCGGATCGCGTCGAACACGATGTCGTCGGGGACTTCGGCTCGCGTGATGTGCCTGGCGATCGCCTCGCAGGCGGCGATGATATCGAGTAGGCGATCACGGCTCCGTCTACTCACAGCGTGATCGCTTCTCGCTCAATGATGCGCGCGATATCTGGTTTGAGGCCGGAGCGTGGGATGAGGTCAACGCGTCGACCGAGTAGCGCCTCGGCCTCTCGTTGCATCCGCAGCAGGTCAAACATGCCCACCGTCGGCGAGACATCAACAAGCAGGTCCACATCGCTGGATTCTGTGTCGTCGCCGCGCGCAACGCTTCCGAAGAGCCGAATGATTTCGGCGCCGAGTGGTTCCAGAGCGGCTCGAAGCTCATTTGCCCGTGCGAGCACGCGGGTTCGTACGTGTCCACGCTCAACGAGGAGGGGTGATACCTCGATCGTGAGGCCGATGGTCGAGAGCAGGTGGTCAACCACGGCGAAAGACGGCTCTCTTCGACCATTCTCATACTCACTGATCACGCTTTGCGTGACGCCGGCAAGCTGCGCTAGGGCAACCTGAGTCAACCCGCTTTCCTGGCGGGCGATGCGGAGCAGTTCGGCGGCGCGGCCCATGCTTCAAAAATATCGCACATACGCGATATTGACAATGCGCGATGCGGTGTCTACTCCTTCTCCACCAGCGTCAGCACGTCATAGGTTGCGACGGTGTCGTCATTCTGATTGCGGATGACAGCGTCCCAGCACACCTCGCCGTACTCGTCGGTCTCGCGCGGCGTGATCTTCTTGGCGGTCAGCTCGACACGGATGCTGTCGCCCGGCGAGACCGGAGTCACGAAGCGCAGGTTCTCCAGCCCGTAGTTCGCCAGTACTGGCCCGGGGTCGGGATCCACGAACAGCCCCGCGGCCCAGGAGATGAGCAGGTACCCGTGCGCGACTCGTCCGGGGAAGAACGGATTCGCGGCGGCGGCTTCCTCATCCATATGGGCGTAGAAGGTGTCGCCGGTGAAGTGCGCGAACGTCTCGATGTCGTCGAGGCCGACTTCGCGGGATGCCGACGCGATCCGATCGCCCAATCTCAGCTCGGCCAGGGACTTACGGAAGGGGTGGATGCCGTCTTCCCTGGAAACCGCCCCGGCGTGCCAGACTCCGGTCAATGCCGTGAGCATGTCGGGGGAGCCCTGCACCGCCGTGCGCTGCATGTGGTGCAGCACCGCGCGGATGCCGCCCAGCTCCTCGCCACCACCAGCTCTGCCTGGCCCGCCGTGTACGAGACCGGGCATCGGGGAACCATGGCCTGTCGATGAGCGCGCGTCGTCTCGATCGAGGAACAGGACACGACCGTTGGATGCCGCGATCCCGCTCATGATCTCGGTCGCAAATGCGGCATCGTGTGTGGCGACACTCGTGACGAGCGAGCCGCCGCCGCGTGCGACGAGTGCCGCAGCATCCGCGGTGGTGTCGTAGGTCAGCAGCGATGCCACCGGGCCGAACGCTTCGACCTCGTGCACGGCGTCCGCCTGCGCATCGTCGAAGCGCAGCAGCATAGGAGAGACGAAGGCGCCGTCGGCAGACGCAGAGATAGCGGCGGGCGGCTCGGTGGATCCGATGACGATTCGCCCACCAGCAGCCTGCAGCACCCGAACCTGCCGTTGCACCTCATCGCGCTGCGCGAGCGAGACGAGCGGGCCCATGGTGACACCCTCATCGCGCGGGTCGCCGATGACCACCTTCTCGGCGATCCGGGCACGGACGGCGTCGATCACGGCTTCTGCCTGCGCGGTCGGCACGAGCGCTCGCCGGATCGCGGTGCACTTCTGTCCGGCTTTCGAGGTCATCTCGGTGACGAGCTGGCGCACATAGGCGTCGAACTCGGGTGTGCCGACCACGGCATCCGGGCCGAGCACCGAGGCGTTGATCGAGTCGGTTTCGGAAGTGAAGCGCACGCCGGCGGGGGTGCGATCGCGCAGCGCCGAAGCGGTCGACGCGCTGCCGGTGAATCCGACGGCATCGCCCAGGCGCAGGTTCTCGAACAGTGTCGGCACGTTGCCGCTCACGAGCTGCAGCGACCCATCGGGCAGCAGACCCGAGTCGACCAGGATGCGCACGAATGCCTCGGCGAGATAGCCGGTCGGAGTGGCGGGTTTCACCAGCGAGGGCATCCCGGCGAGAAAGGCGGGCGCGAATTTCTCCAGCGACCCCCACACCGGAAAGTTGAAGGCGTTGATCTGTACGGCGACACCGGACAGCCGCGTGTAGACGTGGCGACCGAGGAAGCTGCCGTCCTTCGACAGCGGCTCGACCGGGCCGTCGACGTACACCTGCGCGTTCGGCAGTTCGCGTCGCCCCTTTCCCGAGTATGCAAACAGCACACCGATGCCGCCGTCGATGTCGACCCAGGAATCAGCCTTCGTCGCGCCGGCGCGCGCGGACAGCGCATACAGTTCGTCCTTACGCTCGGTCAGCACCAGCGCGAACTGCTTCAGTAACACCGCGCGCTGATGGAAGGTCAGTGCTCCGAGTGCCGCCTGCCCGGCGGTGCGCGCGTAGTCGAGAGCTGCTGCGAGATCGAGGCCATCCGTGCTGACCCGTGCGACCTCGTCGCCGGTGGAGGCATCGCGCACGACGCTCACGTTCACCGGTGCGGCGGGCGTCCACCAGGAGCCCCGCACGTAGCTGGGCAGGATCTCGGTCATGTTGCATCCCATCTGTAAAAGCCTTCGCCGCTCTTGCGGCCGAGTTTGCCGTCAGCGACCATCTGGCGCAGCAGGGCGGGCGGTGCGAAGCGCTCGCCGAGAGTCGCGTGCAGCTCCTCTGTGATGCCCAGACGCACGTCGAGCCCGACAATGTCGGTCGTGCGCAGCGGACCCATCGGATGCCGGTATCCGAGCTCCATCGCGGTGTCGATGTCTTTGGCGGATGCGACGCCGGCATCCAGCATCCGGATGGCCTCGAGAGCGAGCACGAGACCGAGCCGGCTGGATGCGAAACCGGGGGAGTCGCGCACCACGATCGGGGTCTTGCCGAGCGCCTCGACCCACCCGCGAGCCTGTGCAATGACGGCGGGCTCGGTGGCCGCGCCGGTCACGATCTCGACGAGGGCGGATGCCGGGACGGGGTTGAAGAAGTGCAGCCCGAGGAACTGCTCTGGGCGGGCGAGGGATGCCGCCAGTGCGTCGATCGATATTGACGAGGTGTTCGAGGCGAGCATGGCGGTCGGAGCGATCACGCTCTCGATGCGCGCAAGTGCGTCGGTCTTCAGACCGCGGTCTTCCGGAACGGCCTCGATCACGAGGTCGCAGTCGGCGAACCGGGCGATATCGGTGCCGAGGCGCAGCGCGGCGTTCAGTTCATCGGCGGAGACGTGAGTTGTGCCGCGTTCGATGGATCGCTCCACGTTCTCGCGGATCCGCAGTGCCGCGGCATCCGCCGCCTCCTGGTCTCGCTCGACGACCAGCACCTCGCTGCCGACCAGCAGGAAGGCGTGGGCGATACCGGCGCCCATGCGTCCGCCGCCCAGCACGCCAACCTTCAGGTCACCGCCATTCAGAAACTCGACCCTCATCGGTGGCCCCGCCGCTCGAGAAACTCGGTCATCCGGCGCATCTTCTCCGGGCTTTCGAACAGCTCCGCCTGCAGATCGCTGTCGAGTGCGGGGTGGGCATCGCGCGGTGCGCGCATGGCTGTCTTCGTGTGCCGGATGGCGAGGGGGTCGGCCACGGCGATTCGATCGGCGATCGCGTGCGCAGCCGCGAGCAGATCGGCGGGCGCATGAATGCCGGAGATCAAGCCCGCAGCCAGAGCCTCATCGGCAGTGAGCAAACGAGCGGTGAGCAGCATTTCGCTGGCCAGGCCCCCGCCGATGATCTCGCGCAGGCGCCAGGTCGCCCCTGCCGCGGCGATGATGCCGAGGCAGGGTTCCGTGTTGCCAATCCTCAGCGTCGGTGTTGCGATACGGATGTCGGCCGCGTAGGCGAGTTCGGCGCCGCCACCGAGCGCGTAACCGTCGAGCGCGGCGATCACCGGCATCGGCAGCTCGTGGATGCGGATGAAGGCCGTCGCATTGATGGCGCGGCGCGCGTCTTCGGCGCGACGGGCGCGCAACTGGGTGATGTCGGCTCCGGCAGCGAAGACTCCGTCTGTTCCGGTGAGGATCAGTGTGCGGGGTTCGGCCTCGAGCTCCTCGCAGAGCGAGTGGAACGCATCGACCATCTCGCGGTCGATTGCATTGCGTTTGTTGGGTCGGTTCAGACGCGCGATGACTCGGTCTGAGTGGCGGTCGACGACGAGGGGGATCTCGTTCATCTGCGCTCCCGTCCGCACCCTCGGTCGATCTTTTCTGAACATTCGGTCAGTATTTAATTATGGCAAGGAACCGCCGGGTCGGCAATGGTGCCAGACTGGAGCGCGTGTCAGTGTCTGAAGAAGCGATCGAGGTGGTGCCTGCTCGTCGCGGCCGCCCTGGGTACGACCAGCAGCAGGTGCTCGAGATCGCCGTGCAGGTGTTCATCGAGCAGGGCTACGACGCGACCTCGGTGGCCTCGCTGGCCGGCCGCCTTGGATTGACGAAGTCGGCGCTGTACCACCACTTTGAGTCCAAGGAGGCTCTGCTGGAGGTCGCACTGGAGGAAGCGATCGGTTCGCTGGAGGGTGTGCTGCGTGAACCCGGCGCACAGAGCGGATCCGCCCGTGAGCGGCTTGAGTACGTACTTCGTGGCGCTGTGTGCGTCCTCGTGGAGAAGCTCCCCTATGTGACTCTGTTGCTGCGCGTGCGCGGCAATAGCGACATCGAGCGGGCGGCTCTCGAGCGCCGTCGTGCGTTCGACCGGGAGGTCACCGCGCTCGTGCGTACGGCCCAGATCGAGGGCACCGTGCGCGCCGATCTTGAGGCCTCGGTGGCCACTCGCCTGCTGTTCGGCATGGTCAACTCGATCGTGGAGTGGTACCGCCCGACCGGCGCCGAGGGCGCGTCCGAGCTCGCCGATGACGTGCTGGCTGTGGCGCTGGATGGCCTGCGCACGCGCTAATCGCGCGTTGCCCTCGCCGTATGCGCCGATCGCGCGTTGTCAGCCGAGAACGCATAAACCGCCCTTCCCGACGGCTCGGAAGGACGGTTTCTGCGTTCTCGATCCTGGATCGTGCCGATCAGGCGCTGGCGATGACCGTCTCTGCCAGAGGGCGACGAGCGCGCGGCGCAGCCTCGCGTTCCTGCATCTTCTCGGAGAGTGTCGACGGGTCGCCGAGCTCGCCGAGGGCGATCACTGAGATCGGGGCGAAGCGGCTCTCCACGCCGGGCAGAGCGGCAAGCTGCTCGCGCTCGATGCCGCCCATCTGGTGCACAAAGAGGCCGTCGGCGTGTGCCTGCACGGAGAGGTGGGCGACAGCCTGGCCGAGGTCGTACTGCGCCCACGGACGCGGCTTGCCTTCGGCATCCGTCAGTTCAGCGAAGGCCACGATCAGCACCTGGGCGTTGCCGGCCCACTCCCGGTTGAAGCCGATGAGCGACTCGTCGATCTGAGTGTGCAGGTCGGTGCCGCGACGGCTGACGATGAAGCGCCACGGCTGGGTGTTTGCTGCGGACGGCGACCAGCGAGCGGCCTCGAGCGCTGCGGCGAGCTTGTCCTCGTCGATCGGCGCGCTGGTCTCGAACGCGCGCGGGCTCCACCGCGCGGCAAGCACGTCGAGAAGGGGCACAGAGGTCTCAGCGGTGCGCACAGTTGTGCGTTCGGCGGTGGGAATGCTCATGATGTCCTTCGGGGTCGAATATTCGGGTGGACCCCGTCGTCCAGCACTGCATTCAGCGTAATGGACTCCGCTGTACGCCCGTCACAGAAGGCAACGGACGGTCAAACAGCCGCCGCCAAGCGCGCTGCCCTGCGCTCCTGCTGCACATCAGGATCGGGCACCGGCGCCGCCGCGAGCAGTCGCTTCGTGTAGTCGTCAGACGGATACTGCAGCACCTGCTCTCGTGACCCGGACTCGATGATCGACCCCTGCCTCAGCACGGTCACGCTGTCGCAGAGCTCATCGATCACGGCGAGATCGTGGCTGATGAACACGCACGCGAAGTTCAGCCGTTCCTGCAGCTCGCGGAACACATCCAGCACCTGGGCCTGCACTGATACGTCCAGGGCGCTGGTCGGCTCGTCTGCGATGAGCAGCGCTGGGTCCAGTGCGACGCCGCGAGCGATGGCGACGCGCTGCTTCTGTCCGCCCGACAGCTCGTGCGAATACCGACCTGCGCGGTCGAGGAGGCCGACTGATTCGAGCAGCGCATCCACACGATCGGTCAGCTCGCTCCCGCGCAGACCTTTGATCGCCTTAAGCGGCTCTTCGACGCTCTGCCGCACCGTGTAGCGAGGGTTCAACGACAGTGCCGGGTTCTGGAAGACGACTCCGATCCTGCGGCGGGTCTCACGACGCACGGCTCTGGTCGCGGTGCGCATGTCGATGCCATCGACGGTGATCGATCCGGCTGTCACCGGAGCCGCCCCGATGATCGCTCGTCCGATCGTCGACTTGCCACTGCCGGATTCACCGACGAGACCGAGGATCTCGCCCCGGTGCACCTGCAGACTCACTCCTTCTACCGCGCGGAAGAAGCCACGCAACCGGCCGCCATAGGTGACCTCGAGATCAGCGACATCCAGAACGAGCGGAGCATCCGCTGCCGTCTTGCCCGACGCCGCACGCTCGCCGATGCGCGGAACCGCGCTGAGTAGCTGCTTCGTGTATGACTCGGTCGGCGTGAGCAGCACACCCCGCACCGTCCCCTGCTCGACGAGCTCGCCGTCACGCATGACCACCACGCGGTCGGCCAGTTCTGCGACGACGCCCATGTCGTGCGTGATGAGCAGCACGGCGCGTCCGTCGCGGCGACCGAGGCGGGCGAGCACATCGAGCACCTCCGCCTGCACTGTGACATCGAGCGCCGTGGTCGGCTCGTCGGCGATGAGCAGCTGAGGGTCGGATGCCAGTGCCATCGCGATGCCGACCCGCTGGCACTGCCCACCGGAGAGCTCATGCGGATACTGCTTCATGCGCCGCGCTGGCTCAGGAATCTCGACCAGTTCGAGAAGCTCGATCGCACGCCTGCGTGCCGCACCAGTGCTGAGCGAACGGTTATGCGCACGAACGGCCTCGACGACCTGGAAGCCGATTGTGAAGACCGGGTTGAGGGATGCGACCGGATCCTGCGAGATCAACGCGATCTGTGCGCCGCGGACGCGTCGCAGCTCACCGGAGCTGAGGCCGAGAAGCTCGCGGCCGTGCAGCTTCACCGAGCCCGTCGCGTGTGCATTCTCGGGGAGTAGGCCGATCACCGATAGCGCTGTCACCGATTTGCCGGAGCCGGACTCGCCGACGACTGCGACGACCTCGCCGGGCGCGATGTCGAGATCGAGCCCGTGCACGACCTCGATCGGGTTGCGGGTGCCGAAACGGACGCGCAGATCGCGGATGCCGAGAACGGGGTCGGTGGTCGGTGCACTCATGTGTCAGGCCCTGTCTTCGCCCGCGTCACGGGCACGTTTGTGCTCCCGCCAATCGGCGAGCATCTTGTGGTGGTAGTCCTGCACCCACTCCAGGTAGTCGCGGCCGTTGGTGAGGCGGATGCGCGCATCATCATCATCGGGAGTCAGCCAGCGCAGTGCGGCATCGAGGGAGCGGATCTCTTTCTCGAAGTAGCGCCGTTCGTTCGCCAGGAAGCTGCCCCACGGGTCTTCCTCGGCTTTGAAATAGTGGCTGCGATCACCGGGCACGGGATGGCGCCTGATGAAGTTGGTGTCGATCAGTCGCCTTGTCGCCATCGACACGGCACCGGTGCTCGCGCCGAGTGCCTCGGCGAGGTCGGCCGACGAGATGTACGTCTGGTCCATGATCATCAGGTAGCCGAGCACCTTGCCGTCCATGCGGGACGTCCCGGCCATCTCCCAGATGAGGCTGATTTCCTCGGCGAACTGGCGTCGATACTGCTCGCGCTCGTCGACCTCGCCGTGCGTGACCTCGCCGTGCGTGATCTCGCCGTGCGTGATCTCTTCAGGAGTGGCATCCGCCATGTTCGATCCCTTCTCGTTCACCATCAGCATCCCACTCTCATCGACGCTCTCGCGGATCGAATACGCTGCGCAGCTCCTCACCGAGGGCGACGACCGCGAGCACGGTGAGAGCCAGCAGGATGCTGGGCAGGATGAGCACGTGCGGTGCCGTTTGGAACACACGAGAGCCTGCGGCAATCTGCAGACCCCACGAAATGGATGGCGAAGACAGCCCGATGCCGAGATACGTCAGCGTGCTCTCGGCGACGATGACGCCGCCGATGGTGAGCGTTGCCATCAACAGCACCGGCTGTACGGCGTTCGGCACGACGTAACGGCTGAGGATGCGGCCGGTGCTCAGGCCCATGGTCCGCGCGGCGAGCACATGGTCGGCTTTCGCGACCGAGCGCACTGACGCACGCATGAGCCTGGCCATCATCGGCCACCCGAACACTCCCAGTACGACACCGACGGTGAGCACGTTGCGGGTGCCCAGCATATTCAGCACCACGATCGCGGCCAGCAGGAAGGGGAAACCGAGGAACACCTCGGTCAGCCGCGAGACGATCCAGTCGGCGGTGCCTCCGCCCATCCCGGCGACGAGGCCCATCACAAGAGCGATCGTGAGGGATATCCCGGTGGCAAGCAGGCCGACCGCGATCGAGGACTGCGCACCGTAGACGGCGCCCGCCCAGATGTCGCAGCCCTGGAGGTCGAAGCCGAACGGATGCCCGGGGGCCGACTCGATCTTGCTGTCCGCAAGGTCGCATGCGCGAGGGTCACCGTTTCCGAAAAGCGCGGCGAAAGGAGCGGGGGCGACCGCGAAGGCGAGCATGACGAGGAGGATGGCGGCGCTCATCCAGAACAATGGTCGGCGCAGCAACATCTGCCACGCGGCCGGTCGCGGGGTCTGGGGCAGCACAATTCGAGTCGTCTTCGGTGCCGGGATCTTCGCGGTCGTGGGTGGGATGTTCTTAGGCACGGCGGATCCTCGGGTCGAGCAGCGCGTGGATGGCATCCACAAGCAGCGAGGTGATCAGGAAGATGACGATGAGCGCCGTGGAGATACCGACGACCATCGCGGCTTCGTGATCTCGGATCGCGGTGAACAGGAGGTTCCCGACACCGGGGAGGTTGAAGATGCCCTCGATGACGACCGTGCCGCCGAGCAGGAACCCGAGGTCGGTCGCCAGAAAGGTCGCGGTGGGGATGAGCGAGTTGCGCATGACGTGCAGGCCGATGACGCGGCCCTCGCCGATGCCCTTTGCACGGGCGGTGCGCACGTAATCGGCATCCAGGTTCTCGATCATCGACCCGCGTACAAGACGTGAGACGGAGGCGAGTCCGATCGCGGCGATCACGAGGGCGGGGAGCAGATATGACACCGGCCAACCGTCGCGGATGCCAGCGACGGGCAACCAATCCAACCGCACCCCGAACACGATCTGCGCGGTGATGCCGAGGACGAAGATCGGGATGCAGCTGAGGCCGATGGTGATGACCAGCAGGCCCTTGTCGATCACCGTGCCCTTCTTGAGGGCGGAGACGATGCCGACGGCGAGGCCGAGGACCACCTGGATCGTCCAGGCGGTCAGCGCCAGCGTGATCGTGACAGGCCAGCGCGCGGACAGCTTGTCTGCCACCGGACGCCCGGTGAGGTCCAGGCCGAGATCGCCGCGGAGGAGATTGCCGAGATAGTTGGTGTACTGCACCCACAACGGCTGATCGAGCAGGTACTTGGCGTTGATCGCATCGACCACTGACTGCGGTAGCTGGCGGTCGCCGGCAAGTGCGCGGATGGGATCGCCCGGCAGGCTGAACACCGCGAAGTAGATGATGAAGGTCACGCCGATGAACACCACAGCGAAGCCGGTCAGGCGCTGCAGAACGCTCACGGTCAGGCGCATCAGCCGCGCTCCAGTTGCGCATGTGCGGCGAGGATGGCGCCGTACTGCACGCCGACGACGCGGGCCAGCGGGATCGGCGTCGAGCTACGTCGGGCCGAGGCCTCGTGGAACCAGGCCTCGAACACCTGCTGTGCATCGCGCGCCGCGGTACGTACGTCAGGGGAGGCGAGACCTGCATCGACCTCGACCTGCAGGGCACGCAGCAGCATGCCGCCCCAGCGCAGTCGGTGAAGGTCCACCAGACCCTCCAGGCTCGACAGCTCCGCGACCGTCGCGGGCCGATCATCTTCGGCATCCGCCCGTGCGATGTTGCCCTCACCGGCGCCCAAGGCCATCGGCGAGAACACGCGTGCGGCGCGCAGCAGCGCGGTGTCCATCCGCACCTGCGCCCTGACGCGCTCGAGGAGCGCGATCAGTGTTGCGCCGGTCTCGACGAGCTGCTCTCCGCTGCGGCGCAGGGCGTCGCGGTAGAGGGTCTCGGTCGGGGTCGTGTCATCGGCTGCGGGGTCGCTGAACTGCGGCAGCTCGGCGATCAGCGACAGGGTGTTGTACTTCCGCGCGTATGAGGTCGACGCGTCACCGGCGGAGCCGGGAGGGTAGGGGTCGAAGCCCTGCGCCTCTGACCAGTCGTAGACGTCTTCGAGCGTGCCCATCTCGTAAATGGCCTGGTCGAGCACGGTGAAGTGCGCGCCCTCCGCTTCGCCGGCGTGCAACGGCACACCGCAGGATGCCGTGACCTGGTGCAGCAGCGGGTGCAGCTCTGGAACCGCGCGGGAGAGGTAGAAGTAGGCGCCGCCGCCCTCGCTGTTGTGCAGCGGCACATACAGATCTGGCCGGGCGCTGTCGATGGCGCGCGCCAGTGCCTGCGTTTCCGGCATCATAGCGTCGAAGTAAGCCGTCTTGTAGTCGAACGGGAACGTCCACTCGACCTGCTCGTCCGGTGCGGGGCGGAAGAACTCACGGGCGTAGCGTTCGCGGTCAGATGGGTCGCCGAACCAGCCTTCATTGAGACGCATGCCATCGGGGTCGGCGCAGGGGATGATGTGCCAGGCGGTGTCGAGCCCCTCACGGAAGGGCTCATCATGCAGGAGCTGATCGAGCAGATGCAGGATCGTGAGGGACCCGATCGGCTCATTGGGGTGTACAGCGCCGACGATCAGCGCAGACCTGTTGCCCTCGCCCACGTGGTAAAGCCGGATCGGCTCACCGAGCCGGCTTGTGCCGATGCGTTCGAGAGTGATGAGGTCGGGGCGCTCTGCGCGTAGGTCCTCGATCCGCTCGTGGAGTTCATCGACGGTGGGGATACTCGTCTGCTCTGGTACCGCGCCGGCACGGCGGAGGATGTCCTCCACCGTGCCGAGCATTGTTGCGGGGTCGTGCAAGGGTTCAGCTCCGATTTTCGGGATCGACGGTCAGTCGGCGACGACGATCTCGGACACGTTGACGGCGCCCGAGTTCGTGTGCAGTTCAGCGATGCGATCCGAGGTGACGTACAGGTAGCGGTTGCCGAACAGCGGCACCGTCGGGAAGTCCTCGAGGATGCGTTCCTGCACTGCGGTGTAGCCCGCGTTGGACTCATCGACGGTCGCCGCGGCATTTGCCGCCTGGAGCAGCGCGTCGACTTCGGGGTTGCTGTATCCGCCGGCGCCGAAGTTGCCTTCACCGGTCGCGGTGAACACTGCGGTCAGCGTGTTCTGCTGGCTCGGGTAGAGCGCGCCCCAGCGGGCACGGAACGGTCCGTCGGTCGCGCCCTGTCCGACCATGTCGACGAATGCGGCGAAGTCTGCTGACGGGGATGCGATCGCGCTCTCGATGCCGAGGTTCTGGCGCAGCTGGTTGGCGATCGCCTCGAAGAGGTCTTCCTGGCCCCAGTTGGCGATGAAGTGCACCTTCAGCTCGCCGTCGATTCCGCCGGCCTCTTCCAACAGCACTTTGGCAGCCTCGGGGTCGAACTCGCAGTACTCGCCGCAGACGCCGTCGGGATTGCCCGGCATGCTGGGCGCGGTGAGTGAGGTCGCCGGCACCTGGGATCCGCCGAAGACGGCGTCGTTGATCGCTTCGCGATCGATGGCCATCGAGATCGCCTGGCGTACGCGCACGTCGGAGAAGGCCCCGGAGCCCAGATTGAAGCCGAGGAAGTCCACACCTGGTGCATCAAGTTCGTACACATGATCGCCGAACTCAGTTCTCGCCTGTTCCACCTGCGACGCTGCGATCGCGACGATGTCAATCTCGCCGGCGAGGGTATCGGTATAGGCGGTGGCGGTGTCGAGGTACGGAACGAATGTGACCGCGTCGATCGTCGGCTCGTCGCCGGCGAAGTCCTCATAAGCCACAGCATCGATCGGCTCGGTGGCAGACCATCCGTCCACGAGGCGGAATGGGCCGTTGCCGATCGGGCTCTCCTCCCACGCCTCGAGGTCTTCCAGCGCGCCAGCTGGCAGCGGGTACAGGCCGGTCTGACCGATGGTCAGCTGCAGCGGGTACTGCCGGTCGGGGGCACCGAGCTCGACCGTGAAGGTGTGATCGTCGACGATGGTGAGTCCTGCGAGCTCGGTGGCCGTCGGCTCGCCTTCGCCCGGGTTCATCTCGGCGTATCCGACGACGTTCGCCAGCTGCGCGCCGTTGACCCAGGCATTCGGGCCGTAGGCGGCGAAGTTCCAAGTGTCGACGTAATTCTGCGCGGTCACGGGTGTGCCGTCGTGGAATGTCCAGCCGTCGCGGAGCGTGATTGTCCACGTCTTCGCGTCATTCGATTCGACGGATTCGGCGGCCACGAATCCGATCTCGCCGTCCTCGCTGATATTCGTCAGCGGGGAGAAAAGCGTCTCCAGAATTGCGTACGATCCGAACTGGTTGCCCGGGACGAAGGAGTCCGGCTCCTCCACGGCGTACCGAATCGGGTCGGCTACGGCGGCGGGGTCTCCGTCTGTCGCCCCTGCCGAGCATCCTGTGAGTGTCAGCGCCAATGCCGCGGACGCGGCTACCAACAGTCGTGCCTTGCTGTGCATAACTCCTCCTTGAGCCACAACGTACGGAAACCGTGTCGGCTGCGGCGGGCGGGCTGCTCGGGTGTGCAGCCGTCTACCAGCACGCTAGAACGGTTTCAGTTCAGTCGTCAATGAACTTTCAGGAATTACTGAAAGTTGTAATAGGAGTGAAACATGCGCGACGCGTGAACGCAATACCTCGGCGGAAAACGACAGAGGAGCGGATGCCGCGGCCAAAGTGGCCGCGGCATCCGCTCCTCATTTCGACAGGCTCAAAGAGCGGTGCGGATCAGCGCCGCAGCGCCTCCCGAAGCTTCACGCGAGCACCCATCTTCAACAGCGAGTTCTCGTAGATCTTCGCGCCGATCGTGATCACCACAGCGCAGGCCACGAGCATGATCGCCATCGAGGCGAGCGGCTCCCACCAGGCGGCCTCGTTGAAGAACAGTCGGATCGGCATCGCCACCGGAGCAGAGAACGGCACATTAGAGAGAACCGTCATCACCACGGGGTTGTCGCCGAAGAAGATCACCAGGAAATACGGAATCATCGTCAGATACATCACCGGGGTCAGCGTCGCGCCGACATCTTCTTGGCGCGAGACCAGGGAGCCGGCAGCGGCGAACATGGCCGCGAGCAGGATGAATCCGAAGAAGAAGAACACCGCGAACCACGCGATCGGTCCGCCGATTCCCTGCAGAACGGTCGTCTGCCCTGTCGCCATGAGCCCGATCGTGCCGACCACCACCAGTAGGAGGATCTGCGAGATCGCGAGCAGCGTGTTGCCGATCACCTTGCCGGCCAGTAGCACTCGCGCGGGGATCGCGGAGAGCAGGATCTCGATGACGCGGGTCTGCTTCTCCTCGACCACGCTCGTCGCGATCGGCGACCCGAACGAAATCGCGGCCATCATGAACACCAGCCCGAAGGCGAGGCCGAGGATGTAGCGCATGCCGGCGCCGGCAGTGTCCGGATTCAGCAGTTCGACCGTCGGCGACTCGGAGAGCAGCATCAGCAGCGACTGTGGAGCCTCCTTGTCGGCGATGATGACGGTCCCCGTCGGGGAAGCGGCGTCATCGATCACGGCGGCGTCGACTTCGCCTGCTGTGACGAGCCTCTCGGCCTCCGCACGATCGGCGACGTCGGTGATCTCGAAGCCGTCGACTCCCTGCAGTGTGGTGGCAGTGGCGCTCGTCACTGCGATCGGTGTCGAGCTGGGCGTCGCGCTGGCGATGCCGGCCCAGATGACGCCGGCGAGAGCGATCAGCAGAAGGATGCCGGTCGAGATGAGATACGCCTTGCTGCGTAGCTTCGTGCTCAGCTCGCGCTCGGCGACGAGCCAGATGCCCTGCGCAGGAGAGAGGGATGTCGCGCGTGCCGGCGCGGTGGAAAGAATCACTGGATGACCTCCTTGAAGATCTGTGAGAGCGAAGGATGCTGAGGGGCGAAACGCGCGACGTCGCCGCCTTCGAGCGCTCGCCGGAGCACGCGCTGTGCGGTGGAGGGGGCATCCACATCGAACACGGCGCTGCCGCCCTCGAAGTCGACGACACTCACTCCGGGCTCTTCGCGCAGCCAGCCCACGTCGCCGCTGCTGTCCAGCTCCCAGCGCGGTGCGGAGTGCTGTTCGCGCAACGCGTCGCGGGGTCCGGTGGCGCGGATCGTGCCGCCGGCGATGATCACGAGGTCGTCGCAGAGGCGCTCGACGACGTCCAGCTGATGCGAAGAGAAGAGCACGGAGACTCCGCGCGCTGCGCGTTCCTGCAGCACACCGGCAACTGTTTCGACGGCGAGTGGGTCAAGGCCGGAGAATGGCTCGTCGAGGATGAGCACATCAGGATCGTGCACCAGCGAGGCGGCGATCTGTGCACGCTGCTGGTTACCGAGTGAGAGCGCCTCGATATTGTCGTTCAGTCGTTCGCCGAGTCCGAGTTCGGTGAGCAGCGCCGTGGCGCGGTCCGTGGCATCCGACTTGGAGAAGCCGTGCAGGCGTGCGAAGTAGACCACCTGCTCGAGCGCCTTCATCTTCGGGTAGAGCCCTCGCTCCTCCGGCATGTAGCCGAACTGCCGTCTGGCGTCGGCCGTGAGCTCCTTTCCGCCGAGCGTGACGGAGCCGCCGTCGGATGCGAGCAGGCCGAGGACGATCCGCATCGTGGTCGTCTTGCCTGCGCCGTTGCCTCCGACGAAGCCGGTGAGGTGGCCCGCAGTCACCGGAAAAGTGACGTCGTCGAGTACTAGGCGCGTGCCGTAGCTCTTGGTGATTCCTGTCAGTTGCAGGGTTCCTGTGGTCATGCCTCCACGTTATGAGGGCGCGGCGTGTGGCGGCATCCCCCGTGGGGCGGATCTTCGGCGTCCGCCGCGCGGCGGAGGTGTCGTGGGTGGTCGCTTCGGGGCGGTGCGGGCGGCGATGTGCGGCCCCTGCCGGGGCGTGGGGCGTGGATGCGGGCAGGTGGCGCGCGTCAGCCGAGGTCGAGCAAGCGCGCGGGGTTTGCGACCAGCATGCGGTCGACGGCGTCGGTGCCGATCGTCTCGCGCAGGCGCGGCAGGTACCGGTCGCCGAGGTAGGCGAGACCGGGCATCCCGCCGTAGGAGATGTAGCGCGTGCGGCGGGCGACGTCGCCGCCGAGGAGGATGCGATCACCCGCGCCGCGCTCGACGACCGCTGCCGTCAGTTGCAGAAGTTCCGCGTCGCTGCGCGTGCGTGGCCTCGCGAAGCCGTCGTATCCCAGGTAGGCACCGCGCTGGGCGAGCGAGGAGTGCAGACCAGGATCAGGGTCGCGGTCGGCGTGCGCGAGCACAATGCGATCGGATGCCACGCCCTGGGCCGCGAGCAGATCGAGCACCTCGTGCGCCGCGGTGCAGAACTCCAGGTGCACCATGACCGGCGCGTTGGTCTCCCGATGCGCCGTGGCCAGGGCATCCAGCGTCGTCCGCTCGAACGCGCTGATCCGCCAGTAGTCGATGCCGCCCTTGAGTACGCCGGCGCGCACCGGTGCGCCCGCGTTGGTGCGTGCGGTCGGGACATCCGGACTTTCGAAGACGGTCGCGTCGTCCGCGGCCATCCCCTTGGTGAGGTCTGCGATGAACAGCTCGGCCAGCTGCTCGACGCTCCAGACCTGCATCGGGTGATCCTCGCCGTAGTGCGCTTCGCGGTGCAGCCCGGTCGTGGCGACGACGTGCAGCCCGGTCGCCTGGCTGATGCGTGCGAGAGCCTCGGGGTTGCGGCCGAGGCCGAAAGGCGTGGAATCCACCATCGCGGCGAAGCCGCTCGCCTTCAGCAGGCCAGCTTCAGCGCCCGACGCCGCTTCGTCGTCGAGCTCATCACCCGGCAGCAGCGGGGTGACCTGGAAAAGGTGCTCGTGATAGTTCGCCTGACCCAGCAGGGCAGGGTCGATATCGCCGAGGACAGTGCGGATCATCAGCGCGCAGCCTCTGCGGCATCCGCGAGCTGTTCGACGATCTCGGGCGTCAACTCCAGCTCGAACACGTCGGCAACCACCTGCGACCAGCCGTGGATGAAGTAGCGCCAGCCGTCGATCACGTGCAGGTCGCGGGCATCCTCCTGTGCGCGTGCCTGGTGCAGGAACTCCAGCGTGCCGCGGTAGTTGAACTCCCAGACGTATGCGCCTTCGGAGAAGACGACGTCATCGGGCAGGGGAGAGCCGGGGCGATCCTTGCCGAGGCCGGTGGCGTTCACGATCAGCGAGCCGCGTGGCGCGGCGGCCACGAGGGCTGCGGCATCCGCGGGAGTCTCGGTGCGTACGTACTCGATGAGTCCTTCGCGCGTGCCGTGCTGGCGGTGAACCTCGCGCAGGTGCTCGAGTTTCTCGTCATCCCGGGCGGTGACCGTGATTTTCGTTGGTGCGTCCGCGCGCTCGGCGAGTGCCCAGCTGAGTGCGGTGCCGGAGCCACCGGCCCCGAGGATGATCACTTCGCTGCCGGTGGTGGCGAAGTAGTCAGCGGGCAGGAAGTCCTTCAGAGCGAGGTCGACGGTGATCGGGTCTTTCGCGCGGCCGGAGAGTCGGGATCCGCGCTTGGCGATGCTCGAGATCTCCGAGCACGACACCGCGAACGGGTCGAGTTCATCGAACAGATCGGATGCCGCGGCATACACATTCATCTTGTGCGTGGTGACCAGGGCGCCGCGGTGCTGCGGGTCGTCACGGATCTGCTCGACCAGGGCGACGTACTGCTCTGGGGTGGCATCCATCGGCAGGTCGTGGCCGATCAGCGTGCGGGTGGGGAGTCCCAGGATGTCGGCCCAGAGCGGGAACACCTTCATGATCGACGACGAGCCGGTGGTCACGCCGACGAAGCCCATGTAGTCACTGGCGGGGGCGGTGGTCATGATGAAGCCTTTCAGCGGGCGACGGGAAAGCGCGGCTCGACGCCAGCGAGGACGGCGAGAACATCGCCGAGGGAGAGCGAGCCCATGTTGTCGACAGCCTGCGTGGTCTGCGCTCCGAGGTGCGGGGTCACGATCACGCGATCCGCGAGGTCGACGGCGAGCAGCGGGCTGGCGGATGCCGCGGTGTCGCCGTCGAGGGTGTCCGCCGCGTAGCCTGCCAGACGCCCGTCGTTGAGGGCCTGGGCGACAGCCTGCTCGTCGATCAGATCAGGGCGTGCGGTGTTGATGATGATCGCGGCGGGATTGATCGACTCGAGCCGTGCGGCATCGACCAGCCGCTGTCCGCCGGGGGCGTGCAGCGTGATGAGGTCTGCCGTCTGGAACAGTTCGTCGAGGTCAGCGGGTTCTGCGCCGAGTTCGCGGATCCGGTCTGCCGGGAAGAACGGATCGGCGGCGAGGATGCGCGGGCCGAAGCCGCCGAGGCGGCGGGCGACGCCCTGTCCGATGCGGCCGAAACCGATGATGCCGACCGTGGCGGATCCCAGCTCGCGGCCGCGGCGCACGCTCCAGTCGCCCTGGCGCACGCGCCGGTCGCCGTCGGGAATGAAGCGGAGGGCGGCGAGCATGAGACCGACCGCGTGGTCGGCGACGGCATCCGCGTTCGCGCCGGGGGTATTGGTGACCCGGATGCTGCGGGCCTCGGCTGCGGCGATGTCGACAGCCTCGGTGCCGACGCCGTAGCGCGCGATCACTTGGAGGTTCGGGGCGGCATCCATGTGAGCGGCGGTGACAGGCCCAGTGCCGGCGATCCAAGCATCCGCCGTCGCGAGCAATGGCGCAAGCTCGGTGAGGTCATGATGCGCGGGGCCGCGGACGATCTCGTGCCCTTGTGCGGCGGCGACGGCGACCAGATCGATGTCGCCGTCCGAGAAGGAGCGGCTGGTGGCGAGGATGGTGGCCATCAGAGGGTCCCTCCCCGAGGAGTGGCCGCAAACCACGGCGCGAGCGCGTCGTAGGCGGAGGTGAAACGGGCGTGCCGCTGTGCGTAGACCGTGTGGCGACTGGCATCTGGCGTGAACTCCGCCGTCACCTCGCTGAGCGCGCGTGCCGCCGAGAAGTCGGCGAGTCCGAGGCCGACGGCGCCGGTGACTGCCGCACCGAGGCTGTTCGCCTCCTCGACGATCGTGCGCCGGCGCACCGGGATGCCCCACACATCCGCCAGGATCTGCAGCAGTGCGTCGCTTTGGGCTCCGCCACCGACGGCGTCGATGCGGTCGATCGCAGCGCCCGATTCGCGGAAGGCGTGGATGCTGGTGAGCAGGTTGTATCCGATGCTTTCCAGCACTGCCCGCACGAGGTGCTGGCGGGTGTGGTGGCGGCCGATGCCGACGAAGGCGCCGCGGGCGTTCGGATCCCAGATCGGGGAGCGCTCGCCGAGCAGGTACGGCAGGAAGTAGAGATCTTCGGTGTCGAGGTCGCCACCGGCCTCGGCCGTGAGGCGCGCAGTCTCGGGCTTTGCAGGGTCGGGCGAGAGTGCCTCGGAGATCCACTGGATCGAGGCGCCACCGGCCTGCATCGTCGCGGTGGGGACGAAACTGTTCGGCACGACGTTGTCGAAGGTGAAGGTGCGCAGGCCCTTGTCGATGAGGGGAGCGTGCGAGGCGAAGGAGATCCAGGACGAAGTGCCCAGGCTCAAGTAGGCGCCGTCCTCGGGTGCGACGATGCCCGATCCGACGGCGGCCATCGGGCCGTCGCCGCCGCCCATCACCACGCGCACCCCGGTGTGAAGTCCGAGAGCGTCGGCGGCGTTGGCGGTCAGTGGCCCGGCGATCGCGGTCGAATCGAGGATCTCGGGGAACAGTGCGCGGTTCAGGCGTGCGGCCTGCAGTACCTCGTCTGACCAGTCGCCGGTGCGCTGGTCGTAGGCGTTCGTGCCGGAGGCATCCGATCGATCGGTTGCGAGGCGCCCGGTGAGGGCGAGCACGATGTAGTCCTTGGCGACGCAAAAGCGGCGCACGCGTGCCCAGATGTCGGGCTCGTTGTCGCGCACCCACATGACCTTCTCGATCGAGTAGGTGGGGTTCAGCCGGTGACCGAGCAGCTTGTACGCGTGCGCGGCGCCGAGTGTCTGCTCGAGTTCGCGCTGCTGTGCGACCGCGCGGGTGTCGGCCCAGATGATTGCGGGGCGCACTGGCGCACCATCGCCGTCCAGCAGGACCGCACCCATCATCTGGCCGCTGACGACGAGGCCGGTCACGTCGGCTGGCGCCGTTTCCGTGCGTGCGAGGAGGTCGCGGGTGGCGGATGCGACGGCATCCCACCAGTCCTGTGGGTTCTGCTCGGCGACGCCGCCGGCGGCGAAGTGGGCGGGGTAGCCGACGGTCGTCGCGGCGATCAAGCGACCGTCGTCGTGGTGCAGCGACGCCTTGTTGCCGGTAGTGCCAAGGTCGTGAGCGATGATCACGGTTCGTGCCTGCTTCGTTGGTTGCGGTTCCGGATTGAGCTGTTTTGGAGTATATCTGTAATTACAAGTAACTTGTAGTTACAAGTCTTCGTCACATCGGATCGCTCAGTTCAGAGCGCCGTCATCATCGTCATCAGGAGAGCCCCGTGAGCACCCATCCCGTCGTGGACCTTCCCACATTGTTGGACATCTCGCCCCAGGGCGGCATCGAGGGGCGGTCCCGTCGCTACGAGAAGTTCATCGGCGACATGGACGGCGTTTATCGCGATGACGCGGCCTGGCAGGATGCCGTCGGCGAGCGAGGCGTGGAAGAACTCGTCTACTGGGTTGACGATCACCGCTACCAGGAAGGTCCGGGGGCCTTGATCGTCGGCACGAGCACGCTGCTGCCCGGACGCTACGGGGAGGAATTCGCCGTCACCCGTGGGCACCTGCACGCCGTGGCCGACCGCGCCGAGCTGTACTACTGCCTGAGCGGCCGTGGCGTCATGCTGCTGGAAACCCTCGATGGCCAGACCTCGGCCGTCGAGCTCACCCCCGGCAAGGCCGTCAACGTGCCGGGCCACTGGCTCCACCGCAGCGTCAACGTCGGCGACGAGCCCTTCGTCACCATGTTTTGCTATGCCGCGGATGCAGGGCAAGACTACGGCGTCATCGCCGAGGCCGGCGGCATGAAGAACCTCGTCGTCGTGGACGGCGACGGCTGGGCACTGAAGTTGAACCCGGATCACCGCGGGTACCGCGCGTACGCGGGGGACTGAAGCACCTGCCCTGCCTGTGTAGCTGACGCGTGCGCTCACCGCTACTGTCAGTGATCATGACGACTTCGGCGGATGACGTGCACGCGCGGTCGGGGCTGCGGCTCGGGCTTCCGCTCGCGATCGGGGCGGCATTCGCGTTCGGGATGTCCGGCGCCTGGGCGCGCGGCCTCATCGATGCGGGATGGACGCCGGGCGCGGCTGTCACCGTGCGCATCTGGGTCGCGTCGCTGGTGCTGCTCGTCCCCACGATCATCGCGCTGCGCGGTTGCTGGCGGCTGCTGCGCCGAAACATCGGACTCATCGCCGCCTATGGCCTGCTCGCAGTGGCTGCGACGCAGCTGTTCTACTTCCAGGCCGTCGCGGTGATGGATGTCGGACTCGCTCTGCTCATCGAGTACACGGCACCGATCGCCGTCGTGCTGTGGTTATGGATGCGTCGGGGGGAGAAGCCCACATCGCGCAGCATCTTCGGCGCCGCCGTCGCGTTTGTCGGGCTCGTGCTCATGCTCGACGTGCTCTCCGGTCGCAGCGTCGACGTCGACGGCGTCCTGTGGGCGTTCGGCGCGATGGTCGGGGCCGCGGCATACTTCCTGCTCTCTGGGAAGAGTGACACCGGGCTCCCGCCGATCGTGCTCGCAGGATCGGGCCTCATTGTCGGCGCTGTCGGGCTGACCGTGGCGGGGCTTATCGGCATCCTCCCGATCGCGTGGAACACGGATGATGTCACTTACCGCTTCGGGCCCGGGTATTGGTCTGCGCCGTGGTTCGTCCCCGTGCTCGCCATCGGCATCATCGCCACAGCTCTGGCCTATGTGCTTGGCATCACGTCCACGCGGATGCTGGGCTCTCGCCTTGCGTCATTCCTCGCCCTGGCGGAGGTGATCGCAGCCCTGCTGTTCGGCTGGATGCTGCTCGGCCAGCTGCCGAACGTGCTTCAGGCGGTCGGCGCGGGGCTCGTGCTGGTAGGGGTGGTGCTCGTCAAACTCGGTGAACCCGTTGCGGCAGCAGGAGCGGATCCGCTCGTGCCGCCTATTCCGAACGGCCCTTGAAGTCGCCGGCCCTTGAACTCAGTGGCACTTGAACTCATCGGGCGGTCGGACGAGACTGGCCGCACCGGTGTTCGATCGGGCCCGGCGACGTGACAGAGAGGACAGGACTATGGCTCACGGAGACATCACGCACATCGACATTCCGGTCACCGATATGGCACGGGCGCAGGCGTTCTATTCGAGTCTGTTCGGGTGGAGTATCACCGAGATGCCCGGCTTCGAGGGGTACCCGATGTGGCAGGCGCCGAACAAGATCAGCGGAGGAGGGCTGGCGCCGCGCAGTGCGGACTTCGATCAGCCACGCTCGTATGTCGAGGTCGATTCAATCGATGAGACCGTCGCCGCGGCCGTGGATGCCGGCGCGACCCTCGCGATGGCGAAGCAGCCGATCAGCGAGACGAGCTGGTGGGCCGTGATCGTCGATCCTGATGGCAACTCGATCGGGCTGTATGAAGGTGTGACTGACGCCGGATGAGATCCTGGCGGGGTAGCACGCTCAGATGCCGCTACGAATCTGGGTGACCGCGGCAAGGTCGCTCGGGATGTGCTCGACGATCGCGGCCCAGATGGTATCCCAGTCGACGCTCTCGCCGTAAATGTGGCCGACCTTGTCTCGAGTGCGCATGAGTTCTCGCCAGTTGACCTCTGGATGCGCCACGCGGAAGAGCTCTGAAAGGTCCTTGACTGCGTTCCCGGCCTGGATGAGCGCGGCATACGCCGCGTTGCGGTAGATGAAGTCGGATCCGAAGAACGCTTCTTCGCCGCGTTCGACGATGTCGACGCACTCGAGCAGGTGCGACTCGATCGCAATGACGTTCTGTAGGAGACGTGCATCGCGCTCCGCGTTCCGGCGGCTGGGATCTGCCATCATGCAACCTGCGCGGGCATCGGCAGATCGAACGCGGTGCGCTGCATCTCCTCGGTCGCCGTTCGAGCTGAGGCGACTTCGACCTCAACGCCGAGCAGCGCGGCGATCTCGTCTTCCATCGCTACCACCGTGTAGAACGAAGTGCGCGGAGCGAGATCGACGAGGAGGTCGAGGTCGGACTGCGAGGTGTCGTCCCCCTTTGCGGTAGATCCGAATACCCGCACGCGGGTTGCCCCGTGCTTGGCCGCGATCCGCGCTACCTCGGTCTCGCGACCAGCGAGCGCCTCTGAAGGTCGCGGACGCATGGCGTCGATCAGGCGCTCTCGCACCTCCGTCGAGGGAGATTTCGCCCCGGACTCGTACGCGGCGATGTTCGGCCGTGCCGTGCCAGTGCGCGCGGCAAGTTCCGCCTGCGTGAGGCCGGCAGCGAGGCGCATCGTCCGGAGATCGTCCATGTATATCAATATACGCTCGATCAGCATGCCTCTCCAGGGGTTCGCACGCGCGTTATTTGTATACGTTCCACCCGTCTAGGTAGTAGGCAATGTGCTTCAAGAGGTTTTATGTATACACTAGCCACGTGAGCACCGCAGTTGAGCGAACCAGAGCGAGCGATCGCGCCTATGCGACGTTGCTGGAGGAGATCCAGTCCGGCGATCTCGCCCCCGGCACCGTTCTCGCCGAGGTCGAGCAGGCCGCACGTCTCGGCGTGAGCCGCACCCCGCTGCGCGAAGCGCTGCAGCAGCTCAGCGCTGACGGGCTCGTCGAGCAGCAGTCGCCGCGCGTCACCGTCGTCACCGACATCGATGCCGACGACATTCGCGCGCTGTTCGAGATTCGGCGCGCGCTGGAAGAATCCGCTGCGCGCCTCGCCGCTGCACGCGGCAATGCGGAGCTGTTCGCGAGCCTGGCATCCGAATTCGCCGCTGCCGGAGCATCCCTCGCCGCCTCGACCGGCCGCGATGACTACTACGCGCTCATCGCCCGCTTCGACCGCGCCGTCGATGCCGCTGTCGACAACGACTACATCGCCGCGGCGCTGCGCACCGTGCGTACGCACCTCGTGCGTGTGCGCCGACTGTCGCGCGACAACCCGACCAGGCTCATCGCCTCGGTCGCCGAGCACCAGCTCATCGCCGAGGCGCTCGCCGAACGTGACGGCGATCTCGCCGCTCACGCCACACACGTGCATCTGCGGAACGCTCTCACCAGCATCCTCGAATCCCTACCCTCCGACAACCCACTTGCGACTGAAAGCTGAGCACAGCCATGACCGTCAACCACCACGTCCGCGTCTACAAGAGCGAAGAAGATCTGCCCCGCGAGAACCAGCTGGCCTGGAAGATCGCCGAAGTTGCGACCGATGCCGTCGAGGTCGAGCAGGCTGTCGTCGACATGATCATCAACCGCGTCATCGACAATGCTTCCGTCGCCGCGGCATCCCTCACGCGCGGACCGATCAAGGCCGCCCGTGACCAGGCCTTCAGTCACCCGGTCTCCACAGGCGGCAAGGGCGCGACCGTGTTCGGCGCCCCGCTCGACAAGCACACCAGCCCCGAGTGGGCGGCATGGGCCAACGGCGTTGCCGTGCGTGAGCTGGACTATCACGACACCTTCCTTGCCGCCGAGTACTCGCACCCGGGCGACAACATCCCGCCGATTCTCGCGGTCGCCCAGCACGTCGGTGTCGACGGCCGTGCGCTCGTGCGCGGTATTGCCACCGGATACGAGATCCAGGTCGACCTGGTGAAGGCGATCTGCCTGCACAAGCACAAGATCGACCACGTTGCCCACCTCGGCCCGTCGGCTGCGGCCGGCATCGGAACCCTCCTCGGCCTTGATGCCGAGACCATCTACCAGGCGGTCAGTCAGGCGCTGCACACCACCACCGCTACGCGGCAGAGCCGCAAGGGCGAGATCTCGACGTGGAAGGCGCACGCCCCGGCCTTCGCGGGCAAGATGGCCGTCGAGGCCGTCGACCGTGCCATGCGCGGACAGACCAGCCCTTCGCCGATCTACGAAGGTGAAGACGGCGTCATCGCCTGGATGCTGGATGGCCCGGATGCTGCGTACGAGGTGCCGCTGCCCGCAGCGGGCGAGGGCAAGCGCGCGATCCTCGACACGTACACGAAGGAGCACTCGGCTGAGTACCAGGCGCAGGCCTGGATCGACCTGGCGCGCAAGCTTCACGGCGAGGGCATCGACACGACGGCGATCGAGTCCGTCGTGCTGCACACCTCGCACCACACGCATTACGTGATCGGCTCCGGCGCGAACGACCCGCAGAAGTACGACCCGACCGCATCGCGCGAGACGCTCGACCACTCGATTCCGTACATCTTCACGGTCGCGCTGCAGGACGGCTCGTGGCACCACGTCGACTCGTACGCTCCTGAGCGTGCTGCGCGTGCCGACACGGTCGAGCTGTGGAACAAGGTGACGACGCTCGAGGATGCCGAGTGGACGCGCCGCTACCACTCCAACGACATCGCGGAGAAGGCCTTCGGCGGACGCGTGGAGATCACGCTGACCGACGGCTCTGTCGTTGTGGATGAGATCGCGGTCGCGGATGCTCACCCGCTGGGCGCGCGGCCGTTCGCTCGTGACAACTACATTGCCAAGTTCCGTCTGCTCGCCGCTCCCGTTCTTGAAGAGGCTGAGATCGAGCGGTTCCTGTCGCTCGTGCAGCGGCTACCTGAGCTCACCGCAGCCGAGGTCGCCGAGATCTCGATCATCGCGAAGCCGGGTGTTGTGGAGGCTGAGCCGACGACCAAGGGGTTGTTCTGATGCGTACCGCGTGCACAACTTCGGATGCCGCGGCCGACACGCCGCGCTCTGCGCGTGTGCCTCGGCGTTTCGTATCTGAGATCCGAAGTTGTGCTCGCGAGTCGAGCCGAAGAGGAGGGTTCTGATGTTGTACTCCCACACCACTCCCGCTGAGAAGCGCCGGCTGTTCCGCGAGCGGCTCGCGTCCGGTGAGTTGCTACGTTTCCCCGGTGCATTCAACCCGCTCTCCGCACGCCTGATCGAGCAGAAGGGGTTCGAGGGCGTCTATATCTCGGGTGCCGTGCTCGCCGCCGATCTCGGCCTGCCCGACATCGGACTGACGACACTGACCGAGGTCGCCGCTCGTGGTGAGCAGATCGCGCGGATGACCGACCTTCCCGCGATCATCGACGCTGACACCGGCTTCGGCGAGCCGATGAATGTGGCTCGCACGATCCAGGAGCTCGAGAACGCCGGTCTTGCCGGTGCCCACATCGAGGACCAGATCAACCCGAAGCGCTGCGGTCACCTCGACGGCAAGGCAGTGGTCGATCTCGGTACTGCGGCGAAGCGCATCCGTGCCGCTGTCGACGCGCGCCGCGATGAGAACTTCCTCATTATGGCGCGCACCGATATCGCCGCCGTCGACGGTCTGGAGGCGGCGAAGGATCGCGCGAAGGCGCTGGTGGATGCCGGTGCCGACGCGATCTTCCCCGAGGCGATGCGCTCGCTGGAGGAGTTTGCGGCGATCCGCGCGGCTGTTGACGTGCCGATTCTGGCGAACATGACCGAGTTCGGCAAGAGTGACCTGTTCTCGGTCGATCAGCTGCGGGATGTCGGTGTGAACATCGTCATCTGGCCGGTGTCGATGCTGCGCATCGCGATGGGCGCGACCGGTCGTGCACTCGATACGCTGAACGAGGAAGGACATCTCACGAGCAAGCTCGGCGAGATGCAGCACCGCGCCGACCTCTATGATCTGATCGATTACGAGTCGTACAACCACTTCGACTCGGGCGTCTTCAACTTCACCATCACGAAGGAGTGAGCAATGGCTGACAACGACATCAAGAAGGGCCTGGCAGGGGTCGTCGCTGACGAGACTGCCGTCAGCAAGGTCAACCCCGAAACGAATAGCCTGCTGTACCGCGGCTATCCGGTGCAGGAACTGGCGGCGACCCAGCCGTTCGAAGCTGTTGCCTACCTGCTGTGGCACGGCGAGCTGCCCACCGTTACGCAGCTGGCTGAGTTCCGTGCCACCGAGCGCACCAACCGTGCGCTGTCGCCCGAGGTCAAGGAAGCGATCGATCGCCTGCCGATCGACTCGCATCCGATGGACGAGGTGCGCACCGCGGTCAGTGTGATCGGCGCGATCGAAACGGCGGGCATCAGCAACGTGCTGGATGCCGTCGGCACTCCCGAGGAGAACCTCGAGCGCAGCCTGAAGCTGTTCGCGGTGCTCCCGGCGATCGTGTCGTACGGCCAGCGTCGTCGGCGCGGGCTTGAGATCGTCGAATCGCGGGACGACCTCGACTACGCCGCGAACTTCCTGTGGCTGACCTTCGGCGAAGAGCCGGATGCCGTCGTCGTCGACGCGTTCAACCGCTCGATGATCCTTTACGCGGAGCACTCCTTCAACGCATCGACCTTCACCGCGCGGGTCATCACCTCGACTCTGAGTGACCTGTACTCGGCAGTCGTCGGCGCGATCGGTGCGCTGAAGGGTCCGCTGCACGGTGGTGCTAACGAGGCCGTGATGCACATCTTCGATGAGATCGGTTCGGCATCCGAGGTCTCCGGATGGTTGGATACCGCGCTGGCGGAGAAGCGCAAGATCATGGGCTTCGGCCACCGCGTGTACAAGCGCGGTGACTCGCGCGTGCCGACGATGAAGGCGGCGCTCGACACTCTGGTCGCGCACTATGACCGTCCGGATGTCGCTGAGCTCTATGACACCCTCGAGAGCGAGTTCGTCTCCCGCAAGGGCATCTACCCGAACCTCGACTACCCGTCGGGCCCGGCGTACAACCTCATCGGCTACGACACCCTGACTTTCACGCCGCTGTTCATTGCGGCGCGTATCACCGGGTGGACCGCGCACATCCTCGAGCAGCAGGCGTCGAACGCGCTGATCCGCCCGCTTTCGGCGTACAACGGTCCGGATGAGCGGCACATCGAGGAGTATGTGCCGGACACCGCGGCGATCGACGTGCTGGAGCGGGCTGAGGAGGCGGTGGGCTGATGGCTGCCTCTCGAGAGAAGATCGCGCTCGTCGCCGGGGCGCGGACCCCGGTCGGGCGCTTCGGCGGGGCGTTCAAGGACACTCCGGCACATGAGCTGGGCGCTGCCGCCACAGTGGAGGCGCTGCGCCGTTCCGGCGTCTCGCCCGACCGGGTCGGCGAGGTCGTGATCGGCAACATCGGTCAGGTTGCGGGGGATGCCTATATCTCTCGCCGGATCGCTTTGTCGGCCGGGCTCGACGTCAATACGCCGGCGTTCACCGTCAACCGGTTGTGCGGCTCTGGTCTGCAGGCGATCTGGTCGGCCAGTCAGGAACTGTTGTGGGGCGGTATCGACGTCGCCGTCGCCGGTGGCGCCGAGAACATGACGCGGATGCCGTTCTACGACTTCAACGCGCGGTTCAATGACCGGCTCGGACATCGCCAGCTGCTGGATGGCACGATCGCGATGCTCACGGATCCGTTCACCGAGAAGCACATGGGCACGACGGCCGAGAATGTCGCGTCTCGATTCGGTGTGACGAGGGAAGAGCAGGATGCTTTCGCCCTCGAGTCGCAGCGACGAGCAGCGACCGATGCCGCACAGTCCGCGTTCGCGGAGGAGATCGTTTCGGTGACCACGTCAGGTCGCAAGCCTGTCGAGGTATCGCGAGATGAACACCCGCGACCGGAGACAACTCTGGAGACGCTGGCCGGGTTACCTGCGGCGTTCGCCAAGGATGGCACGGTCACGGCCGGCAACGCTTCGGGAATCAACGACGGTGGTGCGGCGACGGTGCTGATGCGCGAAGCGGATGCTCGTGCCGAGGGTGCGCCGGTGCTCGCGACGATCGAGGCTGTGACGACGGCGGCGCTCGAGCCGGAGATCATGGGCTACGCGCCGACGCTCGCGCTAAAGAAGCTGTTCAAGCAGACCGGGCTGACGCCGGCCGACATCGACACGGTCGAATTAAATGAGGCGTTCGCATCTCAGGCGCTGGCTGTCATTCGCGATGCTGAGCTCGACCCGGCGAAGACGAATCCTTATGGAGGAGCGATCGCACTCGGGCACCCGGTCGGGGCGACCGGAGCGATTCTCACTGTGCGTGCTGCATTGACGCTGCAGCGTACCGGTGGCGAGTACGCGATCGTCACGATGTGCATCGGTGGCGGACAAGCGCTGGCTGCGCTGCTGAAGCGGGGGAACGCGTAAGTGTAGTGAGCATCGCCGTGACGGTTGGCCAGGATGGCTTTGCAGGTGGCTGTCCTGGCCGGACGATCGCGTGAAGCTGTACTTCGTGGCGCTCACGGACCGTGAATCGCAGTTTCGATCCAGGAAGTTCCTGCACGTTCTCGCGCGACACCAAGCGTCCTCCTGTGCCTGATCAAGAGCAAATTGCTCTCGACGCTCGTCGTGGTCGAGCGGGCAGCGTACTTGAGATTTCGCCACGACTGAGCGATCACGATTACTCAGTCGGGGTCGCTCTCAGCGGGTCCTGCGTTGCGAGAATCTTCTGCGCCCTTAGGATCACCGGCCGGTCGACCATCGCGCCGTCGACCTCACCCGCGCCGTCGATACCTGCAGCGATTACCCGACTCGCCCACGCGACTTCCTCGTTGCTCGGCAGAAACGCGTCGATCATGTGCGGAATCTGGCCGGGATGGATGCACAGCTGACCGCCGAACCCCAAGTCTCTGGCCGATCGTGCGCCGGCGCGCACGACATCCACGTCGCGGAACTCCGGATTGGGAGAATCGAGAGGGGCAGCCAGCCCCGCAGCGTGGGAAGCGATGACGATCGTGCAGCGGGCGTGATCGAGCATGGTCGGGCTGGTCGAACCGACATCGACTCCGAAATCGAGCGCACCGAAGGCGAGTCTGCACACGCCGGGCGCGTGAGCGAGCGCATCGATGACGCTAAGCCCCACAGCACTTTCGACCAGTGGGATAAGCGGCACTCCGGGGAGGATGGCGGCGACCTCTGCGATCTGATCCGGTGATTCGGCCTTGGGGATGACCACGGCCAGAAGATGCTGCCGGATGAAATCGTGGCGCGAGAGTGCAGCCGCATCCGCTGTTCCTTCGCTGGCGGCGTTTATCCTCATCGCAGCAGAGAAACCACCTTCGCCGAGTGCACTGATCGCCGCATCCCTTGCGGCGATCTTCTCATCGCTCGGCACAGCATCCTCAAGATCGATGATGACGAGGTCCGATCCGGATGTTGCCGCCTTAGCGAATCGGTCAGGGCGGTTGCCGGGTACGAAGAGCGGTGCTGTGGCGAGGACCGCGCGCGGCGGGGTGCTCGGGGGCGGATCGGGCATGCGGACCGACTTTCTCTTAGGGTCATCGGCAGCCCGCTCGGCGGGCCAATGGCCCTATTGGTAGTAATGATTGAGAAAGGTTGTGCGGTCATGAGAAGCGAAGGACCTTACTTCGACGAGCTCGAGATCGGCCAGGAATTCTCTGCGCCGTCGCATACGCTCACAGCAGGTCGCCAGGCAGTGCATCGATCCTCGGTGATCGTCTGCGCATCTCGCTGGACGACGAACTCGCCGCAACCGTGGCCGGTGCCCCCGTCGCGCATCCTGCGCTGGTCTGGGACATCGCAATCGGACAGTCGACAGTCGTCACCCACCATGTCAAAGCCAACCTGTTCTATCGAAATCTGACATTCCACCGATTCCCACTGATCGGTGCCACGCTCACGACGGCGACGACCGTCGTCGGTCTTCGTGAGAACTCTCGTCGCGAGGGACGTCCACCGACAGGTCTTGCGGCGCTGCGCATGCACACCGCCGATCAGCACGACCGCACCGTGCTCGACTTCTATCGCTGCGCCATGCTGCCGCTTCGAGGTGACCTCGAGACAGGACACGCTGACGATCTCTCCGCGATTGGAGGGGATCAGCTTCCCGACCCGCTTGAGGGCCTCGCAGGGTTGGACCTCGCCGCGTTCCCGAGCGGGGGACCGCTTCCCGCCGCAGGAACATCGATCGAGGTCATTGGTGGAGATGTCGTATCCAGTGCACCGGAACTCGCCCGGTTGCCCCTGAATATCGCAGCCGTGCATCATGATGAGAGCGCGAATGCACAGGGGTGTCTCGTCTACGGAGGGCACACCATCGGGTTGGCGATGGCGCAGGTGACACGCGTGATCCCCGGACTTGTGACGGTTCTCGGCTGGGACAGCTGCGATCACACCGGCCCAGTGCGCGAGGGACAGCCGCTGCGGAGCATTCTCGAGGTCGAGCACGCCGAGCCCGGTCCGCAGGGAACGACACTGCTGCGCCTGCGCTCCCGCGTCACCGTGGACGGGGGTGGGGAGGTTCTCGACTGGCGGTTACTCGCGCTGGCAAAGTAGCCGTTGGCAGAGTGCTCATGACCCCGCCGCGCGGTCCACGAGAACTGTGCGGCGCTCGATCTGCCACCTGTCGTTCTCGAGCCGGACAGTGTCTTCATACACGGCGAACAGCTCCACGGTCGGAGTGGAGTCTGTCGAGCGATAGAACAGCAAATATGACCATGCGTGCCCCCGCTCGCCATCCACCTCGACGCGCATCGGCACGACGACGTGTCGCGAGGCCGTTCCTGGGCCGCTGATGCCGTCGGTGCGCCGGCGGCGCGTCGCTTCGATGATCGCGTCGATGCCCTCTTGCTGTACTGCGCCCATCGCCCATACGGCGTCTGAAGTATAGATCTCGGCGTACGATTCCGGCGCGGCGGTGTCCCCGTAGAACGCAGAGCGGGAGATGAGGGAGCGGATCGCGCTTTCCTGGTCTGTCATCGGAGCCTCAGCGACTCATCCGTGCCGACCTGGCCCTTTGGCTCAGCCCACAGGTCGAGGGCGAGCCTCGCTTCGGTCGCCCCAGGAGTCAGATACGGAGTGAAGTCCGTCACTCCCTCCGCCTCGAGCACGTCGTCGTCGATGAGAAACCGGCCGGTGCCGGTGTCGAACGACTTCGTGAGCACGGCGTAGGCGGCGTCGGCCATGATCTGCGGGGTACGCGAGTTCGTGTCGTGTCCACGGCCCACCAGCTCCGTGGCTGCGGTGCGGATCGTGGTCCGCGGCCAGAGCGAGTCGACGGCGATCCGATCGTCGCGGAGCTCTTCCGAAAGTCCCAGTGTCACCAGGCTCATCCCGAACTTCGCGATCGTGTAGCCGGTGAAGCGGCCCTGCCACTGGCGGTCGAGGTTCAGCGGCGGGGAGAGTGTGAGGATGTGCGCCGAAGACGATTTACGCAGGTGCGGAATGCACAGCTTCGAGAGCAGAAAGGTGCCGCGTGCATTGATGTCGTTCATCAGGTCGTACTTCTTCATCAGAAGATCTTCTGTACGTGACAGGTCGATGGCGCTGGCGTTGTTCACGACGATGTCGATGCCGCCGAACTCCTCGGCGGTGCGGGCCACAGCCTCCGCGACAAAATCGTCGTCGCGGATATCGCCGACCAGCGAGAGGGCCTGTCCTCCCGCATCCCGGATGCGCGCAGCCGCGGTATGGATCGTGCCAGGAAGCTTCGGATGAGGCGTATCGGTCTTCGCCAGCATCGCGACGTTTGCGCCGTCCGCAGCCGCGCGAACGGCGATCGCCTCGCCGATGCCCCGGCTACCGCCAGACATGATGATGGTTCGTCCTGCCAGGTTCATCGCTGTACTCCTTGTATGGTCATTCGCCGCGGAATTCGGCGGTTCGCTTCTGCGCGAAGGCGGCAACGCCCTCGCGATAGTCGGCACTGCCGAGCAGCGTCGTCTGCGAACTACGTTCCAGCTCGAGCGTTCGGCTCAGATGAGGGATGCTCGCCAGGTTGATGGCAGTCTTGGTGCGCGCCAGGGCGTTGGTTGGGCCGGCAGCCAGGCGCGTGACGACCTGTTCGACGGCATTCGAGAACCCCTCTTCCGGAAGGCACTGTGCGATCAGACCCCGCTGGAGGGCGTCTGTCGCAGTGAGTCTTTCGCCGCTCATTGCCAGCCACATCGCTTGGGAGCGTCCGATCGAGGCGGCCAGCAGCTCCGTTGCGCCGCCGTCTGGCATCAGCCCAACCCGGACGAACGCCTGCAGGAAGTATGCGCGTTCGGAAGCGATCACAATGTCGGACGCAAGGGCAACTGAGCATCCGATTCCGGCCGCGGGTCCATGCACCGCGGCGACGACCGGGTATGGTGCGGTGGTGATCGCCTGGATGAGCCGGGACGCGGCATCCAGGAACCCCGGGGTTGGACCACCATCGGAGAGTCTCGCTCCGGAACAGAATGCGGTACCGGCACCGGAGATCACCGCGACCCGCACGTTGTCGGCACGCATGATTTCGTCCGCCAGGGCGTGCACGAGCGCAGTGTCCACTGCGTTCAACTGCTCTGGCGCATTGATTGTGAGCCGCAGCACTCCGTCTGCTCGCTCGACTTCTAATTCGCTCATGGATAGCGCCTCCTGCACCTGGCGGGAACGTCTGCACTTTCGCCCGTAATAACAGTAATCTTAGTACTAGATGAGATGGATCGAGCGAGGATATTTCCCTCAGAGGTGCGATCCGTCCTCTTTAGTGAACGCCTTGAGCTCGGCCTCACCAACCACAAAGTTCGCGACGTCAGTGCGGAGCTCCGGCAACATCCCGCATGGCGATGTGTCGTGGGCTTGTGGGGCGCGGGCGGCACCCGCGCGCGCAGAGAACGTTCCAGCGCTGGCGAACTATCATGTATATGATAAAACAATGAAATGGGACTCTAAGTGAGGACACGGGACGGAAGCGCCGATGCAATCGCGGCAAGTGTGGATTGGCCGATGGGTGCACGTCGCGGTCAAAACTTGGCTCATTGGAACTGGACGGCCAGTGCAGCTGTGTGCAATGCCCGCAACATGTTATACGGCGGATGGATCTTAGGTGCCCTTGCGGAGGCGGCGCAGTCGTTGAGTGAGTCCCGTCTTCGCGAGCTGGCAGTGGTGTACATCGCTGCCGTCGGCAAGGGTGAGGAGGTGACGGTGTCGGCCGAGTCCCTCCGGAATGAGGGACGGTTCCGCCATACGCGGCTCCACATTGAAGGTGCAGGTGGTCAGGTCGTTGCGGCACAGGCTATGACCGGACCGGAACTCGAGTCCGGGCAGTCTTCCGGTGTTCCCGACGTCGGCCGATGGCAGGACTGGGAGCCGGTCGAGTTCGGTTCCACTCTCGGTTCAGGTTCCTCACGGCTTCTCGAGGTCCGTGCAGTCACTGACGGTGACCCCTCCATCACGAAGCGGGTGCGTCGGTGGCTGAAGGTTCATGCGCCCGTGGATTCCACGGTGGCCGTTGCGGTCGTGAGTGACGCGGTCCCGAGCGCGCTACGGCTTGTCATGCCAGAGTCCATCTTTGTGCCAACTATGACGGCGCACCTCAAGATGCATGCCCGACCGGATGGTGACTGGATGTTGGTGGATGTCGTGGTCGGCCCGATCGACAGCCTCACGGCATCGGGGGAAGTGAAGGTCTGGTCGTCGACAGGAGTCCTGCTGGCTAGCGGCACCCAGACGTGCCGGCTCTTGTCTCGCCCGCCGATTTCTCCCCGGCTGGCGCGAAGGAAAGAGTAGGAATGAAGCTCGGTCTGATGTTTGACCTGCGCGTGGTGGGGGGAGACCGTGAGGCCTGGTCTCGTCGCTACCGATTCATTCTGGAGGCCTGCGAGGAGGCCGAACGCCTTGGCGCCGACTCCGTCTGGCTGACTGAACACCATGGTTTTGACGACGGTTATCTTCCGCAACCGCTCGTCTACGCAGCAGCAATCGCTGCGCGCACGTCACGAATTCGGATCGGCACGGCCGTCGTCGTCGCACCGTTTCGGCATCCGCGCCACCTGGTTGAAGAGGCTGCTGTGGTCGACTTGATCAGCGATGGTCGCCTTGATCTTGGGCTTGGCGCGGGCAATCGCGTCGCAGAGTACGAGATGTTTGGTGGGGATTTCTCACGACGTTTGCGCCGCACGATCGAAACCGCGGCCAACGTTCAGTCATCGTGGTCGGATCCGAGCATGACTCCACATGCAGTTCAGCGGACCGCACCACTCTGGATGGGTTTCGGAGGGCCCAAGGGAGCTCGTGCGGCGGGGCGTCTCGGGGCCGGGCTGCTGTCATTAGACCGCGGACTGCTCGAGCCGTATCGCGAAGGCTTGGCGGAGTCTGAGGCGGTCGCACGGATGTCGGGGTTGTTGTCAGCCTACCCGTCGACCGATCCCGAACGCGACTGGTCGCGCGTCGGCTCTCTCCACGCGGCTCAGTGGGACTCCTACGCAAAACATGCTCAAACGGGCTTGGCCGAAACGGCACACCGTCCGGTCGACAAAGAACGCGCGAGATTGGCGGGCCTCTCTCTACCCGGTATGGGACTGGCGTATGGGACTCCCTTCGACGTCGCCCGAGCCATCCGTACACACGTTGCTGGTCTTCCGGTCGACACAGTGATGGTCTGGGGTGCATTACCCGGAGAATCGGAGGCCGACGTCGCCGAACACATCCGAGTCTGTGCCGAGGAACTCCGCCCCTTGCTCTCCATCGACGAGGATTCAACGGCCACCCAACCGGCAAGTCCGTGACGCGAGGTAGATTCTTGACGAAGATGCGGAAGCAGCTCGGCTCGGTGCGGTGCTCCCTCGTGTTGACGTGATGATCGGTAAGATACAAAGATGTCAATATTGATTCAGCAACCAAAGGTGCGATGATGCAGTTGAAGCAGCCACGACTCGCTGAGATGGTCGCAGCGAGCCTTCGCAATGACATCCTCGCCGGCGAGCTCAAGGAGGGCGATAGCCTGCCGCGGCAGGAGCATCTCATCGAGCGGTTCAGGGTCAGCCTGCCTGCGGTGCGCGAGGCGATGAGAATCCTTGAGACCGAGGGGCTCATCTCCGTCAGGCGGGGAAACGTGGGAGGCGCGGTCGTCCATCTGCCATCGTCGTCGGCGGCTGCGCGGATGATCAGCATGGTTCTTCAGGTGCGAAAGACGACGCTGGATGATGTCAGCGGTGCGCTGCTGCACATGGAGCCAGTGTGCGCTGGCATGTGCGCGGCACGTGAAGATCGGGAGACTGAGGTTGTCCCGTTCCTCCGTGAGGCACTCGAAGCGCAGAAGGAAAGCTTTGACGATTGGGCGACATGGACACCGCTGGCGCGTCGTTTCCACGACGCGCTCATCGAACGCAGTGGCAATGAGACGATGAAAGTCCTCATCGGGTCGCTGGGGAGTATTTGGTCAGCGCATGAGTCAACGGTGTGGGCTGATGCGACCATGGTTAATCAGTACCTAGAAGACCCCACCCATTCTCCGATGGCTCGCAAAACCCGACAGGCGGCTTATCGGGACCATGAACGATTGCTAGCGGCGATCGAAACTGGGCAGGTGGATAAGGCCATACGGGTCGCTTCTGCACACCTGGCGGCGACACGATCCACGACGCTTGCGTCAAGTGCGACTGACTTCGTCAACGCGAACCTGATCAGCTCTGTAGATCTCTCTTAGCAGATCTCGCTTAGCGACAGCTGGTGGGCGCCTCGTGTGAGGAGACGCCACCAGCTGCTGTCGGTCAGCGGGGGAGCCCGAGCACCTTCTCGCCGACGATGTTCCGCTGGATTTGCTGAGATCCGCCGTAGATTGACTGCGCCCGCGAGTGCAGGTACGCGAGGAACTCCTCGGCGTCATTGAGTAGTGCATCGGGCCCCGCGATATCGGCGGCAACGCGGTAGAGATCTTGCTCGACTCGCGTGGCGAGCAGCTTGTCGACGGACCCTGCCGTGCCAGGGCTGTCGGCCCTGTTCGCCAGAGATCTCGTGACGTGCCACTCGAGCACATCGAGCCCGACTTGCGCCGCAGTCAATCGCGTTCGTGCGGGGCCGGCGTCGTCGGCGAGGTCGGTCTTCGCCGCTTCGAGTCCCCGTCGATAGCGCCCAGTCCAGCCCATGTCGGCGGGCCCGCGCTCGAAGGCGAGCATGTGCATCGCGATCGCCCAGCCCTGCCCGCGTTCACCGATGAGATTCGCCGTCGGCACCTCGACGTTGTCGAAGAACACTTCCGCGAACTCGCCACTGCCTGTGGAGAGCATTATCTGGCGCCGGACGATTCCCGGCGAATCCATAGGTACAACGACCATTGAGAGCCCTTTGTGCTTGGGCAGGTCGGGTTCTGTCCGAAGGAAGAGCAGACACCACTGCGCCCACATCGCCCCGCTGGTCCAGATCTTCTGGCCGTTGATTCGGATGGTGTCGCCGTCGATCTGTCCGGTTGTCCTGATATCGGCCAGATCCGATCCCGCTCCCGGCTCGGAAAACCCCTGGCACCACGGTTCGGTGCACGTCAGCAGCCCCGGAAGTACGCGTGCTTTGAGCGCATCGGATGCGAAGTCGGCGATCGCGTGTGCGATGTGTGCGATTGGCGGCGGCGGAGGAGCGTCGGCGTCGGCGAGTTCGCGGTTAACCACGGCGTCGTAGATCGGCTCGAGCCCCTGCCCGCCGTATTCAACGGGAAAGGATGTTGCGACGAACCCGGCTGCTGCAAGATCACGGTGCCACCGGCGTACGCTCTCGAAATCCGCCGGGTCGAAGTTCAGGTCATGTGTCTGCTGGTAGTTGTCGAGCCACGCGCGTAGCCCAAGTCGAAACTGCGCGATGGCGTCATCATCGGTGTAGTCCATAACGATCTCCTCACTCCTGCACTGAAAGCGCGGCGTATTGCGCGAACTCGTCGCCGAACAGGCGTCGATCCATCTGAATGCGGCGCTGCCAGACGTGCGCGAATGATTCCCAAGTCATTCCGATCCCGCCCAGTGTTTGGATCGTCGCCTCGATCACCTCGACTGCGCCGACGGACGCGAATGCCTTGGTCGTCCGCGCTGCGGCCAGCGAGGCGTCCGGGTCGAGTGCGTCGACGGCCCAGGCCGAATACCACACGGCGCTTCGGCTCGCTTCGACGGTTACATGGGCTTCGGCCAGCAGATGCTTGATCGCCTGGAATGATCCGATGGGCTTGCCGAACTGCTCGCGCTCCTTGGCATGGGCGACGGCACGGTCCAGCGCAGAGGACATGAGTCCGAGCAGATCGGCCGAGATTATCGTGAGGGCGAATGCGAGCTCGCGCTGGCGGATCTCGTCGGTCGTGTCGGCGATTGATAACGCGGAGGGCTCGCCGTTCGGTTCCGCGAAGCAGCGAGTGAGATCAGCGCTTGGGCGGCTTTCGCCCAGGGGGATGGACAGCGCCCTACTTCCGAGCAGCACGGCGGATCTGGCGCCGTTCGCTTCGAACGCGATGGCATCCTCGGGCGACCTTGCAAAACCGCTCAGGTCACGGGTGAGCGCGGCGGTGATGCGGTGCTCGCCGGCGACTATCGGTTCGACGATCTCTGCCGGTGCGCTGCGCAGGCGCAACTGCTCGGTGGCGAGAATCGCACCGATGACCGGAACAGGCAGAGCGTGTCTGCCGATCTGCTCGACCAGTACGCACACATCCATGCAGGACCCGCCAGCACCGCCCGACTCCTCATCGGCCCGGACAGCGAGAGAACCCAGCTCCGCGATGTCGTTCCAGACGTCGTTGTCTCCGAGCGGATGCTGGCGCGAGTCTGGCCCGCGTCCCTGGTTCCACTTCCATGCCAACTGTTCGCAGAGCGCAGAGGAGGCCTTCGCGAATTCTTCCTGCTCAGGGCTCAGTCGAATTTCCATGCTTCTTCCTTCCGGTCAGACCAGATCTTGCCAGACCGGTCCGGGCTTTTCACCAGTCGCGGCGATACCGCGCGATGATGAGAGTTTCGTACGTCATCCCGAGTCGCGTTCGATGATCGTGCTACTCGAGTTTGGACTCGACGAACGTCGAAAGGCGTTCCACGTGAGAGTCGACCGACCCGAGGAGTTTCGCACTGGTCTTGGCGCGTTTATAGAAGATGTGTGCATCGTGTTCCCAGGTGAACCCGATCCCACCGTGGAGCTGGATCGTCTGTGCGGCCGCGAACTCGAATGCTTCGGATGCCGTGAGCCCGGCTATCCGTGCGATCGATGCGCTGTCGGCATCACCATCGCTGACCGCTCGCAGAGCAGCATACGCAGCTGACCGCGCGGACTCGACTTGGATCAGCATGTCGGCCAGACGCTGCTTGATCGCCTGGAAGGATCCGATCGCTCGGCCGAACTGGAATCGAGTCTTCACATACTCGACGGTCATGTCTAGGCATCGCTGTGCGCCGCCGACCTGTTCAGCGGCCAAGAGCGCGCGGGAGACGGCCGTGGCAGCCTCGATCGCGGAGGAGCTGTCCCCGGTGCCGATCCGCCTCGCAGCCGCGCCGTCAAGGGCGAGGGTCGCCATTTTCCTGGTCTGATCGAGGGTGACGAGGGACTCCTTGGTAACTCCTGCACCTTGATCGATGAGGTAGACACCGAACCCGGAGGCGTCTCGTGCCACGACCAACACAACATCTGCCGTAGCGCCGTCTACGACGAAGCTCTTCTGTCCCGATAGCCGCCACTGGTTACCATCGCGCGCCGCGGTGGTCGCCACAGACGACAGTTCCCACACGCCATCCGCTTCGGCGAGGGCGACGGTGGCCGTGCGCCTGCCGCTGATGAGATCAGGGGCGAGCTCGTGGAGTACGTCTGCATCTTCGAGTGCCTGCAGGAGCGGGACGGCGAGCGCTGCTGTCCCGAATAGGGGCAGGCATGCCGCGGCGTACCCGGCCTCCTCCATCGCATACCCGAGCTCATGGTGCGAAAGTTCTGATCCGCCGTAATCGGCGGCGAGCGAGATACCGACCAGCTCCAGATCGCGCTCGATCTTGAGCCACTCCTCGCGGGAGAAGCCTTCTTTGGTGGCCATTAGGCCGCGGACGCGTTCCAGGGATTCCCCCGAACCTGCGATTGCGGCTCTGGTACTCGCTCGAAAGTCGGCGACGTCCCCTGCTGAAAGTTCACTCATCACTCACGCTCTCCTAATCTGTCAGTATTATCATTACACTACTAGCAATCGAGGGGAGCTAAGTATGTCGGACGCGATCGTGTTGCAACATGAAGGTCCGGTCGGCTGGCTCATCTTCAATCGGCCAGATGTGGGAAACGCGGTGAATGCCGACATGATGACTGCGCTCCCGCTCGCCTGGCGGGAGTTGGACGAGGATCCCGGCGTGCGCCGCATCGTCCTTACCGGTCGGGGGTGCGCCTTCCAGACGGGCCTCATTGGCGTCCATGAACGTGTCGGCGCGCAGCGCGCATACGAGCGCGGTTTCGTCAGCGAACTGGTCGAAGCAGAGCGGTTGCAGGAACGAGCACAGGAGCTTACCGAGCAGGTCGCTGATCAGAGGACATCTGAGGCAAAGACAATAAAGGCCTTACTGTGGTCAACCATGGAACTGGGGCGATGATCCATCCATCCGACCGCGTCGTATTGCGACGCTGACCTTGAGGAGAAGACATGACCAATGCGCCACCAGAACTTGCCGAGGCTTACGGGCCGGGAACGACACCAGAAGAGGCTGGGTTGGCTGCTCGTGAGTGGTTGCGAGCAGCCCTTCCCGAGGCCTGGCGCGAGGCGGGAGAGCGCGGTGGTCCGGCTGCGGTGCGCCAGCTGCGCACACCGGATGAGTACCGCGCCTGGTACCCGAAGTTCAGCTCGTCCGGACTGGTCGCTCCGACCTGGGCAGTCGAACATGGCGGACTTGGCTGGTCCACCGCCGCCGCTCGTTCTGCCGAGCGCGAACTCGCACCGTATCATCTGCCGCGCCTGAATCCACTGGGATTGAATCTTGCGGCTCCGGCACTGTTTGCCTACGGCTCGGAGGACCAGCGTCGCCGGTTCCTTCCCCCGATCGTGCAAGCGAGCGAGGTGTGGTGTCAGCTGTTCAGCGAGCCGGGCGCGGGTAGTGACCTAGCGTCATTGAGCACGCGTGCCGAGCGCGACGGTGACGACTGGGTAATCACAGGTCAGAAGATCTGGACGACTTGGGCTGATCAGGCAGACTTCGCCATCTTGCTGGCGCGCACCGACCCGGACGCTCCCAAACATCAGGGCATCACCTACTTCCTCATCGACATGCATCAGGATGCCGTCGAGGCCAGGCCTCTTCGCCATATGGGTGGGGAGACGGAGTTCTTTCAAGTGTTCATCGACGGCGCACGCGTTCCCGACTCCCAGCGCGTCGGTGAGATCGGCAACGGCTGGCGAGTCGCCCAGGCGACGCTTGGTGGTGAGCGGCAGATGGTGGCCGGCACTGGGTCCGGCGGGGTGGATCGCGTCGGCGGCGGAAGCGCTCTGAATCTCGTGCGTCTGGCTCGGCGCCGTGATGAGAAGGGACTATCCGGCGGTTGGCAGGATCCGGTGGTGCGGTCGTCCATCGTTCGACTGTGGTGTGAGGAGCGCACCAGGCAATGGACGAACCAGCGTGTGCGTGAGCTGCTTGCGCAAAAGGTCTCACCCGGCCCGGAAAGTTCAATCGGCAAGGTGCACGGGTCCGATTTGAACCAGCGGATCCAGGGCGCGGCCGCCGGGTTGCTCGGCATGAATGGCCTGGCTTGGGCAGGATTGCCTGACGTCGACGCCGACTACGCAGAGACGATGCCCCGCGAGGTCATGGGGATGCTGCGCAGTCGGGCGAACACGATCGAGGGCGGAACGTCCGAGGTGAACAAGAACGTGCTGGCCGAACGAGTGCTCGGGCTTCCCAAGGAGCCGGATCTCTTCAAGGGTATGCCCTGGCGCGATTTGCCGCGAGGGTGACTTTGGGCGCGGTGTGATCATCTCGCCGGGAGACCTCCTGCACGGCGACATGCACGGCGTCGTGCGCATTCCTGCCGAGCACGCCCGTGATCTGCCGGCGGCGATCGCCGCCCATGGGGAACTGGAGGCGCGAGTGATGGCCGCCACCCGGACTGAGAGCTTCCGTCTGGAGGATGTCACGCGTGCGTACGCGTCATCTCTACGGCCTGAGGCCGACCCCGATACCGTCTCGAAGGAGATCAGGACCACATGATATCGACCGATCACTCTCTCGAGGGCGCGACAGTTCAGACTGCGACGGGCAGCGTCCCCGCGGGTTCGCTGGGCTTCATCCTGCCGCATGAACATCTGCTCTGGGCCGACACTGGCTGGCAGTACGACACCTTCTCGTACTCGACAGCCGAGGAACGGCTGGAGACCATCGTCGGGGATCTGCGGGCGCTGGCCGCCGTCGGCGTGAAAACCATTGTGGATCCGACTCCGGCCGAGATGGGCCGGGACGTGAGCCTGATGGCCGAGGTGTCCGCACGCAGCGGCGTGAATGTCGTGTTCGCCACCGGGCTGTACTGCCGGCGCCCAACTGCCTACTTCTCGCAGCGCACCAGTGCGGAGCTCGCCGACTTCTTCGGCACCGAGCTGACGCACGGCGTGGGCCCGGGTGCCGCGAGACCTGGCATTATCAAACTCGCGATCGAGTCCACAGACTTCACGTACCATGAACGAGCGTGCATGATCGCCGCCGCATCTGTGCACCGGCAGCTCGATGTTCCGATCCTCGTGCACTGCCAGCCATGGGTCGGCCCCGATGTACTCCGCCTGCTGGTGGATGAACACGGCGTGGACGGATCGGCGATCGTCATTGGTCATGCGGAGGGAGTCTTTGACCTCAGCCATCACGTGCAGGTCGTTGAGGAGTACGGTGCTTCTCTGGGGTTCGACCGTTATGGTCTGACGGCCTTGGGGGTGCGAGACTCGATTCGAACGGCGCAGGTCGTCGCGCTGTGCGCGATGGGCTACGCCGGACGGATCCAACTCGCCCACGACTACGCGTTCGCCACCGTCGGCCACGGCGCCGAGAGACTGGCGGAACGGCGAGCAGAGGAGACCGCTTGGAAGCCGACACGGGTTCCGCTGGAGGTCGTGCCCGAGTTGTCCGCCGCTGGCGTGAGCACAGCGGACATTAATCTGATGACCAGGGTGGGGCCGGCCCGCTGGCTTGCCCGCAGGATGTGACGGACTCAGTGAGCGCGTCGACGGCCAGAGGTGGCCGACTCACGGTGGCTGATCGCATGATCTCCTTCCGCGAATACGGCGACCCGGCCTCGCCCGGCATCGTCCTCGTACACGGAGGAGCAGCTCACGGAGGCTGGTGGCACGAGACCGCTGCCGTGCTGGCGGACGGTTTTCACGTCATCGTCCCGGATCTCAGCGGACACGGAGACAGCGAGCACAGCACTTCGTATGGGTTCGAAAACTGGGCTCGTGAGGTGCTGGCGTGCGCCCAACTCGTAACGGGCGGTGGTGCAGCCGTCCTCGTCGGTCACAGTCTCGGCGGTCTCATCTGTCTTCGTGCGGCCGCTCGGGACCCGCGGATTCGCAGCGTCGTGGTCGTCGAATCTGAGATCAGACCCTTCTCGGACGAGGAGCTCGCTCCCTGGCTGCGCAACGTCAATGCTCCCGCCCGCGCTTGGCCGAAATCGGACGATTTGCTGGCACGCTTCTCACTGTTCGACCAGGTTCTAGCGGTGGACCAGTCGATCGTGGAGACCATTGCGCGCCAGGCGATGGCGAACGGACCCCGAGGGTGGAGCTGGAAGGTCGATCGACGGACATTCGGCGCTGCCAGACTCGAACCGCATGAGGTACAAGCTCTATCCGTACCCGTCGCGATCATCCGGGGAGAATTTGGGCGGATGTCGTCCGATATCGCCGACGATGTGGCCAATCGTGTAGGCGGTGATGTTCGGATCGAGGTTGTCTCGGATGCTGGCCATCACGTAATGCTGGATCAGCCTGCGCAGATGGCGGCACTGCTCCGGAGTCACCTTGTCCAAAATGGTTAAGATCATTAACTTAGATATAAACACAAGGAGATGAACAGGTTTATTATGTGCGACAGGGAAGACGCCATGAACATCGCGAGCGCGGTGGCGTGAGCTGAGCCGCCGCACGGGCGCAGCGGGGGAGGGCCTCCGCTTGCTCGGGATTGGCCGCGGCGATCGCGTTGCAGTCCTATCATCCAACTCCCTAGAGCGGTGCGTCATTGCGTTGGCCGCACTTTGCATCGGCGCCGTCGTCGTGCCCATCAACGTGCGCTCTCGCTCGCCCGAAGTCGCGTACATCATTGATAAGATCGACGCTCGGCGATCGCCTTCGACAAGGGCGCGGCGGAACTGCTTGCGCCCGTCGCCTCGGAACGGCCCGCTCTGATCCGGGTCGGCCTCGATGAAGGCTTGGATGCCGACACTTCTCTGATATAGCTAAGCGGGACCTCCGGAGAGGCCGAGGTGTGTCCGGTCGAGGCGCATGATGCCGCCGTCATCCCGTTTACCTCGGGAACGACTGGTTTCCCGAAGGGTGTGATTCTCACCCACGCGAACGTACGCGCTATGACAGACGCATATGCGCACTTTGAGGGGTGGAATTCATCGACCGTGATTCTGTGCTTCGCCCCTCGCGTTCAACGGCGGTGTGAGAGCGGCGGTCGCATCTGGGTTTCGCATTCGGTATGCACAGTTGCCTGGGGTTGAACCTGGCACGGTATGAGATTCAGATCTGGATGGAGAGGCTGCTCGCTGAACTCCCCGCCTACGAGATCGTCGGTGATGTGGACTACGGTCGAGGGTCCCTCGCACGTAAACCCGCACGCCTTGAGATCGCGCTGTCCGCGTGAGTGATCGAGGGTGAGAGGCGATGAGAATGACGACTGATTTCCGCGAGATCGGGGCACGCGTTTCCAACTGGGGCGTGGGGCGAGGGTGACCAACGTGGCACCCTCAACCACATCACCCCGGACACGATCCAGGCGGCTTCGTCGTGCATCAAGAGGGGCGCCGTGTTCGAGTTGAGCATCCCGTTGGACGCCACCGGACCGATGTGGTCGACGAGCAGCACACGGGTGAGGCCGATGCACGTGATGACGGTGCTGCCCGATCAGTGGGGGCCGGAGATGCATGGCACCTTCGGTACCGATGACTGGCTGTTCCTTCCGCTGCAGTCAGGAACCCAGTGGGATTCGCTCGCGCACGTCGGCTACGACGAGTACTTCTACAACGGTGTCCCTATGTCGGAAGTCAACGCCGGTGGCGCCGCGCGCAATGCGGTGGCTTCAATCCTCCCGGGAGTCGTCGGGCGTGGCGTGCTGCTCGACATTCCGCGCTTGATGGGTGTCGATCGACTTGACGGCGGTCAGCCGATCACCCCTGCCGATCTTGAGGCTGCAGAACAGGCGCAGGGCGTGCGCCTGACCACCGTCGATGTACTGTTGCTGCGTACGGGGTGGCGAGCCAAAGCACTCCAAGACGGGTGGCAGGGCTGGCACGACGTCGAACCGGGCCTCACGCTCGAGTGCGCTGAATGGCTTCACGAGCGCGAGGTCTCAGCGGTCGCATCGGACAACCACGGGATCGAAGTTCTTCCAACCACCGCGAGTGGCCCGGTCGGACATCCCCTGCACTTCGTGGTCATCCGTGACATGGGAATGCCGCTGGGCGAGATCTTCGACCTTGAGGCTCTGGCGGACGATTGCGCCGAGGATGGTCAGTACGAAGTGTTCTTCTCGGCTCCGCCTCTGCGGCTTCCGCGTGCAGTCGGTTCACCGATCAGCCCCATCGCGGTGAAATGATCATGGCGGCGCGTGAGGTCGAGTGCCGCGCGTGCGGCGCTCTAGTCATCGCGGCCGATGATGCCGCGCTGATCCTGGCAGCTCAGGAGCACAGCATGAGTATCCACAGCCACTGGCTGCCACCCGAGCATGTGCTGGCGGATGCCGTCGATTCACCCGACACCAATCTGGGTCCGGATTGAATTCGGTGACGTCCCCTGGGCGGTGTGGTTTCCAGGGTTCCTGGCGTCGCCTCGTTGACGTGAGGAGCCACCGTCGGATGGGCAGCCTGATTCTCCTTTTGTTGTCAAGTCGTGTTCGGGGTGGGTTTGCTGGTGGGAGAGCCACGAGTGGTACTCGTGTAGAACCGCCTCAGGTTTGAGGCCGCATTCTTTTGTGTTGAAAGGATGGCGCCATGCCTAAGAAGTTCGATTCCGCTCTGCGCGAGCGTGCAGTCCGGCTCGTGCGCGAGCACCGGGCCGAGTATCCGTCGAACGCGAAGGCGATCGCGGCCGTCACTCATTGCCATCCCTGGATCGAGCCGGACGCCCCGTCAATGCGAGTTTGGTGCCCAGATCGCAACACGGCCGCCGTATTTGATTCCCTCGCCATCGGTGAGGCAGCGCGGAGTATCTGAGTTTCAAGTCGCCAGTGCTGATCGCCTCCCGATCCGCACCCGCCCGCAGAACCGTAGTGGTATCTCTCCGCGCTCGGATCCAGCAGAACCCCCTCGGTTGGTACCTTCTGATTCACTTTCCCGAGAACTTCGGTGGCCTGCGCTCAACGAATGCGCTGAGTCCTTCGCGAAAGTCGGGGCTGCGCGACGAGATCTCCATCCCGTAGCCCTCCTCCGCCAGGTGCGCGTCAAGGGGCTGGGACCATGACTTGTTGATGAGCATCCGGGTGAGCCCCAGTGCCACAGACGGACCCAGGGCAAGTTGCGTCGCGATCTCGTCAGCTGCGGCGTCCACATCCTCATCGGGCAGGGCCCGGTGTGCGATGCCCCATTCCACTGCCTCGGCGCCGCTGAGGCGCCGACCGAGCAGCAGGATCTCGCGGGCGCGAACCGGGCCGACGGCACGCGGGAGCATCCAGGATGCTCCGCCGTCTGGCCCCATGCCGCGAGCCGCGAACGGCTCCCAGAAGGTTGCCGTCTCACTCACGACCGCGAAATCACTCGCTAGAGCGAGCTGCATGCCCAGCCCGACGGCGAATCCGCGGACGGCTGCAACAACGGGCACCTGGATCGATGTCAGAAGCGGGATGAGCCGGTGTGCCTGGGATGGAAGCCTCCTGCTGATCGCACCGACCCGAGGGCGATCAGCCTTTCCAGCATTCCGTGCCACGATATCCGCGCCGGCGCAGAAGTTCCCATTCGCGCCGGTGAGCAAAATCGCTCGGATCTGTTCGTCACTGTTCGCCAGCACAAGCGCATCAATGATCGCGGCGACCGCGTCGTCACGCAGAGCATTGCGGCGCTTCTCACTATCGAGCGTGATTCGGAGAACGGCCGATTCGGCTTTGATCCGGACGCCGTCTACCTCTGGATACTTCATCTGCACCCTCCACGACGCTGTGCTTTCCTTATGCCTGCTGCTAGGGTCATTCCTATCATGGCAATGATTATACCTTGATCCAAGGCGACGGGCTCCAGAGTCTAAGTTCATCCCGTGCACGTGCACGTGCACGCAGCACCATTGATTGCCGCGGATTCAACGGTTTTCGTCGGCGGGCATTCGTCATCGCGATCAGCATTCTAGAATCGGAGAAATATGACTCAGGCCACATCTCAGGCTGCACCATGGCCGACCATCGACATCGTCGCGTTCTCGCACGTCGGCATTGTGGTCCCGAGCATCTCCGAGTTTCAGTCCACCTGGGGATCCCTGATGGGCATCGACGACTGGCTGGTGCGTGACGTGCCACAGCCCGCGGGTCGCTTGCAGCTCTTCGGCGAGACCGTCGACGAGCCCTCGGCCAACCTCATTGCCTTCGCGAAGGTCAAGGGTTTGTCCATTGAACTCATCGAGCCGCACGGCGGCCCGACGGCCTCCGGTCGATGGCTCGAAGAACACGGTCCCGGCATCAACCATCTCGGTGTGTGGGTGCGTGACTTGTCCGGCGCGCTAGAGCAACTCGCAGAGGTTACGCAGGTGACGTACTCGGCCGCTTCGTTGGTCTCGAACCTCGCCGACCGTCCGGCAACGGCGGTCATCGAGGACTCCTCGAAGTGGCGACCACCGTTCTGGGCCTATCTCGAACCGTGGTCGGGGTCGACCGGCTGGCAACTGGAGCTGCTCGACGTCGAGTTCGAGGGTGCCTACCGTGAGTACTACGGCGACTACGCCTTCTACCCCGGCGATTTGCCCGGCACCGATCGTTGACCTTTCGTCCGCGGCGCCAGATAGGCTAGATTCCATGCCTGAGGCTCCCCGAACCCTTCGCGTGCGCCAGAAGGAGATGGCCAGGCGGAACCTGGTCGCCGCTGCGACATCTCTTTTCGCCGACCGCGGGTACCGAGACACATCGATCGACGACATCGCCGCTGCTGCTGGAACATCCAGGGCGACCGTCTATTCCTACTTCGATTCGAAAGAACGCATCCTCGACCAGCTCCAGGACGAGATGTGGCAGGATATCCGTGCTTCGTACGCCAAATTCGGCGACCTGACCGAATGGACCGATGCGACGATCCGCGGCTGGGTCCGTCTGGCCGTCGAGGACTGGGAGCGTCACAATCAGCGCAACAGGGCCTGCGTCGCCGTCCAACAGGTCACGATCGACCAACGTCACGAGCGATACCACGCCGAGTTCGTCTCGACGCTCATGAGTAACGCGAAGCTCTGGCAGAGGTTCTCACCTGAACGGGCCGAGCGTCGTGCTTCGCTGTTGATCCGCATGACCGAGGCGTATCTGACCACGTGGTTGATCCGGGGGTGGGTCGTGGATCGTGAATCGAGCGTCGAAACGATGGCCGACGTGTGGGTCGATGTCCTGCACGCGGCGGGCACCTAGTCGCGATCTTAGATCGCGAGTCGGTCTCCGCCGACAATGTGCCGCGATCGCTGTCGATGTCTAGATCGCGCGCTCGAGAAGTGAGTAATCGTTCTGCACGCAGACCAGTGCATTTTGCGGATGGCGTCAATCTCGATCTGCAGTCGCGCTTGGTCGACGTGTGACCTGCGGGCTTGCGCTCCTTTTGTGGTCGCAACGCTCACCGCTACGAGTGCCTCCGGCCGGGTGCGAAGGCGAGCGATATTCGTCTGTTCATCGGCGACCATCTCGCTCGTGGGGCCGTCGTTGTCTGCGGTGTCGAAGAGCGTGATACCGACATCTAGTGTCCCTGAGCCGCGCGGACCCCCACTGACGACCGACCGCAGGAGACCAAAATGCCACCGAGCGCGCTGAGCGATCATTTGCCGACCGCTGTCCACCCGCCGTCGACGGGGAGGCACTGCCCGATAACGTGAGTCGCTTCGGCGAGGAGCCAGACGATCGATTCAGCGATCTCCCGGGGCTGAGCGAGCTGCCCGCGCGGGGTGCGTTGCTCGACCGTGCTCAGGTCATACCCTTGCTGGCGCATGTCCTCAACCATCGGGGTGAGCGTATGCCCGGGCGCGACCGCGTTGACACGCACCCCCAGCGGCGCCCACTCGATAGCCAGATTCTCCATGAGCTTGCGTTCGGCGGCCTTCGCGGGCCCGTAGTCGCTCTGGTTGGCCCATCCACCATAAGCTGCCGTCGACGACAGCAGCACGATCGATCCGCGCGCACCTTCGAGTCGGCGCACAACGGCTCGTGAGACGACGAGCGTGCCGACGACGTGGATGTCAAACTGTCGTCGAAGCGCTTCCAGATCCATTTCGAGCGCGGGAACGAACGCGCCTCGGATACCGTGGCTCGCGACGAGACCGGTGACCTGCCCACGAGTCCCCGCGCGCTCGGTCGCTGCTTTCACCGCTGCTTCGTCACGCACATCGACGATCTCCGTCACGACCCCTTCGCGTGTGCTCTCCTGTAGGTCGAATACGGTCACGCTGATGCCTCGGGCGAGGAGGAGGTCGACGACGGCGGCGCCGATTCCGCTGGATCCTCCGGTGACGATAACGTGTGCGTCCTGAGCGAGCTGGGTCATATGTGCCTCCTTGGCTCGATATCCAGGGATCGTGCTAGCCTGACATGATTAAGACCTATAAAATAGTATGAATAGAGCACGAAGGCAAGTCGAGAAGGGCGGAATGCGATGCGGGCGAGAGGCCGGGTTGTTTTTGAACAGGTAGATCACGCCGGATGCCAAGAGTCCACTACGCACCGCAAGCAGTGCGACGCGCTCGACTACGAGCGTTCGCCTCTCGAGGTGCTAGTGGCATTGCTCGGTGATGCCCATGTCGATCTCGGTGACGCCGTTTCACTCGATGCAGCGAAGGACGAGTCGCTACATGGTGCGGGCCAGCCCCCAGCGGCCGTGGTTCGTCCCGTATCTGCCGCGGAGGTTGCCTCTGTGGTCAGCTTCGCCGCGCAGAGGTGATCAAATGGCCTTCGCAATCGGCAGCGACTGCATCGACGTGATGGACCGATCGTGCGTCACGGTCTGTCCCGTGGACTGCATCTACGAAGGCAAACGCCGACTCTACATCAACCCGATCGAGTGCATCGACTGCGGTGCCTGCGAACCTGTCTGTCCCGTTGAAGCGATTCGCTTCGACGAGGACATCGATGACAACGACCCCCGCCTCGAAGAAAACGCAGCCTTCTTCCTCGAAACACTACCCGGCCGCGACACACCACTCGGACGAGCGGGCGGCGCACGCAAGACCGGCCCACTCGGCACCGACATCCCCCAAGTCGCCTCCATCCCAAGCCCCGAGGCCGCCAGGATCGCCCCGGAGAAGGCTCCGGTCCACATGGATCCCCTGAAGCAGGAGGCAGCATGCGCGTCGGTGTGATCGGGACGGGCTTCGGTACGACGGTGGCCAAGGCATTCGAACGCACTGACGGATGCCACGTCGTCGACGTGGTCTCCCCGCGTGACGATGCCGCCGTGTCGGCTCTTTGTGCACGGACGGATATCGATCTCATCTCGGTGCATTCGCCGCCTCATCTCCATCGGCGAGATGTCGAAAGGTCCCTCCAGAGCGGTCACCACGTGGTTTGTGACAAGCCGTTCGGCCATACCCTTGCTGATGCGACGGCTATGCACTCTGCGGCCGGCCAATCATCCACACTTGCGTTCACGACGTTCGAGCTTCGATTCGAACCGTGGCGCCGATCCATCGACGCGCTGCTCGGTCTTGACGGCATCGGACCCGCACGCTCGATCCTTTGGTACGAGAGCAGCAGCGCTTGGTCCGTGCCGCCGACCGGATGGCAGTCGGTGCGCTCCCAGGGAGGCGGATGGCTGGGTGCTTCTGCCTCCCACGCAATAGACACGTTACGCCGATGGCTTGGTGATCTGCGGGTTCAAGGTGCCGATATTGCTCCCCTCCATGCCGGAGCAGACAGCGCTGACGGTGGTGTGTCGATGCTTGCAACGGGCGACGCGGGCGCACGCTGCACGATGGTCAGCGTCGGCACTGATGTCCGGGCTGCCGGGCGGCATATCGTCATCAATACCGATGGTGGCGTCGTGACCAGCGACGGCCGAACGCGGGTCGAACTCGAAGGCGGGGAATTGCCCGGCGGGGTTCCCCGCCCCGCTGCCCCGGAGTCTGGATCGTCGTTCGACTGGGCGTTGGCCGAGTGGTGCGGCCTGGTGCGCGACGCCGTACGGTCTGGGCATCCGCAGGGCGTCGCCACGTTCGACGACGCGCTGGTCACCGCGAAGGTGATCCACGATATTCGGGCCGAGGCGTACGCCACTTTTTGACTAACATGTAAAAGAAGCATAAAATAACATGAATGGGTTACGTGACCAAAGGTGAGAACGGGGCTGAACGCGATGCGGGTGCGAGACCAGATTCTCTTTGTGCAGGCAGATCACGAGGGCAATGTGACCGGCGGGGTGCTGACGCGGTGATGATCTCTTCAAAGCCGGAACTCGAGGTGCTAGTGGCATTGCTCGGTGATGCCCATGTCGATCTCGGTGACGCCGTTTCACTCGATGCAGCGAAGGACGAGTCGCTACATGGTGCGGGCCAGCCACCAGCGGCCGTGGTTCGTCCCGTATCTGCCGCGGAGGTTGCCGCTGTGGTCCGCTTCGCTGCGCAGAACGGCATTCCCTTGGTGCCTCGCGGTGCAGCGACGGGACTGTCGGGTGGCTGCAGGCCGGAGGAAGGCAGCGTCGTCCTGTCGACGGAGCGGATGAGCCGCATCCTCGAGATCGATCCGCTCGGTCACACCGCAACCGTCGAGCCGGGGGTGACGCTGGCTGAGGTCAATGCTGCCGCCGCGCAACATGGACTCGTGTACCCGGTCTTCCCCGGCACGGATGCGGGAAGTATCGGAGGCACCATCGCCACGAATGCGGGCGGTATGCGGGCGGTAAGGTATGGCGTTACGCGGCAGAACGTGCTCGGGGTCGAAATTGTGACCGGCACGGGGGACATCGTGCGCGCCGGAGGGCGACTGGCAAAGAACTCGTCGGGCTACGACTTGACGCAGCTCATCATTGGGTCGGAAGGCACGCTCGGCATCGTCACGCAGGCGACATTGAAACTGCAGCCACTGTTAGATCACTCAATCACGATACTGGCGCCATTCGATAGCCTGGACGCGGTGGCGCGCATGGTGCCGCGCATCGTCGGGAGCGGAATGCAGCCATCCGTACTCGAGTACATCGATCGGTCTACGATGACGGCTCTACTCGCATACAAGGACCTCAGACTCGGAGTTCCGAGCGACGTGCTGAAGTCCTCGGAAGCCCACTTGGTCGTGGTCCTGGAGAACCGGGATCAGGAGACGCTCGATCGTGCCGTTGACGAGCTCGCCACGATGCTCGCCGACGGTGGCGCCCTGGATGTATACGTGCTCGAAGGCACTAAGGGCCTGGCGTTGCTCGAGCTGCGAGAGAGCGCCTTCTGGATGGTCAAGGCCAACGGTGCTGACGATCTCATCGACATGGCCGTGCCGAGAGCGCTCATCCCGGAGTACCTCATGCAAGTCAAGGCGATCGCGAAGCAGCATGGGGCGCGTGTCTACGGCTGTGGTCACGCGGGTGACGGCAATATCCACTTCTCAGTGTATGAGAAGGACGATGCGCGTCGGCACGAGTTGCTCCTCGACATCTTCCGCGCAGGAATACTGCTCGGAGGTACTATCTCCGGCGAACACGGCATAGGACGAGATAAGCGCGTCTACTACGAGGCCCTGACCGATCCAGCGAAGCTTGCGCTCGAGCGCCGGATCAAGTCCGCTCTCGATCCGGCCGGCGTGCTCAATCCAGGTGCCGTCTTCGTTCCCCTGACGTTATAAACGTGGCGTCACGCTCGAAGGGCTGTCAATACCTTGCTGGCGATCCTTTGTGGGAGCCGTGTGATATCTCAGGATAATAGTGACAGGCATCGTGTTTTTGGGGGTTGATCCTCGGGTCTGCCGTTGCCGAGATATCGAGTTCCGCGTTGTGCCCTGAGGTCTTCGATGAGGAGCGTGCCGTATTCATCGAAGACCATCGCCGGTTGCGTCGCGGTGAGTGGGCGCGTCGTGGTTCGGTTGCAGTGCCTGGTGCGGGCGATCGGTGTTGCGGATCAGGTCGAACTGATCCACGCGTCCTTCGAATTCCTTGATCGTCTTGCGAAGGGATGCTTGTCTAACCACCGAAATAGGGTCTGGTGGAATCGTTCGTTCTTGCCCTGGGTCATCGGATGCCCGGGCTTCCCCGTGATCGCGACAACACCGCGCGTGCTCACGCAAGCGACGAGGTGGCTGTTAATGTCGCGACGGTCCGGGTTCAACGCTCTCCCGTTGTCTGTGAAAAGCCGTCAGGCGCCGCAGTGCAGAGTGATTCCCTTCATCATCACTGACAGCCGATGGTATTCGGAGATTCGCGGCCCCTGACCGATCAGCCGGCGAAGGCCTCGGCACCGACAATCGTGAACGCGACCTCGCAACGAAACCCACCGACGATCTCCCGCGGTTCCAGAAGCGTGTGCTCCTCGAACGCTGAGTCGAACAACTCGAGCTCGGCGTCCCCAGACCACACATCGGCCACCTCGAACCCTTCGACGAGGTTGCGAGCGAGATCGTGCACCAACGGCGGCCCCCCGGCGAGGTCGGGCACGTGACGCGTGTGCCAGACTGGCATACGTAGCGCTTGGGGCACGAGCCCCGCTTTTTCCGGTCCGGTGAGGGTCACCGCACCACGCGCGAGCCGCGTGCCCAGCGAAGCGACCGTGCCGACGAGTCGGGCTCCGGCTGTCAGTTGCGGACCACCTTGGCCGACCTTCACGGTTCGGGTGATGTCGATTTGCCCCATCTTCTTCGGGAAGCCCTGAATCAGTCCCCGGGCGAACGACAGGTCATCATCGACCCAGATGTAGGGCACCCGCGCGACCTTCTTACCCGCCAGCGTGCCAAAGACGGAGATGTAGGCCTCGCTGTACTGCGCGCGGGCTGGGTTGTCCCCGTATCGCGGGTCATTGGGTGCGGTCGATGCCCAGTCGACGAACGTGAAGCAGGCCGAGCCATCGGGCAACGGCTCGATCTCGGCGGGCAGTACTGCGGCGATGGCGGCAGGGTCTGCACGGAACTCTATCCCGATCGCCGTGCCAGAGAAGTGCCATGGGGGCGCGGGGACGAGTGATGCTTTGCCGGTGGGGGAGAGCGGTAGGCTCCAGCCGTTGAGTGCCACGGTGACTCAGATACGCGTGTCGGCGCGGACGACGCGGGTGCCGGGGCCAGCGTACGATTTTCCGTAACCCGGCAGTTCGTCGTATCCGAGGTTCGGTGGATCGGCGATGGCCGCTTTCCACCAGTTGTAGAGCCGGTCCTCGGCGCCGTAGTCGAACGGGTCCTGGAGAGCAAATTCCTCGTAGCCGCCCCGCGCGGGTGGGTTGGCCTGCAGCCATCGGACGGCGCGGCGCACGGCTTCGCGCGCCGGTACGACGTCGTGATAGCCGAGCCGGTCGCGAAGCTTGGCGGTATCAACTACACGGTGGTGAGCCACAGAGCTCATCTGCAGGGGTCGCGACGGAATCGCCAGCTCCGAGGGCATCGAGACAATCTCCAAGTCGTAGGACATCTCATCGGCTACGAGCTCGACCATCTGTCTGATAGTGAGCTTTTCGTCGTCGCCGCAGTTGAAGATCTCGCCCTTCGACTCGTCGGGCTGCTCGATCGCGAGCATCATCGCGTGCGCGAGGTTGTCGACGTATCCGAACGGGATGAGTGACAGGCCGCCGTCGGGCAAGATGATGAACGGCCGGCCATCGATGATGCGGCGCATCACTGCCCACTCGCGCGGCGCGAGCTGTCGCGGACCGTAGATGTACGGGTATCGAAAGTGTGTGGCATCCGGCTGCAACTCGAAAAGAAGCTGCTCCGTTCGGGCAACGCGATAGCTCTTGCCATCCTCGTCCTCACGTGCGAGATCGGCGTCCTCGCGGGTCGGAATGGGCAGGCCTGTCGGTTGGAAGACCGACGGATCGAAAAAGCCGCGGTAGACGGGCACGCCGCCGACGGAGAGGAAGTGCCCCGCGCGTCCGCGAAGTACTGAGGCCGTGGCCCGAAGGCGGCCGTAGCTCGCGATTACAACGTCGAATGAGCGCTGGCCGAGGGCCTCTCGGATGCCCTCCTCGCTGAAGACGTCACCGTGGATGTGTGGGAACCGCATTACCTCGTCGAGTTCGTGCGTGCCTCGGTGCAGGATCGTCAGGTCGTATCCTCGTTTCTCGAGGCCGGTTGCGATAGCTGGGCCGGTGGGACCCGTGCCGCCGATCAGAAGTGCTGTCTTGGACACTTGAATCTCCTTACGATCCACTATCTTATTAATGATAATACTTTGAGAGGTGTTGCGACGCAAGCGCCGCAACATGCCTCAGTTGATGCTGGTCCGGGCATGGCCTGCGTCACCGCCCCTGATTCAGTCGGATGCTTGGATGAGCTGACCGCGCAGGACCTTTCCAATCTCGTTGCGTGGGAAGGCATCGACCCTGGTGAAACCGGCAGGAATCTTGTACGGAACCAGGTGCTCACGACACCAATCCGCAAGACGGTCTGTGATGTCCGCGCTCTCACTGATGATCCATGCGTGCGGTACTTCTCCTAGCCGGCGATCCGGTACCCCGGCGACGGCAGCGTCACGCACGCCCGGGTGTCGGCGGAGGACCTCCTCGACCTCTGCGGGGAAGACCTTCAGGCCCCCACGATTGATCATGTCGCTGACACGTCCCTCGATCCACAGAAACCCGTCCGCGTCGAGTCTCCCGATATCGCCGGTCCGCAGGTATCCCCCGACAAACCGATCGACATCTTCGGGTACTGCTGACGAACTTTTCGCGTAGCCCTGCATTCGGTACGGTGAGTTGACGAAGATCTCACCCGGTCGGTCGATGCCCACTTTCTCGCCATCCGGGCCACGGACCTCAAGCGCTACATCAGGGTACGGTCGACCCGCCGCACCGAGCTTGTCCACGCCGAAGTCGCGCACGTCAGCCGAAGTCCAGCCGACCACTTCACCGCCGAGCTCCGTCTGTCCGTAGGAGTTGAGCACGAAGACGTCGAAGCGTTCGTAAAAATCGCGGGCGATAGTGGGCGAGAGTGGGGCGGTGATTGAGCGCACGAGCCGCAGGGGGGCGAGGTCGGTGAGGTTTGGATCGTCGGCGAGCATCGCGATCATGGCAGGCGCGAGCACAGTCGACTTGACCTGGAACTCTCGGACGATCTCCACGAAGAGATCGACATTGAACTTGTCCATCAGCGCCACGCCGATTCCGGCCCGAAAGGAGAAGACGGTGTTGTAGATGCCGGCCCACAGGGACAGGGATGTGGGGACGACGTTCATCCTTAACGAGCCTGGCGAATCGATGGGAGACTTGGCCGTGCGGCGCAGCATACGAAGGCTGGAATCGAGCGCACCGATGGTGCCTGAGTGTCGAAGCAGCACGGCCTTCGGCCGACCCGTCGTTCCCGAAGTCCGCAGGGCGAGAGCGATATCCGGCTCGTAGAGTTCCTGACTCTGGTCGGCGTGGGCGATGATGCGCGGCTCGAGGTTATCGGCAAACTGCACGTAACCGATGCCCCCCGCGCGGTCAGACCGCTCGCCCGCAGAGCCGATGAGTAGAGCGACGGGAGTCTCTGAGATGACGGAGGCAATCTCTTCCTGCGTCGCGCGACCGTTGATGGGCACGTAGACGCCACCCGAGCTCCAGATCGCGAACATCGCGATCACCGCTCGCGCACTCTCTTCGACGTGGACGCCGATGGCCATTCCCTGTTTCGCTCCGGCGGCAGTGAGCGCGCCAGACAGGGCGGAGACTCGCTCTCGGACTTCGCGGAGACTGAGTCGATGCTTCGGGGACGCCACCAGCAATGATGAGTCATCGAAAGCAAGGTCCTCCAGCAGCCCGCTCAAGAGCGCGTGTGAGACATCGTTCGCCGTAGCGTCACCAATAGATATATCGTTCGTGTTCATATCGTTCCGTCCGTTGCGCTAATCACCATGTAGTCTATTATTATTACATTTATACACGCTATCATTGCTATGATAGAAAGTATTCGCTCGGGAATGAAATGTCCTTGATGCAACGGTGCGAACGCATACCGTGACCCGTCATGAGCGGCCGGAGTGTAGAAGGAGCGCGGATAGAGGCGGATGCCGACATCCGGAGGATCGTGGTCGACAGACCAGTTGCCGGAACGCCATTCGCGACGAGGCGGTCGCCGCAATCATCGGACGCTGATCCGGTTTGACATCAAACGAGGGAGATTCGATGGAAGTGGTGGACACGTATGCAGGTGTGCTCCGTGCGAGTGCGGCGCGTTTCGCCGACCTCGAGGCCCTCGCTGATGGCGATGTACGATTCACTTTCGGGCAGCTGCTCACCGACGTGCGCGCGGTCGCGGCGGCGCTGATCGTGAGAGGCATTCGCCAGGGTGACCGCGTCGCAGTGTGGGCGCCAAACTCCCATTGGTGGGTCCGCTTCAGTGAAGCTGTTCACTACATCGGCGGAGTCGTCGTGCCGATCAACTCACGCTACCGTGCGATCGAGGCCCGCGAGATCCTCAGCCGCACGAAAGCACGAGCGATTCTCATCGACGATCGCTTCCTCGGATTTGACTATCTCGAAGCACTCGGCGAGGCGTTCATCGACGAGGGTGTCGCCACGCTGGACGATCTCGAGTTCGTGGTCGACGTGTCCGCGGACTCGTCACGGCAGTCGCGGACCGATTGCGACATCTTTGGGTGGGAAGGCTTCGTCGCCACCGGGACTTCTGTCGCCCCCGAGACTGTGGAGACTGCCGCTGACGCAGTGCGCGGCTCTGATCTCGGCGACATTCTGTTTACCTCGGGCACGACCGGTCAGCCGAAGGGCGTGGCGTTTGTGCAGGGCGCCGTGATTGCGCTCTACCGCGACTTCGGCCGCATCTGGGGCCTTCGCCCCGGGGACAGATACCTCCTGTCGTTGCCGATGTTCCACTCTGGCGGTTTCAAGGCTGGCGTCCTCACCTCGCTCATCCACGGTGCGGCGATCGTGCCGTTGGCAGTCTTCGACGCCGTCGAGATGATGCGTCTCATCGAGCGCGAGCGGGTCTCGATCCTCAACGGTCCCCCGACGGTCCTCTACGCGCTGCTGGATGACGCTCGTCGTGTCGAGTTCGACTTGTCGACGCTGCGCCTGGCCGCGACCGGCGCGGCGACGGTTCCGGTCACAATGGTGGAGCGCGTGCAGAAGGAGCTGCCTTTCGAGCATTTCATCACCGCGTACGGGATGACCGAGACCTACGGAGTGGCCACGATGTGCAACGTGGGGGACTCGAAGGAGATGATCGCTAATACGAACGGCCGCGCCCTGCCGAATGTTCTGCTGAAGGTCGTCGATGCCGACGGCGCCGAGCTGCCAGCCGGTCAGGCCGGGGAGCTTCTCGTGAAAGCGCCCAACGTGACGCCAGGCTACTGGCGCGAGATCGAGCAGTCATCCGCGGCTGTGGTGGATGGCTGGTTGAGCACGGGCGACATCGGCACGCTCGACGAGGCGGGTTACCTGAAGATCACCGACCGACTCAAAGACTTGTTCGTGGTTGGCGGATTCAACGTGTCGCCCGCTGAGGTCGAGCAAACTCTGGCTCGCCATCCTGACGTGCGAGAGGTCTCCGTCATCGGAGTGCCCGACGCGCGGTTGGGTGAGGTCGCGCGGGCGTTCATCATTCCCGGGAGCGGATCCACGCCCGATGAAGCGGAGATTATCGCGTGGTGCAGGGAGCGTCTGGCGAACTTCAAGGTGCCGCGCATGGTGGTGCTCGTGGAGCAGCTGCCCCGTAACACGCAGGGCAAAGTCATGAAGACGGAGTTGCGAGCATCTTTTACATCCGTTGCATGATCGCCGGCGATGCCGATTGGTTAGTCACGGCGTGTGGATCCCGGCGGGTGCCAACGTCGTCAAGGTCGCGCAGTTCAATGATGAGGAGTTCAGGGTCGAGATGATTCGCATTGGTGGAGGGCAGGGTATGTCGAAGGTGCTGGAGCGATTCTCATGAGCGGAAACCTCAGTTTTGATTTCAGTGGGCAGACCGCGGTTATCACGGGTGCGGCTCGCGGCATTGGACTAGAACTCTCGCGCAACTTCGCGCGCGCGGGTGCCGACGTGATTCTCATCGACTTTGACGGCGAAGCCGTGAATCAGGCTGCGGAAGAGGTGGGTGGTAGAGGTATCCGTGCGGATGTCAGCGACACGGCAAGCGTCAATGCTGCGATCGCGCAGATCATGGCTGAAAACGATCGCATTGACGTTCTCGTCAACAATGCCGGAATCTTGCGCGATGGCATGCTGTGGAAACTTAGCGACGCCGACTGGGACGCGGTCCTCGCCGTCCACGCTGGTGGCACATTCAAGATGACCCGCGCGTGTGTTCCGCAATTCCGAGCGCAGCGGTTCGGCCGGGTAATCAACGTCACCTCGTACACCGGTCTACGAGGCAACATCGGGCAGTCGAACTACGCGATGGCGAAGGCGGGAATCATCGGGTTCACCAAGACGGCGGCAAAGGAACTGGCGCACTTCGGCGTGACGGTTAACGCGATCTCGCCGAACGCCGACACCCGAATGATCGCCTCAGTGCCGCCCGACAAGCGTGCGGAGTTGGAAGCCGCGATTCCGCTGGGACGATTCGGAGAGCCGAGCGAGATGTTCGACGCCGTTGCTTTTCTTGCCTCCCGCGAGGCCAGCTACATCACCGGAGTTGTACTCCCCGTCGACGGAGGGATCTCGATATGAGCACCGCAGAACGCTATGAGGGCCGTGCAGCCATCGTCACCGGTGCAAGCCGAGGTATTGGCTTGGCGATCGCACGTCGCCTTCTCAACGAGGGTGCCCGCGTTGTTATCACTGGTCGTAATCAGGCTGGTCTCGACGCGGCCGTCGCCGAGCTCGGTGCCGGCGACCGCTTGCTGACCGTGGCCGGCAGCGCCGACGACCAGCAGCACCAAACCGACACAGTTGATCGTACGATCGCGGCCTTCGGCCGGATTGATCTCCTGGTCAACAACGCCGGGATTAACCCCGCGTTCGGGCCCCTCATCGAGTCTGATTTCTCGGCGGCGCGCAAGATCTTCGACGTCAACGTGCTCGGCTCGCTGGGCTGGGTCCAATCTGTGCACGAAGCCTGGATGGGTGCGAACGGCGGCGCAGTGGTGAATGTCGCTTCGGTAGCTGGACTCCGCCCGGCCGCAGACATCGGACTTTACGGCGCGAGTAAGTCTGCGGTCATCTACCTCACCGGCCAACTCGCAGTAGAACTCGGCCCGACGGTGCGCGTGAACGCCGTCGCTCCGGGGGTCGTAACGACCCGTTTCGCGAAACCACTTTACGAGGGAATCGAAGAAAAGGTTGTCGCGCGATACCCGCTTGGCAGGCTCGGCGAGACCGCCGACGTCGCCTCGGCTGTGGCTTACTTGGGCTCTGACGATTCGGCGTGGGTAACCGGTCAGACGCTGGTGGTTGACGGCGGGCTTCTGCTCGGGGGTGGAATCTGATGGGCGAACTCCGATACGACGAGCTAGGAGATGCGCTCGGCACGATGCTCGGCCCGAGCGACTCGATCCTCATCACGCAATCCCGCATCGACTCGTTCGCCGAAGCGACCGAAGACCGACAATGGATCCACATCGATCCAGCACGGGCAGCACACGGGCACTTCGGAACAACGATCGCTCACGGCTACCTCACCCTGTCACTCGTGTCAGCTTTCCTTGAGCAGATTCTCGTCGTCTCCGGCTTCGAGAGCGTCATCAACTACGGCACCGATCGCGTACGCTTTCCCTCCCCGGTGCCCGTCGACTCCTTGATACGCGCAACAGGGGAGATCATTGGCGTGGTTCCCGGCGACGGCTGGACCCAGCTCACCGTCCGGGTCACCGTAGAACGCGACGGCGGCACCCGGCCTGTGTGCGTCGCTGAGGTTCTCATCCGTTACATTGCTCCCGCGGAAGGTTGATCATGGCATCTCAAATCTTGTCGCGCCGCGACCTCGACTTCTTACTCTTCGAGTGGCTTAAGGTCGACGAACTACTGACTCGCCCACGATTCGCGGATCACTCTCGTGACACATTTGAGGCGGTGCTCGATCTCTCCGAAGCACTCGCCGAAGAGGCGTTCGCGCCACACAATGCCCTGAGCGATGCCAATGAGCCTCGCTTTGACGGGGAGCGCGCGCACGTGATCCCCGAGGTGGGTGAAGCGCTGAGGGCCTTCAACGATTCTGGCCTACTCTCAGGCGCGATGGACGAGGAGGTGGGCGGTGCGCAGTTGCCACACGTCGTCGACCGTGCATGCTTCGCCTGGTTCCAAGCCGCAAACACGGCAACGGCGGCCTACCCGATGCTGACCGCGGCCGCAGCGCGCCTTCTTCTCGCATATGCGACTGAACGCGATATCGAGCGCTACGCAACTCCGATGATCGAGGGTCGCTTCTTTGGCACGATGTGCCTTTCCGAACCAGATGCAGGGTCATCGCTTGCAGACGTCAGGGTACGCGCCAAAGTGCAAACCGACGGCACCTTCCGGCTGTTCGGGAGCAAAATGTGGATCTCGGGAGGCGACCACGAGTTGAGTGAGAACATCGTGCATCTCGTGTTGGCGCGCGCAACGGGCGCACCCATGGGTGTCAAAGGCCTCTCGCTATACGCGGTACCCAAGTACCTGGTGCAGGCAGACGGTTCGCTTGGTGAACGGAACGATGTCGCGCTCGTGGGCCTCAACCACAAAATGGGGTACCGTGGCACGACGAATACGGTGCTCGACTTCGGCGGTGGCCGCTATCTCCCCGGCGGTGAAGCCGGGGCCGTCGGTACACTCATCGGCGAAGAGAACCGTGGGCTCGTCTACATGTTTCGAATGATGAACGAGGCGCGCATCGCCGTCGGTGCTGGCGCAGCGGCGCTCGGATACACGAGTTATCTTCACGCGGTCGAGTATGCACGGACACGTCATCAGGGTCGCCTCGTCGACGCCAAAGGCTCGGATTCCCCTCCGGTGCCGATCGTTCGCCACCCCGACGTGCGTCGGATGCTGCTTACCTCCAAAGCTTACGCAGAGGGGGCGATGGCGCTCGTGTTGTATGCCGCACGATTGCTCGACGAGGAGGAGACCGGTGAGACTGACGATGATCGCCAGCGCGCCGCCATTCTGCTCGATGTGCTCACACCGATCGTGAAGAGCTGGCCCTCGCAGTGGTGTCTTGTTGCGAACGATTTGGCGATCCAGATACACGGGGGATACGGGTACACCCGCGACTACCCGGTAGAGCAGTTCTACCGTGACAATCGGCTGAACCCCATCCATGAAGGCACCCACGGCATCCAGGCACTCGATCTACTCGGCCGGAAGGTGCGCCTGCACGACGGCAAGGGATTGACGCTGCTAACGGAAACGATCCGCGCCACAGCAGCTCGGGCCGGTGAGTCCGAGGAGTTCGCCGGACACGGGAGCACGCTTGAAGTGGCGATTACCAGGATTGAAGCCATTACCTCCGACCTCTGGGCATCCGGGGATCCGGCGGCAGCGTTGGTCAACGCCAGCACGTATCTCGAGTCGCTCGGTGACATCGTCGTGGCGTCGCTGTGGTTGGAGCAAGCGCTTGCGGCCGATGTTGTCGCCGACGAGTTCCACAAGGCGAAGCGAGTGACGGCGCGATACTACTTCACCGATATTCTGCCGCGCATCGAACCCGCACTCGATCTGCTCGAGCGGGCCGATCAGACGTTGATCGACCTCGACGATTCGTTACTCTGAAGCGGTTCGGATGGTGATATGCAAGCAAATCTCAAGCGGCCACGGTCGTGAGAGTAGCGCGCCGGCGCTCAAACGAGCGGCGGCGCAGACATCCGTTCTAACGAGGAGTGAATTCAAATGACGGAAAAGAGAACGGCGATTGTCACGGGTGGCGCCCGTGGCATCGGTGCAGCAGTTGCGCTGCGCCTCGCCTCTGCTGGTCGTCGGGTGGCAGTGATTGACCTACGTGAGGACGACACGGCAGACGTCGTGGCATCCATTCGTGCCACCGGTGGCGAGGCGATCGGCATCGGAGCAGATGTCTCCGCTTCCGCCGATGTTGCCGCAGCGGTTGAGCGCGTCGGTGAACAGCTCGGGGCACCAACAATTCTCGTAAACAATGCTGGAATCCTGCGCGACAACCTGCTTTTCAAGATGACTGAGGACGACTGGGATGCCGTGATGGACGTTCATCTGCGCGGTGCCTTCCTGATGTCACGCGCGGTGCAAGCGCACCAGGTGCAGGCTGGCTGGGGGAGGATCCTGAATCTGTCCAGCACTTCAGCGTTAGGTAACCGTGGGCAGGCGAACTATTCGGCAGCGAAAGCGGGACTGCAAGGCTTCACGAAGACGCTCGCGATCGAGCTGGGTCGGTTCGGAGTGACCGCAAACGCGATTGCCCCCGGGTTCGTCCAGACCGCAATGACTCGCGCGACGGCTGAACGCCTCGGGATGACCTTCGAAGACTTCCTCGCAGAAGTGGCAAAGGACATCCCAGTTGGGCGCACTGGGCTCCCGGAAGACATTGCTGCCGCGGCCGCGTTCTTCACCGGCGACGAGGCAGCCTTCGTCTCAGGACAGGTGCTCTACGTCGCTGGCGGACCGACGGACTGACCGGCTGGTTGAGGTCGTGTAAGGCCCCAATCCTTACTTAGAAGCCCCAATCCTTAGTGGAGTGAACATGAGACAAGCAGTGATCGTTTCGACAGCGCGAACCGGGATCGGTCGGGCGTATCGGGGCGTGTTCAACAATACTGGTGGACAGGCGCTAGCCGGTCACGTGATTTCGCACGCGGTCAATCGTGCGGGGGTGGATGTCGCCGAGGTCGAAGACGTAGTGATGGGTGTGGCTCTGCAGCAGGGCAACACCGGGACGAACGTCGCCCGTCAGGCGGCGTTGCGCGCTGGACTTCCAGTGAGCGTACCCGGTATGACGGTCGATCGGCAGTGCGCGTCTGGGTTGATGGCAATTTCGATCGCTGCGAAGCAGATTGTGGTGGATCATCAACAGATTGCGATCGGTGGCGGACTCGAGTCAATATCGCTGGTGCAGAACGACAAGTTGAACCTGTATAGAGCCGAAGATCCCTGGCTTGTTGCTCAGCATCCGGGCACGTACCTACCGATGTTGAACACTGCGGAGATCGTCGCCGAGCGATACAAGGTCTCGCGTGAAGCTCAGGACGAGTACGCGCTGGTGTCTCAGCAACGCACCGCACGTGCACAGGAGTTGGGTCTGTTGGATGACGAAGTTGTGCCGTTTATTGCATCGATGGAGGTGCGAGACAGACAGACGGGGGAGATCGCCGTCCGTGAAGTGACGGTGTCGAAAGACGAGGGCAACCGCCCCGAGACGACGCTCGAAGGGCTTGCTGGTCTTCGCACCGTCCTGAATGACGGAGATGTTGCGAGGATCGCGACGATCACCGCCGGGAACGCATCGCAGCTCTCGGATGGCGCGTCTGCGTCCGTACTCATGGAAGCGGGCGAGGCATCCCGTCGTGGTCTCGAACCGCTGGGCATCTACCGGGGGATCGCAGTCGCCGGTGTTGAGCCAGACGAGATGGGCATCGGTCCGATCGTCGCTGTGCCAAAGCTCCTCAAGCAGCACGGACTTTCGGTCGATGACATTGACCTTTGGGAGCTCAACGAAGCCTTCGCTTGCCAAGCGCTGTACTGTCGCGACTTTCTGGACATCGATCCCGACCGGTACAACGTCAACGGAGGAGCGATCTCGATCGGACATCCTTACGGGATGTCGGGTGCGCGTATGGTTGGGCACGCGCTCATTGAGGGGCGTCGCCGTGGCGCGAAGCTCGTCGTCGTGACGATGTGCGTCGGTGGCGGAATGGGTGCCGCTGGCCTCTTTGAAGTCGTGTAGCGCGTACTCAGAGCCGATTAGGTCAGCCTCGCGCGCCCCGTCTGCTTGGTTGCGATTGCACCAGATTGACAAGAAAAACTGGCAAGCAAAACTAGGCCCACCGAAAAGACCTGGTGAGAAGCGATTGTCGGAGTATCCAAACAGGCCGACCAACAAGGCCTCACGCCGGTCGCATTCGAAGGGTGTACTGACCTGAATCGGCACAGCTTCACGTCTGAGGGTTGCGCGAGGCGATCAAGATCGAGATTGCCGCGCGATCCGCTATGCCGGAGCGGTCGTGACAATCTCCGTCGTTGGAGCCGGGCTGGCAGTCTGACCCTTGCCCGTGCGCTGCAACTGAACGGCATCGACAGCGTCGCATACGGACCTGAGTGGTCGCGTGACGTAGACGCCCTGGGTGGGATGCTCCACATGCATTCCGGGTAGCGCGCGCTACGTGGTGCTGGCCTGTTCGATCAGTTCCACGCCATCGCTCGCCCCGAAGGCCAAGAAATGAAACTTCTAAAGGCGGGCGGTAGGTGGTGCCACCGCGGACTTTAGAACTCGGCGACGATCCGACCGAAGGTGCTTCCGACCACCAGTTTCTCCAATGTCTCCCCGATCTCGTCGAATGTGATCGGGTGCAGTTGTGGCGCCAGGCCGCCGGAGGCGAACAGATCGTACACGGCTGCCACGTCTGCCGGAGTGGTCCCGACCGACCCCAGGAGCTGGATCTCGTCGAGGACGAGTCTTTGCGTCGATATGGTCGCCTCGGGACGGCCGAGCCCGACCTGCACCACCGTGCCGCCCCTCTTCACGGCGTTGACAGCTACCGCAGTCGTCGTGCCGTAGCCCGCGAAGTCGATGATGACATCGAGGTCGAGGCCTTCGAAGGACGAGGCATCCTCGAACGACTCGGTCACGCCCAGCCCGGCGGCCAGGGAGCGGTTGAGTTCGCCGGGTTCGGCCGCGTAGACGGTGGCTCCGGTGAGGGAGGCCGTGCGCGCACCGATCTGACCGAGACCACCGAGGCCGATGATCCCGACACGTGACGAGGCGGACACCTGCCCGACTGACCTGACGGCCTTGTACGCGGTGCCACCGGCGTCTACACCCATCGCGGCCTGCGCGAAAGATGCTCCTTCGGGGATGGAGACGATCTCAGGGACCTTGGCGATCACGTACTCGGCGTAGCCTCCGTCGCGGCCCACTCCGGGTGCCGTGTAGTCGATGCCGACGATGCCGACCCGGTCACCCACCTGCATGTTGGTGACACCGTCCCCCCACGACTCGACGATGCCGGCACATTCGTGCCCGAGCACGATCGGCGTGTAGACAAGCGCGGTGAGAGAGCCCTCGCGGAAGCCGACGTCGCTGTGGCACATGCCCGCAGCTTTGATCTGGACCAGTACTTCACCGGGCCCGGGCTCGGGTTTCGGCTTGTCGACCAGACGCAACGGTTGACCTACTCCGGGAAACTCCCAAGCCTTCATGTCCTTCTCCGATCTCGTGGCGGCAGTGCGCCGGGCCGCAGGCGGACCTTCTTAGACGCTACCAAACGATCGATGGCTCGGGGTGGGGGCGACGCAGCGTATATGCCGCCGTCGTGTCGGTTATGTGAGCCGCTCACCGTATCTTTATTGCTGGTCTCTCATGGTCCGTGAGAGATGACTTCGCGACGGCTGATGCGCCAACCATCAATGGTGCGTATGAGCGTGTCGAGGTATTGGCCGATCAGTACGGGCATGGGACCGGGCTGGCTGTTTCCGAGGCGAAGGAACTTGCTGCGAACCTCGACCTCATCACCATGGTCAGCGACGATCTCGCTGTTGGTGGTGTGGTGGGAGAGTGCAGGGCGTGTGAGAACCGAGCGGTAGGTGTGCGGATCGTCGGCCGACCCAGTCATGGCTTCGAGAACGTGTTGCCGCCCCTTGATGACAGATCCCGGCTGGCCGGGCGGGCCCGCGTGGGTGAGGTCGAACTCGACGTCGTCCGTGAAGATCTGGTCAAATGGCGCCGTGCCAGCGTCGAGGGCATGTCCGTAGCGGGCGATGGTCTGCATGATCTCGTAGTAGTCGGCGAACCTCACCGCGCTGTCCCTACTGAGTTCACGGTTTCCACGCGCGGTACGGACCGCGGTGTGAGGCCAAACGCCTGGGCGAGGAGTCCGTGGGAATGGCGTCGGGCAGCGGGGTCGGCGATGAGGTTTTGGATCATCACTTCATCGGCACCGCTTTCGGCGATCATTTGCTCCAAGGTGGCGCGCACATCATCGGGTCCGCCAGCCACGAACCGGGGCCACTGGCCGTCGACGATGGTCGTTGGCTGGTCCTTCTCGGCCTGAGTCATCTCGCGTGCGGCTTCGTCGGGGGCAGGCACTACGACCGATCCGGCGGCGCGGCCAGCACGACTGAGCCTGGAGTAGAAGCCCTTCGGCGAGTTGGCCAGGTGCAGGCCGTCGGCGGTAGTGTCGCCAACTGCGACGTTGACCGCCAGGATCGCCCGCGGGGATTCAAGCCCGAAACCTTGAGGCGCGAAGTTCTCCCGGTAGTGGCGCAGCGCCGCAGCGGCGCCCACAGGATTGATGAATCCGGCGAACGTGTAGCCGATACCGAGGCCGGCGGCGAGGTTCGAACCGTTCGGACTGGAGCCCAGCAGCCAGGTCTGCGGCACCTCGGGCACAGTCGCCATCAATGGGTGGCTGGCGAACGGGTGGGCGTCAGGAAATGTCTCGTAGAGCCAGCTCAAGGTCTCCAGCACCTGCTGCTGATGGTCGGCCTGTGCCGGGTTTTGTCTGTTCTGCTGAAGCGCCAGATCGAGCACGGGTCCCGCGGTGGCGCGGCCCATGCCCAGATCGATCCTGCCCGGAGCCATTGCCTCAAGCTGCTTGAACATCTCGGCTACCTTGAACGGGCTGTAGTGGTTCATCAGCACCGCCCCCGAACCTAATCGGATCTCGGAGGTAACCATCGCGGCGGCCGCGATGAGGAGCTCGGGGTGGTGCGAGGCGCCCGATCGGCTCAGATGATGTTCGGCGAACCAGATGCGGTGGAAGCCCCGCTGCTCAGCGTGGCGTGTGGTCTCCAGCGCATCGGCCAGAGCGTCCTTCTCGGTGGTCTCGGGCGCCACCGTCCCGAGATCAACAATGGACAACTTCATGAACAGACGCTCCTCGACATCGGGGAAATGGGGTGTAATCCACGATACATAAGATAGTTAGCTTGACCCAACTTGTTTTCTCTCGACTCGAACATTACTGTGGCCAACATGGATGAGGTTCTCGATGACCTGGAACGTTCACTGGCTGCGGTGCTGCGGTCGCTGACCGATCGTGCGACCTACGGCGAGGTTGCCGAGCGCTGCGGCTACGATCTGCCCCCGGCGTCCTGGGCACTGCTGGAGTATCTTGACGCCTACGGTGCGTTACGGGTCTCTGATATCGCGGCCTGTCACGGTGTGGATGTCTCGTCGATTACTCCGCGCTTGAAGCGGCTGGAGAACGACGACCTGGTTCGGCGTGAACGGGTACCCACGGATGCGCGCGCGTTCCTCATCAGCATCACCGGCAAGGGGGCGCAAGCCTTGGAGAGTATCCATACCGCGCGACGCGAGATCCTCTCGCAAGCCCTCAGCGGCACCGATCCGGCGACGGTGTCAAACGCCACAGACGTGCTACGGAGCATCGCGGTCCATCTGTCCCACGACGCTGTCCGGCCGGTGCACCTGTGACCTCACATTCAATTGAATTCACTGCGCTGGCTGAGGACTTCCGTGCTGGAATGGCCCGGGTCCCGACCTCCGTCGCTGTTGTCACCACCGATGCGGACGGGAAGCCGTACGGCACCACGGTCAGCGCTTTTATGTCCTTCTTGATGCACCCACCCACTGTGTTGGTCTCACTCGCCAACAAGTCGTCATTGCTGGTCAAGCTTCGTCCAGCAACGATTGTGGGCATCAAATGTCCTCAGTGTTGACCAAGCAGACGTTGCTGCGTTCTTTGCGCGTGAGGACAAGAGGGGCGTCTCTGTGGCGTGGGAACTCGGCGATGACGAGCCGCCCCGGCTGTCCGGTGCGCATGCCTGGTTTGCCGCCATTGTCACAGAACTGATCCAATTCCACCGCCCCGTTCAGATGAGCCTCCTCAACCTCACGCGTCGAGAGCGGCGACTTGAGTCACTTGTAATGCGCCTGCTCGGTGAGCGATCGAGTCGCTGAACACCAGCTGCGCAAAATCACTAAGAGCCGGGGCCATTTCCCCAACGACACCGCCGCCGAAGCTGCGCTGGCTCGCGATCTGCAACATCGAAGACAAAACGCGCACGCGAATGCGAGAAGGAACGCGGGTGCCCGCACGAGACGCAAAGCGTCCGGCTGGCTCATCGAGGGCAACATCCCCACGAACTGGAAACAAGCCCTCACCGGCGCCAAGGCCCGCTCGATCTGACGGTCGTGTAGAGGAGCGATTGTGCGTCAGGACTCGGCTTGTAGTTCTGACGCACGGGCCCGCAGGGCCGCGCGATCGATCTTGCCGACGTGCCCGCGGGG